>CAWDIJ010000001.1:0-117540 GCA_963802375.1 uncultured Actinomycetes bacterium
CCACGGCTTTCATCGCCTCCTCGGTCGGGATTCTTCGCCAGGCGCTGGCGCTCCTGGTGGGCAGTCAGCGCGTTGTGCTCTTCCAGGTCGCAGAAGGCCGGCTGCGGCCCGCCCAGCGGGTGCGGGGGCACCGCGGGCCGCTCGCAGCCCGGATAGATGCAGATCTTGGGCTCAGCCACCTGTCCCAGCCCGGGGTGGTCTTGCCCCTGCTCGGCCCGTAGCCGCTCGGCATCGCGACCGAGCTGCCGGGAACGGGCGTGGCGCTGGCCCACGGACTCGTCCTCGCGAGGCTCCGGCGCCGGAGGCGGCATGCTCCACAGCTCGGCGGCGATCGCCTCAGCGACCTCGTCGAGCGCCTCGAAGCTGTGGCCGCTCACGAGTGCGTCGCAGTACGGCAGGGCGGCTCTCATGCCTCCCGACTGCACCGAGAAGTCACCCGCGCTCACGCGTGGATTGACCCACACGATCCGGTGGGCCAGCCGCGAGAGGCGCTCCATCTCGCGTCCGACGAGCATCGAGTCGCCGCGCTCCCAGCCGTCGGAGAGGATCACGATCACGGCCCCGCGGGCCATGCCGCGGCGACCGTGCCGGTTGTTCAGAACTCCCGCAGCGCGTCTCCCATCCTTGTCCCGCTGGACCAGTCATAGGCGCGGTGTCCTCGGCGCGCCGGATCGCGCGCTCAGGATTGCGAGAAGCAAGCGCGCGAGTCAGCCGGGTGAGCCGCGTCGCGAACACGAATGCCTCGGCATTCGGCCCGCTGCCGGCGGCGACGTCAGGAACTGCAGGTACGCCCGCGCGTAGGGCTCCATCGAGCCGGAGATGTCACAGAACATGACCAGCCTCCGGCGGGTCACGCGTCGATGCCGGCGCGCAGCCGGACCGGATCGCCCGCCGTGCGCAGGCTCGCGCGCAGCGTCCGGCGCAGGTCGACGTGCTCGCCACGGCGTCCCTTCTCGTAGCGGCGCCTGCGCCGCGGTGGAGCTGCCCGCTGCAGTCGCGACATCAGGCGATAGAGCTGCGCGAGCTCCGAGGCTCGAGCGCGTCGAAGCTCTTGCTCCGCAAGAGCTCCTCGTCGCTGGCGATCAGCGACGGCACCTCGAGCTCGGCCGGATCTTCGTCATCCTCGTCGCGCGTGCTCGGCGGCGACGTGTGCCAATCGTCGGGACGCGTCGCGACGGTCTCCTCGTCCTTTGCCTCCTTTCGACTGTCGAAGACGGAAAAGAACACGGCGTCGAACGCGTCGACCTGCGCAGGATCCGAGACGAAGACGGAGCGGGCCGTCCAGTACAGCCGCCGGCGCGAGATCGGCCGCACGAGCGCGAGCGCCTCTGCGAAATCGACCGAGCGGCCGGGCGTGACGGGCACGCCGATCGCGCAGGCGCCTGCTCAGCGCCGCGATGAGCGGCGGAAGGTCGAGCTCGATCGTCTCGACGCCGAAATCAGTCACCGCCACCCACAAGCTGCTCCAGGCCGGCCGTGCGCACCACTTCCTGGTCCTCGCTGTACTTCAGCACCGATCCGAGCGTGCGGTCCACGGCCGCAGCGTCGAGCTGCTCGATGCCGGCAGGTTCAGGGCAGCGAGCCAGTCGATCGACTCGGCGATTCCCGGCGGCTTCTGCACGTCGCTGTTCCGCATCCGCGAGACCGCGTTCGCGACCTGAACCGCGAGCGTCTCCGACGAGCCCTTGACGCGGCGGCGACGATCTCCACCTCGCGCTCCGGCGTCGGGTAGGCGATCCAGTGGTACAGGCAGCGCCGCTTGACGGCGTCGTGCAGGTCGCGCGTCCGGTTGGAGGTCAGGACGATGACCGGCGGATGCGTGGCCCGGATCGTGCCGATCTCCGGAATGGTCACGCTGGCGTCCGCAGCAGCTCGAGCAGGAAGGCCTCGAAGTCGTCGTCGGCCCGGTCGATCTCGTCGATCAAGAGGACCGCCGGCCGCGGGCCGGGGTGCTCGAGCGCGCGGAGGAGCGGTCGGCGATCAGGTAGTCGGGGCCGAAGAGCTCCTCCTCGCCGAGCGGCGAGCCGCTGGAGTCGGCGAGCCGGATGCTCAGCAGCTGCCGGGGGTAGTTCCACTCGTAGAGCGCCTCAGCGACGTCGATGCCCTCGTAGCACTGCAGCCGCACGAGCGGCGTGTCCAGCACGGTCGAAGTGACTTCGCGGCCTCGGTCTTCCCCACGCCCGCCTCGCCCTCGAGCAGCAGGGGCTGCGGCAGGCGCAGGCTCAGGAACATCGAGGTCGCCAGGCCCTCGTCGGCGAGATAGTCGGTGTCGGCGAGACGCCGGGCGAGCGTCTCGATGTCGGGCACGAGCTGGCGGATCTCGCTGCCGCCTCGCCCGTGACCTGGTCACTCCGGCGGCTCGGGACGCTCCTGCATCGCCGCCCAGACACAGCCGGCGTGCAGGGCATGTCGATGTGGTCGACGCCGTGCGTCTCGTGCAACGCGTCGATGACCGCGTTGACGATCGCTGGCGGTGAGCCGACGTTCGGCGACTCGCCCACGCCCTTCGCCCCGAGCGGATGGTGGCACGGCGTGACCGTCTCGCCGAGCTCGGGTCGGGCGTCTCGAGGGCGGTCGGGATCAGGTAGTCCATGAACGACGAGTTCAGGCAGTTGCCCTCCTCGTCGAACGCGAGGACCTCCATCAGCGCGATGCCGATGCCTTCGGCGAGCCCGCCGTGGATCTGGCCGTCGACGACCATCGGGTTCATCCGCACGCCGCAGTCGTCACCGCGATGAAGCGCCTGACCCAGACGTGGGCTGCATCGGGGTCGATGTCGACGACCGCGAGGTAGGCCCCGTAGGGGTAGGTCAGGTTGGGCGGGTCGTAGATCACCTGGGCGTCGAGCCCACCCTCCATGCCCTCGGGCAGCTCCTCGCCGCTGTACGCCCTGGCCGCGATCTCCTCGATCGGCGCACCCTTCTCCGGGTCGCCCTTGACGTACCAGCGGCCCTTCTCCCACGCGAGATCGTCCGGGCTCGCCTCGAGCATCGTCCCGGCGATCTGGCGCGCCTTGTCCCGCACCTTGCGGAGACGACCGCGACCGCGCCGCCGGACACCGGGGTCGAGCGGCTCCCGTAGGTGCCGAGCCCGTAGGGCGACCTGTCCGTGTCGCCGTGGCGAACCTCGACGTCCTCCGGGGGACCCCGAGCTCCTCGGCGACGATCTGCGCGAACGTCGTCTCGTGGCCCTGCCCCTGCGTCTGCGCGCTGATGCTGACCACGGCCTTGCCGGACGGTGGACGCGCAGGTCCGCGCCGTCGTTCATGGCGAGCCCGAGGATGTCCATGTGCTTGCGCGGCCCGGCGCCGACGCCTTCGGTGAAGAAGGAGACGCCGATGCCCATCAGCTCGCCGCGGGCGCGCTTCTCTGCCTGCTCGCGCCGCAGGTCCTCGTAGCCGGCCATCTCCATGGCTACACGCATCGTCTCGGCGTAGTCCCCGAGTCGTACGTCCAGCCGGTGGTGGTCTCGTACGGGAACTGCTCGGGCGCGATGAAGCTGCGCATCCGGAGGTCGATCGGGTCGACCTTCATCTCGAGAGCGAGTGCATCCACCATCCGCTCAACGAGAGAGACGGCCTCGGTGATCCGGAACGAGCACCGGTACGCGACGCCGCCGGGCGCCTTGTTCGTGTACACGGCCTTGACCTTGACGTGCGACGCCTCGAGGTCGTACGACCCGCAGACGATGTGGAAGAACCCGGCCGGGAACTTCGTCGGCTGCGCAGTCGAGTCGAAGGCGCCGTGGTCGGCGATCGCGTCGACCCGCAGGCCGGTGATCTTGCCGCCCTTCGCGCACAGCTCGGCGTGCATGACGTAGTCGCGGGCGAACCCCGTGGAGACGAGGTTCTCGGTCCGGTTCTCGACCCACTTGACGGGCACGCCGGCCACGATCGAGCCGGCGATCGCACACACGTAGCCCGGATACACGGGGATCTTGTTGCCGAAGCCGCCGCCGATGTCCTGGCACTGGATCCGGATCATGTGCTCGGCGAGCCCGGCGACGTGCGCGTAGACGGTCCGGTGGGCGTGAGGCGCCTGGTTGCCGTTGTAGATGTCGAGCTGGCCGGTCTCCGGGTTGAAGTCGGCGATCATGCCGCAAGTCTCGAGCGGCGCCGGATGGCAGCGCGGATAGATGATGTCGCGCGTCACGACGGTATCGGCTTCTGCGAACGCGCGGTTCGTCGCCTCCTCGTCGCCGGCCTCCCGACGTCGGGCTGGCGAGGTTGTCGCGCTGGCCCGTCTTGTCGTCGCGGATCAGCGGCGCGTCGTCGTCGAGCGCCTTGCGGGCGTTGACGACGGCCGGCAGCGGCTCGTACTCCACGTCGATCAGCTGGAGCGCGTCGTTCGCCGAGTACTCGTCGGTCGCGATCACGAACGCCACCTCCTGGCCCTGGAAGTGGACCTTGTCGCCCGCGAGCACGGCCTGCGTGTCGTAGGAGATCGTCGGCATCCACGCGAGCCCGAGCGTCTCGAGGTCCTTGGCGGTGACGACGGCGGCGACGTTCGGATGCGCGAGCGCCTTCGAGGTGTCGATCGAGAGGATGCGCGCGTGCGCGTACGGGCTACGGAGCATGGCGCCGTGGACCATCCCCGGAAGCCGGATGTCGTCGAGGTACGTGCCCTGGCCGCGGATGAAGCGCGCGTCCTCCTTCCGCTTCAGCCGACCGAAGCCGATCGGACGTTCGGTCGTCGCGCTGGGAAGGTTCTCGACGGTCGCCATGCTCAGACCCCCTGTTTCGCGGTTGCTTCGTGCTCGGCAGCCCAGCGGATGGCGCTGACGATGTTCTTGTAGCCCGTGCAGCGGCAGATTCCGCCCGAGATCGCGGTGCGGATCTCCTGCTCGGTGGGATTCGGGTTCTCGTCCAGCAAGGCGCGCGCCGTCATCAGCATGCCCGGCGTGCAGAAGCCGCACTGGAGAGCGTGCGTCTCGTGGAAGCCCATCTGGATCGGGTCCAGCTGCCCGTCGACCTCCAGCGCCTCGACCGTGCGGATCTCGTGCCCCTCGCACATCGCCGCCAGGATCGTGCAGGACTTCACCGGCTCGCCGTCCATCTGGACCACGCAGGCGCCGCAATTGGAGGTGTCGCAGCCCCAGTGGGTACCGGTCAGGCCGGGCGTCTCGCGGATGAAGTGGACGAGGAGCTGCCGGGGCTCGATCTCGCGGGAGATCTGCCGGCCGTTGACCGTGATCGAGACGTTCATCGTCAGACCTCCTGGTGCAGGGCCCGTGCCGTGGCGCGGCGCAGGGCGCGTGTCGTCAGGACGCCGGCGAGGTGACGCTTGTAGTCGACCGGCCCCCGGCCGTCTGCGGTTGGCGAGCAGTCCTCGGAGGCGATCTGGCCCGCCTGCTCGAACAGGGCCTCCGACGGGCCCTTGCCCCGAAGCAGGTCCTCCGCCCGCGACAGGTGGATCGTCGTCAGGCCGACCGCGCTGAGTGCGACCCCGGCCGCGACGATCGTGCCGCCGTCGATCCAGACGGCCGCCGACGCAGCCGCGATCGCCCAGTCGCCGGCGCGACGCTCGACCTTCTCGTGCGCGCTGCTGCCGCCCGGGCGGAGCGGAATCCGCACCTCGGTCAGCAGCTCGCCGTCGCCCACGGCGGTCATGAACGGGCCGACGTGGAAGTCCTCCATCCCGACGACCCGCTCACCGTCGAGGCCGCGGATCACGGTCTTCGCCTTGACCGCCGTGCAGACCGCCGAGAGGTCCTCGGCCGCATCCGCCTGGCACAGCGAGCCGCCGATCGTCCCGCGGTTTCGGACGACCGGGTCGGCGATCACGTTCTCGGCGTCGCGGAACAACGGCAGGTGCTCGGCGAGCAGGTCGGACTTCAACAGGTCCACGTGGCGTGTCAGCGCCCCGATCCGGATCTCGCCGTCTTCCTCGCGGATGTACGAGAGCTCCGTGAGGTCGTTGATGTCGATCAGGTGCTCGGGGTTCGCGAGCCGCAGCTTCATCATCGGAAGCAGGCTGTGGCCGCCGGCGATGATCCGCGCACCGGAGCCGTGCCGCTGGAGCGATGCGATCGCGCCCTCGACGCTGGTGGCGCGCTCGTACTCGAATGCCGCAGGTGTCTGCATCTCTCCTGTCCTTACGTGTCGGAGCCGTCTTTGGAGTCGGCCGACTCGGCATCGACCTGGCGGCGCGCCGCTGCTGCGTCCTTCAGGTCGGGCTCGGCTCCCTGTGGGAGCTCGGGACCCCCGTCGGCAATCGCGTCGGCTTCGTCGCCGCCGCTCGGGTCGATGCCGCTCTCGGTCGCAGGCTCGTCGGATGCGGTCGTCTCTCCCAGGACGGCGCTCTCGAGCTGCGGATCCTCCGCCAGCATCTCGCGCGGCGCGTCCGATCCTCCGGCCTCGGCGGGCACGATGCCCTCGGCGGCGACCTCGGACCACGGGCCCTTCTCGCGGATCTCCGCCTCGTCCGGGGTCGTCCCGCCGCGCTGCTCGCTCGGCGGGTACTGGACGGGCGCATCGGTGCCGATCACCGGCGATCTGGGCAGCGACTCCGGCCTCGACTGGCGGATCTCGGGATACAGCAGCCGAGCGGCGAGGCTTCCGCGCTCGACGTCCCTGAGCGCGGGGCCGGCAGGGTTCCCGACCGCGATCGGCGCCTCGCGGCCGAGCCGCGCCAGGGTGAGCGTGCCCTGGGTGTAGACCTCGCCGATGCGCGGCGCCTCGACCGTGGTGCTCTCCGGGAAGCTCCTGAACCCGGCGGCGGCCGATCCGGCGTAGAGGCCCTCGACCAGGCCGACCGCGTCGACGATTCCGGCTTTCTTGACCAGCAGGCCTTCGAGCAGGTCGACACCGGCGTCGAGCTGCTCGTTGATCGCCGTCACGACGCCGTTGACGGGCGCGCTCTTCTCGACGATCTCGCCGACGCTCACGATCACCTCGTCCAGGCCGGCGGTGATCTTCCGGAGCTGCACGATCACCGAGACGAGGTAGACGACGAGGGCGGCGACGATCAGTGCGACGGCGACGATCGTGACTATGGCTGCCGATTCCATCGCTTATTTGGCGTCGTCGAGGATCACGTCGAGGGAGCCGCCGTAGTTCGCGACGCCAGCGACCGTTTTCTCCACCTGGTCCTGCGTGGTCAGTAGCAGCGCGGCGGCGTCGAGGTCCTTCGATCCCGCGGCCGCCGACTCCGCGATCTGCTGCACGCTCGGGACGATGCTCCTGGCGGCGCTGAGCACGCCGTGGAGCAGGTACACGACGACCAGGAACACGGCGAAGAGCGCGACGTTCGCGACCCACAGGCTCATCGCGGCCTCCGCTCGGCGACCATCGCCGCCTTGCTCGCGATCCCCGGCAACGCGCCGAGGACGACGTCGAACTGCGCGTTGATCGCCCTGACCGCGGGCTCGAGCGGCCGCAGGTGCTCCGACTCGACGCCCTGGAGGGCGGAGGCCAGCGTCGCGAGCCCCTCGGAGATTCTCGTCAGCCTCATGCGGACGAGGATCAGCGCGGCGGCCAGCACGAGCACGACGACGACCACCAGCACCACGGTCAGGAGGATCAGGAGGTCCCGGTCGCTCATGCGGCGTCGTACCCGTCCGTGAGCGCGTTCATGTAGCCGTCCTGGATCACCGCTTCGTCGACGATCTGCGCCAGCACCGGCGCCGTCGCCTCCAGCTGCGGGATGTTCGAGGTGTTGGCGGCGACCTTGCCGGCGATCTCGAGCAGGCCGTCGACGGACTTCTCGATGCTTCCGACGGCCTGGAGAAGCACCGCCAGGAGGATCGCGACGACGACCGCGGCGGCCGCTCCCAGGCCGAGCGCGACGACCCAGTACCCGTTCGAGGTCAGCGCGAGGGTCACTTCCCGACCGCCACCTTCCGCAGGGACCGCGCGGCGTGCAGGATCCTGACGCCCGAGTCGTTGATCCTCGCGATGCCGCCGAGCTCGGCCGTCTGCTGCCGCACGACCTCGACCGCCTCCTCAGCCGTCTTCGCCTGCTTCGCGATCTTCATCGCCAGGAGGACGATCGTGATCACGATCACCGCAGCGACCGCGACGACCGCAATGCCGATCGCGAGCCCGACCTGCCACCCGGTCGACGCAATCACGGGTGCCACTTTAGTCCCTGCGGCATCCCGAACAAGCGCCCACCGTCGGGCCTCAACGTAGGATTTCCGCGTGCGCGAGATCCGGGACGACGTCCACCGCTGGCTCGGGCGCGGCGACCGTGTCGCGCTCGCGACCGTCGTCGCGACCCGGCGCTCGGCCCCGCGACCGGTCGGCGCCAAGCTCGGCATCTCCGCGCAGGGCGAGCTTGCCGGCTCGGTCTCCGGTGGGTGCGTCGAGAACGAGGTGTACGAGTACGCGCAGGAAGTGCTCGCCGGCGCTCCTCCCCGGCTCCTGACGTACGGGATCTCGGACGACCTGGCGCTCAGCGTCGGACTGCCTTGCGGCGGTGAGATCGACGTCTTCGTGGAGGAAGCGCGCGGTCCGCTCGTCGAGCGGCTGCTGGACGTCGTCGAGCGCGGCGAGCGCGCCGTCGTACTGACGGTCCTCTCGGGCGACGACCTGGGCGCCGAGCTGCTCGTTACGGAGGACGGCGATCGTGTCGGCGAGGCGCCCGAGGAGCTCGCGGAGCAGGCGTCCGAACTCATCCGCAGGGGACGGAGCGGCGTCCACGAGATCGGCGGCCGCGAGGTCTTCGCGGACGTCTATGGGCCGCCTCCGCGACTCCTGGTCTACGGCGCCGTCGACACCGCGGAGGCGTTGTGCCGCGCGGCGCAGGAGATCGGTTGGCGGCCGATCGTCGCCGACGCGCGAGCCCGCTTCGCAACGTCGGAGCGGCTGCCGAGCGCCGCGGAGATCATCGTCGCGTGGCCGGAAGAGACGATCGCCCAGGTGCAGCCGGACCACGCGACTGCGATCGTCATCCTGACCCACGACGACAAGTTCGACGTCCCGATGATCACCGGCGCCCTCGAAACGGACGCCTTCTACATCGGAGCGCTCGGCTCGCGGAGAAACCAGGAGCGTCGCCGCGAGCGCCTGCTCGAAGCGGGAGTCGACGAGGCCGCGCTCGACCGGGTCTCGGGCCCGTGCGGCCTCGACGTCGGCGCGCAGACACCGGCGGAGACGGCGATCTCGATCCTGGCCGAGATCATGGCCGTCCGGGCCGGGCGCGAAGGTGGCCGCCTGCGCGAGGCGACCACGCGCATCCACGCCGAGGTCTGACGAGCTCAGACGGCCGCGGCTTCGAACTGCTTGCGGCAGTGCGCGCTGCAGAAGTAGTACGTGACGCCGTCGCGGACGGCCGTCTCCTTCGCAAGGGCGACGGCAACGGTCATGCCGCAAACCGGGTCGATCGCCTCCTCGACGAGCTCGGTCGGAGACGGCCCGCGCGTGTGCCGCCAGGCGACGAGCTCGGCGAGGATCGCAACGGCGATCTCCTCCTGCGAGGACGGCCCGAGGTCGAGGCCGGCCGGGCTGCGCATCCGCGCGAGCGACTCCTCGTCCACCCCGCGCTCGCGAAGCTCCGCAGTCAGGGACCCGGCGCGCTTCGCGCTCGCCACGAGCCCCACGTATTCCGCACCTGACGCCAGCGCCGCCTCCAGCGCCTCCTCGTCGCCGCGTCCCATCGAGGCGATGACGATCGCGTCTGCTCTCTCGATCGTGGACGTGACGTTCCAGCCCATCACGGCGGCCAGCTCGCGCAGCGTCCGGGCGGCCGGCGCGTCACCGACGACCGCCAGCAAGAGCGCCGGCCGGTGCGGCTCGATCATCACGTCGACCGCACCTTCCGAGGCGCAGCGGCTCTCGATCCGCTCACGGCGCGGCTCGCCGTCGGCGAGCGCCAGGAGCGAGAGCCGGACGACTTCGGGCTCGGTGCACGCGCCGCCGACCCAGCCGTGGAGCTCCCCGTCCTCGGTCACGAGCGCCCGGTCGCCGACGCGCGCCGAGGACGGCCGCTCGACTCCAACCACGGTGGCGAGAACGAACGTCGTTCCCTCCTCCACGAGGCGACCGGCTTCGACGAGGACCTTCACTCCGCGAGAGCGCCCTCCACGGAGAAAGCGTAGTCGCCGCGGCCCGCCGGACGCCAGAGCGCCCAGCAGGCCGCACGACCGCGTTCCGCGCTCAGTCGAACGCGTACTCCTCGTACTCGTCGACGTTGTCCTGCGTCACGACCGCGGCTGGAACGACCACCTGGCGGGGCACCTCCGGCGGAACGAGCTCGGAGAAACCCTCACCGAGGCCGATCAGGCGAGCCATGTTCACCGCGCTCCCGGCCATGTTCGGGTTGTAGAGGAAGGTGGCGCGGTAAAGGCCGCCCTCCTTGATCTGCTGCATAGCGTCCTGCGATCCCCCGACGCCGGTGAGGAACATCTCGTCGTCCCGGTTGGCATTGCGAATCGCCTGCACGACGCCCTGCGCCATGTCGTCGTCGTGCGTGTAGACGGCGTCGATGTCGCTCTGGGCCTGGAGGATGTTCTCCATCACGGTCAGGCCCTTGTCGGGATTGAAGTCACCCGGCTGGGAGGCGACGATCCTGATGCCGCCGTCCGGGCACTTTTGCCTGAGCGTGTCCGTGAAGCCCTTCGTCCGGTCAGTCGTGACCGAGATGCCGGCCAGGCCCTGGATCTCGACGACGTTCCCCTGGCAGTTCAGCTCCTCGGAGATGTAGTTCGCCGCGAGGACGCCGATCTGGTAGTTGTCGCCGAGGATCGTGGCGGTCGCCGCATCGGGCGCCGTGAAGAGGCGGTCGACGTTGACGACACGAATGCCGGCGCGCTCGGCTTGCTGAGCGATCGGCGTCAGGGCTGCGCCGTCCTGGGGCAGGACGACCAGGACGTCAGGCTTCTGTGAGATCGCCTGCTGGATCTGCTGCGCCTGCGAATCCGCATCCGCAGCCTGGAGCAGCTCGAAGTCCACGTCGTCGTGCTTGTCCGCGGCCGCCTGGGCATCCTTCGAGATGGCGCCGAGCCAGCCGTGATCGGTCGGCGGGACGCTGGCGATGATCGAGACCCGCTCGCCCGAGCTGCCGCCCGTCGTGCCGGTCTCGCCGGTCGTCGCCGTCGTCGACGCCGCCTCGTCGTCGTCGTCGCCCATGCAGGCAGTGACACCCATCGCGAGCACCAACCCTGCCGCGACGGAGATGAACAGTCGCTTTCGCGACATTGCATACCTCCTCGTGTGTTGACTGGTCGGCCCGGCCGTGTCGGGCATCAATACCGCGCCTCCGGGCGCTGCAGCAGGACGGCACCGAGGACGATCAAGCCCTTCGTCACCTGCTGAATCTCGGTCGAGAGGTTGAGCTGGGTCATGAGGCTGAAGATCAGCGCGAACGTGAGGACGCCGAGGAACGTGCCGACGATCGACGCCCGCCCGCCGGCAAGGCTCGTTCCGCCAATCACCACTGCGCCGATCGCGTCGAGCTCGTAGAGGTTTCCGCTCACCGGCGAGGCGCTTCCGAGCCGGGCGCAGAGCAGGACCGTGGAGATGCCCGCGAGGAAGCCGGAGAGGACGTAGACGCTGAAGATGATCCGCCGGACCGGAACGCCGGCGATCCGGGCGGCCTCCCGATTCCCGCCGACTGCGATCACGTACCGCCCGTAGCGCGTTCGGTTGAGGACGACCCAGCCGAGAATCGCAACCGCCAGGAAGACGTACACCGAGACGGGAATCCCGAAGATCCGCCCGACGCCGAACCAGAGCAGCGAGAACGGGCGCGGGTCGCCGAACGAGCCACCGTTCAGGTCGAGCAGGCTAACCGGCAGCTTGTCGTTCAGCAGCAGCGCCAACCCCCTCGCGATCGAGAACATCGCGAGCGTGGCGATGAACGGCACGACCCGCCCGTACGCGACCGCCGTCGCGTTGCACGTGCCGAGGAACGTTGCGAACAGGATCGCCGCAAGGATGAACACGAGGCTGCTGGTGCCGTCGTCTCCGACCATGATCCCGCCGAAGACGCCGGCTGCAGCGACCATCGAGCCGACCGAGAGGTCGATCCCGGCCGTTGCGATCACGAACGTCATGCCGATGGCGAGCACGCCGACCACGCTCGCCTGGGTAAGCATGTTGCGGATGTTGTCCCAGGTCGGGAACGTCTCCGGCTCGAGGATCGCGCCGGCGACGAAGAGGAGCACGACGACGATCGCGAGGGCGTACTCCTGGAACTCGAGGGCCTTGGCGCGGCCGAGTGCGCCGCGCCAGGTCTGGGCAGTGTCCGTCATACGACCTCCTCGACGAGATCGGGGGCATCGGTGGGAGCGACCGCGTGGCGGAGCAGCGCTCGCTCGGTTGCGTCCTTTCCGTCGACCTCGGCGACGATCTCGCCTTCGCGCATCACCAGGACGCGTGTGCAGATGTGCGCGAGCTCCTCGAGCTCCGACGAGACGACCAGCACGCCAAGGCCGGAGCTCGCGAGGTCTCCGATGATCCGGTAGATCTCGGCCTTCGTCGCGATGTCGACGCCTCTCGTCGGCTCGTCCAGCAGGAGCACGCGGCACTCGTGGAGCAGCCAGCGGGCGAGCACGACCTTCTGCTGGTTGCCGCCCGAGAGCAGGCGGACGACGCGGTCGGGGTCGTCCGGAACCGTGTTCAGCGCCCTGAGCTGCTTGCGCGCGGTCTCGCGCTCCTTCCGAACGTCGAGCAGGATGCGGGAGAAGCGGCCGAGGTCGGCGATCGTGACGTTCTTCGCCTCGCTCCAGTCGAGGACGAGCGCCTGCGACTTCCGGTCCTCCGGCGCGAGCCCGAGGCCGCGACGGATGGCCGCCCGGGGATGGCCCGCTCTCAACGGTTTGCCCTCGAGGATGATCTCGCCTTCGTCCAGCGGGTCGAGGCCGTAGATCAGCCGGAGAAGCTCGGTCCGGCCGGAGCCGACGAGCCCTCCGAGGCCGACGACCTCGCCGGCCTTGACGTCGAGGCTCACGCCTCGGACGGCGGGAAGGCGTCGCGCGTTGCGAACCTCGAGCAGGACCTTGTCCGTGCCGATCGGGCGGTCCGGGTAAAGCTGCTCCACCTTCCGCCCGACCATCAGCTCGACGAGCTGCTCGGTCGGCGTCGTGGCCGGAAGTCCCGTCGCGGCGGTGCGCCCGTCCGCCAGGACGGTCACGCGGTCGCCGATGCGCCGGATCTCGTCCAGGCGATGCGAGATGTAGACCACGCCGACGCCTTCCGCGGTCAGCCGGCGAACGACGTCGAAAAGTGTGCTGATCTCGCCGTCGTCGAGAATCGCGGACGGCTCGTCCATGATCAGCAGCCGCACGTTGCCCGAGAGCGCGCGTGCGATCGAGACGATCTGCTGCGCCGCAGGCCGCAGCTTCCCGACCTTGGCGCGGACGGGAATCGACTCGTGTCCCAGCCGGGTGAGCAGCGCCTTGGACTCCCGGTACATCTGGTCCAGGTCGAGCAGAGGCCCGCGGCGAGGCTCGTGGGCGAGGAAGATGCTCTCGGCGACGCTCAGGTCGGGCACGAGGTCGAGCTCCTGGTAGATCGTCGCGACGCCGCGCTTCAGCGATCCGGCCGGATCACCCTGCGGCAGCGGCTCGCCGAGGAACAGGATCTCGCCGCTCGTCGGCTCGATCGCGCCGGAGACGCACTTGATGAGCGTGGACTTGCCGGCGCCGTTCGGCCCGAGCAGGCAATGCACCTCCGCCTCGAGCACGTCGAGATCGACACCCTGGAGAGCCTTCACGCCCGGGAACTCCTTGACGAGTTTGCGGACCTCGAGGACCTTCGTCACTGGACCACCAGGCCCCGAAGGTTGTTGTGGGCGATCCGCAGACCCGCTTCGACCATTCCCGGCGAGCCGCCCCACACCGGGTCCTCGTGCTCGACCGAGAGGACGCCGTCGAACCCGCCCTCGTAGAGCGTGTCGACGTACCGGCGGAAGTCGACCTCGCCGAGGCCGGGAATCCGGTACCGCCACCAGCCCATGTCCCATGGATCTTCCTCGCGCGTCGAGGTACGACCGAAGAAGCCGTAGCGGTTGCGCTGGGCCAGGAAGGTCTCCGCGTCCTTGGCGTGCGCGTGCGCAACGTTGGCGACGTAGGGCTTGAGCGCCTCGACCGGGTCGATCCCGAGCCAGAGGAGGTGCGACGGGTCGAAGTTCAGGTAGAGCCCCAGCGCGAACATCCACTCCCACAGCTCGGGCGAGTACGCGAGGTTCCCCGGATAGCCGTCCGGGTGCCAGCCCTCCATCACGCAGTTCTCGATCATCAGGTGCACGCCGCGCTCGCCGGCGTAGTCGACGAGCGGCGGGAACACGCGCTCGGCCTCGCTCAGGTTCTCCGAGACGCTGCGCCCGGGATCGCGACCGATGAACGTCCCGACCGGAACGCCGCCCAGCGCGGCGGCTGCGTCGATGCAGGCGCGGAGGTGCGCGTGGTAGGTCTCGCGCTCCGTGGGGTCCGGCGCGAGGTTGTTGTCGTAGTACGCGAGCCCTGAGAGGACGAGCCCGTTGTCGTCGAGCACCGTGCGGACCCGCTCCTCCTCCGCCTCGTCGAACGCGTCCGCCTTGACGTGGCTCGCCGTGAACGGCCGGTCGCCGAGGTGGGGCCACGCGGCCAGCTCGAGCGCCTCGTAGCCGGCGGCCGACGCCCACGCGGCGATGTCGGCGAGGTCTCGCTCGGGCATACACGAGGTGAGGAATCCGAGCTTCACTGCACCACCGCGGGGGAGACAACGGGCGCCTCGACGTCGACCCAGCGGCCCTCGCGAGCCGAGGTCAGGACTGCGTCGGTGATCAGCGCGGCGCGCAGGCCGTCGGAGAACGTCGGGGTTCCGTCCGGCAGCTCTCCGTCGCGCACGCCGTCGTAGAAGTCGGCCACGAAGGCGTCGAAGCAGTCCGCGTATCCCTGCGGGTGGCCGCCCGGGAGGAACGCGAGTCGTGCAGCCGCGGGCGACAGCGTCGCCGGATCGCGCCGGAGGATCGTGAGCGCCTCGCGGCGCCCGCTCCAGAGCTCCTCCGGATGCTCCTGGTCGAAGGCGATCGCCTCGTCGCTTCCGTCGAGCTCGATCCAGAGCCGGTTCTTGCGGCCGGCCGAGATCTGGCTCACGACGACCGATCCAAGGGCGCCGTCGTCGGTCTCGAACTGGACGACCGCCGCGTCCTCGGTCGAGACGGGGCGCAGGCCTCCGCCGTCGCCGCCCGAACCGAACGCCTGCCGGCCCGAGTCGCGGACTCGCTCGGGCACCGCGGTGAGCATCCGCGCCGACAGCCGCGTGATGCGATGGCCGGAGACGAACTCGGCCAGGTCGCACCAGTGCGAGCCGATGTCGGCGAAGGCGCGGGAGGCGCCTCCGAGCTCCTCGTCCACGCGCCAGTTGGCGTCGTCGGGGCGAAGCAGCCAGTCCTGCAGATACGTGCCGTGGAGCAGGCGCAACGGACCGGTCTGCCCGCTCGCGACGCGCTCACGGGCCTCGCGGACCGTCGGGTAGTAGCGGTAGACGAACGGCACCGCCGCCTGCAGTCCCGACTCGGCCGCGGCGTCGACGAGGCGCTGTGCGCCGGCGGCATCCATCGCGAGCGGTTTCTCGCAGATCACGTGCTTGCCCGCCGCCAGCGCAGCCTCGGCGAGCGACAGGTGGAGGTGGTTCGGCGTGCAGATGTGGACGACGTCGACGCTCTGATCGCGGAGGAGATCCTCGGCCGTGTCGTACGCCCGACCCGCGCCGAGCTCGGCGGCCGCGGCCGACGCGGACTCCGGAGACGAGGCGGCGACACCCACGAGCTCGATACCGGCGAGGCGGAGGGATCGCGCATGGACCCTTCCGATGAACCCTGTGCCTGCGATCGCGGCGTTGAGCGGCATCGGCCTGGGAACCTAAACCGTACTTCGTCCATCTGTCAAGCAAAAGGTGGCGTACTTCGTCCAAGCCGTGCTTTACTTTCAACCGAATGGTGACGAAGCCTTCGCCCGCCGTCTCGTCGCCGACGAGTGCGGGGGCGCTCTTGCATCTGATCCGTGAAGAGGTCGCGGTGACACGCGCGGACCTGGCCAGGGTGACCGGCCTGGCGCGCTCCACGGTCGCGCAACGTGTCGACACCCTGCTCGCAACGGGCCTCGTCGTCGATGCGGGCGGCAGCGTCTCGACCGGCGGCCGCCCCCCCGCCGTCCTGACGTTCAACCGCGATGCCGGCGTCGTCCTGGTCGGCGACCTGGGCGCAACTCATGCCCGGGTGGCGGTCAGCGATCTCGTCGGAGCTCCGCTCGCCGAGCGCGCGGCCGACCTGGACATCGCCCTCGGGCCCGAGCCGGCCCTCGCATGGCTGGCCGAGCGGTTCACGGAGCTCCTGGAGGAGGTCGGGCGGTCCGGCGACGACGTGCGAGGGATCGGCGTCGGCGTGCCGGGCCCCGTCGAGTTCGACAGTGGTCGGCCGGTGAACCCGCCGATCATGCCGGGCTGGGACGACTTTCCCATCCCGGAATGGTTCGCCGACCGCTACAGCGCGCCCGTGCTGGTCGACAACGACGTCAACATCATGGCCCGCGGCGAACATCGGACGCACTGGCGGGAGACCGAGCACCTGCTCCTCATCAAGGTCGGAACGGGGATCGGCTGCGGCATCGTCGCGGACGGGCACATCCATCGCGGCGCGCGGGGAGCCGCCGGCGACATCGGCCACATCCGCGCGACGAGCAGCGAGGATGTCGTCTGCCGCTGCGGGAACATCGGTTGCCTGGAAGCGATCGCCGGAGGGCAGGCTCTCGCCGAGCGGCTCGCCGGCCAGGGCGAGGACGCCGCACGCAGCCGCGACGTCGTCCGGCTCGTCCGTAGCGGCCACGCCGGCGCGATCAGGATGGTGCGTGACGCGGGCCGAACCCTCGGCGAGGTGCTGGCCGGCACCGTCAACTTCTTCAACCCCGCCGTGATCGTGATCGGCGGCGACATCGCCGAGGCGCACGCACAGCTCCTGGCTGGCGTGCGCGAAGGGATCTTCAGCCGCTCGCTTCCCCTGGCGACCCGCGACCTCCGGATCGTCCCGTCACGGCTCGGTGACCGGGCCGGAGTGATCGGCGCGGCGACGATGGTGATCGAGCACGTGCTCTCGCCCGATGCCGTGGACCGCTCGCTTCGATCCGCCGCCTGAGCGACCGGCCTGCCGAGCCGCAGCCCGGCAGACCGGCGCGGTCGTCATGGACCGCTGGGAACCTGCACCGGCTGCTCGGTGAACCTCGGAGGAGCTTCACCATCCTGGGGCGGCTCGATGGTGATGTTCGGCAGGAGCCGGTCGAGCCAGCGCGGGATGAACCACGCCTTCTCGCCGAGCATCGTCAGGAACGCGGGAACGAGCGTCATCCGGACGATGAGCGCGTCAGTCAGGATCGCCACCGCCAGAAGGAGCCCGAACTCCTTCGGAACCCGGTCGGCGCTGAGGATGAAGGCCGCGAAGACCGTCCCCATGATCAGCGCAGCGGCGACCACGACTCGGCCGATCGCAGCGATGCCGTGCTCGATCGCGAGCGGCGTCGTGAGCCCGTTCACGTGCTCCTCGCGGATCCGGCTCATCAGGAACACCATGTAGTCCATCGAGAGCCCGAACAGGATCGCGAACGCGATCGGCGGCACGAAGGTCTCGATCGGACCGGTCCGGTCGAGCCCGGTCAGCCCGAGCAGCTGCCCTTCTTGGACGACGAGGGTCAGCACGCCGAACCCAACGAACGCCGACAGGATCGTCGTGACCGCGGCGGTCAGCGAGATGACGATCGACCTGAACGCCATCGCCAGGACGATGAAGGTCACGCCGACGATGAAGAGCAGGAACAACGGCAGGCGCTCCATGATCCGGTCGGCGATGTCCTTGAACGCCGCGGTCTGGCCGGAGACATAGGCTGCTGCGTTGCCGCCTGCGGTCGACGCGGGCACGACCTCGCCTCTGACTCGGTCGACGAGGTTGTCGGTCGCCTCGTCCTGCGGCGCCGAATCGGGCGTCACGAAGACGATTGCCACCGTCTCTTCATCGTTCAGCTGGGGCTCCGCCACCGAGGCGACGCCCGCTACGCCCCTCACGCGGTCGTAGATCCTCTGCGGCGCCTGCGGGTCGTCGTTCACGTCGACGACGATCGGGATTGGGCCGTTGAAGCCGGCCCCGAAGCCCTCGGCGAGCAGGTCGTACGCCTTCCGGCTCGTCTGCTTCTTGGGCTGGGTCCCCTGGTCTGCTGCGCCCAGCCGAACGAGCGCCGAGGTCGACGCGAGAGCGAGGACCACGACCAGCGCGACTCCGAAGACGCCACGGGGATGGGCGGTCACGAAACGGCCCCAGCGGGCCACCAGCGTCTTCTCGCGCGCCGCCTCCGAATCGTCGATCGGCCGCAAGAACGGCACCTTCAGCCGGTCGACCTTGTGGCCGAGCTTCGCCAGCACCGCGATCAGCAGCGAGTTCGCAATCAGCACGGTCGTGAGTACGCCGAGGGCGCTGCCGACGCCGAGCTTCGTCACGAAGTCGAGGCCGAAGAACGCCAGACCGCTCACGGAGATAGCGACCGTCAGGCCTGCGAACAGGACCGCCCGTCCCGCCGACGCACCGGCTTCGGCGGCAGCCTCACGGGGTGAGAGGCCGTCGTGCAGCAGCTGGCGGAAGCGGGTGACGATGAACAGCGAGTAGTCGATCCCGACTCCGAGCCCGATCATCGAGACGAGGATCGGCGTGATCGTGTTCACGTCGGTGATGCCCGCGAGGAGGAAGAGCAGGAAGAACGCCGTCGCAACCGCCGTCAGCGCGAGCGCGATCGGGATCGAGGTGGCCACGAACGTCCTGAACACGACCAGTAGCACGACGATCGCCGCAAGCAGTCCCAGGACTTCGGAGGTGCCCTGCTCGACGGGCGGGTACTCCGCCTCGCCGTTGTACTCGACGGTGACGCCGGCGGGCGCGACCGTCTCGCGGACCGCGTCTTCGACCGCGACGACCGCGTCGCGGTCCTCGTCCTCGATCGTCTCGCTGAACTGGGCCTCCGCGTACGCGATGCGCCCGTCGTCGGAGAACGTGTTCTCGCTGAACGGGTTGCCGACGCTCTCGAGGCCGGCGTCCTCACCGTTGGGCTTGAACTCGTCCGAACGGAGGCGGGCGATCGCCTCCTGGACGGCCGCCTTGCGCTCCGGCGTGTCGAGCCTCTGGCCCTCAGGCGCAGCGAACACGACGTTGAGCACGCCACCCTGCTCGGACGCAAACTCGGCCTCGATCAGATCCGTGGCCTTCTGCGTCTCCGACCCGGGGATCTCGAACTCGTCGCGGAGGTCGCCTCCAACCGCGCCGACAAGCACGATCAGCGCGGCGAAGATGCCGATCCACACACCGATCACGCGCCAGGGGTGGGCGGCGTTCGCGTTCATCCAGCGCGAGAGCGCGCCGGTGGAGAGCCGCTCGTGGGCCGCTCTCCGCTCCCTGTCGATCGGGTCGCTCATGACCCTCCTCTCCCAGACCGAGTCGTGAGACCGCGTCGACGAACGGCGACTTGAACTCGCTCAGCGCGAGGGCGCTCGCGACCTCGAAATCGAGGTAGTGGCAAAGCCGCCCGTCGCTGACGCAAACCTTCACTCGCTGGTTCGACTTGCTCCAGAGCAGTGCCGCGTCGACGCCGTTTCCCGTCCTCCGCGCCAGCTCTGTCCAGTGCGTTGCGGTGGATGACACGATTCGTCTCCTTCGAGCTGAGTTGACTCTCCAGAGTCGCTGCGCGTGCCCTCGTCGGGCAGGTGGCTACCAGGCGTCTGATGGTGGGGCTACCCCCACACGTGCTTCACCAGTTCGAGACGGTCAGGAGTGCAGGAAGGCGAGCACCGCGAGGACGCGCCGGTGGTCCTCGAGAGCAGGCGCGAGGCCGAGCTTCCGGAAGATGCTCGTGGTGTGCTTCTCGACCGCTCGCGCGGTGATGAACAGCCGCTCGCCGATCGCCTTGTTCGACCGCCCCTCCGCCATCAGCTCGAGAACCTCGAGCTCGCGCGGCGTCAGGTCGTCGAGCGGGCCGCGCTTCCGGCGGCGGCCGACGAGTTGCGTGACGAGCGCGGGGTCGAGCGCCGAGCCGCCCTCCGCCACCCGGCGGACGGCAGCCGCGAACTCGTCGATGTCGGAAACCCGGTCCTTGAGCAGGTAGCCGACCCCCTCCGCACTCTCCGCCAGGAGCTCCATCGCGTAGTCGGGCTCCACGTGCTGGGACAGCACGAGCACACCGACGTCGGGATGCCGCTCACGGATCTCCCGCGCGGCCCGGAGACCCTCGTCCGTCTGGGTCGGAGGCATGCGGATGTCGACGATCGCGACATCGGGCGCGTAGCTGCGCACCTTCAGCATGAGGTCGTCGGCGGTGCCCGACTGTCCGACGACCTCGAAGCCCGACTCACGGAGGAGGCGGGCCATGCCCTCGCGGAGCAGAACCGCATCTTCGGCGATCGTCACGCGGAGCGTCCCGCTCGAGCGCTGCCGGCCGTCGACGATCTCGCCGTAGGTGTCGCCGCCCGCCGCGCTGGGGAGCCGCAGCACCGGAAAGTCGTCTGTCCGCTCCGGACGGAGCAGCTGGAAGATCCGCTCGGGCGCCTGGAGACCCCTGAGCTCGTGCTCTCCGAGGTCCCTGACGGCCACGTCGTCGATGCTCTCGACAGTCGCTTTCGAGAGCAGCACCTGCCGGCCGTGCCCCGCGGCGCAGATGCGGGCGACGCAGTGGACGTCGATGCCGACGTAGTCGTCCTCTTCGATCGAGGGCCGGCCGGTGTGCACGCCGATGCGGACCCGCACCTCCCGGCCGCCGGGCCACGTGTGCGACTCGTGGCTCCGCTGGATCGCGAGCGCGGTGTCGACCGCAGCCTGCGCATCGCTGTACGCCAGGAAGAACTCGTCGCCGCGACAGTCGACCTCGTAACCGCCGTGCTCCTCGACCGCGCTTCGGACGAGCCGCCGATGATCGGAGATCACCTGCACATAGACGTCACCGAGCTCGCGGACGAGGCCGGTCGAATCCTCGATGTCCGTGAAGAGAAACGTCACCGTGCCCGTGGGCAGCTCGATCGAGGGGCGGGCTACGGACATGGGATCTCCGCTCGGATCACTGTCCCTTCGCCGGGCGGGCTCTTGATGCGCAACTGACCCTCGAGCGCCTCGATCCGGTCGGTCAGGCCGTACAGACCGGACCCGAGCCTTGGATTCGCGCCGCCCACGCCGTCGTCGGCGACCTCCACGACGGCCCGTCCGTCTTCGCGCCCGACCTTGACGGTGACCGACGAAGCGTCCGCGTACTTGGCCACGTTGGCGAGCGCCTCGGAAACGACGTAGTACGCGGCCGCCTCCACCTGACCCGGGAACCGTTGCACCGGCAACCCGTCCACCTCGACGGGAAGCGGTGCGCGGTCGGCGAGTGTCGCGAGGGCGGGCCCGAGCCCGCGCTCGGTCAGCACGGCCGGATGGATGCCCCGCGCGAGCTCGCGTAGCTCCTCGAGCGCGACGCCGAGCTCCTCGCTCGCCTCGGACATGAGCTTGGCGGCTTCGCTCACTCGCCTTTCTTCAGCTGCGCCTCCGCCAGCCGCAGTGACACCGACACGGAGACGAGCCGCTGCTGGGCGCCGTCGTGGAGATTCCGTTCGAGCCGTCGTCGCTCCTTGTCGCCGGCGGACACCAGGCGGGCTCGCGAGGCAGCCAGCTGCTCTCGCGCTTCCTCGTTCGCGAGCGCCAGCGAGACCAGGCGCGTGAACTGGCTAGCCTCTCCTCGACGCGCGGCGGAAAGGAAGGTCGCCGGTGAGCGACGCGACGACAGCACCCCAAGGGCGGCCGGCGACCGTGATCGGAGCGGCGATGAGAGAGTGGATGTCCAGCTCGCTCATCTCCTCGGCGAGCCCGGGGGTCAGATCCGGCTCCGACCGCTCCCGGCGGACGGGCCGGCCCGTCTTCAACACGATCTCCGATGCGGTGCCCTCGAGCGGGAACCGCTCTCCGATCGAGAAACCGTCGATGCCCGGCTGTCGCCAGGCGCCGACGATGACGGCCTCGATGCCGCCGGATTCGAAGCGGACGAGGTTCGCGGAATGCGCGCCGAGAACGCGGGCGATCTTCTCGGCGACGAGGTCGAAGATCTGCTCGGACCGCGCCTCGCTGGCGACCGCGAGCGCGACGCGGTGGAGGGCCCTCTGCTGCGCCTCTCGCTGTTTGCGCTCGGTGACGTCACGGACGACGAGGAAGAACTCGTCGTCGCCGCTCGGCATGAACCGTCCCTCCTGGTGGCGCACTTCGTCCTGGCTCTCGAGCGTCCACTCGATGGTCTGGAGCTCGCCCGTATCGAGCGCGCGCCTGCCCGCCGCCATCACGCGTTCGATGATCTCCCGCTTCACCGGGTAGTCGTAGGCGCTCGATCCGACTTTGGCCTGGACGGCTGGCCTGCGCTCCCAGCCGGCGTCTCCTGGATGTCGAGAATGACCCCGTCCCGACTGATCCGGAACATGTTGTCCGGCATCGCCTCGATCAGCGCACGACTGCGCCGCTCGCTCGCCTGCAGCGCGAAGAGGTTCTGGTCTCGCTCGATCTCGAGACCGACCGCGGCCGCGACTTGCTCGAGCAGCTCAGGCTCCTCCAGCAGGGCTTCGTCGTGCACTATCGCGGCCAGCGCACGGCCTTCCCGCTCGATCGGAGTGACCGCTCGGCCGGGCTCGGCAACGAGCTCGCGCGGCCTGCCGTCGACGTCGACGTAGGTCGACGGCGGATCGTCGCAGGCGTAGAGCAGCTCGGCGGTCGGGTCCCGGAGCAGTTCCCGCATCCGCTGCTGCACGCCGCCCACCGGCTCCTCGGCGAGCGCTCGGCCGATATCGGCGCGCGCCAGCCGGGTCTGGAGCAGCCCCCACAGGAACAGGAACGGCACACCGATCAGCGCAACCGATGCTGCCCAGCTGGCGGCGACGGCAAGAGTCTCCGAGAACGGCTGGGCCCCGACGCTCAGCGCGAAGAGGAGCATCGTCGCCGCGCCTGCCAGCAGGATGGGCGCAAGGGCACGCTGTGCCGCGGGGCTCGAATGGCGCCAGCGGCCGACGAGCGTGACGACGACGGCGAGGAGATAGACGACCGCGAGCAGCTGAATCCACGAGACGGCGAACAACCGCATCGTCTCGCTGTCCTCCACGAGAAACGCGTTGTCCGGACACTCGGGCGCGCACCCGAACGGATCCGCGTCGACCGGGATGTACACGAAATGTGCGACCGTGACGAACACGTAGCCGGTCACGACGAGGCCGAGCTCCCACCGCGACTGCAGCCGGCCGCTCGGGTAGGCGATCAGCAGGTGAACCAGGAAGCCGGCCGGAACCGCGCTCAGCGAGAGGCCGATGGTCCAGGGCAGCGACTCGTTCGAGGCCATGAGCCCCGCGCTCACGAACCAGGCGAACCCGACGGCGATCATCAGGAGTCCGGTGCGGTTCAGCGGCCGCCTCGTGCGCGCGATCAGGCCGGCGACGATGAACGAGCCGCCGATGAGCGCCGTGAGGACGGCCTGCAGACGCGGCACGTCCTGGTGTTCGCTGAAGTACATAAGCGCCGAGGCCGTCGCCCCGATGACCACGGCTGCCGGCGCGACGAGAAGCCAGAGGCGCGTCGTCCGGCTCATTCCAGGAGCGCCGCCAGAGCCGGACCGGACAGATCGGCCTTCGCGATGAAGCCGCGAGCCCCGCTTCGTTCGACCAGGGGGCCGAAATCGCGCGAGTCGCGGCTCGAGGTCAAGATGACTGCGGCCGGATTGCCGTTCCGCCCCAACGCCTTGGCGACCTCGAACCCCTCCATGTCCGGGAGATAGATGTCGAGGAGGACCACATCCGGCTGAAGGGACGCCGCAGCCTCGATGGCCGAGGCTCCGTCAACCGCCTCGCCGACGACCTCGAAACCCTCGCTCTCCAGCAGCGTCCGCGCCGTCCTGCGAAACGTCGGATGGTCGTCGACGACGAGGAAGGTGGTCACCGTGCCGGAATGGTGGCATGCGACAGCGGTTTCCGTGGTAGGGCTGCCCACACCTTTCGCCGCTATCCTGATGCGCTCTGTCAGAGCTCAGTCGTCAACTTGCCCAGTTGGACGGCAACGCCCTCGAGTGGCTGCACGCGCTCCACTGGAGCCCACTAACCGCGGTTCTCGTCGTCGCTTCAGCCTGGTGGGTGAAGTGGCCGCTCTTCGCGGTGGCGGGCGGCTGCTGCGACGCAGCCAAACGACGTGCGCTGCCGACGGCCGCGCTCGCGGCCGCCGGAGCCGCGGCGGTCGCCGAAGGCATCACGGTGCTGGTGAAACTCCTGACCGAGCGCGCCCGACCGCCACTCGCCGATCCGGCGATCCAGGCGCTCGTCTCGCTCCCGGACTCGACGTCGTTCCCTTCCGGCCATGCTGCGACCGCGTTTGCCGCCGCGACCGCGGTCGGCATGCTTCACCCCCGGTTCAGGATTCCCCTCCTGGTCCTTGCAGGCACGGTCGCCCTGTCGCGCGTGTATCTCGGGGTTCACTTCTGGTCGGACGTGCTCGTCGGAAGCCTCCTCGGCGTTGCGATCGGCTTCGCGACTGCCCATTTCTTCCGACGGGACCAAGCAGAGCCGCCACAACGCGGGCGGAGTCCCGGATCGACCGGAATCCGCTTCGCTCGTCTCCGTAGATCGCCGGGATAGGCACCCAGGCGACGTCGACGTCGCGCACCAGCAGCGACTTCAGGTGGCGGCTCTCGGCCTCGTAGCCGTTCCCGGAGATCGGCAGCGCGAGGGCGCGGCCGCGGAGGACCCGGAAGCCGGACTGCGTGTCGCGAACACGGTGTCCCGTCGTCAGCTCGAGGAGCCTGCGGCTCGTCTGGTTGGCGAGCCGGCGCTTCAGCGGCATCGCGCCGAGATCGTCGAACCGGTCGCCGATGACGAGCTCGGCAGACGACGCGGCCTCGATGAGGGCGGGAATCGCGCTCGCGGGATGCTGTCCGTCGGCGTCGATCAGGACCGCCGCCTCAGGCGGAGGCTGCCGCGCCATCACGGCCTCGACGCCCGTCCGTAGGGCAGCTCCCTTTCCCCGGTGCTCCGGCAGCCGGACGAGCTCGACGCCGAGCTCCTTGGAGATCCGGTCGAGCTCGCGGGCGGTGTCGGGATCGGAGCCGTCGTCGACGATCGTCAAGCCGCCGACGTTGTCGAGCACCTCCTCGACGAGCTTGCGGTCGGGGACGTCGCCGTGGCTCGGCATCACCGCGTGAGTGTTGTCAGAGCTCAGGGTCACCAGCTCCGGCTTCTCCGCTCGCTCACGCAGCGCCGCGGTCTGCGCGAACAGCGAGCGGGCGGCGAGCGCGCTGCCATACCCGAGCGCCGCGCCGGCCACGACGTCGGCCGGGAAGTGCGCGCCGAACGAGACTCGCGTGAACGCGTTGAGCACGATGTACGCGACCAGGATCCCCCGTAGCTGCGGGATCGCGAACCACGCCGACGCCGCGAGGGCAGTCACGACGGCCATGTGACCGCTCGGGAAGGACTCGATCGACGCCCAGTTGTGGCCATACGCCAGTGCGATCTCGGCGCGCTCGAAGACCTCGGACGGGCGCGGACGGTCGAAGACCGCGTACAGCGCCTGGAGCAGCGCGAGGGCAAGACCGACGGAGACGAGCTCGAGGGCGAAGAGCCGCCCGAGCTTGTGCGGCCGAAGGAGCAGCGCCGCCCCGAAGATGAGGGTGCCGAGGAGTGCGTAGTTGCGCGCCGGCTGCTCGAGGACCTCGAAGAGCAGCTCGGGACCCGGCCCCAGAGCATTGATCCAGCGGAAGACCATCTCGTCGAGTGCCTGCAGGCCCGTGCCCGCGACGAGGACCCCGGTTCCGAGCACGGCGGCGTAGAGCGCCGCGACGGAGGTCGTCCAGCGACGAGCCCACGCAGCGCTCGGCCGCGTTTCCGGCACGTGGATCCCGGCAAGCGCGACGAGGCCGAGCAGCGTCACGGTCCCGCCGAGGACGAAGAGCGTCCGGTAGCTCTCGGTCAAGGCGATCAGAGCCCCCGCGAGCGGCAGAGCCACCGTCGACCCGATCGCGCGGACAGAGAAGAAGAGCGCTGTGTAGGCGCCCGCCTCGCCCTCCGGGATCATGGATGCGAGGAACGGGAATCCGACCGTCGAGACGATCCCGAAACCGGCTGCGGCGGCGATCAGCGCCGGTGTGGTGGCGACAAGGTTGGTGGAGAGTGGAACGGCGAGGAGGCCTCCACCCATGAGCGCGATGCCTCCCAGGAGCAGTGGCCGGAGAAGCTCGGTCCTCCTCACGCGTCCTGCGGCGAACATCGCGACGGCAGTGACCAGGCCGAACGCCGCCAGGACCAGCGACGCGCGTGCAAGGGAGAGGTCGAGAACCTTCTCCGCGTAGAGGATGAAGAAGGCGGGAAGCGCCGCGTACCCCATCACCCAGAGCCACTCTGCGAGCAGCAGGCCACGGACGCCCGGGCGCGTGGCGACCGCGAGGTAGTAGCGGAGAGCGTGGCGCTCCTGCGGCTCGTGCGCGGCCGCGTGCGGCTCGTCGACGCCGAGCACGGTGGGGAGCGCCGTCAGCGGAAGGAGCAACGCTGCGACGGCGAACGGAGCCCATAGTGCGACACCCGCCAGGATGCCGCCGGCTGCCAGTCCGAGCAGGCCGCCCGCCAGCAGCGCCAGCTCCTGTGCGCTCGTCGCCCGTGCCCGCTGGCCGCTCCCGAACAGCTCGGCAACGAGAGCGCGATGAGCGGTCGTGATCGCGTTCAGGCCGACGTAGACCGTTGCAGCGAAGACGGCGAGCGCGAGGTAGGTCGACGACGCGCCGAGAGCGACGGCCGTCAGCCCTCCGGCCGCGAGGAGGCTCCCGCCGAGGACGAACGGCAGGCGCGCGCCGAGGCCTCGCGCACGCCGCTGGTCGCTCCAGTAGCCGATCACGAGTGGCACCGAGAACCCGGCACCGGCGTTGACGAGCATCACGAGCCCGATCAGCCCGGGCGCATCGTCGATCCGGTCGAGGAGGACGGGGAGGTACGTCGTCGTCACTGCGCGTCCGGCCCCGGCGCCGACGGCCGCCGCCGCGAATGCGATGACGTAAAGGCTGCCTCGTCCGACGCGGGACGAGGTGCGTGCGGGGAAGGCGAACGTCGTCATCGTCCCGGCCCCACGACCTGCACGGCCCGGCGGCGGACGGCGAGCTCGACCGGCCCCGGGCTCAACACTGTCGTGTCCGCGACGACCGGCGACCGACCATCGGGCGCCAGCCGAACCTGCCGCGCCGGCCGAATCTTGACGCCGGCGTTGCCCACATGCGTTCCCCGCTTCAGCAGCACGAGGTCGCGGGCGAGCCTGGCCCGGTTTCCCGCGTCGAGCTCGACGACCTCGAGCACGCCGTCGCCTGGATCGGCGCCGGGAGCGACCGACAGTCGGGGACCGAAGAGCGGAAAGTTGACGACGAAGAGCTGGCCGACGCGCCGAACCTCGCTCTCGCCGTCGATCTCGAGAGCGAGCGAGACGGGCTCGAAGTGGGTAAACGCGCGAACTGCGGCGGCGACACCGGCCGCCGTGTCCGCCGAGTTGACGCCGCGGTAGAGGGCACGCGCCTGCGCGTGGAAGCCCACGCTGACGCCTTCCAGGGCGGTCATGGTCAGCCCGAGGGCCTCGACCGCGATTCCGTCGATCGGGTGGGCGATCCCCTGGACCGCAAGCCGGGCGGCCGACTTGAGGCCGAGCGGCACGCCGAGCGCCCGCGCCATGTTGTTGGCCCTTCCGCGCGGCAGGAGTGCGACCTCGGGCTTGTGGCCGCAGATATTGGCGACCGCGTGGAGCGTCCCGTCACCACCGATCAGCACGATGCGACGCTCCTCCTCGGAGACGAATTCGTCGAGCTCGCCGGCGGAGCCGGTCCAGCGGGTCTCGACGAACGCCCCGAACGAGCGGAGCAGCGACGCCGCGCGATCGACGGTTTCCCTCCTGCCGTTGAGGCCGCTGGCATTCGCGTTTGCGACCAGGAGGAGGTGCGACCCGGCCCCCGCCATACGACGCGGCGCCGGCCGGACCGCGCGAAGCGGCTGACCCGCAGCCCTCTCGCTTGTAGCGACGTCGAGCACATCCCCTCCAGTTAGCGCCCACTAATGTGAACGCCGCCGGTGCGGAGATATTTCGTCAGCGAGACTTGAGCGAGATGAGGCTTCCGACGAGCGCGCATACCTCTCGGCCGTGGCGGGTTCATGAGATCACCAAAGACTTCGATGTGGAGGACGTGTGGGGCCTGCCGACGCCGGGCGGACCGGACGACCTTCCACGACTGGTGCAGTGGTTCACCAGCCGGGGAGATGACGACCTGCCGATCGTCGTCCGCGCGCTCTTCGCCCTCCGTTGGAAGCTCGGTGGGCTATTCGGGTGGGACCGACCAGGCTCAGACATCGGAGAACGCGTGCACTCGCTGCGTGCGCGATTACCCGCCGATCTGCTCGAGGCGCCCCGTGGACCGGATGTGCCCGCGGTTCCCGGGCGCACAGACGTGGACGGGCGGGCGGTGTTCAGCTCCGTCTACCAGACGCACGACGAGTGGGCTGCCGAGCTGTCCAACAAGACCGTGCACGCGGTGCTGCACCTCGGCTGGGTTCCGGACGACTTGGGCAGTGGCTACCACGCGCAGATGGCCGTCCTGGTGAAGCCGAATGGGCGGCTCGGCAGGGCGTACATGGCGGCGATCAGGCCGTTCCGGTACGCGCTCGTGTACCCGTTGCTGCTGCGGGCGATTGGGCGAAGCTGGCAGGCACGAGCGCGCGCCGACGCGCCAGACGGGCGCTTCACGAACTCATAGCCGCGCTAGCGCAGCCCGCGAACCTCGTACGCGGCGACGGGGCGAGCGAAGCCTTTGAGCTCGAGGTCGCCTGCAGGCGCGGTCTCCACGCCCTCCTCCACGGCTGCGAACAGACGCTGGCCGACGAGTATCTGACCCGCCGCCGCCCGGGTGCTGAGCCTGGAAGCGAGATTCGCCACCGGTCCGAGGACGCCGTAGTCGTAGCGACCCTCGAATCCGATGCGGCCGATGGTCGCGTAGCCGGCCTCGATCCCGATTCCGAGCCCGAGCACGGTCCCGCGTTTCCGCCAGGCCTCGGCCAACCGGGCGAACCGCTCTTGCGCGGCGAGCGCGAGCCGGACGGCCTGCAGCTCGTGATCTGTGACCTCGAGCGGATCGTTGAAGAAGACCATCAGCCCGTCGCCTGCGAAGTGCTCGAGCGTCCCTTCGTGGGTCGGGATGAGGTCGCCGACCACAGCGTGGTACTCGCGGAGGACGTCGAACAGCTCTTCAGGGGCAGCTGTCTCGGTGAAGGCGGTGAAGTCGCGCAAATCGCAGAAGAGACACGAGATGTAGGCCCGGTGCCCGGCCAGGAGTCGCTCACCTTCCTTGCTCGAGATCAGCTCCGCAACCTGCGGAGAGACGAAGCGAGCGAGCTCCGTCCGCTGCCGTTCGACCGCCTCCATCAAGCGCGCGTTCGCGACCGCGATCGCAGCCTGGTCGGCGAAGGTCTGGACGAGCGCGATGTGCTTGGGGGGTGAACGGCTGCGGTTCATGGCGGGAGAGCAACGACGACGCCGATGAGGTCGTCCTCGACCATGATCGGGACCGCGATCAGAGATCGGTAGTACTCGGTCGGCCCGCCGTACGAGTATTCCGGGTCTTCGCGGATGTCAGGGATGTGTACGGGCGCACGTTCCACCGCCGCCCGGCCGGCGGCGGTCGTTCGGTCGAGAGCATGCGGATGCTGTCTGTCGTACTCGCCACCGCCGGCCTTCGTGTTGTGCGCCGCCACGTGCAGAAGCCCGTCCTCGAGCAGGTAGAGCGCGCTGTACTCGGCCCTGCAAAGCCGCTCGCAGGCCTCGACCACCTCGTCGAGGACCGGTTGGATTCCTGCGCTGCGCGCGACGGCGCGCAAGACACCGCTGATCGCGCGCTGCTGTTCGCGGACGTCCTCGAGCTGGCGAGCGAGCTCGGCGTCGTCAGAGGCCACGCTGGCCATTCGGGCAGCTTAGGTGCCGGGCGCGGAACGCCGTGTGGCGCCAGGGTTAGTAGCCTCGCGCACGCCGTGCACGACGAGGTGAGCCCGTTTCGCATCGACGTCCCCGATGGTGACCTCGCCGACCTTCGTGCCCGCCTTCGGCAGACGCGCTGGCCTGAGCCTGAGACGGTCGACGACTGGTCGCAAGGCGTCCCGCTCACATATCTCCAGGACCTCTGCGCCTATGGCCTCGACACTCGAAGAGCGCGGGCCCGGCCCAGAGCATTGACCCAGCGGAAGACCATCTCGTCGAGCCCCTGCAGGCCTGTGCCTGCGACGAGGACCCCGGTTCCGAGCACGGCGGCGTAGAGCGCCGCGACGGAGGTCGTCCAACGACGAGCCCACGCAGCGCTCGGCCGCGTTTCTGGGACGTGGATCCCGGCAAGCGCGACGAGGCCGAGCAGCGTCACGATCCGCCGAGGACGAAGAGCGTCCGGTAGCTCTCGGTGAAGGCGATCAGAGCCCCCGCGAGCGGCAGTGCCACCGTCGACCCGATCGCGCGGACAGAGAAGAAGAGCGCTGTGTAGGCGCCCGCCTCGCCGTCCGGGATCATGGACGCGAGGAACGGGAATCCGACCGTCGAGACGATCCCGAAACCGGCCGCGGCAGCGATCAGCGCCGGTGTGCTGGCGACCAGGTTCGTGGAGAGTGGAACGGCGAGGAGGCCTCCACCCATGAGCGCGATGCCTCCCAGGAGCAGTGGCCGGAGGAGCTCGGTCCTCTTCACGCGTCCTGCGGCGAACATCGCGACGGCAGTCACCAGGCCGAACGCCGCCAAGACCAGCGACGCCCGTGCAAGGGAGAGGTCGAGAACCTTCTCCGCGTAGAGGATGAAGAAGGCCGGAAGCGCCGCGTATCCCATCACCCAGAGCCACTCCGCGAGCAGCAACCCACGGACGCCCGGACGCATGGCGACCGCGAGGTAGTAGCGGAGAGCGTGGCGCTCCTGCGGCAAGTGCGCAGCCGCATTCGGCTCGTCGACGCCGAGCACGGTCGGGAGCGCCGTCAGAGGCAGGAGCAGCGCTGCGGCGGCGAACGGAGCCCACAGTGCGACACCCGCCAGGATGCCGCCGGCTGCCAGGCCGAGCAGCCCGCCCGCCAGCAGTGCCAGCTCCTGCGCGCTCGTCGCCCGTGGCCGCTCGCCGCTCCCGAACAGCTCGGCAACGAGTGCGCGATGAGCGGTCGTGATCGCGTTCAGGCCGATGTAGACCGTTGCAGCGAAGACGGCGAGCGCGAGGTAGGTCGATGATGCGCCGAGAGCGACAGCAGTCAGCCCTCCGGCCGCGAGGAGGCTCCCGCCGAGGACGAATGGCAGGCGCGCGCCGAGACCTCGCGCACGCCGCTGGTCGCTCCAGTAGCCGATCACAAGCGGCACCGAGAACCCGGCAGCGGCGTTGACGAGCATCACGAGCCCGATCAGCCCGGGCGCATCGTCGATCCGGTCGAGGAGGACGGGCAGGTAAGTCGTCGTTACCGCCCGCCCCGTTCCGGCACCTACGGCCGCCGCCGCGAATGCGATGACGTAAAGGCTTCCTCGTCCTGATGCGAGCCGAGAGCGTGCACGGGGAGCGCGAACGTCGTCATCGTCCCGGCCCCACGATGCGCACGGCCCGGGGGCGGACGGCGAGCTCGACAGGTCCCGGGCTCAGCACTGTGGTGTCGGCGACGACCGGTGAGCGATCATCGGGCGCCAGCCGAACCTGCCGTGCCAGCCGAATCTTGACGCCGCCGTGGCCCAAATGCGTTCCCCGCTTCAGCAGCACGAGGTCGCGGGCGAGTCTGGCCCGATTTCCGGCGTCGAGCTCGACGACTTCGAGCACGCCGTCGCCTGGATCGGCGCCGGGAGCGACCGACAGTCGGGGACCGAAGAGGGGAAAGTTGACGACGAAGAGCTGGCCGACGCGCCGAACCTCGCTCGCTCCGTCGACGTCGATTGCGAGCGAGACGGGCGCGAAGTTGGTGAACGCGCGAACCGCGGCGGCGACACCCGCCGCCGTGTCGGCCGAGTTGACGCCGCGGTAGAGGGCGCGCGCCTGTGCATGGAAGCCCACGCTCACGCCTTCCAGTGCGGTCATGGTCAGCCCGATCGGCCTCGACCGCGATCCCATCGATCGGGTGGGCGATCCCCTGGACCGCAAGCCGGGCGGCGGACTTGAGGCCGAGCGGCACGCCGAGCGCCCGCGCCATGTTGTTCGCCCGCCCGCGCGGCAGCAGTGCGACCTCGGGCTTGTGGCCGCAGATATTGGCGACCGCGTGGAGCGTCCCGTCACCACCGATCAGCACGATGCGCCGCTCCTCCTCGGAGACGAACTCGTCGAGCTCGCCGGCGGAGCCTGTCCAGCGAGTCTCGACAAACGCCCCAAACGAGCGGAGCAGCGACGCGGCGCGATCGACGGTTTCCCTGCTGCCATTGAGGCCGCTGGCATTCGGGTTTGCGACGAGGAGCAGGTGCGACCCGGCCCCCGCCATACGACGCGGGGCTGGCCGGACAGCGCGGAGTGGCTGACCCGGGGCCCTCTCGTTTGTAGCGACGTCGAGCACGTCCCCCTCCAGTTAGCGCCCACTAATGTGAACGCCACGGAGGCGGAGATATTTCGTCAGCGAGACTGAGCGGGATGAGGCTTCCGACGAGCGCGCATACCTCTCGGCCGTGGCGGGTTCATGAGATCACCAAGGACTTCGCGGTCGAGGACGTGTGGGAGCTGCCGACGCCGGGCGGACCGGACGACCTCACGCGGCTGGTGCAGTGGTTCACCAGCCGGGGAAATGACGAACTGCCGATCGTCCTCCGTGCGCTCTTCGCCCTCCGTTGGAAACTCGGAGGGCTGTTCGGCTGGGACAGGCCCGGCTCCGGCGTCGGCGATCGCGTTCGCTCCTTGCGTGATCGGTTACCCGCCGATCTGCTTGAAGCGCCGCGTGGGCCCGATCTGCGCGCGGTGCCGGGTCGGGCAGCCGCGGACGGGCCGGCGGTGTTCAACTCGGTCTACCAGACGCACGACGAATGGGCGGCCGAGCTGTCCAACAAGACCGTGCACGCCGTGATGCATATCGGCTGGGTTCCGGACGACTCCGGCAGTGGCTACCACGCGCAGATGGCCGTGCTCGTGAAGCCGAACGGGCGGTTCGGCAGGGCCTACATGGCGGCGATCAGGCCGTTCCGGTACGCGCTCGTGTACCCGTTGCTGCTGCGAGCGATCGGGCGAGGCTGGCAGACGCGAGCGCCGGCGGCAACGCGCCGACACCCTCTAGCGCAGCCCGCGAACCTCATACGCGGGAACCGGGCGAGCGAAGCCCTTGAGCTCGAGGTCGCCTGCGGGCGCGGTTTCCACGCTCTCCTCCACAGCTGCGAACAGGCGCTGGCCGACGAGTGTCTGCCCCGCCGCCGCCCGCGTGCTGAGCCGGGAGGCGAGATTCGCCACCGGTCCGAGGACGCCGTAGTCGTAGCGACCTTCGAATCCGATGCGGCCGATGGTCGCGTAGCCGGCCTCGATGCCGATTCCGAGCCCGAGCTCCGTGCCGCGCTTGCGCCAGACCTCAGCCAGTAGGGCGAACCGCTCCTGTGCGGCCAGCGCGAGCCGGACGGCCTGCAGTTCGTGATCTGAGACCGCGAGCGGATCGTTGAAGAAGACCATCAGCCCGTCTCCTGCGAAGTGTTCGAGCGTCCCTTCGTAGGTCGGAATAAGGTCGCCGACCGCAGCGTGGTACTCGCGGAGGACGTCGAAGAGCTCTTCAGGGGCGGCCGTTTCGGCGAAGGCGGTGAAGCCGCGCAGATCGCAGAAGAGACACGAGATATAGGCCCGGTGCCCGGCCAGGAGTCGTTCGCCTTCCTTGCTCGAGATCAGCTCCGCAACCTGCGGCGAGACGAAGCGAGCGAGCTCCGTCCGCTGCCGCTCGACCGCCTCCATCAAGCGGGCGTTCGCAACGGCGATCGCCGCCTGGTCGGCGAAGGTCTGGACGAGCGCGATGTCTTGGGGAGTGAACGGCTGCCGTTCGCGCCGGGAGGCAACGACGACTCCGATGAGCTCGTCCTCGACCATGACCGGGACCGCGATCAGCGATCGGTAGTACTCCGTCGGTCCGCCGTACGAGTATTCCGGGTCCTCCTGGATGTCGGGGATGTGGACGGGCTCACGTGCCACAGCCGCCCGACCGGCACCCGTCGTTCGGTCGAGAGCATGCGGATGTTGTCTGTCGTACTCGGCACCGTCGGCCAGGTTGTTGTGTGCCGCCACATGAAGGAGCCCCTGCTCGAGCAGGTAGAGCGCGCTGTACTCGGCCCTGCAAAGCCGCTCGCAGGCCTCGACCACCTCGTCGAGGACCGGCTGGACGCCGGCGCGACGCGCGACGGCGCGCAAGACACCGCTGATCGCGCGCTGCTGTTCGCGGACGTCCTCGAGCTGGCGAGCGAGCTCGGCGTCGTCGGAGGCCACGCCGGCCATCCGGGCAGCTTAGGCGGCGCCGTCGAACGAGCGTCAGTAGCCTCGCGCACGAACGTGCACGACGAGGTGAGCCCGTTTCGCATCGACGTCCCCGAGGGTGACCTCGCAGACCTTCGTGCTCGCCTACGGCGGACGCGTTGGCCTGAGACCGAGACGGTCGACGACTGGTCGGAGGGCGTCCCTCTTGCGTATCTCCAGGACTTCTGCGATCCGCTACTGGAACGAGCCGGCTCGCGGCGGCCACTTCGCCGCCTTCGAGCAGCCCGACCTCTTCATCGACGAGGTACGGGCCTTCTTCCGGCTCGTCCGATGAAGACGAGTCAGCCGGCGTCCTTGCGCGCCCGGCTCGGCGCGACCCGCGGCGGCTCGTCCGGCTGCTTGGGGTAGACGGGCGGCCAGGGAGCGTCCATCAGACCGGAGGCGCGGTCGCGCTCGTGCAGCTCGAGCAAAGGCTCGAGCGACTGCTCGTCGTCGTTCATCCCCTCCCACGGATCACCCTGGGCCGCGAGCCGCTTGGGCACGCTTTCGACGGTCAGCTCGTCGGGGTGAAACGTGTTGATCTCGTCCCACGTGAGAGGTGCCGACACCTGGGCGCCGGGGCGGGCGCGCACCGACCACGGGCCGAAGACGGTCTTGTGCGGCGCGTTCTGGTTGTAGTCGACGAAGACACGGCGGCCGCGCTCCTCCTTCCACCACGCCGCGGTGATCAGCTCGGGGCGGCGGCGCTCCAGCTCGCGGGCGGCCGCGACCGCTGCCGCCCGTACCTGGTACGAGTCCCAGCGCGGCTCGAGCCGGACGTAGACGTGGAGACCGCGGTTCCCCGTCGTCTTCGGGTAGCCGACGATCCCGAGCTCGTCCAGCAGGAGGCGCACCTCGACCGACGCCGCGCGAACGTCGTCGAAGTCGACTCCAGGCTGCGGATCGAGGTCGAGGCGCAGCTCGTCCACGACGTCGGGACGGTCCTTGAGATACGGCCAGACGTGAAAGCCTAGGCAGGCGAGATTCACCGCCCAGACCACGTGCGCCATGTCCATGAGCACGAGCGCGCGGGAGGTCGTCCCGTTCGGCGTCGTTACGATCGTCGTCTCGAGCCAGTCGGGCGCACTCTCGGGAACGCGCTTCTGGAAGAACGAGCTTCCTCCCGCGCCGTGGGGGAAGCGCTGCATCAGCGTCGGCCGCCCGCCCGCAGCGCGCAGGAGCGGCTCGGCGACGGCCAAGTAGTACTGGACGAGGTCGAGCTTCGTCTCCCCCCGCTCCAGGAAGAAGACCTTGTCGGGGCTCGTAACCGTGATCCGGCGTCCCGCGACGTCGAGCCGGCGCTCCTCTGCCACCAGGCCCGAACCGTATCCGGAGCCACGGCCCCTGGCGGGATGGGCCAGGCGGGTAGCCGGGCGTCAGTTCGTGCCGTACTCGTACGCGCCGATGTCCGGAGCACCGCCTCGGCGACAGCTCGGGTGTGCGCGCCGGGGACAGTCGACCGTCGGCCAAGCGGCGAAGGCGCCTGTGTGACGGCTAGCCCGCAGTGTGTTTCGCGGATGCCGCGGCCCGCTCACGAAGGTCCTCGGCGGCCTTGATGCGCGCCTCGCGTCGCTCGCGCGCGCTTCGATCTGAAGCTCATGGGCAGTGACCTCGATCAGCGCGTTCCCGGGCCATCCGTGCATGCCGCGGAGTCCCTACGTGCGCATTTTCAGGTCGAAGCCGAGGCGAGCGGCAGCTCGACGAAGAATGTCGAGCCGGCCCCCTCGCGGGACTCGACCCAGATACTTCCTCCCATACGGCGGACCAGCTCGCGGCAGATATAGAGACCGAGGCCCGTACCACCGACTGTGTTGATCATCTCCGGAACGCGGTAGAACTTCTCGAAGATTCGTTGCTGCTCGGACTGCGGAATACCCACGCCGTCGTCGCGAACGGCTATGCGAAGACCTTTTTCACGCGGCTCGATGCGAACCTCTATCCGGCCGCTGCCCGATGAGTACTTGATTGCGTTGCCCACGAGGTTCACGAGCACCTGGCGGAGCTTGTCGCGATCCGTGGTCACTGGCGCAAGAGCTCGTGGTGCCACGAGCTCCAGCGAGAGTTCCGCGGGGGCATGCGCACGCCCCGCCTCGATCGCCCTGCGTGCGAGCTCCGATACGTCGACTTGCTGGCTCGCGAGAACCAGACGGCCGGACTCGACCTGGCTCGTGAGCAGAATGTCGTTGACGAGGTGCGCAAGCCGCTCGGATTGGTCCGAGATGACGGACAGGAGGCGGCGACGCAAATCGTCGGGGAAGACGACGTCGTCGCGCGCGAGTGTCTGAGCGGCGCCGTGGACCGCTGCGATCGGAGTTCGCAGCTCGTGGGAGACAGTGGCAATGAAATCTGTCTTGAGCTCCTCCAACCGCCGCTCTTCCGTCCGATCGCGAAACGCGTAGACGGTCCCGTCGGCGAAGCTCACTCCGGCGACCGAGAGCCAGAGGTCCCGTTCTCCGATCTGGACATGGAGCGTTGCCGCAGGAACGGGGGACGCAGCCGGCGCGCTCGCAATGGTGACGACCTCCGCGAGCGAATGCCAGCCGGGAAGCGCTTTCTCGACTGGACGCCCCAGCACTGCCTCGGCCGCGATACCCGTTATCGCCTCAGCGGCCGGGTTCCAGAGCTGAACTGTCCCGTTCGCGTCGACCAGAAAGACGCCGTCGGCGACGTAGCCGAGCACCAGAGCAGCCTGCGCCCGATCCTCGGCTTCGCGTCGCGCCGCATGCTCGCGGGCGAAGAGGGCATCGCGCTCCTCTCCGAGGCGAATGCGTTCCAGCGCATGGCTGATGCTTTCCACGACCGCCTCGAGCAAGGCGACTTCCCCTTCGTCGAAGCGCTCGTCGTAGAGACGTGCGACGCCGACCACGCCGCGATCGACCTTTCCAGCAAACGGCGCCAGCGCGAGCTGACAGACCCCGATCGAGAGGGGATCGTCATGGTGCAGATGTATCTCCTCAGACCGAAGGGCGTGCGCACCGCTTTCGTCCTCAAGCAGGTCTGCACGCTGGTCGGGCGTGAGGCCGTAGGCGCCAACGAGTGTGCGAACGCCTCCGCCGTGAGGCTCCGTCAGGACGAACGCGATCTCGGCTTCGAAGGCCTCGCAGAGCTCGGCGGTGAAAAGCTCGCCCAGCTCGGCTTCCGAAGCGGCGGTGTTGACAATCGTGACGATCTGCGCCCGCCGGGCCGCCTCGACAAAGCGCCGAAGCAGCTCGTCCCGGCGGTCAACCCGATGAACCGAATGCAACGACGACGAGGCTATAGTTGCGGTCTCCTTTCGCACCCCGGATCCGGCCGATCTCTCCGCGTGTGTAGGTACCTGCTATTGCGGGCGGAGAATCTCCGACTGACGAGATAATCGACTCGACCTCGCGCGCGGCGAGCGGATTGCCGAACCGCGCGCTCCTTGCAGCACAGTCGAACACCAGAACCGCCTCGGCAGGGCCGGAAAGGTGCCCGAGTGCTTCGTCCACTGCGTCCACGGCGCTGCGAACGATGGCTTCCGGCTTCTGCTCGCACACATCGACTGCCGCATTCGCCTCGATGCTCGTCGCGCAGACGAGACCGCCCCCGGGCCTTCGACCGCGCACATACCGTGGACGGACATCACCGCGGAGCTCCGGTTGTGCGAGCGGATGCGCCATCGCGATCGCTTCGAAATCGTCGTCACTCAACGGGACGTCGCCCACGCCAATCTTCTCGAGGTAGACAGCTTCGGCGGGCCGGCCGTCGAGTTGGAGCAGGACGTGGCCTTGCGAACGGGTGACGATCGACGGCGTGCCACGAGGCACACAGCCGTGGGAGATGCCAACACCGATCGGTTGCTGGCTGGCGATGGCGACAGCGACAACGCTTCCCGACAACGGCCGGCCGTCGGCGAACTGCGCTCTCGTTTCGCCGCCGGCGGCTCCCCCCGCGAGCGGGATGCGCCCACCCGCGATTTCGTAGGCCCCGTCGACGATCTCGGCCTGGTCGCCCGACTCGGAGTCGACGAAGAGCAGGAGCGCGACATGACTTCCCTCGCGATCGACGTCGTCCAGCGCCTCGGCGGCGGCAGTGCGCCCGGCGGCGCGCGGGTCGGCGGAAATGGCGGTGCCGATTCCGACCGGAACCGAGGCGTCGAACGCGACCGCAGAGCAGCCGCTCTCGATGGCACCCCCGGGCGTAATGACGCCCGTCCCGGTCATTCCGGCGACGCGCGCTTCTCCCGCGGCCGCGTGAGCCTGAATCGCCGTCTCCTGAGGATCGAGGTCGCCGGTCGGGAAGATCAGGACGAGACCGGGGTCGCGCCCAAGAGCTTCGATCGCTTCTTCGACGGCGTCGAACGTCGCGCGGACTCCGGTAGCGGCGCCTGCGCCGGCGAGACGGACTCGCGTTCGGACGAGGTCGGGCGTGGCCACAGAAAACACTCCCCTCTCTACGAGGCCCAGTTTCTCCTATCTCACGCCTTCACAAACCACCACCCTACTTCCAGGGTTAGTTTTCTCCCCGATCGGGGACAGCAACGCCAGGGATGCAGCTCCGATCAAGCCTGCGGCTTGCGCTTCTGGCGCTCGTGCTCCTCGCGCTTGCGCGGCCGGCCACGGCCGTCGCCGAGGATGCGCCGTTCGTCGGCTGGAGCTCGCTCTTGCCCGGGCTCGCTCTTCCTTACGACGTCGACAGCCCGGACGACTGCATCGCCGGGCGGGTTCAGTGCGTCGACAAAGTCATCCGCCAGATGACCACGCGGCTCGAGCCGCTCGCATCGTCGTGTGACCACGACGCGATCTTCGCCCTGACCTACCTGCGCGTGACCGAGGAGTACCGACGGACCGTCGAAACGCCGACGTTCTTCGACGACACCTCCTTCGTGAATCACGAGGACGTCCTCTTCGCGCGCTACTACTTCGCCGCCTACGACGCCTGGGCGGCGGGAAGGATCGCCTCTGTCCCGCCTGCGTGGCGAGTCGCGTTCGACGCGGCGCGAAATCGTGCCGTTTCCGCGAACGGCAATCTGCTCCTCGGCATCAACGCACACGTCCAGCGCGACCTCCCGTTCGTCCTTTACGGCGTCGGGCTCGTCAAGCCGGACGGCACCAGCCGCAAGCCGGACCACGATCGGGTGAATCAGATCCTCAACCGCGTGACCGATGACGTCATTGCAGAGGTTGCTCGCCGCTTCGACCCGAGCATCGATGACACAAATATGCCGACGAGCCTCGACGATCTTGTTCTCTTCCAGAGCATCGCGAGCTGGCGAGAGACCGCGTGGAGGCACGCAGAGTTACTTGCGCTCGCCCCGACGCCGGAGGCGCGTGACGCGGTCGCTCAGAAGATCGAGGATTACGCCGAATCGCAGGCGCGCACGATCCGGATGGCCACGCAATACGTGCCACTTACGGGCGGGCGCGCGGTGCGCGACGCTTACTGCGCGACCCACTGGGCAAGCTAGGCGTCCGAGCCAGCGAACGCGTCAGTCAGACCTCGTGCTCGTTTGCGCTCGAGTGATCCATCGCGACCCGGCTCCACTCGACGAGTTCGCGTGCGTCAGTCCGGGTACTCGTCCTTGCGCCAGGCGCGGGGCTCCTCGGGCTCCGGCTTCGGCGTTCGCTTGAGCAGGAACGAGTTGTACGGGGCGACGAACGGATCGGGCGCCGACACGGTGTAGGTGTGGTACACGGTTCCGTTCTCGCGCGCGAAGGCGATGAAGCTCGGGTTCTCGCGCATGCCGTCTTCGAGCTTGGCTCCGACCTGCCGCCCCCAGTCTTCGAGCCACTCGGGGGGGTTTTCGAGCGTCTCTTTGACCTCGGGGATCTCCTGCGCCTGCTCAGGCGTGAGGGCAAGCCCGAAGTCGAAGGGAAAGTCCGTCGCATTGGTCGAGACGTAGAGAAACTGCCAACCCATCCGCTCCTTGTAGGCGATGAGCCGATCAATCGGTGCACGCGAGAAGCAGATCAGCGTCACGTCGCGGTGATTCAGGTGCACACGCGTCGCGTCGAGCTCATCCCCCACCATCGAGCACCCAGGACAGGCGCCTCGCTCATAGTCGGGCCCGAACATGATGTTGTAGGCGAGAAGCTGCGAGCGCCCGTCGAAGAGCTCGGCGAGTGTCTTCTTCCCTTCCTCGGTGTCGAACTCGTACTCCTTCTCCACGGGAACCCAGGGAAGCTGACGTCGCTGCTCGGTCACCTTCTGGTCGAGCTCGGCCTGCTCGGCCTCGAGCTTCGCAAGCTCATCGCGAGCCGTCTGCCATTCCTCGCGGGTTCCGATCTTGTGCTCGGGCATCGTGGGCGCCTCCTTTTTCCGTTTCGTCACCCTCAGCGTAGGCGGCTCGTGGATTCCTGGGCCGCCTATCGCGATCCATGGGTTATGACCCCCGCGTCATGCCGAACTCATCGGTCCGCGCAGCGAAAACGCAGTTGGCTACTCGGTCGGCCCTGCGTAGCGCGCCAGCAGGTCGCTGCTTTGCGCGATCATGATGGCCGCGTCGGCAAGAAAGGCAACGGCAACGGCCACGGCCAAGGCAAGCGTCCTTCCCTCGCCGGGGTGCACGCGCAGTACCGCCTGCAGTCTGTGCGCAAGCACAATCATTCCACCGTCGCTCTAAGCGGTGTAACGGTCAGGCTGCTGTGCAAACGCGCCCGCGCAGCTGAGCGAGCAGAAGAAATAGGCGTCGCCGTCGTGCACGAGTCGTCCCGCTGCGTGGTCGGGGTCGACAACCATCCGGCAGACGGGGTCGACCGGCAGCGCTTCTCCGCTCAAACTGCCAAGTCGCAACGCCGCGAAGACCTCAACGGGCTCGGCGACGTTCTTCAGCGTTTGGCGACCGCGAGATTCATAGAAGACCCCATCGAGCTCCGGGACAAGCGCGGCGGTAGTTCCCGTGACCAGCACTTCGCCACCGCTGGCGAGCGCCGAGACTCGCGCGGCCAGGTTGACGGTCGCGCCGAAGTAGTCGCCCTCGTTCTCGACCGCCGGCCCGTAGTGAAGCCCGACTCGAACGGCCGGCGCTCCGTGCTCGAGCATCAGGTCATTGGCAATGCGAAGGCCGAGGACGATCCCGTCCCCCGGATCCGGGATCCGCAGCATGAGCGCGTCCCCGATCGTCTTCACGTGCTCTCCATGAACGGAGGCCAGCTCGGCTTTCACGGCATTCCTGAAGCCGGCGACGAGAGCGAACGCCGCCTCATCTCCATGTGCCTCCGTGAGAGCAGTAAAGCCGGCGATGTCGGCAAAGGCGAAAGTGGCGGCTGCGTTGCTCATAGGATCGGGAAGCTACTCGTATTCAGGGTCCCTATTGCCGGCGAATGGCCGGCGTTGTTACGCGGCCTCGTCCACGTTGAAGCTGAACATCATCCCGCTCTCGTGATGTTCGGCGATGTGACAGTGCGCCTATCCAGGTGCCGGGATTCGTGACGTCCAGGAGGATGTCCACCGTTTCTCCGGTCCGCACCAGCACCGTGTCCTTCCAGACGAGATTCGGCGCGTCGACGCCGTCCCGAGCGAGGATCAAGAACCGCCCGGCCGCGCCGGCGACTCTTCCATCTCGACGAACGCCTTACCGCTCACTCCGTGCTAAAACCCGAGACGACTCGCAGTCGCCCAACGCGATCCGTGCGTCCGGCTCGCATCAACTCTCTAGGTCAGATGATCGCTATGACTCGGTCGCCGTGCCGCGTCCCTCGGCAACGCGGACACGCTCGGCGAGCGCCTCGAGAAGCACCCACGCCATCTCTGGATGGCTCTCGACGAGCGGACGAAAGCTCCACACCGGCAGCTGGTAGCCGTGCACCTGCGTCTCGGCCGTGACGGTCGCGCTGCGCGCGGACTTGTCGATCAGGGCCATCTCGCCGAAGGCGTCGCCGGGGCCGAGCCGGCCGACCGTCTGGCCGTGGACGGTCACGGCCACCTCACCCGTCTCGATGACGATGAACGTCCGGCCTACCCCGCCCTCCTCGGCGATCTTCTCCCCGGGAGCGTACGTCCGCTCCATGAACTCGCCCGCGAGGCGCTCGAGGAACTGGTCGTCCGCCTCGGCAAAGAGCGGCACTCCGCGCAGCAGGTCGGGACTCGGATCCGGCACGGAGCGATCCTACCCCGTTCCCGCGGGTGTCCTATGATCTTTCGCCTACCCATCGGCACAAGGGGGCGGAAACGATGACCAGCACCGAAGGAAACCCGAGCAGCGAGCTAGAGAAGGTCGCCGACATCATCTCGGATCGGGGACGGCGGAGGGACTTCGCGCAAGACCCCGACAAGACGTTGACCGACGCCGGGGTCGATGTCGGCCAACTTCCGGACGGGGTCCATTCAACGCTCGTTGGCCTCTCCCAGGAGGAGCTCGACGTCCTCTCCCGCGTCAAGGATGGCCTAAACCAGGCCGGCGTCTCGCCGGAGGATCAGGCAAAGATCTTCTGAGCGCGCTTCCGCGCAGACAGGCGTCGCGCGCACCGCTGGCCCCTGCGGAGACCGCCAGCGGCCGCCTGAGACGGAAGATCGAGCTCGTCAGCGGACCGTTCGCCGTCGCGTGCACGACGCTTTTCCGGCATCCGCGCCTCGCCGAGCTCTGGCCTGAGTACGCGATCCAGACCCACTGGATCATTCGCGCGACGGTGCCGCTGATGGAGGACGCTGAGACGCGCGCCCGCTCGAGCGGACACGACCCTGTCGCGGCGGGTGTCGCAGCCTTCCTCGCCGCACACATCGAGAAAGAGCGCGGCCACGACGACTGGCTCCTCGAGGATCTGGAGCTGCTCGGCTTCGACCGCTCCGCCGTGCTCGCGCGGGTGCCGTCGGCCACTGTTGCGTCCCTCGTCGGCTCCCATTATTACTGGGTTCGGCACTGTCATCCAGTCGCGCTCTTGGGCTACATCGCCGTCATGGAGGGGCACCCTCCGACCCCGGAGCTGATCGACCGCCTCGTCGCGGGCTCCGGGCACCCACGCGCGGCGTTCCGAGCGTTCGCCGTGCACGGCGAGCTCGACTTAGAGCACCGGGCCGATCTCTACGACGCGATCGACGGGCTCCCGCTGGCGCCTGCACAGGAGAGCCTGATGGGCCTCGCAGCGATGGCGACCGTCGAGCTCCTCACGCGGTCGCTCGAGGAGATCGTCGAGGGCGCGACCTAGAGCAGCTTCTCGAACTCCGGCGCCATACCGACGAGGCCGTTCCGAAACCGCTTCTTCGCGCGCTCCGGATTCTTTCTCTCGACCTTGCAGATCTGCACCAGGAGAGCCTGCGCCTTCTTGACGGTGTCTTTCATGCGCTCGTCGCCCTGCCCCTGTCCGAGCACGCCGAAGAGGTCGCTCTCCGTCTCCGGGCCGAGCTTCTGGCCCGCGTTCTTGACCGCCTTGGAAGCCTCGGCCCCGATGGCGACGAGGCGCGGGCCCGCGCGGAACTTCGCCGCAGCTGCCTCGCCGGCTGCTGCCATGACGTTTGGGCCGCTCAGGATCGGCATCGCGCGGATGCGTTCGCCTTGCAGCGCTCCGGCGAATGCTGTTGCGATCAAGCCGGTCTTCATGTTGAGGCCGGCGATGTTGTACTTCTCCATCTGAAGCTCCCCTCGGATGCCTTGGTCAGTCGGATCGGTCTTGGCGAAGACGCGCCGGCGGACTTCCGCGAGCGGAAAGTTGTCCGAGGTGTCCGGCTTCCGCCCTCGTGGCATGCAGATGTCGCGGTGGCGGGTCAGCATCTTCGGATCGTTGATCCCGAGACGCCGCCTTCGCTCGCGGCATCGCCACACGATCGCGTCGATCTGCCGCTTGGGGTAGCGATCGCCGGGCGTGCCCAGGTTCTCGATCTCGATCCCCCAGCCGTGCGTGTTCCAGTCGGTGATGCCGTGCAGACTCGCCTCACCGGCGTGCCAGGCGCGCTTCGGGAGCTCGCACAGCTCGAAGATCCTGCCCCGCTTGTCGATGTAGTCGTTGGCCGACACCTCGGTGCCGTGCTTGGTCAGCGTGGCGAGATCGCCCTGGAAGCTGCCGCCGGTGTGGTGCAGAACGATCCCGAACGGCGCCCTCATCGGCCGGCCGCGCGTGAAGTTCGCGCTCCGGATCGTCGTGATGACCGTGAAGCCACCGCCCGGCCCCTTCGTCGCCGGAGGTAGCGCAGCCTTGAGCTTCTTGAGCTCCTCGTCGCTGAAGCGCTCGACGTTGGTGCTCCCGTCGTAGAGGCAGCCGCGTTCCTCCGCGCTCATCGACGCTCCTTTCGTCGGGGGCCGGACCAGTGAAGCCGCCGCAGAAGGCTGGACCCTGCCCAGAATCGAGGGTGGCACCCTTCATCACGGAAGTCAAGCCGTGCCCCGAGAGAGCCGCGACGCCCGGCTGGTGTAGGGTCCTGGCCGCTTGATATGGCCCGTGTGACCGGCTTGTGGGTGTACCAGACCCTCGGGCGGCGTCCCGATCCCCGGACCGTGGCGAAGCGGGCACAGCAGCATGGGCTTCGGTGGCTCACGGTCCAGGCGACCGAGGGCGACACCGTGCTCGATCGCGAGTGGCTGCGGGCGATGCGCCGCGCCACGAGGGAGCGCAACATGCGACTCGCCGTGCACGGATTCGTTGGACGGCCACGCCCGAAGCCCGTGGCGGAGGCGAAAGCGGTCGCGAGGGCGGTCGACCTGGCCGAAGCCGACTTCGCGATCGTCAACGCGGAGATCCAGTACGAGCAGGCCACCGGCCCGGTGTCGCAACGATTCGTCGACGCGTATCGCGATCTGAAGCCGGAGTTTCCGACCTACTTCTCCTCCTTCGGCCGCCCACAGTTCCACCCGTCACTGGACTGGGAGGCGTGGGCGCGCGGAGGGTTCCGCGGCATGCCGCAGGCCTACGAGAACCTCAACGCGGAGCAGCTGAAGCCAACGCAGTGCGTCAAGGACTGGGCTCGCTTCTTCGAGCGGAAGGACCTCCGGCCGACGCTCGGATGCTTCTCCGAGCGCGGCCACCCGCATCTTCCGGTCCCGCGCCTCGTTCAGAGCGTCCGGGACCTCCGCGGGCTGCGGTTCAACGTCTTCCGTCACGGGACCGTGACGGAAGCGGAGCTCGCGGGCCTGTCGGCCGTGTAGCGGGCGGCGCTCAGCCCGCCTCGATCAGGCTAGCCCTCGTAGCCGATATCGGAGCCGGTGATCACCAGTCGTCCTGGCTTGAACTCGAAGCGAGGCGTGAATGCAGCCCACATGTTTCCACGCATGTGCCGCTGGAAGATGTAACGGACGAGGGCGCCTCGCGGATGGAAGAACCCGCTCACCCGCAGGCCTTCGACGAGCCTCGTCAGGCCTTCGCCGAACGCCGGAATCCCTGCGCTTACAGCGTCAGCGAATGCCTGGTTCGACGCCTCCTGGTTCTGCTTGTACGCCTCGTACTCGCCGCGGAGGATGTACGCGTCGCTGAGGTTCGGCGCGGCTTCGATGATGGCCGAGGCGAGGTCGCCGAGATTCTCGCGCCAGTTCAACCGGAGGAGCACGTAACCCGCCAGGCACCCGGCGAACGGGTCGTTGCTCGCGTGCAGCGCGATCTCCTCGGCGAACTGGTCTGCGCCGTCGAGGCGGCCCCCCAGGAGCTGGCGCTGCAGGTTCTCGAGGCGGCGCAGCCAATCGGGCGTCGACCATTCGACCCTTTGGGCGCGGGGGTGGAACTGGTACAGGCGGATACTGTCTCGATCGACCTGTGCGACAACCGTCGCGAGGCGACCCTTCAGGAGCGGCAGCGCGACGACGGTCGGCTGCTTTTCGGGAGCCTCGATCGAGAGCCAGTGGGGTCGTTGCTCCTTGTCCACTTCGACGATCGCAGCGATGCCCTCTTCCGGCGACGCAAGCGAGTGCGTCTCCTCCGGCACGGTGGATCCCGATTGCCAGATCCGGACCTTGAGGTCGGAGAGCGAGCCGGGATCGCTTTTCGCGACGGCCACGAGCGCGACGCCGCTGCGTCCTTCACCGACCGCGAACGGCTGCTCGATTCGCAGACGTGTGAGGGCCTCACGGTCACCTTGCAGCGCAGCGCCCATCGCTGCTGCGGCGACCGTGGACGGCTGCGCCCACGCCGCCGGCTGGGCCCCAGCCGCCGGTATGACGTGCTCGCCCTCGACGCCGCCGCCCAACGCCCGAGCGAGCTCGGCTGCGCGGTCGTCCAGAGTCGGCAACGCCAACTCGACCGGCGTTGTCGTGCCGCCCAGGACCCTGACGGGCTCGTCGTTCGCCGCCGTCTTGTCCCGCTCCGGCCCGACGAGACGGACCTGGTAGAAGCCGGGCGGCGCCTCACACCCGCGCTCCTGCGTCGCCGCCCCGACCACCCATCCGGTGTCGTCGCGGATATCGGCCACGGCGAGCGGGTCGTGTGCCCGAATCTCGATGGTGCCGTCCGCAAACCGACCATCCGGCTCGGGATCCGCGTAATCGTCCCAGTCGAGCGTATCGTCGAAATCGCCGTAGAGATGGACGGGCGCACGGACCCGACCGCGGCCGCCGCCCGCCGTCGTCGCGCGCACGCTGTACGTCCTGGGCTGTAACTCGAAGGTGTAGGAGTCGCCGGTGAGATTGCGTGCGCTGGCCACCTCGGTGCTGACGGCATCGAGGACGGCAACGTCGACTCGCTCCTCGGGCTCGGTGTTCAGCAGGATCTTCAGCTTGTGCCGTTCGATGGCTTCTCCCCGGGGCCGCGCGAGAATCGCGTCGCGGTCGCGAAGAGCGACCCCGCGGATCCCGATGTCCTGTGGGATCTGGAACGGCCAGCCTGCCTCTGGTGGCTGGCGCTCCTCGACTCGCTCCGTCGTCCTCTTCCCCTCCATGACGGTCTTGACGTGGGTCGCGAGCCGCTCCCACCGAACCTCGTAGCAGTTCCGCTCCCACGACCAGGCCTTCGCGTCGCCCTTGCCTTCGAGACCGCTCATCAGAACGCTGCTGAAGGCGCTGAGCTCCTCGGGCCACAGCGAGGCCTTTGCCGGCTGCCCCGGTGACGTCGCGTACATGATGAACTGCTGGACCGGCTCCTGGCCGGGCGCGCGCCGTCGAGGGATCATCCACGGACCGATCTCCGCGTTGCTTCGCTCGAGCGGGCCGCGGCAGGCGTCGATGAAGAAGAACTGGTCCTGGAACTGCGTCGTCTCGAAGAACTCGGCGATCGAGCGAACGGCGAGCGTTTGAACTGGATGTTTGTCGTCGACCCCCGGAAAGACGAGCGCGCTCTCCTCCCGGTTCGAATAGGTGCTCGTCAGTCCGTGGCCGGAGAAGAAGAAGAAGAGCTTCTGGCCCCCACCGCGGCTCTTGGTCATCAATTCGTTGATCGCACCCAGGACGTTGTCCTTCGTCGGAAGCAACTCGCCTTCGATGCGGTCGGAATCGTCCGCGCGGCGACCGAGCAGCGTGTAGACCCGCTCGTCCGCGTTGTCGCCGCCGAGCTCGCCGATCACCCAGCTGCGAAATGCCTCGGCGTCTTCGACCGCGGACAGGAGCGTCGGTTGTTGCTCACGGTAGTCGTCGATTCCGATGACGATCGCCCAGCGCAACAGCTCTACTCGTCGAGCACTGTGACGAGGTCCGTTACAGGCTCGACTCGTCCCTCGCCGTACGCGGTTACGCGATAGACGCCCTCGGGAAGCGGCCCGAGCTCCGCCTCGTACCACCCCTCGTCGCCCGGCGACAGCGTCTGCCGTGCGCGCACCTCGCCGGTCTCGGCGTCGACGGCAGTTGCCAGCAGCGCCGCCGTCGTCTCCTGCTCGGGCTGCGCCTTGACGATGACCGGATCCGCGGTCGAGTAGAGGTCCTCGACGTCGACCGACAGATCGATCATCGGCACCGCGTCCTTGAAAGCGCTCCATTGGATCGTGTTTCCGGTGAGAACGCCCGTGAGCTGCAACAGGAGGTGGTCGTCGTTCTGCAGAGAGGCATGCCTCTCTGCCGAGAAGGTTGCGCCCTGATCGTCCTCGAGCTCGAGCGGCGTCGCCGACGGCCGGGGCACCGTGCCGTCGCCGCCGGGATCCTGGCCCTCGATCGTCCGCAGGAGTTTGACGCGGTCACCGTCGCGCACGGCTGACTGCTGTGTCGGCTGCTTGAAGCCTACGATCCGAGCGAGGTCGTAGCCGCCTTCCACGTACGCGGAATCCCTTTGATGCTCGTCGACGGAGGCGGCGATCTCACGGTGGAAGTCGAGGGCGGCGCTGGCCTTCGCTGGGTCGAGATTCGGGACATCGGCCTCGTCGACGTATGCGGGCTCGGCGCCGCCGTCGACATAGCAGGGGTAGGTCGGAAGCAGTTGGTGGATCGCCGTGAACGACCTTGCGATCTCGGTCAGATCGAAGAACTTGATCTTCTTCCCGTTGACGAGCGTGTCGAGGGCGTTCAGCGAGCCGCGGTACGGGGTGCCGAAGGTGACGAGGGTTCGCGTCTTCTGCCAGCCGTCGAGGCACTCGAGGAAGTAGCGCGCGATCAGTCCGCCCATCGAGTGGCCGACGAGCACGAGCTTCGCGTCGCTCGCGCCGCTGGAGGCGCGCCAGGCGTCCAGCCATTCGCCGCCCTGACGTTGCAGGTGGCGGGCGGCGACACGGTTGTCCCGTCGCCAGTCGTACGGGAACGCGAAGAGGTTCCGCCCGCGCGTGACGTCGAACGTCTCCTCGATGTAGCGGAGCATCTTCGTGTAGCCGTCGATCTTCCAGAGGCCAGGGATCGTGTGGACGTCGCGGATCACCTCCGGCGCGGTGATCCCGTCGCCGAGGTCGTCCACGTCTGGCGGGTCGCTCTCGAGCTTGAGGTCGGAGATGCTGCCCCCGAGCGTGGTCAGCGCGCTCAGGAGCGCGCCGCCGGAGATGTTCCAGACGTCCCGGCCGTCCTTGCGCAAGACGCTTCCCGTGATGCCCGGAATGCACACCACCACGTCGCGCATCGCCTTTCGCGGCATCGGCTCCTCCTCGCCGGCGTCTACTCGACGGTGAAGGGGTTCTGCTGCTCGAAGTCGGAGTTCCGGGCCCCAACCGGGTTGTAGTTCGGCGTCTGGTCGGCCGGCATCCCGTTCACGATGGCCTCGTGGAAGGCGGGATAGCCCCCCTGCCAGGCACCGTCGGCCCAGATCTTCTTGAGCTCTTCCGTGAAGCGGCCGTTGGTGAAGCCGTCCCTCGAGAGCTGGTCGTCCTGGCACCCGGAGATCAGCAACGCCGTCACGCCGAGCTGCGACTCCGTGCTCTCCGTGCCCGGGACCTGCTTCTGAATCCCGTCGTAGAGCTCTTTGTTGTTCCGGTAGGTCGCGACCATCTTGTCCCGAGGCAGCGCCCGGAAGCGCGGCTCATGCTGAGCAGCCTTTTCTGCGGTCGCGACCTGGTCCTGAACGGACTCTTCGTCGGTGATCGCCTTGTTGACGGACCCGCTGTGACAGCTGTCCGAGAGAACGACGATCCGCACACCTGGCTTGAACTTCCCCCAGAGCTCGTACAGCTCGTCGTCCACGATCTGGCGGTCGTACGCGACCCACGTCTCGTCTGAGCTGTCTGTCTCCTCGTCGTCCCCGTCTGGGACTTGGCCGCCGTGGCCCGAGTACGTGATGAAGAAGATGTCGCCGGACTCCAACTCGCTCGCAGCGCTCTGGATCGAGCTCAGGATGGCCTCTGCCGTCGCATCGCCGGTCAACAGCTTCGTCGTCTCGAAGCCTCGGCTCTGCGCCAGCGACTCCATGTCGTTCGCATCGAGCTCGCAGGCTGTGAGTGCGCCGTCCCACCCGTCGTAGTGCTCGGGGTCAACCGTGTTCAGACCAACGTGGAGGGACATCCCACGCGCCATCGCTCCCCTTTCGTCGACTGACAGTCGTCTCGACCCTATTGCGGTCGTTTTGCGGCTGTCAAGGTCCTTGCCAAGGCGAGTTTGGGAAGCACCGTCGGTGGCTCCGAAAAGGCTCCATCGCGCCCAGCGCCCGCGAGTCGGTGAAGCCTAGGACGCTTCGGCGTCGATCAGACCGAAGCAGCGGGCCACCGCCGCGGTGCGCGTGCTAACACCTAGCTTGGTGTAGACGTTCTCGAGGTGCTTGCCGACGGTGCTCGGCGCGAGCCATAAACGGCCTGCGATCTCGGCGTTCGTCTTGCCCCGGGCGACCCAGGCGAGTACCTCGCGTTCGCGGGCGGTCAGCTCGATCCCTTCGTGCCGCTCTTCGAGCAGCAGGGCGCCATCAGCTTGCTGCACCGTCAACTGCCGCTCTCCGCGAAGTCGAATCAGCGGTTTCGCGTCTCCCGACTCGAGCCACTTAGTGAGAGCAGGCGGAAGCTGGCTGCCGCTCATGGCCGGGAAGAACTCGCGAAGCAGGCGCTCGGTCGGGGGCGAGGCGAATTCGACCTCACCGCCCAGGCCGAGCAGGATCACTCCGTGACGATCGTGCTCGTCCACGCGGTCGAGCTCGGCGAGCGCCGAACTCAGTAGCCGGCGCGTCCTGGCCGCGAGCCAGATCCGCGCCAGATGCGGCTGCAGCAGATCGAGGAGGAGCCGGTCGCGCTCGGTGAAGTCGCGGCTGCCGCTCCCGCGACCGAAGAGAAACGTCTTCGTGTGCCAGAGCGGCGACGGAATCGCCACCACCAGCTCGTACTCGACGTCGAAAGGTGCGAAGAAGTTCTCGTAGACCCAGGTCCGGTGCAGCTGGCGTTGGGTCAGGAAGTCGGAGAGCTTGACTGCGCCGAAGTGTCCCTCCTGCTGGCGTTGGCAGAGCGGATGCTCCTCCAACAACACCCGCCAGCGCGTTTCCTCGTCGAGCTCGACACCGTCGACTTCATCGTCGGGCCGGCCGACAAGCAGGAGTCTCCGCCGGCGCACGCGATCGAGCTCGTTGTACACCACGCTGTCCGCGTGAACGAGCCGCCCGAGCTCAGCGAGCAGGTCGGGCGTGAACGGCTCGTCGTCGCCGATGCTTTCCGCGTCGGCGACGAAGCGAAGGAGCCGCTCCGCATCGCCTCTGGCGAGTGCAGCCATGCAACAAAAGATACGTCGATTCCCGTATGGACTCCACCGGCGGCCGAGTGAAGCATGGGTGGCGGACGAATCGGCCAGGTTCGCTTCCAGCGAGCCGGCCGCCGCGAGAGGAGGCGAACGATGAACGTGATCCCTCAGATCCGCAGGATTCGACTGCTCGGCCTTGCCCTGTGCCTGGCGGCAGGCGTCTTTCTTCCAAGTGCGACGGCGTCCCAACCAGCGGCGGGAGCGAACGCCGTTACCGCCTGGAGCGCCAATGCGAGCGATGCAACGATCGCTGCCTGCATCCTCGGGGGCTACGGGCCTCAGGAGGCGCGCATGTACGCGATGATGCACGTGGCGATCCACGACGCCCTGAACGGCATCGACCGGCGCTCACGTCCCTATGCGGCGAGCCTGTCCGCGGCACCGGGCGCGTCGCCTGAGGCCGCGGTGGCGGCAGCCGCTCGCGACGTTCTGGTCGCGGTTCTCGGCTCGTTCTCGTTCTTCCTCCCTGCGAATTGCGCCAGCGCGGGCATCGCCAGCGTGGAAGACGACTACTCGGCAGCGCTCGGCACGATCCCGAACGGGACCGCGAAGACACGGGGTGTCGCCCTGGGACGGGCGGCCGCTGCAGCGATCCTGGCCTTGCGTTCCGCGGACGGCTTCGACACGCCGACGGTGGATCCGAACTATCAGGAGGGCAGCGCCCCCGGCGAGTACCGCTACACCCCGGGCACGCCCTTCGCCTTCGCGCCTCATTTGGCCGAAGACCTCACCCCCTTCGTGCTGAAGGACGCGTCGCAGTTCCGGCCGGGCCCGCCGTACTCGCTGACAAGCCGCAAGTACGCCGCGGACGTCAACGAGATTCAGCGCCTCGGCGGCGATGACATCACCACTCCCAGCGCCCGCACAGACGAGCAGACCGAGATCGCCCTGTACTGGGTCGACACCTCGCCACTCATGTGGAACCGGATCACCCGGGCAGTCTCGTCCGCCGAGGGACTCGATCTCTGGGAGAGCGCCCGAGTGTTCGGCCTGCTGAACTTGGCCCTGACGGATGGTTACATCGGCACCTGGGAAACCAAGTACCACTACCGTTTTTGGCGGCCGGTCACCGCGATCCGGCTCGCCGACATCGACGGCAACCCTGCCACGAACGCTGACCCGACGTGGACGCCGTTGCTGGAGACCCCACCGATCCCGGACTACGACTCCGGGCACGCCGTCGAAGGAGGAGCCGCGGCGCAGGTCCTGACGCGCTTCTTCCACACCAACAGGATGAGCTTCTCGGCCTGCAGCCTCACGCTGCCCGCGGGACAGAGGTGCGGCGACCCCTCGCCGACGCTCCGTCACTTCACCAGCTTCTCCCAGGCGGCCGACGAGAACGCGGTTTCCCGCATCTACGTCGGCTTCCACTTCCGCGACGCGGTCGAGACGGGGACGGACCACGGCGAGAAGATCGGCAACCGAGCGGTCAACCACTTCTTGCGGCCCACCAACTGACAGCTCATCACGCTGCCCAGCGAGGCCCCGCCGAGCGGGGCCTCGCTCATCTACAGGGCGCGATGTTGCCTGCCGCCGCAGGAAGCACGGTGGCAGAGCTCTCGGTGTCGTCACCCGTCGTTGGCCTAGGGCAGCTCAGTCATCGCACTGCCGCCGCCGCGGCGCACTGGCTCTGCCGCGGCGAGCACGCCGCCGCCTGCGAGAAACTCGATCCCCGTCGCGGCCCCGATCTCACCCGCGTTCGTGAAGCGGTGACCACGAGTCTCGAGCGCGGTCCGCTCGGACGTCAACAGGAATGCTGGCTCCACGCCGGTATTCACGGCGTTCCGCTGGCTCGCCCTCGGATCGGCGATCGCCTGCGGGAGCGTCAGGCCAAGGTCGACCCGGTCGAGCAGGATCTGCAGGACGGTCGTGATGATCGTCGCGCCGCCGGGCGAACCCAGGGCGAGGAACGGCTCGCCGCCCTTGGTGACGATCGTGGGCGCCATCGAGCTACGCGGCCGCTTGCCTCCCTCGACACGGTTCGGATGCGTCGTCGAGTCGAAGTTGAAGTCCGTCAACTCGTTGTTGAGCAGAAACCCGAAGCCCGGGACGACCAGTCCCGAGCCGCCCGTGGACTCGATCGTGAAGGTGTACGACACGACGTTGCCCGACTTGTCCGACGTGGTCAGGTGGGTCGTCGTCTCCGCCCCCTCGTAGGGGTGGGGATCCCCCGGTGGAACCGGGCCAGGCGCCGCCGTCTCCTTGATCAGTGCGCGCCGGGTCGCCGCGTAGTCCTCAGAGAGCAGGCCGCGCAGCGGCACGTCGAAGTACGCCGGATCGGCGAGGTAGGCGTTGCGGTCCGCGAACGCGTAGCGCGACGCTTCGAGGTAGTAATGCAGCGCCGCCTCGCGCGTCATCGTCGAGAGGGGGTAACCCTCGAGGATGTTCAGGGCTTCGCCGACAGTCGAGCCACCGCTCGATGGTGGGCCCATCGAGTACACGTCGTGCCCCCGGTAGTTCACATGGGTGGGAGCCCGCCCCAGGGCACGGTACGTGTGCAGATCGCGCATCTTGATCACCCCGCGCCGCCAGACGTGGTTGGCCGTCGGACTGACGGCCGGATGCTGGACGGCCTCCACGAGCGCGTCCGCGACTGCCCCACGATAGAAGCCCTTGGCGCCGAGATGCGCGATGCGCTCGTACGTCCGGGCGAGCGCTGGGTTGGTGAACACCGTGCCGACGTCGCGCGGCGTTCCGTCGGCGTCGAGGAAGAGCGCGGCGCTCGCCGGGATATCGTCGAACCAGTCTCGATTCGCATTCGCCTGATCGAACCAGACCTGGTCGATGACGTAGCCGTGACGTGCGACGTGAATCGCCGGCGCGAAGACCTCTGCGAGCGACATCGTCCCGAACTTCTCGAGCGCGTCGACCCATGTCGCGACCGTGCCGGGTACCCCGACGGAAAGGCCGCTGTAGCGAGCGTCGTTGAAGGGCAGCGGCGCGCCGTTCTCCCAGAAGGACGTCGAATGCATGGCCGCCGGCGCGGTCTCGCGCCCGTCGATCGTCGTCACGGCACCGCCGGAAGTCCGGAGAACCATGAAGCCGCCCCCGCCGATTCCACATGAGAACGGCTCGGTCACGCCCAGCACTGCTGCCGCGGCGACGGCAGCGTCGATTGCGTTCCCGCCGCGGCGCAGGATGTCGATTCCCGTCTGCGTCGCCAGCCTCTCCACCGATGCGGCTGCGCCCCCCGTACCGATTGAGGTGGGTGGCCCCGAGCCGCTTCCGACGTCTGCGGCAGCAGGAATCCCGAAAACGAGGGCGACTGCGGCGACAGGCGCGGCGAGTAGGTGCAGGCGCTTGAGGTACATGGCTTCCCCCTCTGACGGCGTTGGCTGCGGCGACCCTACGCCTTGACCGTCCACGCGACAAGCCTGCATTGCTCGTCCTGAGTCTTCGTGGGATGTGGAGGGGCGGCTCCGGCCGCCCCTCCACTCATGGGCTAGGCGTCCGGGTCCGGAACGAGCCCGAAGCGCGATAGGAACTCCTGGGCAACGTAAGTGTCCAGGCGGTACGTCAGGTCGGTCGCCCGGCACATCGCGTCGCCGGTGACCGTCAGCGAGACGAGCAGGTTGCTCGTCATCCCGCCGAGGAAGTGCGGCCCGCCAGAGTCGCCGTAGCAGGTACCGCCGCTCCCAGTCGACGGGTTCATGCTCAGGTTCAGCCACGTGGGCTTGAGCGAAAGGAACGACTGCTGAGCGGCCAGCCGCGCCTCCGGATCGGCGAACGCGTGCGGCCCCGTCTTCTTCGACGTCCGCGTGAGCCCGTAGCCGACGGCCGTGAACGTGAGCCCGCGGAGCTGCTGGCCGTAGGTGTTCAGCAGACCGAGCGTCGGCAGTTGCGCCGGCGTTGCCGACTGCGGCGTCGCGAGCGTCACGATCGCGATGTCGTAGGCGTCGGCGCCTCCGCCCGGCTGCCCGAAGTTCTCGTGGATCACGTAGCTCGAGACGGGGACGAGCCCGCTCGGCGAAGCCGACCCCTCGGCGTAGGTCGGGCTGAACGTGACCGAGATCTCCTCGTCGGGCTCCCAGCCGGTCATGCAGTGAGCCGCGGTCAGGAACAGCGTCGAGCTGACGAGCGTGCCGGTGCAGAACTGATCAGGACCCGGGCTCTCCTCGTTCCAGTCGGCGACGAGTGCGCCGACGTTCGGATGCCGGTTCCCGTCGAGCTCGCCGAACGTAATCGCGCTCGCGGTCGTGGCTGCAACGAGAGCGGCCGTGGCGGCGAGCGCCAGGATCTTCCTCATGGACCCCCTCCTATCGTGGATATTCGCGAGTCTATGCACCTGGCCCTCAGACTTCAGCCGTGAACGACGCACCGGCCACCACCGCTCGCGACCAGGCGCCGGAACCATCTCGAGCCGAGCCCGCCACCTGAACGGCCCGGACGAACCGCTAGCGCAACCGGCGATCCGCTAGCGCGATCCGGCGTTGTCTCCGCTGGTGACGCGAACTCGGCTTTGGGGGGAGAGAGTCTGGGCGCGGGGTCCTGCGGGCCCGCTCTAGAAAAACACCCGCTGCGGCGTTCCGAAACGTTGCTCCCACGCCATGCAAGCGTCCCTGGAATGAGTGATTGACCAGGCGCCTTTACCGTCGTAGGGTCGGCTTCCTGCGGCAAACGACGCGCGTCACGATTAGACGCGCGTCCTTAGAAAGGAGAGACCCTATGGCGAGGACAAAGTCCTTCCTCGCGGCTACAGCTTGTGCGGCCGCGGTTGCGGCTCTAGGTGCTGGTTCCGCGTTCGCCGGTGAGGTAACCGGAAACGGCAAGTGGATCGCCGGTTCGCCGGATGCGTCGCTGAACGGAAGGTCCGAATGCGCCTATTCAGGGCGAAACGACACCTATTCCGGAAATCCCGACGTTCCTGACGTGGATGGGTTCACACGGACCCAGTCTTGGGGACAGGTGGCCAGACACCTGCAGGGGGCAGCTGGCGGGGTTCCTGGCACAGCATGCAACCCAACTAAGAGCGCGGGCTAGCTGACCGACTGACTAACTGGCCCCGAAGCTTGCCGTCGGGGCCAACCGTTCTGTACACCGTTGAGCGGCCGGCCGCTCCTCGGACATCGAACTAGTCCGAATCATGGTCATGACCCGCCGGGTCGTCCCGCGTTGTCCGCCTAAACGAGGCGGCTCAGACGACCTTGAACCAGGTCTCGCGATCCCTGCGATCCCGTTCCGGCCGCACTCGACGTAGATCGTCCAGGTTCCGCCGGTCGTGCTCCGGCTCACGGTCCACGCCACCCGGCCGTTCGCAGCGCGCTTGGAAACGAAACCCCCGTCTTAGCGGGGGTTTCGCCTATGGAGCTAGCCGGGCTCGAACCGGCGACCTCCTGGGTGCGATCCAGGCGCTCTCCCAGCTGAGCTATAGCCCCGCGCCCGGGCCAGTGTAGCGGCGGCGTCTTCGCGGAGGAGGCCGCGGACGTGCAGGAGAAGCGTCGGGCCGCGCGCGAGGGCGGCTGAACGACCTGGTACTCAGACGAGGGATCAGGGTGCGGCGGGGTCGGCGCCGATAAGCGACCTGGAATCGCTCGCGGAGCGGCTCGAGAGCTAGGAGGCCGAACGACGTCGGCGTGACGAGACGAGGCAGACGTTGCCGCCCCCGCCAGCAGTGGCGGGAGGCGGGAGCCGTCCGGCTCCAACGAGAGAGCCGCACGGCTCAAGCAAAGGAGACTTCCACTTCATGATGAAGTCACTACTGGTCGGCCTGGCAGCACTGCTCGTCCTCGCCACGGGGGCGACGGCTGCCGAGTCGAAGAAGAATCAGACCCGCAACGTGAACCGCCTGTGCGTGTGGGTGGAGCAGGGCGGGACGCCGGACACGGCCTGGGATCTGAAGGCCGTCAAGGCGTACACCGCGGTCAAGAAGACGTGCATCGTCGGCAAGCGTGGCAAGCCCGGCAAGAACGGGAAGAACGGCAAGGCCGGCGCCAAGGGTGCCACGGGAGCCACTGGTTCCCAGGGTAGTCAGGGTGTCGCTGGTGCTGTTGGTGCTCAGGGTTCTGTCGGTGCCACTGGCGCCGTCGGCGCAACGGGTGCCAAGGGTGAGACCGGCGCAACGGGTGCCACGGGTGCCACCGGTGCTCAGGGCATTCAAGGAGAGCGTGGACTCCAGGGCCTCATGGGCCCGGAGGGTCTGATGGGTTCTGCTGGTGCTCAGGGTATGCCGGGTGCTCCCGGTCCCCAGGGCCTCATTGGTGCCACGGGAGCCACCGGTGCTGCTGGAGCTACTGGCGCTGCTGGCACTCAGGGCCCCATTGGCGCAACCGGAGCTACCGGCGCTGCGGGTGCTATTGGACCTCAGGGCCCGATCGGTGCCACAGGTGCTATTGGACCTCAGGGTCCGATCGGTGCCACAGGTGCAACTGGTGCTCCGGGTGCACAGGGCCCTCCCGGCGTTCAGGGTCCTCCTGGCGTCAATGGTGATCCTGGTGTGCAGGGTCCGCCCGGTCCTTCCGGCGCTGACGGCGGCGCGATCCTCACGGTCGCTGGCACCACGGTCAACGGGGAGAAGACCTTCACGGTCGACTGCCCGGCGAACTACGCCGCAATCAGCGGTGGGTACGACATCCAGGGTTCGGTGACTGCCTCGTACCGCTCGGACAGTGAGGGCGTCGCGGTGGACGATGATCCGGACACGAACAACAACTCGTCCTGGACGATCACCCAGACGTCGGGTAACACCGGCTCTGGAGTGGCGTACGTCTACTGCATGGCGGTAGCACCCGTCACGCCGTAGCAACAGGGCAGGGGAACGTCCCTGCCCCGAGCCGCGCTGACTTCACCCGGCGCGCGGCTCGGGGAAGGGACGAACCCGACCGGAGGGCAGACCGATGCACGGATCCAGCGGTACGCAGTAGGGACGCCCTGCCCCGAGCCGCGCAGAGGTTGGTCCCCCGGCGCGGCAGCTCGGCACGCGGGTGCTGCTCCAGGCCTGCATCCTCCGTCAGGAGAAGAAGCTGGCGGACTTCGAGGAGCGCCTCGCCGGGGCGGCCCCGAGGGCGTCGCCATTCCAGACCCGGTGCGACGCGCGCCCCGGTTTGTCCCCCGGCGCGGCTCAGGAAGGGACGCGAGCCGATTTCTCCAATCCGGCGGGCAGCCGTTACAGTCGCCGTGGAGGCTGTGATGACGCCGATCATCTCCCGCGGCTTTCGGGGCCGGCGACGCGACGACGGCCCGCCCGACCGCGTCCCGCCGGGCCAGTACGCCACCGACGACTTCCCCGTCCTCTCGGCCGGCCCGACTCCGCACACCCCGCTCGAGGACTGGGACTTCACGATCGTCGGCGAGGTCGACGAGCTCCACCGCTGGACGTGGGAGGAGTTCCGCGCGCTTCCCAGCGAGGAAGTCACTGTCGACATCCACTGCGTGACGAAGTGGTCGAAGCTCGACACGACCTGGCAGGGCGTGCGGGTGGACACGCTGCTCGAAGGTGTCGAGACCTCCGCCGAGTACGTCGTCGCCTTCTGCGACGGCGGCTACACGACGAACCTGCCGATCGAGGACGTCCTCGACGGCAAGGCCTGGGTCGCGTACGCCTACGACGGCGAGCCGCTCGACCCCGAGCACGGCGGCCCCGCCCGGCTGCTCGTCCCGCACCTGTACTTCTGGAAGAGCGCGAAGTGGGTACGCGGCCTCCGGCTCACCGCGACCGACGAGCCCGGTTTCTGGGAGCAGAACGGCTACCACCTCTACGGCGACCCGTGGCGGGAACAGCGGTACTGGGGCGACTGACTTGGCGCGCCGCCGAGGCGGTCGAGGTCGTCCCCGAGACGCCGCGCGTCAAGACGCTCCGCCTCGAGGTTCCCGACTGGCCCGGCCACCTTCCCGGCCAGCACGTCGACGTCCGTCTGACGGCCGAGGACGGCTACCAGGCGCAGCGCAGCTACTCGATCGCCTCGCCGCCCGGCGCTCCGCAGCTCGAGCTGACCGTCGAGCTGATCGAGGACGGCGAGGTGTCGCCGTACCTGGCGGACGAGCTACAGCCCGGCGACCGATTCGAGCTCCGCGGCCCCGTCGGCGGCTACTTCGTCTGGGAGCCGTCCCGCGGCGGGCCGCTTCTGCTCGTCGCCGGCGGCTCGGGCGTCGTCCCGTTCAGGGCGATGCTCCGCCATCTCGTTGACCAGGGAGGCAGCGTGCCGGCCACCCTGCTCTTCTCCTCGCGAAGCTGGGACGACGTGATCTACCGGGAGGAGCTCGAGCGGCTCGACGGGGAGAACATTCGCCTCGTCCACACGCTGACGCGCGAGCAGCCGGAGGGCTGGGACGGCTATGCGCGGCGGGTGGACGCGGAGATGCTCGCCGCGGTCGGCCCCGGACCGGACGAGCGGCCGCACGTCTACGTCTGCGGCCCGACGCCGTTCGTCGAGACTGTCGCGAGCGCGCTCGTCGAGCTCGGCCACGAGCCTGGCCGCATACGAACCGAACGCTTCGGACCCACTGGAGGATGAGATGAGACTGGACGGAAACGCGGCCGCCGGGCTTCTGCGCCAGGTCTTCGCGGTCGAGATGACTGAGGCGATCGGCACCTGCGCAGGGTGCGGCAAGGCCGAGGCGATCGGAGCCGTCGTCGTCTACGACCGCGCGCCGGGCACCGTTCTCCGCTGCCCGCACTGCGAGTCGGTGCTCGTCAAGCTCGTGACCGACGGCGAGCGCGTATGGGTCGATCTGCGGGGGGTTCGGACGCTCGAGTTGCGGGTCTAAGAACTCGTTCTCAGGCACCATGCGGCCCGTGCGCCGCGTTCTCCTCGTCCTTGCGTTGCTCGCGGTTCTCGCGGGAGCCGTGGGCTGGACGTACGGCCCCTCGGAGCAGACGGCGCGATCGGATCGCTTCGACAGCACCGCCGCCTGGGTGTTCCTGAAGCGCCAGGTCGCCCTTGGGCCGCGCCCCGCCGGCTCGCAGAAGTCCCGGGAGCTGGGCGAGATCCTCCGCCGCTCGATCCCGCGGGGCCGATTCCAGGCCGTGCCGGGCGGACTGCGGAACGTCGTCGGGACGATTCCCGGACGGAACCCCCGCCGCAAGGTCGTCCTCGGCGCCCACTACGACTCGAAGGACCTGGCCGGCTTCGTCGGCGCGAACGACTCGGCCTCCGGGACCGCCGTCGTCCGCCAGCTGGCGCGCACGATCAAGCCGCGGCAGCTCCGCCCCACCCTGATCGTCGTCTTCTTCGACGGAGAGGAGGCGCCGCGCGGCAAGGACGCGGAGTTCGAGCGGTACGGCCTGCGCGGGAGCAAGGTCGCGGCTCGCGCGTTCCGCTCCGCCGAGGCGGCGATCGTCCTCGACTTCGTCGGAGATAAGGAGCTCGCGATCCCGCGCGACCAGTTCTCGAGCCGCCGGCTCTGGGCCGAGCTCCGAGCCGCCGCCCGGCGCACCGGCCACGCGCGCCACTTCCCCGCCCGCGAGCAGGGCGCAGTCCTGGACGACCATGTCCCGTTCATCCGCGCCGGGGTTCCCGCGATCGACTTGATCGACTTCGATTTCCCCTGCTGGCACCGGACGTGCGACGACCTCACCGCCGTCTCGCCGCGCAGCCTCGACGCTGTCGGCGAGACGATGATGGCCTTCCTCGCCGGTCTGTGAGAGAACGCGTCCTGACGCAGCGCGAGCTGAACCGCGCGCTGCTCGCCCGCCAGCTCCTGCTCGAGCGCGGCCGAATGTCGATACCGAAGGCGCTGGAGCGGATCGGCGGCATCCAGGCGCAGTACGCACCCGCGATGTACATCGGGCTCTGGTCGCGTCTGGAGGGGTTGGAGCGGGCGGCGCTGACGCGGGCGCTCGAGCGCCGGTCGGTGATCCAGGCGACTGTGATGCGGGCGACGATCCACCTTGTCTCTCGCGCCGATTACTGGCCCCTGATTGCGGCGATCCGCGCGGAGCGCCGAGCCTGGTGGGAGCGAACGCACAAGCAGGCCGACCCGAAGCGGGCGCGGGCGGCAGGCAAGCGGCTCCGAGCGTTCCTGGCCGGCCGGCCGCGTCGCTGGAAGGAGATCCAGGAGCGGTTCGGGCGCGAGGATGCCCTCGCCGGGGCGCAGTACGTCGACCTCGTGCGCGTGCCTCCGTCCGGCACTTGGGAGCAGCGGCGCGCCGACCTCTACGGCCTCGCCGAAGAGTGGATCGGTCCGGACGAGGCTGATGAGGACGAGGGCCTCGAGCTGCTCGTCCGCCGCTACCTGAGCGGCTTCGGGCCCGCGAGCCCTGCCGAGGCGGCCGACTTCGGGATGGTCTCGATCACGCGTGTGCGGGCCGTCCTCGATCGGATGCGACTGCGGCACTTTCGCGACGAGCGCGGCAAGGAGCTCGTCGACCTGCCACATGCGCCGCGTCCCGATCCCGAGACGCCGGCGCCGCCGCGCTTCCTGCCGGTCTGGGACGCGACGCTCCTCGTCCACGCGCGGCGGACGCAGATTCTCCCCGAGCAGCACCGCCCGAAGGTCTTCAATGTCAAGACCCCAAACTCGGTCAACACGTTCCTTTTGGACGGCCAGGTCGCGGGCACCTGGCGTTTCGATCGCGACCGGATCTGGATCGACCCGTTCACGCGCATCGCTCGATCGGCACGGAAGGAGCTCGACGAGGAGGCCGAGCGGCTTGCCGCGTTCCACCGCTAGGACGCTCACACAGCGGGAGCTCAACCGCGCGACGTTGGCACGCCAGCTGCTGCTCGGGCGGGCTCGGCTCCCGGTGGCGCGCGCGCTGGAGCGGCTCTGCGCGATGCAGGCGCAGTCGCCGAAGGCGCCGTACGTCGGCCTCTGGAGCAGGCTCGAGGGCTTCCGCCTGGAGCAGCTGACGCGTGCGTACGAGCGGAAGCGGGTCGTCCGTTCGACGCTCTTCCGCATCACGATGCAGCTCGTCTCGGCCGCGGATCATTCGTCCTTCGCAGCGGTCATGCATCGGCGCTGGCGCGACGACTTCACGAACTGGAAGCTGCCGGCGGACGAGTGGGCCGCCCGGCTCGTCCGGCTGGCGAAGAAGGGGCCGTTCACGTACGCGCAAGCGAACGCCGCCGTGCCGGAGCTTCCGGACCGCTACCGCTGGCGCGTCCGCTGCCTGATTCCGCTCGTCCATGTGCCGCCTGCGGGCACCTGGGGCAATCACCGCATCCACGTCACGACGGCGGAGCGCTGGCTCGGGCCGACGCGGGTGGACGCGCGAGCCGCTGCGGCGCTCGTGGTCGAGCGCTACCTCGCAGGGTACGGCCCGGCATCGAAGGCCGACCTCCTCCGCTTCACCGCGCTGCGCGCCGGGGACGTGAACCCAGGCTTCGAGGAGCTCGAGCCGCGGCTCGTCCGGTTCGAGGCCGAGGACGGCCGGACGCTCTTCGACCTTCGGCGGGCCAAACGTCCGCCTGCGGACACGCCGGCGCCGGTCCGGTTCTTGCCGGAGTGGGACCACCTGATCCTCGGCTTGGACGACCGGACGCGCGTGCTTCCGCCCGACCTTGCGCCGACGGTGATCAAGACGAACGGCGACGTCCTCCCCACCTTCCTCGTGAACGGTGTGGTCGCGGGGCTCTGGAGCTACGAGAACGGCCAGGTGAAGACGGAGCCGTTCGCGCCCCTCCCGCGCGCCGCACGGCGGGAGCTCGCGGAGGAGGCGACGCGGCTGGCAGCCTTCCTCGCATGAAGCCGCCGAGCTTCGGCGACGTGATCGCGGCCCGCGAGCGGATCGCGCCGCATCTGCGGCCGACGCCGCTCTACCGCTGGCCGGCGTTGAGCGAGCTCGTCGGCGCGGACGTCCTGGTGAAGCACGAGAACCACCAACCGGTGGGCGCCTTCAAGGTGCGCGGCGGAGTCAACCTCGTCTCGCAGCTCTCGGAGGACGAGCGCCAACGCGGGCTGATTGCCGCGTCGACCGGGAACCACGGACAGTCGATCGCGTTCGCAGCCAAGCGCTTCGGCGTCAGGGCGATCGTCTGCGTCCCCGAGGGTGCGAACCCGCTGAAGGTCTCCGCGATCGAGGCCCTCGGCGCCGAGATCGTCATGGAGGGCGGCGACTTCGACGAGGCTCGCGAGCACTGCGAGGGCCTGGCGCAGGAGCACGGCTACCGCTACGTCCATTCCGGCGACGAACCGCATCTCATCGCAGGCGTCGCGACGGAGACGCTCGAGATCCTCGAGGAGCTGCCCGAGACGGACGTCGTGATAGTCCCAATCGGAGGCGGCAGCGGCGCGGCCGGTGCGTGCATCGCAGCCGGCGGGATGGGTGGGTCGGCGCGAGTGATCGGCGTGCAGTCGGACGCCGCGCCGGCCGCCTATCGCTCGTGGAAGTCGCGCTCGCTGGTCGAGGACGAGATGCTGTCCTCCGCGGAAGGCCTTGCCACCAGGACGGCGTTCGAGCTGCCGCAGCGGATCCTCCGGGAGCTTCTCGACGACTTCGTGCTCGTTAGCGAGCAGGAGATCCTGGAGGCAACGCGGTTGATGATCGAAGGCACGCGCAACCTGGTGGAGCCGGCCGGCGCCGCGCCACTCGCCGCCGCCCTCCGGCTGCGCGAGCAGCTCGCAGGCAAGCGGGTCGCGCTCGTCTGCAGCGGCGGGAACATCAGCCTCGACCAGCTCCGCACCGTGCTCGCATGACCGAGAACGTCGTCGTCGGGACGAAGTTGCTCTTCGAGAACGAGCGGATCCGGGTCTGGGACATCACGCTCGAGCCAGGCAAGCGGCTTGCCTTCCACCGCCACCGGACGAGCTACTTCTACCGCTGCGAGGCCGGCGGCCGACTGCGCGTGCGCACGCCGGAGGGCGCCGAGGCGGAGTACGAGAGCCCCGCCGACGAGGTGCACTTCCATGCGATCGGGCCCGACGACCACGTCGTCCACGACCTCGAGAACGTCGGCGACACGACGGTTCGCTTCACGACGGTGGAGCTACTCGACTGACCCTTCCGGACAGGTCCCTGGTGTCGGACCCCGCGGGCTGTCAAGGGCGGACCGTGCCGAGAGAGTGTCAATCGTTCCGCAGAGATCCGGCCACTGCGCGGTAGAAGGAGGCGGCGCCGCGCGGGATCCCGTCGTCGAGGCCGAGCTCGGCGCACATGTCGGCGATCTCCTCCATCTCCGGCGCCCACCGCCAGGCACGGTCGGCGACCCACTGGAGCCGGTCGGACGGCACGCCCTCGGCCTCGAGCCGGTCGTCGATCCCATAGGCCTTCGCGATCGAGTGCGCCTGCGAGGTCAGCGCGATCCCGATCTTGTTCCATCCGCCGAACGCCATCTTCAGCGCCGACGCAGCGCCGACCTTCTCGCCGATCGGGATCGCCCTGACCTCCGAGCCGGCGAAGAGCGCAGCGACCTTCTCGGCGCCCGGGCCGGCGAGGTAGAGGTTGATCCCCCTGGCGGCGATGATCGAGCCGTCCACGATCCGCGGCCCGAGGCCCGCTATGCGGCGCATCCGCTCGGGCGAGATCGCGTTCGCCTCGACGTACGTCCCGCCGAAGCCGAGCCCGAAGACTTGCTCCGCCGTCTCCTCGGCGATCGCCGGCGGGCAGATCGAGAGGATCGTGTCGCTGGAGCGGACCAGCGCCTCCACCGACCCCACGTCGGTGAAGTTGGCCGCTCGCTCTGCCGTCGCGCGGCTGCGCCCCTCGCTCGCCCAGACCACATCCGCGCTCGCACCATTCCCGACGGCAGCGCCCATCTCGCCGGGAAAGAGGAGGCCGAGCCTCAAATTCGCTCGATGCGCGAGCCGCCCATGATCCTGCCCGTGCCGTCGTCGAAGCGCACCCAGGCCTTGCCCTTGCCGTCGTAGTCGGGCGACCAGACCACGATCGTGCCGTCGCGGCCGTCGACGCGGCAGCGCTCGGTGCCCTCCGGCTCCCCGCCGCGCCAGACCCGCACGAACGGGTTCTCCTCCCACTCCCGGCCGATCGTCGTCTCGTCGGTGTGACCGGGATAGACCCGCGTCTCGGGCGGGAGCTCCATCAGGCGCATCACGGAGTCCCGCACCTGGTCGGGGTCGCCGCCGCCGACGGCGTCCTTGAAGAGGACGTCGCCCGCGAACAGCGCGTCCCCGACGAGGAACGCGAGGTGGTCGTCCGAGTGGCCCGGGGTCGCGATCGCCTCGAAGCGCAGCCCGCCGGTCTCGAGCGAGCCCGTGACGACCGGAAGGCCGAGCTCTCCCTCGTGCTCGACATGGTCGGGATCGCCGTGTGTCCGCAGGACATGGCTCGGCCGGACGTTCCAGCTCTCGGCCGCCTCGAAGAGCGGCTGGAGCGGCGCGCCCGAGTCGACGTACACCGCGGATCCGCCCTCCTCGTCGGCGACGAGATAGGCGTTCGAGAGCCAGCCGGGATGCATGCTTCGCGCGACGAGCATGGACGCGTAGGGTACGCCTCAAACGAGGAGGAGGATTCGGTGGCCGGTCTGATCGAGCGCATGTCCCTGGTGATCAAGTCGAAGCTGAGCAAGCTTCTCGACCGGGCGGAGGACCCGGCCGAGACGCTGGACTACTCGTACGAGCAGCAGCGCCAGCTGCTCCAGAACGTCAAGCGCGGGATCGCGGACGTCGCGACCTCGAAGAAACGGCTTCAGCTCCAGACGGACAAGCTGGAGCAGAGCCTCGTCAAGCTGGATTCGCAGGCGCGCGACGCCGTGGCGGCCGGCCGGGAGGATCTCGCCCGTGCCGCGCTCGAGCGGAAGACGCTCGCGCAGCAGCAGCTCCAGGATCTCGACGGGCAGATCGAGCAGCTCGACCAGCAGCAGCAGAAGCTCGCCGCGTCCGAGAAGCAGCTGGCGGCGAAGATCGAGGCCTTCCGGTCGCAGAAGGAGGTCATCAAGGCGCAGTACTCGGCCGCGGAGGCGCAGGTCCGGATCGGCGAGGCGGCGACCGGGATCGGTGAGCAGATGGCCGACACCGGGCTTGCGATCGAACGGGCGCGCGACAAGACCGAGCAGATGCAGGCACGTGCGTCGGCGGTCGACGAGCTGATCGAAGCCGGGACGCTCGAGGACTTCACCGCGGGCGACCAGACACAGCTCGACCGCGAGCTGGCCGCGATCTCGGCCGACCGGCAGGTCGACGCCGAGCTCGAGAAGCTCCGCGCCGAGGTCGGGTCGGGCTCCGGCCAGAAGGAGATCGAACAGTGATCGTGCGGTTGATGGGCGAAGGCCAGTATCGCGTCGACGACGACGTGCAGGGGCAGCTCAACGAGCTCGACAACCGGGCGGTCGCGGCGCTCGAGGCCGACGAGGAGCCGACACTCGACGGCGTCCTCGACGACATGTGGGAGCTCGTGCGCGGCCGGGGCGAGCGGTTGGCGGACGACGACCTCTCCCCCTCCGACCTCATGATCCCGCCGAGCGACCTGACGCTCGAGGAGACAAGGAGGCTCTTCTCCGAGGACGGGCTCGTTCCGGACCTGCCCGCTCGGTGAACGGCGAGGGCGGCCTCGTCCATTGGGACGACGTCGAGCCGCAGCGGGACGACGAAGGGCATTTCGGCTTCGCTGTTCGGCGCCTTGGTCGAGCGGCCGGCTGCGTCGAGGTGACCGTGAACCGTGCCGAGATCTCACCAGGGCGATGGTCGACGCCCGCGCACGTCGAGGACGAGGAGATCTTCTACGTCCTGGGCGGATCGGGCCTGTCCTGGCAGGACGGCACGGTCTACGAGGTGCGTGAGGGCGACTGCATCGTGCATCGAGCTCGGAGGGAAGCGCACACCCTTCGCGGTGGCGACGACGGACTCGACGTGTTGGCGTTCGGGAGAACCGGGGGCAACGGCCACGCGACGCTCCCGCGCGCCGGCGTGACCTGGCTCGGATCGAGCTGGGCCGCTTCGGGCCAGGGCGGCCATCCGTGGGATCAGGAGGCCGAGGCCGGCGAGCCGGAGGTCGGTGAGCCGGCAGAGCGCCCGCCGAGCATCGTCAACGTCCACGAGCTCGAGCACGAACGCTGGATCGACCTCGCGGACGCCGCCGGCTCGGTCAAGTCGGGCCTGAACGTCGTCACCATCGGCGCGGGGAAGCTCCCGGCCCCCGCGCACTGCCACTCCGCCGAGGAGGAGATCTTCGTCGTGTTGGAGGGAGACGGGACGCTCGAGCTCGTCCCGAGCCCGCGGGCGCGAGACCGGGGTCACGAGGAGGAGCACCTTCCCGTCAGAGCCGGTCACGTCGTCGCGCGTCCGGCGGGGACCCAGATCTCACACGCGTTCCGCGGCGGCGACGGCGGCATGAAGGTGCTGATGTACGGCTGGCGGGACACGAACGACATCACGTACTACCCGCGGTCGAACAAGATCGGCTTCCGTGGCGTCGGGCTGATGACGCGCCTCGAGCCGCTCGACTACTGGGACGGCGAGGAACCACCTGGCTGATTAATCCAGCCCTGGTGTCGGACCCCGCGAACTGTCAAGGGCGATCTGTGCCAAGAGTGAGCCTTTTCTCCCGCCGGCCGGCCGGGAGAGGCTCAGATGGGCAGGCCGAAGAGGGCGAACCACATCGAGATGTCGGGCTCGATCGGCAGCTCCTTCTCCAGCTTTGCCTTCAGCTCGAGCTCCTCGGCGTTGTCGCGCTCGCGCTCGCCGGTCGGCACGAACGGCCAGAACGCGCCGCGCTTGTAGCCGTAGACGAGATAGACCGGATGCTTCCCGCCGTCGAAGCGGGAGACCGCGGCGAGCAGCTGCGGCCCGAACCCGCGCTCGGCCAGCTCACCGGCAACGAGGTGGACGGTCGTCACGAGGTCCTCGAAGTGCTCGTCGTGGACGATCAGCCACTCGTAGCCGTAGTCGTCGCTCCGCCGCTCGATCCGCGACGACGACTCCCGCGCCGCCACGTCCAGCAGCTCCTGCATCTCGTTCTCGGCCCGCACGAACTCCCCCGCGGAGAGCGGCTTGAAGACGACGGCGGCGACGCCGGCGGGCCGAAGGCCGAGCTCGACCTCCATCGAAACCGCAGCCGACGGAAGCGCGAAGAGCGCGTCCCTCTTCGCCTCCTTCAGACGCTTGCGCCCGAAGAGGACGTCCCGGATTCCCACGCTGCCTTAGGGAGCGACCGGCCGGCCCATCTCCCGAGAGATCTCGGCGAGGCGGGCGAGCCGCTTCTCGAGCGGCGGGTGCGTCATGAAGAACTCGGCGAACGAGGCCTTCACGTTCGTCGGGACGATGAAGAACGCGTTCAATCCCTGAACCTCGCGCAGATCCTTCTGCGGGATCTGCTGGATCTGCCCGGCGATGCGCTGGAGCGCCGACATCAGGTTCTCCGGCGCGCCGGTGATGATCGCCGCTCCCCGGTCGGCCGCGTACTCGCGATACCGCGAGATCATCAGGATCAGCACGTAGCTGAGCACGTACGTCAGCATCGCGACCAGGAACATGATCAGCCAGACCGGCGTCCCGCCCCGGTCCCTGCCGCCGCCGAACATGCCGCCGAAGAGCCCGACGCGCATCAGCAGCGCGGCGACCATGGCGAAGAAGCTGGAGACGGTCATGATCGCGACGTCGCGGTTCCCGATGTGCGAGAGCTCGTGCGCAAGGACGCCCTCGACCTCCGGCTTGCTGAGCCGGTACCACAGGCCCTCCGTGACGGCGACAACGGAGTTCTTCGGGTTGCGGCCGGTCGCGAACGCGTTCGGCACGTCGGTCGGCACGACGGCGATCCGCGGCTTCGGCAGGTCGGCCATCGCGCACAGCCGCTCGACCATGTCGTGCAGCTCGGGCGCCTCGTCGCGCTCCACGATCTTCGCGCGTGAGGCGGCAAGCGCGATCTTGTCGGACGTGTAGTACTGGACGAATGCGAGGACGCCCATGATCACGACCAGGAACCAGATCCCGATGTCCGTGAACGCGACCAGCGCGACGAAGAACCCCACGTAGAGGGCCCCGAGGAGGAACATCGTCAAGACCATGCGGAACGACAGGCCCGCATCTCGTCCGTACGTACGCTGCATCGCCTGGATTGTAGTTCTGGGGGTCTTCGCCACGGCGGCGGTTCCGGCTACCGCGTGGGCGCAGGAGCGGCGCGTCGTGGTCGTGCCCGGCCTCGAGGCCGGCGATCTCGCAGCGTTGACGGATCGTGGTGCCGTCGGGCTTCTCGTCCCGGACGCCGGCCCGAAGACGAGCGGCGCCCGCGCCCGGGCTGCACTCGAGCGGGGAGCTGTGCGGAACTCGGTCCTCGGCGGGCTCCCGGAGGGCGAGGCGCGTCTCGACGTCGAGACCGCCGGCGCGGTGCCTTCCGGTCCTGCGATCGTGCTCGGGCTCCCGACAAGGGGCGAGCAGCCGAATGTCCGGCGGTATCCGATCGCCGTCCTCGGCGAGGGCTACCGCGGGGTCCTCACCTCCGATTCGACCCGGATTCCCGGCCTCGTCTCGATCGTGGACGTCGCTCCGACCGCACTCGGCGAGGAGGGCGCGCTCGGATCGTCGGCGGACGACGATCCGCTCGGAACCCTCGAGAACCTCGAAGAGCGCATCGAGGCGAACCGGGACGCGAAGGCGATCGTGCTGCTCCTGTCCCTGGCGCTGATCGTCGCCGTCGCGACCTTCTTCCCGGCCGGCGTCCTTCCGGCGTTCGCCGGAGTGCTCTTGACGAACCTCGCGCTCGGCGCGATCGGTTCGACCGAGGCCTGGATCGACGCGCTGGTCCTGGTCTGCACCGTCGCCGCCGCCCTGCTTCTGGCGCGCGCGGGACCGGTCGTCCACGGACTCCTCATGGCCGGCGTGCTCGCCGCGTACCTGGTGGCAATGGCGGTAGACGAGCGCTGGGTTGCCCTCTCGCCGCTCGGCCCGACGCAGAACTCGCGCTTCTATGGGCTCTCGAACCTGCTGGCCACCCTGCTCCTGGTTCCGGCGCTGGCCGGCGCCGTCCTGCTCTGGCGCCGCTTCGGAATCTGGGCGTTCGCGGGCATGGCGGCACTTTCGCTCGTGACGGTCGGCGGGAGCTCGTTCGGAGCGGACGGCGGCGGCGCAATCGTCCTCCTCGTCGCCTTCCTCGTCCTCGCAGCGCTCGAGCTCGGCTTCGACCGGCGACTGGCGATCGGCGGCGCCGCGATCGCCGTCGTGCTGGCCGTGGCACTCGCTGTGGGCGGCTCGAGCCACGTGACGGACGCGCTCGAGGATGGCCCCGTCGGGCTGGCGGAAGACCTCGGCCGCCGCGTCCAGCTCTCCGTGGGACGGGCGACCGCCGGCTGGGTCGTTGCGCTCCAGGTCTTCAGCGGAGTGGCGGCCCTCATCGCCCTCGCCCTGCGCGAGCGCCGGCCGTTGCTCCTCTCGCTACTGGCCGCACTCGCCGTCTCGCTGATCGTCAACGACTCGCCGAACGACGTCGTGATCGCAGGGCTCGTCTGCTACCTGGTGCTCAGCAGTGCGCCGGGGCTCGCCCGACCAGCGCCCGAACGAGACCGCCCGGCCCTTCGGGCACAGCCAGCGCGAACCGCCCCGGCCTCGCCGCCGTGAGCACGGTCATTCCCTGCCCCGACCGCTCGACGCAGACGGCGCCGGCCTTGACACGCCAGTAGCGCGTGTAGCGGATCTTCAGCCGATACGTCCCGGCCGCCGGCAGCAGTCCCTCGAGACCCGTGTGGTCGAGTCGCGTGACGACCGGCGAGCCCAGCCCGGTCAGGATCGGCTCCGGGCGCGGGACCTCGTAGATCGCCAGCTGCGGACTGCTGAAGACCTGCCGGAGGCCGGAGCTTCCCGAGCGGAGCAGGGCCGCCTCGCGCTCCTCGCCCTTCTGGCCGAGGCGAGTCTCGGGAAGGACGACGAACCGGACGCCCATCCCGCGCAGCCACGCGCGGTATGCGGGCGGCGAGAGGGCCTGCTCGTAAAAGAGCTCGTTCCGCGCGATGTCGATCTGCCGGTACCAGCCGCGCGCGAGCGGAATCCCGGCGCGCGGCAGCCAGTAGGCCTCCCAATGGTCGAAGGTCGGGACGACCTCGACGCGGTAGTTCGGCGTCGAGCGCTCGGCGAGGAAGGTGACGGCCGGAGCCCAGAACGTCCGGTCCGCGGCGCGCACGTCCGTCCTGTCGAGCGCGGCTCCCGCGTACGGCGCGACGTTGTAGATCAGCGCGACGCTCAGGGCCAGCGCGGTCAGCCAGCGCGGCCGGAACCGCGCGACGAACGCGGTCATCAGCATCACCGGGAAGACCACCGACCGAAGCCGCGTCAGGTTCTCCCCGACCGGCGTCGAGACGACGAACATCGCGATACTCGCGGCTCCCCAGACGAGGAAGAAGGCCCAGAGGATCGCGCCGTGGCGGGCTCGCCGCGCGAGCTCGGCGCCGACGACGCTCACCGTCAGCACCGCTGCGAGCTCGAGCCCGCGAAACGGGTAGGGCCCGCTGCTCGGAAAGAACACAAGGGCGGCGAGCTGGATTGCCGCGATCCCTGCGAGGGCCGCGACGAACGCGACGGCGTGCGGCCCCACTCGGCGTACAAGCGCAAGCGCGAGCAGGACGATGCAGAGGAAGACGAACGCGAGCGGGCTGAAGCCGAGCGTCAGCGCAGCAGCACCGGCGGCAAGCCAGCGCCGGTCACTCTGGAGGAGACGCAGGGCGCCGAGGCCCGCTGCCAGACCGAGCGCGTAGCTGTAGGTCCCGACGAAGATCGGTCCCGCAGCGAGCACCGCGAACGCGCGGGCCGGCCAAATCCCGGCCGCTCCCCACTCACGCTCCACGATCGATGCGAAGAGCACCGCGGACACGACCACGCCCGCGAAGACGAGCGGCAGATTCCCGAAGAGCGCGGCCGGCAGGTAGTAGAGAAGGCTGTAGGAGGCGAGCGGGTAGTGGCCGCCGTACCAGAGGTTGTCCCAGACGTACACGCCCTCCTCGACCAGGAGCGTGCGGTAGAGGTGGGCCGGCGCGTCGCCCGTCGGCGGCGCGAGCGCGACTAGTAGGGCCGCTCCGGCGAAGGCGAGCCCGCCGGCGATCAGGATCTCGCGGCGAGGCGCGATCAGGCGTGAGACGGCGGCGGTCACGGCGTTAGTGTGACTGGTTGCCCGGGTAGACTCGCCGCGTGCGCCGTCTCCTCCTGATTGCGCTCTTCGCCGCGCTGCTCGTTGGCTGTGGCGGAGGCGAGGAAACGACGGCGACGCCGGAGACGGTCGACACGACCGCGACGCAGACGGACACTGGCGAAACGGGCACCGGGGAGACCGAGACCGATAGCGACGAGGGCGCTGTCGAGGGCGATCCGGCCGCCGGAGAGCAGCTCTTCGCATCGAACGGCTGCGGCGGCTGCCACTCCTTCGAGCCGGCGGGCTCGACCGGCACCACTGGGCCGGACCTCGACGAGCTCTCGGACCTCGCTGAGAACGCGAACCAGCCGCTTGCGGAGTTCGTTCGGACGTCGATCACGAACCCGAACGCGTACGTCGAAGAGGGCTACCCCGAAGGCGTCATGCAGGCGTACGACCAGCTCAGCGACGAGGAACTGAACAATCTCGTCGCGTTCCTCATCCAGGATTGATCGACCTCCGCGCTGCGCGCAGCGATCCGGATGCGGTGCGGGCCGGCATCGCGCGAAAGGGCGGCGCCGAGGCGTTCGACGAGCTGCTCGACGCTGACGCGCGCTGGCGAGAGCTCGTCCCGCAGGTCGACGAGCTGCGGGGCCGCCAGAAGCTGAAGGGCAAGCCGACGCCCGAGCAGGTCGAGGAGCTGAAGCAGGTCAAGGAGGATCTCCGCCGCCTCGAGGAGGAGCTGTCGGCGGCGGAGTCGCACAGGGACGAGCTGCTCCGGCAGGTCCCGAACCCGGCGCACGAGTCGGTGCCCGACGACGAGACGGACGACGCCGAGGGCGAGATCGCGCGCCAGGTCGGCGAGCCGCCCTCACTCGCGGAGCCGAAGGGGCACCTCGAGCTCGGCGGCTACGACATGGAGCGCGGCGCGCGCCTTTCGGGATCGCGCTTCGGTTACATCGTCGGCGACGCCGCCCGGCTCTCACTCGCGCTCTACCGCTGGGCGCTCGAGCGCCTGGTGGCGGAGGGCTTCACGCCGGTGATCCCGCCGGTGCTCGTCCGCGAGGAGGCGATGTACGGCACGGGGTTCTTCCCTGCGGAGCGCTTCGAGATCTACGAGGTGGCGAATGAGGGCCTGTACCTGACTGGCACGTCCGAGGTGGCCCTAGCCGGGCTGCACATGGGCGAGATCCTCGAGCGGGAGCAGCTTCCGCTCGAGTACACGGCCTTCTCGGCCAACTTCCGGCGCGAGGCGGGCGCCGCGGGCCGCGACACGCGCGGCATGTTCCGCGTCCACCAGTTCAACAAGGTCGAGATGTTCGCCTACACGCTTCCGGAGGAATCCTGGAACGCGTTCGAGCGGCTGGTGGGCATCGAGGAGTCGCTCGTGCAGGAGCTCGGACTGCCATACCGCGTCGTCAACATCGCCGCCGGCCAGTTGAGCGCGGCGGCGGCGAAGCGGATCGACATCGAGGCGTGGTTCCCCTCACAGGAGCGCTATCGCGAGCTCACGTCGGCATCGAACACGACCGACTACCAGGCCCGGCGCCTGGGGATCCGGTACCGGGCCAACGGCGGCACGGAGTTCGTCCACACGCTGAACGGGACGGCGGTCACGGATCGCTGGGCGCTCGCGATCCTGGAGAACTTCCAGGGCGAGGTGCCGGAGGTGCTGCGGGAGTACGGCGCCCCGGAACAGGTCCAGAAGTAACACGTCGGGACATGTCCGCCGGACATGTCCCGCGGCACCGTCCAGTTCGGCCGGTTCGCCTCCACGAGAGCGCGCTCGCCGAGGCGCCCGGGGTCAGACCCCAGGACACGGCCCGGCACCTCCGTTCGGGACTAGAGCGAAACGGCCATGCCTGAGCCCGCTGAGCGGTAGAGCGCGTCGATGGCACGCGCCTGCGCCAGTGAGTCTTCGCGGCCCAGGAGCAGCTCCGCCTTACCTTCGACCGCGTCGGCGAGGTTCTCGAGCTCGAGCCGGTACGAGTTGACCGGTTCGAGGGCGATCTCCTCGACGCCTTCCTCTCGGCGAACCTCGATGACCGGCTTCCGGCAGTGCCAGGGATCGTCGAGGAAGATCGAGCCTTCGGAGCCCACCACGTCGAGCTCGTCGCGCATCGGCAGCGTGAACCCGCAGTCGAACTGGGCGATCACGTCGCCGGGGAACTCCAACGTCCCCGCGAACACCGTGTCCACCCCCGCCTCGTCCACGCTCGTCCCGAAGACGCGCTCGGGCTCGCCGGCGAGCAGCCGTGAGCCGCTGACGCAGTAGCACCCGACATCCATCAGCGCGCCGCCGTCCAGATCGGCCGCGAGCCGGATGTTCGCCGGGTCGCCGACGGTGAAGCTGAACGCTGCCCGCACGACGCGCAGCTCGCCGATCCTCCCACCGTCCACCAGCTCTTTCAGCCGCGCCGTCTGCGGGTTGTGCCGGTACATGAAGGCCTCGGACAGAAGCCGTCCCTCGCGCTCGGCCACCTCGAACGCCCGCTCGACGTCTTCGGGCCGTCGGCTGAGCGGCTTCTCGCAGAGCACGTGCTTGCCCGCCTCGAGCGCGCGGATCGACCAGTCGACGTGCATCGAGTTCGGCAGCGGGTTGTAGACGGCGTCAAGCTCGGGGTCGGCGAGCAGCTCCTCGTAGCTCCCGTATGCGCGCTCGATGTCCCACTCCCGGCCATACACCTCGGCGCGTGCGAGGTCGCGGCTCGCCACCGCCGTGACGTCCACCCGATCCGACTCGCGTGCACCGGCGAGGACGAGCCGGTTGATCCCGGCGGTGGAAAGGATTCCGAGACGAAGCGTCATCGCAGGGATCGTAAGGCCGGATAGAGCGACCGGAAGCGCTCGTAGCCCTCGGCGTAGACGCGCGCCCACTCCGGATCAGGCTCGATCTCCTCCTTCACCCTGACACAGGCGTCCACCGCCTCGCGGACGTCGCTGAATGCTCCCGAGGAGACCCCGGCGAGGAGCGCCGCGCCGCAGGCTGCTCCCTCCTCGACGACGGTTCGCTGAAGTGGCAGGGCGAGCACGGAGGCCACGATCTTCAGCCAGAGCGTGCTGCGCGCACCTCCGCCCGAGGCGCGGCCAACGTTGATCCTGCAGCCGAGCCCACGAAGGAGCTCGAGCGAGTCGCGCAGGCCGTACGCCACGCCTTCGAGCACGGATCGGACGAGCGCGCCGCGGTCGTGGCGGACCGAGAGGCCGACGAACGCCCCGCGCGCGTCCGGGTCGGCGTGCGGCGTGCGCTCGCCGGTCAGGTACGGCGCGAAGAGGAGTCCCTCCGTGCCGGGCTCCCAGGCGGCGGCTTCGGCGTCGAGCCTGTCGTAGGGCGCCTCAGACGCGACCGCGCTGCGCAACCAGCTCAAGGAGCCAGCCGCCGAGAGCATCACGCCCATCGCATGCCAAACCTCGGGCACGGCGTGGCAGAAAACGTGGGCGCGGCCCTCCGGGTCGGGCGCGAACTCCGCGAGGCAGGCGAAGACGACGCCGGACGTTCCGAGCACGACGGAGGCGAGGCCCGGCTCGTGGACGCCGACTCCGACTGCACCGGCGGCCTGGTCGCCGGCCCCTGCAACCTCCGGTGATTCCCTCGCCGGCGGCAGCCACTCCGGCGGGATCTCCAGCGCGGCGAGCACGTCGTCGCTCCAGCGCCTGTGGGCGACGTCGAAGAGGAGCGTCCCGGATGCATCTGCAGCGTCGGTCTCGAGATCTCCGAAGAGCCGCATGCGAACGTAGTCCTTCGGGAGCAGGACATGGGCGATCCGCGTGTAGACGTCCGGCTCGTGCCGGCGGAGCCAGAGGAGCTTTGGCGCCGTGAAGCCCGGCAGCGCGCGGTTTCCCGTCAGCTGGATCAGGCGTTCGAGGCCGACCCGCTCCTCGATCTCGGCGCACTCGGCGGCCGTCCGCTGGTCGTTCCAGAGGATCGCCGGGCGCAGGACCCGCCGCTCCGAGTCGAGCGCGACAAGCCCGTGCATCTGCCCCGAGAGCCCAACTCGCTCGCCTCGGGCACCCAGCCGCTCCAGCGCACGGTCCGCAGCCTGCACCCAGTCCTCGGGGTCCTGCTCGGCCCAACCGGGCCGCGGGACGGACAGGCCATAAGCCTCCTCTGCCCTTCCAAGAACTTCCCCGTCCGCCGACAGCGCGAGGGCCTTGACCCCCGTCGTGCCGACGTCGAGACCGATCACGAAGCGGAGAGCCCGGCCGCCTCGAGCGCTCGAAGCGCGAGCGCCTCGTCCTGCTCGCCCGGCAGGCCGCTGACGCCGACCGCGCCGACCCGGCGTCCGTCCTCGAACGCAGCGACACCGCCGCGGAAGAAGATGAAGAACGGGTCGAAGCTCGCCAGCTCGGCAGGGTCGCCGCGCACCTTCGCCGCAAGCGCTCCGGTGGAAGTCATGTCGCTCCGCGCCGCCGTGTACGCCTTCCGATGCGCATTCAAGCGGGTGTCGTGCGCAGCGCCGTCCATCGTCGCCGCCGCGACGACCTCGCCGTGGTCGTCGGCCACGAAGACGGCTACGGGGCCCGCCGCCTCCCGGACGACCGATTCCACGATCGCCTGCGCCTGCTCGAGCCTCATGCCCCCAGGGCCGCGTACACGAGCTCGTACGCCCGCACCGCGTCCTTCCGCATCTGCGCCTCGCGGAGCGCCGCCTCGTCGATCCGCCCGGCGACCTCGTCGATGAACCGCCAATGCAGGACGCTCCTGCGCACCGCCTCGATCGCGTCCTCTGTGTAGGGGTAGAGGTCGAAGCCGAGCCGCTCGCCGTTCTCGCCGTACCCTGCTCGGCGCAGCTCGAGTGCCAGCTCCAGCGTCTCCATAAAGGCCGTCGTCCCGACCATGTTGTCGTCGTCGAACGTCCCCCAGCCGGAGTTGGCGTGCTGGTGGCCCAGCAGGTCCTCGGCAGCGAGCAGCGCGGCGTACTCGCCGAGGCTCTCGCCGTTCATGATCAGGTGCTGCCAGTCCATGTTGACCTTGACGTTGGCGACGCCCTGCCCGCGCAGCGTGTGGATCACGTGCAGCGCCATCCCGATGTTGCGCATGAGGATCTTCATCGCCGGCTCGGAGTTCTTGTGCTCGAGGAAGAGCAGGACGCCGTGGTCGGCACAGTGCCGGGCGGCCTCGCCGAGACCCTCGATCAGCCACTTCCAGCTGTCCGCATACGGCGTCTGGAACGGGTAGTTGTAACCCTCGATCCCGGGCCAGACGATCAGGTGCGCGCCGATCGAGCCGGCGAGGTCAGCGGCCGCGACCGTGATCCGCCTCGCCTCGGCCCGAATCTCCGGATCCGGCGAGATGAGCCCGCCGCGGCCGAAGCGCGGATCCAGATGGAGCCCGCCGGCTACCGCGTAGATGTCGCGGTCGCCGAGCGCCGCCCGGATCTCCTCGAGGCTCGACTCGTCCAGCTCGCCCGGATAATGGAACTCGTAGCCGTCGATCAGGTCGCCGAGCCCGTCGACGGCGCGACGTACGCGCTCGACCATCGACTCGCCGGCCCACTCGGGCTGGTAGCCGCCGGGCACGAACCTGGTCACCATCGGGCCGAGCGCCCAGATCCCGAGGCTCGTCTTCACCGCGACCGCACCTCCTCCCTCCGCCCGCTCTCCGACGAACGCAGCATCGCCTCGACGACCTCGTCGCAGCGGTAGCCGTCCTCGAAGGTCGCTCCGTGCGGAGCGACCTCGTGCTCGCCGGCGATTGCCTCGAGCATGTGCGCGAGCTCGTGAACGAACGTGTCGCCCCAGCCCACGATATGGCCGGGGGGCCACCAGAAACGCATGTACGGGTGCTCCTCCTCGGTGACCAGGACGCGCCGGAACCCCTTCGTGTCCGCGACCTCGAGCTCGTTCAGGCGCTCGACGTCGAATGTCGCCGACCCTTTCGTCCCGTTGACCTCGAACGCGTTCGAGTTGACCCGGCCGCGGGCGAGGCGCGAGGCCTCTAGCGTCCCCGCGACGCCGTTCTCGAACTCGACTGTGGCCACGAAGTGGTCGTCCACCTTCCGCCCGGGCACGATCGTGCGAACCGAGGCCGATACGGACGAGATCTCGCCGACGAGGTATCGCGCCAGGTCGACGATGTGCGTCCCGAGGTCGCCGAGCGCGCCGGTTCCCGCCTGGGACGGGTCGAAGCGCCAGATGCTCTCGTCCGCCTCCCAGCCCCACGACTGGAGGTAGCGAGCGCGGAAGTGGACAATCTCCCCGAGCTCGCCCGAGTCGACGAGCTCGCGCACGAGCCGGACGGCCGGGACGAAGCGGTAGTTGAACCCGCACATGTGGACGACGCCGGCGTGCTCGGCTTCCTGCCACATGCGGTGGGACTCCTCCGCCGAGAGACCGAGCGGCTTCTCGCAGAGGACGTGCTTGCCGTTCCGCACCGCCTCGATGCACGGCTCCGCATGGATTGCGTTCGGCCCGCCGTTGTCGAAGAGCTGTACGCGGTCGTCCGTCACCTGCTCGCGCCAGTCGATTACTGCCTCGGCCCAGCCCCAGCGCTCGCGCGCCGCCTCGACCGCCTCCCGGTTCCTTCCCGAGATCGAGACCAGCTCCGGCTGCAAGGGCACGTCGAGGAGCTTCAGCGCGTGCAGCGCGCGCGAATGCGCCTTCCCCATGAAGGCGTAGCCGAGCATCGCGACCCCGATCGTCCGGCTCACGCTGCGCCCTCGAAGTGACGCTGCGCCTGCGCCCATGCGCCCTTGCCGCACTGGGCGCCCACCCGCCTCCCCATGAAGTCATCGGGCGGCACGTGGATGCCCATCCAGAGCCGCGACTGCCCCGCGGCATCCGCCGCGTCGAAGTAGGTGGCCCACTGCAGCTTGAGGTCGTGGCTCGGCCCCTGTTCGATCTTCAAGGCGCCGCGCGGGACCGGGACCTCGTACAGGCCGCCGGGGAAGAACGAGCTGCCCGTGAACGCCGTGAGGACCTCTGCGGCGGCGCGGCTGAACGTGCTGTGGCCGGAAACGTAGCCGGCGAACGCCGGCGTCACGAACGTCGGCAGCTGGTAGGGCACCCAGTCGACCGCTCTGATCCAGCGCACGCCGCTCGCCTGCGTGGCCGGGTCCTTCGGAAAGCCGGCCCAGGCATGGATGTACGTCTCGCCGCCGCGCCGCTCGACGAGGCCGGGCACCGTGGGCAGCAAGTCCTTCCCGCCGAGGTGGCGGATCATCGAGATCGGCCGGACCGAGTCGTAGTGTCCTTTGAGGCCCCAGGCCGCAACGGCCGCGTCGTGGACGGCGCCGTTCAGCGCGAGATAGAGCTTGACGTCCCATTCGAGGCGGTCGACCTCCGCTCCCCGGCCGCCGATCCTGCGTATGAGCCCCGCCGAATCGGAGACCTCGTTCGCGACGGAGTTCCAGTGGCCGGGCGGCGTCTCCGAGCGCGGGCCGTCCGCCCAGTACTCCGCGAGCGCGCGGGCGTAGTCTCCGCGGAGGATGACGTTCGGGGGGTACGGCTTCCCCGTCGCGGGATTGAGGTCGTGCCCGCGGCCGTCGTTTGCCCCGAGCGAGTTCGCGCCCCGCGCACCCGGCCCGATGTCGATCGACACCCCGTTGCGGGGATCGAGGTCGGCGCTGCGGAGGATGACCGCGAGGGCGTCGCGCTTGTACACGCGGCCGGCCGAGCCGTCGAGCCGCGGTGGCGCGCCGGTGTCGATCGGGACGCCGGCGTCGGAGGCCGACAGCGCGAAGCTGCGCACGTTGCCCCAGTGCGGTCCGACGAACGACTGGACGCTCCCGGGTTGCGGGATGCCGTTCTGCGAGATGATCCGGCCGAGCGCGAGCGGCTGCCAGCTGTTCGGGTCGCTCATCTTCGTCCCGGGCTCCTCAACGACGAGGGGCGGGTTGGCCGCCTTGTAGGTCGGATCCGCGTAGCGGAGTGTCTCGTTCGCGCCGTCCTCCCGGCCGCGCTGGATGTAGGCCGCCGCAATGCGGTTCCCGAGCGCAGCCGGCGAGTCGCCCTCCCTCTCCACGTAGTCGAGGCGATAGCAGAGCCCCTCCAGCGTCGAGACGAGCTCGTCGAACGTTTCCTGCAGTCCCGAGGCATACGAGTAGCGGTGGAGGAGCAGGCGGTAGGCCGCGTAGCTCAGCGCGGTCTCGCGAGCCGCCCGAACGTCGTCCGTACTCAGCTTCTCGCGTACGAGCCAGCCGTCGGCCTGCGAGTCGTAGGCTGCCCATGCGTCCCACATGGCCGCGGAGACGTGGAAGAGGTTCCGCGCGTGGACGGTGGGCGCCGGCGTGTCCCGCTCGATCGCGTGGAGAAGCGCTTCGTCCCAGACGCGGGCGACGGAATGGCCCTCCCGCGGTTGCGGCGTGCAGTCGTCGCGGACGTAGTCGGCGCTCTTCGAGCCGCCGCCGAACGAGCATGCGCCGGTCAGGCCGACGAGCAGGACGAGCGCCACGAACCGTCTCACGGCGCGTCCACCTCCAGGACCTGGTTCGCCTCGACATTCTCGACGACCTTCTCCTCGCCCCCGGGCCAGCGGACACGGACCTCCGGAACCGAGCCTGCGTCACCGAGCCCGAAGTGGAGCCGGGGGTCCTCGGAGGAGAGGTAGCTCGAACCGGCCTGCAGCTCACGTCGGAGCGTCCGTCCGTCTGCAAGCTTCACGGTCACCTCAGCGCCGGGTGGCGCGCCCTCGAGCACGACCTCCAGCCAACCGACGGCGCCGCGGTTCTGGAGCAGGACGAGCGGCTTGCCGAGTGGCAGGACTGCAACGTCGAGATCCCCATCGTTGTCGTAGTCGGCGACCGCGCTGCCCCGTGCGACGAGCCGGCCGACGCCCTGTACCGCATCGCGCACCTCGCGGAACCTGCCCTTCTGTCCTTCGGCAAACAGGTTCTGGAAGATCTGGATCCGCTCGGCGTCCCGCCCGAGGTTCGTGACCGGGATGTAGCCGTTGACGAGCGCCAGATCGAGGTCCGTGTCGTTGTCGAGGTCCGCCCAGGATGCGCCCCAGCCGGTCGAGCGCTCGAGGTCGATCCCCGCGTCCTCGCGTACATCCGTGAACGAAGGATTGTTGGCATCGGGCGGATTCGATCGGTAGAGGGCGTGGCCTTGGCCGCGCGAGTTCGAGACGAAGATGTCCGAGCGGCCATCGGTGTCCCAGTCGCCGACCGCCACGCCCATGCCTGCGTGAGGGTCGGCCACGCCGGCGGCGGCAGCCCGCTCCTCGAAGCGGAAGCCGAGGCCGGCGGGGTCGGCGGCGACGCCGCCGGGCCAAGGCACGTTCTCGTAGAGGCGATTCGGGTTGGAGTCGTTCGCGAGGTGCACGTCCAGATCCCCGTCGCGCTCGAAATCGGAGAGCACGACGCCGAGGCCGTAGCCGAAGCGCACCACCTCGAGCCCGGCCTCGCGGCCGACCTCGCGGAAGCTGCGGTCGCCCTCGTTCAGGAGCAGGAGGTCGCGGCGCCCCGCGAAGGTGTTCGGGAATCCCAGCGCTGTTTCCGGGATCCGCGTCGCCTCGTCGACGTAACCGCTCACGACGAGGTCGGGCAAGCCGTTGCCGTCGAGGTCGCCCGCGGCGGCGCCCGTATGCCATCCGAACACGCGCGCGGCGGAATCCTCGTCCGCTTCCTCGAACTCCTCGCCGTCGTTCCAGAGCAGCGTGCTGCGATCGGCGCCCGTGACGTACAGGTCGGTGTGGCCGTCGTCATCAAGGTCGGAAGCGACGCACCCCTGGCCCCGAAGCGCCACGCCGGCGTCCGTCTCCTCGGTGACGTCTGTGAACCGGCCCTCCTGGTTTCGGAAGAGCCGCGTCGTCGGCAGCCCGCCTCGAGCCTCCCACTCGTCCCGCTCGTTGCGGGAGTGGCCGTTCACGACGAAGAGGTCGAGCCAGCCGTCGCCGTCGTAGTCGAGCCAGCAGAGCCCGCCGCCCGTCATCGCCGCCGCGTCCGGCGACTCGTCCCAGCGAAAGGCCCCGTGCCGTAAGAGGAGCCCCACGTCCGAGGCGACGTTGACGAACGAAAGGTTCCCGGGCTGAGCCGCGGCCCCTGACGAGGACTGGCTACCGCACGCAGGGAGCGCGAGGAGCACGGACGTCGCCGCGACCAGGATGAGGCCGCGGCGCAGCGACTTCAGACGCCTCCACGCGCGGCCCGCCGCCGCTTCGAGAGGGCGTCGACCAGGACGGCACCGAGAAGCACGAGACCGGTGATGACGAACTTCGTGCCCGAAGCGAGCCCCATCAGGTCCATGCCGTTCTGGATCGAGGCGATCACGAGCGCGCCGAGCAGTGCCGCGATCACCCGCCCCACTCCCCCGAAGAGGCTCGTGCCGCCGATCACCGCGGCGGCAATGACGAGGAGGAGCAGGTTGCCGCCGCCGGTGTTGGTGGCGACAGACCGGAGACGGGAAGCGAGCATGATCCCGCCGACGCCGGCCATGAAGCCGCTGATCATGAACACCGCGATCCGGACGCGATCGACGTCGATTCCAGCCCGTCGCGCCGCCTCCGCATTCCCACCGACGGCGTAGACGTGCCGCCCGAAGCGCGTCCGGCTGGCGATGAACGACCAGAAGAGAAGGAGGATTCCGAGGATGAGAATAACCTGCGGCACGCCGCGGTCCTCGTTCAGGTACCAGACGGCTGCGAAGGTCACGACCGCGAGGCCGACCGTCTGCAGCACGACCAGCACCGTCGGCTTCCCCACCAGGCCCTCCGCCCGGCGTGCGAGCGCTGTCCGCAGCTGAAGCGCGGCGTATGCCACGACCACGACCACGGCCAGAACCCATCCCCAGAACTCGCTCAGGAAGTTGTTGGCGATCCCGACCACGGTGTCGTCCTGAATCCGGATCGTCCCGGCTGTCGAGTACTGCGTCGTGAGGATGAGGACGACGCCGGACCAGATCAGGAAGCCGGCCAGCGTCACGACGAACGACGGCACGCCCGCCTTCGTGATCACGAGCGCTGTCGCCAGCCCGATGGTCGTCGTGCAGAGAAGGCCGACCCCGATCGCGGCCCACCACGGCCAGCCCGGGTCGTCGGGGCGCAGCAGGAGTGTCATGACCACGGCTCCTACGGCGCTGACGAACCCGACGGCGAGGTCGATCTCGCCGATCAGAAGGACGAAGACGACCCCGATCGCCATCGTCGCGACGGCGGCCATCTGCAGGAGCAGGTTCGTGAAGTTCCGCGACGTGAGGAAGTTCTCATCGAGGATGGAAAACGTGATGACGATCAAGACGAGGCCGACGATGATCGGCAGCGTCCCGAGTTCGCCGGCCCGCACTCCCTGCCACCACAGGCGCATGTAGCCCGAAAGCGTTTGCGACTCATGGCGCTCGTCGACCGGCGGTCCTCCCGGAACGCGCACGACGGGGGCGGCTGTGGGGTCTGAGCTCACGCTTCGGCCTCCGCTTCTGCCTCAGCCGCGACCTCGGCCGGGGCGACGGTGTCCATGCCAGGGACGTGCTCGAGCTTCCCGGCGGTGATCGCGTGGACGACCTCCTGCTGCGTGGTCTTCTCCCGCTCGAAGAGCGCCACGCGCTGACCGAGACGGAGCACGGTGATCCTGTCTGCTACCTCGAACACGTCGTGGAGGTTGTGCGTAACGATTGCGACGCCGAGATCCCGCTCCGCCAGACGCTTTACGAGGTTCAACACCTGCCGAGTCTGGGCCACGCCGAGCGCAGCCGTCGGCTCGTCGAGGATGACGACGCGCGAGTTCCACATCACTGCCTTCGCCACCGCGACCGACTGCCGCTGCCCGCCGGAGAGACCGGCGACCGTCTGCCGGACGGACTTCAGCGTCGTGACCGACAGGCTTTCGAGCGTCTCTCCCGCCGTCCGCTCCATCGACGACTCGTCGAGGACGACAGCTCCGAGCGTCCGCTCGCGGCCGAGGAACATGTTCGCAACGACGTCGAGATTGTCAGCCAGGGAGAGGTCCTGGTACACGACCTCGACACCTCGCCTGGCGGCGTCCCGCGGCCCGTGGATGGTTACGTGCTGCCCGTCGAGGAGGACTTCGCCCTCGTCGAACGGGTAGATACCGGCGATGCCCTTGATAAGCGTCGACTTGCCGGCGCCGTTGTCGCCGACGAGGGCCATGACCTCGCCCGGACGGATCTCGAAGTCGACCCGGTAGAGCGCCTGCACGGCGCCGAACGCCTTCGAGGCGTTCCTGACCTCCAGGAGCGGGGTGTCGGCCACTGGGCTCTCCTGTCCGAAGTCGGCTGGGAGGGCCGCCTCGTGGCGGCCCTCCCAGCACTCAGTTCGTCAGCTCTGTTCCTTGCAGAAGTCGGTCTGCGCGGTGTCGCCCTTGCAGACTTCCGCGACAGTCCGGAACCCGTCCTTGATCACGGTGTCGGCGATGTTGTCCGCCGTCACGCCGATCGGCGTCAGCGCGAAGTACGGCACGATGCCGTCGCCCTCCGCCTCCTCGCTCGGATTACCGTCCTCGGTCTTGATGCCGATCAGGTCGAAGTCGGCCTCGTACTCGACGCTACTGAGGTCGTCGCCGTTCCGCAGCGCGAGCGCAACCGCAGCGGCGAGCCCGGCCTCGGACTGGATCGGCTTGTAGACGGTCATCGTCTGCTTGCCGAGGAGGATGTTCTGAATCCCGGCTTCCGTGGCGTCCTGGCCGCTCACGGGTGCCTTCGTGATGCCGGCCGCCTCCATCGCGTTGATCGCCGAGTTGGCGAGCCCGTCGTTCGCCGCGAAGACGGCGTCGACCTTGTTGTCCGCGCCCGTGAGGATCTGCTCCATGATCGTCTGTGCCGTCTGGTTGTCCCAGCCGGGGACGTGCCGGTCGGCCACGAGCTCCCATTCGCCCGCGTCGACTTTCGGCTTGACGGTCTCGTAGTAGCCCGTGCGGAAGAGGAACGAGTTGTTGTCCTCCTCGCCGCCGTTGAGCATGACGACGCGCGGCTTTGGCTTGCCCAGCGCGTCGATCGCCGGCCCGAGCTCCTCGCCCATCGTCTGTCCGACCTTGACGTTGTCGAAGCTCACATATGCGGCGCCGCCGGAGCCTCCGGTGTTGAAGCGGTCGTACTCGATGATCGGGACGTCCGCGTCCTTCGCGGTGTCGATGATCGTCGCGCCCGAGCCGGTGTCGATGCTGACGAACAGGATGACGCTGGCGTCGTCAGAGATCGCCTGCTCGGCCTGCGACTGCTGCTGCGACGCGTCGTTCTCGGCGTTCACGATGTTGTACTCGACGTCGGCCGCCTTGAAGGCCTCCTCGAAGTAGCGCCGGTCGTCCGACTCCCACCGGGGCGACGTGGCACTGTCGGGAAGGAGTACCCAGATTGGGCCGTCTCCACCGCCACCGCCCTCTTCGTCGTCCCCTCCGCAGCCCGCGGCGACCAGCGCCAGAACTGCGAACAAACCGAGAAGGAGCCAGAGAAGCCTCGGCGTCCTCCTCCTTGACCCCGCGTCAAGCCTTCTCAAGACACTTCCTCCTCCGTGGGGGTACAGGTTCGCGAGCAGGGACGGGCCGCCGTCCTAGGTCTCCGCGCCAACCTAAGTTCCACCGGAATCCGTGTCAACCTGCCTAGGAGTGCTTAACCACAGCGCTACGCTGCGATTCGGCGGGGTGCCGGAGCGGACGAACGGGGCGGTCTTGAAAACCGCTGACGGCCGAAAGGTCGTCCGTGGGTTCGAATCCCACCCCCGCCGCTACCCAAGACTGACGGCCTGACGCGGTTCGATTCGCTGCTTTTCGGAAACCTCGTGGGCGGTGGAGGCTCGGAGCTCAGCTGCGCGCTCGTCGCCAGGGACCGGCCGGGCGTTTCGGGGGCTGGCGCTCGTCTTCCTGCTCTCGTTCGTGAACCTCGTCGGCGTGATCGTGACCGCGACCGCGCTCGGGGGCGTGGAGCCATGGTCGCGGTGGCAGTTCGTCGGCATGTACGGCGTACTGGAGGTGGCCTCGGGACTCGCAAACGTCATCTCTCCGAACATCTGGCGGCTTCCGGTCGCCGAGCTCCAGACCAGCCGACGAACCGACGTAACTCTGGCCGCGTCGGCGATGCTGCTCCCACACTGGGGCGGCCTCGCCCGCTCCGTCGCCGGGCTCGTGCTGATCGCGCTCACTGCGCGGCACGAGGGTGTCGGCCCTGCGACGGCCGGGCTCGTGCCGTTCGTCCTCGCGCTCGCCTTTTCGATCCTCGCGCTGTCGGCCGTTCTCGCCTGGCTCGGAGTCGCCAGGCCGGACGTCGACGTCGTCCAGTTCGTGGTGCGCTGGGGCCTGCGGGAGAAGGAGCTCCCGCCGATCAGCATCGGTGCCTCGGTGCTCCAGTTCTTCCTCGCGATCGCGACAATCCCGGCCGTGAAGATCTTGCCGCCGTCGGTGCTCTACCAGCCGGAGATCGGTCCGTCCGCAGGTGCCTTGCTGTCCACGCTTGGCGTGTCGGCCGCACTCGGAGGAATCGCGTACCTGCTCTGGTTTGGCCGCATCCAGTGGAGGGCGCCGGCGGAGCAGCAACGCGAGGCAGAAGAGCACGGTTGATCACTCGCGTTGCGGCGCCGCTCGGCGCGCGATGCGGTACGTCGCGCTAGAGAAGGAAAATGATCAGAAGGATGATCAGGATCAGCAGGAGAACGCCACCACCGATATACATCTTCAAACCCTCCTTGTTCGCAGGTAATACGTCTCGATACCCGCTCCGCCGCAGAAACAACCCGCTACACGCACTGGTTCACAAAGTCTTGAAAACCGCGGCTTGGGTTGAGCAGCGCGGTGGTCCTCGGTTAGACGCCTCGGGAAGGAGCCACTCACGACGCGCCGAACCGAATTGGGCGGCTCTCCGAACGCGCAGCGAATCCCCGAAACGACGGAGGGAACCATGAGAGACCGGTCGCTCGCCCAGATCCTTGCGCTCCTCTTCGGGATCGCGTTCCTCGGCACCGGCATCCTGGGCTTCATTCCCGGCATCACGCAGGACCTCGGCGATATCAAGTTCGCCGGGAACGACTCGCCCGCAGAGCTTCTCGGGATCTTCCAGGTGAGCGTCCTGCACAACATCGTCCACCTGCTCTTCGGCGTCGCGGGCATCGCCTTGGCGCGAACCCACGAAGGCTCGCGCGCGTTCCTGCTCTACGGAGGGATCATCTACCTCGCGCTGACCGTGTACGGGTTCCTGATCGACATGGACAGCGACGGGAACTTCGTGCCGGTGAACACGGCGGACAACTGGCTCCACCTGGTCCTCGGAGCCGGCCTTCTCGGTGGCTGGTTCATCAGCCGGAGCACCGCCGAGACGACGTCGCGCACCGACCGGCCGGCCACGACGCCACCGGCGTAGCCCTTTACGCGTGGATCGGCCGATCCACGCGGTCGTACTCTTGCGCTCGTGCAGGCAGATCGCCAGATCCTCGAGCATCTCGAGCCCCATCTGCGGGAGACGTCGCCGGACGGAGCGGCGGCGACGCTCGCGCTCGTCGCGAGGGACGGCGTGGCGCTCGACGCCGGTGAGCTGGCCGCGGCGATCCGGCGGGCGCTCCTCGTGCTGGCCTCCGGAGGTGATCTCCATCGGGAGCTCTCGCTCGACGACCGAGCGGTCACGGTGCTCGCCGCCGACCTCGACGACCCGGCGCGCAGAGCCGAGCTCGACGCGGCCCTGCACGAGCTCCGCTCCTCAGCCGAGGACCTCCCGGAGGCGGCGACCGCCCTCGACGCTCTGCTCTCGGACGGCGACCTGGCCTGGCGCGCGCTCGCCGCCGCCCTCCTCGCGGACGAGCTGACCGACTAGTACGAGGGCTTGGCGAAACGCCTGCTGAGCCGCAGGCCGATGGATTGAGCCGTACTGCGGATCTCAGAAGGAGGGATCGCTTGCGCCGTTCGTCGCCCTGTCGATCGTCGCCGTCAGCTTTAAGTTGCGATAGTCGCTAGAGTCGGCGCACGGGAGATCCCGTGCGCCGTCTTCTTTTCGTCGTTCTCATAGCCGCCGTTCTTGCACCGTCCGCTTCCGGGTCCCAGCTGATCGACCGGAACGCGACGGGCATCCGGCTCAAGGTCTCGCAGGGCGGCAAGGCGATGCTCTCCTATCGCGCCCGGGGCCGGCACTGGGACGTGCTCGCTTGGGGCGCGATCAACGCACTCCACCCCGGCAAGGTCCGCAAGCAGGTGCAGTTCAGGCTCGACCGCGCGGGCGGCTGGGGCGCCTTCGGCAAGAAGCTCCGGTTCAGGAACGCCTGCCTTCCGTACGACGGCCCCACGCTCGTCCACGTCGTCACCGCCTGCAAGGCGCCGGACGGCTCCTACTGGGCCGTGCAGAAGTGGCGTCGCAAACAGCCGAACCTTGGCTTCTCGCCCTGGCGGGGCGATCAGCGCGTGTGGGCGCTCCACCTCTCGCACTGGAAGGGGCCGATGGCCGTCCTGGAGGGATACGCCGACTGGTCGTGGAACGGCCGGTTCCACCATGTCTTTGGCCGGCTGACCTACCTGGGGCGGCCCGTCCACGGCTACAGGACGACCAGGCACGGCGCCCGGCTCGACAAGTACGGCCGCGTGGTGTACCTCGACACGTTCGACTCCGAGTACGGGGCCGGGTGGCGACGCGAGAACTCGTTCGTAACGCACAAGGGGACCGGCGCCTTCTGCTACACGTTCCGCGCCCGCAACCCGCTCAAAGGCGGCTATGCACACCCGCCGGGCTACCGGGCCGGGCTCCGCGGCCCGGGCAACGGCGAGGCATACCGGATGATCGTCGAGGGCCCGGGCGTGACACCGGACGTCAAGTGGGAGGGCAAGGGGCTCCCGAGGTTCGACCTGCGCGACGAGGCCCACGTGGCTCACGAGCGGGAGATGAACGCCAGGCTCGATCAGCTCGGCGACCGGCTCTGCCGCAAGCATTGAGCGACGACCTGCGGGGGGTCATGAGGCGATTCCCCGCGGGAGTCGCCGTCATCACCGTCGACCTCGACGGCGAGCGCCTCGGCTTGACGCTCGGAACGCTCGTCGCGCTCTCCCTCGATCCGCCGCTCGTCGGCTTCGCCGTCAAGCAGGAGGCGGCGCTCCACGAGCTGCTGCGCCGCACAGGTGACTTCGGCGTCAGCCTGCTCGGCGCCGGGCAGGAGGGGATCGCCCAGCACTTCGCCCGCGGCGTGCCGCCGATCGGCATCTGGGAGGGCATCGACATCCTCGACGAGGCCGGCGCCCCGCTGCTGGCGGGCGCGGTGGGCTGGCTGCGCGGCCACGTGCTCGCCGAGCATCCGGCCGGGACGCACACGTTTTTCGTCGGCGAGATCGACACCGCCGCTCCCGGCGTTTCCACCCGTCCGCTCGCCTACTTCGGACAGGCCTACCACGACCTGTGATCGACGCCGTCGTCTTCGACCTCGACGGCCTGCTGCTCGACACCGAGCAGGTCTGGGACGAGGTGCGCGAGGCCCTCGTCCGCGAGCGAGGCGGCCGCTGGCACAACCGTGCGCAAGCGGACATGATGGGCATGAGCTCGACCGAATGGTCGCGCTACCTCCACGAGGAGCTGGGGCTGGCGGAGCCGCCGGAGGAGCTCAACCGGATCGTCGTCGAGCGGATGGAGGAGCGGTACCGCCGGCAGCTCCCGCTGGTCGGCGGCGCCGTCGAGGCGGTGCGGCGCCTCGCTGAGAGGTGGCCGCTCGGGCTTGCGTCGTCGTCCAATCGGCCGCTGATCGACCTCGCGCTGGACGAGATGGGCGTGGCCGAGCTCTTCCGGGCGACGGTGTCGTCGGAGGAGGTCGACCGCGGGAAGCCGGCGCCCGACGTCTACCTGGAGGCAGCGCGCCGGCTCGACGTTTCGCCCCAGAGCGCCGTCGCGGTGGAGGACTCGGCGAGTGGGATCCGCTCGGCGAAAGCGGCCGGGATGGGCGTGATCGCGGTTCCGAACGCGCACTTCCCGCCGCCGGAGGAGGTGCTGGAGCTCGCCGACCTGCGGCTGGAGTCGCTGGCCGCGCTTACGCCGGACGCCGTCGAATCAGCGTCATCCCGTCCCTGACGGTCAGCATCAGCTGCTCGACGCCATCGTCGGCCGCGACGTGGTCGTTGAAGGCCTTGATCGCCTGCGTGCTCTCCTCGCCGTCGTCCTCCACCACCCGGCCCGACCAGAGGACGTTGTCGGCGACGATGAAGCCGTCGTCGGCGAGCTCCGGGAGCACTGCCTCGTAGTAGTTCACGTAGTTCGGCTTGTCGGCATCGATGAAGACGAGATCCCACGGGCCGTCCAGCTCCGCGAGCGTGTCGAGCGCAGGCCCGACGCGGTAGTCGATCCGGTCCGCGACGCCCGCCTCCTCGGCGTAGCGACGGGCCACCGCGGTCGTCTCCTCGTTCACGTCGAGGCTCGTGATCCGCCCGCCCTCGGGCAGCGCGAGCGCCATCGAAATCGACGAGTAGCCCGTGAAGGTGCCGATCTCCAGCACGTTCCGGGACTTGGAGAGCCGAACGAGCCAGCCGAGGAGCTGGCCCTCGAGCGGCCCGACCATCATCTGCGGGATCTCGGAGATCGCGCGCGTCTCCTCTTCCAGCCGACGGAAGAAGTCCGGGTCCGGCGTGGAGTGCTCGGCGGCGTAGCGCTCGACCCCCTCGTTGACGATGTAGCTCATTCCACTCTCCCGAGGAGAACGCAGGCGTTGTGGCCGCCGAGGCCCATCGCATTCGACAGCGCCACCTCGACGTCTGCGTCACGCGCCTCGTTCGGGACGTAGTCGAGATCGCAGACGGGATCGGGGTGCTCGTAGTTGATCGTCGGCGGCAGCTTGCCGTGATGGACAGCGAGCGCCGCCATCTGGGCCTCGATCGCGCCGGCCGCGCCGAAGCAGTGGCCCATCATCGACTTGGTCGACGAGACCGCGAGCTCGTAGGCATGGTCGCCGAAGACGTCTTTGATGGCTTTGGTCTCGGCGGCGTCGCCGAGCGGGGTCGAGGTTCCGTGGGCGTTGATGTACCCGACCTGCTCGGGCTCGACGCCGGCGCGCTCGATCGCCGAGCGCATCATCTCGGCGACCCCGATCGCCTCCGGCTCGGGCGCGGCGAGGTGGTAGCCGTCGTTCGAGGTGCCGTAGGCGAGCACCTCCGCGTAGATCGTCGCTCCCCGCGCCTTCGCCGCTTCCAGCTCCTCGAGCAGGAGCGCCCCGGCACCCTCGCCGATCACGAAGCCGGCCCGCGTCGCGTCGAACGGGCGTGACGCGCGCGGCGGGTGCTCCTCCTCGGCGGCGAGCCCGCGCATCGCGCAGAAGCCGGCGAGGATCAGCGGGTGCATGCAGGCCTCGGTGCCGCCGGCGAGCATCGCGTCGGCGTCGCCTCGCCGGATGATCTCGGCGCCCTCGCCTACAGCGTGCGAGCCGGTCGCACAGGCGGAGACCGGCGCGTAGTTCGGGCCCTTGAGCCCGAGCGAGATCGCGAGCTGTCCGCTCGCCGAGTCGACGAGCACGCTGGGCAGGAAGTGCGGGGAGACGCGCGTCGGCCCGCGCTCCTGCAGGATTTCGTGCTGCTCCATGATCCCGTGGAAGCCGCCAATCGCAGAGCCGAACGCGATCCCGACACGGGCCGGCTCGTACTGCGAGTCGAGACCGGCGTCGTCCAGTGCCTGCCGTCCCGCCTCGACCGCGAGCAGGACGTTGCGGTCGAGCCGGCGCGCCTCCTTCGGCGAGACGAGGTCGGGCGGCTCGAAGCCCTTCACCTCGGCAGCGACGCGGACCGGGAACTCGCTGGCGTCGAACGACCGGATGAAGTCGATGCCGCTCTCGCCGGCGAGCGCGGCGTTCCACGTGGACGGGGTGTCGAGCCCGAGTGGGCTGACGGTTCCCATCCCGGTGATCACGACCCGACGCACGCGGGTCAGCTTAGTGCTGCGTTACGCGTGCGGGGAACGGCGGTCGGGCTCGATCCCCTGCCAGATCGTCGCGAGCAGCTCCTCGGCGTAGTTCCCCGGTAGCTCAGGGAGCCCGAACGGGAAGGTCGCGCGCAGGAAGGGCGGCCCCACCAGGAGATCGGCGATCGTCTCCGCGTCGACGCCGGCCCGTAGCTGACCGCGGTCGACGGCCGTCCGCAGGAGATCGACGATCTCCTGCCGCCGGGGCCGGACGACTCGGTCGGCCCAGGCCTCCGCGAACTCCGGGTTCGAGTGGAGCTCTCCCAGCAGCCCCGGAAGGATCCGCCCGAGAAGGGGGTCGGCGAAGATTCGGATGAACTCGCGGACATGCTGGACGAGGAGGTCGTGGACGTCGTCACCCTCGACCTCGGCTTCGGCAGTCAACTCGCCGAGCGCATCCGCGATCAGCTCCTCCTTGGACGACCAGCGCCGGTAGATCGTGTTCTTTCCGACCCCGGCCCGGGCTGCGATCGCCTCCATCGTCGCGGACTGGAAGCCGCGCTCCGCGAGGAGCTCGAGTGTCGCGCTCATGATCTCGTCGCGCGCACCGACTCGCCGGGGTCGTCCGCGCTGCCGCGTGGCCTGGACGCTGGTTTGCATTTCGGTACTGAACGGTAGCGGAAGGCCTCCTTTTCGGATATGCTGGGTCTCGAAAAAGACGGCGCTGAGGAGGAAGGATGTTCCGCAGCATTCTCGTGGCGGTCGACGGGTCACCCGCGGCGACGTGCGCTCTGAAGGAAGCCGTCGACATCGCCCGCAGCGAAGGCGCCCGCCTGACGCTGATCAGCGTCGCGAAGATCCCGCGCTGTCCCATGGGCGTCGGGCCGTTCGCGGCGCCGCTCTGGACCGAGGCCGATCTCGAGTACTCCGCCCGGGAAGTGCTCGAAGAGGCCGAGAAGCTCATCCCGGAGGACGTGCCCTACTGCTCGGTCGTCGGAGGAGGCCCCGCGCCCACGGCGATCCTGAACCGCGTCAACGCCGCGTGCCACGACCTCGTGGTCATGGGCTCCCGCGGGCTCGGGCCGGCGGGGGCGTTCCTGCTCGGAAGCGTCAGTCGAGCCGTGGTCGCCCAGAGCCCCGTGCCGGTCCTGGTCACGCGGGCAGAGGAGGCCGAGCGGCTGGAGCCTGCGTTCGCCACCTGATGGACGCGGAGCCGCCCCCTGGGAACGATCTCACCGCGTTCCTCTGGGTTATGGCGATCCTGATCGCAACGATGGAGCTCGTCTGGGTGTTCTTCACCAATGCCCTCTCCCCCTGAGGGTTCCGGGTCTGCTCGAGCCGTCTTCTCTAGCCTTCCGGTCAGTGCCAGGCCCGAACGTCCCCTTTCCGCCGATGGAAGCCGAGCTCGTCTCCGAGCTTCCCGAAGGCGACGGCTGGCAGTACGAGCCCAAGTGGGACGGGTTCCGCGGGATCTTCGAGAACGACGGCGGCGAGCTCGCCCTCTGGTCGCGGAAGGAGCGGCCGCTGCTGCGCTACTTCCCCGAGCTACGCGAGCTGGGCGAGAAGCTCCCTCCCCACTCGGCGCTCGACGGCGAGATCGTGATCGCCCGGGACGGAGTCCTCGACTTCGACTCCATGCAGATGCGGCTCCACCCGGCGGAGAGCCGCGTCAACAGGTTGGCCGCCGAGATCCCGGCCGAGTTCATCGCCTTCGACGTCCTGCTCTGGAAGGGCAAGGCGCTGCACGAGCTCCCGCTGAAGAAACGGCGTGCACAGCTCGAGAAGCTCGCGAAGGGCTTCCGGCTCTCGCCGTGCACCGTCGACCCGGAGGCTGCGAGCGAGTGGCTGGACACCTTCGAGGCGGCTGGTTTGGACGGTGTGATCGCGAAGCGGCTCGACCAGCCCTACCGGGCGGGCTCACGGGAGGCCGTGACGAAGGTGAAGCCGTACAAGACGGCCGACGCGGTCATCGTCGGCCTGCGCTGGAAGAACAAGCCGGAGAGGATCGCCACGCTCCTCCTCGGCCTTTATCGCGACGACGGCGGCCTCGACTACGTCGGCTCGGCCGCGGTCGCGGCGTCGAAGCACGACCGGATCGCCGAGCTGGTCCTCCCACTGATCGACGAGAAGTCGGAGCGACGGTTCTCGGAGCCGAACCGCTGGGGCACCGGCGACCTCGAGGAGCAGGCCGTGAAGCCGAAGCTCGTGGCGGAGGTGCGGTACGACAAGGTCCAGGGCAATCGCTTCCGCCACGGCACGCGCTTTCTCCGCTTCCGCGACGACAAGGCGCCAAAGGACTGCACCTGGCGCGAGCTGCGCCCGCCGCGCAACCCGAACGATCCGACGTTCGAGTCGCTCCTCAGCTTCGCCGGTTGACGACCGCCGCCGCGTTTCATGACCGCCACCGCAGAACGCCGAGCGAGGCGACGTATGCAACCCCGGTCAGGGCCCTATGAATCGCTGTTGTCATGGAAGACCCCCTCGACAGCGGTGGAAAAGAATCGTGCGAGTGCGAGGGCGAGCGGCAGCGACGGCGTGTAGCGCTCGGTCTCGATGGCGTTGATCGTCTGGCGCGAGACGTCCATCGCCTGCGCCAGCTCCGCCTGCGAGAGCCCGCGCGCCTTCCGAAGCTCCCTGACCTCGTTTCGCACGATGTAAAGTTAGCTTGACACTTCCTCCGTGTCAAGTCAGCTTTACATTTACTTCTTCTTTCGGGCCGTGTCTCGCGAAGGCTGCACGCGTTTGGGCTCGCCGGGCATCTTCGGGAACTGCGGCGGGTAGGGCGCCTCGCCGACCCCCTCCTTCTCCTCCCGCTCGACCCACTCGAAGAGCTTCCGCAGGTCGCAGACTGCGTCGTCGATCCCGGCCTGCACGTCTCCGACCTTCGCGAACCGCTTCGGCACCGTCCGGAGGTCGAAGTCCTCGGTCTCGACTTCCGGCAGCTCGTCCCAGGTGACCGGCGTCGAGACGGTGGCATCCGGCCGGGCCCGGACCGAGTAGGCAGACGCGATCGTCCGGTCGCGCGCGTTCTGGTTGTAGTCGATGAAGACGCGGCGGCCACGCTCCTCCTTCCACCACGCCGTCGTGACCTTCTTCGGCATCCGCCGCTCGACCTCGCGGGCGAACGCGAGCGCGCCAGCGCCGAACCTCCGGGAAGCTCCACTTCGGCTGGATCCGGCAGGCGATGTGGATGCCGCGGTTGCCGGACGTCTTCGGCCAGCCGGTGAAGCCGAGCTCGTCCAGGACCTCGCGGACGAGCATGGCGACCTTTTTCGCGTCCTTGAACGTCGTTCCCGGCTGCGGGTCGACGTCGATCCGGAGCTCGTCCGGATTGTCTACGTGCGCTCGCCGCGACGGCCACGGATGGAAGTCGATCGTCGCGAGGTTCGCGGCCCACGCGACCTGCGCCAGCTCGGTCACGCAGAGCTCGTCGGCATGCCGGCCCGACGGGAAGGTGACCCGCGCCGTCTCGATCCAGTCCGGCCGCTTCTCCGGCACGCGCTTCTGGTAGATCGCCTCGCCCTCGGCCCCGTCCGGGTGCCGCTTCAGTTGCGTGGGGCGCTCGTACAGCGCTCTGACGATCCCCTCGCCGACGGACACGTAGTACTGGACGTGGTCGAGCTTGGTCGCCTTTAGCTTGCGGTAGAACGGCTTGTCGGGGTTCGTCACCTTGACGGTGCGACCGCCGATCTCGAGCTCCACGAACGGGGACGCCATGGCTGTATTTCACCCTTCCGGCGCATGCCCGTGCTCGCGAGACCTGCCATGTCTCGAGAGCCGGCTCTGCCCACAGATGACCGGACACCTGCGGCGGCCCACTTTCGACCCCCTCGAAGCGGGTTCTGACGGACCGCCTCGAGAAAGCGCCTGCAAACGACACCCACCCGGTTTTCGCGGGCTTTCCTGCACTGGCCGTCAGAGAAGCTTTTCTGGCCGGGACTCCGCTCACTCGTGCGTCGGCGGTTTTCGTGGCCGGGGTACCCCCCACGGCTAGAGCTCCACCGCGCCTGGCTCACCACTTTGTGAGGATGTCTTTGCGAAACCACCGATTCGCGAGCGCTACAGTCCGCGCCGACCTCTGCGGCTCACAATTGCAAGAGGGGGAGGCATGATCAGAGGTGAGAACCAAGACGGGCTCGAGCCGATCAGTCCGGAGCTCGTACTAGTCGATCCGGATTTGGCGGCCCGTGTCGACGCATCGCGGGTCGAGCACCGAGCAGGCCCGGCGTTACCTGCCACGTCGAGGCTGCGTGGAGCAATGAAACGTGTGCTGGGCCCCGTCGTTGTGGTCGCGGTGCTCGGCGTACTGGCTGCTACAGGGATGTCGGCCGGAACGCCGTCCGCCGCCGCGCAGTATCAGTACCCGGAGAAAGTAGTGATCTGTCACCACACGCACTCCGCGACGAACCCGTTCGTCACGATCCGGGTCTCGCGGAACGCCGTGCCGGCGCACCTCTCGCACGGTGACACCATCGGCGCCTGCCCGTAGGTAAGACGCGCTAGAGCGGAGAGGCCGTCACGCGGCGGGCGGCCTCCTCGCCTCTTCAGAGCTACCTCTTCTCAATACGCCTAGGCGCTTGCCCGTCCTAGCGGGGAATGAAGTACCACCAGGCCAGTGCGACGACCGCCACAGCGACCACGGTGCGCCAGGAGAAACCAGTAAGCCGGGCGTCGGGGCGCAACCTCACCCGTGTGCAGCTGAGACTCGTTCCACGCCGACCAGATCCCGACAGCGGCGAGTGCGACCGTCAGAGCGGAAGCAGGTAAGCAACTGGGATGCCCCCAACGGTTAGATCGTCAGAAGGGCGGCCACGGCTCCTACTGATCGGTACATGTCGATCTCGGCCAGGCGCATCCGTCGTCCATACGCAAGGCTGCTTACTAGACGAGAGGAGCGACGATGAAATACCTACTGCTGATCTGTTGGGACGCAGAGAGGATGGACGCCCAGACCGAGCCCGGCCCGGCGGAGCCACTGGAGGAGGACAGCTTTCCCTGGTTGGACGACATCCGGGAACGGGGGATCTCGGTCGCCGGCGACAGGCTGGCCCCGCCGCGCCGGGCGCGCTCCGTCCGCGTCCGTGACGGGAAGGTAATGGTCACCGACGGCCCGTTCGCGGAGACGAAGGAAGTGGTCGGCGGGTTCGACATCATCCAGTGCGCGAGCATGGACGAGGCTGTCGAGGTCGCGGCCGGGCATCCCGCCGCCCAGAACGGGACGATCGAGGTCAGGCCGTTTTGGGGCAACTGACCCACGCGGCCCTTCCCGTCCTCGTCGTAGAGGACCTGCCCGGATCGGCCACTAGCGCCGCGAGCTGAGACGCCGTTGGTTCGGTGAGGGACGGGAGGCGTGGCAAGCGCCCGGGCGTTCGGATCGCCACCCCGCTCCCTGACCACCGCTTTGCGCAGTCGCTCTAGCCGGAAACCTGCGCCGTCACGCGGATTCCGGCTACTGGAGCGGAGGGGGTGGGATTTGAACCCACGGACGAGCCTAAACCCGTCAACGGTTTTCGAGACCGCCCCGTTCGACCGCTCCGGCACCCCTCCTAGCGGAGAAGGAGGGATTCGAACCCTCGAGGCAGGGATTTCCCCACCTAACGCCTTAGCAGGGCGCCGCCTTCAGCCACTCGGCCACTTCTCCGTGAGCCGCAGGATAGCCGCGCAGTTCGGCGATCTTCGGAGATACCCTGTTCGCTCTCGGAGAGGTGTCCGAGCGGTCTAAGGAGCGCGACTGGAAATCGCGTACGGGCTGAAAGGTCCGTCGCGGGTTCAAATCCCGCCCTCTCCGCCTCACAGCATGGAGCGAGCATCCCGGCCCGGGGGCTCGCTCGCGCAGGGCTAGCCCTGCGTCACGAACGCGACGAGGTCGTTGACCTGGTCGGGTGAGAGCTGATCGAAAGAGGACATGACGCCCGGCCCGTACCCCTCGGCGATGTCAGCGTCCGGGTTGAGAATCGCCCGCCGGACGTACTCGGGGTCTTTGCCCTCGAGCGACTCAGCGAGGTTGGGCCCGACCGTGCCGGTGCTGCCGGCGGGCTCGTAGGTATGGCACCCGCCGCAGCCGTTCGAGGCGAAGAGCGCTTTGCCGGCCTCGGGGTCGCCCGCGGGCGCCTCTGCTGGAGCGGTCGTCGCCGGCGGAGTCGTCTCGGTCGGCCCTGTCCCCGTCTCGGTCTCGGCCTGATCCGTCTCGCCGTGAGCAGCCTCGGCCCCCTCGTCCTCGGCGGCGAAGACGACAACCGCACCGAGCATCGCCACCGTCAGCAGCAAGGTCACGACGACGAAGAGCCCGACGCCCTTCCTGCCGGGAAAATCTGGCCGGTACCGAGGGATCAACAGCGCCGTCACGAGCGCAAACGCGATGAAGACCGCCGCCGTTCCGCCGAGCCCCAGCTTCTGGTCGGTCGTCAGCCCGAGGAGCACGCGCGGAACCTACCGAACGGATTCAATTGACGAGTGATCCGCCTCCGCCAGGTGCTGGCGACTCTCGCCTCTGCGGGCCGAAATCCGGACATCCGTCGAGTCGAGCTCGCATGGGGCGCAGCCATCGCGGCGGAGTGGGCCCACTTCGTCGCACTCGGGGTCTTCGCCTACGAGGAGGGCGGCGCGTCGGCGGTCGGTGTCGCCGGGCTCGTCCGCCTGCTCCCGGCGGCGATCGTCGCGCCGTTCGCAGCGTCGCTGGGCGACCGCTTCCCGAGGGAGCGGTTCCTCCTGGTGATGATGCTCGTCGGAGCCGTTGCGCTCGGCGGGTCGGCCGCCGCCTTCGCCGTTGGTGCCGAGTACCTCGTCTTCACGTTCGCGGCACTACTCGGTCTTGCCGTCACGCTCATCAGGCCCACTCTTCAGGCCCTCCTGCCGTCACTCGCGAAGACCCCCGAAGAGCTGATCGCCTCGAACGGTGCGACGTCCACGATCGAGAGCCTCGGGACGCTCGTCGGGCCGTTGCTGGCCGGGGTGCTCGTCTCGCTGGCTGACGCCGGGCTGGTGTTCGCCGCTGGGGCCGGCGCCTTTCTCCTCGCTGCGGCGAGCCTCTGGCGCGTCAGGGTCGAGGGGCGCATCGATCTTGCCGCAGACGACGAAGGCGGCGTCCGTCGCCGAGTGGGCGCAGGGATTCGAACCCTCGCCCGCGCTCCCCGAGCTCGGCTCGTAGTCGGGCTCATCTTCGCGCAGACCTTCGTCCGCGGTTGCCTCAACGTCCTGATCGTCGTCGCGGCGTTCGACGTGCTCGACTCCGGCGGCGAGGCTGTCGGCTACATGACGGCCGCCATCGGGGTCGGGGGCCTGATCGGCGGCCTCGGAGCGATGACACTCAGGGGGAAGCGGCTCGCTGTGTCCTTCGGGCTCGCCCTCGTGTTCTGGGGAGTGCCGCTCGTGTTCATCGGCCCGTGGCCCGAGCTCGCGGTGGCGGTCGTCCTGCTCGCGGTCGTCGGCGCGGCCAACAGCGTTGAAGACGTGGCCGGCTTCACCCTGCTGCAGCGGCTCGTTTCCGACCAGGTCCTGACGCGCGTTCTCGGCGTCACCTGGAGTCTCGCCATGGGCGGGGTAGCCCTCGGATCGATCGCGGCGCCGCTCGTAGTCGAGGCGGTGGGGCCGGGGACGGCCTTCGTCGTCGTCGGCTCGATTCTGCCCCTGGTGACGCTGGCGGCCTACCGGCGGCTCACCGAGATCGACAGAACGGTCGCTCCGGCTCCCGAGCTGGACCTCGTCGAGCGGGTGCCGATGTTCGGGCCGCTCTCGGTGGCGGCGAAGGAGAGAGTTGCCGCGAACCTCGTCCCGCTGTCGGCCGACGCGGGCCAGGTCGTGATCCGCGCCGGAGAGGTCGGAGACCGCTTCTACATCGTCGCCGAGGGCGAGCTCGAGGTCTCCGCGGGGGGGTTACAGGCAACCGCCGCCGAGGCGGACTACTTCGGCGAGATCGCGCTCCTCCGCGATGTGCCGCGGACGGCGACGGTCACGGCGCTCGTCGACAGCCGGCTGTACGCCCTCCAGCGCGAGGACTTCCTCGCAGCGGTCACCGGGCACGAAGCCGCACACGCGGCCGGCCGCGCGGTCGTCGACGAGCGGCTGGCGCGGAGCATCGGCTAGCTCACGGAGGACTCACCCCGGGGGCGGCGGCGTCTCGCATCGTCCGGCGTCGCGGGCATGTCGTGAGCGCCGCCCGAGACGCGGACTGGCAGCGTCGCTCAGCGCTTCTTCTTGACCGTGATCGCGACCGGACTGCTTCTGGTTTGCCCGCCGGAGTTGTCGGTTGCCAGCGCGGTCAGCGTGTACGTGCCGGCGGCGCCGACGTTCCACTGGCCGGTGTAGGGGGCGGTCGTGTCCTCGCTCAGCTTGGTCGTGCCATTGAAGAACTCAACCCGGACAACGCTGCCGTCGGAGTCGGCTGCGGTCGCCCGAAGCGACAGCTTGGCCGGGGCGGTGTAGGTGCCGGGCGAGGGTGAGGTGAGCGACACGCTGGGCGGCAGATTCGAGGGTGGTGGAGGAGGAGGCGGAGGAGGCGGAGGAGGCGGAGGCGGCGGAGGAGGCGGCGGGGCCGCAGAGTCGACCTGGACCATCCGGGCGACCGACGGGACGCCGGCGGAATCGACGATGAAGAGCATGTACGGGCCCGGGACCGCGGTGTGCATGTTCGCGGGAACGCTCGCCGACAGCGTGCCGGCGCCGGCCGTGAAGGTAAGCGGGACGTAACGCTGCTCCATCTCGACCGAGTGAGTCTGGGATCCCAGCCGGATCAGCCCGACCTTCTGAATCGACGCGGCATTCGGCGTGGTGATCTGGAAGGACGTGCCGTGGCTGACGCTTGCGGGCGCACCCGCGATCTCGGGACGCGGTGCGAGCTCGCCGGAGCCGTCCTTCTTGAACAGATACGGCGGTGTGAAGGTTTCGGCGTTCTTCGCCAGATAGTGGACCTGGTCACAGGTACCGCAGATGCCGCCGCCCGAAGAGAGCACACGGCCGTCCGGGAGGAGCAGGGCAGTCGAGTGATATTGGCGTGTCACGGCCTGCGCCGCGAGGGTGGTCCACTGACCGGTCGCCGGATCCCACCGCTCCGCGTTGTAGACACCGCCGTTCATATCGATGAGCCCCGCCCCGGTCGAGTTGCCGCCTGTCGCCAGCACGCTCCCGTCGGCGAGCAAGGTGAGGTTGTGCTGGCGACGGCCGAAGGCCATCGGCGAGGTGGCGGAGACCTCGACCTCCGGTGGGGCCCCGTCGGTGTTGTTGGTGTCGATCACGCGCGCATCCTTCGATGACGCGCCGCCGCCGGCCACGAGCGTCTTGCCGACGTCGTAGACGGCGCGGCTCCCGTAATCGCGGTTGATCGCATCGCGCTGGCCGAAGCTCTGCCACGCGCCGCCGCCCGCGGTGTCGAGCTTGCGCATCGTCTGATCGGGCCCCGAGTAGAAGACGCGACCATCGGGCGCGACGTCGAGCCAGGGGTAGAGCGGCAGGTCGAGCGACGCGGTGCTCAGTGTTCGCAGGGTGCCGTCGGTCTTCAGCACCTCTGGGGTGTCGGGACGACCCTCCGTGATCAGCATCTCACCGTTCGTCAGCGGCGTGACCGAGGGATACCAGCGGCCGGCGGCCATGTTCGGCCCGAGGCTCCAGCCGTTGGTTGCGGGGTTGAACAGATGTGTCTGGACGATGCCTTCGAGCTGCGCGTTCTTGTTGCCGCCGGCGAGAAACAGCGAACCGTCAAAGAGGTGGGCGAAGCCGGCGCAAAAGAGGTTGAAACCCGTATCGACAGTCGCCGGCGTATGTGTGCCCGAGATCGGGTCGTAGACGGTGGCTCGCGTGAAATTGTGAACGGGGAAAGTCTCGGTCGCGGCGTCGCCGACGGAGTCGAATGCAAGCACCTTGCCGTTCGGAAGCAGAGCGACGTGAATGCCCACGACGGGCCAGTCGACGACCGGCCCCCATTGACCGACCTGGCCGGGATCAGGGGCGACTGCGGCGGCAGTGGCCTGCGACTCCCAGCCGGACAGGACCCGCGTCTCCCGGTTGAGCTGCCTCTCGAACGCTCGGCTGTGGATGACGGCGTCCTCGGCCTGATGCCCCGCCGCGGTGTCGACGTTGTGCGCGAGCACGGCCCCCGGGGCACCGAGGACCACCGCGCTCGCCAGCGCCACGACGAGCGCTGTCCGCAAGGTGCAGCCGCGTGCCCGGAAGCATTGAAGCCGTGCATCGTGCCGGACGAGAGGAGCCGCAGAGTCCACCGCTCCTAAGCATTCCACCGCCCTCGTTCCTGTCAAGCGTGAGCGGCCATTCCCATACTTTCGGGTGGGAAACGCCGCGCGCTACTCGCGGGATGCCGTCTCAGTGACGGGAACTTTGTCAGTACGCAAAACCACAGCGGCGCCAAGGCGCCGCCGCTCGATCTCAGCTGAGTCGAGGCAGCAGGGATGGGACGCCGACTAAGCGCCCGGCGCTCGGTACCCGACCTGCTGAGCCTTGCGCAGAGCATCCATCGTCTCGTCGACAGTCAGCAGCACTGTCGTCTCGAGCGAGCTAAGCGCGCCGCCGCCGGCAATCGCCAGCGCAACCGCGGCCATGGCCACGCTGTCAGGGGCCTCCCAGAGGGTGTAGCCGTCGTGCTCGCCGAAGGCGTACCAGAACCCGTGGAGCTTCCCGTCGACCGACTCGATGTACTCCTGAGCGGCCTTCCGGCGGTCCTCCGGGTTGCCGATCAGCCTGGCCCACGTCTCCGGCGTGTAGCTGAACTTGGTCAGATAGAGCGGCATCGCCGCCTCCTCTCGTTGCGCCGACATATGCCGTGGGCGCAGGCGTCGAAATATGACTCGCCCGCAATGCTCGCACAGCGCCAGGTTCAGTGGGCGTGACTGGGATCGAACCAGTGACCTCCCGCGGTGTGAAGCAGGTGCAGCACGGCACCAACCGGCGCTAACCGGCATCGCTCCCACGACATACGCCCCAGAGAAACACCGAATTCCCGGCAACCGGGGGACATAACCTCGCCTCTGAAAACGCGAGTTGGTTTGAGCCAGCGCGTCGATGGATACCTCGTATCCGTTCGTCTATCCGTCTGATGAGGGAGAGGAGGGGTTCATGCGCAAGCTGTTGATGCTCATTGCCGCGCTGGCCGGGACTCTGGCGATCGCGGTCGCGCCCGGAGGCGCGGTTACGGGCAACTTTGTTGTGGACAACGAGCACCCGTACGTGGGCCTTGTGGGGTTCTATGACGCAGAGGGCGAGTTCCTGTGGAGGTGCTCAGGGTCGCTGCTGACCGATCGCGTCTTCCTGACTGCTGGCCACTGCACCGATCAGAACGCTGAGGAGTCACCTGTGATGGCGCGGATCTGGTTCCATCAGGACGCGGGCGCCGAGTACGACCCAGAGACGGAGCTCGATCCGACGACCGGGTACCCCGACTACTGCATTGAGGGCGACCCGCTCTGCGTCGAGGCGACGTTGCTCTTCGACTACGGGTTCGACAACTTCGCGGGCTTCCCGAACATCCGCGACGTCGGGCTGATCATCCTGCCGGAAGACCAGGCTGTCGAGCTTCCTGAGTACGGGCAGCTGGCCGAGGCCGGCTTCCTCGACTCGCTCAGCTCGCGCGAGTTCAAGGACAGCACCTTCACGGTCGCGGGATACGGCCTGACCAAAACGAACCCCGCGCAAACAATCTCGTTCCGCTCGCGGCTCATGGCTATGACACAGGCCGCGAACCTGAACAGGAGCTCCAACACGGCGGGCTTCAACCTGCAGCTGAGCTCGGCACCAGGCGGCGGCCGTGGTGGCACCTGCTTCGGCGACTCCGGTGGCCCGACCTTCTACGGCGGGTTCAGCTCCAACACGATCGTCGGTGTCAACTCGTGGCTCTTCGGCTTCAACCGCCAGACCTGCGGCGGCACCGGCTTCGCGTTCCGCACCGACACCGAGGCCGTCATCGAGTGGATTCTCGGCATCGTCCGGCAGTACGCACCCGGCGAGCTGGATGAGATCCAGTTCGTCGAGGCGCCGTAACAACTCAACGCTTCGTCAGCTAAGACAGCGACAGCGACACGCCCGGGTCACCTGGCGTGTCGCTGTCGCTAGGGCCGGGAGCCGCAGCGTTTTAGCTAATGCGCCAATCCACCTCACGTGCTATCCACGTAATCAGGTTGGATTCATCGCTCGGGTTCGTTTACAGTTCCTGCTCGTATCTGTCTCGAGGGGGGTGAGGCATTGAGGTCACGCGGTGGACGGCCGAAACGTGCGTTCGCGCCAGTCGTTGTGGTCGCCGTACTTGGCGTATTGGCGGCGACTACAGGGTTGTCGGCAGGAACGCCGTCTGCGGCGGCGCAATATCAGTATCCGGAGAAAGTGGTGATCTGTCACCACACCGGCTCCGCGAAGAACCCGTTCGTAACGATCCGGGTCTCGCAGAACGCCGTGCCGGCGCACCTGGCGCACGGTGACACAATCGGCGCCTGCCCGTAGTTAAGACGCCCTAGACCGGGGAGGCCGTCACGTGCGGCGGGCGGCCTCCTCGACACTACGGCAGGGCCGTGTCTGCGGAGTGCCTCGCCTAACGTTCAGCACACGATTTAACGGGCGACCGGGGCGGGTGGCGATCCGAACGTTCAGGCGCTCGCAACAGACTCTAGACCGTCACACGTACCACCAGACCCGGCTGACCACACGACTGACCACACACCGCTTTCAACAGAGAATGTTGGGGCGGGCAGCGGCCGGGAACGGCTTGTTCATGCGATGGGCGTGACTGGGATCGAACCAGTGACCTCCCGCGTGTGAAGCGGGCGCTCTCCCGCTGAGCTACACGCCCTGAAGCGCCACAGTAGCGCGCACCAGCGAGGACTCGTGCGCCGCTGGAGCAGCAGGTTGTCGAACGAGACCGCTGCGCACGGGGTTAGTCGCGGCCAATTCTGAATGTGGAGTCGACGATTGGATCGGCGAGGCGCATGCCGTTCTTGACGCGGAACGCAGGCCGCACGGTCCAGCGGTAATCGCCCGGCGTGAACCGAACGCGGCGTGGCAGGGTCACACGGGCGGACCGAGTGCGCCTCTGGTAGAAGCGCCTGCCGTTTCGGAAGAAAGCGGCCCGGTAGTACGCCGCACGCGCCTGAGACACCCAGGCGAAGGTCCGTGTGGGTTTGAATCGCGGCAGCTTGCGCGCTCCGGACGGCGAAGCGGCGGGCTGGATCCGTTGGCCTTCGGCGGCAAGCGTCGGCTGGTTTCTCGTTGGAAGCAGGCTGACGCCGAGGATCCCGACAAGTGCGGCGAAACTCAGGAACGAAAGGGTTGCCGCGACCGGGATCCTCCGCTGCCGGGTGGGCGTCGGAGGTTCGATTCGGGCCGGAGCAGGCCAGGGATGATCCGGCAGAGCGGCGCGTGCCCCTGCAGCGAGATCGGGGTCCACGAGCACGAGCTCCGGACTGATCGGCCCGGTGGCGGGCTTTCTGGTCTCCACGATGCCGAGGGTAACGTCGAGGGCGGCCGTCTGCAGGGACGAGTTTGGTGAGTCAGAAGCGCAGCAGCGGAGCCAATGCCGAGAAGCGGCCCTCCGGACCCTTGTAATGGCCCAACTGACGGCGGATACTCATGCCTCTGATGACCGGCCGGGTCTTTGCTCTCGTGCTGGTTACTGCGGCCGTTGGACTCGATGCTCGGAACGCGGTGGCCGTCCCAAGCGACTTCTTCTACGTGAACATTCGTCAAGTCACCAACTACGGAGCGCTCTTTCGCGTCACGGGCGCTGCAACGTTCAACCTCCGTGGTTGCTCGACGTCCAACCCGAGATGTCGGCCGGTCGTGCTGGCCACATTCGAGCTCATGCGCAATGGCCGCCTCGTCTCGAGTACGACGACGCGGACGGTTCCCGGCTCGGGCTTATTGAGCGCAACACTGCCGACGCTTGCCAAATGCCGGCGGCCAAGGGCTCGCACGCCACGTCACAGAACGGTCCGACGCACCTACGAGGTCAGGCTTATCGGCATCGCATACACCGGCCGAGCCGCAATCGACTCTCAGCTCACGCACGTCCTCTGTCGCCGATAGCCGACGGGCGGCACGCGAGCACGCCGCCGTGCCCGATGCCTAGCCGTTGCGCCGCGCGGGCTGCGTGGGCGTTCCGAGGACGGCCGCGAGCGACGCAACCTCAAGGAAGACGCTCCGCAGCTCCTCGACGCCATGTTCCTTGCGCAGGAACGCCGTCGCGCCGGCCTCTGCGGCCTCCTCCGCGCCAACCGGAGTCTGCGTCCCCGTCAGGACGAGGATCTGGACGGGCAGGCCGGTTGCTCGTATTCGCCGAGTAGCCTCGAGCCCATCCATGACGGGCATCATCAAGTCCATCAGGATCACGTCTGGCCGAAACTCGGTCGCAAGCCTGACGGCCTCCTCACCGTCGGCCGCGATCCCCACGACTTCGACCCGCTCGTCCTCCGAGAGCACCGCCATCAACGACTCTGCGTAGAGTCTGTGATCGTCGGCCAGGAGTACCCGGACGGCCGGCCCGGATGTCAGCTTCGAGGGCATGAGGTGACCTTACCGCCGCTCGTCCGGCTCGCGAGTCCAGGCCGAAGGGCTTTCCCCCACCCGGAAGGGGGGTTAAGGCGGTTTGCGCGAGGGCAATCTGCGGAAGGCGGGCAAGTGTCACAGATGGTGCGAGCCCTTGAAAAATGGTGAAACCTCACCTATACCTTTCAACAGTCCTACTGCGGCCATGGACACAGAGAAGCTGACACTTGATCCACTCGACGCGGTCGTCCTGGATCCACACCCGATCTGGCTCGACGCCGTCGAGATGGTCCTGGCGCGGATCGGTGCGAGCGTCGTTCTGAAGACCTCGTCCGCTCGCGAAGCCCTTGCGGCTATCGAGCGGGACCAGCCGCGGCTGCTGACGCTCGAGCTCGACACCCAGCCGGGTGAGCCCGACGGCTTCGAGGTGATACGCCGCGCCACGGCCCTGTCGGGGTCGCTGCGTGCGATCGTCCTCTCGACGCATCATGACGCCGCGCACATCGACGGGGCGCTAGCCGCCGGTGCGGCTGCATACGTCGTCAAGACGGCGCATCCTGACGACGTCGCCTCGGCGGTGCGCCAGGCGTTCGACCATTCGGTCTACCTCCCGGGCGGGCCACTCGCCGTCGGCAAGCCGCTCGCCCCCGAAGCACAACCTGCCCGCGGGGAGCGGCCCCGGGGACTCACCCGGCGCGAGCTCGAGATCCTCCGTCTCGTCGCCGAAGGCCACTCCAACTCGCAGCTGGCCCGCATGCTCTGGGTCACCGAGCAGACGGTGAAGTTCCACCTCTCGAACATCTATCGGAAGCTCGACGTCGCCAACCGCACGGAAGCGAGCCGGTGGGCACAAGTGCACGGCCTGCTCGACGACGAGCTGAGCCTCGCCTAAGACGTCCGACAGCGGTCAGGTAGCAGCCGGTTGTCTCTTCGTGACCACGCGCTGGGCGGCCCTCGGCGAAACTGGCAGATAGCGGGCTAGCAGCTAGAGACCGGGATCGTGATCGGCCCGAACTTCAGGCCGTCGGAGCCGCCCCATTTCTTGTCCATGAAGCAGCCGTGGAGCGTGAGCTCGTAGATGCCGCCGATCTCGATGAGCCTCGGGGGCTCGTAGTTCGTCGCGAGACCGTCGCACTCTTGCGGGGTCGGTTGACCAAGGAAACCGGTAGTCATGGGGCGAAATGTAGATCGAGGTCCCTACCTCGGCAACCGGCCACGAGACCAGGATTTTGCGGTCGATGAGACTGCCTGCGGCGTCGTCGTCACGGGCCCCAATCGGGGCGTACGGGCTGCGACTCGTGGGAGTTGATGGCTCGCGTCCGGACCTAGTCCCCGCGGATACGCGCTGGCCGACGTTCCATATTCGTTCCGAAGTCCACCCGCCACCCTGGTGTGAGCGCGACGTCGTCGATGACTCCGCCGCGGAATTGCGCCTCCAGACGGGCGGCGAGATACGCATCGACCGAGAGGGCGGCCGCGTCGTCTTCAGGATGGAGCGTCCGCTCCCGGACCTGGAGTTGATCCATCCGTACCTCGCCCCTGTGGCGGCCGTCGCGGCGCACTGGTTCGATCGGGAAAGCTTTCACGCCGGCGCGTTCGTGCTCGATGGGGGCGCCTGGGGTGTGGTCGGCGAACGTGGAGCCGGAAAGAGCACGCTCCTCGCCTCCCTGGCGTTGCGCGGGATCGCCGTCCTTTCCGACGACATGCTGATCCTCGACGGCGACGTCCCGTTCGCAGCTCCGAGGTCGATCGACCTGCACCCCTCGGCCGCGCGGCACTTCGGCGTCGGCCGGCCACTCGGCATCGTGGGCACCAGGGAGCGGTGGCGCCTGCGCCTCGCACAGATTGCCGAATCGCCGCCACTGCGCGGATCGGTCTTCCTCTCCTGGAGCGATCGTGTCGAGGCGTCTCGCGTTCCTCCCCAGACGCGAATCGCGCGACTCGGCGCTCAGCGGGGTTTGCGGCTCACCCCATGCCACCCAGCCCGCCTGCTCGATCTCGCCACCCTTCCCCCTGGGAGCTACGGCGACCGCCGGACTGGCAACGGCAGGACGCCTCCACCGACGTCCTGCTCCAGCTCATCGGAAGCTCCGGCTGACCGAGTGCCTTCGAGCCACGCGGCCTGGGCGAGGAGATACGAGCGTGGATTGGGGGCCGGAGACATCCATTCACGCCGGAGTGCCTCCGTGTCGACGATCTCGGCATCGACGCCCTCTCCCTGCCACGACGCGGCGAAGACGCGGCTGTGTCGGTTCCAGAAGGCGTGGTCGAAGGTCGCTTTCGAGGTCCGAGCGAGGACCGGCTCCGGCAGCAGATCGCCGAAGAAGAGCCGCATCGCGTCGGTACGGCTGTGAAACCGGTTCGATCGCGGCAGCGCGGAGAGCGCCGCCCAAAAGCGGCGGTCGGAGAGCGGATGATGAACGGCCACGCCCTCGGCGGCGCCGAGAGCATCCAGGCTGGCCGCGCTGATCTCCATGTGACGCAGGCGTCGCATCCAGGCGAGCCGCGGACCCCAGCGGAGCGGCTCGCCGGCCGCCTCTCTGGCGGCCGCGTGTTCCACGGACCGCCTGGCGTGGTCGCGCAGCCAAGGAAAGACGTCGCTCGGGATCCGGCGGCGCAGGATTGACGCCCGAACGAGCCGCGGCGCCAGCGCGAAGCTCACGCGGAGCACGTCGCGAGGCTGCGGTCGCGCCGCCCCAGCCAGCAACTGCGTCCGAGCCCACTGTGAAGTCGAGAAGGCCTCGTCACCCCTTTCCGGGGGCCGTGTTTGAAGCACTGTCCCCTCCGCACCGAACCGGCGGGTCCCGAGCCAGTGGACGAGAATTCGTCGCTACGCCAGAAGCCTCTTAGAGCGTGCGGGGAGCGGCCGAACGGGCGGTCTCTCCTCACGGAGCGCGATCAGGCCGTGCTCGGACGGCGCCTTCGTGCTCGTTCGCTCGCTCTCGTGCGTGGCTCACCACCGCGCCCGGCGGTCTCGTCTCGAACGGCCCTTGGTGGTCGTCGAACTCGATCCGATCCGGGTCAGTCTCCCTGACCCGTGACTTCGCGACCGGGCTAGATGCCGGTGTTCATGTCGGCCTGGACTTCAGCGGCCGTCTGGGCGCGGTTGTAGATACGCATATCGTCGAGGAGGCCGCCGTAGAACTGCCACGGGTCGGCATCGGCGCCCAAGCGCAGCGGATTGCCGCGTGCCGTCATCGATGCGCTCAGGCTGCCGGAGCTGACGGGTGCACCGTTGACGTAGAACTGGACCGTAGAGCCGTTCCAGACGATCGCCAGGTGGCTCCACACGTTCTTGGTGAGTGAGCCTGTCATCGCCACGGCGCGCAGACCCGTAGCGGTTCCGATCAGGAATACCGGTCTCGTGCCGTTGGTCTGGAGCTCCAGCGCGTACTGGTAGTAGGGCGAGGTCATGGTGGTGTTCCAATGCTTGCCCAGGACCACCTGATCGCCCGTGCTGGCGGTGCTGGGCTTGAGCCACGTGGACAGAGTGAGCCCGGTACCCGTGATATCGAGGCTGGGCGAGTTCGGCGCGCTCAGGTAGTCGTTGGCCCCGTCGAAGCTAAGGGCAGACCCGTACTTGCCGGTACCCCATGTCAGACCGTTCAGAAGGGTCGCCGTATTGTTGTTGCCGGAGCTGTCGGCGGCAGAGGTGCCGGCGCCCGCGTTGAAGCCCCAGGCGACCATCAGACCGGTTGGTGCGGCGGGCGCAACCGTGAAGGAGGCGGTGTACGACTGGGCGGCAGACGGCGCCACAAGAATGTGGGTCTGGGTACCGCCGTCCGACCAGGAGGCGAAGGTATAGACGTTATTGCCAACGGTCTGGTTACGGGCCTCGACCGTGTGGTTGAAGTCGATCAGGGTGTCAACCGTGAACGGTGCGGTACGGGCAATGCCGTCCAGGTAGAGCGTCAGGCCGCTGGCCGGTGCCGTCGCAAAGGTCAAATTGACCTTCTCGGGCCTGATCGTGACCACTTTTGTGTTGCTGAGGCCATTGGAGTCGGTGACCCTGAGACTGATGCGGTAGCGGGTATTGCCTGCGAAGTCGTGACCGGCCGTTGGGATGCTGAAGCTGCCGGTCTTGCTGCCAACGATCACCTGGCCGGGGTGCACGTGGCCGTCGTGTAGGAAATCGATGTTCCACGTGAACGCGCTCGCAGGCAAATCACCGTCGTCGGGATCTGTACCCTCGCCGCTCAAACAATCACATCACCGGCGCGGAACGTAGCCGCGTCCAGCGGACCGACGACAGTTGCCGTTGGCGGGCCACCAGCCTGAATGCTGATCGGGGTCGAGAACGTGGAATGCGAACCATCCGACACGGTCAGTCGCACCGTGTACTGGCCGGCGGCAGTGTAGGTGTGGACCGGGTTGGCATCCGTGGAGAGAGGACTGCCGTCGCCGAAGTCCCACGAGTAGGTAAGGGGCTCGCCCTCGGGATCGTTCGAGCCGGCGCTCGAGAAGCTGACCACGAGCGGCAGCGAGCCGGAAGTCGGGCTCGCTGCAGCCACGGCGATCGGCGCCGGGTTGGACTGCAGATAGCGGATGCGGCGGACCTTGCTGACACCGAAGGAACCGGTTATGTCCGAGTAACCGAGGTCGATGTAGAAAAGCGAGCCGTCCGAACTTCCGTCAGGTAGACGATGTCGCCAGTGGGGCCGTCTGGCTGTCCGCTGGCGGGCTCGAAGTTGAAGACGCCGGTGACATTGCCATCCGCGTCGAAGGTCAGCCGCTTGATCCAGTTCTGCGCGTAGTCACCGAAGAAGTAACTGCCCTGCAGCGAGGCCGGGAACTGCGTTCCGTGGTAGACGAAGCCGCCAGTGACAGAGGCGTCGCGGGAGTTGTGCTCGTAGTCGTACAGCGGACTGGTGCACGGGGACGCACACGGCCCTTCACTGTTCGGCCAGCCGAAATTGGCGCCGCGAACACCGAGATTCACCTCTTCGTTCGACGTGGCGACGTTGCCGCCGACGTCACCGACGAACAAGCGGCCAGTCGGGCTGTCGTAGTAAGCGCGGAAGGGGTTGCGCAGACCGCGAGCCCAGACTGAGTCCCAGTTGGGACCGGCTCCGTCATGGAAAGGATTGTCGGTCGGAACTGTACCGTCGCGGTTGATGCGGTGGATCTTGCCGCGCGGGTTGGTGAGGTCTTGCGCCGGCGACCCGGCGAAATGGTCACCGGTCGTAAAGAGTATTTTTCCGTCGTTGGCAAACGTGATGCCGCCGCCGTGATGCTCGTCTTGGGCATTCCCCGGGTCCTCGTAAAGCACGAGCTCACTACCCGGAATCGTGCCCGTGCTGCTGGCGTTGGCTGTGAATCGCGACAGCCGGTCATGGTCGCCGTTGCCATTATTGAACGTGTAGAAAATGTAGTAAAAGTGGTTGGCGGCGTAGTTTGGATCAAGTGCCAAATCGAATATTCCCTGCTGAATTTGGTTTAGCTGGCCGAGGTTGCTGAGCTGGAGCAAGGGGGTCGGATCGGGCGTGACGTACGGCGGCGGCACGATCTTGATCTTGCCGCGTAGTTCTGCCACGAGCATGCGGCCGTCAGGGAGGAATTTCATGGCTGTCGGGAGATCAAAGCCAGTGGCCAAGACTTCGTTCTGGAAGAAATCACTGTTGACCACATTGGCGTTCACGGGTGTCGCGACCTTCACGTTGCCGGAGCTGTCACGAGCTCGTGCCGTGATGGTATGGGCGCCGTTGGTGTAGGTCCGAGTGTCCCAGTTGGCACCGTAGGGCGCCTCGACGTCCTCCGGCCCAACGGCCAAACCATCGACGAAGAAACGAACGCCTGCCACACCGACGTCGTCGTCGGCATCGGCGGTAATCGTGACGCTACCGCCAACCTGGGCATTGTTTGCCGGGAAGGTGATCGCAACAGTGGGGGCAGACGGGTCGGTCGAGCCGGCCGCCAGCGGCGTACTCATGTCGCTTTGGATGTCACCTTGTGCCAACGTGCGCTTGTAGATCCTCAAGTCATCGAGACTGCCGTTGAAGAACTGGCTCGGGCGGACGTCCGAACCCATGTAGAGCAATGTGTCACGTGGCGTGAACGTCGTGGCGCCAATCGAGGGGCTGCTTACCAGATTGCCGTCGAGGTAGAAGCGCACCAACGACCCGTCGAAGGTGACAGCCAGGTGGCTCCATCGACCGAGCGCCAAGGCGCTGCCCATCGACGCCGACTCAGGCCCGGCGGCCGTGCCGACGATGAAGACCGTACCCTTCCATTGCCCTGCAGCTCCAAGCCGTATTGGTAGTAGGGAGTGGTCATGCCGGCATTCCAGAACTTGCCGAACAGAACCTGGTCCCCACTACCACCCAACGGGTTGACCCAGGTGGACACGGTGAGGGCGTTGCCCGAGACATTAGCGTCGGCGAATTGAGAACCGAGAGAAAATCGTCGACGCCATCGAGACGGATACCGCTCCCGTACTTGCCGACCGCCCAAACCGGGGCGTTCTGGAAAGTCGCGGTATTCCCGTTTCCAGTAGCGTCTGTCGTAGTAGTACCCTGCCCTTCGTTGAAGTTCCAGCCCGCCATGAGATTGGCCGGAAGGGGCGGGGTTGTCGGGTTATTCACTGTCACGCTGAGGACACTGCTCGTGAGGCCGAAGTTGCCAGTAGTGTCACGAGCCCGGGCTGACAGATTGTGCTGACCGTTCGAACTGGTCGTGGTGTTCCACTGAACTGAGTAAGGGGCCGTAGCATCCAGTCCGATGCTTACGCCATCCAAAAGGAAGTCCACTTCAGCGACACCCACATCGTCCGTCGCATTAGCCGCGACCGTCACCACGCCGGACACCGTCGAACCCGCTGACGGCGCGGTCATCGAGGCCGAGGGTGGCTGAGTATCAGACGTTGGGGTGGTGGCACCGCCGGCGCAGTCTGGGCGGATTCATTACCGGCAGAGTCGATCGCGCTCACGGCGTAGCTGTAGGTGGTACTGGGCGTCAGTCCGGTGTTTGCCCAGGGCGTGACCGGGGAGGTGGTGATCAGGTCGTCGTCACGGTAGATCCTGTAGCCGGTGACGCCGACATCATCAGTGCTGGTGATCCAAGAGAGCCTGATTTCAGTGGGCGAAACCACCTGTGTAACCAAGTTCGCCGGTACGCTCGGAGCAGTCGTATCCGGCCGCGTGCTTACATTCACGCTGGCAGATTCCGCCGAGTTGTTCCCCGCGGCATCGTGGGCGCTCACGGTATATGCGTAGCTCGTGTTTACCGCTAGCCCCCCGTCTTGGAGCGACGTCGTCGTGCTCGTGCCCACCTGGACACCGTCACGGAACACGTTGTAGCCCGTCACCCCTACATCGTCGTCCGACGCCGTCCACGACAACTCGATCTGCGAGATCGACGTCCCGACACCGCTCAAACCCATCGGCACACCCGGCGCGGTCGTGTCCGGCACATCCTCCGTCGTCGCCTGGGCGACTGCCGAATATCCGCCGAAGTTGCCGGCCCCATCCCTCGCCCGGACTCGGTAGCGATACACAGTGGACGGCGTCAGCCCGGTATCGGCGTAGCTCGTGCCGGTCACGGGCGAAACCAGCGCAAAGTTCGCACAACTCGCACCCTGGCAGCGCTCCACCTGATACCCGGTCACACCGACATCGTCGGTACTCGCGCTCCACGCGAGATCGACTTGCGTACTCGAAGCCGTCGCGGCCGTCAGGTTTGCCGGTGTGGCCGGCGGCGTGGTATCCACTCCGGCATCTGCCCTTGCGACCTCGAGCACAACGGAGTCCCAGTACGGGTTTGGGCTCGAGTCCGTCGAGTAGCCCATCCTGGCAACTAGGCCGTTCACGGCCGCTTGGTTCCAGGTTGGAAGCGTCGCCGCCACGACCCCGCTCTTGTACTGGAGGCCTGTCTGGCTCATGTCACCGCTAAAGACGACTGTCTCTGTCGCTCCGTCGAAAGCGCTCGTCTTGCCGTTGTCGGCAGGGTTCCCGCCGCGTGATAGGCCAGAACCATCGAGACATCGCGGATGCACGTCTCGGCCGTGTTCTGGAGGCCGACCTCGAGGTAGCTGGTGCCGCTGTTTGCCTGCTGACGGACATAATCGGCGGTCGAGGTCATCGGTACGTCGTCGAGTCGTTGCCACGAGTTGGCGTCGATCACCGTTCCGTCGTGGTTGCGGAAGTTGGCGGCGCCGGACGACGTCCCCATCGAGTCGGGGAGGAGCCGCACGATGCGGCTATCCGCCAGGGGGTATGCGGCCGGCTGCTGAGCGACGAGGATGTCGTCGTAGTTTGCGGTGTAGACGCTCGCGTTTGCGGTGGCGCCCATTCCGAACCCGGTGGCGGTCGCCGGCGTTGCACTTCGAGAGGCTTGCGTCTGCGTTACGCCGTCGACGCGCCAGTCGCCGAGGTGGAGGTTCCCACTCAGGTCGTAACGAAGGTCGATCATGTACCAGGTCGCGGCGCTGATCGTGGTCGCCGACGTCGCGGTCGAGGTCCCGAGAACCAGCTGGAGCCGCTGAGAACTCGCGTTGTACCTGAAGAGCAGATCGGTGCCCGAATCGATGTACGCCAAGTTCGAGGTCGCTGTGGGCAGCGAGGCGAGGCGCACGGCGAAGCGGGCGACGACGACACTCGACGCCGTGACCGACCGCAACGCCCGCACAGTCGATGGCATTGCTCGCGTCGGCGATCCGGAGCGAGAACGCGCCGCTGCGGACGATGGTGTTGTCGGCCGTTGGGGTACCCGTCAGGCTCGAGAAGATGCCGCCGCCCGCCGTCGCGACAACGCCGTGCTCGATACCAGTGAGCCAGGCGGACGAGGAGCGCAAGCAGAGTGTGGCCCCCTGCGTGGTCGCGCTCTGCACGCTCGAGTAGTCGCTCAGGTTTCCGGCCGCATCCGCCGCCCGCACCCGGTAGCTGTAGCTGGTCGCCGCCTGCAAACCGGTGTCGTTCAACGCGGCACCCAGCCGTAGTCGCGACCTGGACGAAGTTGCGAACAGCCCGCATCCTGGCAGCGCTCCACCCGGTAGCCGGTCACCCCGGTGTTGTCCGTCGACGCCGCCCAGCCAAGGTTGATCTGGCCCGCCGACACCGCCGTCGCCGCCAAGCCCGACGGCACCGTCGGCGCCTGCGTGTCCCAGCGTCGTCGGCATGGTATCGATCGCCGTGTAGCCGCTCAGGTTGCCGGCAGCGTCGGCGGCGCGCACGCGGTAGCGGTACGTCGTGGCCGCCAAGAGGCCGGCGTCGCTGTAGCTCGCCGCTGTCGGGGTTGCCACCTGGACGAAGTTCGTACACGCCGCGCCCTGGCAGCGCTCGACCCGGTAGCCCGCGAGGCGCGACGTTGTCCGTCGACGCCGTCCAGGCGAGGTCGACTGGCTCTGGGGAGGCCGGCGGTCGCCGTCAGGCCAGTCGGTACCGTCGGCGCTTGCGTGTCCGGCGTCGTCGCGCTTCTGGGATCGCCGTGTAGCCGCTCAGGTTGCCGGCAGCGTCGGCGGTACGGACGCGGTAGCGGTAGGTCGTCGCCGTCGTGGAGTCCGATGTCGTTGTAGGTGGTGCCGGTCGGGGTGCCACCTGGACGAAGGTCGTACAGGTCGCGCCCTGGCAGCGCTCGACCCGGTAGTTCTGCCACTGCGACGTTGTCGCTCGAGCCGGTCCACGCGAGGTCGATCTGGGTTCCCGGACACGGCCGTCGCTGAAAGGCCCGTCGGGTCTTGTGGGCGGCTGGGGTATCCGTCGTCGCCGCGTTCTCGATCGCCGAGTAGCCGCTCAGGTTGCCGGCCGCATCGGCGGCGCGCACGCGGTAGCGATAGGTCGTCGCTGTCGTGAGGTCCGGTGCCGTTGAACGTCGTCCGGTCGGGGTGGCGAGCTGTACAAAGGTCGTGCAGGTCGCGCCCTGACAGCGTTCGACCCGGTAGCCGGTCACGCAACGTTGTCGGTGGCGCCGACCAGAGAGGTTGATCTGGCTCGGGGAGACCGCCGTCGCGCCGTAAGGCCGGTAGGGTCCGTCGGCGCGTGCGTGTCCGGCGTCGTCGCATTCTGCGATGGGCCGTGTAGCCGCTCAGATTGCCGGCGGCGTCGGCCGCGCGGACGCGGTAGCGATAGGTCGTAGCCGCGTGAGTCCGGTGTCGTTGTAGGTGGTGCCGGTCGGGGTGGCGATCTGGGCGAAGGTCGTGCAGGTGGCGCCCTGACAGCGCTCGACCCGGTAGCCGGTGACAGCGACGTTGTCGGTGGAGGCCGACCAGGCAAGGTTGATCTGGGTCCCGGCGGCGGCAGTCGCCGAGAGGCCCGTCGGTGCGGTCGGCGGCGTCGTGTCCGCGTCGCCGCGTTCTCGATCGGCCGTGTAGCCGCTCAGGTTGCCGGCGGCATCGGCTGCGCGTACGCGGTAGCGATAGGTGCGTTGCGGTCGTGAGTCCGGTGTCGTTGTAGGTGGTGCCGGTCGGGGTCGCGACTTGGACGAAGGTCGTGCAGGTGGCGCCCTGGCAGCGCTCGACCCGGTAGCCGGTGACAGCGACGTTGTCGGTGGACGCCGACCAGAAAGATTGATCTGCTCGCGGTTCCCGCGGTCGCGGTAGCCAGGTCGGGGCCGTCGGCGCCTGCGTGTCCGGCGTCGTCGCGTTTGGATCGCCTGTAGCCGCTGAGGTTGCCGGCGGCGTCGGTCGCGCGACGCGGTAGCGATAGGTCGTAGCCGCGCTGAGGCCCGCGCCGTTGTAGGTGGTCCCGGTCGGGGTCGCGATTTGGCGAAGGTCGTGCAGGTGGCGCCCGGCAGCGCTCGACCCGGTAGCCGGTGACAGCGACGTTGTCGGTGGATGCCGTCCAGGAAAGATTGACCTGGCTCTGCGCGCCGCGGTCGCGGTCAGGCCCGCGGGTCGGTCGGCGGGGTCGTGTCGGGCGGGCCGAGACGCCGATCGGCATATTCATGTCCGTCTGCAGCTCGTTGCGCGCTCAGCGCCCTGTTGTAGATGCGCACCTCGTCGATGCGACCGACGAAGTGCTGCCCGTAGAGTGCGTCGCCGCCGATCGTCCAGCGCGCCCGTCGAGGTGGCGATCTGCATAGAGCACCGGTCGGCTCCGCGACCTGCAAGCCGTTCACGTAGAGGCGCAGGGTCGCGCCGTCGAAAGTAGCGGCGAGGTGGGACCACACGCTCAAAGGCAGCGCCGAGGTT
>CAWDIJ010000002.1:0-45735 GCA_963802375.1 uncultured Actinomycetes bacterium
CCCTCATCTTCGGGGCCGCGCTGCTCCTTCGGCCGCACAAGCTCGGGCGGCTCTTCGCCCTCGAGCTCGTCTCCGTCGGCATTGCGCTCGCCCTGCTCCAGGCGCTGTACGCGGTCTTCGACCGTCCGCGCCCCTCCGAGGTCTTCGAGCGCGCCGAGATCGCATTGGCGTACGGCCACAACTGGGCGTCGATCGAGTCCTTCCCGAGCGGTCACATGGCCGTCGTGACCGCCCTCGCGGCATCGGCGTGGTTCGCGATTCCGCAGCTACGGGGGATCCTGGTCGCATACATCGTGCTGAACGCGTTCACCCGAGTCTCGTTCGGGGCGCACTTCCCAGCCGATGTCGTGGCCGGCGCGGCGCTCGGGTATGGCAGCGCGCTCGCCGGCCGTTCGCTCTTCGCGCAGACCGCGGCGCTGCGTGAGCGAGTGGAGAAGCCGGAGCCGTTGACGCTGACGCTCGGACAACACGCACGCGGTGATGCCCAGCCACGGCGACGTCCCCGACCGCAGGCTCGTCGAAGAGGTGCTCGACAACGTCGGCGGCTTGACCATCGTCGACGACGGCTCGGATCCCGCCACCGCCCGCGAGCTCGACAGGATCTCCCGTGAGCTCGGCGTCGAGCTCGTCCGGTTGCCGGAGCACCGGGGGAAGGGAGCTGCCCTACGGACGGGCGTGGAGGCCGTGCTGGCGCGGCAGCCTCCGCCCGAGGCGGCGGTCCTGATCGACGCCGACGGCCAGCATCCCGCGAGCGCGATTCCCGCCCTCCTCGAGGCTGCGTCCTCTGCGGAGCTCGTCATCGGCGACCGGTTCGACGATCTGGGCGCGATGCCGCTGAAGCGCAGGCTCGCCAACCAGACGAGCCGCAGGCTTCTCGAGCTGACGACGGGACACCGTGTTCGCGACACGCAATCCGGCTTCCGGGTCCTCCGCGGACGCGCCCTCGCGCTGCCGATCTCCGGGAACGGCTACGAGGCCGAGAGCCGCCACCTGAAGTCGCTGCTGGTGCGCGACGTCGACGTCGCCTGGGTGCCTATCCCGGCGATCTACGGAGACGAGCGAAGCGAATTCCGGTCGATCCAGGACTCCGCCCGCGTTGTGGCGGCTCTGCTTGGCCCCGTCGGAAGAAGTGGGCAGTCGCCAAGCCGATCGCAACGCCGAGGAGGCTTCCGACGAGCACGTCCGACCAGAAGTGAACCCCGAGATACACGCGCGATAGCGCGACCGTGCCTGCAAGGGCCAGGAGGGGAATCCTGAAGCGGGGATGAAGCATGCCGACCGCGGTCGCGGCTGCAAAAGCGGTCGCAGCATGGCCTGACGGGAACGAGGTCGAGTCCGGGAGTGAGACCAGCGCCTGGATCGTGGGATCGGCGAGCGGCGGTCGGGCGCGCTCGGTCAGGAGTTTCACCAGCACCGTGATCCCTTCGGCGACCGCCGCGGCTCCGGCGGCCGCGAGCGCGGCCGTCGGCAGCGCACGTCGTTTGGCTGCGTCGCAGCAGCCGCCCGCCACCGCGAAGAGCGGCCACTTCACCCACCAGGCTGAAGCGATTACGAGAACCGCGGTAAGTGGGCTCCAGTGCAGCGCGTGCAGCCACTCGAGGGCATTGCCGTCCCACTGGGCCAGTTGACGACTGAGCTCTGTCAGAGCGCATCAGGATAGCGGCGAAAGGTGTGGGCAGCCCTACCACAGAAACCGCTGTCGCATGCCACCATTCCGGCACGGTGACCACCTTCCTCGTCGTCGACGACCACCCGACGTTTCGCAGGACGGCGCGGACGCTCCTGGAGAGCGAGGGTTTCGATGTCGTCGGCGAGGCCGTTGACGGGGCCTCGGCCATCGAGGCTGCAGCGTCCCTCCAGCCGGACGTGGTCCTCCTCGACATCTATCTCCCGGACATGGAGGGCTTCGAGGTCGCCAAGGCGTTGGGGCGAAACGGCAATCCGGCCGCGGTCATCTTGACCTCGAGCCGCGACTCGCGCGATTTCGGCCCCCTGGTCGAACGAAGCGGGGCTCGCGGCTTCATCGCGAAGGCCGATCTGTCCGGTCCGGCTCTGGCCGCTCTCCTGGAATGAGCCGGACGACGCGCCTCTGGCTTCTCGTCGCGCCGGCAGCCGTGGTCATCGGGGCGACGGCCTCGGCGCTTATGTACTTCAGCGAACACCAGGACGTGCCGCGTCTGCAGGCCGTCCTCACGGCGCTCATCGGCGGCTCGTTCATCGTCGCCGGCCTGATCGCGCGCACGAGGCGGCCGCTGAACCGCACCGGACTCCTGATGATCGCCGTCGGGTTCGCCTGGTTCGTGAGCGCGGGGCTCATGGCCTCGAACGAGTCGCTGCCCTGGACCATCGGCCTCTCGCTGAGCGCGGTTCCGGCCGGCTTCCTGGTTCACCTGCTGATCGCCTACCCGAGCGGCCGGCTGCAGTCACGGTGGGAGCTCGGCCTCGTTGTGACCGGCTACGTGTTCGTCACGGTCGCACATTTCGTGTACATCCCGGTCGACGCGGATCCGTTCGGGTGTGCGCCCGAGTGTCCGGACAACGCGTTTCTTGTGGAGGACAGCGAGACGATTCGGTTGCTCGCCGTCTCGTGGATTCAGCTGCTCGCGGTCGTCTATCTGCTCGCCGTCGTCGTCACGCTCGTGGGCCGCTGGCGCCATTCGAGCCCCGCGGCACAGCGTGCCCTTGCGCCCATCCTGCTGGCAGGCGCAGCGACGATGCTCCTCTTCGCGCTGAGCGTCGGGGCCCAACCGTTCTCGGAGACTCTTGCCGTCGCCGCCAGCTGGGCCGCATCAGTTGCGCTGATCGGCGTGCCGTTTCTGTTCCTGTGGGGGCTGCTCCAGACCCGGCTGGCGCGTGCCGATATCGGCCGAGCGCTCGCCGAGGAGCCGGCGGGCGGCGTGCAGCAGCGGATGCGGGAACTGCTCCGGGACCCGACCGCCGAGCTGCTCTACGCCTGCGCCGATCCGCCGTCGACCTACGTCGACGTCGACGGCAGGCCGCGCGAGCTCGTAGCCGAGCCCGGCCGAGCGGTCACTCCGATCGAGCGGGAAGGCCGTGCGCTGGCCGCGATAGTGCACGACGAAGCCCTGCTGGAGGAGCCTGAGCTGCTCGAGCAAGTCGCGGCCGCGGTCGGTCTCGAGATCGAGCGAGACCAGAACCTCTTCGCGCTGCAGGCGAGCGAGCGGCGCAGTCGTGCGCTGATCGAGGCGATGCCGGACAACATGTTCCGGATCAGTCGGGACGGCGCATTTCTCGATATCCAGGAAACCCCGGCTGGGGGCGCGGGCCCCGTCCTGGCCGAGGTCGGCTCGAGCGTCTACGACTATCCGGTGAAGCGGGAGATCGTCGAGCGAGTAATGGCGGCGGGCAGACTCGCGCTCGATACCGGCGAGCTCCAGACGATCGAGTGGACGCTCGAGAGCCCGGACGACGTTCGCCACCAGGAGGGACGCTTCATGCCCAGTGGCGACGACGAGTTCTTCCTCGTCGTCCGCGACGTCACCCAGCGCAAACAGCAAGAGGCACAGCAGAGGGCCCTCCACCGTGTGGCGCTCGCCGTCGCCAGCGAGGCGCCGTCCGCGCAGGTCTTCGACCTCGTCGCCGAGAAGGTCGGTCGCCTTCTCGGTGCGCATTCCGCGAACCTCGTCAGGTTCGAGTCCGCCGACATCGAGGCCGTCGTCATCGGCACCTGGAGACAGCCGGGCATCGACGGTTACTCGGTCGGAGCGCGGTACCTGATGAAGGGGTCCGCATCGCAGATGGTGTTGCTGACGGGCCGGCCCGTCCGCCGTGAGCGGTCGGAGCCGGATCTGACCCCCGAGCTCGCCGATGCGATGAGCGAGCTCGGAATCAACTCTCTCGTCGCGGTTCCGATCACGGTGGCCGGCCGCACTTGGGGTGCTGTCGTCGCGTCGCTCACCGGCGACCTGTCCTTTCCGCCGCGCGTCGAGGAGCGGGTAGCCAAGTTCACGCAGCTCGTCTCGCTGGCTGTCGCGAACGAAGAAGCGCGCGAGCAGTTGGCGGCCTCGCGAGCCCGCCTGGTGTCCGCCGGCGACAAGGAGCGACGACGGCTCGAACGGAATCTCCACGACGGCGCCCAACAGCGGCTCGTCTCCGTGTCGGTGTCACTACGGCTGGCGGAGGCCCAGCTGAAGAAAGGCGCAGGTAGCGAGGCCTCCAAGCTCATGTCCGAAGCGAGCGAGGAGCTCGGCGTCGCGCTCGAGGAGCTACGCGAGCTCGCGCGGGGCATCCATCCGGCCGTGCTGACCGAGCGCGGGCTCGGGCCCGCCCTCGCGACACTCGCCGACCGGGCACCGCTTCCCGTGGAGGTGGACGGGTTGCCGGTGCAACGGTTCCCGGGCCAGGTGGAGGCGGCCGCGTACTACGTCGTTTCCGAGGCGCTCGCCAACGTGGCCAAGTACGCGGACGCTTCGTCGGTCACCGTCAAGGTCGGGCGTGAAGACGGACGGGCCGTCGTGGAGGTCGCCGACGACGGGGTGGGCGGCGCGAATCCAAGGCTCGGGTCCGGTCTGTACGGCCTGACCGACCGGATCGAGGCGCTCGAGGGTCAGTTGCGCATCAAGAGCCCGCCCGGCGAAGGGACAGTGATCCGAGCGGAGATCCCATGTCTGTAGCCCGCCCCTCGATCGAGCTGCCCACGGGCACGGTGACGTTTCTCTTCACGGACATCGAGGATTCGACCGGCCTCGTCCGCGAGCTCGGTGACGTCTATGTGCAGGTGATCTCCGATCATCGGCGGCTCGTCCGAAGCGCGGTCGAGGAGCACGGCGGGTACGAGGTCGACTGTCGCGGCGATGAGTTCTTCCTGGCGTACAGCGATGCACAGGCTGCGGTCGACACCGCGATCGCGATCCAGCGGAGCCACGAGTCGCACGCGTGGCCCGGCGGCCGGGAGGTGCGGGTCCGCATCGGCGTGCACACCGGCCGGCCCTCGATCGAAGAGGACGACTACGTCGGCATCGACGTCCACTGCGTCGCACGCATCTGCGCCGCGGGGCACGGCCGGCAGGTGCTGCTCTCGAAAGCGACTGTCGAGAGCATCGACGACGTGGCCGTCAGGGACCTCGGAGAGCACGAGCTCAGGGGACTCCAGGCGCCCGAGCGGATCTTCCAGCTGCTCCGTCACGAGCGGAAAGACGACTTTCCGGTGCTGCGGCTTCCCAGCGCGGCGGGCGGCGACACCTACGGCGAGATCGTCGACGGCCGGCAGCGCTCGAGCGGGACGCTTCGCGTGGCGATCGCCGAAGATGCGGTCCTGCTCCGCGAGGGCATGGCCCGCCTCCTTCGTGAGTCGGGCTTCGAGATCGTCGGGCAGTCGGGCACCGCGGACGACCTCATGCTGAAGGTGCGCAGCTACGCGCCCGATGTCGCGATCGTCGACATCCGCATGCCTCCGACCCAGACGGACGAGGGTCTCCGGGCCGCGCGGGAGATCCGTCAGCGGCATCCCGACGTCGGGGTGCTCGTTCTGTCACAGCACGTGGAGCCCGACTACGCGATGGAGCTCCTGGCGGAGAGTGCGGAGGGGGTCGGCTACCTGCTCAAGGACCGGGTGTCCGACATCGACGAGTTCGCGGCTGCCGTCCGCCGGGTGGCGGAGGGCGGCTCGGCGCTCGACCCCGCGCTCGTCACGCAACTCGTCGGCCGCCGCCGGAAGCGCGGCCCGCTCGACGACCTGACGCCGCGCGAGCTCGAGGTTCTCGAGCTGATGGCGGAGGGGCGGTCGAACAAGGCGATCGGCGAACGGCTGTTCATCACCGCGCGAGCGGTCGAGAAGCACACCACGAGCATCTTCCGGAAGCTCGGCCTCGCGCCTGCTCTCGAGGACCACCGGCGCGTCCTCGCGGTGCTCGCCTTCCTGCACTCCTGACCGTCTCGAACTGGTGAAGCACGTGTGGGGGTAGCCCCACCATCGGACGCCTGGTAGCCACCTGCCCGGCGAGGTCACGCGCAGCGACTCTGGAGAGTCAACTCTCGAAGGAGACGAATCGTGTCATCCACCGCAACGCACTGGACAGAGCTGGCGCGGAGGACGGGAAACGGCGTCGACGCGGCACTGCTCTGGAGCAAGTCGAACCAGCGAGTGAAGGTTTGCGTCAGCGACGGGCGGCTTTGCCACTACCTCGATTTCGAGGTCGCGAGCGCCCTCGCGCTGAGCGAGTTCAAGTCGCCGTTCGTCGACGCGGTCTCACGACTGGGTCTGGGAGAGGAGGGTCATGAGTGACCCGATGGACAGGGGGCGGAGAGCGGCCCACGAGCGGCTCTCGACCGGCGCGCTCTCGCGCTGGATGAACGCGAACGCCGCCCACCCCTGGCGCGTGATCGGTGTGTGGATCGGCATCTTCGCCGCGCTGATCGTGCTTGTCGGCGCGGTTGGAGGCGACCTCCGCGACGAGTTCGAGATCCCCGGGTCGGAGACGCAGAAGGCCACGGATCTGATCGAGGCCGAGTTTGCGTCCGAGCAGGGTGGCGTGCTCAACGTCGTGTTCGCTGCGCCTGAGGGCCAGAGGCTCGACACGCCGGAGCGCAAGGCGGCCGTCCAGGAGGCGATCGCCCGCCTCCGTTCGGACGAGTTCAAGCCCAACGGTGAGGACGCCGGCCTCGAGAGCGTCGGCAACCCGTTCAGCGAGAACACGTTCTCCGACGACGGGCGCATCGCGTACGCGGAGGCCCAGTTCAGCGAGACGATCGAGGACGAGGACCGCGACGCGGTCGTCGCGGTCGAAGACGCGGTCCGCGAGACGGTCGCGCCCGCCGGCGTCACCGTCGAGTACAACGGCGAGGCGGAGTACCCGCCCGTCGAGCAGGGCACCTCCGAAGTCCTGGGACTGCTTGCGGCGATCGTCGTGCTACTGGTCGTGTTCAGGACGTTCGTGGCCACCTCGATCCCGATCGCGCTCGCGCTGACGGCGGTTGCGACGGCGTTCTTCCTGCTCTTCCTCCTCGCGGGCATCACCGACGTGAACACGATCACGCCGATCCTCGTCTCGATGATCGGCCTCGGAGTCGGGATCGACTACTCGCTGTTCATCGTCACCCGCTTCCGCCAGCTGCTGCACGACGGCCTCTCACCCCGTGAGGCTGCCGCCGAAGCCGGTGCGTCGGCGGGACGGGCGGTCCTGTTCGCAGGCCTGACGGTCGCTATCTCCGTGAGCGGTCTGGCGTTCTTCGGCCTCGACTTCGTGACGAAGCTCGGCGTCGGCAGCGCCCTCGGCGTACTCACGACCGTGCTGATTGCGAACTCGCTGCTGATTGCGGTGCTGGCGAAGCTCGGCCACAAGGTCGACCGGCTGAAGGTGCCGTTCTTGCGGCCGATCGACGATTCGGAGGCGGCGCGCGAGAAGACGCTGGTGGCCCGCTGGGGCCGTTTCGTGACCGCCCATCCCCGTGGCGTCTTCGGAGTCGCGCTGGTCGTGGTCCTCGCTCTCGCGTCGACCTCGGCGCTCGTTCGGCTGGGCGCAGCAGACCAGGGGACCCAGCCCAAGGAGCAGACGAGCCGGAAGGCGTACGACCTGCTCGCCGAGGGCTTCGGGGCCGGCTTCAACGGCCCAATCCCGATCGTCGTCGACGTGAACGACGACCCGCAGGCGCCGCAGAGGATTTACGACCGCGTGAGGGGCGTAGCGGGCGTCGCCTCGGTGGCAGAGCCCCAGCTGAACGATGAAGAGACGGTGGCAATCGTCTTCGTGACGCCCGATTCGGCGCCGCAGGACGAGGCGACCGACAACCTCGTCGACCGAGTCAGAGGCGAGGTCGTGCCCGCGTCGACCGCAGGCGGCAACGCAGCAGCCTATGTCTCCGGCCAGACCGCGGCGTTCAAGGACATCGCCGACCGGATCATGGAGCGCCTGCCGTTGTTCCTGCTCTTCATTGTCGGCGTGACCTTCATCGTCCTGGCGATGGCGTTCAGGTCGATCGTCATCTCGCTGACCGCCGCGGTCACGACGATCCTGTCGGCGTTCGTTGGGTTCGGCGTGCTGACCCTCGTCGTCCAAGAAGGGCAGCTGCTCGGGCTGACCGGGCTCGACCGGACCGGTCCGATCGAGACCTTCGTGCCGCCGATCGCGTTCGCGATCCTGTTCGGGCTCTCGATGGACTACATGGTGTTCCTGATGAGCCGGATCCGCGAGGAGCACGTGAACGGGCTCACGACGCCGCTCGCGATCGAGCACGGCATCGCTGCGATCGGCCGAGTCGTGGTCGCCGCTGCGCTGATCATGGGGACGGTCTTCGCGGCCTTCATCCTCAGCGCCGACCGGGTTCCGAAGGAGTTCGGGCTCCTTCTGGCGGTGGCGATCCTGACTGACGCGCTCATCGTCCGGATGACGCTCGTTCCCGCGTTCCTGACGATGCTCGGCGAGAAGGCGTGGTTCATCCCGCGCTGGCTCGACCGGCTTCTGCCGAACATCACCATCGAGCCGCCCCAGGATGGTGAAGCTCCTCCGAGGTTCACCGAGCAGCCGGTGCAGGTTCCCAGCGGTCCATGACGACCGCGCCGGTCTGCCGGGCTGCGGCTCGGCAGGCCGGTCGCTCAGGCGGCGGATCGAAGCGAGCGGTCCACGGCATCGGGCGAGAGCACGTGCTCGATCACCATCGTCGCCGCGCCGATCACTCCGGCCCGGTCACCGAGCCGTGACGGGACGATCCGGAGGTCGCGGGTCGCCAGGGGAAGCGAGCGGCTGAAGATCCCTTCGCGCACGCCAGCCAGGAGCTGTGCGTGCGCCTCGGCGATGTCGCCGCCGATCACGATCACGGCGGGGTTGAAGAAGTTGACGGTGCCGGCCAGCACCTCGCCGAGGGTTCGGCCCGCGTCACGCACCATCCTGATCGCGCCGGCGTGGCCGCTACGGACGAGCCGGACGACGTCGCGGCTGCGTGCGGCGTCCTCGCCCTGGCCGGCGAGCCGCTCGGCGAGAGCCTGCCCTCCGGCGATCGCTTCCAGGCAACCGATGTTCCCGCAGCGGCAGACGACATCCTCGCTGCTCGTCGCGCGGATGTGGCCGATGTCGCCGGCGGCTCCCCGAGCGCCGCGATGGATGTGCCCGTCCGCGACGATCCCGCAGCCGATCCCCGTTCCGACCTTGATGAGGAGCAGGTGCTCGGTCTCCCGCCAGTGCGTCCGATGTTCGCCGCGGGCCATGATGTTGACGTCGTTGTCGACCAGCACGGGCGCGCTGTAGCGGTCGGCGAACCATTCCGGGATGGGAAAGTCGTCCCAGCCCGGCATGATCGGCGGGTTCACCGGCCGGCCACTGTCGAACTCGACGGGACCCGGCACGCCGACGCCGATCCCTCGCACGTCGTCGCCGGACCGCCCAACCTCCTCCAGGAGCTCCGTGAACCGCTCGGCCAGCCATGCGAGGGCCGGCTCGGGCCCAAGGGCGATGTCCAGGTCGGCCGCGCGCTCGGCGAGCGGAGCTCCGACGAGATCGCTGACCGCCACCCGGGCATGAGTTGCGCCCAGGTCGCCGACCAGGACGACGCCGGCATCGCGGTTGAACGTCAGGACGGCGGGGGGGCGGCCGCCGGTCGAGACGCTGCCGCCCGCATCGACGACGAGGCCCGTTGCGAGCAGGGTGTCGACACGTTGCGCGACCGTGGAGCGCGCCAGGCCGGTCACCCTGGCCAGGTCCGCGCGTGTCACCGCGACCTCTTCACGGATCAGATGCAAGAGCGCCCCCGCACTCGTCGGCGACGAGACGGCGGGCGAAGGCTTCGTCACCATTCGGTTGAAAGTAAAGCACGGCTTGGACGAAGTACGCCACCTTTTGCTTGACAGATGGACGAAGTACGGTTTAGGTTCCCAGGCCGATGCCGCTCAAGGCCGCGATCGCAGGCACAGGGTTTATCGGAAGGGTCCATGCGCGATCCCTCCGCCTCGCCGGTATCGAGCTCGTGGGTGTCGCCGCCTCGTCTCCGGAGTCCGCGTCGGCCGCGGCCGCCGAGCTCGGCGCGGGTCGGGCGTACGACACGGCCGAGGATCTCCTTCGCGATCAGAGCGTCGACGTCGTCCACATCTGCACGCCGAACCACCTCCACCTGTCGCTCGCCGAGGCTGCGCTGGCGGCGGGCAAGCACGTGATCTGCGAGAAACCGCTCGCGATGGATGCCGCCGGCGCACAGCGCCTCGTCGACGCCGCGGCCGAGTCGGGACTGCAGGCGGCGGTGCCGTTCGTCTACCGCTACTACCCGACGGTCCGCGAGGCCCGTGAGCGCGTCGCGAGCGGGCAGACCGGTCCGTTGCGCCTGCTCCACGGCACGTATCTGCAGGACTGGCTGCTTCGCCCCGACGACGCCAACTGGCGCGTGGACGAGGAGCTCGGAGGCGCCTCCCGCGCCTTCGCCGACATCGGCTCGCACTGGTGCGACCTGGCGGAGTTCGTCTCCGGCCATCGCATCACGCGGCTGTCGGCGCGGCTGCTCACCGCGGTGCCCGAGCGAGTCCGCGACTCGGGCCGGCAGGCGTTCGGTTCGGGCGGCGACGGCGGAGGCCTGCGCCCCGTCTCGACCGAGGACGCTGCCGTCGTCCAGTTCGAGACCGACGCCGGCGCTGTCGGATCGGTCGTCGTGAGCCAGATCTCGGCCGGCCGCAAGAACCGGCTCTGGATCGAGCTCGACGGAAGCGACGAGGCGATCGCCTTCGACCAGGAGCATCCGGAGGAGCTCTGGAGCGGGCGCCGCGAGGCGCTCACGATCCTCCGGCGCGATCCGGCGACGCTGTCGCCCGCGGCTGCACGACTCGCGTTCCTCCCGGGCGGCCACCCGCAGGGATATGCGGACTGCTTCGACGCCTTCGTGGCCGACTTCTACGACGGCGTGCGCGACGGAGAGCTGCCGGACGGAACCCCGACGTTCTCCGACGGCCTGCGCGCCGCGCTGATCACCGACGCAGTCCTGACCTCGGCTCGCGAGGGCCGCTGGGTCGACGTCGAGGCGCCCGTTGTCTCCCCCGCGGTGGTGCAGTGAAGCTCGGATTCCTCACCTCGTGTATGCCCGAGCGAGACCTCGCCGACATCGCCGCGTGGGCGTCGGCCGCCGGCTACGAGGCGCTCGAGCTGGCCGCGTGGCCCCACCTCGGCGACCGGCCGTTCACGGCGAGCCACGTCAAGGCGGACGCGTTCGACGAGGCGGAGGAGGAGCGGGTCCGCACGGTGCTCGACGACAACGGGCTCGTCCTCTCAGGGCTCGCGTACTACGACAACAACCTCGCGCCGGACCCCACGGAGCGCGAGACCTACCACGCGCACCTCCGCGCCTGCATCGACGCAGCCGCCGCGCTGGGCGGCGTTCCGGTCGGGACGTTCATCGGTCGCGATCCCGGGCGCAGCGTCTCGGAGAACCTGAGCGAGGCCGAGCGCGTGTTCCCGCCGCTCGTCGACTACGCCGGCGAGCGCGGCGTGCACCTGATGATCGAGAACTGCGTGATGGAGGGCTGGCACCCGGACGGCTATCCGGGGAACCTCGCGTACTCGCCCGAGCTGTGGGAGTGGATGTTCGCGCTCGGGCTCTACCTGAACTTCGACCCGTCGCACCTGCTCTGGCTCGGCATCGATCCGGTCGAGGCGCTCAAGCCCTACGTCGCCAACGTTGCGCATGCGCACGCCAAGGACGCGGAGGCCTTCCCGGCCCAGCGCAACCGCTACGGCTTCTTCGGTCGTACCTCGACGCGCGAGGAAGATCCATGGGACATGGGCTGGTGGCGATACCGGATTCCCGGCCTCGGCGAGGTCGACTTCCGCAGGTACGTCGACACGCTCTACGAGGGAGGGTTCGACGGCGTCCTCTCGGTCGAGCACGAGGACCCGGTATGGGGCGGCTCGCCGGGAATGGTCGAAGCGGGTCTGCGGATCGCCCACAACAACCTTCGGGGCCTGGTGGTCCAGTGACGAAGGTCCTCGAGGTCCGCAAACTCGTCAAGGAGTTCCCGGGCGTGAAGGCTCTCCAGGGTGTCGATCTCGACGTGCTCGAGGCGGAGGTGCATTGCCTGCTCGGGCCGAACGGCGCCGGCAAGTCCACGCTCATCAAGTGCGTCTCCGGCGCGATCGAGCCGACGAGCGGCGAGATCCTGTTCCTCGGCGAGCCGCTGCCGCAGGGTGATCCGGCCGGATCGCTGAAGCGCGGCGTCGCGACGATCTACCAGGAGCTCGACCTCGTGCCCGACCTGAGCGTCGCCGAGAGCATCTTCCTCGCCCACGAGCCTCGCCGCGGGCCTCTGCTCGACCTGGACCAGATGTACCGGGAGTCCAAGGCGCTGCTCACCCGGCTGGGACACGAGTCGATTCCCGTCCGCGCCAAGGTCGGGAAGCTGCGGCCTGCGGCGCAGCAGATCGTCTCGATCGCACGCGCGCTCTCGGGCAACGTGCGGCTGCTGATCATGGACGAGCCGTCCGCGATTCTCGACGACGGCGAGATCAGCACACTTTTCGACGTCGTTCGCCGGCTGACCGCGGAAGGCGTCGGCGTGGTCTACATCTCGCATCGCCTGGACGAGATCCGGCGCATCGGCGACCGCGTGACCGTCCTGGCGGACGGGCGCACCGCCGCGACGGGACTTCCGGCCACGACGCCGACCGAGCAGCTCGTCGAGCTGATGGTCGGGCGGAAGGTGGAGCAGCTTTACCCGGATCGCCCGATCGGCACGGACAAGGTCCTGCTCGAGGTTCGCAACGCGCGACGCCTTCCCGCCGTCCGAGGCGTGAGCCTCGACGTCAAGGCCGGCGAGGTCGTCGGCCTTGGAGGGCTCGTCGGCTCCGGGCGGACCGAGCTTCTCCGGCTGATCTACGGCCTCGACCCGCTGGACGAAGGCGAGATCATCCTCGAGGGCAAACCGTTGAAAGCGGGCCATCCCCGGGCGGCCATCCGTCGCGGCCTCGGGCTCGCGCCGGAGGACCGGAAGTCGCAGGCGCTCGTCCTCGACTGGAGCGAGGCGAAGAACGTCACGATCGCCGACCTCGGCCGCTTCTCCCGCATCTTGCTCGACGTACGGAAGGAGCGCGAGACCGCGCGCAAGCAGCTCAGGGCGCTGAACACGGTTCCGGACGACCCCGACCGCGTCGTCCGCCTGCTCTCGGGCGGCAACCAGCAGAAGGTCGTGCTTGCCCGCTGGCTGCTCCACGAGTGCCGCGTGCTCCTGCTGGACGAGCCGACGAGAGGCGTCGACATCGCGACGAAGGCCGAGATCTACCGGATCATCGGAGACCTCGCGAGCTCAGGCCTCGGCGTGCTGGTCGTCTCGTCGGAGCTCGAGGAGCTCGCGCACATCTGCACACGCGTCCTCGTGATGCGCGAAGGCGAGATCGTCGCCGAGGTCGACGGAAAGGACGCAACCGAGCGAGCGCTTCTCCGCCACGCGGTCGCTCCCACCGATGCCCCCGATCTCGTCGAGGAGGTCGTATGACGGACACTGCCCAGACCTGGCGCGGCGCACTCGGCCGCGCCAAGGCCCTCGAGTTCCAGGAGTACGCCCTCGCGATCGTCGTCGTGCTCCTCTTCGTCGCCGGCGCGATCCTCGAGCCGGAGACGTTCCCGACCTGGGACAACATCCGCAACATGCTTACCCAGGCGAGCGTGGTCGGCGTGCTCGCCATCGGCATGACGTTCGTGATCGCAACGGCCGGGATCGACCTCTCGGTCGGCTCGATGGTCGCTGCAGCCGGCGTCTTCGGCGGGATCATGGTCGGAGACGACGGCACCAGCAGCCTCGTGTTCATCCTTGCGGCGATCCTGTTCGCAACGTTCCTCGGCACGTGCAACGCGACGGCGGTCGCGTACGGGCGGGTCGTGCCGTTCATCGCCACGCTCGCGATGTTCTCGATCGCGAGGGGGTTGGCGCTGCTGCTGAACGACAAGCTGCCGGTTAGCCTGCTCGACCTGAACGGTGGCTCGTTCGGCGACCCGCGCCCGTTCTCGCTGCTCTGGTTCGGCGTCGGGCGGATCTTCGGGATTCCCGTCTCGGTGTACGTCTTCCTGGCGGTTGCGATTCTCGGCTGGGTCGTCCTCAACCGAACGCGCTACGGGCGGTACGTGATCGCAGTCGGCGGGAATCGGGAGGCCGCCCGGATCGCCGGCGTTCCGGTCCGGCGGATCATCTTCAGCGTCTACGTCCTCTCCGGCTTGCTCGCGGGCATCTCCACGGTCCTGCTCTGCGCCCGGCTCGGAAGCGCCTCGCCGGTGAGCGGAAACCTCTACGAGCTCGACGCGATCGGCGCAGTGGTGATTGGCGGAACGAGCCTTGCCGGCGGGCGGGCGTCGATCGTCGGCACGTTCCTCGGGGTCCTCACGTTCGCGCTGATCTTCAGCCTCATGACCCAGCTCAACCTCTCGACCGAGATTCAGCAGGTGACGAAGGGCTTGATCGTCCTCGGTGCCGTCCTGCTGCAGCGCCCGGAGGCGCGGTATTGATGCCCGACACGGCCGGGCCGACCAGTCAACACACGAGGAGGTATGCAATGTCGCGAAAGCGACTGTTCATCTCCGTCGCGGCAGGGTTGGTGCTCGCGATGGGTGTCACTGCCTGCATGGGCGACGACGACGACGAGGCGGCGTCGACGACGGCGACGACCGGCGAGACCGGCACGACGGGCGGCAGCTCGGGCGAGCGGGTCTCGATCATCGCCAGCGTCCCGCCGACCGATCACGGCTGGCTCGGCGCCATCTCGAAGGATGCCCAGGCGGCCGCGGACAAGCACGACGACGTGGACTTCGAGCTGCTCCAGGCTGCGGATGCGGATTCGCAGGCGCAGCAGATCCAGCAGGCGATCTCACAGAAGCCTGACGTCCTGGTCGTCCTGCCCCAGGACGGCGCAGCCCTGACGCCGATCGCTCAGCAAGCCGAGCGCGCCGGCATTCGTGTCGTCAACGTCGACCGCCTCTTCACGGCGCCCGACGCGGCGACCGCCACGATCCTCGGCGACAACTACCAGATCGGCGTCCTCGCGGCGAACTACATCTCCGAGGAGCTGAACTGCCAGGGGAACGTCGTCGAGATCCAGGGCCTGGCCGGCATCTCGGTCACGACTGACCGGACGAAGGGCTTCACGGACACGCTCAGGCAAAAGTGCCCGGACGGCGGCATCAGGATCGTCGCCTCCCAACCGGGTGACTTCAATCCCGACAAGGGCCTGACCGTGATGGAGAACATCCTCCAGGCCCAGAGCAACATCGACGCCGTCTACACGCACGACGACGACATGGCGCAGGGCGTCGTGCAGGCGATCCGCAACGCCGGCCGCGACGACGAGATGTTCCTCACCGGCGTCGGCGGCTCGCAGGACGCTATGCAGCAGATCAAGGAGGGCGGCCTTTACCGCGCCACCTTCCTCTACAACCCGAACATGGCCGGGAGCGCGGTGAACATGGCTCGCCTGATCGGCCTCGGTGAGGGTTTCTCCGAGCTCGTTCCGCCGGAGGTGCCCCGCCAGGTGGTCGTTCCCGCCGCCGTAGTGACGCAGGACAACGTGGAGGAGTACGAGGAGTACGCGTTCGACTGAGCGCGGAACGCAGTCGTGCGGCCTGCTGGGCGCTCTGGCGTCCGGCGGGCCGCGGCGACTACGCTTTCTCCGTGGAGGGCGCTCTCGCGGAGTGAAGGTCCTCGTCGAAGCCGGTCGCCTCGTGGAGGAGGGAACGACGTTCGCCCTCGCCACCGTCGTGGGAGTCGAGCGTCCGTCCTCGGCGCGCGTCGGCGACCGGGCGCTCGTGACCGAGGACGGGGAGCTGCACGGCTGGGTCGGCGGCGCGTGCACGGAGCCCGAGGTCGTCCGGCTCTCGCTCCTGGCGCTGGCCGACGGCGAGCCGCGCCGTGAGCGGATCGAGAGCCGCTGCGCCTCGGAAGGTGCAGTCGACGTGATGATCGAGCCGCACCGGCCGGCGCTCTTGCTGGCGGTCGTCGGCGACGCGCCGGCCGCCCGGACGCTGCGCGAGCTGGCCGCCGTGATGGGCTGGAACGTCACGTCGACCTTCGAGAGAGCAGACGCGATCGTCATCGCCTCAATGGGACGCGGCGACGAGGAGGCGCTGGAGGCGGCGCTGGGGTCAGGTGCGGAATACGTGGGGCTCGTGGCGAGCGCGAAGCGCGCCGGGTCCCTGACTGCGGAGCTTCGCGAGCGCGGGGTGGACGAGGAGTCGCTCGCCCGGATGCGCAGCCCGGCCGGCCTCGACCTCGGGCCGTCCTCGCAGGAGGAGATCGCCGTTGCGATCCTCGCCGAGCTCGTCGCCTGGCGGCACACGCGCGGGCCGTCTCCGACCGAGCTCGTCGAGGAGGCGATCGACCCGGTTTGCGGCATGACCGTTGCCGTCGCCGTTGCAAAGGAGACGGCCGTCCGCGACGGCGTCACGTACTACTTCTGCAGCGCGCACTGCCGCAAGCAGTTCGAAGCCGCGCCGGTCTGAGCTCGGATCAGACCTCGGCGTGGATGCGCGTGGTCGCCTCGCGCAGGCGGCCACCTTCGCGCCCGGCCCGGACGGCCATGATCTCGGCCAGAATCGAGATCGCCGTCTCCGCCGGTGTCTGCGCGCCGACGTCGAGGCCGCACGGGCCCGAGACCCGGTCGAGCGCGGCCTCGTCGACTCCCGCTTCGAGTAGGCGCTCGCGGCGACGCTCCTGGTTTCTCCGCGAGCCGAGCGCTCCGATGTAGAAGGCGTCCGTTTCGAGGGCGCCGGTGATCATCGGGACGTCGAACTTGTCGTCGTGGGTCAGGATGACGATCGCAGTCGCGTGGTCCGGCTGCACCTGGGCGATCGTCTCTTCCGGCCACGCGACGATGATCTCCGCGGCGCTCGGCAGCCGCTCCGACGTTGCGAAGCGGGCTCGCGCGTCGGCGACGATCGGCCGCCAACCGATCTCCTGCGCCGCGCGGCACAACGCCTCCGCGGTGTCGACGGCGCCGTAGACCAGGAGTCGCGGAGGCGGCCCATAGACGTCCGCGAAGACCTCGCGGCCGCCGATCTCGTGGACGCCGCTCCGTCCCCTGCGGATGAGTTCGGACGCCTGCTCCGCGAGCTCCTCGGGCGCCTCGCCGACACGATCGCCGTCCTCCGTAACGAGCAGCTCGGCGCCCAGGTCGTCGCCCGAGAGGACCGTCAGTACGACGGCGCGCTCGCCGCGCTCGACGACGTCCAGCAGCCGCTCGACGAGCGGACCGCGCGCTTCCTCCACGAAGACGTCGATCTCACCGCCGCAAGGCAGTCCGACGCTGAGCGCCAGGTCGTCCGAGATCCCGTACGTCAGGAGCCGGGGAGGAGCGCCGGCGAGCACTTCCTGCGCGTACTCGTACACCTCGTTCTCGACGCACCCACCGGAGACCGAGCCGGCAAGCTCGCCCTGCGCGGAGATGCCGAGCTTGGCGCCGACCGGTCGCGGGGCCGAGCGCCGGGTCGCGACGACGGTCGCGAGCGCGACACGGTCGCCGCGCCCGAGCCAGCGGTGGACGTCGTCCCGGATCTCGCGCACGCGGAAATCCTACGTTGAGGCCCGACGGTGGGCGCTTGTTCGGGATGCCGCAGGGACTAAAGTGGCACCCGTGATTGCGTCGACCGGGTGGCAGGTCGGGCTCGCGATCGGCATTGCGGTCGTCGCGGTCGCTGCGGTGATCGTGATCACGATCGTCCTCCTGGCGATGAAGATCGCGAAGCAGGCGAAGACGGCTGAGGAGGCGGTCGAGGTCGTGCGGCAGCAGACGGCCGAGCTCGGCGGCATCGCGAGGATCAACGACTCGGGCGTCAGGATCCTGCACGCCGCGCGGTCCCTGCGGAAGGTGGCGGTCGGGAAGTGACCCTCGCGCTGACCTCGAACGGGTACTGGGTGGTCGCGCTCGGCCTGGGAGCGGCCGCCGCGGTCGTCGTCGCGATCCTCCTGGCGGTGCTTCTCCAGGCCGTCGGAAGCATCGAGAAGTCCGTCGACGGCCTGCTCGAGATCGCCGGCAAGGTCGCCGCCAACACCTCGAACATCCCGCAGCTGGAGGCGACGGCGCCGGTGCTGGCGCAGATCGTCGACGAAGCGGTGATCCAGGACGGCTACATGAACGCACTCACGGACGGGTACGACGCCGCATGAGCGACCGGGACCTCCTGATCCTCCTGACCGTGGTGCTGGTGGTCGTCGTCGTGCTCGTGCTGGCCGCCGCGCTGATCCTCGTCCGCATGAGGCTGACGAGAATCTCCGAGGGGCTCGCGACGCTGGCCTCCGCCCTCCAGGGCGTCGAGTCGGAGCACCTGCGGCCGCTCGAGCCCGCGGTCAGGGCGATCAACGCGCAGTTCGACGTCGTCCTCGGCGCGTTGCCGGGGATCGCGAGCAAGGCGGCGATGGTCGCCGAGCGGAGGCCGCGATGAGCCTGTGGGTCGCGAACGTCGCGCTCTTCGCCGTGTTCCTGGTCGTCGTGTACCTGCTCCACGGCGTGCTCTCCGCCGCCAGGAGCATCGTCCCGAGCGTGCAGCAGATCGCGGAGTCGGCGGCCGCGGGATCGAAGGACCTCGACGCCGCCGCGCTGCTACTGACCACGCAGGACCAGGTGGAGAAAACGGTCGCTGGCGTCGCGAACTACGGCGGCTCCCTCGACGTGATCCTCGACGACGCGAAATAAGCGATGGAATCGGCAGCCATAGTCACGATCGTCGCCGTCGGACTGATCGTCGCCGCCCTCGTCGTCTACCTCGTCTCGGTGATCGTGCAGCTCCGGAAGATCACCGCCGGCCTGGACGAGGTGATCGTGAGCGTCGGCGAGATCGTCGAGAAGAGCGCGCCCGTCAACGGCGTCGTGACGGCGATCAACGAGCAGCTCGACGCCGGTGTCGACCTGCTCGAAGGCCTGCTGGTCAAGAAAGCCGGAATCGTCGACGCGGTCGGCCTGGTCGAGGGCCTCTACGCCGGATCGGCCGCCGCCGGGTTCAGGAGCTTCCCGGAGAGCACCACGGTCGAGGCGCCGCGCATCGGCGAGGTCTACACCCAGGGCACGCTCACCCTGGCGCGGCTCGGCCGCGAGGCGCCGATTGCGGTCGGGAACCCTGCCGGCCCCGCGCTCAGGGACGTCGAGCGCGGAAGCCTCGCCGCTCGGCTGCTGTATCCCGAGATCCGCCAGTCGAGGCCGGAGTCGCTGCCCAGATCGCCGGTGATCGGCACCGATGCGCCCGTCCAGTACCCGCCGAGCGAGCAGCGCGGCGGGACGACCCCGGACGAGGCGGAGATCCGCGAGAAGGGCCCGTGGTCCGAGGTCGCCGCCGAGGGCATCGTGCCCGCCGAGGCCGGAGGATCGGACGCGCCGCGCGAGATGCTGGCGGAGGATCCGCAGCTCGAGAGCGCCGTCCTGGGAGAGACGACCGCATCCGACGAGCCTGCGACCGAGAGCGGCATCGACCCGAGCGGCGGCGACGAAGCCGACGCGATTGCCGACGGGGGTCCCGAGCTCCCACAGGGAGCCGAGCCCGACCTGAAGGACGCAGCAGCGGCGCGCCGCCAGGTCGATGCCGAGTCGGCCGACTCCAAAGACGGCTCCGACACGTAAGGACAGGAGAGATGCAGACACCTGCGGCATTCGAGTACGAGCGCGCCACCAGCGTCGAGGGCGCGATCGCATCGCTTCAGCGGCACGGCTCCGGTGCGCGGATCATCGCCGGCGGCCACAGCCTGCTTCCCATGATGAAGCTGCGGCTCGCGAACCCCGAGCACCTGATCGACATCAACGACCTCACCGAGCTCTCGTACATCCGCGAGGAAGACGGCGAGATCCGGATCGGGGCGCTGACACGCCACGTGGACCTGTTGAAGTCGGACCTGCTCGCCGAGCACCTGCCGTTGTTCCGCGACGCCGAGAACGTGATCGCCGACCCGGTCGTCCGCAACCGCGGGACGATCGGCGGCTCGCTGTGCCAGGCGGATGCGGCCGAGGACCTCTCGGCGGTCTGCACGGCGGTCAAGGCGAGGACCGTGATCCGCGGCCTCGACGGTGAGCGGGTCGTCGGGATGGAGGACTTCCACGTCGGCCCGTTCATGACCGCCGTGGGCGACGGCGAGCTGCTGACCGAGGTGCGGATTCCGCTCCGCCCGGGCGGCAGCAGCGCGCACGAGAAGGTCGAGCGTCGCGCCGGCGACTGGGCGATCGCGGCTGCGTCGGCGGCCGTCTGGATCGACGGCGGCACGATCGTCGCGGCCGGGGTCGCACTCAGCGCGGTCGGCCTGACCACGGTCCACCTGTCGCGGGCGGAGGACCTGCTTCGGGGCAAAGGCCCGTCGGAGGGCCTGTTCGAGCAGGCGGGCCAGATTGCCTCCGAGGACTGCTCGCCAACCGCAGACGGCCGGGGGCCGGTCGACTACAAGCGTCACCTCGCCGGCGTCCTGACGACACGCGCCCTGCGCCGCGCCACGGCACGGGCCCTGCACCAGGAGGTCTGACGATGAACGTCTCGATCACGGTCAACGGCCGGCAGATCTCCCGCGAGATCGAGCCCCGGCAGCTCCTCGTCCACTTCATCCGCGAGACGCCCGGCCTGACCGGTACCCACTGGGGCTGCGACACCTCCAATTGCGGCGCCTGCGTGGTCCAGATGGACGGCGAGCCGGTGAAGTCCTGCACGATCCTGGCGGCGATGTGCGAGGGGCACGAGATCCGCACGGTCGAGGCGCTGGAGGTCGACGGGCAGCTGGACCCGATCCAGATGGGCTTCCACGAGACGCACGCTCTCCAGTGCGGCTTCTGCACGCCGGGCATGCTGATGACGGCCCGCGCCTTGCTGGACGAGAACCCGAATCCCACCGAGCAGGAGATCCGCACCGCGATCTCGGGCGGAATCTGCCGCTGTACGGGCTACAAGAACATCGTCAGCGCCATCCGCTGGGCTGCCGAGCACGAAGCAACCGCGAAACAGGGGGTCTGAGCATGGCGACCGTCGAGAACCTTCCCAGCGCGACGACCGAACGTCCGATCGGCTTCGGTCGGCTGAAGCGGAAGGAGGACGCGCGCTTCATCCGCGGCCAGGGCACGTACCTCGACGACATCCGGCTTCCGGGGATGGTCCACGGCGCCATGCTCCGTAGCCCGTACGCGCACGCGCGCATCCTCTCGATCGACACCTCGAAGGCGCTCGCGCATCCGAACGTCGCCGCCGTCGTCACCGCCAAGGACCTCGAGACGCTCGGGCTCGCGTGGATGCCGACGATCTCCTACGACACGCAGGCCGTGCTCGCGGGCGACAAGGTCCGCTTCCAGGGCCAGGAGGTGGCGTTCGTGATCGCGACCGACGAGTACTCGGCGAACGACGCGCTCCAGTTGATCGACGTGGAGTACGAGCCGCTGCCGGCCGTCGTCAACGCCCGCAAGGCGCTCGACGACGACGCGCCGCTGATCCGCGACGACAAGACGGGCCAGCGCGACAACCTTGCGAGCCCGACGTGGGAGGCCGGCGACGAGGAGGCGACGAACCGCGCGTTCGCAGAAGCCGATACCGTCGTGACGCGCGACATCATCTATCCGCGCTGCCATCCGGCGCCGCTCGAGACCTGCGGCATGATCGCCGACTTCAACCCGGAGACCGGCCAGCTCGACATCTACAACGGCAACCAGGCGCCTCACGCCCACCGGACCGTCTACGCGCACGTCGCCGGGCTCGCCGAGCACATGATCCGGATCCAGTGCCAGGACATCGGCGGCGGCTTCGGCAACAAGGTCCCCGTCTATCCCGGCTACGTGTGTGCGATCGCCGGCTCGATCGTGGCCGGCGTGCCTGTCAAGTGGGTCGAGAACAGGACCGAGAACCTCGTCTCCACGGGGTTCGCCCGCGACTACGTCATGCACGCCGAGCTGTGCGCGAAGGGCGGCAAGATCACCGGCCTGCGGGTCGACGCGATCGCCGATCACGGTGCCTTCGACTCGACTGCGCAGCCGACGAAGTTCCCGGCCGGGTTCTTCCACATCGTCTGCGGGTCGTACGACCTCGAGGCGTCGCACGTCAAGGTCAAGGCCGTGTACACGAACAAGGCGCCCGGCGGCGTCGCGTACCGGTGCTCGTTCCGGATCACCGAGGCCGTCTATCTCGTTGAGCGGATGGTGGATGCACTCGCTCTCGAGATGAAGGTCGACCCGATCGACCTCCGAATGCGCAGCTTCATCGCGCCCGAGCAGTTCCCGTACGAGACCACCACCGGCTGGACGTACGACTCGGGGAACTACGCCGAGACGATGCGTGTAGCCATGGAGATGGCCGGCTACGAGGACCTGCGGCGCGAGCAGGCAGAGAAGCGCGCCCGCGGCGAGCTGATGGGCATCGGCGTCTCCTTCTTCACCGAAGGCGTCGGCGCCGGGCCGCGCAAGCACATGGACATCCTCGGGCTCGCCATGAACGACGGCGCGGACTTGCGCGTTCACCCGTCCGGCAAGGCCGTGGTCAGCATCAGCGCGCAGACGCAGGGGCAGGGCCACGAGACGACGTTCGCGCAGATCGTCGCCGAGGAGCTCGGTATCCCCCCGGAGGACGTCGAGGTCCGGCACGGCGACACGGACAGGTCACCGTACGGGCTCGGCACCTACGGGAGCCGCTCGACCCCGGTGTCCGGCGGCGCGGTCGCGGTCGTCTCCCGCAAGGTGCGGGACAAGGCGCGCCAGATCGCCGGGACGATGCTCGAGGCGAGCCCGGACGATCTTGCGTGGGAGAAGGGCCGCTGGTACGTCAAGGGCGATCCGGAGAAGGGTGCGCCGATCGAGGAGATCGCGGCCAGGGCGTACAGCGGCGAGGAGCTGCCCGAGGGCATGGAGGGCGGGCTCGACGCCCAGGTGATCTACGACCCGCCCAACCTGACCTACCCATACGGGGCCTACATCGCGGTCGTCGACATCGATCCCGATACAGCTCACGTCTCAGTCAGGCGCTTCATCGCGGTCGACGACTGCGGGGTGCGGATCAACCCGATGGTCGTCGACGGCCAGATCCACGGCGGCCTCGCCGAAGGCATCGGCATCGCGCTCATGGAGGTCCTCACGTTCGACGAGGAGGGCAACTGCCTCAACTCGTCGTTCATGGACTACCTGATCCCGACCGCCCTCGAGACGCCCGACTTCGAGCTCGGCGAGACGGTCACGCCGTGCCCCCACCATCCGCTCGGGGCGAAGGGCGTTGGCGAGTCGCCGAACGTCGGCTCACCGCCAGCGATCGTCAACGCGATCATCGACGCGTTGCACGAGACGCACGGCGTCGACCACATCGACATGCCCTGCACGCCGGCTCGTGTCTGGGCGGCGATGCAGGGGCGTCCCGAGCCGCCGCAGTGACCAGGGTCACGGGCGAGGCGGCAGGCGAGATCCGCCAGCTCGTACCCGACATCGAGACGCTCGCCCGGCGTCTCGCCGACACCGACTATCTCGCCGACGAGGGCCTGGCGACCTCGATGTTCCTGAGCCTGCGCCTGCCGCAGCCCCTGCTGCTCGAGGGCGAGGCGGGCGTGGGGAAGACCGAGGCCGCGAAGTCACTTGCGACCGTGCTGGACACGCCGCTCGTGCGGCTGCAGTGCTACGAAGGCATCGACGTCGCTGAGGCGCTGTACGAGTGGAACTACCCGCGGCAGCTCCTCAGCATCCGGCTCGCCGACGCCGGCGGCACGAAGCTCGGCGAGGAGGAGCTGTTCGGCCCCGACTACCTGATCCGCCGACCGCTCCTCCGCGCGCTCGAGCACCCCGGCCCGCGGCCGGCGGTCCTCTTGATCGACGAGATCGACCGGGCCGACGACGACTTCGAGGCCTTCCTGCTCGAGCTGCTCGCGGACGCCAGCGTGACCATTCCGGAGATCGGCACGATCCGGGCCACGCATCCGCCGGTCATCGTCCTGACCTCCAACCGGACGCGCGACCTGCACGACGCCGTCAAGCGGCGCTGCCTGTACCACTGGATCGCCTACCCGACGCCGGAGCGCGAGGTGGAGATCGTCCGCCGCCGCGTCAAGGGCTCGTCGGAGACGCTCGCCGTTCAGGTCGCGAACGCGGTCTCGCGGATGCGGGACAGCGATGTCCAGAAGCCGCCGGGAATCGCCGAGTCGATCGACTGGCTCGCTGCCCTGAACCTGCTCGGCATCGAGCAGCTCGACGCTGCGGCCGTGGACCGCACGCTCGGGTCGGTACTGAAGTACAGCGAGGACCAGGAGGTGATCCGCGCGGCCGGCCTGGAGCAGCTCGTGGGTGGCGGTGACTGATTTCGGCGTCGAGACGATCGAGCTCGACCTTCCGCCGCTCGTCGCGGCGCTGAGCAGGCGCCTGCGCGATGCCGGCGTGCCCGTCACGCCCGGCCGCTCGGTCGATTTCGCAGAGGCGCTCACGCTCGTGCGGCCGATCTCGCGCCGGCGGCTGTACTGGACGGCCCGCTCCGTGTTCGTCTCGGATCCCGCGCAGGTCGACGCGTTCGACGCCGTGTTCTTTTCCGTCTTCGACAGTCGAAAGGAGGCAAAGGACGAGGAGACCGTCGCGACGCGTCCCGACGATTGGCACACCTCGCCGCCGAGCACGCGCGACGAGGATGACGAAGATCCGGCCGAGCTCGAGGTGCCGTCGCTGATCGCCAGCGACGAGGAGCTCTTGCGGAGCAAGAGCTTCGACGCGCTCGAGCCTCACGAGCTCGCGCAGCTCTATCGCCTGATGTCGCGACTGCAGCTGGCCGCTCCACCGCGGCGCAGGCGCCGCTACGAGAAGGGACGCCGCGGCGAGCACGTCGACCTGCGCCGGACGCTGCGCGCGAGCCTGCGCACGGCGGGCGATCCGGTCCGGCTCGCGCGCCGGCATCGACGCGTGACCCGCCGGAGGCTGGTGATGCTCTGTGACATCTCCGGCTCGATGGAGCCCTACGCGCGGGCGTACCTGCAGTTCCTGACCTGCGCCGCCGGCAGCGGGCCGAACGCCGAGGCATTCGTGTTCGCGACGCGGCTGACCCGCCTGACTCGCGCGCTTGCTTCTCGCAATCCCGAGCGCGCGATCCAGCGCGCCGCGGAGACCGCGCCTGACTGGTCCAGCGGGACCAGGATCGGAGACGCGCTGCGGGAGTTCAACAACCGGCACGGTCGCCGCGGCATGGCCCGCGGGGCCGTGATCGTGATCCTCTCCGACGGCTGGGAGCGCGGCGACTCGATGCTCGTCGGACGCGAGATGGAGCGCCTCTCGCGGCTGGCCCACCGGATCGTGTGGGTCAATCCACGCGTGAGCGCGGGTGACTTCTCGGTGCAGTCGGGAGGCATGAGAGCCGCCCTGCCGTACTGCGACGCACTCGTGAGCGGCCACAGCTTCGAGGCGCTCGACGAGGTCGCTGAGGCGATCGCCGCCGAGCTGTGGAGCATGCCGCCTCCGGCGCCGGAGCCTCGCGAGGACGAGTCCTGGGCCAGCGCCACGCCCGTTCCCGGCAGCTCGGTCGCGATGCCGAGCGGCTACGGGCCGAGCAGGGGCAAGACCACCCCGGGCTGGACAGGTGGCTGAGCCCAAGATCTGCATCTATCCGGGCTGCGAGCGGCCCGCGGTGCCCCCGCACCCGCTGGGCGGGCCGCAGCCGGCCTTCTGCGACCTGGAAGAGCACAACGCGCTGACTGCCCACCAGGAGCGCCAGCGCCTGGCGAAGGATCCCGACCGAGGAGGCGATGAAAGCCGTGGCTGACGAGGCCTACCGCGCAGTCTTTCTGCGTGTGCATCCGACCGGAAAGATGGTGCTGAGCCTGACGACCGAGCCCGACGGGAAGGAGCCCGAGTACGCGCAGCTGGTCGCCGACGAGCTCGGCGTCCCGGCCCTGGACGTCAAGGTCGTTCCGGCGGACACCGACCGGTTCGGCACAGGGCACGGGTTCAACACGAGCCCTGCGGATGGGACGTCGGCGGCGGTCGTCAGCGCCGCGGGGAAGATCCGCGACAAGGCGCAGCTGCTCGCGGGCATGGCGCTGGAAGCCTCTCCGGAGACCCTCACGTGGTCGAACGGGGCCTGGGTCGGCGCGGACGAAAACGATCCCAAGCAGGTGAAGACGATCGAGGATCTCGCGCTCTACGCGCACGGCACCGGCGCCCTGCCGCCAGGAGTCGAGGGCGGCCTCGACGCGCAGACCGTCTACCGAGACTAAGGACCTAGCGCGTCAGCGGGATCTGGTGCTTCCAGACCCAGTCGTTCACGACGCCCCAGTCCAGGTTGGCGAAGAACGCGTCGATGTACGCGGCGCGGTCGGTCCCATAGTCGAGGACGTACGCGTGCTCGTAGACGTCGAGCGCGATCAAGGGCGTCGCATTCCAGATAGGGAACGAGTTCTGCGCGTCGCCGACGTAATTGGCGAGGCGGCCTTCGTCCCAGTCGTAGGCCGTCCACGCCCAGCCGCGGCCGCCCATCCCACAGGCCTTGAGGTCAGCCCGCCAGGCCCCGGCAGACGCGAAGTCGCGCTCGATCAACCGCCGGATCGGGCCTGCCGGGTTGCCGCCCTCCCCGCCGAGGTGCTCGAAGTAGAGCTCGTGGTTCTTGATCCCGCCGATCGCGAACGTGAGCTCCACTTTCAGCGCACGCAGGTCTGAGTCGCCCGCTGCGAGCTTCCGGAGGATCTCGTTCCGCTTGCTCACGTAGCCCTCGTAGAGCCTGTAGTGCGCCAGGACCGTCAAGCGTGAGATCCCGTCGAGCTCGAGGAGCGCGGGCTTCAGCTCGCGCGGCACGAGCTCCTCGTAGGTCGCCGCCTCGGACGGGAGGGTGGCCTCGATCGCGACCTCGACGTCGTCGGCGACTTTCAAGGCTCCGAACAGTCCCGTGTAGGGCGTCATGCCCCAGTTGGTCTGCGTGACGACGACGCTGCCGCTGAGCCGGCCCCCGTCGGCGACGGCGAGGTCGAACGCGATGGGGCGGGTCTCGCCGGCGAGCGTCAGCTCACCCTCGACGCTGAGCCGGCCGCCGTCGGCCTGCACCGACGTCGAGCGGAACGCGATCTCTCTCCGCAACAGGACCTCTTCGTCGATCGTCTGCTCGATGCTCGCCTTGTCCTCGTACCCGAGCGGCTGCATCCCGCCGGTTCCGTCACGGACTCGGAGTGAGGTGGGGTCGACCTCGAGCACGATGCTGGGGTCGTCGCCGACGTCGAGCGTCGCCTCCCAGCCGATGACGTGGATCAGCAGGTCGTGGCCGGCCTTGGCCGCGGCGCCCGTTCGCCTGGTCCGCACCGACAGGGTCCCGTTCTTGGGCCCGAGCTTGTACGTGCCTGGCTGGATCGAGATGCGCTGAGCCTAAATCACGCTCCGATAGGGTCCCGCCGTGGCCGTCGAGCTCGAGCACCCGTTCGTCACGGACAAGCCGATCGACCAGAGCTTCGCGACGATCACCGACCTCGAGCGCGTGGTGCCCTGCGTCGAGGGAGGCAGCGTGCTCGAGAAGACGGGGCCGGACTCCGTCAAGGCCGAGATCAAGATCAAGATGGGGGCGATGTCGTTGACGTTCAACGGCACGGTCGAGATCGTCGAGCAGGACGAGGAGTCCCACCGCGTGGTGATGAAGGTCAAGTCCAGGGAGGCTGGAGGCCAGGGGTACGCGAACGCCGACGTCGCGTTCTCGCTCAGGGAGGGCGGCGGGACCATCCACACCAAGGCGCAGATCACCGGCACGGCCGCGTCGATGGGGGAGGGCGTCGTCTCGGGCGTCCTGGACGCGCTGATCACGGACTTCAGCGGCAAGCTCGCCGCGCTCTGATCGTCGTGGCGACGATCCCGATGCGCGAGGTTCGCGAGGGCGAGGTGCCCGTTCGACGGCGGGACGGCGCTCCAGGAGGACGCGGACCGGCCAGTCTTCCGCGGAAACGGCCCGGACGACTACGTCTGCGTGGAGTGCGGCAACCTCCTTGCCGAGGCCATGCATCCCGTGCAGATGACGAAGAAGGTCCGGGTCCGCTGCGGGAGGTGCTCGACGGTCAACGTGTCGGTGATCGACGGGTACGAAGGCCCCGACAGGCGATCCTAGGCGCCGAGGAGTGCTGGGCTCCCGGGCCGTTGTTCTCAATGCGAACAACGGCCCGGTTTGCGCACATAGCCCCCGGAAAACCTGTTAGGACTACGCCGTGTCTGCTGCGGACGTAGCGACGACACGCTCGGTCTCGGGAGTTCGAGCGACCCTGAGCCCCGTCGTCGCACGCTTGACGCCGATCTTCCTCGGCGCCGTGTCGATCGCCGCCTTCCTGGGGCTTTGGCAGTACGCCTCGACGTCGGGCCTGATCTCCGAGCAAGACCTCCCGGCGATGACGACCACGTTCCAGGAGCTCTGGTCGATGATGCACACCCGGGCCTTCTGGACCGCGTTCGGCCAGACGGTGAGGGGCTGGGCTCTCGGTCTCGGCATCGCGACGGCGCTCGCGGTTCCGATCGGGATCGTCCTCGGATCGAGCCAGTTCGCCTCCAGGGCCTTCCGGATCCCGGTCGAGTTTCTGCGCCCGATTCCGTCGGCGGCGCTGATCCCGCTGCTCTTCCTGACCCTCGGGACGACTTTGAAGAGCGAGATCTTCCTGGCCGCCTTCGGCGCGTTCTGGCCGCTACTCGTCCAGACGATCTACGGGGTCCGCGACGTCGACCCGGTCGCGCTCGACACCGCTCGATCCTTCGGGATGAGCCGCTTCGAGCGTCTCTATCGAATCAAGCTGCCGAGCGCCGTGCCGTACATCGCCACGGGGTTGCGCATCTCGTCGTCGGTCGCCTTGATCCTCGCGTTCACCGCAGAGCTGTTCATGGGCATCCCGGGCCTCGGCGCGCTCATGAACGTCGCCGAGTCGTTCGGGCTCACGGTTCAGGTGTATGCGCTGGCGCTCGCCACCGGCTTCCTCGGTCTCGCCATCTACGGCGTCTTCGCGGCGATCGAGCGGTGGGCCCTGCGCTGGCATCCGTCCCAGCGAGCGGCGAGCACATGACCGGGAGGCGGCTCTACCAGGCCTCCGCGATCGCGGCGGAGATCGCGGTCCCGATCGCGATCCTGGCGGCCTGGCAGGTGTGGACGACCCGCGCCAACGATCCGATGTTCCCGCGCCTGTCGACCATCCTCACCGAGTTCCGCGAGATGTGGCTGTTCTCCCAGGTGGAGCTGCACCTCGTGCCGAGCCTGACGAGGATCGTGCTCGGGTTCCTGATCGCGGTCGCCGTAGGAGTGCTCCTCGGGATTCCGCTCGGCCTGTCGCGTCGGGGGCGAATGCTGGCGATGCCGCACATCGAGTGGTGGAGGGCCATGCCGCCGCCGGCACTGATCCCGATCTCGATCGTGCTCCTCCACTCGATCGGGAACCGTCAGAAGGTCGCGTTCATCGCGTTCGTCTGCCTGTTTCCGATCCTGCTGAACACGATCGACGGCGTTCGAGGCATCGACCCAACTCTGATCGACACGGCCCGTTCCTACGGAGTGGGGCGCATGGAGCGGATCCGGAGCATCGTGCTGCCGGCCGCCCTCCCGCAGATCTTCGCCGGGATGCGCACGAGCCTCTCCCTCGCGGTGATCATGATGGTGCTGACCGAGTACTTCTCGAGCACGAGTGGGGTGGGGTACGTCTTGCTGATCTCGAAGAACACCTTCCAACTCGTGCCCATGTGGGCCACGATCCTCCTGATCGGGTTGCTCGGATATCTCCTGAACCTGCTCCTCCTGCTGATCGAGCGCCGGGTGCTGCGCTGGCACCGGGGCTGGCGCGCGGTGGCCGCTCAATGAGCCAGAGCGGCGCCCCAGTCCTCGAGATCAGGAACCTCGGCAAGACGTACGGCGCCGGCGCCAAGGCGACGAGGGCGATCGACCACGTGTCCTTCTCGGTCGCGGAGCGCGAGTTCGTCTGCGTCGTCGGCCCGTCCGGCTGCGGCAAGACCACCCTGCTGAAGTGCGTCGGCGGGCTCCTGCGCCCGAGCGCGGGCGAGGTGCTCCTCCGCGAGAAGCGTGTGAGCGGGCCTCCGGAGGAGATGGGCTTCGTCTTCCAGGAGTACGGGCGCTCCCTCATGCCGTGGCTGTCGGTCCGCAAGAACGTGCTCCTGCCGCTGCGCCACAAGTCGCTCGGCCGACGTGAGCGGAGGGCGCTGGTGGAGGAGGCGCTCGAGGCCGTCGGCCTCACGGGCTTCATCGACCACTATCCGTGGCAGCTCTCCGGCGGCATGCAGCAGCGAGTCGCGATCGCGAGGGCGCTCGCCTACCAGCCGTCGATCCTGCTGATGGACGAGCCGTTCGCCTCGGTCGACGCCCAGACCCGCGGCGATCTCGAGGACCTCGTCCTGCGCGTGCGGGAGGAGTTCGCAGTGACGATCGTGTTCGTCACGCACGACATCGACGAGTCCGTGTACCTGTCGGATCGCGTCGTGGTTCTCACCCATGCACCAACCGAAGTGAAGGAGATCATCGGCGTCGACCTGCCCTTCCCGCGGGACCAGATCAGGACGAAGGAGCTTCCTGACTTCACGCACCTTCGCGGCCGCGTCTACCGCTTGATCAAGCGGGAGCAGGGGGACGAAACTGAAGCGGACGAGCCGGTGCTCGAGGCCGTTCGAGAAGGGGGTTAGCACGTGGGAGCTGTTCTTTCGAAAGGGAGGTCGAGCATGAGCAGAGCGGCACGGGTTCGTCGTGCACGCGTCTTGTTCCTCGTGTCGGTCGCGGGTGCGATCGGCGCGTTGGCGCTGTTCGGGGGTACCGCCGCGAGCGCACCGGTTCAGACGACGGAGGTCAGGGTCGTGACCCTGCCGATTGCCAACGGGTTCCCGCTGGACATCGGCATCCGGAGGGGGTTCTTCGCGCAGCAGGGGATCGAGATCAAGAAGACGACCCTGCAGAGCGGCAACGACGTCGTCCTCGCGATGGCGAACAACAATGGCGACATCGGCTATCTCGGTTTCGTGCCGATGTTCATCGCCGTCACGAACAACATCCAGATGACGCTCGTCGCGGCGAGCGAGGTGGAAGGAGTCGGCCAGGCCGACAACTGGCAGAACATCCTGGTCAAGGGCTCGAGCTCGATCCGCACTTCGCGCGACCTGGCCGGGAAGACGATCGCGGTCAACGCGCTCAAGGGCGTGGGCGAGGTGATGATCAAGGCCGCGCTCGAGAAGCAGGGTGTGCGGCCGAACTCGTTCCGGCTGGTTGCGATCCCGTTCCCGCAGATGCGGTCGGCGCTCAACAACGGCCAGGTCGATGCGATCTGGGTCCCGGAGCCGTTCCTCTCGCAGGGGCTGAACATCGACAACGCCCGGATCGTCATGGCCCCGGGCCCCGTGCTCGGTCGTTACTGGCCGATCGGCGGCTACGCGGCGCGCCAGAGCTGGCGCTCGCGCAATCCGGCGCTCGCCGAGCGGTTCCGCAGGGCGATCAATCGGTCGCTCACCTACGCCCAGTCGCATCCGGACGAGGTGCGGGCGATGCTGCCGGCCAATGCGCAGAACTCCAGGCTCCCGATCTGGAGCCCGGTGATCGACCGGGGCAAGCTGAGCCAGCTCGCCACCTATACGAGGAAGTACGACGTCATCACCCGTACGCCGAACCTCCGGCAGCTCGTGCCGAACAGCATCGCGAGCGGTCTGGTGCTCCAGGGCACCGTGCAGCCACGGCGTGTGCTCTTGCGGCTCGAGGGACGGACGGTCACGCGGCTGACCGCCGGCCCGTACACGTTCGTCGTGACCGACAACTTGCGGAACCGGGACTTCGTCCTCAAGGGCCCGGGCGTCAACAGGCGCACGAGCCTCCGCGGGCGCGGCCGCTCCACGTGGACGGTCAACCTGCGGCGAGGGACCTACGGGTACTGGTCGTCTTCGAGTCCGGGCGCGAAGAAGAGCTTCCGCGTTACGTAGCCCAGTCAGTGGGGAGGGCGCCTTCGCGGCGTCCTCCCCCGCCTAAGAACTCGTTCCAAAATGAGCGCTGTGCCGCCAGGCCGCGCTGGGCGGCGCCAGGCGTCGTCCTCAACCGCGCCCATATCGACTTGATATGGACGCGGTCTGCGTCCGGGCCTGGCATCCACCCATCGCACCCTGGCGACGAGCCACATTCTGAAACGAGTTCTACGGCGCGAACGTCTCCGTCGGCGCGATCACGACGTCGAGGAGCAGCGGCTGTTCTCGGTGAGTGAGCGTCGGGATGACCTCGTCGAGCGTCTGGACGAGCTCGCCGTGCTCCGTGATCCGCTGCGCCTCGCAGCCCTGCGCGCGGGCGAGCCCGGCGATGTCGACGTCGAAAGCCGGCCAGGCCCCGCGCCCACCCTGGCGCTCCGCGAGCCGGTCCATGATCGCGTACCCGCCGTTCGACAGGATCACGAACAGCGGCCCGACGCCGTAGTGCGCAGCGCTCCACAGGGCCTGGATGCCGTAGAGGGCCGACCCGTCGCCGACGACGGCGACGACGGGCCGGTCCCGAAGGGCCATGCGGACGCCTGTCGCCCCCGCGAGCGCGAACCCGAGCCCGCCCATCGCTGCACTCAGGAACCCCAGCGGCCTGCGCGCGAGGAGGCGGTCGTGGAGCTCCGGGCGGTCGACGGGCGCCTCCTCGACGACGACGGCCTCCTCGGGAAGCCGTTCGGCCAGTGCGGCGAGAACGTGGCCGGCCAGGAGCCGCTCACCTGCAGCGGGAGGATCCGGGGCGGGTGGCGGACGGTACGGCTCCGGCGGCGTCGCGTTCCGCTGCGGAAGCCGCTCTGCAAGGGCCCGGCACATGGACGCCGGAGGCGCGAGCACGGCGAGCTCGGCCGGGCTGCGCTGGACTTCGTCGGCGTTGTCACCGACGACCGCGATCCTCGTCCCGGGCTCCGTGAAGCGGCCCGGGGCGTACGGCGACTGACGGAAAGCGGGCGCGCCGACCACCAGGATCGCGTCGTAGGGTGCAAGCCGCTCGCGCAGCCGCGGGCGGTCCGCCGGAAGCACGCCCGCAAAGAGGCGGTGGTCTTGCGGGAAACCGGCCCGCGCGCCGAACGACTCCTGGAAGACCGGGGCGACGAGCCGCTCGGCGAGGCTGACCAGGGCTTCCCAGGTCTCGGCGTCGTCGGCTCCCGCGCCGACGACCAGCGCCGGTGCCCGGGTGCCGTCGAGAAACCGGTTGAGCTGCTCCACCGCGGCCGGGTCGGCGGCGGCAGCCCGAACGACGCGCGTGGGCGTCGCGTCCTCACGATTCTCGTCCGCGGGCTCGCCCCAGTCGTCCATCGGCACGACCACCAGCGCCGGCCCGCGCTGCGTCTCCGCTTCGTGAGCCGCGCGGCCGATCGCGCCAGGGACGTCCTGTGCGCGGACCGGCTCGTCGACCCAGACGACGTACTCCCCGCCCAGCCCGCGGAGCCTCCCGGCGAGGAACGGCTCGAAGGCCAGGTGGCGGCGGTCCTGCTGGCCGACGAGGACGACGAGCGGCGCTCGGTTGACGCGGGCAGTGGCGAGCGCGCCGACCGCATTGCCCAGGCCCGCGGTCGTGTGGAGGAGGGCGAGGGCCGGCTCGCCTCGCCCGATCGCCCAACCCGTCGCGAGGCCTACGACCGAGCCCTCGTGCAGGCCGAGCACGAAGCGCAGGTCCTCCGGGAAGTCCGTGAGGAACGGCACCTCGGTGGAGCCGGGGTTGCCGAAGATCGTCGTCAGGCCCCGCTCCCGGAGGACCTCGAATGTCGCGTCGCGCACCGTCCCGCCGCTCACGGCGCGCAGTATCACGGGTGCAGAAGTTCGGTATGAGAACATCCGTTCACATGGAGGCCACCCACGGACGGAACCCGGACTACGTCCAGTCGCTCGAGCGCGGGCTGGCAGTGATTCGCGCGTTCGGCGCCGAGAGCCCCGAGCTCCGGCTGAGCGACGTCGCGCGGGCAACTGGCCTCACGCGCGCGGCGGCGAGGCGGTTCCTGCTGACGCTCGTCCGCCTCGGCTACGTCCGGCAAGACGGCAACACGTTCTCGCTGCGGCCCCGCGTGCTGGAGCTCGGGTATGCGTATCTGTCCGCGCTGAGCCTCCCGGAGGTCGCCCAGCCGCACATGGAGGCGCTCGTCGCCGAGGTGAACGAGTCCTCGTCCGTCGCCGTCCTCGATGACCTCGAGGTCGTCTACGTCGCCCGCGTGCCGACGCAGCGGATCATGACCATCATCATCGCGGTCGGAACCCGCTTCCCCGCGTATGCGACGTCGATGGGGCGCGTGCTTCTGGCCGGCCTCGAACCGGACGCGCTCGACGAGCGGCTCGGCCGAATCGAGATCGAGCCGTTGACGGCGAAGACCGTGCCCGACCGGGCAGCGCTCAGGGAGCGAATCGAGGAAGTCCGCGAGGTCGGCTGGGCAGCGGTAGACCAGGAGCTGGAGGAAGGCGTCCGATCGGCCGCCGTGCCGATCCGCGACGCCTCCGGCCGGGTCATCGCCGCGCTCAACATGTCGGTCCATGCGACGCGGAAGACCATGCCGGCCCTTCGCCGGGAGGTCGTTCCCAAGCTGCTCCGGACGGCCGAGGCGATCGAGGTCGACCTCAGCGTGTCGGGAGGGCCGGCGAGCGCGGTCGATAGCGCTTGACACGGTCTCGGCGCCGATGGGAGAGTGCGGTTCGGTCAACGGATAGTTGTTCTCATTGCGAACGCGAGAGGAGCCTGAGATGACGGCCAGCGCAGTCGAGAGCCCCGTCCGCGGTCTCCACATCGGTGGGGAGTGGACAGCCGCAGAGGGAGGGAACACGTTCGAGGACACGGACCCGTTCACCGGGGATGTGGTCACCACCGTTCCGGCCGGCACCCGCGAGGACGCGCGCCGCGCGATCGAAGCGGCCTCGGCGGCGTTTCCTGCCTGGTCGGAGACTCCGCCCTCCGCGCGCCAGCAGATCTTTCTCAAGGCAGCGGACATCCTGGAGGCGCGGGGAGACGAGGTCGTCTCCTGGCTGACTCGCGAGACGGGCGCCACCTTCGGCATGGCGATGTTCCAGCTGCACTTTGTCCCCGGCCTCTTCAGGCAGGCGGCGGCGCTTCCGTATCAGTCCACAGGCGAGATCATCCCGTCCGACACCGGAGTGTTCTCCATGGGGCTGCGACGCCCCGTCGGGGTCGTGGCGGCGATCGCGCCGTGGAACGCGGCGCAGATCCTGTCGGCCCGCGCGATCACCTCCCCGCTGGCGCTCGGAAACACGGTCGTGCTGAAGCCGTCGGAGCACTCGCCCTATGTCGGCGGTCTCATCTGGGGTGAGATCTTTTCCGAGGCCGGGCTTCCTGAAGGCGTGCTGAACATCGTCACGCACGCACCCGGAGAGGCAGGGCCGATCGGCGAGGAGTTCGCCGAGCATCCGGCGGTCAGGGTGATCAACTTCACCGGCTCGACCGAGGCGGGTCGCAAGGTCGCGGAAGCCGCCGGCCGGAACCTCACGCGCGTCGTCCTCGAGCTCGGCGGCTCGAACCCGCTCGTCGTCCTGGGCGACGCCGACTTGGAGTACGCCGTGGACGCGGCGGCGTTCGGCTCGTTCTTCCACCAGGGTCAGATCTGCATGTCTGCGCGCAGGATCATCGTGGAGAAGCCGATCGCCGACGACTTCATCGCCCGTCTCGTCGAGAAGACGAAGGGGCTCAAGGCCGGCAATCCGACCGAGCAGGACACGATCATCGGTCCGCTCATCACCGAGGACGCCGTCTCGACGGTAAAGAGCCGGGTGGACGAGGCGGTCGAGAAGGGCGCGAACGTGCTTGTCGGCGGCGAGGCGGAGGGCTCGGTCTACCAGGCCACGCTGCTCACCGACGTTCCGCGGGACTCGGAGTTCGCGCAGAAGGAGACGTTCGGGCCGGTCGCGTCGATCGAGGTGGCGGCCGACGCCGACGAGGCGGTGGACCGTGCGAACGACACCGCTTACGGGCTCTCGGCCGGGATCATCACCTCCGATCCCGACCGCGGGCTGGCGCTGGCTCAGAGGATCCAGTCGGGGATCGTCCACGTGAACGACCAGCCCGTGGGCGACGAGCCGCAGATGCCGTTCGGCGGCGTCAAGGCCAGCGGCTTCGGTCGCTTCGGCGGCACGGCTGCGATCAACGAGTTCACCGAAATCCACTGGGTGACCGTCCAGAGCGGTCCGCATCCGTTCCCCTTCTGACGCGGGGGCCGGAGTGGCGGAGATCGTCCCGCTCGACCAGGCGGTCCGAGAGCTCGTCGACGACGGCGACGTCGTCGCGCTCGAAGGCTTCACGCACCTGATCCCGCACGCCGCGGGCCACGAGCTGATCCGGCAGGGGAAACGCGACCTCACGCTCGTGCGGATGACGCCGGACGTCGTCTACGACCAGCTGATCGGCGTGGGCTCGGCGCGGAAACTGGTCTTCTCCTGGGGCGGCAACCCCGGTGTCGGGTCGCTCCACCGGCTCCGAGACGCGGTGGAGCGGGACTGGCCGGCGCCGCTCGAGCTGGAAGAGCACTCCCACGCCGGGATGGCGGCCGGGTACACCGCGGGCGCGTCGAACTTCCCCTTCGGCCTCGTGCGCGGCTACGAGGGCACCGATCTCGCAGAGCGGACGAATGTCGGCTGGGTCACGTGCCCCTTCACGGGTGAGCGGCTCGCCGCCGTCCCGGCGATCCGAGCCGACGTCGGAATCATCCATGCGCAGCAAGCGGACGCGAAGGGCAACGTCCAGCTCTGGGGGATCAGCGGTGTGCAGAAAGAGGTCGTTCTCGGCGCGAAGCGGTCGATCGTCACCGTCGAGGAGATCGTCCGCGAGCTCGACCGGAAGCCGGGCTCAACCATGCTTCCGTCCTGGACCGTGACCGCCGTGTGCGAGTGCCCCGGCGGCGCGCATCCGTCCTATGCGCACGGCTACTACAAGCGGGACAACTCGTTCTACGTCGCGTGGGACGCGATCAGCCGCGATCGCGACCGGTTCCTTGCCTGGATGCAGTCCCACGTGCTGGAGGCGGCCGACGTCGCCGAGTACCACCGCATCCTCCGGGAGAGCGAGGCGAGCAGGGTTTGACCCAGCTGGAGCCGGAGTCCTACACCGCCGACGAGATGATGTCCGTCACTGCCGCGCGGCGCCTACACGACGGCGCTGTGTGCTTCGTCGGGATCGGGCTCCCGAGCCGGGCGGCGAACCTCGCGCGGGCGACGCATGCTCCGAACTGCGTTCTCATCTACGAGAGCGGCGCGATCGGCACGAAGCCACGGCATCTGCCGCTTTCGATCGGCGACGGGGAGCTGGCCGAGACCGCGGACACGGTCGTCTCGGTCCCCGAGATCTTCAGCTACTGGCTCCAGGGCGGTTGGATCGACGTGGGGTTCCTCGGCGCGGCCCAGATCGACCGGCACGGGAACCTGAACAGCACGGTGATCGGCGACTACGGACGGCCGTCGGTCCGCCTGCCCGGCGCCGGCGGTGCGCCGGAGATCGCCTCCTGGTGCAAGGAGGTCTTCGTGATGCTGCGCCAGACGCCCGAGGGCGTTCGTCGAGCAGCTCGACTTCCTCACGAGCCTCGGCCGTCCTCGGTCCTCGAGCGGAGGCGTCGGCGTCACGTGCGTCGTCACCGACCTCGGCGTGCTCGAGCCGGATCCCGAGAGCGGCGTGCTGACGATGACGGCGCTCTACCCCGACGTGACCACCGAGGAGGCTCGCGACGCCACCGGGTGGGAGCTCAGGCTCGCTGACGAGCTCCGGCCGGTGCAGCCGCCGACCGCGGAGGAGCTCGAGGCTCTTCGGGCGTTGAGGCCCGCGAACGAGGAGACTGTCCGGCGATGAGCAGAACGATCGCCGACTCGTTCGAGACCGTCGCCGACGGGCAGGACATCGGCCAGCCGCCGTACCTCTACCCCGACTACCGCTCGACGGAGCTTCGGGCGCCGAAGCGCCCGCTCGTGATCCTCCCGCACACCCTGTCGGAGCTCACCGGGCCGGCGTACGGCCACGAGTCGATCGGCGAGCTCGACCACGACCTCACCCGCCAGCACGACGGGGAACCGCTCGGGGAGCGCATCAACGTCAGCGGCCGGGTGACGGATTCCTCTGGACGGCCGGTGCGCTCGTCGCTGATCGAGATCTGGCAGGCGAACGCGGCCGGCCGCTATCTCCACGAGGTCGACCAGCATCCGGCGCCGCTCGACCCGAACTTCTCGGGCGCGGGGCGCTGCCTGACCGACGACGACGGGCGCTACAGCTTCGTGACCGTGAAGCCCGGCGCGTATCCGTGGCGCAACCACCCCAACGCCTGGCGCCCGGCGCACATCCACCTCTCGCTGTTCGGCCGCGCCTTCACGAACCGGCTCGTGACACAGATGTACTTCCCCGGGGATCCGCTGTTCGAGTTCGACCCGATCTTTCAGTCCGTCCGCGATGCCCGCGCCCGGGAGCGGCTCGTGTGCAGGTTCGACTACGACACCACGGAGCCCGAGTGGGCGCTCGGGTACCGGTTCGACGTCGTCCTCGGTGGGCCGGCCGAGACGCCCAGGGAGAGCTGATGCCCGCGGCGACGCCGTCACAGACCGTCGGCCCCTACTTCACGCTCGGGCTCTTCGCGTCGCAGGCGGAGAAGCTCGTCGAGCCGAGCGCCTCGGGAGCATTCCGCGTGACCGGCCGCGTGCTCGACGGCGCGGGCGAGCCGGTTCCCGACGCGATGGTCGAGATCTGGCAGGCGGACGAGGACGGCCGCTACCGGGACGACTTCGGGTGGGGCCGGTCGGGGTGCGACGCCGACGGCCGGTTCTCGTTCACTACCGTCAAGCCGGGACGCGTCGGCGAGGCGGATGCCCCGCACGTGGTCGTGATGGTCTTCGCCCGAGGCCTGCTGAGGGCCGTGCTCACGCGGATGTACTTTCCGGACGAGGAGGAGGCGAACGCGTCCGATCCTGTCCTCTCCCGTCTCGACGACGGCTCGACGCTCGTCGCGAGGACGGTGGACGGCGGGTACGAGTTCGACGTGCGCCTCCAGGGCGACGAGCAAACGGTCTTCTTCGCGGTCTGAGATGTTCGACCGGCTCTTCGTGCCCGCCGACGCCCGCGACGCGCTCGGAGACTCCGCGTGGCTCGCGGCCATGCTGGAGGTGGAGGCCGCACTGGGGCGCGCGGAGGTGGCCGCCGGGGTCATCCCCGACGAGGCCGGGGAAGCGATTGGCGCAGCCTGCCGGCCGGAGTCGTTCGACTCTGCCGCCATCGCCGACGAAGGCCGTTCGCCGGGCAACCCTGTGGAGCCGCTCGTCCGTGCCCTGAGAGAGGCGGTCGGGGAAGATGCCGCGGAATACGTCCACTTCGGCGCGACGAGCCAGGACATCCTGGACACGGCGGCGATGCTCGTGTCGAGCCGGGTGCTCGGGCTGATCCTGGAGCGGCTCGAGTTTCTCGCTGAGGAGTGTGCTCGGCTTGCGGACGCCCATCGCGCCACGCCGATGGTCGGAAGGACGCTGCTGCAGCAGGCGGAGGCGGTCACCTTCGGCCTCAAGGCCGCAGGCTGGCTTGTCGCCGTGCTCGAGTCGCGAACCGCGCTGGTCCGTGTGCGCGACGAGCGCCTCGCCGTCCAGCTCGGCGGCGCCGCCGGAACCGTCGCGCCGCTCGGTGAGAGCGGTCCCGAGGTGCTTCGGCTGTTCGCAGGCGAGCTCGAGCTGGCCGAGCCGGTGGCGCCGTGGCACACGAACCGGACGCGGATCGCCGAGCTCGGCTCGGCGCTTGCGATCACCGCGGGCGTTGCCGCAAAGATCGGGCTGGACATCGGGCTGATGAGCCAGAACGAGGTCGGCGAGGTCTCGGAGGTGAATGCCGGCGCGTCGTCGGCCATGCCGCACAAGCGCAATCCGGTCGGCAGCGTGCTCGCCGTCGCGTGCGCTCGACAGGCCGGCGCCCAGGCGAGTGTCCTGACAGGCGCGCTCGTCCAGGAGCACGAGCGCGCCTTTGGCGCGTGGCATGCCGAGTGGCCGGCGCTGGTCGGGGCGCTCGGCTACACGACCGGCGCGGTGGACGCAGCCCGCCGGGCGCTCGACGGTCTCGAGGTCCACGAGCAGCGGATGCAGGCGAACCTGGAGCAGAGCGGCCGCGAGCCGGATCCCGGCTCGGCCGAGGCCTTCGTCGAGCGGGCGCTGGCAAGCTACCGGGGGGTCGCGCGCACATGAGGCTCCACTACCGGCTGGACGGAAACGCGCATGCGCCGGTGCTCGCGTTGCCGAGCTCGCTCGGCACGAGCACGGAGCTCTGGACGGAGAACGTTCCGTACTGGACCGAGAGGTTCCGCATCCTTCGCTTCGACCAGCGCGGCCACGGAGGCTCGGAGGTTCCGCCCGGCCCGTACTCGCTGGACGACCTCGGCCGCGACTTCGTCGGGCTGCTGGACGAGCTCGGCATCGAGCGGGTCTCGTTCTGCGGCGTCTCGCTCGGAGGCGCGACCGCGATGTGGGTCGCCGCGCGCGCGCCGGAGCGGATCGACCGGCTGATCCTCGCGTGCACCTCGGCGAGGTTCGGAGAGCCGGAGCAATGGCTCGAGCGGGCCGAGACCGTCCGAAAGGTCGGCGTCGAGGCGATCGCCGACAAGGTCGTCGCCCGGTGGTTCACCGACGACGCCCTGCGCGAAACCGTCGCTCGCTTTCGGCAACTCCTCGTCTCGACGCCGGCGGAGGGCTACGCAGGCTGTTGCGAGGCGCTCGCCGGCTGGGACTTCCGCAGCCGGCTCGAGGAGATCCGCGCGGAGACGCTCGTGATCGCCGGCGCCGAGGACGCCGCCGCTCCGCTTCCGGACTCGAAGCTGCTTGCGGAGCGCATCCCGGGGGCCAGGCTCGTGGTGGTCGAGCAGGCGGCCCACCTGGCGAACGTCGAGCAGCCGGAGTCGTTCGCGAGCGCCGTCGCGGAGTCCGTCCCGGAGGCCGCATGAGCCACGACGAGGGCATGAGGATCCGGCGCGAGGTGCTCGGGGACGAGCACGTGGACGCAGCGGTCGAGGGCACGACGAAGGACACGAAGGACTTCCAGGACCTGATTACGCGCTATGCGTGGGGCGAGATCTGGGCCCGGCCGGGGCTCGACCGGCGCACCCGCAGCGCGATCACGCTGATGGCCCTCGTGGCGCTGAACCGGGAGCACGAGCTCGCGATGCACATCCGTGGGGCGCTCCGGAACGGGCTCACCCGCGAGGAGATCGGCGAGGTGCTGCTCCAGAGTGCGATCTACTGCGGCGTCCCGGCCGCGAACGGTGCCTTCGCGGTCTTCCGGGACGTCATGGCCGAAGAGGGAGGGACATGAGCCAAAGAACCACGCCACCGTTCCGCGCCGATCACGTCGGCAGCCTGCTCAGGCCGGCCGAGCTCCTGCAGGCGCGAGAGGACTTCGCGTCCGGCCGGATCTCGAAGGACGACCTCGGAAAGGTCGAGGAGGAGGCGATCCGCGGGGCCGTCCGGATGCAGGAGGAGGTGGGGCTCCAGTCCGCGACCGACGGCGAGTTCCGCCGCACGTCCTGGCACATGGACTTCATCTACCAGCTGGACGGCATCGATCCCGCGGACGAGCAGATCAAGGTCGAGTTCCACAACGAGCAGGGAGACGTCGAGTTCACGACGGCCGCGCTCAGCGTGCACGACCGCATCGGCCTGTCGACGACGATCTTCGGCGATGCCTTCGAGGCGCTGAAGTCGATGACCACGAAGACCGTCCCGAAGCTGACGATCCCGTCGCCGAGCATGGTCCACTATCGCGGCGGCCGGGCAGCGATCAGCGAGGACGCGTACTCGGACATCGAGGAGTTCTGGGCCGACCTGGTCGCCGCCTATCGCGAGGAGGTTCGGCGGCTGGGCGAGCTTGGCTGCACCTACCTCCAGTTCGACGACACGAGCCTCGCCTACATGAACGACCCGAAACAGCGGGCGTACATCGCGGAGATCGGCGGTGACGCCGAGCACCAGCACGAGCACTACATTCGCCACATCAACGAGGCGCTCGCCGAGCGGCCCGACGGGATGCGCGTGACGACCCACATGTGCCGCGGCAACTTCCGCTCCTCCTGGGCCGCCGAGGGCGGCTACGACTTCGTCGCGGAGGCGCTCTTCAACGAGCTTCAGGTCGACGGGTTCTTCCTCGAGTACGACGACGAGCGCTCCGGCACCTTCGAGCCGTTGCGGTTCGTCCCCGAGGGGAAGATGGTCGTTCTCGGGCTCGTGACGACCAAGCGCGGCGACCTGGAGCAGAAGGACGAGCTGAAGCGGCGACTCGACGAGGCGTCGAAGTTCGTCCCGATCGACCAGCTGTGCCTCTCGCCGCAGTGCGGCTTCTCCTCGACCGTCGAGGGAAACGCGCTCACGCACGACGAGCAGGTCGCCAAGCTGCGCCTGATCGTCGAGACGGCGCACGAGGTCTGGGCCTGAGGACCGAGCGGACGCAGGTCGGCATCGTCGGCGCCGGGCCGGCCGGCCTCGTCCTCGCTCACCTCCTCCACCTCGAGGGGATCGACTCCGTCGTCCTCGAGGACAGGAGCCGCGAGTACGTCGAGCAGCGGGTCCGAGCCGGGGTGCTCGAGCAGGGAACCGCCGACCTCCTGTCCGAGATCGGCGTTGGAGAGCGGCTGCGGCGCGAGGGCCTCGTCCACGACGGGATCGAGCTGCAGTTCGCCGGGGAGCGCCACCGGATCGACTTCCCCTCGCTAACCGGCGGGCGCCGGATCACGGTCTACGGCCAGCAGGAGGTCGTGAAGGACCTGATCGCTGCCCGGCTGAAGACGGGCCGGCCGCTGCTCTTCGAGGTCGCCGACGTCAGCATCGACGGCTTCGACGGCGATGCGCCTGCCATCCGCTTCCGCCACGGCGGGGAGGACGTCGAGCTCCGGTGCGACTTCATCGCCGGTTGCGACGGCTTCCACGGGATCTGCCGCGACAGCATCCCGCCCGAAGCCCTGACGGTCTTCGAGCAGGACTATCCCTTCGCGTGGCTCGGGATCCTTGCCGAGGCGCCGCCGTCGAACGAGGAGCTGATCTACGCCTACCACGACCGCGGTTTCGCGCTGCACAGCATGCGGACGCCGTCGATCACACGCCTCTATCTCCAAGTGCGGCCGGACGAGGACCCGGACGAGTGGCCGGACGACCGCATCTGGGACGAGCTCGAGCGCCGGCTGGGGCTCGAGGGGTGGACGCTGAACACCGGGAAGATCATCGAGAAGGGGATCGCCGGGATGCGCAGCTTCGTGGTCGAGCCGATGCAGCACGGCCGGCTCTTCCTCGCCGGTGACGCCGCCCACATCGTCCCGGCGACCGGCGCGAAGGGCCTCAACCTCGCCGTCGCCGACGTGCGAGCCCTGGCCGTAGGGCTTGCGGCGTGGTACCGCGACGGCGACGACTCGCTGCTCGAGAGCTACTCGTCGACGGTTCTCCGGCGGGTCTGGCGGGCCGAGCACTTCTCCTGGTTCATGACGTGGATGCTCCACCGGCGCGAGGACGCGGACCAGTTCGAGGTCAAGCTGCAGCTCGCCCAGCTGGCGTACGTCTGCGGCTCGGAGCGCGCAGCGGCGTCACTGGCCGAGAACTACGTGGGGCTCGAGCACTTCTAGCCGAGCTGCGGCGTTTGCTCCCCGCCGGGTCGGGTAGAGCCTTCGTGTAACCGCACAGGGGGGAAACCCATGAAGAGGTTCAGACTCACAGCTGCGGCTGCGGTGTCGATCCTCGCGGTGGTCGCGGCAGCCGCGGGCGGCGTGGTGGCCGCGACGCAATCAAGCGACGAACAGGCGCTCCGACCCACTCGAGAGCCGGCTGATCGCCGGATCGAGTCGCGGGTGGATCGCCTGCTCTCGAGGATGACGCTCGAAGAGAAGCTGCAGCAGATCCAGCTGCTGCCAGACTTCCTCGTCACCGACGAACAGGTGCGAAACGGGCTCGGCTCGGTGCTGAGCGTGACCGATCCCGCGCGGATCAGGGAGCTTCAGACGATCGCCGTGGAACAGTCGCGGCTGAAGATCCCGATCCTGTTCGCCTTCGACACCATCCACGGATTCCGGACGGTCTTCCCGATTCCGCTCGCCACCGGAGCGAGCTTCGACCCTCAGGTCGCCTTCGACGACCACCTGTACGGCGCGCGCGAGTCGGCCGCCGTCGGGCTCAAGCAGACGTACGCACCGATGGTCGACGTCTCGCACGAGCCGCGCTGGGGTCGATCGCCGAGGCGGCCGGTGAGGATCCGTATCTGAATTCTGTGCTGGGCGCCGCGCGCGTGAAGGCGATCCAGGGACGCGACTACAGCGCTCCCGACAAGCTCGTGGCCAGCCCCAAGCACTTTGCGGCCTACGGCCAGCCCGAGGCGGGCCGTGACTACAACACGACCGACATGTCCATCCAGCGGCTGTGGAACTTCTACCTGCCGCCGTTCAAGGCCGCGATCGACGCCGGTGCCGACACGGCCATGTGCTCGTTCAACGCCATCAACGGCGTGCCGGGTTGCGGCAACGACTACCTGATGAACGAGATCCTCAAGGACAAGTGGGACTTCGACGGGTTCGTCGAGGGCAACTGGACCACGGTCGCCGAGTTGCGCGCCTGTCCGCCGGTGATGCCCAATACCGGCGAGTGCGGGCACGGCGTCGCCGAGGACGGCCCCGCAGCTGCGGGGCTCGCCCTGAGTCCGGCGTCGACTCCGAGATGACGAGCACGCTGATCAGGGACTTCGGCGAGCAGCTGCTCCGCGATCGCCGGATCTCGATCAAGCGCATCGACGATGCGGTCCGCCGGATCCTGCGGGTGAAGTTCCGCGCCGGGCTGTTCGAGAACCCTGCACGCCATACACGCCGGCGGAGGCCGAGGCGCAGATGCTGCGGCCCGACGCGGTCGCGGCTCCAGGAACGCCGCAAGCCGCTCGATGGTGCTCTTGAAGAACGAGGGCGGGATCCTGCCGCTCGATCCGGCCAAGAAGACCGCAGTCATCGGGCCGCTGGCCGACAACCAGCACGACATGCTCGGGCCCTGGTGGGGCGCGGGCCGCGACTCGGACGTCGTGACCGTGCTTGGCCGGGATCAGGGAGCAGAGCCCTGGCGCGACCTACGCTCAGGGCTGCAAGCTCTCGAACACCGAGCCGCCGCACACCGATCCGGAGGGCTGTGGCCCGGGAGGCCGACTTCACCGAGGCTAAGGCGGTCGCGGCATGGCCGCCGAACAGGTCGTACTCGCCCTAGGCGAGACGCGGGAGATGAGCGGTGAAGCGGCAGCGCGCAGCACGCTCGACCTGCCGGCCGGGCAGCAGGAGCTGCTCGCCGCCGCGCAAGGCGACCGGCAAGTTGTATGCGGTCGTGCTGTTCGCCGGCCGCCCGCTCGCGCTCGCGGACATCGAGCGGCGACATGCCGGCGCTGCTCTACGCCTGGATCCCGGGCGTGCAAGCCGGGCCCGCGGTGGCCGACGTCGTTTGGGCAGGGTGTACCCGGCGGCAAGCTGCCCGTTTCCTTCCCGCGCCGGTCGGCCAGGTGCCGATCTATTACAGCCGCGAGTGGACAGGGCGGCCCTACAACCCGCACACGAATTGGAACTCGCGGCACCGTGACATCCCGAGCTGCACGCCGCTGTTCCCGTTCGGCTTCGGGCTGAGCTACACGACGTTCGAGATCTCGAACCTACAGCTCAGCTCTTCGTCCGTCTCGAGGCAGGGCAGATCAAGGCGTCCAGTGACCTGAGGAACACCGGCGGTCGAGTGGGGCACGAGGTCGTGCAGCTCTACGTCCACGACCCGGTGGCGAGCATCTCGCAGCCGGTTCGCCGGCTGAGGGGGTTCGACCGAGTGACGCTGAACCCGGGCCAGTCCCGGACCGTCACGTTCACGCTCGATCGGAGCGACTTCGGCTTCTTCGACGACCGCGGCGAGCTGGTGGTCGAGCCGGGGCAGATCGACGTCTACGCCGGGTCGA
>CAWDIJ010000003.1:0-16594 GCA_963802375.1 uncultured Actinomycetes bacterium
CCGGATTACGAGTCGACCTTCCCCACGATCAACCAGGGTGGAGTCGTCCACGGCACGGTCGTGCGCGTCGACAAGGACGAGGTACTCGTCGACATCGGCTACAAGTCGGAGGGCGTGATCCCGGTCGCCGAGCTGTCGATTCGGCGTTCGGTCAATCCCGCAGACGAGGTCGCGGTCGGGGAGGAGATCGACGCGCTCGTGCTCACCAAGGAGGACGCCGAGGGGCGTCTGATCCTGTCGAAGAAGCGCGCGCGCTTCGAGCTCGCCTGGAAGAAGATCGAGACGGCCGCTGAGTCTGGTGAGCCCGTCATCGGCCGCGTGATCGAGGTCGTCAAGGGTGGCCTCATCCTCGACTTGGGCGTTCGCGGCTTCCTGCCCGCCTCGCTCGTCGACATCCGCCGCGTGCAGGACCTCGACGAGTTCATGGCGACCGAGCTTCGCTGCAAGGTGATCGAGCTGCCGGTCGCGCAACAACGTCGTGCTCTCCCGCCGGGCCGTCCTCGAGGACGAGCGCAAGGAGCAGCGCCAGCAGATCTTCGACCGGCTCAACCCGGGCGACGTCGTCGAGGGGACGATCTCGAACATCGTCGACTTCGGCGCCTTCGTCGACCTCGACGGGATGGACGGCCTGATCCACATCTCCGAGCTCTCGTGGAGCCACGTCAACCATCCGTCGGAGGTGCTCGAGATCGGCCAGGAGGTCAAGGTCAAGGTGCTCGACATCGACCGCGAGCGCCAGCGGATCTCACTCGGGCTCAAGCAGACGCAGTCCGACCCCTGGCAACAGGTCCTGGAAAGCTACTCCGAGAACGACGTCGTCGAGGGGCGCGTCACGAAGGTCGTCACATTCGGCGCCTTCGTCGAGATCCTGCCCGGCGTCGAGGGGCTCGTGCATATCTCCGAGCTCGCCCAGCACCACGTCGAGAACCCGCGCGAGGTCGTCTCGCAGGGCGATGCGGTCAACGTGCTCATTCTCGAGGTCGACGCCGACCGGCGCCGTCTCTCCCTCTCGCTGAAGCGGGTGGAAGAGGGCCAGGAGCCGCTGCCGCGCGCCGACGGCGCCGAGTCCGTGCACGTGACGCCGAACCTGAACCTCTCCGAGGACGTGTTCCCGGCCGCCGGCGCTGTCGCCGAGACAGCGGAGGATGCCGCCGAGGTTGAGCCGGAGGCCGCCGCGGAGCCGGATGCGGCCGAGCCGGGGGCCGTCGCTGAGCCGGATGCGGCCGAGTCCGAGGCCGCCGCTGAGCCGGAGGCCGCCGCTGAGCCGGAGGCCGCCGCCGAGCCGGAGCTCGAGGAAGCGCCCGCACCGGAGTCCGACGCCGCCGCCGAGGTCGAGCTCGAGGCCGAGTCGACCGCCGCGGCGGAGGCTGCTGCCGGCGACGAGCCGGTCGTCGAGCCGACTGCCGACTCGGATGCCGCAGCGGGCGACGAGCCCGAGCCGCGCCGCGTAGAGGCGCACCCGACTCACGATGAAGCACCATGCTGCTGGGCCGCACTCGGCGGCGCGATGCGGCGTCCTCGGAACTGTCCATAGCGCTGCTATGAACAGTTCCTGAGTTCTTGCCTCGCACCACCGAGTGCACCCCGTCAGCGGGTGGTCATCGTGAGCCGGGCACGGGCCAGCTTGCCCCAGCCGATAGCGGTCGCGATCACCGGAGGGATCGGCGCCGGAAAGAGCGAGGCGTTGGACGCATTCCGAAAGGCGGGGGCCGCCACCGTCTCGAGCGACGAGATCGTCCATCACCTACTGCGCTCCGACCCGGAGGTCAAGGAGGCGATGGTGCAGGAGCTGGGGGAGGGGGTGCTCGGCACAAACGGCGAGATCGATCGGCGACGCGTCGCCGAGGTCGTCTTCGCCGATCGCGCGAAGCTGGACTTCCTCGAGCGGCTGCTCCATCCGCTCGTATCGCGCGAGTACCTGACCTGGCGCGAGCAGCTGGCCGAGCTGCCGAACCCGCCCGAGGTGTGCGTGACGGAGGTGCCGCTCCTCTACGAGACGGGCGGGGACAAAAGGTTCGACAAGGTGGTCGTGATCACCGCGCCGGCGAAGCTGCGCGCGCAGCGCCGCCGCGTCAGCCGTGACGACCGCGACCAGCGGCTGCTGCCCGACAAGGAAAAGGTGGGGCGGGCCGACTTCGCCTACGTGAATACGGGCACGCTGGACGACCTGGAGGCCTGGGTCGCAGGGGTGATGGTCGAGCTGACGAAGGTGCCGGCGTGACGAAGTCACGCCGGCAGGAGGGGGGTCCGGGGGAACCGGCAGGTTCCCCCTTCGGCACGCGCCGATGCGGAGCATCGGCGTCAACGAGAAGGGGGCTCGCGGGGAAAACAGGGTTTCCCCCGCGCGACTGAGCCGAAGGCGAAGGAGCCGGCGTGACTCGTTTGTCGCTGCTGGCGGTGGTCGCCCTCGTGCTCGCCGGGCTCGGCCTCTACGTGGTCACGGAGAAGCCTGAGGTCTACGAGCGCATCCGCTACCCGCTTCGCTACGAGCAGATCGTGACCGGTCACGCAAAGAACTACGACCTCGAGCCGGAGCTCGTCGCAGCCGTCATCTACCAGGAGTCGAAGTTCGACGCGGACGCGGTCTCCAGCTCCGGGGCCGTCGGGCTGATGCAGCTGCTGCCCGCGACGGCGCAGGGAATCGCCGATCGCACCGGCGGCAGCGGCTGGCACGAGCGCGACCTGCTCGACCCGGAGCTCAACGTGCGCTACGGCGCGTGGTACCTGCGCCACCTGCTGGACAAGTACGACGACGAGGAGCTCGCGCTCGCCGCATACAACGCCGGCCAGGCGAACGTCGACCGCTGGCAAGACCGGGGCGTCGGGATCATGTTCCCCGAGACGCGCCACTACGTGGAGCGCGTCCGCGAGCTGAAGGCGATCTACGCCCGCGCCTACTCGTCGGAGCTCGGCCTCTAGCGCGGCCCCGCGCCGGTCTCGACGAGCTCGTTGAAGAGGTCGAGGTCTGGCAGCTCGTCGCCGCTCACACGCGCGAGCGCGAGCCCGTTCGCGACGATCGTGAGGAACTTGGCAGCGGCGTCGACCGGGATGTCGTCGCGCACCGTCCCGCGTAGCCGGGCGAGCCGCTCCTCGCGCCGCGCGGCCACGTCGCTGCTCAGCCGCGCGAGGCGGTCGCGAAAGCGCTCGTCGGTGCGTAGCCTGAGGGCGGCCTCGAGCTGCACGGCGATCCAGTCGGGGTCCTCGTGTGTGATCGCGTCGAGCAGCGCGCGGAAGCCGCGTTCGAGCCAGGCCTCGACCAGCCGGTCCGACGACCCGACCACGACGTCGACGAAGAGCGCCTCCTTGTTCTCGAAGTAGCTGAAGATCGCCCCGCGGGAGAGCCCGGTCTCCTCCTCGAGGCGCGCCACCGTCGCGCCCTCGTAGCCGTGCCTGGCGAAGGCGCGCTGTGCACCGGCGAGGATCTCCTCACGACGGCGCTGCTTGTGCTCGGTCGAGACCTTCGGCATGTCCTCACTTTACAAAAACGTACGGACGTACTATATTCTCGCGCGGTGCAGATCCTCCGGAACCGATCGCTCGCCGCCCTGATCGCCGCTGAAGTCGTCAGCTCGCTGGGCTCGCGGATCACGTTCCTGGCACTGCCGTGGTTCGTGCTCGTCACGACGGGCTCTGCCGCGAAGATGGGAATCGTCCTCGCAGTCCAGATGGCGCCGATCGCGCTGCTCGGCATCCCAAGCGGGACGCTCGTCGCCCGGCTCGGCGCGCGGCGGACGATGCAGCTCTGCGACCTGGCGCGCGTGCCGCTGATGTGCTCGCTGCCGCTCCTGCATGCGGCCGGCCTGCTGAGCTTCCCGCTGCTGCTGGCGATCGTCTTCCTGATCGGCTGCTTCCTGGCGCCGTTCTTCGCCTCACAGCGGGTGATCCTCCCGGAGCTGGTCGGCGAGGACGAGACGACCGTTGCCCAGGCGAACGCGGTGATCGAGGGCGCGACCACGCTCACCAACCTGCTCGGCCCGGTTGCGGCAGGCCTGCTGATCGCCTCACTCGGCGCGACGAACGCGCTCTACGTCGACGCGGCCACGTTCGCGGTCTCGTTCCTGACGCTGACGCTCTTCGTTCCGGCGCGGCCGCCGCTGCCGCAGACCGAGGACGCGCACGGCGTTCTCGCCGGCCTCCGCTTCCTGCTTCGCGACGAGCTTCTCTGGCGCATCGGGCTCGCGGCCGTGTTCCTGAACATGTTCGGCTCGGCGCTCGCAGCCGCTCTGCCCGTGCTCGCGTTCGAGGAGTTCAGCGAGAGCTCGCGGGTCGCCGGCGCGCTGTTCGCGTCGCTCGGTGCGGGCGCACTCGTGGGAATGGTGCTCGCGATGCGGCTGATGCCACGCTTCAAGCCGCTCAAGCTCGCGGCGGTCGGGATCGTCGCGCTACCGCTGCCGATCTGGCTGCTGGGCCTCGACCTGCCCCTCTGGGCGACGATGGCGGCGCTCTTCGTGTCGACCATCCCGCAGCCGCTCGTGAACGCACCCGTGATCGGCCTGATGACGACGCGGACGCCCGCGGCGCTCCGGCCGAAGGTGATGACCGCCGTCCTGACCGTCGCAATGCTCGCCGGGCCGGTCGGGCTCGCGCTGGCCGGGCCGCTGCTCGAGGAGCTCGGGACGCGGCCGGTCTTCGGCATCATCGCCGCCGGAATGACGGTCTTCGCGCTCTACTTCGCCTCGGTCGCGCTCCGCTACGGGCCACGGACGAGGGCCGAATCGACGCCCGTCGCCGCGGCACGCTAACGCGCCAATTCCACACCAAGCCTCTAGGCAATCGTGAACCGCTGCACGGTGTCGCCCGTGCGCTCGAGCTCGACGTAGTCGCCGCCCGTCGCCTCGCCGGTGACCGCCCGCCAGAACGCGAGCGCGGCGTCGTTGCCCGTGACGACCTCGAGCGCCCAGTTCCCCGGGAACCGGCGCAACGCCGCGAGCGCCGCCGGCCCTTCCGATCCCGCGCCGGCGGTACGGCTGCGCGACGAAGAACTCCGCCATCCGGGCGTCGGCGTCGGCCGGCATGTGAGGGAAGGGCTGCACCGAGACGAGCGCGAAGCCGGTCGGCTTGCCGCCCGCACGAATCAGGAGGCAATGGCACTCGTCCCACGTGAGCATGTCCTCGAGGTAGTCGGGCCGCCAGCGCGCCTCCTCGTCGAGCTCGTAATGGGTTGAGAACTCGGAGAGATCGTGCAGGTAGAGGGCATAGAGGCGACGGAGCGATCCCAGCTCCGCGTCCGTCGCGGCGCGAACGAGCTCTACGGTGTCGCCAGGCGCGCCCACAGGTTCTCGAGCATCCGGCTGATCCGCGGCACCATCGCGCTGCCGCCGAAGTCGATCGCACCCGCCGCGAAGACCTTCGCGCCGGCGGGGGTCTCGTAGTAGGTCATCTGCGCCGTCAGGCCGGGGCCGAAGACGTCGGGGATGTCTGCGAGCAGGATCGTGCCGGCCGGCGTGAGCGGCGTCGCCTGGTCGATCTCGATCCCGTAGCCGCCGAGCTCCTCGCCGAAGGTGGCGCCGTCGACGAGGCCGGTTCCCGCCCAGAGCCAGGGCGCCGTCGTTGCTGAGCGGACGACGAACGGGCGCTGGAGCCGGCCGTCGTCGTTCGCGCGGTACTGCACCCCCAGAAGTCCCGCCTCGGGTCGGCCCATGTCCCGCCACAGCCGCGTGCGGCGGAGGGTGCGGCCCTGCAGGCGCACCTCCCAGAAGAAGTTGTTCGCCGAAAGGAAGGCCAGGTTGCCGCCGAGGTTGCGGTAGCCCTCGATCAGATCGAACTCGTGCCTCGTCACGTACTCGGTATGGCCCCCGAAGACCACGAAGTCGTAGAGGCGGATCAGCTCCTCCGCGGTCGGGATCGCCTCGAGGTCGGACTCGGTGATGATGTCCGGCGTCTTCCCCGTCCAGAAGAGCCAGCGGAGGAAGTCGATGTCGTACTTGCGCCACTGCGGCGGCACCCCCCGGCGAATGAACGCGCGTCCGAGCGCGGCCGTGCTCTGCGCGCCCTTCGCGTACCAGGTGTCCCCCCAGCCGTTGCCGTCGGAGTCGCGGAAGTTGTACGCCTGCCAGGTGTTCGTCGGAATGACGACGGCGATCCGGCTCGTCGCCCCGAGCGTCTCGGGCCGGACCACGAAGGGCGCGTAGCCGATCCGGCCGTCGTTCGCCGTGATCCTGACGTAGTACACGCCGGAGCCCCACGGTCCGATCGCCCAGTTGAGGGTCGCCGCGCGATGCCGCGCCTGCCAGGCGATCGTCACCTCCTTGCTCACGGGGGCGCCGATCATGACTGTGTCGTTGTGCGTCCGCGAGTCCTCCGGGCCGGCGCGGAAGGTCTGCATGGTGAGCGATGTAGCGTCGGTCTCGATGACGAGCCGGGCCGAGCTGTTCGGTCCGTAGCTCTCCCGGGTGAAGCCGGCGTCCACACCCAGTACTCGCACGACCGCGGACGTGAGGCGCCGGCCCGCACGGGCGTTGTCGGCGCCGTACGTCCGGCGGTTCCCCGCCGAGTCGGTCGTCGTGATCCGCACGAGGTAGGTGCGTGCGCCGGTCGCCTTCGGCGGATGCCAGGTGAAGACGTTGCGGCCGGGCCGGAGGTTCGCCTTGAGCTCGTAGACGGTCTGCGGCGCGCTGACCGTGCGCGTCACCTCGAAGTGGACGAGCGCGCGCTCGCTGAGCCTGAACCGGATCTTGGCTGCGTCGCGCAGCCGGTCGCCGTTGGGCGAGATCGTCGTTAGACGCGGGTTGTCGCCGCGGAAGGGCGTGCGGCTGCCGTTGCGCACCCTGAGGTTGGTGACTCTCGGAGCGGTGCGGTCGATCCGGAGTGGGCTCGAGGCCACCACCCGGCCGTGGTCGACGAGCCGGATTACGTACCGGCCCTCTGCCACGTCTGCGCCGCGGAGGCGGCCGTTCCAGCGCATGGTCAGGAAGCGTCGCCGCTGGGGCGGGACGATCCAGCCGACGCGCCGACCAGCCTCGGTGGCGAGCTGAACACCGACCCGCGCCGGCGCCGGCAACTCGGCGTGGACGCGCAGCCGCTTGGCCGCCGGCGAGAAGTCACGCGGCGCGATCGTCAAATCGGCCGCCTCCGCGGCAGGCGGGAACGCGAAGACGAGTACGACGAGGGCGAGGCGCCGGCGCAAGGCCGGGAATCCTAGACGCGACTCCGGCCGGATCATCGGTCCTTCGGCAGACAGGTGATCACCTCCGCCACTAGCGTGCGGAGCTCACTCTCGCCGGAGCGGGCTCCGGACGGATCGTGCTCGCAGTCGGCGCGCCCATGACTGCACGGCGGCGTCGGCTGCGAAGCCATTCGGCGCCGACGTAGCTCGCGACGACGAAGCCTGCCGCGCCGAGCTGCGCTACGGCACCCTCCCAGGTCGGGAAGACCCCGAACCAGAGGCCGGCCCAGTACGGCAGCCGGAGCTCTCCGATCGGGTGGACGGGCAGCCAGCCGACCACCTGGCAGACCTGGACGGTCTTCCCGACCATGACCACGAGGACGCCGAGGATGAGCATCCCGGTCAGCTCGAGCATGCGCCGGTGCGGCAGCTTCCGCTGCAGAGCGATGGTCAGCACGCCGACGCAGGCGACGCCGATCGCCCCGAGCACTGCGCCCTCGGCGACGCTCGCGACGCCCGCGTCGAGCGCGAACGCCTGCAGGAAGAGCACCGTTTCGAACCCTTCCCGGTACACGGCGGTGAACCCGAGCAGAGCCAGCCCTAGGAGCTGCGCTGCGGCCACGGACAACCCTGCGCCCTTGAGGATGCGCTTCTTGCGCCCGTGCAGCTCGGCGAGGTGGTCGTTCCAGTAGACCCGGTGGAAGAACCAGTTGAGGATCAACAAGAGCACGGCAATCGCGACGAGCGAGACCACCGCTTCCAGCTTCTCGCCGTAGCGGACGAGCGAGGAGAGCATCGGCCGCCGTCGGAGGCGTCGTGGCGGGTGCCGGCTCCGCGGCCTGCTCGTCGCCGCCGCAGCCGGCGAGAGCGAGCGCGCCGAGCAGCGCCACGATGGGCAGTCTCGGAGTCATCGCGCGAGAATTGCCAAACCAGTCATCGTGTGTCAGGGGAGCCTTACAGCGTGTGTATGGCTAGGCTGCGGACCGCAGCAGTTCAGCTCGAGCGTGCCACCAGAGAGCCTCCGTCGACTTCGAGCGGTTGGCCACCCAGGAGCGCCGGTGTGATGCGATCGCCATGAGGGAGGTGTGGTCGGACGCCGAGCGTTCGAAGCGAACCGCCCGGAACGTCGATCGATACGCGCACGACGTTCTCAGAGGAGCGGATCGAGGGGCCAGCAGCAGGCGCGGGCTGCCGAGATAGTGGCGTTGGCGGCGCCGTATGGCGGCAGGTACATCGAGCGGTAGTGCTCGCCCGGCCGCCGTACCGCTCACCGCCGACGGAGATCGTCAAGGCCGCGCCGTCGGCGCGCTGGGCGAGGATCTCGCCGCTGTCGGCGATGTGAAGCGCGACCGGTTCGGCGCCACGGACGTCGCTCGGATGCGAGAAGGCGACGTAGTGCATCCGCGAACCGCGACTCTTGACATCAGGTTTCTTGGGCCCGAGAGTTAGTTGCAATAGCGCCGACGAAGGGTTTCGCCTGGGAAGTTGCGACGGTCTGCGCTGCGGCCGCTCTGGGCGCCTAGATCTGGCGCCCACGGTCTCTTACGCCTTGCTCTTGACACAGGGGCTGTATCCGGGCCGTGCAGCACGATCCTGACACGCTGCCCACCGCGGCGGTGGACGACGTCCACCGAGATCAGGATCCGCCGACGGCACCGACGTCGCGCGGGGACGGACAGTTGAAGATCTTCATCAACTATCGGCGCGATGATGCGGCTGCGCACGCCCGCCTCCTGTACGACAGGCTCGCCGGGCACTTTGGTGCCGAGAACGTCTTCCTGGACATCGTGAACCTGCAACCCGGCGTGCGTTGGATCGACGAGATCCGCTCCCAGGGCGCGGGCGCCGGGGTGTTGCTGGCACTGATCGGGCGGCGGTGGGCGGAGCTCCTGAGCGAACGCGCAAGCGGCGGCGAGGATCACGTCCGCAGCGAGATCGAGGCCGCGCTGCGAGCACCGCACGTCAAGGTGATTCCGACGTTGCTCGACGACGCGAGCATGCCGAGCGACCAGCAGGTGCCGTCCTCCCTCAGGCCGCTGCTGCGCCGGAACGCGACCGCCGTCCGGCTGACGACCCTCGACTCGGACGTCGACGCTCTCGTCGCACACCTCGAGGAAGTCGCGACGACCATGGTCGGCTCCACCGCCGCGGAGGATGTGCAGACGCCGCCGCCGCCGGCGCCGAGCGCGTCGTCGGAAGTCGCGCGGACGCCCGACCTCGACCACTACGCCGAGGTCGTGCGGCTGATGCTCGACGAGGCGTCGCTGGTGGTGCCGTTTCTCGGGCCGGCCACGAACTCGAGCGACCGTGACGAAGTGTGGTTCGACGCCGAGTCCGGCTATCTCCCCGACGCCGACGAGCTCGCGGCCTACCTGACGCGGAAGCTCGAGCTCGCCGCCGGCGTCGACCTCGCTCGAGCATCGCAGTATGTGTGGGAGCTTCGGCCGGGTGACCTCTACGGCAAGCTCAGGACGAGCCTGATGACGACGAGTCCACCGAGCTCGGTCCACCGCTTTCTCGCGAGGTTTCCGGCCACAGCGAAGAAGCTCGGCCTGGGGCATTGCTACCAGCTGATCGTGACGCCGAACTACGACGACGCGCTCGAGCGAGCGTTCGTCGAGGCCGAGGAGCCGTTCGACCTCGCCGTCTACATGGCCGTGCGGTCCAACCTGGGGGATGGGGCCGATGCCACGAGCTACCGCGGGAGGTTTCTCCACGTTCCGCACGATGGCAAGCCGAGAGTCGTCGACGAGCCGAACAAATACCTCGGGTTCCCGTTCAACATGTTCACCTTCGGCCTCGAGCGAACGGTGATCCTGAAGATCCACGGCGCCGTCGACACGGATTCGTGGCGCAACAACTACGTGATCACGGAGAACGACTACATCGACTACCTGAGCCACAGCACGGTGGAGTCGATCGTCCCGCAGCAGATTCGCGTCAAGCTGACCGAGAGCCAGTTCCTCTTCCTCGGGTACACGATGCGTGACTGGAACCTCCGGGTGTTCCTCCAGAGGATGTTCGGCCAGAACCTGCCGAACAACTCGTGGGCCGTACAGCGGAACCCGAGCAGGCTTGACGCCAGGGTCTGGAAGAACATGAAGGTCGACCTGTTCGCCGTGCCGCTCGCGCAGTACGTCGACGAGCTGGGCCGATGCCTGGCGGCAGAGGCGCCCGGATGAGCGCTGTCGCCGAACCGCGATCTCCGGCGGGCCCGCCGACGGATCGTTCCCCATACGTCGGCCTCACCTACTACACCGAGAACGACGCCGACCTCTTCTTCGGACGAGACGCCGACTCGTCCATCCTCATCGGCAACCTGCGTGCGTCACGGCTCACGCTCCTCTACGCGGAGAGCGGGGTTGGCAAGAGCTCGGTGCTCCGGGCCGCCGTCGCCGCGCGGTTGCAGGAGCTGGCGAGGCGCGACGCGGAGCTGCGAGGAACGCCGCGCTTCGTCCCGGTCGTCTTCAACGTCTGGAGCTCGGAGCCCGTGTCCGGGCTGGTCGACGCGATCGAGCAGGCGCTCTCGCCGTTTCGCGACGAGGCCGAGCCCGCGCTGCCCCGTGACCGTCTCGAGGACGCCGTCGAGGCGGCGACGGCGGGGGGCACGTCCCTGCTCGTGATCCTCGACCAGTTCGAGGAGCACTTCGTCTACGGCACCGCGCAGAACGGGCGAGAGCCGTTCGCCCAGCAACTCGCCCGCTGCGTCAACCGCGCCGACTTCCGCATGAACGTGCTCATCTCGATTCGCGAGGACTCGTACGCCGGCGTCGGCGATCTCTTCAGCGGCCTTATCCCGAACCTGTATGCGAACTCCGTGCACCTCGACTACCTCGATCGGGAGGGCGGTCGCGAGGCGATCCTGAGGCCGATCGAAAAGCTGAACGAGGGTCGGCCGAAGAGCGAGCAGCTTGAGATGCCCGAGTCGGCGCTTGTCGAGGCCGTCCTCGATGGCGTACGTCGGCGCGCCCGGGAGCGTGCCGACGTGCGCGACAACGCTGAGGTCGACGGAAGCGGTCAGCAAGTCGAGCGACCAGAGACCGCGCCAAACCAGATCGAGACGACGTACCTCCAGCTCGTGATGACGCGACTGTGGGACGAGGAGACCACACGAAGATTGCGTCTCGCGACGCTCGAGGAGTTGGGAGGCACGGATCAGATCATCGACGAGCATCTCGACCGAGCGCTCGACGCGCTCTCTCCGGGAGAGCAGGACACGGCCGCGTCGATCTTCACCTTCCTCGTCACCAAGGCCGGTACGAAGATCGCGCTGACCGCCAAGGATCTGTCGGAGCTGTCGGACCTGCCGGAGTCCAGGATCGACCCCGTGCTTCGAAGCCTTGCGGCGTCCGAGAGTCACATCCTCCGCCCGGTCGATCTCCGCGACCACGGGCGCGGCCGCGCGTACGAAATCTTCCACGATGCGCTCGCCCGTCCCATCGTCGAGTGGCGGCAGGGCAAGCTGAACGCCCGACTGGCCGAGGCTGCGCGCCGCGAGGCGACCGAGCGGATGCGTCGGCTCGCGATCATCGTCGTCATCGCACTCGTGGCGCTCGCCGTCATGTCCGGGCTCTTCGTCTGGGCACTGTCGCAGCGCGCCGAGGCGCGCGAACAAGCGCGGGCGGCTGAGGCTGGCGAGCGATCCGCGAGGGCCCGTCAGCTTGAGGCAAACGCGATCGTCGAGCTCGATCGCGATCCTGAACTCGGGCTCCTGCTCGCGTCCGAGGCGGCCGGCCTCGATCCGTCGATCGGGACCGAGGACGTGCTCCGCACGGCGCTGCGCGAGTCACGCGTGCGAACGGTGGCTCGTCTCGGCGACCCGGTGCAGCGACCTCGTCGCGGTCGACGCTCAGACGCTTGCCGCCGTCACGAATGCGGGCGCCGTGCGCCTCGTCGAACGGGGCGCGGCCTGGTCGCGTCGTTGTGTCGCCGCGGCCGGCGCACGTAGCGGTTCTTCTCGGCGGGGTTCGCTTTGACGATCCAGGGCGACGACCTGGTCGTGCGTCGGCTTCCGGGATTCGACGAGGTCGCGCGACGTGCCGGTCCCGCCGGGCACCCTGTTCGCCGCAGCGGATCCAGGGCCGAGCCGTTTCGTCGTCGCCGGACGGCGGGGAGCGGCTGTGCTGGATACGTCCGGAGACGCGTGCTCGCAATGCTGCCGCATCGCGCGCGCCTGAACCGCGCCGCATTCAGCCCGAACGGCACGTACGGATCGCGACGGCCGGGGCGGACGGCAAAGCGATGGTCTGGTGCTCGACGGCCGCTGCGTGCGCACGTTCCGCCGGGCGGAGGACAGGCGCTTACGACGTCGGGTTCAGTCCGACACTCGAGGATGCTTTCGTCGCGGCGAGCGACGGTGCTGCCCGCATATGGATCAACCCCGTCGGGCGAGCGGGACTCGGTCATGCCCTCGCACGCAACGCTGTGCGCCGCGCGCGCTTCGGTGAAACGCGGACTCGGTGCTGACTGCGAGCCGTGACGGGACTGCGCGGACGTGGAAGGTGGAGACGGGCGGGCCGCGGGCGGTGTTCGCGGGCACACCGATGACGGTCGACCGCCGCCATGTTCCTCCCGGCGACATGATCGCTACGGGAGCCTCGACGGGACGGTTCGCACGTGGGTGACGCAAGCTGCAGCCGCACCTGCGCCGGTCGCGTCGCGACGGCCGCGCCCGAGCCGACGCGCGACCCGCGCGCGAGGATGGACGGCGCCGATGTCGTGCTGCGCTCGACGACGGACTGTCGAGCTCGACGGGCCACGACGACGACGTGCTCTCGGTCGAGTTTTCGGCGGACGGCGGCGCGGGTCGTTACGGCGAGCGCGGACGGCGATGCGCGGATCTGGGACGCGCGGACGGGCGACATGATCAACGTGCTGCGAGGGCACGCCGGCACCGTGTTCGACGCCTCGTTCAGCCCCGACGGGCCGCTGGGTCGTCACGGCCGGGCCGGCCACCGCGGGCCTCTGGGACTCGACGCGACGGCGTGCGCTGGTACTTCCTTCAGCGGCGACGGAGCCCAGTCTCGCGCCGCGGCGTTCACGTGGCTGGAGGCGCATCGTCACGCGCGGCGACGACGGCGTTCGGTCTTCGGTTGCGACGCATGCGGCGGCTTGGAGTGCTGCTCGCGCTCGCGGAGACGCGGCTGGCGGTCACAGGCCGCAAGCTGACGGCAGCGCGAGCGGCGCACGCTATCTCGGCGAGCTAGCCGCCGCCGCGCCGCTCGAGCTCGTTCGCCTTGCTCGTCAGCGCGCTGAAACCGGCCTGGAGGAAGTCGTTCGCGGCCGATGCGGCCAGCGACCACGTCAGCAGCCGGCCGGTGCGGGGGGCGACCGTGTGCAGGCCGACCACGCCCGCGGCGGCCCACATGCCGATGCAGCGGCTGCAGGTGAGCAGCTCGCCGATCGCCTGGCGGGCGTCGCCCGTCTCGACCGGGGTCTCGTCGCCCTCGTGCGCCTGCTCGCGCACGAACGGCTGGCGCAGGAAGCTCAGCACCTCGTCGTGGGCCACGGTTCGCGCTGCCTTGAACGTGGCCGCCGAGAGGACGGCGAGGTCGAGCGGCGTCAAGTGCTCGGGCCGTTGTCCGCGCAGCGACGCGAAGGCGCCGGCGCCGGCCATACCGGCGCCGAAGAGGCCGACGAGGGCGGCGTAGGTCGTGTACGGCGGCGACGGTTGCTCCGAGGGCACGGGCTAGGCTGTACCCATCGTGGCAGAGCTCAAGACATCGGCTGCCTACCTGCCTACCGGCGACCAGCCGCAGGCGATCGAGACGCTCGCGCGGTCGCTCTCCGGCGGCGAGCGCTACCAGACGCTGCTCGGTGCGACCGGCACCGGCAAGACGGCGACGATGGCCTGGATCATCGAGCAGGTCCAGAAGCCGGCGCTCGTAATCGCGCACAACAAGACGCTCGCCGCGCAGCTCTGCAACGAGTTCCGCGAGTTCTTCCCCACGAACGCGGTCGAGTACTTCGTCTCCTACTACGACTACTACCAGCCCGAGGCGTACGTGCCGCAGGCCGACCTCTACATCGAGAAGGATTCGTCCCGGAACGACGACATCGACCGGCTCCGCCACGCCGCCACCTCGAACCTGCTCACGCGCCGCGACACCGTCATCGTCGCGTCGGTCAGCTGCATCTACGGCCTCGGCTCGCCCGAGGAGTACGAGAAGCGGGTCGTCTTCCTGACCGTGGGCGAGGAGACCGACCGCGACGTCATGCTGCGGAAGCTGATCGACATCCAGTACGTCCGCAACGACACGCTGCTCGGGCGCGGCCGCTTCCGCGTCAAGGGCGACGTGATCGAGGTCCAGCCGGCCTACTCGGAGACCGCCTACCGCGTCTCGATGTTCGGAGACGAGGTCGAGCAGATCACGCACTTCGACCCGCTCACCGGCGAGGTGTTCGCCAGGCTCGACACGGTCACGATCTTCCCGGCGACGCAGTACGTCACGTCGAAACCGACGATCGAACGCGCCTACGACGAGATCAAGCACGAGCTCGAGCAGCAGGTGGCGCTGTTCGAGAACGAGGGCAGGATGCTCGAAGCGCACCGGATCCGGCAGCGGACGGAGTACGACCTGGAGATGATGCGCGAGCTCGGCTTCTGCAACGGAATCGAGAACTACTCCCGCATCCTCGACGGGCGGCCGCCGGGCTCGGCGCCGCATACGCTGCTCGACTACTTCCCGTCCGACTACGTCGTCTTCGTCGACGAGTCGCACCAGACGGTGCCGCAGATCGGCGGCATGTACGAGGGCGACCGCTCCCGCAAGCAGACGCTGGTCGAGCACGGCTTCCGGCTCCCCTCCGCTCTCGACAACCGTCCGCTCCGCTTCGACGAGTTCCTCGAGAAGGTGCATCAGCTCGTTTTCGTCTCGGCCACGCCCGGCCCGTTCGAGCTGCGGCACTCGCAAGTCGTGGCCGAGCAGCTGATCCGGCCCACCTATCTGGTCGATCCCGAGGTCGAGCTGCGGCCGACGCGGAACCAGATCGACGATCTCCTGAACGAGATCCGCCGCCGTGAGGAGGCGGGCGAGCGCGTGCTCGTGACCACGCTGACGAAGAAGATGGCGGAGGACTTGACCGACTACTTGCTCGAGGCCGGCGTCCGGGCCCGCTACCTGCACTCCGAGATCGACACGCTCGAGCGCATCCAGATCATCCGCGAGCTGCGCCTCGGCGAGTACGACGTGCTCGTCGGGATCAACCTGCTGCGCGAGGGGCTCGACCTGCCCGAGGTCTCGCTCGTCGCCATCCTCGACGCCGACAAGGAGGGGTTCTTGCGCGGGAAGACTGCCCTCGTGCAGACGATCGGGCGCGCGGCGCGGAACGTCAACGGGCGTGTGCTCCTCTATGCCGACAAGCTCACCGAGGCGATCCAGGGCGCCATGGACGAGACGGAGCGCCGCCGCGGGATCCAGCTCGCGTACAACGAGGCACAGGGGACGACACCTGTCTCGATCGTGAAGGGCGTCTCCGACATCGCCGAGTTCCTCTCGCTCGAGAACCCGAACGTGCCCGGTCGTCGCCGCCGCGGCGCGCGCCCCGACGTCGAGGGGATGTCCCGCGAGGACCTGGAGAAACTCGTCGTCACGCTCGAAGAGGAGATGTTCGTCGCCGCCGAGGAGCTTCGCTTCGAGTACGCCGCCAAGCTCAGGGACGAGATCAAGGAGCTCCGCCGCGAGCTGCAGTCACTCGCCGAAACCGTCACCCAGGAGGCAGAGACATATGTGCCGGAACATCAAGACGCTGCACAACTTCGAGCCGCCCGCGACCGCCGAGGAGGTCGAGGCGGCCGCACTCCAGTACGTGCGTAAGCTCAGCGGCTCGACGAAGCCGTCGAAGGCGAACGAGGCTGCGTTCGCGCGCGCGGTCGAGGAGGTCACGGCCGCATCGATGCGGTTGCTCGACACACTCGTCACGTCGGCGCCGCCGCGCGACCGCGAGGTCGAGGCGGCACGGGCACGCGCGCGTGCCGAGAAGCGCTTCGGCGCCGCCGCCTAGACTCGGCGCGTGCTCGGAACGATCATCGGCCTGCTCGCCTCGGGCTTCGTCGTCGGTGGGCTCGCCCGCTTCGCGTTGCCCGGACCCGATCCGATGCCGATCTGGATGACGATCGGCATCGGCATCGCCGGCTCGTTCCTCGGCGGCCTTGCCGCCCGTCTGCTCGGGATGGACGCGAACGATCCGTTCGGGTTCTTTTTCCTGGCACTCGCGGGCGCCGGGCTCATCCTCTACCTCTACCGGCGGCTCGTGCAGAAGCGTCCCCTGACCGGACCGCAGGCGCAGCGCAGGCCGCTGCGGCCTGCCGGCCTGCGGGACCTGGCGCGGGGGCGGCCGCACCCGTATCTCGAGGAGACGGAGGCTCCCGGCGACCAGCCGCTCGAGCAGCTCGAGAAGCTGGTCGCGTTGCGCGACGCGGGAAAGATCGACGCCGGCGAGTTCGAGCGGCGCAAGGCCGCTCTTGTGGAGCAGCTCTAGCTCCCGCCC
>CAWDIJ010000004.1:0-259527 GCA_963802375.1 uncultured Actinomycetes bacterium
TCGAGCGGCGAGCCGTCGCCGTGCTTCTGGCGCAGCGCCAGCGCCTCATGGCGCAGCACCACTTTGAGCCAGGCCAGCTCGGTGGCCGGCGCGACCGCGTGCACCCGCCGCAGGTAGATCTCGAGCGCCCGCTGGAGCGCATCCTCGGCGTCCTCCGCGTTAGCGCTCCAGCGCCGCGCCAGGCGCAGCAATGTACGGCGGTGGGTACGCAGGAGGGCCTCCACGCGGGCGCGAGCGACGATCTCGTCTCCGCCCTCCCTGCACGTTCTCGCCACTGCCAATTCCCGCGGCCTCCCCGGACGCTCCGTCTCCGCCAGTCTCCAGCTTCTGCGTGCCGAGAGCCACCGCGGCGGTCCGCTTCGCCCCGCTCGGCCGACGGGATCTCCGCAAGATGCGGAGAAATCGTGCTAGCGGGTAGGGCCTGACGCCGATCGCCCCGGCCGCGGGTCGAGATTCGTCGATCTCACCGTGGCAAACCGGACCGAGCGCCTGAATGCGCCGTTCGGCGCACCGGATGCGCCGACGCCGCTTAGCGCAGGAACGGCGGGATGTCGATCTCGTCGTCGCAGATCTCCAGCGAGGAGCGCTGGCGATCGTCGATCCGCGGGCCGCGGTCGACGCGGCCCGCGCGCGCGCTCCTGCGCGCGGCCGCGCGCCGTACGGCGCCGCGCGCTTGTCGAAGCCGGTGGCGATCAGCGTGACGCGGATCTCGTCGCCCATCCCCTCGTCGATCACGGCGCCGAAGATGATGTTCGCGTTGGCGTCGGCGGCCGAGTGGATGATCTCGGCCGCCTCGTTGACCTCGAACAGGCCGAGGTCGCTTGCCGCCGGTGATGTTGAGCAGGATGCCGGTGGCGCCCTCGACGGACTCCTCGAGCAGCGGCGAGGAGATCGCCGCCTTGGCGGCCTCGGCGGCGCGCGACTCGCCGGTCGCGGTGCCGATGCCCATCAGCGCCGAGCCGGCGTCGTGCATGATCGTGCGCACGTCGGCGAAGTCGAGGTTGATCAGGCCGGGGATCGTGATCAGGTCGGTGATGCCCTGGACGCCCTGGCGCAGGACGTTGTCGGCCTCGCGGAACGCGTCGAGGATGCTCGTGCGCCGCTCGACGATCGACAGCAGCCGCTCGTTCGGGATCACGATCAGCGTGTCGACCATCTCGCGCAGGCGGTCGATGCCCTCCTGCGCCTGGCGCGCGCGCTGCGCGCCCTCGAAGCCGAACGGGCGCGTGACGACGCCGACGGTCAGCGCGCCGATCTCGTTCTTGGCGATCTCGGCGATCACGGGCGCGGCGCCGGTGCCGGTGCCGCCGCCCTCGCCGGCGGTGACGAAGACCATGTCCGCGCCCTTGAGCGCCTCCTTGATGTCGTCGCGCGACTCGGCCGCGGCGCCCTGGCCGATCTGCGGGTTGGCGCCCGCGCCGAGGCCCTTGGTGAGCTGGTGGCCGATGTTGCAGCTTGATGTCGGCGTCCGTCATCTGGAGCGCCTGGGCGTCGGTGTTGCAGGCGATGAACTCCACGCCGGAGAGGCCGGCGTCGATCATGCGGTTGACGGCATTGGTTCCACCGCCGCCGACGCCGACGACCTTGATCACTGCGAGATAGCTGCCTGCTTCCATGAGGTTCTGTCCGGACCTCGAGTTAGAGTCGAGCGTTTTGCAGCGCTCGCTGACGGCGCGGATTCCCGCACGGTACGGGGATTTCCTTCCCGATGTCAAAGAGAGCGAACCGCGGCAAGATCGATTGCAAACCGCCAAAGTCTCGACCACGGGTCGAGAGTTGGGCTATTCTCAGCCGCTGAGGGTTGAGGGTACTCGCGGTGGGTCGCTCGGGTCCGGCGTCGGCTCCGGTCGGTCGAGCGGCCCGACGCCGCCCGCGGCGACCCGCCCGGGACCCGCAGGTCGAGGTAGGTCGCGCCCGCCGCCGAGGTCTCGGCGAGCACGCGCGCCGCCGCCTTCCACTTCGCCGCCGCGGCGTCGCGCGTCGCCGAACACGAGGTCCGGGCCGTCCGTCCAGGTCGAGCGCCGATGCCGCGCGTCGCCGAAGTAGAGCGCGCTCGGACCGCGCGCCGCAGCGCGCGCGGGCGCGGCGGCCGCGACCGCGCAGCGCGCGCGAGCGCGCGCCGGTCCGTGCACGCGGCCCTCGACCGGCGGCTCGGTCGAGCGTGACGATCGGGAGCGTCGTCGGCGCGGACGCCGCGCAGCAGCAGCCCGCCGCCGGTCGACCGGGACCTCGCGCGCCGCTCGTCTGCGACGACGCGCGACCGGCCGGTGCTCGAGCGACCTCGATGCGCAGCGCGTGCGGGAAGTCGGCCGGACGCGCAGGTCGGCCGACGGACGAGAAGGGCTCGACGGCGTCGCGCGAGCGCGTCCTCGTCGACGTGCAGCGTGCGTCATCCCGGCGCCGGCCGCCTCGAGCGCGGCGACGCACCTGCTCGCCCTCGGAGCGAGCCGCTGCCGGTGCATCGACGACCTCGCTCGACGCGCGGCGAAGCTCGAGTCGCGGAACCACAGCCAGCCGAGCACGCAGCGCCGATCGCGGCGAGCGCCAGCGCCCGCGGGCAGCGCGGCGGCGGATGCGGATCCGCCGGACCATGGCGCCAGTGCTTCGCCGCGCGCGCGGCGACCTCCTACCTGGACGCGTCAGGCGACGAGCGCGCGGCCGAGCGCGTCGACGTCGCCGGCGCCGAGCGTCAGCACGAGGTCGCCCTCGCGCAGACGCGTCGCGCAGGTAGGCCTCGGCGGCGGCGTGGTCGGGCATCCAGGCGACGCGTCCTGCCGCCGCCGGCGTCGGCGGCCGCCTCGGCGACGAGCAGGCCGGTGACGCCCGGGAAGTCCTCCGCGCGCTCGCGCGCCGGGTAGACGTCGAGCACCACGACCTCGTCGGCGAGCGCCAGCGCGCCGCCGAACTCCGCGCGCCTGCGCGCTGCGTGCGCGAGAACAGGTGCGGCTGGAAGACGGCGACGACGCGGCGCGGCGCGAGCGTGCGGGCGGCCTCGAGCGTCGCGGCGACCTCGGTCGGGTGGTGGGCGTAGTCGTCGACGACCTCGGCGCCCGCCGCGGTCGTGCCGAGCCGCTCGAAGCGCCGGCCGGCGCCCTGGAAGTCGCGCAGCGCGGCGCCGCGGCCGCGCGAGGTCGGCGCCCGGCGAGCCGCGCCGCGGTCAGCGCGGCGGCGGCGTTGCGGGCGTTGTGGGCGCCCGGGACCGAGAGCTCGACCGCGACGCCGTCGAGCGCGAAGCGCGAGCCGCCGGCGGTCAGCTCGGGCTCGGCGTCGAAGGCACGACGTCGAGGCCGCCGGCGCGAGCGCGAGCAGCGCCGGCCGGTCCCAGACGACGGCCGCGCTGCGGCGAGCGCGAGGAACGCGCGGAACGTGTCGTCGACGTCGCGCTGGGAGGCGTAGGTCGTGTGGTGGTCGAGCTCGGCGTTGGTGAGCACGGCGATCGTCGGGCGCGAGCTCGAGCAGCGAGCGGTCGGACTCGTCGGCCTCGACCACGAGCCACTCCCCCGCCCCCCAGCCGGCGTTGGCGCCGGTCGAGCGGACCGCGCCGCCGACGAGGTAGCCCGGGTCCAGCCCGCAGCCGCGCAGCGCGTGCACGAGCATGCTCGACGTCGTCGTCTTGCCGTGGGTGCCGGTGACGGCGATCGTCGGCCTCAGGCGGGTGAGCTCGCCGAGCAGCGTCGGCGCGGTGCAGCTCGCGCTGGCCGCGCTCGCGCGCGCGCGCGCTCCGGGTTCTCGGGCGGGATCGCGCGAGGAGACGACGAGCTCGGCGTCCGGCGGGCACGTTGGCGGCGTCGTGGCCGATCGCCGGCTCGATCCCCGCCGCGCGCAGCGGCGCCGCCGTAGGGCGAGCCGGCGGCGCGGTCGGAGCCCGTGACGCTCGCGCCGAGCGCGTGGGCGACGAGCGCGAGGCCGCTCATGCCCGCGCCGCCGATGCCGACGAAGTGCAGCGCCGCCCGGCCCAGGGTCTCGCGTGCTCATCGCGCTGCCACCCTAGGGCGGCCCGTTTCGCCGCGCGATCGCCGGGCAGCCCCGCGGCATGGCGACCGACCGGATCGACCGGGTCGCGCGGGAGGCGTTCGGCTTCGACGCGCTGCGGCCCGGGCAGCGGGAGGCGATCGAGGCCGTGCTCGCCGGCCGCGACACGCTCGTGGTGATGTCGACCGGCTCGGGCAAGTCGGCCATCTACCAGATCGCCGGGCTGCTGCTGCCCGGGCGCGACCGTCGTCGTCTCGCCGCTGATCGCGCTCCAGCGCGACCAGGTCGACGACCTGCGCGAGCGCGCGGCGGGCGGCGCGGCGCAGCTCAACTCGACCATCCCGGCCGCCGAGCGCGAGGCCGCGCTCGCCGAGCTGGCCGAGGACGCGCTCGAGTTCGTCTTCCTCGCGCCCGAGCAGCTCGCCAACGCCGGACGTGCTCGACGAGCTCGCGGTCGCGCGACGCCGTCGCTGCTCGTGGTCGACGAGGCGCACTGCATCTCCGAGTGGGGCCACGACTTCCGGCCGGAGTACCTGCGGCTCGGCGCGGCGGTCGAGGCGCTCGGGCGCCCGCCGGTGCTCGCCCTCACCGCGACCGCCGCGCCGCCCGTGCGCGACGGAGATCGTCGAGCGGCTCGGGCTGCGCGACCCCGGCGATCCTGGTCCGCGGCTTCGACCGGCCGAACATCCGCCTCGCGGTCGAGCGCTTCCACGGGACGGCCGAGCGCAAGCTGCGCGCGCTGCGCGAGCACGTCGCCGCGGCGCCGCCGCCCGGCATCGTCTACGTCGCCACCCGGCGCGCGGCCGAGGAGCTCGCCGGCGACGCTGTGCGAGCGACGGCGCTGCGCGCCGCCTCCTACCACGCGGGGATGCGCGGGCGCCGAGCGCGACGACGGTGCAGGAGCGCTTCATGGACGACGAGCTCGACGTCGTCGTCGCCACCACCGCGTTCGGCATGGGCGTCGACAAGCCGAACGTGCGCTGGGTCGTCCACGCCGAGATCTCCGAGTCGCTCGACGCCTACTACCAGGAGGTCGGGCGCGCCGGGCCGCGACGGCGAGCCGGCCGAGAGCGTGCTCTTCTACCGCGCCGAGGACCTCGGCCTGCGGCGCTTCTTCGCCGGCGGCGGGCAGGTCGAGCGTCGCCGAGCTCGCGCACGGTCTCGAGGCGGTGCAGCGACGCGGGCGGCCCGGTCGAGCCGGCGCGCGCTGCAGGAGGCGACCGAGCTCGAGCCAGACCAAGCTCGCGACCGCGCGTCGCGCGGCTCGAGGAGGCGGGCGCGGTCGAGGTGCTGCCCGACGGCGAGGTCGCGCCGCGGCGACGACGGGCCCGGCCGCCAGGAGGCGATCGAGGCGGCGGCCGAGGCCGAGGGCAACCGGCGCGCGTTCGACCGCTCGCGCGTGGACATGATGCGCGCCTACGCCGAGACCGACGACTGCCGGCGCGGCTTCGTCCTCTCCTACTTCGGCGAGCCGTTCGAGCCGCCGTGCGGGCACTGCGACAACTGCGAGGCCGGCCGCGCCGAAGCGGGCCGCCGACGACGTGCCCGTTCCCGGTCGGCGCGCGGGTCGCGCACGGCGAGTGGGGCGAGGGCGTCGTGCAGCGCTACGACGACGACGCGCTCGTCGTGCTCTTCGACGACGTGGGCTACAAGACGCTCGCGCTCGCCGTGGTGGTCGAGCGGGAGCTGCTCGCGCCGGTCTGAGCAGGGCCGCTCCGCCGGACACGGGCCGCAGCGGCGATCCGGACTCGGCGAGGCCGCCTCCGCCGCTCAGCCGATCGCGTCCAGGACCTCGCGCGCGACGTCGGCGCGCCGCGTCGGGGCGCGCGAGCGCGGGCCGAGGCGGCGCCCATCGCGGCCAGCCGGTCGGGGTCGAGCAGGATCGCGTCGACCGCCGCGCGCAGGCGCTGCGGCGTGAGCTCGCGCGTCGGCGAGCACGATCGCGGCGCCGCCGTCGCTCCATCCAGCGCGGCGTTGGCGGTCTGGTGGTCGGCGCGTGGCGTGCGGGTACGGGATCAGCACCGCGGGCAGCGCCGTACTGGGCGAGCTCGAAGATCGAGCCGCCCGAGCGGGCGACCGCGAGGTCGGCGGCGGCCAGCGCGGTGCCGAACGGCGTCGATGTAGTCGCGCAGGTCGTAGTGCGGGCCCGGGCGCGGTCGAGCGTCGGCGAAGTCGCGCCGGCCGGCGACGTGGAGCACGCGGTAGGGCGCGTCGGCGAAGGCCGCGACCGCCGCCTCGTTGATCGAGCGGGCGCCGAGCGAGCCGCCGAAGACGAGCACGCAGCGGCTCCTCGTCGCCGAGGCCGAGGGCGGCGCGGGCCGTCCTCGCGGTCGGCCGTCGCGCGGCGGCACGGGGCGGCCGGTGACGAGGTAGCGCTCGCCGTCGCGGCCCGGCAGCGGGAAGGCGAGGCAGACGCGGCGGGCGCGGCGCGGCCAGCAGCCGGTTGGTCAGCCCGAGGTGCGAGTCGGCCTCGGTCAGCACGAGCGGGATCCGGCGCGAGCACCGCGGCGAGCCCGACCGGGCCGGCCACGTAGCCGCCGCCGCCGAGCACCGCGTCGGCCTCGCGGCGGCGCAGGATCGCCGCGCGCGCGCCGACAGCGCCGCGCCGCCTTGAGCGCCGCGCGCGGGCGGCCTTGAGCGGGTTGGTGCGGCTGATCCCCTCGACGCGGATCGGGTCGAGCGCGTAGCCCGCGGCCGGGACGAGCTCCGCCTCCGCGCGCTCGCCGCCGACGAACGAGACCTCGGCGCCCTCAGCCCGCAGCGCGTCGGCCACCGCGATGGCCGGCACCACGTGCCCGGCCGTCCCGCCGGCCGCGATCACGATCCGTGGTGCGCTCATGGCCCTCCTTCCGCGGTCGCGTCCCGGACCGCGCGCAGCGCGGGCGTGCTGCCGCTCGCGACGTTGAGCAGCAGGCCCATCGCCGCTCAGCAGCACGATCAGCGACGTCGAGCCGGACGAGATGAACGGGAGCGGGACGCCGGTGAGCGGCGCGAGCCCGAGGACGGTGTAGACGTTGAGCAGGGCCTGGCACAGGATCAGCGAGGTGATGCCGGCGGCGAGCAGCTTGGCGTAGCGGTCGCGCGCGGCCTTCGCGGTCCGCAGCCCGGCGTAGGCGATCATGCCGTAGAGGGCGAGCAGGCCGCAGATCCCGGCGAGCCCGAGCTCCTCGCCGATGACGGCGAGGATGAAGTCCGTGTGGGCCTCGGGCAGGTAGAAGATCTTCTGCACGGACTGGCCGGGGCCGAGCCCGAACAGCCCGCCCGAGCCGATCGCGATCTGGCCCTGGACGGACTGGAAGCCGTCCGTGCCGGCGTGCGCCCACGGGTCGAGGAAGCGACCAGCCGCGCGCGGCGGTAGGGCTCGACGAGCGCGAAGAGCATCACGAGCGACCGCGCCGACGCCGGCGACCAGGACCAGCTGGCGGACCGGCAGCCCGCCCGCGACGAGGATCGCCGCCATCGTGAAGCGACACCAGCGCGGTGCCGAGGTCGGGCTGGGCGGCGATCAGCAGCACGGCCGCGGCGCCGGGCAGGAAGATCGGGCCGGCGGCGCGCAGGCTGCGGCGTGATCTTCGGCCGCGCCGCGATCATCGCGCGGCGTGCAGGACCAGCGCGAGCTTCATGATCTCGGCCGGCTGGAACTGGAGCGGGCCGGCGCCGAGCCAGCGGCGCGCGCCGTTGACCCGGACGCCGAAGCCGGGGATCAGGACCAGCAGCGAGCAGGACGAAGGCGACGACCAGCAGCAGCGGCGTCGACCTTGCGGACCTTGTCGAGGCCGACGCGCGCGAGCAGCTGCATCACGGCGAGGCCGACGGCGCCGTAGATGACGTACTTGACCAGGTAGGCCGTGCCGTCGCCCTGGCCCTCGAGCAGCGTGCGCGCCGAGGACGCCGAGAAGACCATCACCGCCCCGCCCGCCAGGAGGCAGAACGTCGCCGTCAGGAGCAGGCGGTGCTCGAGCGGCTGCTGGCGGATCTCGGCATCAGACCCGTTTCGACGGCGCCGCTCCCTTGTCAGAACATCGCGCGCGCCCCGGGCGCCTCCGCTGCTCCGCGCGGGCGAGCGCCTTGAAGTGCTCGCCGCGCTCGCCGAAGGAGCGGTACTGGTCGTAGGAGGCGCAGGCGGGCGAGAGCAGGATCACCTCGCCCGGGCGCGCCGCGGCGCGGGCGGCGGCGACGGCGTGCTCGAGGTCGCCGCAGTCGTGCGCGGGCGCCGCGCCGGCGAGCGCGTCGCCGATCCGCGGCGCCTCCTCCCCCACGAGGTACGCCGCGCGGCAGTGCTCGGCGACGGCCGCGGCGAGCGGCGCGTAGTCCTCGTCCTTGCCGCGACCGCCGAGGATCGCGTGCACGCCGCCGCGGGAACGAGCGGATGCCGACGACCGCGGAGGCGACGTTGGTGGCCTTGGAGTCGTCGACGTAGAGCACGCCGCCGAACCGCCCGACCTCCTCGAGCCGGTGCTCGACGCCGGCGAACGTGCGCAGCGCGTCGGCGCACCGCCGCGGATCGATCCCGCGCGCGAGGCATGACCGCGGCTCGCGGCCATCGCGTTCTCGAGGTTGTGGGCGCCGCGCAGCCGGATCTCGGCGAGGGCGATGACCGGCTCGCCGCGCCAGGCAGCGCCCCGTCCGCGGCGCGCGACGTCGCCGTCCGCCGCCGAAGAGCACGCGCCGCGCGGCGGCTCGAAGGATCTCCGCGCCGCGAGCGGCCTCGGGCGCAGCGGCAGGACCGCGACGTCGCGCGGCCGCTGGTGGGCGAAGATCGCGAGCTTGGCCTCGCGGTACGCGGCGAACGTGCCGTGGCGGTCGAGGTGGTCGGGCGCGAGGTTGAGCAGCACGGCGGCGTCGGGCGCGAAGGCGAGCGTGTCCTCGAGCTGGAACGACGACGCCTCGCAGACCACGACCGCGGCGGGGTCGAGCGAGCCGGCGAGGCGTGGTCAGCGCCGTGCCGACGTTGCCGGCGGCCGCGACGGGGAGGCCCGGCCTCGCGGTGCATCGCGGCGACGAGCTCCGTCGTCGTCGTCTTCCCGTTGGAGCCGGTGATGGCGATCAGCGGGTTGGGCAGCAGCCGCCAGCCGAGCTCGAGCTCGCCGAGCACGACGATGCCCGCGCTCGCGCGCCGCGCGGATCACCGGCGCCTCCTGCGGGACGCCGGGGCTCTTGACCACCGCCGCCGACGCCGTCGAGCAGCGCGACGCCGTCGCTGGCGCGTGCACCGCGACGCCGGCCGCCACGAGCGCCGCGCGGGCCGCCGGGGCGACCGCCGCGCGTCGCAGCCGGCGACCTCCTCGCCGAGCGCGCGCAGGACTCGGCCGGCGGCGCGGCCGGAGCGGGCGAGGCCGACGAGGAGGAACGGGCCGGCGGGCAGCGGCGGACGCGGAGCATGCGGGCATTGAAGCGGGCGGCGCTCCCAGGGGTCTCCTAGACTGCGCGACGCCGTGGAGTCGGGAGCGTCCAGCTCGCCGGAAACCTGGGACGCGTTCTTCAGCGACTTCTACCTGCGCGCGTTCGCCGAGGACGAGCGGGACGCCGTGGCGCGCGAGCACCCGCTCTGCCAGCGTCCGACCATCTTCGCGCCGAGCAGCGCCTCCGCTTCGCGGCTCGCCGCCTTCGCGCGCAGGTACTGCCGGTAGGCCGCAACACGCGTGTGCAGCTTGCGAAAGACGACGTACGTGCCGTTGCGGCCGAGCACCTCGGGCGTCGGCATCGGCGGCAACTCGCCGGTCTCGTCCGGGTAGCCGAGGATGATCTCGCCGGCCTTGATCGGCCGCTCCTGCCGGTTTGTCGGCGGATTCCCGCTTCCTTCGACCGCGGGCTGGCCGATGCCGTCCTTGAACCCGAACGAGGTGCGACCCGTCGGGAGCTGGTAGCAGTCCTGGCGCCAGATCACCTCGACGCCCGGCAGCTGCTCGTGTGCTGTCCGCGCGCGCTCGGCGAGCGCCTCCAAGCGCGCCGCGTCGGGCGACAGCACGGACACCGCGACGTGCACGTCGCCCGTCCCGAGCGGCTTCTCCCAGTGCTCGGGGCTGCTCTCGCCGACGTCGCCGATCTCGTCCGCGCGCGCCGCCATCCCCTGCCGGAACTCCGGCGCGAAGCTGTCGAGCGATCCCTGCGGTACGCCGAGCGCCTCGAGACCGCGATAGGTGAACGCGACCGTCCCCGAGGTGTCCTGGGTCGGATCGGCCGATAGCCGGTTGGACTCGACGAACGAGTGCAGACGCCGAACCAGTTCCCGGCCCGCCGCCCGATCGTCGATGCGGAGCAACAGGTACCTGCCCACATAAGGGTTCGGCCGTTCGCGCAGCGCGCCGCTCTGGATGTCCTCGAGCTCGATCCCCATCAGTGGTGCTCGGGCGGCTGAGGCGGGTCCGGGTTCGCCGGCGCGAGGTACGGGAACGTCCGCGACGCCGGCCTCGTCGACCGGTCGACGCCGTCGCGGATCACCGGCCCGTTGCCGCCGTTGATCATCAGCGTGAAGGTCGTGTCCATGACGTCGTCGTTGGGCGCTCGCCCGCCGCACGTCTCGTGCGCCCGGCCCTGGCGCACGGCGCGCTCGATCTCGAGGAAGGAGCCCTGCTCGGCATACGGCTTGCTGGTGTCGACGACGAGGTAGTCGGCAAGAACGAGCTCGGTCAGCGGGTGCGTGCCGTCGCCGTCCACGGGCCAGTCCGTCTTGCCGTCGAGGCCGTCCCAGAAGGCGAGGTTGGCGTTCAGCCGGGCGCGGTATGCGCCCTGATAGCCGTCGGCGAGGTGGAACGCGTCCTCCATGTTGTAGAGATCGCGGATCTCGAGGTCGCGGTTGACCGGATCGAACTGCTTCGGGGCGAGCATCATGTTCTTCACCTCCGGCCTGCCGACCCGCTCGATTCGCACCGCGAGCTTGCCCCGCGTCAGCGTCTCGGCGACGACCCCGACCAGCTCCACGCCGTTCAAGACCTGCGCACAGTCGACCTCGACGACGAGGCTGAGGACGTTCTTGCCGTCCATGTAGATCGCACCCGGATCGGTGAACGCGAGCTTGCCGGTCGCGATCGTCTTCAACGCCGCCGGTGCGTCCATGATGAACGGATCCCAGCGCGGCCCGGCAAACACTCGCACGCCATGACCGGACCCGCCCTGCTCATCGTTCACCTTGAAGGTGACCGTGCCGCCGGCAGGCGTCGTGCATGCGCCTTCCTGTCCCCGCGCGCCGTCGCCTGCGGCCGGGTCGGAAAACACGCAGTCGAACACGAATTCTTCGTCGGCGACAACGAACGGCGCAGGATCACTCGGGGCTCCCGGCGTTAGCGGCCGCAGCCGGAAGCGGTAGACGAGCCCGTCCGAGAAGAGGGCCGAGGGCTGCGCAAACGGGAGCGTGTTCTGCACGACCACCAGATGCCCCTGCCGCTCCGGGCTTGGAAAGGCGAAGACGTCCGTGATGTCCGCGATCGGCTCCGCCAGCGCCCGCGGCCCCGAGATGTGGTCCGACATCGCCTCCCCCCTCGCCGGACTAGTCGGCCGCCTCGTCGAGCAGCGGCTTCAGCGCGGGATGCTGGAGCGCCTCGCCGGCGTCGGGATCGTCCAGCACCCGCTGGAACGCGTCGTTTACCCGCAGGGCCTTTCTGATCTCCTTCACGGTGCCTCCGTAATTCCGCTGATACGCCGCCGCCGTCTGTTCTGCTCCGAGGACGAACGCCTTCACCGCCTGGAGATCAGGCAGGCCCTCGTAGCCCTCGACGTGCTGGAAGATGGCAACGAAAAGGGCCAGCGTCGGCCCTGACGTGAAGAAGTCGTCCATGTAGGCGTCCCAGGACCCGTCGAAGCTCGTGATGAACGCGAGCCGCGTGTCGTCGTCGAAGAGAACGAACCGCGCCTCGTGGATCGTCGCGATCGCCATGCCGTAGTCGCCTGGCCGGTACCCCGGCGTCTCCTGCAGATCCCGAAGCGCAGCTCGGATGTCTTCACCCTCGCCAGGCTTGACACGGAAAAACAGGCTGAACTCGCTCGTGGGCCCAACCGAAAGGCCCGGGCGAACCGTCCTCGTTTCAGAAGCTGACATACCTACCTCCCGTCGATCCGGCATTCACGTCGACACTCGCGTAGCTCCCATCGCCCGAAGAAGAGCTTAGACCCGAAGGAGCGCAGCACGGCACGAACTGCCCCGCCGACGCCCTCTCGAGCTCAAGCGCCGCTTTGGCAGAAGACGAGCTCTGTCAGCGAAAGGGCTGGATCCGATAAGCAGCCGCCGTCTTCGGCGACTCGTGCCGGGCGAGCTGCGTCGTTTCGAGCCACACGAGAGCGGTGACGCGAGAACCCGGACCACCGAGCAAATCGGCATGCTGAGGTGGTGGCGCCCGCCGAACGCGACCGCATCGCCCACAGATGCTGATGTGCGTGCCGAGTCGTGGTTTTATCCTGGCGTGGAAGTTGAAGACGCCACACGTCGTACACGGCTCGCGACCGAGCGCACATACCTCGCGTGGTGGCGGAGCGGGCTGACGGCACTCGCGGTCGGTCTTGCCGCCGGCAAACTCGTACCTGAGCTCTCGAGCGGCGCTTCCTGGCCGTATGAGCTGCTCGGCGTCGGCTATTCGCTGCTCGGCGTCGCGTTCATCTACTACGGGCATCGCCGGCAGCACGCGGTCGAGACTGCCCTTCAGCGCGGAGAGTGGGAGCCGCTTGACGCGCGAGTCGCGACAGCGCTGACGGCCGCGGGCATCGTGCTCGGGGCGGCGACTGTCGCTGCCGTTCTCTTCGCGGGCTCGTAGTTCCCTGTTAGGTCGCCGCCTCTCGCGCCAATCGCGAGCCTTTCGACGCGTCTGGGATAACCCTTCGCCCCGCCGGCGAGATCGTGCCGGGCGAGACGCGACCGCGCCAACGTCTCTGGGAACGAAGGCTCGGGTCTCCCCGAACTTCGCTGCCGGTCGCGGGGTAGCGCGAGGACGGCGGTACACGGGAAATACGTTGTCGTGCTAGACATCAGCGCGCGGACACAAAACGGACACATCACAAACGACACGCGCGACGTCTCGCGACGCATCTCCACCGCCTTCAACAGCTCGATTTTGCAGGAGAAACTGTGTCGCGAGTGATCGCACGTGTACTGGCGTGACGCTCCCAAACTTCCATGGTAAGGAGGGGGTCGACGGTTCGAGTCCGTCAGAGGGCTCTGCAAAGTCCCAGCAAATCGGGCGTTTCGCACAACACCCTCTACCGAGCTAACAAAGTCCTACTACTAGGCTTTCCGCATGAAGATCTTCAATCTCAACGCAGACGAGTGGGATCGCACGGAAGAGCGCGAGGGCTGGCGCTTCAAGGACGCCTGGGTCGGCGCGCACACCGACGCCGAGCTGATCGGCGCGAGCATGTACGAGGTCGAGCCGGGAAACAAGCAGGGGCCATTTCACACCCACCACGCGAACGAGGAATGGGCGATCGTCCTCCGCGGCGAGCCGACGCTCCGCACGCACGAGGGCGAGCAGCAGCTGCGCCAGGGCGACGTCGTCGCGTTCCCGCGCGGCAAGGAGGGCGCGCACCAGATCCGCAACGACACGGACGCGCCCGTCCGCGTCCTCATGCTCTCCACGCTGATCGCGCCGGACATCGTCGAGTACCTCGACACGGGCAAGATCGGCGCGCGGAGCGTCGCCGGCGAGCGGATCATCTTCGCTCGCCCCGGGCCTGAGCTCGAATACTGGGAAGGCGAGGACTAAAGCCACTTCCGGCGTACCATCACCGCGATGATTCGAATCGGCTCGATCGTTTTGCGCGTGGACGATCTGCAGCGCCAGACGGAATTCTGGGAGGCGGCACTCGGCTACGTGCGCCGGGACAGCGGTGAAAGCGACGACTTCGTGCTGCTCGCCCGCCCGACGGCGCCGGGCCGAACCTCCACCTCGGCGCCCGCGACCCGGGCACGGACGACTTCGTCATAGTCGGGAAGTGCTTCAAGGGGCTGACGGACGAGCTCCTGACGTGGCAGACGAAGCAGCTGCTCGCGCGCGAGACCGGCCGCCGCGGGATCGCCGTGCTCGTCCGCCCCGAGCTCGTCGTCGAGATCGCACTCGACGGCGTGCAGTCCTCGACGCGCTACGCCGGCGGCGTCGCGCTCCGCTTTGCCCGCGTGAAGCGCTACCGGCCGGACAAGAACGCCGGCGAGGCCGACATGATCGACGACCTGCGCGCCCTGCTCCCGGCCAGGGCCGGCGATGAATTCCAGGCTTCCGGGCCGTCCAAGGAAGTGCCTAATCGAAAAGACGAGAACCCCCAGGAGGAGCGATGAGCAGGCTGATCGTCTTGACGGCGATGACCGTCGACGGCGTCATGACCGTGGAGGAGTGGTTCGTGCCCGAAGGCGACCACATGGAGGCGTCGCTGCGGCTGTTCGAGGGCGACACAGCGCTGCTGTACGGGCGCAAGAACTACGAGGGGCTCGCCGACTACTGGATGGCGGCGGAAGGAGAGTGGGCGGACCTGCTCAACCCCATGCCGAAGTTCGTCGCTTCGCGCACGCTGCAGGAGCCGCTGACCTGGAACGCGACGCTGCTGAAAGGCGAGCTCGAGGACGCGGTGGCGAAGCTGAAGGCGGAGCGCGACGGAGACCTGATCACGAACGGCTGCGGCGAGCTCACGCGGAATCTCCTCGCGGCCGGCCTCGTCGACGAGTTCTGGTTCTCGCTGCACCCGGCCGTGTGGGGCAAGGGCGAGCGGCCGTTCTGGGAAGAGGAGAAGCTCCGGCTGACGCTGCTTGGGACGGAAACGTACGACTCGGGTGTGGTGCTGCTTCGCTACGAGCCGCAACGAGCGTGAGGCGAGACCTCAGCGGGTGGCGCCGACGAACACTTGCGCGCGAGATCCCCGGTGCACGACTGCTCGTGCTCGAACGAGCCGCGACCGCGATCCCCGATGCGGTCGCCGGTGAAGCCGCGGCAGCGATGCTTGCACTCCAGGCGCACACGGTCCCAGCGCCAACAGCAGGAGGCCGCCACAGGAGAGCGGTGCGGCCCTTGTCCGGAAAAGGCAGAGCGTAGGGCATGGCGAGCAAGCCCTCGGAACGGTTCGTGTGGGCGGTGGACACCCTGGCGCTCGACCCAGCCGATCGCGTGCTGGAGGTCGGCTGCGGACACGGCGTGGCCGTATCGCTGGTCTGCGAGCGGCTGACCAGCGGACGGATCACCGCGATCGATCGCTCGAAGAAGATGATTGAGATGGCCGCGCGTAGGAATCGCGAGCACGTCGCAGGAGGCAGGGCCGTACTGAAGACGGTCGCGCTCGAGAAGGCGGACTTCGGGGACGAGCGATTCGACAAGGTCTTCGCCTTCAACGTCGCGCCCTTCTGGCATCAGCCAAAGGAGGCGCTGGGGATCGTCCGGCGGCATCTCGCCCCCGATGGAGCGGTCTATCTCTTCTGGGACGCTCGCCACACGCAGCCCGGCCGAGCTCGCGAGCTGGCGGACCAGCTGAGCGAGAGGATCCGGCTGGCCGAGTTCTCCGTGAACCAGGTGCTGGTCAAGGACCTGCGCCCGGTTCCCGCGGTTTGCGTGATCGGGCGGCCCTAGGCGGGCTGCTATCGCCGCCGGGTGATGCGGACGCACTCGGAGCCAAGATCGTGCTCCACGTCGACTGACGCCATGAATGTGCTCGCGAGAGCCACCCGACCCCGCGAGCTGTCCTCACATTGATGCCAGCTCCATGTGTGACGTGGTTCGACGCTAGCCCTCGGCGGCCGGGTGGAAACCGTCGGATCTGCGACACTGCAGCCGTTACAACTCGCGCGAGGTCGTCCCGCCCCGCTGCAAGCCTGGCGACGGTCTCAGCTCGGCACGTGCGTGCGCAGCTTCTCGAGATCGAGGAGGTGGATGCGGCGCCGCCCCGGCTTGATCGCGCCCTCATGGGCCAGGTCGTGCAGCGCGCGTGAGACCGTCTGTCGGCTCAGCGCCAGCGTTGCTGCTAGCTCCTCCTGAGTCAGGTCCAGCGTTGGTTCGTTGCGCTCGGCCGACTCGTGCAGGAGAACATGACTGACCTGCTCAAGGGCTGACTTGCCAGCCATCTCCAGAAGCCGCTGGTGGGCACGGTCGAGCGTGTGTGCCAGCAGGCGAAGCCAGCGGAAGGCAATTTCGGGAAAGAGCTCCTCAAGCGCGAGGATCGTGTCGAGGCGGACGCGGAGGATCGTCGCCTCGCTCAGCGTGACTGCGGAATAGGGATAGGGAATGCCGAGCAGGATCGCGAGGTGATCGACGCTCGACCCCGCGTACAGCAGGTGCACAACGAAGCGGTCGGAGCCGGTCTCGTACACAAGCTCAACCTCTCCCCGCTCGATGACCAGGAGCGCGTGTGGCCGCTCGCCCTGGCGAAAGAGAATCCTTCCCGCTGGGTGGGTGCGACGAGTGGCGAAGCGTCCAAGCGCCTCGACGTCGTTCCCAGGCAGCCCGTCGAAGTCCTCCTGCTTCATCGTCGCGCGCAGCCACGGAGCGAATCGCGGGCTATCTGCCCGCGGCTTTCGGACGGGGGCGAGCTCGATCGGGCGAGTGATCCGTGGACTGTCGCAGATCCGACAGTTTGTGGGTGCCCGGTCCGGGGCTAGAGGTAAAGCAGCGGATTCGTGCCGTTGCGAGTTGCGCGGACCGGCTTCGCCCCGCCGCCAAGGAGTGTGCAGTGGCCCAACGCGTTCGCAAGCTGGTAGCAGTGGCCGGGATCAACGGGGAAATCCGGCCGCTCGAGCAACTGTTCGAAGAGTTGCCGGGGCGCAGCGCCGACGCGATCGCGGGCATCGGGGACCGGCCCCGCGCTGACGAGGCTCCCGTGGAGGCGGCGTCGACGAAGCCCGAAGCCGCTGCCGCGGGTCGGCACCGCGCAAAGCCGCAGCCGGACATCGCCCTCGGGGTGATCGTTGCACCCGGTCTCGCGCGTGACGTGACCGCGAAGGTCGCCAGCGAGCTGGCGGACGACCTCCGCGCGTTGGACAGTGGCGTCGAGTGGAAGACCGAGCTTGCGGTCGACCGCCTCGTCGCGCCTCCGGCTCAGACGACTGAGATCCTCGAGGCAGCGCGGCGCAAGCTGCTGGATGAAAACTGGGACCTCGCCATCGTCGTCACCGACCTTCCGCTGCGGGTCGGCCGCAGGCCTATCTCACGGCAGCTCAGCCCGACGCACGGGATCGCCGTCGTCTCGCTGCCCGCCCTGGGCACGCTGCACCTCACGCAGCGGTTGCGGCGGACCCTCGTCGAACTCATCGGCGAGCTGGTCGGCGACGGCCGCGGGCAGTGGAACGGCGACGGTGCGCTCGGGCGCCTGAAACGGCGTTGGGGACGCAGCGTGCTCCAGGAGCTCGCCACGGACACCGCAGATCGCCCAGGGGCGCTGCGATTCCTGTTCGTGCCGGAGGTTCTTGCGAGCCACCTTCGCCTCCTGCTGGGAATGGTGCGGGCAAACCGCCCCTGGCGCTTGGCGGCTCGGCTCTACCGCGCGCTGCTGGCGGCGGTCGTGGCCGGCGCCTACGGCCTCGTCACCTCCGATGTCTGGCGGATCTCGGCGACGGCGGGGTCCACGCGACTCGCGCTTACGTCCATCATCGCGGTCTCGTTCACGACTGGAGCGGTAATCGTGGCCCACGGCCTCTGGGAGCGAGCGCCGGCTCGCCACCTGCGCGATCAGGTCGTCCTGTTCAACTTCGCAACCGCAGCAACCGTCCTGATCGGGATCGCCACGCTGTACGCCGCCCTCTTTCTCATGATCCTCGCCGCGGCCGGGCTGCTCCTCAGCCCCGATGCGCTTGGCTCAGGGCTGGGCCACGCCGTTGGGACAGGCGATTACGCCACGCTTGCGTGGTTCACCGCCTCCCTTGCAACCGTGGGCGGGGCGCTCGGGGCGGCGCTCGAGTCGGACGAGGCAGTGCGCGAGGCTGCCTACGCCGGCGACACTGACGAGGGAAAGGAGTAGTGATGGGACTGTTTCGGCATCTGGCGCGAACGACGATCGGGCTGCTCTTTGTCGGCCACGGCACGCAGAAACTCTTCGGCTGGTTCGGCGGCGAGGGTCTCGAGGGAACCGGTGCGTTCTTCGAGCAGCTCGGCTTTCGGCCGGGACGCCGCTACGCCCTGGCCGCGGGTGCCGCCGAGGCCGGCGGTGGTCTTCTCTTCGCCCTCGGCGCTGCCACGCCGCTCGCCGCAGCGGCGATTTCCGGATCGATGATCACGGCGATCAAGACCGTCCACTGGGAGAAGGGCGTCTGGGTGAGCCGCGGTGGCTACGAGTACAACCTCGTTCTGCTCGCAGCGGTCTTCGGCCTGACGGAGAACGGACCTGGCGAGTGGTCGGTAGACGCAGCGGTTGGGAGAAGCCGCTGGGGGACCGCTTGGGCCTTCGCGGCTCTCGCCGCAGGAGCGGCCGGTTCGGCCGCGGTGCTCGCGGCAGCCGAACGCCAAGCGGAGAAAGAGGAGGAGAAGAAAGGGCACCGACCCGCCGCTGAGAGCGAGCCTGTTACCGCTGGCTCGTAGGCGACGCCGACTCGACAGGTCGTTGATCGCCCGCAGACCGCGGTCGAGCCCCGGGGGACGAGCGAATGGCAGCGGGGCGAGCTGCCCGAGACCTACGCATGGGCGTGTGTGGGTGCGGCGCGCCTAGGTGCCGCCGCTCGGAAGGCGCTCACTAGCGGGCTGCGATTGTGCGATTGCTTCGTCTTCCATCTCGGCGAGGAGATCCGCAACCGACTCAACGATGCGGGATGGGCGGTACGGATAGCCGTCGACGTCGTCACGAGCCGTCGAGCCAGTCAGGACGAGAACGGTGTGCATCCCCGCTTCGAGGCCTGCGACCACGTCCGTGTCCATCCTGTCGCCGATCATTGCGGTCGTTTCAGAATGCGCCCCGATCGCGTTCAGCGCATACCGCATCATCAGCGGGTTTGGCTTCCCAACGAAGTACGGGGCGACACCCGTGGCGCGGCTGATCAACGCCGCCACGGAGCCGGTCGCCGGAAGCGGACCCTCTGGCGCGGGTCCTGTCGGGTCCGGATTGGTCGCGATGAAGCGGGCGCCGTCCAGAACAAGGCGAATCGCATGCGTAATCCGGACGAAGCTGTAACTCCGCGTCTCCCCGAGGACGACGTAGTCTGGATCCTTGTCGGTGAGCGTATAGCCGACCTCGTGCAGCGCCGTCGTGAGCCCAGCCTCGCCGATCACGAAAGCCGAGCCGCCGGGCCGCTGGCTCTCGAGCAGGTTCGCGGTGGCGAGCGCCGACGTCCAGATCGCCTCCTCCTGCACGTGGAGCCCGTTCCGGCGGAGCCGCGCCGCCAGGTCGCGCGGCGTATAGATCGAGTTGTTGGTCAGAACGAGAAACGGAGCACCTCGTTCGCGAAGCCGCGCGAGGAAGCGAGCGGCACCAGGTATCGCGTGCTCCTCGCGCACGAGGACGCCGTCCATGTCGATGAGCCACGACGTGATCGGATTCAACGCTCACCTCCGCCCTCTCGGCTCGTCACCTCACCCCGCAACATACGCGGCGAGCCAACGCAGCGCCTAGCACGCCACAACGAAGGTCGCTGGCTGGTCTCTCGAACATGGCATTGAAGAGGCGTTGCTCCTGAGGGGACGGCGCGCGGACACCAAGCTCATCCGGTCCAGCCCCGATCACCTCTTCCACCGGCGCGCGCTTTCGTGGCCCTTCTAGACGTGTGCCGGCTGCAACTCCGGCTCTTCGACCTCCTCCATTGCCTCTGCCGCTCCCTTGTCGATGTCGAAGGTGAGCTGGACGTCGTTGTAGTCGACGCGAACGCGATCGTCCGGCTGCAGCGCTCCGCTCAGCAGCAGCCCCCGGGGTCAGGCTGATGGCGACGAGGTCGGTGCCGACGTCCTGGCCGCCGTCCCCAGCGGTGATGGCGCCGGTGCTGGTCAGCGCGGCGATGACACCGAAGCCGACGACCACCATGAGGGCGGCGAGCAGGGTGTACACCGAAGCTCGCGCTCGTTCATCCATACTCGTACGCGTGAATCCGACCTTCCAGCTGGGCCGCATCGCCGGCATCCGGATCAGTGTCAACTGGAGCTGGCTGATCGTGTTCGCGCTGATCGTATGGTCGCTCGCAGCCGCCGTCTTCCCGTCGCAGAACCCCGGCTTCTCCGACGGTGAGTACGTTGCGTTGGCCGTCGCGGCTGCGCTCCTCTTTTTCGCGTCGCTCCTGCTGCACGAGCTTGGACACGCACTGCAGGCGCAGCGAGAAGGAGTCGAGATCGAGGGCATCAACCTCTGGCTCTTCGGCGGCGTGGCGCAGTTCAAGGACGCCTTTCCGAGCGCCGGGGCCGAGTTCCGGATCGCGATCGCCGGCCCGCTGGTCTCGCTCGTGCTTGGAGCTCTCTTCGTCCTCGTCGCCGTCTTCGCAGGGCTCCCGAACGCGCTCGACGGTGTCGTTACCTGGCTCGGCTATACCAACCTCATCCTGCTCGCGTTCAACCTGCTGCCGGCGCTGCCGCTGGACGGTGGCCGCGTGCTCCGCTCGGGGCTCTGGCACTTCAGGGGCGATTTGCAGTGGGCGACGTGGGTCGCTTCCGGCATTGGGCGCGGGTTCGGCTTCCTCCTCATCGGTCTGGGGGTCTTCATGTTCATCGTCGAGGGAGCGTTCAGTGGCGCCTGGCTCGCGTTTATCGGCTGGTTCTTGCTCCAGGCTGCGACCGCCGAAGCCCGCTACGTCGCCACCCAGCAGGCCCTCGACGGTCTCAAGGTTCGCGACCTGATGATCCGCCAGCCCGTGACCGTCGAGGCTGACCTCAGTCTCGGCCAGTTCATGGACGACGTCGCCTCGTCGCGGCGATACACGACATATCCGGTGCTCGAGCAGGGGAGCCCGATCGGGCTCCTCTCCTTCCGCTCCGTCGCCGCCGTGCCGCGCGACGAGTGGAACACGCGCCGTGTCCGGGACGCGATGATCCCCCGCGAGAAAGTCCCACTGCTCGACGAGGACGAATCGGCAATCGACGCGCTCGCCGAGCTCTCCGCAAGCGATGTGAACCGCGGCCTCGTCGTCGATGATGGGAGCCTCGGGGGACTGCTTTCGATCACGGACCTGGCCCGGGCGCTCCAGGTGGGGCGGCCTTCCCGGCCCGTTAGGCCGACGACGCTCGAGCGCGCGCCGTAGGCGTCGCATATCGGGAAATGCAGCCGCCGCTTGGCGAGCCTTCGAGCGCGATCAAGTCGGGTTCGGACCCTTCGTCGTGCCCGAGCTCGCCGAAGCGGCGTCCAGGACCGGCGACGTCGCGCTCGTCAGGGCCGCACACGAGTGGCTTTCCGAACGCGCGCGAGCAGCTGCGAGCCGCCCACGAGATGCTGACGACGATGGGCATCGAAGCGTTCGCCGACCGCGCCCGCCGCGAGTTGCTGGCGACGGGCGAGACGGTGCGCAAGCGCACGCCGGAGACGCGCGGCGACCTGACAGCCCAGGAAACTCAGATCGCGCGACTCGCCCGTGACGGTCTCTCGAATCCGGAGATCGCCGTCCGCTTGTTCATCAGCCCGCGCACGGTCCAGTACCACTTGCGCAAGGTCTTCATGAAGCTCGGCATCAGCTCGCGCAACCAGCTCGATAGCGTCTTGCCCCACGCCACGACCTCCGCCCGGCCGCTCTAGCCGGGTCCGGTGCGTTCAGACGGTGACATCGCACCGCTCGAGCGCGACGCCGGGGGTGTGGTCACCCCTTCGCGGCGTAGATGGCGAAGACGACCAGTCCACGGGTCAGCGAGACGCCGCTCGTGCCGCCGCAAGCTTCAACGAGCGGCTTGATCCGACGCCTGTCTGCTCGTCTGAGCCGCGGGGGGCGCGAGCTCCCTGGGACAGCGAGGGGGACGTCGAGTCACCTCCTCGGCCGGGTGGGGCGGGTCGAGGCGATCGGCAATGAGCGAAGCGACGGTGCCACCCGCGAGGAGCGCTCCGATGATCGCGAGCGAGGCGAAATCGCTGATGTGGACCAGATCGGCGGTGAGGATCTTGATCCCGACGAAGCCGAGGATGAGCGCGATCGTCTCGTCGAGATAGCGGAGGCGGCGTACGAGGAGCTCGACGAGAACGAGCAGGGAGCCGAGCCCGAGGAGCGCGAACGCGTTCGCCGTCCAGATCACGACCGGGTCGCGGGTGACCGCGAAAGCGGCGGGGATCGAATCGACCGCGAAGGCAATATCGGCGACGATGATCGCGACGACCACGAGCAGCAGCGGTGTGCCGTAGCGACGGCCCGCTTCGCGGACGAACAGCCGGCGGCCGCGGAAGCCGTCCGTGATCGGGACGGTGCGCCGGACGAGCCGCAGCACCGGGTTCGCGGATGGGTCGGACTGCTCGGCAGCGCCACGGAAGGCGCGGTAGGCGACATAGAGAAGCAGGGCGCCGAACACGTAGACGACGGCTTCCACGCTCTCGATCAGCGTGACTCCGGCGGCGATTGCGATGGCGCGGAGCAGGAGCGCGCCGGCGATGCCGATGACGATTACGCGGCCGCGCAGCTCCGGCGGCACGAAGAAGTACGCGAGCAGAAGCGAGAACAGAAACACGTTGTCGAGCGAAAGCGAGCGCTCGATCAGATAGACGGTCGTCCACTCGCCTGCGGGGCCACCGCTGAGCGCGATCGCCACCGCGACCGCGACGGCGAGCAGCAGCCAGCCGATGCTCCAGAGGATCGCCTCCCCGCGCCGGGCCTCCCGGCTCGGGGAGAACAGACGCAGCTCGGCCACGAGGCCGGCGAGGACGGCGACAGCCGCGGCGGGAGCCAAAGCAGCTTCCACGGCTCAGCCGCTCACGACGTCGCCAGCGTCGCCTGGGCGCCCGCGGCGCGCACAGCCGCCGAGAGGGTGGCGATGTCATAGGCGCCGTAGTGGCGTCGGCCGTTGATGAAGAAGGTCGGCGTTCCCGAGACGCTGCTCAGGTCGGCGCTGTCGACATCATCCGCGATGCGGGCGGCGCCGGCGTGCTCGCGAAGGTCGTTGGTGAAACGTTCGACGTCGAGCCCGAGTTGCTCGGCGTAGCCGATCAGGTCGTTCGGGCGAAGCGCGTCTTGATGCTCGAGCAGGAGGTCGTGCATCTCCCAGAAGGCGCCCTGGTCGGCGGCCGCCTCGGCGGCCTCCGCGGCAAGCTGAGTATCAGAGTGGACGTCGTTCAGCGGCAGGTGCCGCCAGACGTAGCGCACATCGCCGAACTCACGCAGGAGCTCGCGGACGACCGGCTCCGCCAGCCCGCAGTAGGGGCACTGGAAGTCGCCGTACTCGACGACCGTGACCGGAGCGTCGATCGGACCCCGAATATTGTCGCGGTCGGGGTCGACCTCGATGTAGAGGTCGGCGAGCGGCTCCGCGGTTCCGAGCAGGGCGCGGATCCGCAGGCTCCGAGGCAGCAGCGCCGTCGCGCGAAACAGCAGCCAGGTGAGGAGCGCCGCGCCGAGCGCCGCGCTGAGGATGCCGAGTTTTGCCTCCTCGAGCTGCTGCCCCTCGAACGCGAGTGCGGCGACGAGCAGCGCGATGGTGAGCCCGATCCCCGCGATCGTGCCGCCGCCGGCGACAGCCACCCAGCCGACCGGCGGCCGCAGCCGACCGCGGCTGAGCCGTGTGAGCAGCCACGAGCAGCCGAGAATGCCGACGGGCTTGCCGATGACGTAGCCGAAGAGGATTCCGACTGTGATGGGCGAGGTGAAGGCCTCGGCGAGGAACCCCCCATTGATTGCGATGCCCGCGTTCGCAAGCGCGAACAGGGGCACGATGAGGTAGCTCGTCCAGGGGTGGTAGAGCTGCTGGAGCCGCTCGTTGGGCGAGACCGCCGCCCTGAGGCCGACGCCGACCGAGCGGGCGAGCTCCGGGGTCGGCTGCTCGCGGAACTCGCGGAAGCGCTCGGTTGCCCGTTGGAGCTCGGAGCGCCCGGACGGGTACGCGTAGGCCAGGAGCCCCATCGCGAGCCCGACCACCACCGGCTCGACCCCGGATTCGAGCAGCGCCACCCAGATCGCCACTCCGAGCCCGAAGTAGACGAGCCCGACCCGCACACCCAGCGCCCGCGCCACGAGCACGGCGCCGAACAGCCCGAATGCCACAAGCAGCGCCGTGGCGTTGACCTGCTCCGTGTAGACGGTGGCGATGACGACGAGCGCGAGGATGTCGTCGACGACGACGACCGTGAGCATGAACGCCCGCAGTCGGTCGGGGAAACGCGGGCCGACGAGCGCGAGCAGCCCGAGTGCGAAGGCGGTGTCGGTGGACATTGCGATTCCCCAGCCCTGCGCGGAGGAGCGGCCAGCGTTGAAGGCGAGATAGATGGCGACCGCCAGCGCCATGCCGCCGATCCCGGCGAGCAGCGGCAAGGCAAACCGTCGCCGTTCCCGCAGGTCTCCGAGATCCCACTCGCGACGCGCCTCGAGCCCGAGGACGAAGAAGAAGAACGTCATCAGGCCGCTGTTCACCCAGTGACGCAGATCCAGGGAGATGCCTGCGTCACCGAGGTCGATCGACAGCGTCGTCTCCCAGAGGGACTCGTAGGACGACGCGTGGACGTTCACCCAGACGAGCGCCGCAACAGCTGCCACCAGCAGGACCGCCGCGCCGCCGGTCTCGGTGCGCAGGAACTCACGCAGAGGCGTCTGAAGGTTCCGCGCCCATGCCGTCCGTCCTGTGAACGGCGACGGCCCGGCGTTCGGATCGGCGCTACTGCTCGTAGCCCTCCACTCCTCCCCGGTCGTCGCCTCGGCCTACGTTCAGCCCGCTGGCCGACCGATATACCACGGGCATCGACCCTGGAGTCTCCCCCTACTCCACCGGAGGAAGCCTCACGAGGTTTTGCGACGGCAGCGGGCCACCGATCTGCTGCATGCGCCCGCCCGGGATCAGATCACCGAGGTCGATCGCGAAGAAGCCGGCGGCGTCGAACAGATCGGCGACCGCGGCCTTGGCCTCCGCGTCGTCGCCGGACAGGAAGATCACCCGACGGCCGCCCGCCTCATGCGGATCTGAGCCAAGGACTTGAGCCGCCAGCGTGTTGGCGGCCTTGACGAGCCGCGCGCCCGGGACGAGGTCGGCGACGATCTCGCTGGAGGTGCGGCCGTCGAGATCGGCGTTCCACGCGTTGGTCGCGTCGATGACGGGCTGGCCGTCCCATTTCAGCCCCGCGAGCGCCGCAGGGACGCTCGTCCACGGCACCGCGATCGCGACGATGCCGGCTGCCGCCGCCTCAGGGACCGTGGCTGCTGACACCCCTACGCCGAGCTCGTCCACCACCGGCGCCAGGGATTCCGGGCCGCGGCTGTTCGCGATCGCCACCTCCCGGCCGGCCCTCAGCGCTGTGCGAGCCAACGCCTGGCCGATGTTGCCGGCGCCGACGATCCCGATTGTCCTCGTTCGATCTGTCGCGAGCTGCTCAGGTTTCACGTCCTCAACCTCCTTGGTCATGCGGTTCGATTTCTCGTGAAGCACACGTGTCTAGAACGGGTACGGCGCAAGGCTCCAGGCCGCCGTGGCGTACCAGACTCCGAAAGCGAGGCTTGCCCCGCCCAAAGCGGGTGCCAGGCCGCCGACCGCCGCGCGGGCGGGACGGGAGACGAGCATCGAGCCGAACCCGCTCGACAGAAGGCTCATCGAGACGGCCGTGAAGGCGGCGAGCAGGACGAGCGAGATGACCGCGAGGCCCGTCGAGCCAACCGACGCGAGGACGAGCACGCCGACGCCCGCGCTTCCCCCCACTCCGTGCATGAGCCCGACCGCGAAGGCTCCGCGCCGCGTCCGCGCTCCGTGCGCATGCGGGTGCGCGTGGAAGCGGAGCTCCCCGCGGCGCCACCGGACGAGGAGGCGGAGGGCGAGGTAGACGATGACGAAGCCGATCGCCGTCTCCGCCGCCTGCTGAACCCGCTGCGGAAGGAAGCGGTCGAAGACGAGGAGGGGAAGCCCGAAGGCGAACAGCGTCGCCGCATGGCCGAGACCCCAGGCAAGCCCGAGCTCCCCGGCCCGGCGCGCGGCGCGCTCCGGTCCGCCCGCAACGAGCGTCGTGACGGCAACGAGGTGATCCGGGTCGGTCGCATGACGGAGTCCGAGAAGAACCGCGACAGCGAGAACGATCCAGATCGAAGCGCCGTCGGAAAAGGCCGCGATTCTCTCGTCGAGACCGAACATCGGATCACCTCTGGCAGTGCCGACCGGGCCTAGTCCACGTACGGCCCGTTGAACAGGGGCGCCTCCCCGTACGGCTTCCCCGCCATGAGCAGAAATCGGGTGCCGGGGGAGGCATTGGTGGCCCGGAACTCGTCACCGCGACCCAGGAGGACCAACTGCGCCGGTTGCGCCCGGCGGCGGTTGACACCGAACTCCGCCCCGCCTTCCAGCAGGTATGCGAAGCCCTGGAACTCGGACGGGACTGCGGTTGTGACCTCCCCGCCTGTCGGCAGCTCGACATCGAGGATGAGCGCGGGGGTTCCGAGGCGAACGGGAGAGCCCTCGCCCACCAGCACCCGAACCGTCGCGTCCCCCTCCTGCCGCACGGGGATCTGCTCCCGTTGCAGCACGAGTGCGCTCGGCTCCGCCTGCTTGTCCTTCCGGGCCAGGTTCACCCAGAACAGCACGCCTCGGAACTCGGCGTCGGCTTGGCCCTCCTCGAGCTCATCCGCCCCGACCGACTCCGCGTGCCATGCACCTCGCCCGGTCCTGAGCGCCAGGAGGTCGCCTTCGGACAGTCGGGCTCGCTCCATGGCGCCGCCCGGCCCGGTGCTGTGGCCCGTGCTGGCCGACCCCTCGATGACGTACCAGAGGTTGTCGAACCCTCGGTGGGGATGCTTCGTATCCACGTCCTGCATGTCCGACAGCCGGAGGCGACCTTCGTGGACGAGGATGAATGGATCGACCTGCTCGTACGGGATCGATCGGGAAGGAAGGGCCTCCAGGACGGGAAACCCCATCATCCGGATCAACGCCGCGTCTTCCACGAGGACGGCTTCGCGTGCCGTGGCTTCGAGTTGTTGTCTCATGCCTTCTCCTTTCGGGCCGTTCCTTTGTCCATTGGGCAAGCGCATCTCCGATGAGTGTCATTCGTGCAGAGGGCGTTCGCATCCGCCGGTGCACAGCGCGAATGGCTAGTCGTTCGCACGGCGCCCGCCCACGACAGGCGGGCGAGGCTAGAGCGGTGGGCTGGTGTTCGGCTCGGCAGGCAAGACACTGTCGAGCTGGTTGCGGGAGCTGATGCCGAGCTTCATGAAGACCTTGCGCAAGTGGTACTGGGCCGTGCGCGGGCTGATGAACAACCGCGTGCCGATCTCCGGGTTCGAGAGGCCGTCGCGGGCGAGTCGCGCAATCTGGGCCTCCTGGGCCGTGAGCTCGCCGCGAGTCTCGTCGGTGCGCTTGCGGGCGGTCTCGCCGGTGGCCAGGAGCTCGCGCCTTGCCCGCTCGGCGAATGCCTCCACCCCCATCGTCGCCAGCATGTCGTAGGCAGTGTGCAGCTGCTCGCGCGCGTCGAGGCGCCTGTTCTCGCGTCGAAGCCATTCACCGTAGAGCAGATGGCCCCGGGCTAGCTCCACGCGCGCCCGCGTACGGCCGAGGCGTTCGATCGACTCGCGGTAGAAACCTTCGGCGGCCTCGCCCCCGCCGAGCAGGGCGCGAACCCGAGCTTCGATCCCCAGCGCCCACTCGGTGCGGATCACACGCGTGCGTTCGGCCATCCACTCGAGTGCAGTCTCGAGAAGCTCTCGGTCACCTGTCCTGGACGCCGCCTCGGCCAGCTCGGGCACCGCCAGGGGCCCCTGGCCCGCCCACCAATCGCGCTCAAACGCTTGCCGAGCGGCGTCGCGCGCGACGTCATGGCGACCGAGACCGTTGAAGAGCACCGACCTCGCATACGCGGCGGCGGTGACGAACATGCCCAGACCGCGCGCGGTCGCCTCCCGCGACGCGGCCTCGATCAAATCTGCCGCCCGTTCCTCCTGGCCGCGCCAGGCCGCGAGCATCATCTCGGAATACGGAATCGGCGCGTTCCCGGTCGCTTGAGCGATCAGGCGATCTTCTTCGATCGTCATCGCCGCCGTGGTCAACTCGCCGGCGAGGAGGTGACTTCCAGCGAGCAAGTTGAGCGCGAGACGTAGGTGAACGAGCGCGCCCGTATCGCGGGCGACCTCTGCCTGGCGAGCGGTCAAGAAATGCCAAGACTCGGCGTCCCACAGCTCGAGGGCAAGCGCGGCGCTGGGTCGTGAGCCGGCGAGCCAGAGCCCGCGGCCGACCTCGTCGGTCCCGACATCCGAAGCGACGACCAGCTCGAGTGCGCGGCTAAGCGTCGGCGCGGCGGCTGCGTATCCATCCGTGAACCGCAGCGCGAACGCGTCGAGGAGGACGTCGACTGCACGCGGCGGTTCGGGACCGGGAGGCGCAGCGCGCGCGGACTCAGCGGCCCTCAGCACGCCGCCCGGGTTGTCGAGGTCGCTGGCCCACACCGCGGCGACGAGCGCCTCCAAGTACGTCTCGCGTGCCAAGTCAGCATTGAGCGGCTCGAGGCGCTTGGCGGCGCCGAGGAGCAGCCGGGCGGCGTCGCCGCCGCGCTGCTGCTCCAACGCGATCTGCCCGCGCAGGTGCTCCACCTCGGCGGCCTGCCGGGCATCGAGCGCGCCAGCCTCGATTGCCTCGACGTTGACCAGCAGCCCGAGTGCCGCGTCGAGCGCGCCGGCGTCCCGCTTCGCCCTCGCAGCCGCGAGCAGGCGCTGAGCACGGCGAGCGGGCTCGGGTGTCAGCATCGCGGCGCGCTCCAGGAACGCGGCGGCCGCAGCAAGGCCCCCGCGAGCCTGCGCTCGGTCCGCGGAGCGCGCGAGCTCCTCGGCGACGTCTTCGTCGGGTCCGGGCGCGGCGTGGGCACGATGCCAGGCCCGGCGGTCGGGGTCGGTTTCCGGATCGGTGACCTCCGCCAGCGCGCGATGTACCTGCTGTCTCTCCTCGAGCGACGCCGACTGGTAAGCAGCCGAACGCACGAGCGGATGACGAAAGCGCACGCGCGCGCCGAACTCGAGTAGTCCGGCGTCGCCTGCCGGGGTCGTCGCGTGAGGTGCAATTCCGAGCCGCTCCGCCGCACGCCACACGAGCAGCGGGTCGCCGACGGGATCGGCTGCCGCGAGCTGCATCACGCGCTGCGTCTCAACCGGAAGAGCGTCGAGGCGCCGCCGGAAGCTCTCCTCGATGCTCCCTGAGAGCGGGACGCCGACGGGAAGCGCGAACCCACCTGCCAGCTCCGCCGGCGTCAAGTCCCGTAGCAGCTCCAACATTGCCAGGGGGTTGCCGCGCGTCTCGCTGACGATCTGGTCTCGGACCCGCGAGTCGAGGGGCGCGGTCAGCACCGAGTCCAGCAGCGCGCGCGCATCGTTCTCGCGTAGGCCCTCGACCACGAGCTCCGGCAACCCCGCCAGGTCGTCGCTCGGCGCGCGCACCGCAAAGATCAGGCCGACCGATTCCGCGTCCACGCGCCGCGCAACGAGCGCGAGGGCCTCCGCCGAGGCGCGATCGAGCCACTGTTCGTCATCGACCACGCAAATCAAGGGCTGTTCCTCGGCCACCTCGGATAGCAAGCTCAGGACGGCCAAGCCGATCAGGAAGCGATCCGGTGCCCGGCCAGGACTCAAGCCGAACGCTGTCCGAAGCGCGTCGCCCTGGGGGACGGGGAGATGTTCGACGCGATCCAGCATCGGCGCCAGCAACTGATGCAACCCCGCGAACGGAAGCTCCATCTCGGATTGGACCCCGGCGGCGCGCGCGACACGCAAGCCTGCGGCTTGCTCGACGATGTACTCCAGTAGCGCCGTCTTGCCGACGCCCGGCTCGCCGCGTACCACCAGAGCCCGGCTTTCACCCGCGCGGACAGCGTCAACGAGCACGTCGAGCGTCTCGCGCTCGCTGCGCCGGCCCGTCAGCTCGGTCGCGCGCCCTCGGACAGTGGGAAGCGTGGCCATCTGCCTGGCACCGACGTTACACACGTCCTGACTGGCTGCGACGACTGGCCACTGGCGGATGCGAACGTTCCAGCCGGACGGCAGCCTCGAGGCATGACTGCGCAAGAAGTGAGCACCGCCCAAGCGGCTAACCGGTTCAACGCGTTGCCCGACGAGCCGACGTTCGAGGAGACCGTCGTTGCGCTCGAAGAACACGGATTCAGCGTCGAAATCGCCGACGACCTCGGCGCTGCGCGCGAAGCTGTCCTCGCTCTCATCCCCGAAGGCTCCTCGGTGATGACCAACACCTCGGTGACGCTCGAGGAGGCCGGCATCGCGGAGGCGATCAACGGCGGACCGTACGACTCAGCGCGCAACAAGATGATGGCGCTCGACTACGCGACGCAGCTGCCGGAGATGAAGGCGATCGCCGGCCAGGCCGATTACGCCCTCGGCAGCGTCCATGCGGTCACCCGCGACGGAACGCTCGTCATCGCCTCAGCGTCCGGCAGCCAGCTCGCCTCCTACGCCTGGGGCGCCGCCAACGTCATCTTCGTCGTCGGCGCGCAGAAGCTCGTCCCCAACTTGGAAGCCGCGCACGAGCGGATCGTCGAGCACAGCCTGCCACTCGAGGACGCCCGCGCCTACGCCGCCTACGGGCAAAACAGCCGCGTCGGCAAGGTCCTCGAGATCCATCAGGAGGATCCCGGCCGCATCCACGTCGTCCTCATCAGGCAGTCGGTCGGCTTTTGAGACCACTCCGTGTCACGCGCCGATTCCCGGGCGATGGAGGCGCATGAGCGCCGAAGCTCTGAGACGCACATCGGGCGCGTTGGACTATGGCCACGCGCTCGAGTTCGGTTATTTCCTCTCCCCCAACGCGGAAGACCCGCAGGCCGTGCTCGAGACCGCCCGCCTTGTCGACGAGCTCGGCTACGACCTGATCGGCGTTCAAGACCACCCCTATCAGTCCCGCCACCTCGACACGATGTCGCTTTTGGCCGCGATCCTCGCGCAGACGACGTCCGTACGCGTTTTCGCGGACGTCGGCAATTTGCCGCTGCGGCCACCGTCCGTCCTCACCGCCCGCGGCGGCCTGCGGTCGACGTTTCGGCTCTCGAAGGACTCGCGAGCGTGGAAGGTCGGTGCGCTTCGAGCAGGCACCGCTCCGCCGCCGGCTTCAGCGACGCAAGGATAGGAAGGGCCAGAGCAAGCTCAGCGGGTCCAACCCACGTACACCTCTCCACCCGTCGCGCGCTTTCGTGTCCCTGCTAGACGTGTGCCGGCTGCCGCTCCGGCTCCTCGACCTCCTCCATCGCCTCTGCGGCTCCCTTGTCGATGTCGAAGGTGAGCTGGACGTCGTCGTAGTCGACGCGAACGCGATCGTCCGGCTGCAGCGCTCCGCTCAGCAGCAGCCGCGAGACCTCGTTCTCGAGCTCGCGCTGAATCGCACGACGCAGCGGCCGCGCGCCGAACTCCGGGTCGAAGCCGATCTCGGCTAGGTGCTCGACGGCCTCGTCCGAGAACTCGACCTCGATGTGCTGCGCGCGGAGGCGCCTCGCGGCGCGGTCGAGCATCAGCCGCGTGATCTGCTTGAGCTGCTCCATCGTCAGCGCCTGGAAGACGATGATCTCGTCGATCCGGTTGATGAACTCCGGCCGGAAGCTGTGCCGGAGCACCTCCATCAGGTCCTCCTTCAGCTCGTCGAACGATCCGCTCTCCTTCCGCGCGAAGGCCTGGATGCGATCGGCGCCGAGGTTCGAGGTCATGATCAGGATCGTGTTCTTGAAGTCGACCGTCCGGCCCTGCGAATCGGTGAGCCGGCCATCGTCCAGGATCTGGAGCAGGATGTTGAAGACGTCTGCGTGCGCCTTCTCGATCTCGTCGAACAGGAGCACCGCGTAGGGCTTGCGGCGGACCGCCTCGGTCAGCTGTCCGGCCTCCTCATGGCCGACGTAGCCGGGTGGCGCGCCGACGAGCCGGCTGACCGTGTGCCGCTCCTGGTACTCGCTCATGTCGAGGCGGACCATCACGTCCTCGCTGCCGAACAGCGCCTCCGCAAGTGTCCGCGCGAGCTCCGTCTTGCCGACGCCGGTTGGTCCCAGGAACAGGAAGCTCCCGTCGGGACGGCTGGGGTCGGCAAGCCCGGCGCGGGCGCGGCGAACCGCCTCCGCGACGGCCTCGACGGCCTCGTCCTGACCGACGACGCGCTCATGCAACCGTTCCTCGAGCTTCAGGAGCCGGTCGCGCTCCTCCTGGGTCAGCTGCGAGACGGGAATGCCGGTGCGCCGCGACACGATGTCGGCGATGTCCTCGACCGTGACCTCGGGCGCCCGCGAGCGAGCCTCCTTCCGCCCCTCCTGCTGGGCGCGGCGCTCGTCGATCTGCGCCCTCAGCTCGTCCGCCCGCTTGTAGTCCTCGGCCGAGATCGCCTGGTCGCGCTCGCGCCCCATGTGGCGGAGCTCCTCCTCGGCTGCCCGCGTGTCCTCCGGCTTCGCCTTCGACCGGAGCCGGACGCGGGCGCCTGCTTGGTCGATCAGGTCGATCGCCTTGTCGGGCAGGAAGCGGTCGCGGATGTAGCGATCGGAAAGCTCCGCCGCTGCGACGATCGCCTCCTCTGTGATGCGCACGCGATGGAACGCCTCATAGCGGTCCTTGAGGCCGGTGAGGATCTCGATCGTCTCCTCGACCGTCGGCTCCGAGACCAGCACGGGCTGGAGACGCCGCTCGAGCGCGGGGTCCTTCTCGATGTTCTTCCGGTACTCGTCGAGCGTCGTTGCGCCGATCATGTGCAGCTCGCCGCGCGCGAGCGCCGGCTTGAGCATGTTGCCGGCGTCCATCGCGCCCTCGGCCGCTCCCGCGCCGACGACGGTGTGGATCTCGTCGATGAAGACGATCAGGCTGTCCGCGTGCTCGGTGATCTCGTCGATCACGCCCTTCAGGCGTTCCTCGAACTCGCCGCGGTACTTCGTGCCGGCGATCATCCCCGCCATGTCGAGCGCCACCAGGCGCTTGCCGGTGAGCGTTTCGGGCACGTCGTCGTTGACGATCCGCTGGGCGATGCCCTCGACGATCGCGGTCTTGCCGACGCCGGGGTCGCCGAGCAGCACCGGGTTGTTCTTTGTGCGGCGCGAGAGGATCTCGATCGTCTGCTCGATCTGATCGGCCCGGCCGATCACGGGATCGAGCTTCCCTTCGCGAGCCTCCTCCGTGAGGTCTCGGCCGTACTCGTCGAGCCTCTTTGTCGTGCTCGCCGGGCGCCCACCCGCCTCGCCGCTCTCGACGCCGCGGATGACCGCGCCCCGCAGCTTCGTGTGGCTGATCGCGAATCGCTCGAGCAGCTCGCCCGCCTCAGTCTCGGTGTCCTGGGCCAGGGCGAGCAGCACGTGCTCGGGGCCGACGTACGACGCGCCGATCTGACGCGACTCCTCGTAGGCGGCCAACAGGGCGGCCTTCGCGTCCGGCGACAGCGACGGCGCAACGTCCGTGCGCTCCTGGATGTCGGCTTCTTCCTCGATCTGCGCCGCGATCGCGGCGGCATCGGCGCCGACCTGCTGCAGCACGTGCCGGACGACCTCGTCCTGGGTCGCGGCCCAGAGCAGATGCGTCGAGTCGACGTCCAGGTTCCCCCACTCCATCGCCTTCTGCGCGGCACGCTGGAGCAGCTGGCGAGTGGCGTCGCTGAAGTACTGCGTGACGTCGATCTGCTCGGCCGGGCGGCGCGGACGAGTCGTGGTCGTGCCACCGGCGGCGCCGGGCGTGCGGCTGCCGAGGCCGCTGTCGCCGAAGAAGTCGGAGAAGAACTCGTCGAAGAGGCTCGCGCCACCGAACGGCGACCGCCCTGCCCCGCGGCTCTCACCCTGAAGCTCCCGAAGGTGCTCTTCACAGACTGCGATCGTCCGCTCCTCGCCGTTCTGCCTGATCCGCACGCTTGCGACGGCGGGCCGACGCCCGTCGATCTCGCACATGGTCGTAGCCATGAAAACCTCCTCGCGACGGGCGCTTCGGCGCGCGAGGGGTTGGGGCACGAGGCGCCCGCCTAGTGGGGTGGGGAAAGTCGCGTCACCGGAAGTGTGCCCGCTTTGTAACCGCTGAAACTATCCGCAAGCGCACCGAGCAGCCGCAGCGTGATGCCTGCCTGCTCGAAGGGGCCGACGCTGCTCGCGCCCCGCACCTGGATCCTCGATCTCCAGGTGATTCGACCCGATCCCTACGTGGAGCTAGCCAGTCAGGCATTTCTTGCACGCGGCTGTCCCCGACAGAGGACGGATGCGACAGTACGGATGTGAACAAGAAGGAACGAAGGCGTCAAGCCGGCGGGACGCCGACGCGGCGCGAGACGCTAGAGGTCGATGCGCTCCTCGCCGACCTCGACCGCGCGCGCGAAATGTTCGAGGCGGCCGAGCGACGCGCACGCACGTATCTCGTTCGTCGCGGCGTAATCGATCAGACGTACCGCGATCTCACGTTACTCCTGCGCGAATGCCTTCCTGCGCAAGATGCCGATCCCGCACCGCGGGGGTCTCGCGGTCGATCGTGAGCTCAGCCGCTGGCTCGTTGAGACGGTAAGCGGTGGCGAAGGCGGGCGGGCGGCTCAATTCAAGAATTCTGATCCCGCCCAGACCGGTAACGAGTACACGCGGCTAGCTCGGCTGTCCAGCCGTCGAGACGTGGCCAATTCGGACAACAAACTATGGAGCTTTATGGAGCCCAGCGGTCGCAACCGGTTGCAACCGGCGGCAAATGCGACGGCAGTAAAAACCGCGAAATCAAGCCAAACCGTTGCCCTGGGTTGCGACCAATTGCCTGAGCCGTTCCATGGTAAGGAGGGGGTCGACGGTTCGAGTCCGTCAGAGGGCTTTGCAAAGCCGCTGCGAATCCGCGGTGTCTTTCACGTGATCGTTGCCAATTTCGGCGACTGTGGGTCGCACCGAGTGCACGCCGTCACCTCCGCGGCCCTGCGAGCATCGCCGTCAACCATCTCTGCCTTCGTCGTCAGGCCCGTTCGCGTTAGCCGTGCGTTAGTGCCGCCGCCTAGCGTCGGTCGCGGATGAATCGATCGACGCGGGGGCAGAAGCCGAGCAAGATCGTCAGCTGCGTGGCCCTTGAGGCGAAACTCTCCCCAGTCGAGGCTCATCGTAGGTGAACGATCGAGTGAAGTACTTCGAACTCGATGGCCGCTCTGGCAGACCTGCGGACCTGTCGTACGCTGGATGCGCAACGGGTTCTCCCGGGAGTAGAGAATTCTTTAGTCGGAAACCTCAATCCTCTCGGTAGAGCCGTTCCATTCCACGGAGACACGCCGATGTCTGTCCATATCCCTTGGGACTTATGAATAGGCCTCTTGGGGGTATGCAGTTACCGGACCTCCAGTATCTCGCGCCGCGCCGAATATCTGGCGAGGGCGTCTGGCTAAGCCACAAGATCTCGTGGCCAGCGACCTACGCGTCGGCACGTCCGGTTAACTGCATACCCCAAGCCTCCTTATCGGTTTCGCCCGGGCGGCGCCGTGGGCGGCACCGCGTGCATGACGGTCAGCGTCACGCGATCGTCCCGATACGACACCCTGAACAGGTGGCCTCCCGTCAGCCACGCGCGATTTTCGGGCAGCTTGTCGAATCTGCCCCTGACGGACCCTCCCTTCATGATCGTCAGCACGGTGCCCTGGGTCAGGGCTCCTCGCACATCCAGGGCAAGTTCTCCGTCCAACACGAGGCCGCCCTCAGCGTCGACACTCGTGTATTCGCTATCGCTCCAGACGGTCACGGCGAGGCGACCCTCGCGGCCGATGCGCACATCCCCACCGACGTTCAGCACGTTGCCGGGGACGCTGGTGAAGAGCGCCGCGGATTCGGCCGGCGTGAGACCGGGCTGCAGCACGCCGCTGTCGACGTCGATGCTGCCTCCCACGAAACCGCTGCCGCCGAGTGTGCCGCCTTCGACGTCGATCGAGCTTGCGTGCGAGCCGGTGATCGAAAGCTTGCCGCCTTCAACCGCCGTGCCGCCCTCGTAGGTGGCGTCGCCCGTCATGATCAGCGTCCCGGGGCCTTGCTTGGTCAGAGAAGCCGTATAGAGCTTGTTGTCGATCTTCTGCTGAATGTAGGCCGCGCGCGCATCCATCCATTCCTTGCGCCACTTGACGGCGTCCTGATAAGTGATCTTGTCGTACCACTCGGGATGGCCGTTAGTAATAGCCTGGATGTAAGGATCACCCAGAATGCCCTGAAGCATGAACGCCTGTGCCTTAAGCGTGCCGTCCGGGTTCAGCACGTTGGGGCTGAATTCACCAGCGTAGGCAATGCCATGCTGCTTGTAGCCCGCCAGCCACTCCAGATCTTCCCTTTCCCTTTCCTTGATCGCGATCTGGCTGATGTCGTTCGACCAGACGTCCAGGGGCGCTTTATTCATGTTGTAGGTCATGGGGCTCAGGAACTGGCCGGGGCCGTGCATGCCCTTGGCCAGATCGGGAATCCCCCAGCCCCAGCGTTCGTCCGGAAGACCGTCGGGAGCGGTCCAGGCGATGGATGCCCCGGAGGGGGAGGTCTGCCCGGTGCCGAGGAATCTCACGCCGTCCGACATCTTGTTGTTCGCCGTGGTGAGCATCAGCTCACGCACCTGCATGGCGTCCATGTCCGGATAGCGGGAGAGCAGCACCCCCATCACCGCTGTAGCAACGGGCGTTGCCGGCGACGTGCCGCTTGAGTTCGAATAGTTCGTATCACCAGCGCTGCTCGTGGTCCGGACGTTGTTTGAAGGGGTAGACACGGCCCACCATTTGGCGAGCCCCGCCTCGTTAAACCCGAACTGCTTTGTGTATTCGGGGTTGGCCGCAGTGGGCGGTTGCACCCCGCCGACGGCTACAAACTGACTTTCCGCCCACGGATTGAAGAGGGGATACGCCGGGCGAAAATACGGGTTGCTCCAGTCGTTGTTGCCGGCCGACCTTACGTTGACGGTACCGCTGTCCTTGATGGCGTCCCAGATGGCCTCCATAAAGGAACGTCCGGGGTAGTTCGGATTGTATTGAATGCCGCCTTCCGAATAGCTTTTCTTGAAGAAGAAATACTGGTACTCCAGATCCTTCAGGTACTCGTTGGGGATCTGACTCGCGTTTGACGTGGCGCTGGCGCTGTCTTTGCCACGCAGTTGATAAGCGTTGGCGAGGTTGCCGTCGGCTCCAAGATCGTTTCCGAGACCGTCAAAGCGGGTTCTGTTAAGCGTCTGGACAAAAGAGCCCCAACTGCTGTTGATGGCCTCGGCGCCTGCGTCGACCAGGGCCTTATTGGCTGTATACCAGTACACGTAATCGTGGAAGGGACCGTGGGACTGGGTATCGGAACCGCCGGTCTTGGCGACGTACATCTTCGATCCGAAGGCGATGCCGTGCTGGTCTTTCCCGTCGCGCATGCCGGAGGTGACCCCGAGCATGCCGGTCCCGTGCGAGTAATCACTTGTTCTGGCCTGATCACCGGCCACGGTGAACCACTCGCCCGCAGTGAACGGGTTCGTCGGGGTCGCGCCGCGATACCCGAAGCCGGACGTGCCGTAGACACCCTCCGCCCTCACCGACTCGATCAGGTCGGTCTGAAATGCTTCGTGTGTAGTCCTGTAGCCCGAGTCCATCATGCCCAGCTTGACGCCCTGCCCGCAGTACCCCATGGCGTAGGCGGTCGACGCGTTTACCGCGACGAGCTGCCATGGAGCATTGACCGCCGTGCCGGGAGTAGAAGGATTATGGCCGGTGTAAAAGCCATATTCGGGCGTTTCCCAACTGGCTCTTGCGGCGTCCAGCTCCGATGGACTCGTGGCGACAAAGCCGGGGTCTCCCGGATACGACCACTGCGCGCACGACGACTGAGTCGCGCCGACCGCAGAACCGGCAAAGACCAGTGAGGACAGGCAAACACTAAGTGCAAGGAAAACGACGCCCGTTCTCTGTTGCCACTTTGTCACAATGACATTTGGCCGACTTGGTTGATGCCTTGCTTCCATTTCTGAGCCCCCATTCTCGATTTTGAAATTGACGCCGTTAGAGCGCTCAAGCATGCCTCCACCGACGGAACCGGACGGTTGGAATGCGGCGCACCAGTCCCGCGCCGGTCAACGCGCGCAGGGCGTCATACACCGCCTGGTGGGACACCGTAGGGAGCCAGGTGAGACCGATGGCAGGCCCAACCCTACTATCGCTGGTCATCAGATCGACGATCGCCGCCATCCTCCTGGATCGGGATCTTGGCGATATTTTCATAGATGGGGAACGTCTGCAATATCGTCGCCCGAAGCCGGCGCGATGCACAGAGTTTCCGACCGCTTGACACCCGTCCGGGCATGCGCGTAGTTACTCGGCCTGAGCCGAGCGTCTCCACCCACGGCACCGGCGCGACGTCGCCAACGTTGCCGGCGCGGTGGCGGACGGATACTCGTCGCGGTAGTCCTGGAAACGCAACAGAACGAATTCGACGTACCAGAGCGCCAGCAGCAGGCGTGATCGAGCGATCGGATCCGGCGCTTCGTCGAGCGCCCGTCGGATCGCTGGCAGAGCAAGGTCGATACGCCCCTGCGCCAAGCGCAGCAACGACATTCCCGGCCCGGGGGTCTCGTCCAGCGAGGCGTGCCTGGCGGTAGGACTGCTCCGCCTCCGCGAGCTCGCCGCGCAACTGCTGGATCGCGGCGAGCTGGTAGTGGGCCGACCCGAGCGCATCCCATGCCGGTCCGACCGTGTGATGGGCCAGCGCTCCGGAATGACCATAGGATCACGCCGTGCCGTTCACGCTCAGGAACATCAAGGAGGATCTGGAGGACATCGGCTCTAGATTCGACGGTGCGCCGGATCTGGAGTTCCGTGCGGCGACCAAGGCGCTCGAGCTTGAGAAATCCGGCCTGAGCTACCAGCGCGTCCCGCCCGGCTATCGCTTTCCGTACGGCCACACGCACTTGAAGCAAGAGGAGGTGTACGTGGTCGTGCGCGGGAGCGGACGGATGAAGGTCGACGACGAGATCGTCGAGCTCAAGGAATGGGATGCAGTCCGGGTCCCGCCCGGCGCGTGGCGAGGCTACGAGGCCGGGCCAGAGGGCCTCGAGATCCTCGTCATCGGCGCGCCCAACCTCGGCGAGGCTCCGCGCGAAGACGTCGATGGTCAGCGCGACTGGTGGGCTGACTAGCGGAGTTGTCCGGAAGGTTTGATCGTCACCGTCGCAGCGCAACCCAGGCGCTCGACATCGAAGCCGTGACCCTCGCCTGGGCCAGTGATCGCGAATGAAGCCCGAGCGCGTTTGGGCGTCAGCCGATTTGCTCGGCCAGCCCGATGAGAATGCCCTCGGGGCCTCGGACGTAGCAGAGCCGATACACGTCTTCGTACTGGACCACTTCGTCGACGAGCTGCGCGCCGTGTGCGCGGAGCCGGGCGAGCGTATCGTCGAGGTCGTCCACCGCGAACATGACGCGGAGGTAGCCGAGGGCGTTCACCGGTGCGTTCCGGTGATCGGCGACCGGAGGCGGCGTGAGAAAGCGCGAGAGTTCGATCCTGCCGTGGCCGTCCGGCATACGCATCATGGCGGTCTCGACGCGCTGGTCGCGCAGCCCAGTGACGCGCCCTGACCAGTCTCCTTCGATCATGGCTCGCCCTTCGAGCTCGAGGCCGAGCTCAGCGAAGAAAGAGATAACGGCATCGAGGGATTCCACCACGATGCCGACGTTGTCCATCCGTTGAAGCGTCACGCGGCCCACTCTAGTTCTGTTGTCGCAGTGGGAAGTCATCCGACCCTAACGAACCGACGACGAGCTCATCCACCGAGCTGGGGGCCGAGTACGAGCAAACCGCGGTGCGCCAAAGTTCCAGAATGTCCCCCCGGCTCGGGATTTACGAGCTGCTCGTGGCCTACCGAAGGCTCCTCGTGACGCCTCAACTGCAAACCCACGGCGACATCCCTGTTCGGAGCCGTCCGGACGTCCGCCCACCCCAACCGGCGATCGTCGCGTGGCAGTACGCGAGCGCCTTGCGTGGGTAGCTGCAGCTTGTCAGACTCGCCCTACTCGTAGAGGGACGACCGAGAGGGGGAGGCGTGTCGAGAATTCTTGTTCCGATGGTGGCTGTCGTGCTGGTCGTCGGCGTGTTGGCGGGTGCGAGCGGCGCGGGCGACCGGCCGTTTGGCGCGGCGCGGCAGGTGTCTCCGGCGTTCATCCGCCCGGCTGACGGTGGCGGCGCCGGCGGGGTGACTGATGCCGGGGGCCCGTTCAGCAAAACGCAAATCGAGCGTTTCCGCTGTTCCAGCGCGGGCAATCCGGCTGCCTTCGTCGACATCAGCTGCAACACGAGTGAGTACGGCCAGGACTGGGCGCCGGATAACGAGTTGGCAGTGTCGGTCAATCCGACTAACCCGAACCACATCGTCGCCGGCTCGAACGATTATTTCTATCGCTTCAACAATTCGACGGGCGCGCGTCAGGCGCTCGTGCTGACGGGATTCTTCACGTCGTTCGACGGCGGTGCGACCTGGATCGATGGCCAGATTCCGGTGCGGAGCGGCAACGGCGCGGGCGATCCCGCGCCGGCGTTCGATAGGCGTAACGGCGTCGTCTTGATGGCGCAGCTCGAGAACACGGCCGGGCAGGGCGGTCTGGCTGTCGCTCAGGGCGACGTGTCCGTCAGCCGCTCGACTAACGGTGGCGTCACCTGGAGCGAGCCCGTGACGGTCTTCCAAGGCCAGGGTGCGGGGATCGGACCGGCGAACAACGCCAAGTTCTATGACAAGGAATGGCTGACATGCGACAACTCGCCGACGAGTCGCTTCTTCGGCCGCTGCTACGTGACCACGACGCTGTTCCAGAACGGGCTACAAGGCTCGTACGTGTCCTCGGACATCTTCATCAGCTGGTCCGACGACGGCGGCCGCACATGGACCAATCCGCGGTCGATCGCGGTTACGCATCCCAGCTGCACGTTCCAGACCACAGGGCCGGAGGGATCGACGGCGTGCGACGAGAACCAGTTCTCGATTCCGGAGACGGCGCCGAACGGCGACCTTTACATCCACTTCCAGAACTTCCAGAACGAGGCAGCGTGGGAGGCTGAATTCGACTTTGACTCCCAGATCATGGTCATCCGCTCGACCAACGGCGGAGCGAGCTTCGGCCCGGCAGGGCAGGCAGCGCAGCTAGAGGACGGCCTCACTGACATGCCTTGGTCGGTGATCGGCCGGCAGACGATCTGGGGTCACCAGATCCGCTGGACGTCAGCGGGCAACATCTCCGTGAATCCGAACAACCCGCTCGACGTGACGGTCATCTTCTCCGACCGCGGCACGCCCAACCCCAACGCGAGCGACGCGTGCGTGAACGAGGGCATCGGGACGGCGCCGGATTACGACCCCTGCGAGGCAGGTCCGAACTCGAACACCAACGTCTACATCTCACGGTCGCTCGACGGTGGTGCGACCTGGACCGGCAGGCAGGTCTACGACGCGGCGCCAGGCCACCAATGGTTCCCGTGGGGCGACCACAAGTCCGACGGCACGTTGGCCGTGGCGTGGGACGAGGACGTCCAGCCAGCGGGCGGAGAGATGCCGGCGAACGACCAGTTCGTCCACGTCCTCCGCACCTCTAGCGGCAAGCAGACGCTCGGGCCGCCCGAGAACGTGGACGTGTCGGTGACGCACTGGGCCGGTCAGTACGTCAGTGAGCCCAACTGGCCGCGCGCCTGTGGCCCGGTTGGATACAGCGACCCGCCGGTGGTCGATGCCAGGGGCAAGGACTGCAACGAGTTCCACGGCGACTACACCGGCCTGGCCGTCGACTCGCTCGACCGGGTTCACGTCGTCTGGACAGGGCTTAACCGCTTCGACACCTCGCCACAGAACGACCCCTACACAGGCGGACAGCACGACGGCTACGTCCAGGACGCCATGTACTCACGGCGGTAACGGAGAGAACTTCCCTTACGGTAGGGCCGGCCTCGCGCCGGCCCTACTCACGTGTGCAGCTTCGATCGGCATGTTCCGGACGCGCTCGCATCGCCCAGTCACTCTGGCGCAGCGGCACCACTCCCGCCGCGATTTGGGCGGGTTTCCAGTAGCGGTTGCGGAAGTTGTCGTTCGAGCGCACTCGTCACTACTGCATCCTTGGATCGTGCGTCGGGTCGGCGTACATGGACGGGCAGCCGTGATCGATGGCTTCGGGGCGCAGTTCGTAGTGCCAGGGTTCGTTGCCGTAGATCTGGCATAGCCCGTACTCGGCGCCGTGCTCGGACAGCCACGCCGTGGCATCCAAGGGCCTGATGTCGACCGCGTCCCCCGACACGTGAGCAGACGTGTTGGGGGCGGCCACCCATCGGGCGGCTTCCTCTTCGGATCCATACTCGGAAACCGCCTCACGAAGAAGCCGGTTCTGGTACTCCGGGGAACGCCAGCCGCTATCGACGACGAACTCCACCCCGTCGTCCGCGGCATCAGTTGCAGCTTGGCGCAGGGCACCGAGCAGATCGGCGTCGAGGTTGGCTACACCCGGAATCTCGTCATCGAAGACCGTCGTGCCGTCGGGGACGGCACCGTCGGCCTCGCCAAGCGCACCATGGTGCTCACTGGGAAGGACGCCAAGGGGTGGGTGTGGGGCACCGTCAGCCTCACCAAGCGCACCACGGTGCTCACTGCGAAGGACGTCGATGGGTGACGCGGCCCTCGGCGAGGACGACGCCAGCAACTGGTGGCCGAGGGCTGCGGCGATCGCCGCGATGACGACCAGCAGGCCGGCGACACGGATCCTGCGAATCCGAATCCGACGGGATCGTTGTTCGTGCTGGTTCGCTGTAGGTCATGCCGCCAGTCAAGGCAGCGTGGTGTTGCCAGCACGTATCGGGTTTTCGATATGCCGGCGATATGTGCCGGCTCTAGCATCTGAGGATGCGCGTGTTGATCGTTGAGGACGAGCCCCTTATGGCGGACGCGATCCGCGATGGCCTACGCCTGGAAGCGATCGCGGCGGACATCGCCGGTGACGGCGACACCGCTCTGGAGCTGCTGAGCTTCAACGCCTACGACATCGCCGTCCTCGACCGAGACATTCCCGGCCCCTCCGGTGACGAGATCGCCGAACGCATCGTCGCCTCCGGCAGCGGTATACCGATCCTCATGCTCACCGCTGCCGACCGTCTCGACGACAAGGCCACCGGGTTCGAGCTCGGCGCCGACGACTACCTCACGAAGCCGTTCGAACTCCGAGAACTCGTGCTCCGGCTCAGAGCGCTCGACCGCAGGCGCGCCCACAACAGGCCACCCGTGCGAGAGATCGCCGCTCTGCGGCTGGATCCGTTCCGCCGCGAGGTCTACCGTGACGGCCGCTACGTTGCGCTGACCCGGAAGCAGTTCGCAGTGCTCGAAGTCCTCGTCGCCGCCGAAGGCGGTGTCGTCAGCGCCGAAGAGCTCCTAGCGCAAGCGTGGGATGAGAACGCAGACCCGTTCACCAACGCCGTGCGCATCACGGTCTCGGGACTCCGCAAACGGCTCGGCGAACCCTGGATCATCGCCACCGTGGCCGGCGTCGGCTACCGCATCGACACGCAACCAGACACCGGGCATGAGGGAGGAGAGGGTGGATAGAGCTCCTGGTTTGAGTGTTCGCCTCAAACTCACCCTGAGCTACGCCGGCTTCCTCATGCTGGCAGGTTTCTTGATGCTCGCGGCCGCATGGCTCGCCGGCCGGCCCGGGCAATCGTTCGATTCTCTCCTGCGATACGTACCCGACGGTGCGATCAGCACCATCGGTGGCTTAGTCCCCGGGAACGACTCGTTCCTCCTGCGCGCTTTCGCTCCGGCCGCGGCCATCGTGCTGGCGTTCCTGCTGGTATTCGGTCTCCTGGGAGGGTGGATTCTCGCCGGCCGGATGCTCGCCCCCCTGGCCCGCATCACAGACGCCACACGCATGGCCGCGACCGGAGAGCTCTCCCACCGGATCGAGTTGGAAGGCCGTCAGGACGAGTTCCGCGAGCTCGCCGACAGCTTCGACGCCATGCTCTCGCGGCTCGAAGCACACGTCGCCGAACAGCAGAGATTCGCGGCCAACGCCTCCCACGAACTACGCACCCCGCTGGCGATCACGCAGACACTTCTCGACGTGGCCCGCAACGATCTGAACCACGACAACGGCGAACTCGTCGACCGCCTCCACGCCGTCAACACCCGAGCGATCGACCTCACCGAAGCTTTGCTCCTGCTCAGCCGCGCCGACCAGCGATCCTTCGTCCGAGAACCCGTCGACCTGTCCCTCATAGCGGAAGAAGCCACCGAAGCGCTCCTTCCTCTCGCAGAAAAGCGCGGCGTCACCATCGAGACCTCAGGGGACGTGACCCCCACCATCGGCTCACACGCGCTCCTGCTGCAGATGACTACGAACCTCGTGCACAACGCGATCGTTCACAACCTGCCTGAGCACGGCACCGTATGGGTCACGACCACCGCTCAGCCCAAGAGCGTGGTGCTCACCGTCGAGAACACCGGCGAGCAGCTCACCCCACAGCTGATTTCCACGCTTGCCGAGCCGTTTCGTCGCGGCACCGAACGCATACGCACCGAGCACGCAGGTGTCGGCCTCGGCCTGGCGATCGTCAACAGCATCACCCAAGCACACGACGGAACCCTCACCCTCACCCCCCGGGCCGCCGGCGGGCTCTGCGTCACGCTGCAACTGCCCGCGCCCCGGCGCAACTCCGAGCCCTCCCTCCTCGCGCGCACGCGCGCGCGCGTAAGAGAAGAGGTCTGAGGCTACCCCAACCCCGTGAACGTGTTCGTCCGGGCGGTGCCTGCTGGCAGGGCCCGGGCTCACTGAGCCGAGCCGTTTCGGACGCTTGCGGACTCAGTGCGTATCGACGTCGAACACGACAAATCACACTGGTTCAACGAGCCTGCCGCTCCTTGACAGGTTCGGGTCGGTGCATGCGGCAAGGTTGAAGCAGCAGGGCCGTCGCTTCCCGCTCTCCATTTTCGAGACAGTTACTTCGACCCGTCGTTTGCGCGTATCAGGGTTTCCGGTTGCATTGACCCAGCGAACCCATTCCCAGCGCGCCATCGGCGTGATGTCTCTCCATAGGGCTTGGATCTTCTGCGGGGCCGCTGCCAGAGCTGCCTCAAGATCCTGTGGCACGTTCGGCTCCGGCCAGTCTTGGAGTAACTCGATTTCGAGCGTGGCGGTGTCACCCGCGCTCAAAGCAGCGGCTCGTTGTAGCTTTCCATCAATCCTCATCCAGTGGCCCGAAGAGCCGTCTGGTTCCAAAACCGTCTGGAACCCATGGCCATTGATCGTTCCTTGTACTGCCACCTGCCCGCGCGACGGCAGTTTCCCGCTCGCTTTCTCAGGCAAGCGCAAAATTGTCCATTTGTCGATCGTGTACAGCGTGGCGTCAAAACGAATTGTTGGCACCCCTGTGCGTTGACTCATGGCGAAGCTCGAATCCTCCCGCGGGCGGCGGCGCGCCCTGCCGACTCCAGGTCCCGCAGCGTGGCCAGTGCCTTCTCGATCCGCCGTACGCGCGTCTCGGGCTTCTTTGCGCTCTCGATAGCGCGCACGTGCTCCCGTTTGCGACCGTCGGGCAGGCGGTCATAGGCGGTGCGGGCGATCGGATCGGCGTTGAGGGCACGAGCGAAGTCCGCGGGCTCGACCACGAGACGGGGCTCGGGATCAAATTCCAGCTTGACCTCAACCTCGTCGCCGATCTCCACACCGGCGGCTTGGCGGTTGGCGTTGCTTAGGCCAAGCAGGTAGCGGCCACGCATGATGGCGACTCTGCTCTTCCATGAATGCCGGTTGATCGTGATCGTGACCCTCGGCCGCTTGCCCTGCCCAAGCGACTCCACAACCTCCGGGGGAACTTCCAACCCCCTCATGGGCTCCGGAGGCTCGACGTGGGTTCGGAACTTCATGATCTCCCTCCTCTAGGTCGATGCTCGCCCATAAGACGGATGAGCGGCACCAAGGCCTCGCGATGCTCGATCACGAACGGGGCCTCCGGCGGCGCCAGCCCACCCCTCGATGCGATCACCTGCGCCAGCCGGCCCCGACCAGCACGACTCGTGCTCATGGCGGATCCCTCCTTCGCATTCCAATCGACGGCAAGGGCAAGGCCTGGAGTCCGCTTCGACGACGGCACGGATGCGATCGTCGGCGGCTCACGCGTCGAGCGGTAGGCGCTGAAGTAGTGCGTCGATCCGCGCGAAGCCACCCTTCGCGCCCTCCTCGACGCCGTACTGCATGGTCGTGTCGCGCTCCTCGGACGTGGCGAAGCGCATCGTCTGCGTCAGCTTCGTCTGCTCACCGAGATCCTCGAACTCGAGCGTCTGCAGGTGATTCTGGAACGTCTGCACGAGGCGCTCCGATGGCTCGACCTCGCGGAACTCGCCCTCGACGACGCCCATCGGCGTGCGGAAGCGGTACCTGCCGCCGGGGCGGACGTCCATCTCCTCGACGACCGTGCCGTCGCCCCACCATTCGGGGATCAGCTGCGGATCGGTCCAGACGGAGAAGACGTGCTCGGGCGGCGCGTCGAAGACCCGCTCGACGCGGATCTCGAGCTCGTTGGGAGTGGTAACCGTGGTCTCGTTCATCCTCAGCTCACCGCCTGCTTGAGGAGCTTCGCGATCCTGGCCTCGTCGGCCTTGGTCAGCTTGGTCAACGCGAAGGCGACCGGCCACATCGACCCGTCGTCGAGGTTGGCGGTGTCGTTGAAGCCGAGCATCGCGTAGCGCTCCTTGAACTTCTCCGCGTTGCGGAAGTAGAGGACGACCTTGCCGTCCTTGTTGGCGTACGCGGGCATCCCGTACCAGGTCTTCGGCGTGAGGTCGAGGGCGGTCTCCTTGACGATCGCGTGGATCCGCTCGCCGAGGGCGCGATCGTCAGGCGACATCGCCGCGAGCGCGGAGAGCACGGCCTCTTCCCCCTCCGCGGCCGCCTTTAGCTCCTTGGCGCGCGCTTTCATCGCGGCCTTTTCCTCGGCCGTGAATCCCTCGGACTTCTTGTCTTTCTTGGTGGTGCTCTTGTTGCTGGTGGTGCTCATCGTGCTCCTTTCGTGCGTTCAACGACCTGTGCGAAGCGGTCGAGCCGCTGCAGCCACGTGCTGATGCCCTCGAAGGCGTAGGGCACGAGCGTGCACCTACGGACACGGCCGACCTTCTCCGTCGTGACGAGCTCCGCCTCCTCGAGCAGCCGGACGTGCTTCTTCATGCCGGTCAGCGACATACCAAAGGGCTCGGCGAGCTCGCTGATCGTCGCGCTGCCGGCGCCGAGCCGTTCGAGGACGGCGCGGCGGGTCGGGTCGCCGAGGGCGGCGAAGGCGAGGTCGACGGTCGCTTTATACTGAACCATTGGGTTCACTATAGCGGGTTCCCGACGGTTTGATGCAAGACCGCCGTGTCGGCAAGGAGAAAGCCGCTTAGCCGCGTCGTGTCACCGCGCCCGCCGCCCAGTGAACGGCGCCGCTCTCGCGTCATTCCGGAACACTGGCGCAGAGGACGCAGGTGTCCCTGGCGAGATGGCGGCTACAGGAGCCCTGCATAGCTCGAGCTGCCTACCGGAACTGTTCCACTCCTCGTCCGCTCTGCTCGGCGATCCCGTACGTGTCGATGTAGCCCCAGCAGTTCGGCTGAGAGCCGTCGGTATCGGTGACGCCGTACTCCTTCGCCAGGTCGTACGACGTGAGCGAGCGGCCGGCGTACCTGCTCGGGTTGGCGTCGCCGGCGAGCGCCGCGACGCCCCGCCCCACGTACGCGGGGGACTCACTGATCGCGAACCCGGGTCGCTCCGCCAGCGCGTCGCGCCATGTCTCTTCGGTGACGCCGAAGTTGTCGAGCATATTCTCCGAGCGAAGCCAGCCTGGCGTCACGGCCAAGGCCACGACCGGATGCTCACGCAGCTCGAAAGTCAATCCGACGACAATCCGCTGCACGTTGGCCTTGACCAAGTCGTAGTAGAACCCGACGCCTTGACGGAAGTTGGCGTTGAACTCGAACGTTCCGTCGGTCATCTCCACCACAAGTCCGGGCGTATCGTCCGACGCGGTTTTCAGCATCAGCGGCAGCGCGTGATGGGCGGTGATCAGATGCGTGTCAACGCCCATGCGGAGCATCCGCAACCCACCGATGAGGTCGTGCTCCCAGAGCGGCTTGTCCCACTGCGCGTACCGGTCGCCGCCGAACATGTCGTTGACGAGTACGTGTAGACGTCCATGATCCGACTCGATGCGCTCGACGAGCGCAGCAACTGCGCTCGAGTCCTCATGGTCGACGACCAACGCTGTCGCCGACCCGCCGGCCGCCTCGACCAGCTCGCCGGTCTCCTCGATCGTCTCGGGACGGTCGATCTCGGACCGCCCCGCCAACCGGCTGCTGCGCCCGGTCGCGTACACGTGAGCGCCGGCTCTGCCCAGCTCGACCGCGATAGCACGCCCCGCGCCCCGGGTCGCTCCGGCTACCAGAGCGACCTTCTCGGACAGTTGCCTTTCGCGATCGTTGACCATCGCCGCGATCTCCGTCGAGCAGTGAGTGGAGCGTTATGGAGCCTAGCGGGCGCAACTATCGGACGCGAAACCCCGAAGTCATCGCGCTCGCAGCACGCTAGTGCCTGATCACGCGGCCGGCTGGCCACTGTAGAAGTCCGTCGCGCGCGCCGCGGCTGCCTCGGCCTCTGCGGCGTCGGTGCCTGCGGCGATGCTGGCCTCGGCCCAGCGCTCGCTGGAGAGGCTGCTGAAGTGGCGGCCCTCCTCGGATGTCTGCCAGGCCTCGACGGCCTCGCGCTCGGGCAGCTCGGCTGGGCTGGTCAGGTACAGGGTCAAGCCGAGGACGGCCCCGTCCCAGCCGATGCCCACGGCGCCCGGGCCGAACTGCGCCCAGAGCTCGTCGTCGACGTGGGCGATGTGCTCGAGCGCGAACCGCGTGCGGCCGTCGGGCTCGCGCGTAAGGCGCAGCTCGACCCACGACGTCTGGCCGCCGTACTCCCAGGTCGCGGAAAGGCTGTTGGGCGGCTCGCAGCGCTCGATTGTCCCGGACGCGTTGCCTTCGAACTCGTAGCGACCACCCGGCCGCAGGTCGCCGGAGATCGGGAGGAACCAGCGGGAGATGCGCTCGGGGTTGGTGCAGGCGTCCCAGAGATCCGCGGGCGGCGTGTCGTATACGCGTGAGACGGTGACGGTGCGGGCCTCGCCGGCCTCGAGCGTTCGGCTGCCGACGTGGCGGTCGACGCTGCTGATCTGATGGACGACGTCGATCATGGGCTGCTCCTTGCGTCGGGGGTGGCGCGGAGCCGGCGTTGGCGGCGACCGCGGGCGATCTCGGTTGTGAGCGCGTCCAGGTGCGGGGTCCAGAACGCGCGGAAGCGGTCGAGCCAGGCGTCGACGTCGCGCAGCGGCTCCGGGTCGACCGCATACAGCCGACGGGCGCCTTCCGGGCGCACCGTCGCGAACCCCGCTTCGCGCAGGACGCGGAGGTGCTGGGACACCGCGGGCTGGGAGATCCCGAACTCGGATCGGATGATCTCGGTGATCGCGCCCGACGATTGCTCACCGCTCGCGAGCAGCTCGAGAATGCGTCTGCGGACGGGATCGCCGAGGACGTCGAACGCGTGCATTACAGGAGTATATCATGGTGCGCTTATATAAGGAGCGGCTGGTAACGCTCGATTGGCGCGACGATGTCCGCGAGGTAGCTGCATGCGCTACGACCGCCCACCCGGGCTCGGGCGCGGGGATTCAGGCTGGCGCCGCTACGTCGGCCGCAGCTCGCCGGCGAGGCGATCGACCTGGGCCTCACGCGGGAAGGCGAGCGCGAGCCGGTCCGCCGTGCCCGGCGGGGCGCTATGCACGAGCACCTTGTCGCTGTCGAGCTGCTCGGCAACCTCGGGGTAGGCCATCGTGCTCACGACGAGCGCCCTGACGGGCTCGTCGGTGGTGTTCTGCAGCTGGTGCGCGCCGCGCGGGCCGACCGGGCAGGCGACGACATCGCCGGGCTCGAGTTGGCGGAGTCCGTCGAGTGTCCGCAGCGTCGGCCGCCCCGCGACCACGATGATCATCTCCTCGTTGCCGTGGTGGAGGTGGAAAGGCGAGCCGTTGTTTCCCGGACCGATCTCGTACAGCGTCGCACCGAGCCGCTCAGCACCGGCTTGCGCACCGACGCGAGCAGTTCGCCCGATCAGCGGCGCCTCGGCACGCTCGACCCACTCCTCCGGCTGGAAAATGTTCGCCACGCCGTGAACCTAACAGTGCCCCAACGGTATGTGGTCTGACACCCGCAGCCGTTGGGTCAAGCGATATGGCTGCAGCCTGCGCCAGTGTGCGGACATGTTCCCTGGCGCTGTCGGGACGGCCAGGCTGAGCGACTTAGCGACGGGCCACGAAGACGTACTCGGGGCTGTTGTCGTGGAGCGGCTCGCCAGCGAATCCGCCATAGAGAGCTTCCAGACGCAGGCCCGCGACGTCCAGGAGCCCCAGCCATTCGTTCTTGGTTGCCCACCAGAGCGAACCGGTTCCACCATCGTCCAAGGTGATGTCGACTCGGTTATCACCAACGTGTCGCGCAGCGGTAGCCTCGTCGAGTGAGCCGGTTGCTCGTCTTCGGCGACGTGCATTGCGACAGACAGCATCTGCGCGACCTGGTCGAGCGCGCCGTCGAGGAGCGCTGCGACGCGCTCGTCTCCCTCGGCGATCTCTGCTACCTGCCGCGTGACCCCGTAGGCCGCCGCTTCCTCCGGTTCGCCGGTGCCCTGCTCCGTCGCGCCGATCTCGAGCTTCTGCTCGTGGACGGAAACCACGACGACGCCGAGGCACTCGCCGGCGCCCGCGCCGACGTACACGCCCCTGGACCGGTGCCGCTTGGGTTCCGCCTGCATCACCTGCCGCCCGGAACACGCTTCCTTCTCGGCCACCTGCGCTGCCTCGCCTACGGCGGCGCATTCCGCCCCTGGTCGCCTCGAGCCGGTCGCGACTGGCATCGGGCCGCCGCGCGCGAGCGGGCCGCCTTGAAGCGCCTCGCCGGCGGGGGCGAGATCGACCTCCTCCTCTGCCACGACCCGCGAACGCTGGATCAAGGCCCGCACGCACGCGGATCCTTTGCCGCAGTCGCGGCGGAGCTCGGCCCGGCGCTGGTCGTCTACGCCCACCAACACCGCCCGCACGTGAGCGCCGTGGGACAGCCCGCGCTCGTCGGGCTCGGCTCCTTCAAGGACGGCGAGGCCTCGGCCGTCGTCCTCGACAGCGCAGAGACCGGGCGGCTCGTCCACGCGCTCCGCAAACGACAGACCGCTCCTCATCCGGGGTCCGCCCGACCCGCCCGGTCGCTCGTCGGGAGCCGCTGGCCCGGCTAGGGGCGAGCTGTTCGTGCGAGACGCGGCGAGGCATCCTGCAGCCCCGTCGGATGATCTCGCGCCTACGTCCTGGAGCGCGCCGCCGCGGCGAGCTCTCCGGCCGGGGTCGCCTGTGGTCGCGTGACGCCGGCAGCCGCGTAGGCGTCGTCCTCGTCCAGCGTCTCGTGCTCGAGCAGCGCACTCGCGAGCGCGTCGAGCCGTGTCCGATTCTCCGTCAGGAGGGTGACGACCTCGTCGTGCGCCGCGCCGACGATGCGCCGCACCTCGTCGTCGAGGAGCTTGTGGGTCTCCGGTGACACCTCTGCAGCGCCGGGGAGGAACGGCCCCGACCCGTCGCGGGGGATCACTGAGACGGGCCCGAGCGCGTCGCTCATGCCCCAACGCCCAACCATCTGCCGGGCGAGCGCGGTCAGCTGCTCGAGATCGGACTCCGCGCCCGTGCTGATCTCACCGAAGACGATCTCCTCCGCGGCGCGACCGCCGAGGGCGCCCTTGATCTTCGCGAGGATCTCCGGCTCCAGGTAGCTGAAGCGGTCGGCGTCGGGGGCGGAGAACGTCACTCCCAGCGCCATCCCGCGCGGGATGATCGAGACCTTGCGCACCGGATCGGCGCCCCGCGTCAGCATCCCGACGAGCGCGTGCCCACCCTCGTGGTAGGCCGTCCGGCGACGATCCTCGTAGCTCATCATCACCTGGCGCTCCGCGCCGAGGACGATCCGCTCGAGCGCGTCGGTGAAGTCGGCTTCCTCGACCACGTCGTGCTCGCGCCGCGCGGCGGTGAGCGCCGCCTCGTTCACCAGGTTGGCGAGGTCGGCTCCAACCATTCCCGGCGTCGTCGCGGCGATGCGTGCGAGGTCGACGTCGGGGCCGATCGGGACGCCGCGGGTGTGCACCCGAAGGATCGCTTCGCGCCCGTCACGGTCCGGCGGCTGGACTGCGACCCGGCGATCGAACCGCCCCGGCCGAAGGAGTGCCCGGTCGAGCACGTCAGGCCGGTTCGTCGCCGCGAGGACGATCACGTTCGTCGCGGGATTGAACCCGTCCATCTCGGTCAGGATCTGGTTGAGCGTCTGCTCGCGCTCGTCGTTGCCGCCGCTGAAGCCGGCGACGCCGCTCGTGCGCGAGCGGCCGATTGCGTCCAGCTCGTCGATGAAGACGATTGCCGGCGCGCTCTCCTTCGCCTCCTTGAACAGGTCGCGCACGCGCGCCGCTCCGACCCCTACGATCGCCTCGACGAACTCGGACGCCGCCAGCGAGAAGAACGGCACGTCCGCCTCACCGGCAACCGCGCGCGCGAGCAGCGTCTTGCCTGTCCCGGGAGGCCCGGAGAGGAGGACGCCGTGCGGGATCCGGGCGCCCAGCTTGCGGTACTTGTCCGGGTTGCGTAAGAAGTCGACGACCTCGCTCAGCTCGTCCTTGGCCTCCTCGATCCCGGCGACGTCCGCGAAGGTCACCTTGTCGCCCGACTGCTCGTAGCGGCGCGCACGCGATCGCCCGAACGCGCCGAGGGCGTTCTGCACGTTCCCCGCACGGCGGAACAGCCAGAAGAGCAGGACGACGAGCAGGATCGTCGGCAAGAGGCCGGCCAGCAGCGTCTGCCACCACGGCGCACCGGTATCGAGCGGCTCGGCGTTGACGGTGACATCGTTCTCCTGGAGCAGCTGGGAGAGCTCGTCGGTATTGGCGAACGCGGGAATCTCCGTGCGGAATCGTGCCGTCGCCTCCGAGTCCTCGAAGGTCACGTCTTTCCTGAATGTCCCCTGGATGTCCGTCCCCTTGGACGTGATCTCCCCGACGTTGCGGGCCTGCACCTGTTGCAGGAAGAACGGGCTGTACGGAACACGCACCCGCGATTCAGGCCCCATCGCCCGGGTGCTGATGAACAGGTTGAGCGCGAGCACCGCAAGGAAGAAGACGATCCAGCGGGGAGAGAGCCGGAACCCGGGGCGCTGAGGCGGCGTCGGCGACGATCCTCGCGGCGCCGGCGGCGTCTCGGCTGCGCGGTCGGCCTGCTGGGCCATAGCTCTAGGCTACTCCTCGCGGAGAGCCGCTCCGGCTCGCCCCGCTCTACTCGCCTCGAACGACCTCACGAGCCGCCTCGAGGTCCTCCGCGCGGACGACGACCTCGTAGGGGCCCGTAACAGTCATCCCGTCAGACGCGCCGGCGCCGAGGTTCGTCTGGCGCGTCAGGCACTCGATACCTGCGCTGCGAAGCAGTCCGCAGATGACCTCGGCTTCCTGCTCCGTCGCCACGACGTCGAGCACTTTGAGCACGTCACCGGCCACGGCTAGCCGAACGTGAACGCGTAGGCCTCGACGCCGGGGACGTCGAAGGCGATCTCGAATGTGCGGTCGTCGATCGATCCCGGCTGGCGGATCAGCTGATAGAGCCGCGGTTGAACGAGAGTTCCACGGCCCTGTTCGTCGACGTCCAGCCCGTGGGCTGCGCCGGGCGCTTCGCCGTCGACCAGCACGTGGAACGGGACGGCCGTGCCCGCCCGCGAGCGCAGGACGAGATGGACGTCGCGGGCATGGAAGCGGAAGACGATTCGCCCGCCGGCTTCGTTCAGCACGCTCGCCCGCCCCTCGATCGTCCAGTTTCCGGCCAGACCCAAGGTGTTGAGCTGCAACGACTCGGGCGCGACGTAGTCGCGAGGCTCGTCGTACGCGACACCGTCGGGAGAGTCGAGGTTCTGCCCCTGCTGGTAACCGAGGTAGGTCTCGGGCGAGCCCAGGTTCGCCCAGTCGGCTTGCGCCTCCAAACCCTCCGCGGAGACGGAGACAAGCTCTTCGTCGATGCCCTCACTTCCGGCCTCGAGCAGCAGGTGCTGGATCATCCACTCGCCGTCGTCGTACTCGCCCTCGCCAAAGTGGTGGTACCGGATCCGGCCCTCTGCATCCGCGAGGTAGACGGCCGGCCAGTACCGGTTCCCGAAGGCGCTCCAGACCCCGTAGTCGCTGTCGAGAGCGATCGGGTACTCGACCCGCATGGCCTGCGCGGCCTCGCGGACGTTCTCGACCTCGCGCTCGAACGTGAACTCCGGCGTGTGGACGCCGATGACGACCAGGCCTCGATCGCGGTACTTCTCGGACCACGCGCGAACGAAAGCCAGCGTGCGAAGCCAGTTGATGCAGGTGTACGTCCAGAAGTCGACGAGAACGACCTTTCCAGCCAGACCCTCGGGAGTGAGCGGGGACGAGTTCAGCCAGCCGGTTGCGCCTTCGAAACCGGGCAGGCGACCCTCGACGGGCAACGCGGCCGTGCGCGGGTGGCGGCGCGCGCCGAAGAGGGTCACGTCCTGCGGCCTCCGACCTCGGCGTCCCCGACGAGCGACGGCGGCGAGGCTTCCCTCAGGACCGCCTCTCGGCGGTCCTGAGGGAGCTCCTTTCGAAGCGAGGCCAATCTCGGATTAGCGCAGTGAGCTGAATGCAGCCCGCATCTCCGCGGAGAAGAGCTCCGGCTCCTCCCAGGCGGCGAAGTGGCCGCCCTTGTCGACCTCGTTGAAGTAAGCGAGGTCGGGGTAGACGATCTCGACCCAGCTGCGCGGGGCAACGCCATAGATCTCGCCGGGGAACGACGTGAAGCCCACCGGCACGGTGACCGGCGGAGGAGCCTGGCCGCTCGCGATCGCTGCGGCCAGCACTCGTCCGTCCTCCCAGTACGACCGGGCCGCCGAAGCTGCGGTGCCGGTCAGCCAGTACAGCGTGATGTTGTCGAGGATGTGGTCCCGGGTGAGATTGCCCACGGGCTCGCCGTCGACGAACGCGCTGGAGATCTTGTAGTAGCTGTCCGTGTCGTGGTCGAGCAACCAGGCCGCCAACGCGACCGGAGAATCCAGCAGGGCGTAGCCGATCGTCTGTGGCCGCGTTGCCATCTCGAGGAAGTAACCGAAGCCGTCCTCCTTGACCGTCGCCAGCGCCTCGGCCGCTGCCCGTTCCTGGTCGGATTCCTTAGGCAGTTGATCGCCGATTGCGAGCGTCGCCGTGAGCAGGTTCAGGTGGTAGCCGACCAAACCCTCGACCGACTGGCGGCCCATCAGGTCCGTGACGAGGGCACCCACGTCGCCGCCCTGGGCGACGTAGCGGTCATAGCCGAGGCCGCGCATCAGCTCCGCCCACGCGCGTCCGGTGCGGGCGGCGTCCCAACCGAGCTCGGCCGGTTCCCCGGAGAACCCGTACCCGGGCAGGGACGGCAGCACCAGGTGGAACGCGTCCCCGGCCTGCCCGCCGTGCGCGGTCGGGTCGGTGAGCGGGCCGACGGTCTCGAGCAGCTCGATCACCGAGCCGGGCCAGCCGTGCGTCATGATCAGCGGCAACGCATCCTCGTGCGGCGAACGCACGTGGATGAAGTGGATCTCGACCCCGTCGATCTCGGTCGTGAACTGCGGGAGCGCGTTGAGCTTCGCCTCGGCCTTGCGCCAGTCGTAGTCGGTCGTCCAGTAGCGGGCGAGCTCCTGCATTGTCGCCAGCTGGACGCCCTGCGACCGGTCTTCTACGAGCTCCTTGCTGGGCCAGCGCGTCGCCTCGATCCGGCGTCGCAGCTCGGCGAGTTCCTCTTCGGGAATCTCGACCTGGAAAGTACGTACGTCGATGGCGGTCTCGGCGGCAGTACTCATTACGACCTCCGTTCTGGAAGGGGCAGAGGGGCGACGACCTCCTCTCTAGTCGGGGATTCCGCCACACTACTCCCGCCGACGGGGCCTAGCAACGAATGCCACCAGATCGACACCAGGCCGCTCTGCCCCGGTTGGCAGCCTATGGCCACTGTGCGCACCTTTGAGTCCCGGGACCACCACGTCGTTGTCGTCGGCGGAGGTTTCGGCGGTCTGCAGGCGGTGACGAAGCTCCGACGTGCGCCGGTCGAGGTCACGCTCGTCGACCGCCGCAATTTCCATCTCTTCCAGCCGCTCACCTACCAGGTCGCGACCGGGGCGCTCTCGCCCGGCGAGATCGCCTATCCCCTCCGCGCGATTTTCAAGCGCGACCGCAACGTCCGCGTCTTGCTGGCCGAGGTGGCCGACTTCGACCTCGGCGGGCGTGAGCTGCACCTACGCTCCGTCGGGGCGGTACCGGCGCCCGAACGGCTCGGCTACGACACGCTGATCGTCGCCGGCGGCTCGCACTACTCGTACTTCGGCCACGAGGAGTGGCGGCTGCACGCCGCCGAGGTCAAGTCGGTCGAGAGTGCGCTCGCCCTTCGCAGCCGGCTCCTCGCCGCCTTCGAGGCCGCCGAGGGCGAGCCGAACGCCGAGGCACGCGACGCCTGGCTCACGTTTGTCGTCGTCGGCGCCGGCCCCACCGGCGTCGAGATGGCCGGCCAAATCGCCGAGCTGGCGCGCGACACGCTGCGGCGCGACTTCCGCACCATCGATCCGCGCCGCGCCCGCATCCTGCTCGTCGAGATGGCCGATCGCGTCCTGACGAGCTTCCCACCCTCGCTGTCGGCCAAGGCCGAGCGGTCGCTGAAGCGCCTCGGCGTAACCGTCCTCACGGGCCGCACCGTGATCGGGATCGACGCCGCCGGCGTGAAGCTCGAGGGCGGAGACGGTGGCGCGGAGCGGATCGCCAGCCGCGCGGTCGTCTGGGCCGCCGGCGTCACCGCGTCAGGCCTCGCCGGCAGGCTCGCAGAACTCACTGGAGCAGAGCGTGACCGCGCCGGCCGCGTAACGGTCGAGGCCGACCTCACCCTTCCCGGGCACCCGGAGGTGTTCGCGATCGGCGACATGATCCGCGCCCGTGACCCAGGCGGCGAGCCCGTCGTGCTGCCCGGTGTCGCACCCGCCGCGATGCAGCAGGGGCGGTACGCGGCCAGCGTCGTCCGCGCGCGGTTACGAGGGCGACCGCACGGTGCGTTCCGCTACCGCGACAAAGGCAACCTGGCCACGATCGGGCGAGCGGTGGCAGTCGCCGACATCAAAGGCGTCCGACTCAGCGGCTTTCTCGCGTGGGCGACCTGGCTGCTCGTCCACCTCTGGTACCTGATCGGCTTCCAGAACCGACTGCTCGTCCTCATCCGCTGGTCGTTCAGCTTCGCAACCCACGGTCGCGGCGCCCGACTCATCACCGACGCTTCGCCCCCGAGCGAGCAGCGCGACGGCTGAGCGGCCACGGTCTCAGTCGAGCGCGGCCGCCTGGAAGCGCTCCGGCCTCGGCCGCTTGACGCGGAAGGCGTCCGCCTCGCGGGCGGCGGCGACGACCGCGGCATAGCGGGCGAGACGCTGGCCCTGGTAGCGAGCGACGGCGAGCGCTTTCTCGTCGGGGCCCTCGACCCTCTTCCCGCTCGTGTACGAGGTGCCATACGGGTTGCCCCCGGCGTTGAACACCTCGCTCGCCGTGTAGCCCAGGGGGAGGATGAGCATGCCCCAGTGGTAGAGGGTGTTGCTGAGGGCAAGGATCGTCGACTCCTGCCCCCCGTGCGTCGTCATCGAGGCGGTGAAGGCGGTCGCCACTTTGTCGGCGAGCTTGCCCTCCTGCCAGAGCCGTCCCGCCTGGTCCATGAACTGCTTCAGCTGTGCCGCCACGTTGCCGAACCGCGTCGGCGTGCCGAAGGCGACGCCGTCCGCCCACTCCAGGTCCTCGAGGCTCGCGACCGGGTCCTCCTCGACCTCGGAGCGATGCCTGCCCCAGTACTGATTCTGGGAGATGACCAGCTCCGAGGCGAGCTCCTCGACGTGGCGGAGGCGCACCTCAGCCCCCTCGCCTCCGGCTCCCTCGGCGAGCGCCTGCGCGAGGCGGTGCACGTTGCCGGTTGCGCTGTAGTAGACGACCGAAATTCGGGGCGGTCTCGTCATCGCATCGCCTCGGCAACCCACGTAGGGCAGTCGAGGCGGAGGCGGGCCCGCAGAACCGTGTCTAACCCGGGACCGATTCGGTTCGTCGTGGGAGAACCCAATCCCGGCGTGGAAAATGGCACGTGTACCCGTTCGGGTACCGCTCGAGATAGTCCTGATGCTCGGGCTCAGCTTCCCAGAACGGCCCGGCCGGCGTCACCTCGGTGACGACCTTCCCCGGCCAGAGGCCCGACGCTTCAACGTCGGCGATCGTGTCGTCGGCCACCCGGCGCTGTTCCTCGTCGAGATAGAAGATCGCCGACCGATAGCTCGTCCCGACGTCGTTGCCCTGACGGTTCAGCGTCGTCGGATCGTGGATCTGGAAGAAGAGCTCCAGCAGGTCTCGATACGAGATCTGCTCGGGGTCGAAGACGATCTCGATCGCCTCGGCGTGCGTGCCGTGGCTGCGGTAGGTCGCGTTCGCGACGTCGCCGCCGGTGTAGCCCACCCTCGTAGATAGAACGCCCGGTCGTTTCCGGATGAGATCTTGCATGCCCCAGAAGCAGCCGCCGGCAAGGATTGCCTTCTCGACTCCGTCCACGTGACGCCACCTCCTCGTTCAACGAGCCGTCGCAGCCTCACTGTATCCGGCAGCGTCGACTCACCGACTGTCGCGCCAGACGCGCGATGTCTCAGGCCGGGCCCGGCATCGCGCCCTCGGCAAGCTTGATCCGGGTCCAGACGTTCATGTTGACGACGACACCGACGATCTCGAGGATCTCCTCCGCGCTGAAGTTCTCGGCAAGCTCGTCGTGGAAGCGCTGGAACGCCCCATCCCGATCGGTGTCAGCAGCACGGGTGAGCGCCTCGGCATAGCGGAGCGCCGCTTGCTCGGCCTCGGAGTGAAGCTCGGTCTCCCACCATGCGGTCAGCGTGTCGATCTTGGCCCGCGGGATGCCCGCTTCGCGCGCCGCCTCGTAGTGCAGGTTGAGGCAGTAGGCGCAGTTGTTGAGCTGCGAAACTCGCAGGCGCAGGAGCTGCGCGAGCTGGCGGTCGATCCGGAGGTCAGCCTTGTACCCGAATGCATCCGCGCCCATCCGGGCCATACCGATCAGCGCCTCGTTCTCGCTCGCGTCGAGCCGGCGGTTCTCCACCTGGACCTCGTCAGCCATCTTGCTTCCTTTCGGTGCTCATAGGCCAACTCCCCGTCGTGCAGGCGCGGGGATGGGGCTGAGAGCGACCCCGTATCGAGAGCGGGCCGCACCGTAGCGGCGACGCGACCGCCCAGGTGGAGGTTTTGGCATGACCGATGACTTTTCGACGCGGGAGCGGTCGAAACTGTCATGACGACGACACACATGCTCGAAACCGCCGGGGCCGAGATCGCCTACGACGTCCGTGGCCCGCTGCCCACCGCCGACGGACGCCCACCGCTGTTCATGATCGGTCAGCCGATGGACGCCAGCGGCTTCGCCACGTTGGCGTCGCACTTCCCGGACCGGACCGTGGTCACCTATGACCCGCGCGGCCTCGGCCGCAGTGTTCGCAAGGACGGCCGGGTCGATCACGCGCCCACGGTCCAGGCGGACGACGTCCACGCCGTCATCGAGGCGCTCGGCGCCGGCCCGGTCGAGATGCTCGCGAGCAGTGGCGGCGCGGTGGCCGCGCTTGCGCTCGTGGCGACCTATCCCGACGACGTGACAATGCTGGTGGCCCACGAGCCGCCGCTGATCCCCGTGCTCCCCGACGCCGCTGCGGCCGAGCGAGCTCGCGCCACCGTTCGCGACGCGTACGAGGCCAAGGGTTCGGGCGCCGGCATGGCGGCCTTCATCGCCATGACGTCGTGGCGAGGCGAGTTCACCGACGAGTACTTTGCGCAAGCTGCCCCGGATCCCGCCCAGTTCGGGATCCCGGCCGAGGACGACGGCTCCCGCGACGACCCGCTGCTGTCCGACCGGTCCTGGGCGGTCAGCAGCTATCGCCCCGACGTCGGCGCGCTGGCGGCGGCGGCGACGCACATCGTGATCGCCGTGGGCGAGGAGTCGCTGGACACGTTCACCGGACGCACGGCGGTGGCCATGGCTGAGCTGCTCGGTCAGCAGGCGACCGTGTTCCCGAGCCACCACGGCGGCTTCCTCGGCGGCGAGTTCGGATACGCCGGCCAACCCGAAGCCTTCGCGCACAAACTGCGCGAGGTGCTCGACGACGACTGACTGGCTCCTGGAGCCAAAAGTGCAGTCCTCGTTGGCCAGGAAAATGACGGAGCAGGTCCGCGACCCGGTCAGCCGCGCTCGCTATTCATTCGAGCCCCGAGGCGAGAACCTCGTCGTGTACGTGTGGCTCGAGCCCGGGGGCGGGCTGCCCGCGCACTTCCATCCGCAGCAAGAGGAGCGCTGGTCGGTGCTCGAGGGCCGGGTTCGCTTCCGGCTCGGCGCCGAAAGGCGCGTGATCGGGCCGGAGGTCGGCGAGATGGTGGTCGCACCCGGCGTGATACACGGACTCGAGAGCGTGAACGACCAGGAGGCTCGCCTTCACACGCTGGTGTCGCCGGCAATGCGACTGCAGGAGTTCCTCGAGGAGAGCGCGGCGGCAGCCGAGGAGAGGCTCTTCACGCCGCGCGGGCTGCCCCGCGGGCTGCGCGGCGCGCGCTGGGCTGCCGGCTTCCTCAAGCGCTATCGCGACGAGACCGTGATGGTGTCGCCGCCGCAGCCCGTGCAGCGGCTCCTGTTCGCGCTGCTGGCGCGCGATGCCTGAATGCCCGATGAGTCGGTTCTTCCTTCACCAACACTTCGCTCGAAAGATCGCCTTCGCCGGCGTGGGGATTGAAGCCGCGCCCCGAGGCGTTGAAGTCTGAGGTACCACCGAATTTAGGGGGGATTACCGTGTCAGGAACGACCACCGTCAGCTCGATTCCGAAGCTACGCGCCGACGTCAAAGGCGAGGTCGTAGCGCCGGGAGACGCAGGCTACGACGAAGCGCGCACGGTGTTCTACGGAGGGATCGATCGCCGGCCCGCGGGGATCGTCCGAGCCGCGGACGCGGACGACGTATCACGCGTGATCGCGCTCGCGCGCGAGACCGGCCTCGAGCTGGCCGTCCGGAGCGGCGGCCACAGCATCCCGGGTCACAGTACGACCGAGGGCGGAATCGTCCTCGACCTGCGCGACCTGAATGGGCTGGAGATCGACGTCGAGAGCCGCACGGCTTGGGCAGGGGGCGGACTGACCACCGGCCGCTACACCGATGCCGTTGCAGAGCACGGCCTCGCGACGCCGTTCGGCGACACCGGCTCCGTCGGGATCGCCGGGCTCACGCTCGGCGGAGGCGTCGGGTACCTCGTTCGCAAGCACGGCCTCACGATCGACAACGTCCTCGCCGCCGAGGTCGTCACCGCCGACGGCCAGGTCCTCCGGGTGGATCACGAGTCCCACCCCGACCTGTTCTGGGCCATCCGCGGCGGCGGCGGGAACTTCGGCGTCGCAACCCGGCTCCAGCTCCGGCTGCACGAGCTGGAGCAGGTCGTCGGCGGGATGCTGATCCTGCCGGCGACGGCGGACGCGATCTACTCGTTCATCGCCGAGGCGGAGGCCGCGCCGGAGGAGCTCTCGGGCATCGCGAACGTCATGCCGGCCCCGCCGATGCCGTTCCTGCCTCCCGAGCAGCACGGCCGCCTGGTCATCTTCGCGCTGCTCGTCTACGCGGGCGACGTCGAGGAGGGCGAACGCGCGGTCGCTCCATTCCGCGCGCTCGCGGAGCCGATCGCCGACATGCTCGGGCCGAAGCCGTATCCGGCGATCTTCGAGGGTGGCGATGAGGACTTCCACCCCGTCGCAATCGCACGAACCATGTACGTCAACAGCATCGACCGCTCCGCGGCGGAGACCATCGTCGACCAGCTCCAGGCCTCGACAGCGATGATGGCCGCGACCCAGTTGCGCGTGCTCGGCGGCGCGGCTGCCCGCGTCCCTGTCGACGCGACGGCGTACGCGCACCGGCAGAGCCGGATCATGGTGAACGTGGCCGCGCTCTTCGCGTCGCCGGAGGAGGCGCCCGAGCACGAGCCCTGGGTCGTCGGCCTGGCCGACGCGCTTCGTCAGGACGACACGGGCGCGTACGTCAACTTCCTCGGCGACGAGGGCGAGGAGCGAATCCGGGCCGCGTACCCAGGGGCGACCTGGGACCGGCTCGTGGAGGTCAAGCGCCGCTACGACCCGACCAACCTCTTCCGGATGAACCAGAACATCCCGCCCGGCTGAGACCGACACGATGTGCGCGCGCGAGCCAACGACTCGTCGTCTGTCTGCTCGCTGGGCCTAGTCAGCGGACGTGAGGAGCGCGCAGGTAGCGCAGTCTCGCAGTGGGCGTCGCGCTCAGGAACGGAAGACGAACTGATGGACGATGGTGACGAAGACGCGGCGGTTGACACGGCGGCCGGGCTCGGTGCTGTTGGTGGCGATCGGATCGGCGCGGCCGTGCGGGACGAGCCGAACGCGGGCCTTCGCGACGCCTCCGACGCGCATCATCTCCGTGCAAACCCGTTTCGCCCGGTTGAACGAGAGCGTCGGCGGGTCGGCCGGGCTGGGCACCCAGGTGGCCGTGTAGCCGTCGCACTGGATGGACCTGACCCTGAACAAGCGCTGGCGCAGGAAGTTCATGAAGCTATGGCCGATGTCGGTGAGGATCGGCTGGTCGGGCACCCAGGCGCCGGGCGGGGTGAGCCGGTGCTCGATCAGCAGCATCACACGGACTCTCCTGTTGACCCGATGCAGGGTGCCGGACGTCGAGCGGCACAGGGCGCGAACGTTGGCGATCACCCCGCCGAAGTTCTTCGAGAGCAGGTTCTTGCCCTTGGGCAGGACGTTGACCCGCACGATCAGGCGGCCGGTGCCCGTCGCCGGCGCGCGCGCGACTCCGCGCGCGATAAGCACCCGCGACGGCCCCAGCGATCGCACCTCGATGACGCAGGAGCGGACATTCCTCGTGATGATCTCGTTCCCGCCCTGGTCGCCGGGGGGAACAGGCGGCACGGGGACAGGCGGCCCGGGTCCCGGATCCGGGGGCAGCACGATCACGGGCGGGGGATCCACGACGACCGGGGGAGGCGTGCCGCATCCCGTCATCGAGGCGTTGTCGATCGGCAAGCCCCAGATCTCCTGGTTCGTGAGCCAGCCGTACCGGTTGCAGCCCACGGTCCCGATGGGATCAATCCCCGTGATCGTGAAGCTCGCCGTCGCGGGTCCGCCGCTGACCGGAATGATCTCCATCAGCACCTTGAGGAAGCCATTTTCCTCGGAGAACGTGTGCTTGAACGTGTACCAGCCGGAAGTTTCAATGCACTGGTGACCGGGGAGGTTCGGATTCGCTCCGATCCGGTCGACATTGGTTGTGCCGAGGACGGTGAAGCCCGTGCAGTCGTCCCCAGCCAGCCCCGTGCTGACGTTGAACCCGAGGTCGCGCAGGTGGGCGCCGCTGGTGTTGTTGATGGCCGACGAATAGTCGAAGCGCGTCCCCTTGCAGGCTGGGTCCCTGGCATTACCCGGCGGAGTCACGAGGCAGGCCATGTTTCCGCCGAAGCTGTCGGCATTCGCCGTGGCGTACGCAGTGTCAAGATAGATGTCAAGCTGCGTCGTGTAGCCGCCGGCGGGCCACGTGCTGTTGTAGCCGCCCCACTTGGTGAGGGGTCCTTGGCACTGCACGGTTGGGCCTCCGCCTCCGGTTTCCGAAAAGCACGACGCGATTGTTCGGTCCAACCTGGCGTGATAGCCGCCCGCGGCGGAGGCGACGGCGTTGGCATAGCCCCCCGGGTCTGGTGGGTTTGTGACGCCGGACGCCTTCCGGGTGATCGTGCCGCCGAAATCGGTGGTCCAATCGTGCGTGTTCTCTTCGAAGCCGTTGCTGTACGTTGGCACCGCGGCGAAAGCCGAGCTGACTAGCACAACTTCAAGGGCGACGGCAGCAAGCGCCACCGTGCCGAGGAGACGAGCGAAAACGCCGGGAAACCCGCCTTGACTCAGCCGCAGCCGCTGAGAGCGAATCACCCGGTCTCCCTCGCTTCGGTTGGGATCAGTATGCGGAGCGGACAAAGTCATGTCAAATTCCTGCCTTGGGCGTTCTCGCTCCTATTCGAGGGTCCCATACATCGAAGCTCGGAAAAGGCGAACCTCCTCTGCAATCGGCGTTTCGGCACGGCCGTTCCCAAGCCGCGTGCTCAAGTTCGATTCTTGCCCGGGCAAACCCGCTGGGTCGCGGAGATCTCACCCGCTAAGCAGGCGTTCTGTTCACGCACCGTCGGATCGGGAATCCGGAAAGACCGCTCCAACCGGAGTCGACTGGCGAGCAACATTCCCTATCCGGAATTTCGAGCGAAGCGTCGCATGCGGGTCGCGACGCCGCCTTCCGGCGCTCGTCGGCCTCCTAGTGCGGCGTGGCACGGAACGACTCCTGAGCAGCGGCGACGAGGAGATTCGCGGTGACTGCGACCGCGACAACGTCGGCATGGTCAAGGCCTTCGAGCGCGCAGGCTACGAGCAGTTCGCTCGGCGACGCACGTACTAAGGGCGATCGCCTGAGACAAATGTTCGGCTCAGCCGAAGTGTCAGCCGGTGGCCGGGGAGGGGATCGTTCGGTGAGCGTCCAGGAGCTGGCGGTCCTCGGTGCGCCCTCAGGGGCCGGTGCCTGCGGGGTCGGGCAGGAAAAGGCGCCGGCCGCCCTGCGCTCCGCCGGGCTCCTCGAGATGCTCAGCCGCGCGGGCTTCGAGGTCAGTGATCTCGGCGACTCGACAGTCGTTCCCTGGCGCCCCGACCGGGCCAGGCCACGCGCCCAGAACCTCGAAGCTGTCACACAGGTCGTCCGGACGACCGCGAGCCGGGTCGCGGACGCCGCTCCATCACCTGACCGGAAGGCACTCGTCCTGGGCGGCGACTGCACCGTTGGGATCGGGACCATCGCCGGGACCCAGGCGGCGGTCGGCGACGTCGCCGTCGTCTACTTCGACCTCCATTCCGACCTGAACACACCCGCGAGCGCGACGGATGGAGCGCTCGACTGGATGGCCCTCGCGCACATGCTCGCAATCGAAGGAGCCGAGCCGACGCTCACGGCCGCCACTCTGAAGGTCCCTGTGCTCCAAGCCGGCCAGGTCATGCTGTTCGCGCAAGGTCGGTCGCACGCGACACGGTTCGAGCGAGGCGAGATCGAGCGGCTCGGACTGGCCCGCATCGCGTTGGAGGACGTCCGAGACGATCCCGAGGCCGCGGCACAGCAGGCCCTCGAGTTCTGCGCGACGCGGTCAGACCGCTATGTCATCCATCTTGATGCGGATGTCGTGGACTTCACCGATGCGCCGCTCTCCGAGCACCCATCACGCAACACCGGCCTGAAGCTCGACGAGATGCTCAGCGCCCTCAAGATCCTGACGTCGGGGCCTGGGCTCGTCGCGATCACGCTCACCGAGCTCAATCCCCACAACGCCGCGGCCGACGACGGACTGCTCGAGCGTTTCGCCGCTTCTTTCGCCGACGCGATCAGCTCCGGTCTACATAGCTGAGGATGAAGCCAGCTTCCTTTGAGATCGCCGTTCCGGACGGGGTGCTCGCCGACCTGCGATCCCGGCTCGCGCGCGCTCAGTTCACGGCCCCGAGCAGCCGACGGCGATGGCAGGCCGGCACTGATCCTGACTATCTCCGAGACCTCGTGGCCTATTGGCTACGAGACTTCGACTGGAGGCGGCGCGAGAAGGAACTGAACACTTTTCCCCATTACCGAGCCGACGCCGCTGGGGTTAGCGTCCATTTCCTCCACATCGAGGCAGTGCGGGCCGATGTTGGCTCCGCACCTCTTCCCTTGATCCTCAGCCATGGCTGGCCCAGCAGCTTCGTGGAGATGCTGCCCTTGGCAGAGCGGCTGACCGACCCCGGGCGGTTTGGCGGCAACCCGGCTGATGCATTCGACGTCGTCGTGCCCTCCCTGCCAGGTTTTCTCTACTCGGACCTCCCCGCCGCGCCACTGACAAGAGCCGCCATGGCCGGAAGCTTGCACGCGCTGATGACAGACGTCCTCGGCTACGGGCGATATGGCGCTTTCGGTGGCGACATCGGCGGAGCAGCAACGGCATGGATGGGAGCGCGGTATCCCCAGCAGGTGGTCGGCATCCACCTCATCCATCCGCCGTTCCCAGCGAGCTTCGATGCGCGGGCCCTTTCCCGAGCCGAGCAGGCGTTCCTTGATGCGGAAGCGAAGTACGACGAAACTGACGGTGGCTACAGCGCGATCATGGGCACCCGGCCCGACACGATCGCCGCGGCGCTGATCGACTCCCCTGTCGGGTTGGCGGCCTGGATCATCGACAAGTTCCGCGATTGGAGCGATTGCCACGGGGATCTTGATAGTCGCTTCGATCGCGACACGCTGTTAACCATCATCACTCTGTATTGGGTGACGGGCTCGATCGGATCTTCCTTCCGGCAGTACTTCGACTGGGATCACAACAGCCCGCGCCCTGTCATTGCCGTGCCAGCCGCGTTCACCCTTAGCTCCGAGCCATCCATGGCGAACTTCCCGCGCGAGATCGCGGAGCGCGCCTGCTCGAATATCCAGCACTGGAGCGAACCCGGCCGCGGCGGACACTTCATGCCGCTCGAGGAGCCAGATCTGTTGGCCGCCGAGTTGAGTGACTTCTTCGGACCGCTTCGCGTCAGTAGAGCCTGAGACCGAGTCAGCGGAGCAGCGTTCGCGCCAGCTCCGCCAGCGTCTCGCGCGTCTGGCGCCGCGACAGGCCATAGCCCTCGCGCAGCCATAGGAAGGACTCGAGGCTCGTAAGCATGTGCAGTGTCGCCGTCGCTCGTGCCTGGGTGAGGCCGGGCCGCAGCCTGCCCTCCTTGGCCAGGCGCCGCGTCAGGCCCTGAAGGTCGGCACGTTGTTCGTCCTGCTGCTGGTTGATTAGGGCGGCCGCGTCTGGCTCCAAGACAGCCACCGCCTGCAGCTGCTGAACGACGAAACCGCATACCTCCCAGATCGCGCAGCCGGCTTCCACCACTGCGTCGAGTGCTGCGACCGGGTCCTCGAGCGCGAGTGCCTCCTGAATCGCCGCCATCTCAGGCCCCTCCATGCCGCGGGTGAAGAGCGCCTCCAGCACGCCGAGCTTCGAGCCGAAGCGGTTGAAGACCGTCGCGCGCGAAACCCCCGCGGTCACAGCCAGTTCGTCCATCGTCGCGGCGTGGAACGCCCCGTCCTTGATAAGGCGCTCGGCGGCCACGAGCACGCGGTCGACGGTCTCCGCGCTCTCGCGCCGGCGCGCTGCGGTGTACGGCCTTATCGCCATTGACCACAGCTTAGCCGTGGATTGCCCCACGATTAACCGATCGTCTAGACGAGCCGTCTAACTCGCCCTGCGTCTCCTGGGACTCTCCGGGGAATTATTGACAACGTGTAGACGTTCTGTCTAGACGTTGCATCTAGATCATGAGTCCACATTAGGAGGAAAGTGATGAAGGGCAGAACGCACACCTTCTGGACATTCGTCGTCACCTCGATCGCCCTGTTCATGGTCGTGCTCGACAACCTCGTCGTCTCGACCGCGATCCCGGTGATTCGCGTCGACCTCGGCGCCTCGCTCGAGCAGCTCGAGTGGACGGTTAACGCATACACGCTGGCGTTCGCCGTCTTCCTGCTCACCGGGGCCGCGCTCGGCGACCGCTTCGGGCGCAAACGCATGTTCACGGTCGGCGTCGGCATCTTCACCGCCGCGTCGGCGGCCGCTGCGCTGGCGCCGTCAGCCGACTGGCTGATCGCCGCTCGCGCGCTGCAGGGCCTGGGCGCGGCGATCGTCACGCCCCTGACACTGACCATCCTCAGCGGCGCGGTCTCGCGCGAGCGGCGAGGAGCCGCGCTCGGCGCCTGGTCGGGCATTGCGGGCCTCGCCGTCGCCATGGGCCCGCTCGTCGGCGGTGCGGTCGTCGAGGGCATCGCATGGCAGTGGATCTTCTGGCTGAACGTCCCGGTCGGCCTCGTGCTGCTCCCGCTCGCGACCCAGCTGCGCGAGTCGCATGGGCCCGACAAGGCCCTCGACCTGCCCGGCCTCGTCCTCGCGAGCACCGGGATGCTCGGGATCGTCTGGGGCGTCATCAACGGGAACGGCGACGGCTGGACGAGCCCGGGAATCGTCGGCGCCCTCGCCGGCGGGGCGGCGCTGCTCGCCGCGTTCGTCGCCTGGGAGCTTCGCGCGCGGGAGCCGATGCTGCCAATGCGCTTCTTCCGCAACCGCGCCTTCGCAGCAGCGAACGGAGCCTCGTTGCTCATGTACTTCGGCATGTTCGGCTCGATCTTCCTGCTCGTGCAGTTCTTCCAGACCGCGCAGGGCTACTCGCCGCTGAAGGCCGGCCTGCTGCTCCTGCCCTGGACGGCAATAGAGCTGTTCGTGGCGCCGATTGCGGGCGCACTGTCGGATCGGATCGGCAGCAGGCCGCTGCTGGTAGTCGGGCTCGCCCTGCAGGCAGCAGGGCTCGCCTGGATGGCGGCCGTGTCGACGGCGACCGTCGACTACGGGTCGCTCGTCGGGCCGTTCGTCATCTCCGGGATCGGGATGGCGATGTTCTTCGCGCCGGTCGCCAACGTCGTCCTCTCGGCCGTGCGGCCGGAGGAGGAGGGGAAGTCCTCCGGTGCGAACAACGCGATCCGCGAAGTCGGCGGCGTGCTCGGCGTTGCCGTGCTGGCGTCGATCTTCGCCCGCACAGGCGGCTACGAGTCGCCCGAGGCGTTCACCGACGGGCTCGTCCCGGCGCTCTGGGCGGGAGCGGCGGTAGTCGCCGTGGGCGCGGCGCTTGCTCTGCTCCATCCCGCGCAGGCGCCGCCTGGAGGAGGCGACCGCCGCGGAACCCGAGCAGCTCGTGTCGCAGGCCGAGGCCGCTTGAGAGGCCCAGATGACAACGCCCGCCTCCGCCGCACCCGGTGGAGGCGGGCAAATCGACCGAAGGGAGCCACCATGGCATACACAGGACAGACATTGGAGAACCCCGCCAGCGGCGAACGGATCACCTTCCGCCGGACCGCGGCGGAGACGGACGGCGAGCTCGTCGCGATCGACCTCGAGCTCCCGCCGGGCGCTCGCGTCCCGGGCGGCCTGCACATTCACCCGAAGCAGGAGGAGCGCTTCGAGGTCGTCGCAGGAACGATGCGGTTCAGAATGCGGCGCAAGCGGGTCGTTGCCGACCCCGGCGAGGTAGTCGTCGTCCCGCCCGGCGTGCCGCACGACTTCGCGAACGTCGGGGACCAGCCCGCGCTCGTCCGAGTCGACATCCGGCCCGCGCTCAAGATGGAGCAGCTCTTCGAAACTGCGGTCGCGCTCGCCGAGCAGGGACGCACAATGATGAACGGCATCCCGAAGCCGCTCGACCTCGCCCTGTTCACGCGCGAGTTCGAGGACGAGGTGCGGGCGGCGTTCCCGCCGCTCTGGATGCAGCGTCTCGCCCTTGCGCCGCTGGCGTGGCTCGCCAGGCGCCGCGGCCACGGCGCCCAGTACGCGCCGGAGCCGGCCGCCGTACCCTGCCCGTAAATGGTCGGGCCGTGTCCGCCAAGAGAAGCCCCGCCGAGGCCGGGGCTTCTCCGTGGTCCTTGGACGAATCCCCTCGGAGGGGCTCCGGTCGAGTCCGGAAGAGGGCTGCATATACGCCGGCCAACCCGAAGCGTTCGCGAAATGACGACGACTAACCGCCGCCGGAGCCGGGCTAGACTCGAGCCTCTAGCTGTCGACGCATGAGCGCACACGAAGGCCGCAAACCCGAGAACAGACTCCACTCGATCGCCGGACGGTGGCAGACGTCTGGTCACGTGATCGACGAACCGAAGATTCCGGTCGCCGGCACCGACACCTACGAGGTGCTGCCGGGCGGCTACTTCCTCGTGCATCACGTTGACGTAACGGTGGGCGACCATCCGGTCCGAGCCATCGAGATCATTGGGGAGCCGGATGCCGCGAGCGGCGGATTCCTCGCGCGGAGCTTCGACAACGATGGGAGAGCCGAGGTGATGCGCCTAACGATCGACGACAACGGCGTCTTCCACTTCACCGGCGGAGACGAGGTTGCATCAGCCGTGCAACCGACAGACGCCCCGACTGCTCGAGTCCGAGCCACGCTGACCATCGCCGAGGACGGTCGATCGATGACCGCCATGTGGGAGCGATCCGAGGATGGCACCAACTGGCAGCGCTGGATGGATATCTCGTTCAGGCGGAGTGACTAACCCCGGCGGTGGCGATGTCAATCGACGTCGTGGGTCTGAAGAGCTAGCTCCGCTCGCGCATCAGCGCACTCAGGTCGGCCAGCGGACCCAGGTGCCGCAGCTTGTCCGGGTTGACAATCGTGCTCACGCCCTGGATCTGGCCCTCCGCGATGTCGAGGGACGTGACGCCGATCAGCCTGCCCTCGCGGTCGAAGGCCAGCGCACCCGGTTGCCCGTTCACCTCCTCGCGGCGCCAGGTGAAGCCGAAGAAGTGGGTCCCGACGCGCACCTGCGCGATCAGCGTGCGCGCTACCCTGGTGCGGCCGTGGACCGCATGTACGGCGGCGGGTGCCTTGCCGCCGCCGTCGCCGCGGAACACGACGTCGTGGGCCAGCAGTTCCTCCAGCCCTTCGAGATCGCCCTCCTCGGCGGCCGCGAAGAAGCGTGTGGCGAGCTCCTCGCGCTGCTCGCGTGAGGCCTCGAATCGGGGGCGGCGCTCCTCCACGTGGCGGCGGGCCCGTGTGGCGAGCTGGCGGGCGTTCTGCTCGCTCGTGCCGACGATCTCCGCGATCCGGTCGTAGGGCTCGTCGAACACCTCGCGCAGTAGGAACGCGGCGCGCTGCTCAGGCGACAGGCTCTCGAGCAGGACGAGGAAGGCGAGCGACAGCGAGTCCGCCATCTCGGCCTTGCGAGCGGGATCCGCGTCGGTGCTCGCCACGAGCGGCTCCGGCAGCCACTCCCCCACGTAGCTCTCGCGCCGCACCCGCGCCGAGCGCAGGTGGTCGAGGGAGAGCCGCGAGACCACCGTGGACAGGTAGGCGCGAGGCGACTCGATCCGCTCGCCGCCCTCCCGCGCCCGGTGGAGACGGAGGAACCCCTCCTGCACCACGTCCTCCGCCTCGCTCACGCTGCCGAGCATCCGGTAGGCGATGGCGAACGCCGACGGGCGGAGCTCTTCGAACTCCTCCTCGGCCATCGCTCAGCCGAGTCCTTGCGCGAAGCCCTGCCGCCAGCTCGCAAAGCGCGGCCTCCAGCCGAGCTCGTGCTTCGCCTTTTCGTTCGAGGCGCCCTTCACCTCGGTCATCATGGCGGTCGCCGTCTCACCGGCCGCCAGCCGCACCAGCCAGCGTGGGGCACGCCTCGGCGGCTTGGCACCCAGCGCGCTCGCCAGCGCCGGCAGCCAATCCCGCACCGGCGCGGGCTCGTCGTCGACGACGTTGTAGATACCCGCCTGGCCGTGCTCGACCGCCGCGGCGGTCGCCGCCGCGGCGTCTTCGATGTGAACGAACGACCAGACGCCACCACCGCCCCCGACCAGCGGGAACCGACGCTTGCGGATCGGCCCCGCCATCACCGCGTCCGGAGCCAGGCTGAACCCGGTTCCTGGTCCGTAGAAGCTGCCGTAGCGCAACACGAGACCCTCGCCCCACTCGATCGTCGTGACGGCCTCCTCCAGATGAAGGATCGCCGCCAGCCCCGGCCGCATGGCCGCCGGCGGGTTGGGATCGTGAGGATCAGCCTCGGTCACCACCGGCCCGCCTGTGCGGGCGATTTGAAAAGCCGCAATGCTCTGCGCTACGAAGCGCCGTGCCCCCACGGCGCAACCGGCGGCCAAGAGATGGTCCGTCGCCTCGGTACGTAGCCGGTTGGTCATGATCACCCCCGAGGAGCGCTCGGGGTGCCGGGCGTCGCGTAGGGACACCTTCCCAGACAGCGCCGTGAGCTGATGCACGATCACCTCCGGCTCTGCGGACGCCACCGCCTGGGCGACCGCGTCGGGATCGAGAGCCTCGGCGACGACCGGGTGCGCTCCCAGGCTGCGCACCAGCTCCTGCTTCGATTCAGTCCGGGTCATCCCGACGACCTCGTGGCCTCTCGCCACGAGCTGCGGGACGAGCTGTCTGCCGAGGGCGCCTGTGGCGCCGGCTACGAAGACCTTCATGACTGCTCCTCTCGTCTCACTTCGCCCTTGTAAGACGAGATAGATGCGACGCCTGTGACACTTCCGGCGCCCGGTGCTCAGCGCGCGCACGTCCGACAACGGCGCGCGTGCACCCGTCCGCGGGCGGTCACTCTCCTCGCTGTTTGCTCGTTCGCTCGCGGGCTGACGACTCCGCGAGTCGCTTGATCGCACCGAGCCGCTGGTCCCACTCGGCGGCGACTCGCGCGAACCACTCACTTGCAGCGTCGAGCCGCTCCGGCCGGACGGCGTAGAGGACTTCACGCCCCACTCGGCGCGAGTCGACGAGGCCCGCCCGCTCGAGCACGGAGAGGTGCTTGGCGACGGCCTGCCGCGTGACAGGCAGATCGCCGGCGAGCGTTGTGGCCGTCGCCTCACCGTGAGCTAGGAGGGCGTCGAGGAGCCTACGACGCGTTGGGTCGGCGACCGCCGCCCAGAGCTCATCGCCGTCGTCGCCGCCTTGCCTCATTGCTGGGGAGCTGGACGGACGTGCTTCGAGATGTACTCGCGCAGCTCGTCGAGCTCTAGCTGCCAGCCTTGCGTGTTCTCGCCTGCGTACCTCGCCTTCTTGTCCTCGGACCAGGTCAGCTCGCGAAACCCGCTCTCGACGACTCGCAGGCGCGTGTGGTCACCCTCCGCGGCGAGAGTGAACTCGACGAGCGTCGAGTTGTCCTTGCGCTGCTCCTCGCCGACGGCACGGACCCAGCGATACGCGAGATTGCGTGGCGGCTCGACCCGCTCGACCCAGGCACGGGCCGGGCCGTGCGCTAGCCAGTCAAATGTCGCCTCGCCCCCGGGGCGTAGATCGATCTCGGCCGAGTCGCTGAACCAGCCGGCAACGTGCTGGGGCTCAGTCAGCACCGCCCAAACGACGTCGATCGGGGCCTCGATCAGGATCTCTCGCTCGATGCGCTCAGGAACCACCGTCTCCTCCTTCGGGAATACGCAACCAACGGTTGCTCGTTATGTCGTCTAGGAGCAACCAATGGTTGCAGGAGCACAGGATGAAAGGACTCGAGTGATGGATGCGCAGGTGACTGATCACAAGATTGGAACGCGCGAGGAATGGCTTGCTGCACGTGAGCAACTCCTTACCCGCGAGAAGCACCACACCCGGCTCGGCGACGAACTCGCGCGGCAGCGGCGCGAGCTGCCCTGGGTGCGAGTGGAGAAGGAGTACCGCTTCGACACCGACGACGGCGAGAAGGCGCTCGGCGAGCTGTTCGACGGACACTCCCAGCTGCTCGTCTACCACTTCATGTTCGGCCCGAGCTACCAGGCCGGAGACCCCGTCAACTCATCGATAGCCGATACCGTCAACGGCGTGCTCCCACACCTGCGCGCTCGTGACGTGTCGTTCGTCTTCGTCTCCCAAGCGCCGCTGGAGAAGCTGCAGGCGTACAAGCGCCGTATGGGCTGGAGCTTTCCGTGGGTGTCGACCGCCCGCACCGACTTCAACTTCGACCTCGGCTTCTCGTTCACCGAGGAACAGGCTCGCGAGGCCGTGGCGCAGATGAGGCCGACCGGGCTCGCGCCGTGGGCAGGGCTACCGCCGATCGTCGAGCAGAACGCCCACGCGACGGGCACCGACGTCGTCGGGTACCTCACCGAGAGCCCCGGCTTCAGCACCTTCGCACGCGACGACGGCGCCGTGTACCACACGTACTCGAGCACGTGGCGCGGATTGGAGTTCCTGATGGGCTACTACCCGATCCTCGACCACGCGCCGAAGGGCCGCGACGAGGGCGAGGCGTGGCAGCTCTGGATCCGCCGGCACGACGAGTACGGGAGCGAGTGACGCGGAGTTCAGGGCGATCGGACGGTCGGCCCGCCAACTAGGCGGCGGGTGCTATGACAGACCCGTCAGCTGAAAGGAGTGACGATGTCCGCAGCTCTCACAATTCACCGTTTCCCTGCCGAGCACGAGGGCGCATTCGTCAATGCCTACGTGGTCGAGACCGCGTCCGGGGTCGTCGCCGTTGACGGGTTGCTGCAGGTCTCAGCCGCCAAGGAGATGCGCGCCGCTATCGAGCGGCTCGGGAAGCCGCTCCTGGCCGCGCTTCTGACGCACTCTCACCCCGACCACTATGCCGCGCTCGGCGAGGTCGTCGCCGGCGACGACGTCCCGATCTACGCACCGCAGGGAGTGATCGACACGATCGCGGCGGACGACGCCGTCAAAGATCAGATCGTCGGCCCGCTTTTCGGCGAAGACTGGCCGGCGAATCGCGTCTTCCCCAACACCGCGATCGCCGATGGGGAGAGCTTGAGCTTCGACGACGTGAAGTTCACTGTCATCGACCTCGGCCCGAGCGAGTCGCCGCACGACAGCCCGTGGATTCTCGGCGATGACGCGAAGACGGTCTTCCTCGGCGACCAGATCTACGACCACAAGCACTGCTTCCTCGGTGACGGCTTCTACGAGGAGTGGTTGGCGAACATCGAGACGCTCCGCACGCGCTTCCCCGAGGATGCCGTGTTGTACATCGGTCACGGCGGACCGGCCGGGCCGGAGATGTGGGACTGGCAGCGCGAGTACATCGAGCGCTTCGTCGAGGCCGTCTCGGGCGCTGACTGGTCGAACACCGATCAGGCGAAGGCGGCCGTCGTCGGGCGGATGAAAGCCTACGAGCCGAGCGACGACCTGCAGATCCTGATGGAGCTGAGTATCGAGCCGATCGCAACCAAGCTCGGACTGCTGGCGCCAGCGGAATGAGCGTTTGAGGCGGTAGCTGACAGCGCCAACGAAAAGGGGAACCGAAATGGGAACGATCGTCGTCAGCGAGAACGTCTCCCTTGACGGAGTCATCCAGGACCCGGCCGGTGACGAGGGCTTCAGGCTCGGCGGCTGGGTCGGCCTGATCAAGGACAGCCCACAGCTCAACAAGCTCGCGCTCGACGAGGCGCTGGGCGCCGAGGCCTTGCTGCTGGGCCGGCGGAGCTACGAGTGGCTCGCCGCGCGATGGCCATCCCGGAGCGGCGAGCTGGCGGACAGGTTGAACAGCATGCCCAAATACGTCGTGTCCTCGACGCTCGACGATCCAGCCTGGAACAACTCGACGGTACTCAAGGGCGATGTGGTGAACGAGGTCTCGAAGCTGAAGCAAGAGCTCAAGGGAGACATCCTCGTCGCCGGCAGCTTCCAGCTCCTGCGCACGCTGATGGAGCACGACCTCGTCGACGAGCTGCGGCTGAAGATCTTCCCGGTCGTGCTCGGGGCCGGCGACCGCCTCTTCGGGGAGACCAGCGACAAGAAACCCATGCGCCTCGTCAATACCCAGACACTCGGCGACGGCGTCGCCATCCTCACCTACGAGGCCGTCCGATCCCCATGAGCAGGCTCGCCGTCACCGAACGGGCCTGACATCCGCGCCCGGGAACGGCGGAGAGCTTCGCGGCGGTCTCGATCGCCCGCTCCTCCGACTCGACGTCGACGATCTGGAAGCCCGCCCAGCCACTGCTGGAGCTCCTGGAACGGCCCGTCGGTGACCACGGGCGCTCCGGCGCCGTCGGAGATGACGATCCTGGCGAGATCGGGCCTGACGACGACCTCGGACTGGACGAGCCGGTCACTCCTCGTCGGCTACGTGCTCCGCCAGCCAGGCCTTTGCGACGCGCTTCTGCGCGCGCGCCAGCCAGGCGACCGCCACGAGCTCGTACAGCTCTTCGCGGTCCATGCGGACGAGGTCCGGGATGCGCACAAGCACTGCCGGGTAGCCCCGGAAGTGAGGCGTGGTGAAATAGAGGCCTCGGTCGTCGGCCAGGAGGAGCTCCTTCTCGTCGAGGCCGTCGACCCGGAACATGAGCACGTCGTCGAGGCGCTCCCCGGTCTCCGGGTCGATCGCGTCCGGCCGCCGCCTGCGGTGAAAGCAGAACATCTTCCCGTGGACGTGGTACGAAGGCCGGCCGTCGTCGGACACCTCCTTCGTCACCAGCGGCATGGCGAGCGCGAGCTCGTCGAGGTCGGCCATCGTGGCCATGCCGGCCACTCTGCGTGGCGCCTAGGCGTACGTCAATCTCGCCTCCGCGTCACCCATCGACGAGGCCGACCGGCACGCCGTCCTCTCCAGCCCGGCCGCACAGGTGCATCCTTGATGCATGACGCGTACGGCTGTTGACTGGGAGACGCTGCAAGGGGCGATCGGCGGCGCGGTCGTATTGCCGGAGGCTCCCGACTACGACTCGGTGCGCATTCCCGCGATGGCGCGCTTCGAGGCCGTGCGACCCGCGGGCGTTGTCTTGTGCGGGTCCTCCGACGACGTCGCCGCGGCAATTGCGTTTGCACGGCGCGCCGGGCTGGAGACGAGGATCCGGAGCGGGGGGCACTCCGTCGCCGGCCGTTCGTCGACCGAGGGACTCGTCATCGACGTCACGCCGATGAGGTCCGTGTCCGTAGCGGACGGCGTGGCGACGGTCGGCGCGGGCGCTCGGCTCGACGGTCTCTACGACGCGCTCGACGAGCATGGACTGACGATCCCCGCCGGCTGCGGCCCCTCCGTCGGGATCGGCGGCCTCACACTCGGCGGTGGTATCGGGGTCCTCGGTCGCAAGCACGGCCTGACCTGCGACCACCTCGTCGGAGCAGAGGTCGTCCTGGCGGACGGCCGGGTGGTCCGCTGCGACGAGCAGCACGATGCAGAGCTGTTCTGGGCGCTGCGCGGTGCCGGAGGTGGCAACTTCGGCGTCGTCGTGTCCTTCGTCTTTCGGACCGTGCCCGCGCCGGCGACGACGGTCTTCCGGCTCACCTGGCCATTCGTGCACGCCGCGGCGTTAGTCGAGGCGTGGCAGGGATGGGCACCCAGCGGGCCCGACGAGCTCGACGCCACGTTGCGACTGACCATGGGCGACGACGGCGAGCCGCCTCTCGCGGACCTCATCGGCGCCTGCGGCGGCAACGAAGCCGACGCCGTCGAGCTCCTCGACCGACTGGTCGCTGGGGCCGGCTCCGATCCGACATCCGCATCGCATCGTCACATGGGCTACCGAGAGGCGAAGCGGTATCTCGACGAGCTCGGAAGCGCCGAAATCCGGCCTGAGCCCGTCACTTCGGAAGAGCCGGCGCGCGGCTATCTCTTCACGAAGTCGGAGTTCTTCCGTCGACCACTCCCGTCCCAGACGATCGCCGCGCTTCTAGAGAACCTTTCAGCACCGTTCGGCGACATCGGATCGCGCGAGGTGACCTTCACGCCCTGGGGCGGCGCCTACAACCGCGTCCCCGAAGATGCCACCGCGTTTCCCCACCGCAATGAGCTCTTCCTGATCCAGCACCTGCTCGTGATCGACCCCGACGCCAAGATCGAGGCCGCACGCGAATGGCTGACACGGTCCTGGGCAATCGTGCATCCGCATGGATCCGGCGGCGTGTACCCGAACTTCCCCGACCTCGACCTCGAGGACTGGCCTCGCGCCTACCACGGGGGGAACTACGACCGTCTGCTCGGCGTCAAGGCGACGTACGACCCGACGAACTCCTTCCGCTTCGAGCAGTCGCTATGACCGAGCTCGATCTGACGGTGGACGGTCGCACGTGAGCCCGTCTGCACCCGAACGTCTGAGAGAGGAGTAGGAGCATGGAAAGAGCGACCAAGACGCGTTTTGCGTTCCAAAGCGGAGGCGAGACTCTGGTGGGCAACCTCTTCTTGCCGGAGAGGGCAAAGCCGGCCGGCGTCGTCGTCGCAGTTGGCCCGCTCACCTCGGTGAAGGAGCAAGCGGCCGGCACCTACGCCCAGGCCATGGCCGAGCGCGGGTTCGCCGGGCTCGCGTTTGACTACCGGTACTTCGGCGAGAGCGCCGGCTTGCCGCGCCAGCTCGAGAACCCCGAAGCCAACATCGAGGACATCAAGAACGCCGCGACCGCGCTCCTCGCCGACGACCGGCTGACTGACCTGCCCCTCTTCGGCCTTGGCGTCTGCTTTGGCGCCGGACCGATGGTGCGCTCTGTGGCGGAGGACCGTCGCTTCCGTGCCTTCGCGGGTGTTGCCGGTGTGTTCACCGACAACGCGAAGACCATGGCGAGGATGGGCGCTGCATATCAAGCGACGATCGATCGCGGCCTAGCTGCCGAACGTCAGTGGCGTGAGACGGGCGAGGCGGAGACCATCCCCGCCGTCGCGCCGGACGGCGGGGATGTCGCAATGCCGCTTCGGGAGGCGTTTGAGTTCTACGGGACGTCTCGCGGCCAAGTGCCCAACTACGTGAACGGCTACGCGGTGCAGTCACTTGCCCACAGCCTGCCGTTTGACGCGCGCGGCGCGGCGGACGTGATCGAGGCACCGGTGCTGATCGTCCACTCGGAGAACGCGTTAACTCCCGATCTCGCCCACGCCTTCTACTCGGCTGTGGAATCGCCCAAGCAGGAGCTCTGGCTCGAGTCGCAGGGCCAGATCGACTTCTACGACGACCCGAAACTCGTTACACCGGCAGCAGATGCAGTCGCGCGTTTCTTGCGCTGAGACCGATCTCGGCGAGGTATTAGCCAATGCTTGACGAGCTCGCACTGACCGGCGAAGCCGCTGGAGTTCCGTTCGTGGCGCTGCCGCCCGGGGAGCCGACGCCCAAGCCACCGCTCGTAGTGGTGTGGCACATGACCGATCCGCCTCGTAGCGAGACGGCGATGGCCACGGCGCTGCCATTACACGACGTCCCGGCGTGGCGCGTCTTTCTCGGCCTGCCGATGAGCGGCAGCCGGTTGCCCGCCGGCGGCCTGGAGGAGTTCTTCCGTCTCGGCTACGAAGACGCTGTTCTCGAGCTCTTCGACCCGATGACGAAACAGGCGCTCGAGGAGTTCCCGGCGGCGCTGGCCGCGCTCCGCGAGCAGCTGCCCGCCGGGGGCGACGCCGTCGGGCTGATCGGCGCGTCGGCGGGCGCCTTCGTTGCCCTGAGCGTTCTCGCCGAGACAGACGTTCCGGTCAGCGCGGTTGCGCTGATCAGCCCCGCGATCAGACTCGCCAGCGTGGTCGCCGCAAACGAGCGCCGGTTCGACGTCACCTACCCTTGGAGCGAGCGCTCGCGTGCGGCCGCCCAGCGGCTCGACTTCGTCGCCCGTGCCGACGCGATCGCGGCACGGAACGCCGCGACGCTGTTAGTTGTCGGCGAGCTCGACGACGAGGAGGGCTTCGGCAAGCCGGCCGAGCAACTCCGAGCGGCACTGGCCCGTCACTCGCGCAGCCGCACTTCGCTGGTGCGCATTCCCGAGATGGCGCATGCACTCGCCGAGGAGCCGGGCCTCGATCCCGCCCCGCAGACACCGCAGGCGGCGCGGGTCGAAGCCGTGGTCGTCGATTGGTTCCAACGTCACGTGACCTCTCCGAACGCGGGTGCCTAGCTTTGTTCGGCGCCTCGTCGAGGCCCAGCCATTGAGCAACCTGGACCGCGTCCCGGCGAAATGAGCGAGGCAACAAGCGCACCCGACCCGCGCCGCTGGGTAGCGCTCGCGCTACTCGGCACCGCGTTCTTCATGGTGATCCTCGACGGGACGATCGTCTATGTCGCCCTACCGGCGATCGCGGATGACCTTGGGTTTTCGGAGGGCAGCGTCCAGTGGGTGATGAGCGCCTACCTGCTGTTCTTCGGCGCTCTGATGCTCCTCGGTGGCCGCACCGCCGACCTGCTCGGACGGCGGCGGGTGTTCATGGTCGGCCTCGGCCTGTTCGTCTCGTCGTCGCTGCTGTGCGGGCTCGCCTGGTCGCCGACGGTCTTGATCGGGGCGCGCATCGCCCAGGGCGTCTCGGCCGCGATCATGGCCCCGACCGCACTCTCCCTGCTGATGACCATCTTCCCGGAGGGGCCCGACCGCAACAAGGCGCTCGGGATCTGGGGAGGGATCGGAGGAATCGGCGCCACAGCCGGCCTCCTGATTGGCGGCCCGGTCACCTCCTCGCTCGGGTGGGAATGGGTCTTTTTCATCAACATCCCGGTCGGGCTTGCTGTGCTGCTGCTGACGCCTCGGTTGCTGCGAGAGAGCGTCGACACGGCCTGTGCGCGTTGTTTCGATCTCGCGGGAGCCGTAACCGTGACCGCAGCGCTCCTGTTGCTCGTATACGCCATTGCCGAGGCCCCGGCGGCCGGTTGGGCGAGCGTGCAGACGATCGGACTTGTACTGGCGTCGGCGGCTTTGCTGGCGCTCTTCGGTCGGATCGAGGCGCGCTCGCCGGGTCCCCTGGTGCCGTTGCGAATCTTCCGCTCGCGAGCGCTCGTCGGCGGCAATCTCGTGCTGCTCACCGTCGGAATGACAATCGACGGGACACTGCTGATCGTCACGCTGTATGCCCAGGAGGTGCTCGGCTACTCCGCGGTCCAGTTCGGTCTGATGACAGCCGTCCTGACCGTGATGTCGGTGATCGGCGCCTACACGGCCCAAGCGGTCGTGACCAGGACCGGCTTCAGAGTGGTTGGGGTGGCCGGGATGGTTTTGGTTGGCGCTGCCTGCCTGCTGCTCACCCAGGTGTCTGTGGACGGAAGCTACTTCGAGGACATCTTCCTCGGGCTGCTGGTCTTGGGGACCGGGCTCGGCGCCGCCTTCGTCGCGGCGCAAATCGCCGCGCTCGCCGGCGTCGCCGATGAGGAGTCAGGGCTCGCCGCCGGCCTCGTCGACAGCTCATTCAACATCGGGGGCGCACTCGGGATCGCGATCCTCTCGACCGTTGCCGTGTCACACGCGGACAACGTGCTGAGCGGTGCTGGTCGCGAAGCAGGCCTGCGCGCGATAACCGAGGGCTTCCAAACGGCGTTCGCCGTTGCGGTTGCCGTTGCCGCGCTCGGCGCTCTGCTGGCGGCGATTCTGTTCCGAGCGCGAGGGCTGGTCGAGCCCACGGTCGTGGCCGAGTCGCGGCTCGAAAGCATCGGCTTCGAGCGGGCCCAGGACTCCGCCACCGGCAAAGACCCTATGGAGGCAGTTCAACCTCACAAGGAGGACGGAGGGATATGACGACCGAACGGTTCTTGAACGCGTACCACAACGCGAGCACCGCACCAAGCCCGGACGTTCCGGCGGACCTCGCGGGGTTCATGCTGGCGGCCGACCCGGTCCTCGCCGATGCGGCGGAGCTGGCTCGGGTACTCGCTCGGGCTCATCAGGGAGCGGCCGTGCAGCTGATCGGCGAGGGGTGGGCGCACGCCCGCAAGTACATCTCTCTCTCGGAGAAGTACGCGGAATGGGCGGATTACCGAGCACCGGCTAAGGGATACGGGATCCACGCGTACGCACACGAGGTCAGCGGGCCGATCCGGCTCAATGACGAGGAGCTCCGTGCCCACGACGAGTGGCGGAACTTTGGCGACGAGATCGACGACCACCCGCCGATGCGAGGCTGGCTGGCCGTCCCCCTGATCGGATCGGACGGCGCGAACTACGGGTTCATCCAGACCTCCGATCGGCTCGAAGGCGACTTCAACGAGCAAGACGAGGCCAACATCGTGCGGCTGGCGGCGCTGACGTCGACGGCACTCGACGCGCTCGCACAGCTCCATCTGCCCGACTATCGGCGGAACGTTGCCGGGCGGTCATCTGGCTCGACGGCGGACGAGCCGACCGTGTGAAGCCGCGTGCGTCGCGCCGGCAGGCTTGTCGACACCGATGAATGTTCGTCTCGGAGACGGTCTGAAACAGCATGGTTCTCTTACACGTAGCGATGTCGCTCGACGGGTTCATCGCAGGCCCCGGGCACGACATGTCCTGGACAGGCGGAGCCGAATACGACACGGCCAGCCAGCTCGCAGACGAAGTTTCGCGTGCAACCGGCGTCGTGCTCGCCGGCCGCGGCTGGTACGAGGTTGCAAGTTCGGACGAGGGTGGCGCTGTCGCGGGAATCTACGGCGGAGCCTGGTCAGGACCGGTTCTCGTCTTGACTCATCATCCGGAGCGGCTCGCGTCCGACCGGACCGTGGAGGCGGTCTCGGACCTCGAGACTGGGCTGGCGCGGGCCGAGGAGCTCGCCGAGGGTCGAGCGGTGAGCATCTTCGGTGCGGACGTTGCTCGGCAGGTGCTGGCGCTTGGTCGGCTAGACGAGATCATCGTGCAGATCGTCCCCGTCGTGCTCGGAGACGGGGTGCGGCTGTTCGGCGAGGCGCCGGCTCCTCAAGTCAGGGTGGAGCGCACGTACGTCGGCACGAGCGGGACGCTCACGGACATACGCTTTCGAGTGGGCCGGCCGCCGACAAGCTAGGTCCGGCTCGTCATCAACTTGCACAGGGGGAACGATGAGCGCAAAGAAGGCCACCCGGAAGTCCGCAAAGAGCACCACGATCAGCAAGAAGTCCAAGGGCTTCACGGACGAGGAACGAGCTGCGATGAAGGAGCGCGCCCAAGAGCTGAAGGCGGAAGCGCGCGCGAACAAGGACAGGGCGGCCGGGGAGAGCGACGTGCTCGCGAACATCGCCGAGATGCAGGGATCGGATCGCGCTATGGCCAAGCGGCTTCATGCGATCGTCAAGGCCAGCGCGCCGGCCCTCTCGCCGAAAACCTGGTACGGGATGCCCGCGTATGCCAGGGACGGCAAGGTCGTCTGCTTCTTCCAAAGCGCGGAGAAGTTCAAATCGAGGTACGCGACGTTCGGCTTCAGCGACGAGGCGAACCTCGACAAAGGCGCCATGTGGCCGACCTCCTTCGCGCTGAAGGAGTTGACCGCCGCCGACGAGGCAAAGATCGGCGCGCTCGTGAAGAAAGCGGTGCGCTGAGCCGGCACCCGACGCCCCGCTCCCCCATCTGCGACCGAAAACCGCGACGTCGGTCTCGGCTACCTCAGCCTCGGCGGGCCGCTCACCACGCTTTCCGGCGGCGACTAGTCCGGCCCTGCCTTCCGCAGATCGCGACGAAGTCGACGGTAGAATCCTGCCGCCGAGAAGGAGGAGAAATCGTGGGACTCTTACGCCGTCGCGGTCGGGATGACGGGACGAAGTACCGGATGCGCGAGAAGGTGTTCTCAATCGGCGACGACTTCTGGATCGAGAACGCCGCCGGCGAGCGTGCCTTCAAGTTCGACGGAAAGGCGTTGCGTATTCGCGACACGCTCGTGCTCGAGGACGCCGCGGGCGCCGAGCTGCTCACGGTGCAGGAGAAGAAGCTCCATATCCGCGACACCATGGACATCGAACGGGACGGCCACACCGTCGCGACGATCAAGAAGGCGCTCATCTCTCCGCTGCGCGACCGTTTCTCGATCGAAGTCGAGGACGGCGAGGACATGGAGGCGAAAGGGAACATCGTCGACCACGAGTACAAGATCGAGCGAAGCGGCGAGAAGGTTGCGGAGGTGTCCAAGCGCTGGTTCCGCGTCCGCGACACCTACGGCATTGAGATCGCACCCGGCCAGGAGGAGGCGCTCATCCTCGCCGTGACGGTCTGCATCGACCAGATGGCCCGCTCCTCCTGACCTGGAACCATGGGCCGCGTCGACCGAGATCAGCTCACCTTGATAGACGGTTTAGGTGGCCGCACGTGAGTGGGGACGGGATCAGCGCCTAGGCGGCGCAGGTAGCCTCGCCCGCCGTGGCGACCTTCGCGCTCATCCACGGAGGCGGTGGGACGTCATGGGATTGGCACCTGGTCGCGCCTGAGCTGCACAAGCACGGGCACGACCCGATCGCCGTCGATCTTCCCAGCGAGGACGGCTCGGCGGGCTGGTCGGAGTACGCCGACACGGTCGTCCAGGCAGTCGGTGATCGCCGAGACCTCGTCGTCGTGAGCCACTCGCTCGGCGGCTTCACCGCTCCGCTCGTCTGTGCGCGCATCCCCGCCGAGCTCCTCGTCCTCGTCGCGGGGATGATCCCCGCACCCGGCGAGCTCCTCGCAGACTGGTGGACAAACACCGGTTACGAGGAGAGCGGCTACGACGATGTCTTCTACCACGACGTTCCGCCCGACCTCGCGGCCGAGGCAAGGCGGAGAGAACGTGGCGAGGACTCTAAGGCGCTGAATGAGCCCTGGCCTCTCGAGGCCTGGCCGGATACGCCCACCAGGTACCTCCTCTGTCGAGACGACCGCATGTTCCCCGCAGCCTGGGCGCGCCGGCACGCCCGCGCACGCCTCGGCTTCGAGCCGGACGAAATGGACGGCGGCCACTACATCACCCTCAGCCGCCCGAGCGAGCTCGCCGAGCTCCTCGCCGGCTATGCCGCCGGTGGCCGGTGAGGAGGAGAGCCGTCGCGCGGGCCCACGAGCCGCCAGGTCTCGACCGCGCCCTTGCCCTTCACGTCGACGAGCCCTAACGGCTCGACCACGAAGTCTTCGCGCAGGAGCTCCCACGTCGAGCGAGTGATCTGGATGGCGTCGGGGGTCCCGTGGGACTCCATCCTGCTCGCCATGTTAACCGTGTCGCCCCAGAGGTCGTAGAGGAAGCGGCGGCGCCCGATCACACCCGCCACGACCGGCCCCGAGCTGATGCCGATGCGGAGGCGCAGGTCGTGTGCGGTGCCTTCGGGAAGGCAGTTCTTCGCGCACTCGCCCATTTCGAGCGCGAGCCTCGCCAGCGCGTGTGCGTGATCCGGCCGCTGCCTGGGGACGCCCGCCGCGACCATGTAGCAGTCGCCGATCGTCTTGATCTTCTCGACGTCGTGGCGGTCGACGAGCCCGTCGAAGCTCGTGAAGAGCCGATCGAGCAGGTCGACCACCTCGCGCGCGTCGAGCCGGCTCGAGAGCGGCGTGAAGTCGACGACGTCCGCGAAGAGGATGCTCACGTCGTCGAAGTGGTCCGCGATCGAGTTGGGGTCCGACTGGAGGCGCTGCGCGACCGCGGCCGGGAGAACGTTGAGCAGGAGCGTCTCGACGCGCGCCTGCGCGGTGTCCCGTCCGCGCGCGAACGTCACGAGCAGCAGCATCGCGACGAACGAGACGACGACGATGTTGAGGACGTCGAAGGTCAGTACGAAGGCCTCGGGCAGGTCGGCCCCGTCCGGCCGAACGACTTCGGAGAGAGCCAGCGAGAGCACGATGGTGGCGACGAAGGCTGCAAACCACGGCCAGGCGCGGCCAGGGCGGTCGAAGGCGACTGCCCCAAGCGGCGCGAACAGCGACCAGAGGATCACCGAGCTCGACTCGTCGAGACCGCCGAGCATGATCATTCCCAACGCGGGCGCGACGAGAATCAGAAGCTGCTGCGCGGTGCGCAGGAATGCGAAGTTTCGCGTTCGCGCGAAGACGACGAGACTGATCGCCGATCCGGTGGCGTACGCCCACGGCGTGAGCGCGACGCCGTGCTCGCCGATTGCCCAGTACAGGCAGCCCCACACGAAGGCGACCGGGAGGATGATGAGTGCCACCCCGACGAGGAGGCGCCTGCGGAAGCGCTCGTCGGCGGTCTCGCGCGGATCCGCGCCGATGGAAAGTGCCCGCTCGACAAGCGCCGCGGTCATGACCGGCGAGCGTAGACGACCCGTGCTTAGGCTCCTCGTGAAGCAGACAGGTCCCAGCTAGGCCCCGGGCCAGGAAAGGAGCCAGTGTGTCCGCGACCGTTCTCTACATGTCCATGTCCCTGGACGGGTTCATCGCCGGGCCCAATGAGGGACCGGACAACGGCCTCGGTGACGGCGGGCACCGCCTGCACGAGTGGGCGTTCTCGACGGGTGCCGACACCGACCCCCACTCGGGAGTCCCCGGCCGCCCGTCGGGTGTGAACGGCCAGGTGTTCGACGAGTTCATGGCAACCGGGGCGGTCGTCGCCGGCCGGGGAACCTTCGAGCCGGCGGGCGGGTGGGGCGGCGACCACCACGACGGCGTGCCGATCTTCATCCTCACCCGCCACGACCCCGCCGATCTGAGGCAGTGGCCGCTGGTCACCTACGTGAACGACGCAGAAACCGCCATGTCCGAGGCCAAGCGGGCTGCAGGCGACAAGAACGTGCTGGTCCATGGTGCCGGAACCGCGCAGCTCGGACTCGCTGCCGCAGTCCTCGACGAGCTGGAGCTCCATGTCATCCCCGTGCTCTTCGGCCAAGGGCGCCGTCTGTTCGAGGGCCTCGCTCCGGAGCAGATCGAGCTGCAGCGCATCCGGATCCTCGAGGGCGAGGGTGGTGTCACCCACATGCGCTACCGAGTCAAGCGCTGAGCCGCGGGGCCGGCCCGTGGGCCGGCCCCGCGTTATCCATCAGGTCACGCCGAGACTGAACCCAATCACGACGGATAGTCCACGACGTAGACCGGCGAGCCGATTCGACTGGTGTCCGCCGGGCCGCCGACGCCGTTGACAACGTGGTCGATCGTGCCGGCGCCGAGGTTGACCGTCATGACGTGGTGGAGCTTGACACCGGGAGTTTGCGGGACCTCGAAGCCGTTCTCGGTGTGGATCGACGGGTCGTTCCGGTTGAAGACGTAGACGCCGCCGCCGTAGAGCTCGTGCGTCCTCACATGGTCTCCGACCTTGTAGCCGGCCCAGCCCTCGACGCCGTCATGCATCCAATCGGCCTGGGTCGGCGGGTCGTACGGCAGCTCGTTCTGGTACAGGATCGTCGCGCCGCGCTCGCCGTTCCAGACGGTGTTGTACTGCTGGAAATGCTCGACGAAGAGCCCGTTCGCCGTCACGTCGTCGCCGTTGACGATGACGCCGTTACGGCCGGTGTTGGTGTTCCACCGCTCGGTGTCTGTGAAGCCCTCGACGCCGTGATCCGCACGCCAGACCCAGGTGTGATCGATCAACACATGGTCGCTGTTGACCTCGAGCGCGACGTCGGCCTTGCCTACGTGCGGTCCACCGACACGGAAGTACACATCCGAGAGCGTGGTCGGGTTCGACGGGTCGCTCTTGGACCTCTTCTTGGCCTTCTTGCCGATCTGCAAGAGCCTCGGCGACTCAACCGTGCCTGCGTCGATGGTGACGCCCGCGACGATGACGCCGGGGACATCTTTGACCGTCAGCGGGACCGCGCCGTTCACCGCGGTGAGCGTTGCGTGCCCCAGACCGAGGACAACCGTGTTGGCGCGCCTGACGGAAATGCTCTTGCCGATGTCGTAGATGCCTGGAGTGAGCAGCAGATTTCTGCCGCGTGCCAATTGGCTGTTGATCGTGTGCACCGAGTCCGACGGCTTCGCCACGAAGAAGTCGCGGAGCGGGACGGTGCGTCCGGCCGTCATGCCCTCGTCCCAGGTGATGCCCCTCGTGTTCCTCTGCGCCGACGGCACACGAACGTGGTAGGCGCCTCGGGAATCGACGAACAGGTAAGGCCTCTCGCGGCTGAGGGGGGTCGTCTCGAAGGTCGTGTACGGCGGGTTGGGGAACGTGGCGTCCGAGGGCGCCCCCACGACGCCCGCGAAGACCTGGTTCCACACGGCGTTCGACCAGCCTCCGATCTCGCTGTTGCGGATCAGCCACTGCTGCTGTGAGCCGTTGATGACGAACGGGAGCCTCGAGTCGGCGATGAAGCCGCCGCTCGCGAACTGCGGCCCGGCCGTGCAGTAGTCCATGAGCGAGAGGTTGGCGCCCGCGATGTTGAGGCGCCGCATCGAGGCGGCCTGGGAGACCGCCCAGAAGTTCGCTGATGCACGACAGCCGTCCTGACCGGCTGCGTTGATGATGTTCAGGGAGAGGTTCGAAAGCGTGCGCCAGAAGTTGACGAGGGCGTGGCAGTTGCTCGTACCGCCACCGTCGAGGCAGCGGTTGTAGACCTCGATCTTGCCGTTGATCGTCACGTCGGTCGGCGAGGCTCCCAGGCCCGCGACCTCGGTGTAGTAGCCCACCTTCAGCTGCAGCGGCTGCGTCGCGCTTCCGTAGACACCCGGCTTGAACAGGAGGGCGTAGCGGTTCGTGCCCATCTCGTCGTTGACCTGCTGCGCGTGGAGCGCGTCGAACCTTGACTGAATCTGTTCGGCCGGCATGCTCGGGTCGAAGACGAGCACGTTCGTCCCTAAGTCCGGCACCGGCGGTGCGGCGCTCGCGGTCGATCCACCGGCGGCGCTCGCGACCGTAGCCAGAACGAGCGCGACGGCCGGCATCATCCGAACTCGCAACATGGGATCCCCCCTCCCCGTTGACGTCGAACGAGAAGGGGCAATGTAGCGCTCTGCGGCTGTCGGCGCGAAGCTTTCGAGCTAGAGCCGGATCTGCCGCATCGTCACCTTGATGCCGCTGCGCGACAGGTGGTACACGACGATGCGCGCGCGCTCGCGACCTGGTCGCCGCACAATCCGACGCCCGGCCGGTGACAGGCGCAGCCGAAGACGGACTCGTGTGGTGCGCTGCGCACGACCTTCACCCCGGCCGATCGTCCGCGGAACGCCGATGTCCCAACGGCCGGCGGAGGTCGTGACGATTCCGCCCAGCCGTCCGCGTCGGGGCGTGTCGACCCGTACGAGCAGGTCGCCGTTCGGCGCACGATCGAGGTCGCGGAGGCGAAGTCTCCTGTCGCGCGTCGAGACCGGCTCCTTCTCCTCGTCACTCTCGAGCACGTCGAACCAGTCGTCGTACTCGTCCCCCTCCAGGTCCTCGGACTGCTCGTCGTCCAGGCCGTAATCGGAGTCCTGCGACTCGTCACCCAGCGAGTCCTCGTCCTCGTCCGGCTCGACCCTGGCCTCGACCAGGAGCTCGCGGCCGGTCCCGCCGTCCATGTGGCAGGGCCCGCATGGCTCCGTGAACCACTGGACCGCGCCGTCGGGTTGCCGGCGCGTCCTCAGGCCGAGGTCGACCTGGCCCGAGGGAAGCAGAAAGCCGATCGAGTCGCCCGCCTCCATCGGCAGGTGCAGATCAGCTACTTCGTGCACCTCGGCGCCCGCCGAAACGACGGGCAGCGGCGCGTAGCCGACAACATTCACACCGATGTCGTCCTCGTCGACGGGCCGCAGCACCGCGATCCTCGGCTGCTCGACGCCGGCGATTCGCCTTGCGTTCACCCGTGCGGAGACGAGCACGCCGGGTTCGCTCACGACGACATCGGAGCGATGCAGCGCAAGCTGACGGAAGCCGACGCTCTTCCCGGCGGGGCAGGCGTAGACCACGCAGGCGAACGCTTCCGGGGAAGCGCTCGGATCGACCGACCCGAGCAATGTCGCTGCGCTCGCCCGCTCGGCTCCAAGGGCCATTGCGAGCAGGAGAGCCGCACCGACGATGAGAGTGGTGTGCCGAATTGCCATCACCCTCCGTTCGGAGAGAAGGCGAGCGTGGTTCGGTCCGGTGTGGCTAGTCCGATTCGATCGCGCTCATGCCGAGCCACGAGGCCAGGTCTTCCAGCTCGCCCTGCACGGCCTTCGTCATCATCCGCGTGAACTTCACGTCCTCGTGGATCGCGTTGACCCGCAGCACGGAGGCCTTGCGGTCGGCGACGGCGTCGAGCTTCCCGACCAGCCGGTCCTCGTGGAGGATCGGCAGGGCGTAGTAGCCCCAGCGGCGCTTGGCTGCGGGCTTGTACATCTCGAGCGCGTACTCGAAGTCGAAGAGCTCCTCGGCTCGACCGCGGTCGTGAATGAGCCGGTCGAATGGCGACAGCAGCGCCGTCCTTCCCTCGAAGTCGTCGCCGAGCGCAGCGGGGTCGACCCGCCACTCGCCCTTGACGCCCTCGACGACCGCCGGCTCGCCGGCCTCGCCGACGTGCACGGGCTCCATGGTCGCCCTGGCCTTCTGGCGGGCGATGCCGAGCGAGGTGAGCCGCCTCTCGTTCTTCCTGCGCTCGGCCTCCTCGACGGACGGGACGGCGACGTCGGCCGGATACACCCGCTCGGCGAGGTCCCATACCCGCTCGCGTCCAACCCGCCCGGCGATCGCGACCTCGCCGCGCATCATCAGGAACTCCAGCATCTGGGTGACGTTGCGGTTGTTCGACCACCCCGTCGAGGCCCACGGCACGACACAGGTGTCCGGCATGTCGCGCGAGCTCACTGGGCCGGAGCTCGCGAGCAGGTCAAGGATGTCGCGCCGGAAGCGGTCGTTGTCGCGCAGCCAGTCGCGTCGCTTGTCGTAGGTCGGCCACTCGGCCGCGCCGGCGAGGTACAGGCCGAGGTCGCTCATCGGCCGCACCATCGCGTCGAGCTCGAACACCACCCGGTCCTGCTCCAGCGCCTGTTTGAGCTCGTCGGGCTGGTACTCAGAGCCGATGCGGCTCCAGGCGACGAGGTCGGCGCTCGGCGCGATCGCGGAAGTCGGGTCGATCTGCAGCAGGGTCAGCCGCTGCACGACCGTGTGCAACTCGGTCGGCCGCGGCGCGTCGAGGAGCTGCGCGCGCACCGCGATGCGCCGAGCTTGTTCCTTCTTCAGCCGGTGCACGGAGGTCAGGCCGTTCGCGCCGCCTCGATCGTCGCCGTCGGGACGACACCCTCGACTCGACGCGCCAGATCCGCGTCGAGGGTGACGAACGCGTCTGCCTGGAGCTGAGTGAGCGCAACGTACTCGGCGTCGAACGTCTCGGCCCACTCCAGCTGCTCGGCGATGGCCCAGGCCTTACGCCGAAGCACGGCGTCGCCGAGGAGGCGGATCGGCATGGCCCAGACGCGCGCCAGCCGCTCGAGGGCGACATCCGACGAGAGCGCGCCGACGTGTACGGCCTTGTGCAAAGCCGACAGCGTCTGCGAGCGCAAGAGCGTCGGCGCTAGCAACTCGTGTTCTTCCGGGACCTCGATTCCCTCAGCCGCCAGGTGGAGGACGGCGCCGCAGTCAACGACGAACCTGGTCATCGGAACCACGCTACCGAACTCCTCGGGCTGGTTAGCTTTCTGACGATGGCCACCCGAGAAGCCGCCTGTCACTGTGGCCAGCTACGTCTGGAAGTGACGGGTGATCCGTTCGCGGTCTCCATCTGTAACTGCCTTGCGTGCCAACGTCGGACCGGAAGCGCATTCGGGATGCAGGCGGCGTTCTCATCGGATCAGGTGGAAGTCGTCGGTCGCTTCAGCGACTACTCGCGCATCTCCGATGAGGCGGACAAGAAGGAGCATGTCTTCCATTTCTGCCCCGACTGCGGCTCGCAGGTCTTCTACACGGAACCCACAGAGCCGGACGTGATCGTCGTCTCTGTCGGCGCATTCGCGGACCCGTCCTTCCCGCCGCCGACCGAATCGGGATACGACTCCCGACGGCATCCATGGGTGGGTTTGCCTCCGACGATCTGGCGCCGCGTCCCTGAGGTGTGGTGGCAGGTTCAGCCGCTGTACGAAGCCGGCGAGTATGCAGAGGCGGCGGACCGCGGGCGCGAGTTGGTCGAGGCCTATCCCGAGCAGGGATACCTGCTCTACAACCTGGCCTGCTGCGAGAGCCTTGCCGGCCGGACGGCCGACGCGGTCGGGCATCTCGGCCGCGCAATCGACACGTCGGAGCGCGTCCGAGCCATGGCAAAGGAGGATTCAGACTTCGATCCGATTCGCAAGGACCGCGCGTTCCAGGAACTGGTCGACTAGCGCACGCCTTCCGCGACTCGTGCGAGGCACTCGGCGGGGGAAACCGGCGAGGCCGGCCTCCCCCGCCGTCGCCTACTTCTTCTTGCCGACGTCCGAGTGCGCCGCCTCGCGCAGGTTCTCCCGCGCGTCCGCGGGGAGGAGGTAGCCGGCCCCGAGGTTGGCCTGGTCGGTGTGGACGACCGCGCTGACGTAGCGGCCGTGATTCCGGTAGAGCGCGTCCAGTTGCGCGTCGCTGAACGGCACGTGCGTGCCGAACAGGAAGCAGAACAACTCCCCGGAATTCGAGCCGGTGTTCAGCGCTGTCGGCACCGCGACCTGCGACAGCTGGATGCCGCCTTGCGCGAGCCCGAGCTCGTTCCGCACCTTCGTCGTCCCGCTGAACTCGAGGTACGGAGCGTGCGGCGGCGGAGCTCCGCCGTCCACCCAGCGCGCGAGATGACCGTAGGCCGCCTCGATCGGCTGACTCAGCAGGATCCTGCTCCACGGCGGATTCGTGCAGTTGTAGACCGGTGCCGCTCCAAAGTCGCGGATCTGGAGCGGCCGGCGGTACTCCTGGCCCTCCCAGCCGGAGTGCGCCGCGCCGGCGACCTCCCAGCGGCGGAAGACGTCGCTGTCCGGACGCCGCGTGGCCGGATTCGTCACGTCGGTCTCCGAGAGGACCTGGATGATCGGCTCGGGGCCGATGCGAGACGGCGCCGAGCCGACGATGAAGGCGTAGCCGTCAAAGACCGGCTCCTCCTGCGGAAGAACGACGTTGTAGTAGACGGTCATCCGGCCGGCTGACTGCGAGGCGCCGATCGCGAGGATGCGTTCGACGTCGAGCCCCTGCAGCGGATCGACCTCGCCCGACGATTTCAGCGCCTGGGCGGCCTGGGCGAATACGTCGTAGGAGAGCTCGTCTCCCATGAATACGCCACCGCCCGTGACGTCGAGGCTGCCGTAGCGGGTCGGGCTCCAGCCGCGGAGCTGGTCGACGCCGACGCGCTGCGCCGACACGCCGACCCACACGTATCCCTCACGCACGTGCCGGCGGTTCCAGAGCGCGTCGAGGTCGTAGCCCGCGGTGACGTTCTGCCACTCCACCAGCACAGTGCCGTTGAAGCGGACGTTGGACACCGGTCGCCGGACGATGATCCGCGTCCTGTACGGCACGTTCGAAGCGAGCTTGACGCCTGTGGTCGAGTAGGCGTCGGCGGCGCCCGAGACGTAGTACTCCTGCTCGACGTACCGGCTGCGGGCAAGGTCCTGCCAGGTCGAGAAGAACGGGTATGTCTCGCTCAGGACAGGGGACGCGGGATCGCCCGGAACGGCGCCGGGAATCGGCCCCTGCACGACCGCGCCGTTCGCCTGGGCCGACGACACGGCCGGGACTGCGACGACTGAGGCGACGGCGAGCGCCGTGAAGAGGGCGCGGCGGGGCCGGCCCCGACGGCGGGAACGCGTGATCACATCGGCCTCCTTTTCTCGGGAGATAGATCGACGCTCGGAGGATCATCCCCGCGACCGCCGCCCGGTAATCAGGGCGGGCCGCAACCTGAGACAGTGCTCTCAGCCGGCGGTCAGAAGGGCGCGGACGGCGCGCTCCGCCACGTCGGGATCGGGCTGGCGGCCGCTCATGATGTCGGCGTACAGGATCGACTCGCGCAGCCGCACGTAGAGGTACGCGAGACTGTCGATGTCGCCGGGGAGCTCGTGCTCCCGTCCCGCAAATGCCTCGGTGAAGATCTCGCGCTGCAGTGCAACCGTGCGGTCGTGGACGCCTCCGGCCGGCGTCAGCAGCACGCGCAGCGCCGTCTGAGGCTCCTGTTCGAGAAAACGGCGGAACGGCGGCGAGGTCATCACCGCCTCCGTGAAACGGTGCGAGATCTGGAGGATCGCGTCGACACCGGAGAGCGTCACGTCGCAGCGGGCCTGCGCGTACGTGCGCTCGGCGAGGCTCCAGAGCACATCGCCGAGCAGCCGGTCCCGGCCGTCGACGGCTCGGTAGAGCGTGGCACGGCTGACGGCAAGCTCCTGCGCGAGCTGCTCCATGTCGATCGTCCCCTCGTGCAAGAAGTGGCGGCGGGCCCCGGCCACGATCGCGTCGTACGTGATCACGCGCAGGTCGTGCGGCACCCTCGGATTCTCGCGGAGCGCAAACGCCGGCGGCCTGTGCGTTTTGGTTGACATGACTCAAACCCCATGCAAGAGTAAGGGTCATGGCGACAAGAACGCGGCAGGCGACCGTTCCTCCAGGGTACGACCCGAGCGGGTTCCCGCCCTTCGCCGTCACGGTGGACGTCGTCATCCTGACCATGGCCGAGGGCGTGCTCCACGCTCTTCTCGTCCGTCGCGGAGAAGAGCCGTTCAAGGGCATGTGGGCGACTCCCGGCGGGTTCAAGCGCCCTGACGAGACACTGGACGAGGCCGCGAGGCGCGAGCTCTCAGAGGAGACCGGCGTCGACGTGCCCAGCCTCCTGACCCAGTTCGGGGCCTACGGCGATCCCGAACGCGACCCGCGCATGAACGTCGTCACCGTCGGCTATCTCGCGGTGCTCCGCGACGTCGGAGCCGTCGTCGCCGGCACCGACGCAGCAGACGCGGCGCTCGTCCCCGCCTCGGACATCCTCGAGGACAGGGCCGAGCTCGCGTTCGACCACCTGCGGATCGTCCGCGACGCGATCGAGCGCGTCCGGGTGGAGCTCGAGCTCTCGGGGATCGCGACCGCCTTCGTCGGCACGACCTTCACGATGGCAGAGCTCCGAGCGGTGTATGAGGCGATCTGGGGCGTCCAGCTCGACGCCGCGAACTTCCGCCGCAGCCTCGTAGGCGAGGACGGTTGGGTGATTCCGACCGGCCGCACCGCGCAACCCGGGCCGGGCGGCGGAAGGCCCGCCGAGCTCTACCGGGCCGGACGCGCCTGGGAGCACGGCGTACCGATTCAGCGAACGCGTCGAGAAGGAGTGACCTGATGAGAGCAGTCGTCCAGGATCGGTATGGACCTCCGGAGGAGGCGCTTCGCGTCGCCGAACGCGAACGGCCGGCGCCGAAGGACGACGAGGTCCTCGTCAAGGTCCACGCGTCGACGGTCACGCGCGGCGACGCCATGGGCGTGCGCCACGACGAGTACAAGTTGATTCGTCTCTTCACCGGCATCCGTCGCCCCAGGCGCACGAGCATCGGCACGGAGTTCGCGGGCCGCGTCGAGGAGGTCGGGACTGCCGTGACGGAGTTCCGGATCGGCGACGAGGTGTTCGGCATCATGGTCGGCGCGAATGCGGAGTACGTGACCGTTCGTGAGAGCGAGCCGATCGCAAAGAAGCCGACCGGCCTGCCCTACGAGGTGGCGACGGCCGTTCCCGACGGCTCGCTCCTCGCAATCACCTGCCTGCGACCGGGGTATCCGCTGCGAGGCAAGAGGGTGCTTGTCTACGGCGCCGCAGGGTCGGTCGGAACTGCGGCGGTCCAGCTCCTCGCAAACCACTTCGAGGCCGAGGTGACGGCGGTCTGCGACACGAAGGACGTCGAGGTCGTGCGGTCGCTTGGCGCGCGGAACGTTCTCGATCGGTTTCGAGAGGACTTCACCCAGAACGGCGAGACATACGACGTGGTCTTCGACGCCGTCGGCAAGCACTCGTTCCGCCGCTGCCGGCGCTCGCTGAAGCCGGGCGGGATCTACATCTCGATGGACGTCGGCTTCATGTACCACCTGCTACCCCTCGGTCTCGTCACACGGTTCGTCGGCAGCAGGCGTGCGAGGCTCGGCATCGGCCGCTATCGCAAGGAAGACCTGCTCCTCGTCAAGGAGCTCGTCGAGACGGGCAAGTACCGGCCGGTGATCGACCGGAGTTACGCGCTCGAGGAGGTCGTCGAGGCGAACCGCTACGTCGAGAGCGGCCAGAAGACGGGCAATGTCGTGCTGCGGATAAGCGATGCCGCGTCCGACGAGCAGCCCGAGCCCGCCCCGGCGCACCAAGGAGAAGTGCCGGCCTAGCTCGCGCTCGCTGAGAGGCAAAGCAGAGAACTCATCGCCCGCCCGCCTGGACGGAACCGGTGTTAGCGTCGCGCCCGTGGGCAGGGAGATCGAGCTCCTCCGGCACACCGACGCCGACGGAGACCTCCTTACCGCGGAGGGCGTTTCGGCGGCGCTGGCGATCGGAGCGCGGCTTCGCGGCGGGTACCACCTCGCGGTCTCGACCGGCGCCCAGCGTGCGACGCAGACCCTCGCGTGCTGCCTCGCCGCACTCGGCCAGCAGGTGCCGGGCGGCGTCGTAGTCGAGCAGGGCCTGCGGTCGCAGGTGGAGGACCGTTGGCGTGCGGCCTACCAGAAGGCTGGAAGCGGCGAGCTCGGCGCCCTGCGGGAGGCAGATCCAGAGCTCGTGGCGGAAGACTCGGAGCGGCTCGGCGCCGCGCTCCACCGAGTCCTCGGCGCCCTGCCCGCCGACGGCCGCGCCCTCGTCGTCGGCCACAGCCCGACGAACGAGGCCGCGGTCCTCGGCCTCACCGGCGAGATCGTGGCGCCGCTCGCGAAGGGCGCCGGTGTCCGCGTCGTCGCCCGCGACGACGGCTACACGGTCGAACCCCTCGAGTAGAGGTCCCTCCATGTCCAATGAGCTCCCGAAAGCGGTCCGAGCAGCAGCGGAGCAGCGGCTTCCGCGGGACGAGAGGTCACAGCGGATCGCCGCTCTCATCCGCACCGTCACCGGTCGCCGGTGGGTCGGGGTGTACGAGGTCACTCCGACAGAGGTCGTCAACCTCGCCTGGAGCGGCCCCACCGCTCCCGCTCACCCGCGCTTCCCGATCGAGCGAGGCCTAACGGCGGCGGCGATCAGCACACGGGAGATTGTCGTTTCGAACGACGTCGCACGTGACCCGCGCTACCTCACCGCGCTCGCGTCCACCGGTTCGGAACTGATCGTGCCGATCATCGTGGGGAACCGCGTCGTGGGCACGCTCGACGTCGAGGACGAGCGCACGGATGCGTTCGGCGATGACGACCGGCGCCTGTTCGAGCGCCTCGCCGCCGAGATGCGCCCGCTCTACGACTGACGCCGCCGGCCGCTGGCTCGCGTGAACCGCTAGTCGTCGAGGATCGCCAGGTCGAGGCGGCTGAGCCGCTCCGGGTCGGCCAGGATGTCGATCTCCACGATCTTGCCGCCCCTGATCGTGTAGCCGCCGACCGCGAACGGCTCTCCGTCTCGGGTCGAGACGCCGCCGAGGGCGCCGTTGACGAGCGCCGGCCGCGTGACCAGCCCGAGCCGCGAGTAGAAGAGCGCCTGGCCCGCGACCGCCCTCGCCCCGCGGAGCTCCCTCGAGCCGCCGGCGGGACCGAGATCTGCCCGCAGCACGACGTCTGGGTCGAGCACCTCGAGCAGCGCCTCGAAGTCACCGTCGCGCGCGGCTGCAAGAAAGGCGTCCACGACTTTCCGCTGCGTTTTGAGGTCGGTATCGGGGACCGCGTACTCGCCGCGCACGCGCCGGCGCGCGCGGCTGGCGAGCTGGCGGGCCGCCTCGGGCGAGCGGTCGACGATCGGTGCGATCTCGTCGAAGGGCATGGCGAAGATGTCGTGCAACACGAAGGCGAGCCGCTCCGGGGGCGACAGGTTCTCGAGCACGACGAGCAGCGCCAGGCCGACCGAGTCCGCGAGCACGGCCTCGTGCTCGGGGTCCATCGCGTCGGCGCGGTCGAGGATCGGCTCGGGCACGCGAACGCCCATCGCCTCTTCGCCTCGGACCTTGCGCGAGCGCAGCATGTTCAGCGAGACCCGCGCGACGACGGTCGTCAGCCAGCCGCCGAGGTTCTCGACCTGGTTCGCATCCGTGCGGCTGAGCCGGAGCCAGGCCTCCTGGACGGCGTCGTCCGCCTCGCTCAGCGAGCCGAGCATGCGGTAGGCCACCGCGCGCAGTCGCGTGCGGTGCTCCTCGAATCGCTCAGCCAACCAGTCGCGCTCGTCCATCGGTCACGTTCCTCCGTCTCGCCGGGTCATACAAGTAGACCCGCGAGACCCCGCGGATGTGACACGAAAGGAGAACACGATGCGCGTGTTCATTGCCGGAGCGAGTGGTGTGATCGGCACCAGGCTCGTTCCTCAGCTGATCGATCAAGGGCACGAGGTCGTCGGCACCTCGACGTCGACCGAGAACGCCGAGCGCGTTCGCGCGCTCGGAGCGAAGACGATCGTGCTCGACCTGCTCGACCCCCGCGCGGTGCGCGAGGCAGTACTCGAAGCCGAGCCCGACGCGATCGTCCACCAGGCGACCGCGCTGGCTGACGTGAAGCTCTCCAAGAACCTGGACCGCACGTTCGCGCAGACGAACCGGCTCCGAATCGAGGGCACCGACGCGCTCCTGGCCGCCGCGCGCGACGCAGGCGTGCGCCGGTTCGTCGCCCAGAGCTTCGCCAGCCTCCGGTACGTGCGCGAGGGCGGCCCGGTGAAGACGGAGGACGATCCGCTCGACCCAGACCCGCTGCCGGCGGTGCGCGAGACCAGCGTTGCCATGAACTACCTCGACGAGGCGGTCACGGACGCCGGCGGCATCGCGCTTCGCTATGGCAACTTCTACGGCGCTCACAACGACGGACTGATCGAGCCCGTGCGCAAGCGGCAGTTCCCAATCGTCGGCGACGGCGGCGGGGTCGCCTCGTTCATTCACCTGGACGACGCCGCCGCGGCGACCGTTCTCGCGCTCGAGCACGACGGCCCGGCGATCTACAACATCGTCGACGACGAGCCCGCACCGGTGCGCGAATGGTTGCCGGTGCTCGCTGAAGCGCTCGGTGCAAAGCCGCCCCGTCACTTCCCTGTCTGGGTCGCGCGGCTCTTCGCAGGCGATGTGGCCGTGATGCTGGGGACGGAGGTGCGCGGCGCCTCGAACTCGAAGGCGAAGCGCGAGCTGGGCTGGACGCCGCGTTACCCGAGCTGGCGTCAGGGCTTCTTCGCGGCCTACGCCGCCGCACGTGCGCCGCGCGAGACTACGCGGCGTGAAGCCGCGTTTCTTCGCAACGCCCGATGAGTTCCGCGCCTGGCTCGAGGAGAATCACGAGTCGGAAGGCGAGGTGGTGGTCGGGTTCCACAAGAAGCACACCGGCCTCCCCTCGCTGACTTGGACTGAGTCCGTCCGCGAGGCGCTCTGCTTCGGCTGGATCGACGGCGTGCGGCGGCGGATCGACGAAGACGGCTACTCCATCCGCTTCACGCCGCGCAGGCCGGGCAGCAACTGGAGCGTCGTCAACGTCCGGCACGTGGAGGAGCTCACGCGGGCCGGGCGCATGCACCCGGCCGGGATCGAGGCGTTCGAGGCTCGCACGCTTGAGAAGACGGGCGTCTACACGTACGAGAACCGGCATGAGGCGAAGCTCAGCCCGGAGCATGAGGAACAGTTCCAGGCGAGCGACAAAGCGTGGGAGTTCTTTCAGGCCCAGCCGCCCGGCTACCGGCAGACGGCTATTTTCTGGGTTGTCAGCGCAAAGCGCGAGGAAACGCGTGCACGCCGGCTGGCCACGCTGATCGACGACTCAGCGCACCATCGCCGCATCGGACTACTCAGCGGTCGGGGAGGCTGATCGGCCAGCCAGAAAGCACTTGCGCTCGCGTTATATACTCGGTATAGTACTGCGTATGTTGTTTCCGGTGAGCCGTTCATGAGCGTCCCTCACGCCCTCCTCGCATTGCTCACCGAAGGGCCGAAGTACGGCCTCCGGCTCCAGAACGAGTTCGAAGCACGGACAGGCGAGGTTTGGCCCCTCAACGTCGGGCAGGTCTACACGACGCTGCAGCGCCTCGAACGGGATGGGCTCGTCGAGACCGACGACCGGGAAGGCGAGCGATCGCGGAAGCGGTACAGGATCACGTCCACCGGCGAGCGCTCGTTGGCCGCCTGGCTCCGCACCCCGCCCGAGCTGGAGCCGCCTCCCCGCGACGAGCTCGTGATCAAGGTGCTCGTTGCCCTGCAGGTCCCCGGGACCGACGTCCACGAGATCCTGCAGGTGCACCGCCGGCACGTGATCGAGGTCATGCAGCGCTACACCCAGGTCAAGGCCGCGGCCGGAGAGGACGACATGGCGCTGGCGCTCGTCGTCGACGCTGAGCTCTTTCGGCTGGAGGCGATCGTCCGCTGGCTCGATGCCGCCGACGTCCGCCTCAAGCAGCGGCCGCCGCTGGCGCCGGCCGCCGTGGCTGATGTTTCGTTCGAACCCACACGCGCGAAGGAGGTCTCCCAATGACCAGCGCACTCGAATTGCGACAGGTATCCAAGGTTTACGGTTCCGGGCCGAGCGAGGTGCACGCGCTCCGCGGCGTCGACCTCACGGTCGAGCGCGGCGAGTTGGTCGCGATCATGGGGCCGAGCGGCTCGGGTAAGAGCACGCTCTTGACGATCGCCGGCAGCCTCGAGCAGGCGAGCAGCGGCCAGGTGTTCGTGGACGGGGTCGACCTTGCGAGTGTCTCGCGCGCGAAGCAGGCGCAGATGCGTCGCCGGTCGATCGGCTATGTCTTCCAGGACTTCAACTTGCTCCCGGGGCTGACGGCGATCGAAAACGTCGCCCTGCCTCTCGAGCTCGACGGGACCCGCACCCGAGCCGCACGTGTGACCGGCCTCGAAGCGATGAAGGAGCTCGACGTGGCAGGCCTCGCCGATCGCTACCCCGACGAGCTGTCGGGCGGCGAGCGCCAGCGGGCTGCGATCGCCCGAGCGATCGTCGGCGAGCGTGGGCTGCTGCTCGCGGACGAGCCGACCGGCGCTCTGGACTCCGTGAACGGCGAGGCGGTCATGCGCCTGCTGCGGGCCGCAACCAAGCGCGGCGTCGCGGGCGTCGTCGTCACCCACGAGGCGCAGCTGGCTTCGTGGGCGGACCGCGTCGTCTTCATTCGCGACGGTCAGGTCGTCGATCAAACGGTCGCACCGCCCGGCCCGGAATCGCTCCTCGCGGCAGGTGATCGGCGATGACGACGCTCGCTCACCGAGAGACACTTCGAGGGCCGGCGCACGGCGGTGTCGCCGCGCGCCGCGCCCTCGTCCACTGGGCGTGGCGGCTGTTTCGCCGCGAATGGCGCCAGCAGATCCTCGTTGTCACGCTCCTCGCCGTCGCCGTCGCGGCCGCGATCGGGAGCGTCACGGTCGCCTCCAACTCGGGCGCAGACAGGTCGAACGAGGCCGAGTTCGGCTCGGCCGATCAACTACTCAATCTCGACGGCGGCAATCCGCGCGCGCTCGCGGCGACTCTCGCCGGGCTCAGACAGCAGTACGGGACGATCGACATCATCGGCCACCGCTCGCTGGCGGTCCCCGGTGCCGTCGAGCAGGTCGAGTTCCGTTCTCAGGACCCGCGCGGACCGTACGGCGGCCCGCGCCTTGCACTCCGCCGAGGCAATTACCCAGAGCGCCGCGACCAGGTCGCCGTCACCGACGGTGTGGCCAACCTGCTCGGGCTCGAGATCGGCGAGACTCTGAGCCTCGACGGCCGTCGCCGAACCGTCGTCGGAATCGTCGAGAACCCCGCCGATCTGAGCGACGAGTTCGCCCTCGTCTCTCCCTCGTCCGCGGGAGCGCCGGACCACGTCAGCGTCTTGGCGAAAGGCGACGGATCGCGCCCCGACATGGCCCCAGGGGCGGCCGTCGTCAACCAGAGCATTCGAGGCAATGACAACCCGGCGGATGAGCTGCTGATGTTTTCCGTGGCCACCGTCTTCCTGCTCCTGGCGTCGCTGATCGCCGCCGCCGGCTTCGCAGTCATGGCTCAGCGGAGGCTTCGCCAGCTCGGCATGCTCGCGGCGATCGGCGCGACCGAGAAGCACCTTCGGCTCGTAGTGATGACCAACGGTGCGGTCGTCGGCGCGATCGGCGCACTGATCGGAACCGTCGTCGGTCTCGCACTCTGGCTCGCGCTCGTACCGACTCTCGAGACCGCGCTCAACCATCGCCTCGACCGGCTCAGCCTCCCTTGGATGCTGCTGGGATCAATCGTCCTCCTTGCAATTGTTGGAGCTACTGCCGCCGCCTGGTGGCCGGGACGCGCGGTCGCCCGCATGCCGGTCACGCTCGCCCTCTCGGCGCGACCGCTCAGGCCGAAGCCCGCCCACCGCTCGGCAATCGTCGCAGCCGCGTTGATCGCGGCGGGAATCGGCAGCCTCGCCTTCTCCAACCGAGACCGAGCGCCGCTCATCATCGCCGGGCTCCTGGCGGTGATCCTCGGCACGCTGCTCCTCGGTCCACTGGCGATCCGCATCTTCGCCCGGGCGGCCGGACACGCTCCGATCGCCCCGCGCCTGGCGCTGCGGGACCTCGCCCGCTACCAGGCCCGGTCCGGGGCGGCACTCGCCGCTATCACGCTCACGCTCGGCATCGCGGCAGCGGTCGTCGTCACGGGGGCAGCCGAGGAGAAGAAGGACGACGACCAGGCTGCCGCCAGCCTCCCCAACGTGTCCGACCGCCAGATCCGGGTCTACACGGGTGAGACGTCAGACCCGGAGCTCATCTCGCTCCCGCGCCAAACGCCCGCCCAGTTCGCGGCCAGCGCTGCGCGCGTCCGCCAGCTCGCCGCAGGTCTTGGTCAGGCAACCGTGATCCCGCTTCGGAAGGCCATCCAGCCCGGCGACCGCCCATTCGTCACCCAAGAGGGCGACCGGGCCCTGCTCGCTGTCGGTCTCTCGCAGCAGACCGGCCCCGAGACGTGGCGCCAGGGATCGGGTCTCTACGTGGCCACGCCTGCGCTGCTCAGGTACCTCGGTATCGATCCCGCCACGGTCAACCCGAACGCCGACTTCCTCGCCGACCCAACGGTCCCCACCGACAAGCTCCTGATCCTGAATCCCCGGGCGAGGGAGCAACTCACCGTCACGAACGTTCAGAGGATCGACAGCCGCCAGGTTCTCGGAGCCGGGGGATCGGACACCGGCCGCGTGCCGTCCTCGTTCGTCACCCTCAACGGGCTTCGGCGCCACGGCTGGAAGCAGGTCCCGAGCGGCTGGCTCGTCGAGGCGAGTCGCCCTCTGACAAGCGAACAGATCGACGCGGCGCGCGAGGTCGCGGCCGGAGCGGACCTCACGATCGAGACACAGCGAGAGCGCACTTCCCTCGCGACGCCGATCGCCATCGCGACCGCCGCCGGCGCCTTCCTGGCGCTTGTGATCCTCGCCATGACGGTCGGGCTGATCCGCAGCGAGAGCGCGGGCGACCTCCGCACGCTGACCGCGACCGGAGCGTCGGGCAGGATCCGGCGCACGCTGACGGCCGCCACCGCCGGCGCGCTCGCTCTCCTCGGCGCGCTGCTCGGCGTCGCCGGCGCGTATCTCGCGCTTGCAGCGACGTACCACGACGACCTCGGCTACCTCGGTCGGATCCCGGTGCTTTCCCTCGTCCTGATCGTCGTGGGCCTCCCTCTGACGGCGGCTGCGGCCGGTTGGCTTCTTGCCGGCCGCGAGCCGCCGGCCATCGCCAGAGCCGTGATCGAGTGACGGTCGCCCACAGCTCGGAGCTCCGACGACCGGGCAGAGGCGGCCTCGCAGCACGCCGGCCTCTGATCCGCTGGGCGTGGCGCCTGTTCCGCCGCGAGTGGCGACAGCAGATCCTGGTGATCGCCCTGCTCACCGTTGCGGTCGCGGCTGCGGTCACCGGCGTCACGATCGCCCACAACTCTGGCCCACTGGACTTCGCGGAGTTCGGCTCGGCAAACGCCCTCTTCGAGTTGGACGGCGCCGAACCACGCAAGCTGGAGACAAGTCTCGCCGCCGCCGAAGAGCGGTTCGGGACGACCGACGTCATCGGCCACCGGACGCTGCCCGTGCCGGGCAGCGTCGATACGGTGGAGTTCCGGGCCCAGGACCCCCACGGACCGTACGTAGGGCTTGCGCTCCGCCAAGGCAGCTACCCGGAAGGTCCCGGCCAGGTCGCCGTCACCGACGGAGTCGCCACGCTTCTCGGGGTCGAAATCGGAGAGACTCTCGCACTCGACGGCCGTCGCAGGACCGTCGTTGGCATCGTCGAGAACCCACGTGAGCTCAGCGACGAGTTCGCCCTCGTCTCACCCTCATCCGCCGGAGCAGCGGACACGGTCACGGTCTTGGTCGACGCCGACAGCGCGACGACCGACGCGTTCATTGACGCGCAGGCCGACCGGTCCGCCATGGTGGGGGCCCGCCGTCGGGGCAGCTACCAGCCGGCACCCGAGCTGGCGATGTTCTCCGTGGCCACCGTCTTCATGTTGCTGGCTTCGCTCGTTGCCGCGGCAGGCTTTGCAGTCATCGCGCAGAGACGGCTCCGCCAACTCGGCATGCTCGCGGCGATCGGCGCGACCGAGAAGCACCTTCGGCTCGTGCTGCTCACGAACGGCGCAGTCGTCGGCGCGGTCGGCGCACTGATCGGAACGATCGCGGGTCTCGCAGTCTGGGTCGCGGTCGAGCCGACACTCGAGCCCCCGCTCGACTTTCGCCTCGACCGGCTCAGCCTCCCCTGGGCACTGCTCGCCATGATTGCCGTCGTCTCGGTCCTCTGTGCGACAGCCGCCGCCTGGTGGCCGGGGCGAGCAGTCGCCCGCGTCCCCGTCACGCGCGCCCTCTCGGCGCGACCGCCCAGGCCGAAGCCTGCACGCCACTCCGCAATTCTCGCTGTGGTGCTGATCGCGGCGGGAATCGGCAGCCTCGTGTTGTCGAACCGAGACAGAACGCCGCTCATCGTGGCCGGGATCGTGGCGACGATCCTCGGCACGCTGCTCCTAGGTCCGCTGGCGATTCGCCTCTTCGCCCGGACGACTGGGCACGCCCCGATCGCCGTCCGCCTGGCACTGCGAGATCTCGCCCGCTACCAAGCTCGTTCCGGGGCGGCACTTGCGGCCATCACCCTTGCTCTCGGCATCGCCGCGACCATCGTCATCATCGCGGCCGCCGAGGAGAAGAAGTCAGCCGGCGAACCGCCCAACCTCTCCAACCGGCAGATCCGCGTGTACACCGGCGCGACGCCGGGCCCGGAAGCCGTCGCGATCCGGACGCCAGGCCAGCTCGAACGAATGGCTGCACGCGTCCGCCGGCTCGCGGCGAATCTCGATGACGCGGCCGTCATCCCGCTCGACAACGCCTATGAGCCGCGTGAACCGGCTCGGCCGGAGGGCAACTTGCGAGTCCTTCGCACTGAGGTCCTCGTACGGAAAGTCGCCGACCCCGAAAACAAGGCAGGGGCGTTCATCTGCGCGCCCCCACCATCGGGTTGCTACATCTACGAATCGCGCCTCCACATCGCCACGCCCACCCTGCTCAGGTACCTCGGAATCGACCCGGCCGAGGTCGAGCCGAACACGGACTTCCTGGTCGACAAGAGCGTCCGCACCGACGGGCTGGACACTGTTCGCTTTGAGGAAAGCGGAGAGCCAAAGCTCATCCCACGGGCAGCCACGAACATCCAGAGGATCGACAGCCGCAAGCTCTTCGGCGCTCCCGAAGGAGAGACCGGCATGGCGCCGACGTCGTTCATCACGCTCGACGGTCTTCGCCGCCGCGGCTGGAAGCAAGTTCCGTCCGGGTGGATGGTCGAACCGAGCCGGCCGCTGACGAGCGAGCAGGTCTCCGATGCCCGCAACCTCGCTGCCGCCGGCGGCCTGGTGATCGAGACACGGCGCGAAAGCGACTCCTTCACAACACTCATCGCCATCGCAACCGCGGCAGGCGCCCTCCTCGCGCTCGCGATCCTCGCCATGACGGTTGGGCTGATCCGCAGCGAGAGCGCCGGTGATCTCCGCACTCTGACCGCGACCGGAGCAACGAGCAGGACCCGCCGAACGCTGACGGCAGCCACCGCCGGCGGACTTGCCTTCCTGGGCGCGCTCCTCGGCGTCGCCGGCGCCTATCTCATGCTCGCGGCGATATACTACGACAAGCTCGACTATCTCGGTCGGATCCCGGTGCTCTACCTCGTCATGATGGTCGTTGGCATCCCCGCGGCGGCCGCCGCGGCCGGCTGGCTCCTCGCCGGCCGCGAGCCGCCGGCGATCGCACGGCCGGCGATGGAGTGACGGTCAGCGGCCGGTAGCGCGGGGGCTTGGGCGTTACGGACCCGGTTCGTTCCCTCGACGACGGAGATACTTGTCCATCTCGCGCCGTTCCCAGTCGGCGCCGAAGAGCCCGCCGACCCCGAGGAGGACGATTCCGGTGATCGCAACGGCGATGCCCGTGCCGAGCATCGGCCAGTAGAACCAGTACGAGCTGCTGTCGTCGGCCAGGTCGATGAGGAACCACATCAGGCTCAGGGCAATCCAGATCCCGAGCACGCTGTAGAAGATCCGCTTTCGGCGAACGTAGCGCCGTGCGTCCTCCCGGGCCTCGTCTATGGGGCTCGCGACCATTACCGACTCCCTTCGATCGGCTGAACGAGCTCGGTGCGCCACTCCGTCGGCGGCGGCCACGTCGACGGGTCGGGCTCCTCGCTCGCGTCGATCCACCAGTAGACCTCCCAGGCGGCTCCGCTCCTGGCGCGACCATGCTGCGTCAGCCAGGCCTCGAGTCGCCCGTAAGCGTCGGCGAGCGCGTCGTGTGACCCGATGTGCCAGGTCCTGATCGCGGTTCCGCCCGGCAGCTCGCCGCCGTCGGCTCTCCCTCCGCCGGCGACGGGCTCGACCACGGGGATTCCGACCTCGAGGTCGGTCTCCGCATCACCGAACGTGTGGTAGCGGACGAAGGGCGGTCCCGCCGGTGTCACCTCGCCTGCATCGACTGACCTCCAGACCTCGCGCAGGCGCTCGCCCTGTGCCTCGGCCAGCCGGGCGATGTCGACGTTGCCCCTGACGCTCAAGACGGGTTGGGCCTCGAGCTCAGCTTCCGCAACCTCTCCGATGTCTCGATCTCCATCCATGTGTGTCCTTTCGCCTGGCGAGCCCGCCGACTTAGTCGAGACGGCGCCCGCCGATGTCGTAGGGGACGTTCACGGTCTCGTCGGCACCGGGGTTCGGGCGCCAGCCGCCCGAGAACGTGCCATCCTCCCGCCAAGACCCGGTGAAGGTTGAGTCCAGCGGCCCGTACGACACCGAGATCGTCACGGAGTCGCCCTGAACGTCCCACTTGTAGGGCAACGGCTCGGGCGAGAAGTTGGAATACACGGTCGAGGGGAACGTCTGCGTCTCCGGGTCGTAGCCGATCACCTCCAGGCTGTCGATCTGCAGCCCACCGAAGTCGATCTGCACGCGCTGCTCGAGGAAGAAGCCGCCCGGCAGCCAGCGAAACGACGTCTCGCCGCGGATGGTGGTCTCGTCCGAGCCGATGAGGTTCCCTTCCATGCTCCAGCGCCCGACAAGGCGGTCCAGCCGCCTCATCGCGGGGTCTGGCTGTGGCGCTTCAGAAGTCTCTGACATGGCAATTTTCCTTTCTGGTCAATCGAGCACTGCTCGGCCATGCCCGTCCGGACGAGGTCCCTCGATCTCGACCCGCGGCAGCCACTCGAGCCACGCCGGCAGATACCAGTTCCGCTCACCCAGGAGCTTCATCGCGCTCGGCAGCAACACCGACCTGATGACGGTCGCGTCGATCAGGAGCGCGACGGCGACGCCGAAGCCCATCTGCTGGAACATGATCAGGTCGCCTCGCGCGAAGCCGGAGAAGACGGCGACGATGATCAGCGCCGCGCCGGTGATGATGCGTGCGGTGGAGCCGACGCCGAACGTGACCGCAGCGGTCGTGTCGCCCGTCTGGACGTGGCGTTCACGGATCCGGCTGAGCAGGAACACCTGGTAGTCCATCGACAGCCCGAAGAGCACCGAGAAGAGGAAGAGCGGGACCCAGGCCTCGATCGTGTCCGCCTCCTGGAAGCCGAAGAGGTCGGCGCCGACGCCCTCCTGGAAGACCAGCACGAGCAGGCCATAGGCGGCCCCCACCGAGAGCAGGTTGAGCAGGACCGCCGTTCCGGCGACGACGACCGATCGGAAGACGATTGTCAGCAGGACGAAGGTGAGAAGGAGGACGAACGCGATCACGAACGGAGCGGGATCGATGACGGAGTCGAAGTAGTCGATGTTTTCCGAGCTCGTACCGCCGACCAGCACCTCGGCGTTCGTCGCTGTGAACGTCTCGGGGATGAGCTCGTCGCGGAGCTCGCGCACGGCCTCGGTTGCCGCCGTGGAAGAGGCGTCGCCCGGGACGGGGACGGTGAGGAGTGCCGCCTGACCGTCGGTCGAGCGCTCGATCTCGCCCGGACCGAAGCGTGGATCTGCGGCGAGGCTGCGCCGAAGCTCTGTCAGCGCCGCACGGACATCGACCGCGGAGGCGTTCGAGACCACGATCTCGACCGGATCAGTCGTGGTCCCCGGGAAGTCGCGCTCCAGCGCGACGAAGCCCTGCTTCGAGGCGAAGCGGTCAGGGAGCGCGGAGACGCCGCTCGTTCCGACGTCCATCCGGAACACGGGCAGCGCGAGCAGGAGCAGCGCGCCTGCGGACAGCGCCAGGCTGACGACCGGGCGCCTCAGCACGCGGCGGACGATCGCGCCCCAGAAGCGTCCCTCGGGATTCGAGGCCTCGAGCGAGCGCCGCCCGACCAGAGGTATACGGAGTGCGTCCACCTTGTCGCCGAGGAGCCCGAGAACGGCCGGCAGCAGCGTGAGCGCCGCGACGACGGAGGTGATCCCGACGAGAATTGCTCCGACCGCCAGGCTGCGCATGATCGAGTTCGGGACGAGCAGCATTCCGAGCATGGCGACGACGAAGACGCTGCCGCTGAAGAAGACCGCCCTGCTCGCGGTGGCACCGGAGGCCTCGATCGCCGGGAGCTCGCTTCTCCCCTGGCCTCGCTCCTCGCGGTAGCGGGAAACGACGAAGAGCGAATAGTCGATCCCGAGCGCGAGACCCATGCCCGTGAGCATGTTGATGACGAACACCGAGAGCTCGAACTGCTGCGCGAGCAGCGCGGTCAGAGCGAGCGCGACGACGATCGCGATGATCGCCATCAAGAGCGGTATGAGCCCAGCGACGACCGCGCCGAAGACGAGGAGCAGGATGATTAGCGCAGCCGGCAGTCCGAACTTGAGCTCGCCGTTCTCCAGGTCCTCCTGCGAGAGGAGGTTGAAGTCGTGGTCGAGCGTCTCGGTGCCCGTGACCGACACGGCGAACGGGCCCTCTTCGGCGACCGCTTCGACCTTCTCGACGAGCGCCTCGGTCTCTCCGTCATCCGAGAGGGCGATCGGAATGATCGTCGCGTGGCGATCCTCCGAGACGAGCGCCTCGCCGCCGTCGAGGTACGTGCGCGCACGCCCGAGGGCTGTGATCTCGCTCCCGGCGACGAAATCCTTGACGTAGGCCTTGAACCGGGGCGAGTCGACCGTGTAGTCCTCGGAACGGATGACGACGACGTCGGTCACCGCCGTCGACGGATTCGGGGGGAACGCCGCGAGCCGAGCGTCTTCGGCGCGCTCCGACTCCGGGTTGTTCGTCGGCGCGCCCTCGGTCGTAAGGCTGCCACCCAGGAACACGGCGATCACGGCGATCGAGAGGACCGCGACGATCGCCCACGCACCGAGCACCCGCCAGGGATGGCGGGCGCTGGCTGCGGCGAGGGGTCCCGTCCTCATAAAACCGACGGTAGCCCTCCGTGGGGCCGTCGCACATCGGCCCCCAGGCCCGAGTTGCGCTCCCCCCACAGGGGGATGGCAGCGCTTAGGTCGACTCGGCTCCGGGCGTCACGACGCCGTGGTCGTACGCGAAGACGATCGCGGCGGCACGGTCGCGGACGCCGAGCTTGCCGAAGATGCTGCCGACATGGGTCTTGACGGTGGCCTCGGCGACGAACAGGGCTGCAGCGATCTCGGCATTCGTCGCGCCCCGCGCCATGAGCTGCAGCACTTCGTGCTCGCGGTCGGTGAGCTCCTCGAGCCGGGCGGCGTCTCGCGCGGCCGGGGCGACGGCCCGCCGATACCGGTCGAGCAGTCGCGGCGCCACTCCCGGGTCGAACCATGCGCCACCACCGGCGACTGCCCGCACCGCCACGATCAGGTCCTCGGCCGAGGAGTCCTTCAGCACGAACCCGGCAGCCCCCGCCTCGATCGCGCCCCACAGGACCTCGTCTTCGCCGAACGTGGTGAGCACGAGCACGGCGATCGGCTCGTCGAGGCCGCGCAGATGCGCGGTCGCTTCACAGCCGTCGAGCACCGGCATGCGGACGTCCATCAGCACGACGTCCGGGCGAAGAGCGGGAAGCTCCTCGATCGCTTGTCGGCCGTCGGCACACTCGGCGACGACGTCGAAGCCGTCGGTGGGCGAGAGAATCCGCGTCAGGCCGGCACGCACGATCGCCTGGTCGTCGACGACAGCGACTCGGATCACGAGCTGCTCCCGTCGTCCAGCGGAAGCTCGCACGTGACCCGCCAGCCGGCGGGCGTCGGCCCAGCGGCACACCGCCCGCCGAGCGCACTCGCCCGCTCCTGCATCCCGATGAGCCCGTATCCGGGTCGCTCCTGCCCCGGAACAAGTCGCGAGACGAGAGGCCCAGTGGTGTCGGCGACGAACGCGACTCGCCCGTCGGCCAGCTCCAGTCCGAGCATCGTCCGCGAACGCGGCGCGTGGCGGGCTGCGTTGGCCAGCGCTTCCTGCACGATCCGGTAGAGCGCGAGGCCGACAGGGGGCGGGATCCGTGACAGCTCTCCTCGCGTCTGCAGCTCGACGGCGAGGCCTCCGTCCCGTGCCTGGTCCACGAGCGCGGGGATTTCGCTCGCCGTGGGGACGGGTGCCGCCACGCCTGCCTCGTCCTCGCGGAGCAGCGCTACCGTGCGACGCAGCTCCTGCATGCTGTGACGGCCTACCTCCTCCGCGGATCGCAGCGCCTCCTCTGCGGCATCTGCGTCGCGGCGGAGGACGTGTCGCGCACTCGTCACCTGGAGCAACATCCCGGCCAGCCCGTGACCGACGAAGTCGTGCACATCACGCGCGATCCGACGGCGCTCGGCGTGGAACGCCTGCTCGGCCAGCTGGCGCCGGGTGCCCTCGAGCTGGAGGACGAGCCGTTCCTGACGGGCGACCGCGAGGCCGACTACCCAGGTGAAGGCAATCGCCACGATCCAGATGCCCACGGCGACCTCGCCGGGGTCCTGGATCACAGCCACCAGTACCGGTGAAGCCGCCGCGAGCGCGCCGAGCGCTGCCGCCGAGCCGAAGGACCGCGACCAGCGCGCAGCCGCGAAGGCAAGGAGACAGGCGTTGAACATGACGGGCTCAAGGTGCCCTGACTCCTGCACCAAGACGGTCGGCACGACGATCGCGAGAGAGACGGCTGCGAGCGGCACAGCGGGGAAGAACGCCCACAGAGCGAAGGCGGCGATCGGCACGGCCGCGAGGATGAGGTCGGCTGCCGACGAAGGCTGGGTGATCGCCGCGACGAGGAGGAAGGCGAAAGAGAACAACGGAACGACGCGGCGGAGGTCGTCAGCTTCGAACCAACCTCGACCGGACCCTGCAGCCACACACCGACTGTACTCCGCGGCTTCCGGTGGGACCTCCTCCCCCAGGCGGAGCTGCGCGCTCCGACCGGGAACGGAGTCTTCGGGTCTCGTAGGTACGCCGGCGAGCCGGACCAGCCCGAGGTCAGTGTCGAGGATCGTGTAGCCGCCGACCGCGAACGGCCCTCGGTCTCGGGTTGAGACACCTCCGAGGCGCCGTTCACGAGCGCCGGGCGGGTCACCAGACGAAGCTGCTGCGCTCGCCGCCGGCGTCCTCGAACGCATCGCGTGAGCGAGGCTGCCGCCCCAGGCTGCCTGTCGATGAACGAGACAAACGAGGACGGCATCGTTCGTCTGCCGGGAGAAGGCAGAACCACCTCCCTCTTCGGCGACACCTACACGGTCAAGGCGGCAGGCGACGAGACCGGCGGGACGCTTGCAGTGATCGAAGCCGGGCCTCGTACCGATCCTTCCTGAGGGCGGCCGACGGCAAGGGCGCTAGGCGACCATGACGCGATCGGCCGCCCGGTTGCACTCGTGCTGCCGGTGGACTGTCGCATCCGAGGCGAACCGCTCGGCGACGCGGACGACCTCGGCGCCGAGCGTCCTCAGCTGGAGCTCGATCGATTCGTCCTGGAGGAGGCCATCGCCGTCGAAGACACGAGACGCAGACGCGACCGGGACGACGTACGGCACGGCCCAGCCCCGGAGCGCACGCACCGAGAACTCCATGGTGTTGATCGCCTGCAGCCCCTGCGTCCCCCCGGCGGTGCTGATCAGCCCGATCACCTTGTCGTGAAGGTACGGCGGATCGCGGTCGGCGAGGAGGTGCAGCCAGTCGAGCGCGTTCTTCAACGCGCCGGAGATCGTCCCCTGGTAGAGCGGACTGCTCCAGAGCAGGCCGTCCGCTGCATGACACGCCTCGATCAGCTCTCCGGCACTCGCGGTGGGCTCGGATTGCTGGGGGTTGTAGATCGGCAGCTCGAGGACGTGGATGTCGAGGAGCTGCGTCGTTGCACCGGCTTCCTCCGCGCCGGCCAAGGCGGCCTGCAGCGCGGCACGGCTCTTCGAGTTGCTCGCTACCGAGCCGCCCAGACCGACGATGTTCAGCGTCTTCGACATCGGCTCGCGCAATTCTCCCGCGCGAAGCAGCTCGGCGTCACATCGTCTTCACGCGCGCGCCGCGTCGGGCGCGCGGCCGAAGTGCGCTCCTCGGCCACGGCCACGAAGTAGCGCAGCTGCCGAAGGTCGACCGGGAGGTCCATTCCCGGCGTGGCTACTCCGGCCAGCCGTTCGGCCGCGGCTCCCCGCGCTCGAACTGCTCCCAGTCCTCACGCGGCGGCGACCAGAGCTCGACGACGAGCGCGCCGTCCGGGCCCGTCTCGACCTCGTGCGGCACGCCGCCGAGCGATCCGCCAGGTGTCGCCGGGGTTGATGGCCCGCTCCTCCTCTCCGATGCGGAAGCGCTTGAACGAGCCTTTGACGAGGACGCCCATTTGCTCGTTCGGGTGACTGTGCTCGGGCACGACGCTGTTCGGGATCGAGCTCGACGAGGCCAAGCGTCACCCGCTCGCCGTGAAGTGCGCGGACCACGACGCCGTCCCAGATCTGCTGCGGTGGCGTCGCCGCGAACTGACCGAACGGAGAGTGCGAGAGTTCCATAGTGAGGTCGCAATGATCGTACGGGTCTGGCACGGGTGGGCCCGGCCCGAGGACGCCGATGCCTACCAGCGGTTCCTGCGGGAGTTGCTCTCCGACCTCCCGGAGATCGTGTCGGGGTCCCGCGGCGGCTGGGTGCTGCGCCGGCCGGCGACGACTACGAGACGCCAGTGATCGGGGATCTGCCGCGCCTATCCTCTGCACACTCGCGCTCAAGCCCAAGCACGCCGTTCGTGGATCACGCAGCCGACCAGTCCGACGCACGCAGGGCCCGCATCGTCGAACGCGTGCGGGCGATCCCCGAGGGGTTCGTCCGGACCTATGGGGACATCGACCCGAACGCCCCGCGGCTGGTCGGTCGAGTCCTCGCCACGACGGACGAGGACCTCCCGTGGCACCGCGTCGTCAGGGCCGACGGGAGCCTCGCCCAGGGACAGCGACAACGACGCCTTCTCTTGAGGGAGGGCGTGCCGATGCGCGGATCGCGAGTCGACCTCGCGGACGCACGGCTGCCGAGCTACCTCTACTAGAGGCTCCGGCCACTGTGGACGACCCGACACGGTCTCGGCGCAGACGCGTAACCCATGCGCGCGGATTTTCTCGCGACGATGGTCGCCATGAAGTGGCTCGGCCTCATGCTCGTCGCGTTTGCCCTGACAGCCGGAGCCGCGCGCGCGGAAACTGACTCGATCGTCCTCCGCACGACGCCCTCGGCCGACGGCTCGTTCCCGTTCTGGTGCGACTGGGGCTACGACTGGGACGAGCGCTGCTATCGCGACTTCTCCGACAGGCTCTCGATCGGCGGCGACGTCGACAAGGTCTGGCGCTCGGCGCTTCGCTTTCCGTTGAGCACGATCCCGCGCGGCTCGATCGTGATCTCGGCGTCGCTGTGGCTTTCGTTCGACGGCGTTTGTCTCGCGCCGCGCAAGAGCGAGCGACCCTGCCCTCCACGGAGCTACACGATCGACATCCACCCGATCCTCAGCCCGGACTGGTTCCACGAGCGCGAGGTCGACATCGGCCCGCGCGTCTCGCAGGGCGCGGTGACGCCCGTCGGGCTCCAGCGGCTCTCCTGGGACGTGACGGACCAGGTCATCGAGTGGGTCGAGCTCGGCGCGCCGAACAACGGCCTGCTCCTGAAGCTCGCCGAGGGCGAGGAAGACTTCCTCGTCAGTGGGCCCAGAGTGCCTTCGGCGGAGTTCGCGAACCCGGCGCATCGGCCGGCGCTCGAAGTGAGCTACCTCCCGCCGTAGCCGGCTCGGGCCCGCCTGGTCAGATCGAATTCGTGCGAGGTTGTCCTCTTTCTCGTCGTCTGTTCGTCTTCGAGACGACCATCCCCGAGAAGGAGGACGCGATGAAGTACATGCTGCTGATCCACCAGGGCGACACTCCGACGCCGCAGTCGGAGGAGTGGGACCGCCTGTCGCAGGACGAGCAGAACGCTGTCTACGCCGACTACAAGCAGGTCAACGAGACCCCCGGGGTCACTCCCGGCGTCTGGATGCAGCCTCCCGAGACGGCGACCACCGTGCGGGTCGCGGACGGCAAGACTCTGACGACCGACGGGCCGTTCGTCGCGATCAAGGAGGCGCTCGGCGGCTACCTGTTCTTCGAGGCGGACAACCTCGACGCGGCGATCGAGCTTGCTGCTCGGATTCCCGCGGCCCGGATGGGCGGTGCGATCGAGGTGCGCCCGCTGGTGGAGGGGTAGGGATCCTCGAGCAGGTCTTCCGCGACGAGTGGGGCCGCGTCCTCGCTGCCCTCATCGGCTTCCTCGGCGACTTCGACCTCGCCGAGGAAGCCGCGCAGGAGGCGTTCGCGATCGCCGCCGAGCGCTGGCCCCGAGACGGCACGCCGGACAACCCACGCGCCTGGCTGGTGACCACCGCGCGGAACCGGGCGATCGACCGGATCCGACGGGACCGCACGCTCGCGGCGAAGACGCGCCTCCTCGAGGTCCCTGAGCCCCGCGACGAGCCCGTGGACGAGACGACGATCCCCGATGAGCGACTCGAGCTGCTCTTCACATGCTGCCACCCGGCGCTAGCCCTCGAAGGACAGGTAGCCCTGACGCTGCGGACGCTCGGAGGGCTGCGAACGGAGGACATCGCACGAGCCTTCCTGGTTCCGGAGGAGACGATGGCCAAGCGGCTCGTCCGCGCCAAGCGCAAGATCAAGGCGGCCGGCATCCCGTTCCGCGTCCCGCCGCCCCATCTGCTCCCTGACCGACTGACCGCGGTGCTCGCCGTCGTCTACCTGATCTTCAACGAGGGGTACGGCGGACGGGTCGATCTTGCGTCCGAAGCGATCCGGCTGTGCCGCGCGCTCGCCGAGCTGATGCCGGACGAGCCCGAGGTGCATGGGCTGCTCGCTTTGATGCTCCTCAACGACGCCCGGCGTGAGGCTCGGTTCACTGACGGGACCGTGGTCCTTCTCCGCGACCAGGATCGTTCGCTCTGGAACATCGACCAGATCGAGGAAGGGCGTGCCTTGCTCGATCGCGCTCTCGCCCTCGGCGGCCGCGACCGCTACGTGCTCGAGGCCGCGATCGCCTCACTCCACGTCGACGAGCCTCAGGACTGGCCGCAGCTCGCGGCGCTGTACGGCGAGCTCGCGCGACTCACCGGGTCGCCGGTCGTGGAGCTCAACCGGGCAGCCGCGATCGCCGAGGCGGGCGATGCCGAGGCCGCGCTCGAGCTGGTGGAGAGCCTCGACCTCGAGCGCTACCACTACCTGCACTCGACCCGGGCGGAGCTCCTCCGCCGGCTCGATCGGATCGAAGACGCCCGCGCCGCCTACGACCGCGCCCTCGAGCTCGTCCACTCGGACGCCGAGCGAACCTTCCTCGAGCGGCGTCTGGCGGAACTGCGAAGCACCTAGAACGCCGCACGCCCTAGAGTCGTTGTGTGGACGTCGCTGCTCGTCGTCAGCAAGCCCTCGGCTGGTGAGGACGACGCGTCCCTCCGGGACTGGGCGGTGATCGGCGGCGCGACCGTCGCCGTCGCCTGCCTGCCGTTCGCGCTCGCACGCGGCCGCGGCTCCACCCTCCGCGCCGGACTGCTCGGGATGGCAGGCGGCATTCTCTTCGGGCTGGCCGCGGCCCTCACGCATGCGCAAGGCCGAAAAGGTGATCTGTGGCGGGGACGTCATGCTCCTGCGCGACGGGTGCAACGTCTCCATGGGCTGGAACCGCAGCCATTCGGTCGAGGCGACCGAACTGATCCTCACGCAATGGAATGAGCAGGAGGGCTACGAGTTCGTGACGATCCCGGAGATGATCGAAGCGACCGGGTTCGTCGTGCCGTGAGGATCCTCGTCTGGCACGGATACCTCCTCTCGGGGACGGGATCGAACATCTACGCACGCCAGCTCGCCCGCGAGTGGAGCCGGGAGGGGCATGAGGTGACGGTGTTCAGTCAGGATCCCCAGCCCGAGCGCTACGACCTCGGCGGCGCAGACGTCGTCCGTCCGGACGTCGGGGGGCTGCTGCCCGTATTCGTGCTCGACCGCTACGACGGCTACCGGGTGCAGCTCGTCCAGGACTGCACGCCCGAGGAGCTCTCTGCCTGGGTCGAGGCGAACGCCGCGGCGCTGCGCGAGCGATTGCCGGCGGACCTCGTCTTCGTCAACCACGTCATCCTCGGTGGGCCAGTCGGCGCCGCGACCGGTGCTCGCTTCGCGGTCAAGGCGCACGGCTCGGAGCTGGAGTACTCGATGCGCGGCAACGCCCGGCTCTCCAGCTGGGGCGCCGAGACGGTAGAGGACGCGGCTGCGGTGATCGTTGGGTCGGAGCACATCCGCGGAGTCCTCGCGGACGTGTGCGGGCAGGTCGATCGAGTGCACGAGATCCCACCCGGGGTCGACGTCGAGCTCTGGCAGCCGCAGCCGAGGGAGGAAGCACTGGCCCGGCTCCTGGAGGAGGCGCGGCACGACCCGCCTAACCCGGGGAACGCCGAGGAGCGCCTCCCCGACGAGGGCAACGCCGAGCGTCTGGCGGAATTCCTCGCAGGCGACCGCCCGACCGTCGTCTACTACGGGAAGTTGATCTACAACAAGGGCGTCCAGCTGCTGTTGGAGGCGCTGAAGGAGGTCGACGCGCGCGCCGTCATCGTCGGCTTCGGCGACTATCGGGCGACGCTCGAGCACCAGGCCGAGGGCCTGCCTGTCCTCTTCACCGGCCCACTGGAGCATCGTCATCTCGTCCATCTGCTCGCGCTCGCGGACGTGGCGGTCGTTCCCTCGATCTTCCCGGAAGCGTTCGGCATGGTCGCGGCCGAGTCGGCGGCCGCCGGCTGTCCGCCCGTAGTCGCGAACCACTCCGGCCTCGCAGAGATCGCTCGTGGGCTCGACGAGGCCTATCCGGAGCGCCTCCGGCACCTGGCGAGCTTCCCGAAGGGAGACGCAGCCAGCCTCGCGCAGCGAGTGAACGAGATCCTCGCGCTGGACGAGGGCGATCGCGCAGAGCTTCGCGCCGCCGCCCGGAACGCGGCGGTCGAGCGCTGGAGCTGGACGAGCGTTGCGAGCCGGATCCTGGACGCGGCCGGGTAGCTGCTACGGCAGCGGCCTCTGCTCGGCCTCGAGGCCGACGTAACCCGGCAGGAGGTCGACCAGGTTCACCGAGAACCAGTCTGTACCAGCGGTCCTGCCGATCCGTCTCCCGCTTGAGATATTCCTATATAGGTATATGATGAACCGTATGGCACGAGCAGCAACGACAGCGGACGCGTTCAACGCAGTGGCCGAGCCCCGACGACGGCAGATCCTCGACGTCCTCGCCGGCGGCGAGCGCCCCGTCAACGACGTCGTCCGCGAGCTCGGGCTGGCTCAGCCACAGGTGTCCAAGCACCTGCGGGTGCTCCGCGAAGTGGGGGCGGTCGACGTGCGCGAAGAAGGACGGCAGCGGCTCTACCGGCTGAACGGTCAGGCGCTCAAGCCCATCCACGACTGGGTCAAGGCGTACGAGTACACTTTGGTCGGAGCGGTTCGACCGAGCTGGACGCCGTGTTGGAAGACCTCAAGCAGAAGGAGGAAGACGATGGCAGTGAGTAGCGGGACAGCGAAGGTGACACTCCCCACGGACGATCAGATCCTCATCACGCGTGAGTTCGACGCACCCAAGCACCTGGTCTACAAGGCGTTCACCACGCCCGAGCTCGTCAAGCGCTGGTGGCACGCCAACCGCGGCGAGATGAAAGTCGCCGAGATCGACCTGCGGGTCGGTGGCAAATGGCGATACGTGATGGTGGCGGAGGGCGACTTCGAGGTCGGCTTCCACGGCGAGTACCGCGAGATCGTCCCAAACGAGCGGATCGTCTCCACTGAGGTCTACGAGGGGGTGCCCGACGCGGAGGCCGTCAACACGATGACGCTCACCGAAGCCGACGGCCGGACGACGCTCGAGATCCTCGTGCAGCACGCGAGCAAGGAGCACCGAGACGCCCACATCGAGTCCGGCATGGAAGCGGGCATGCAGGACGCGATGGACCTCCTGGAGGAGGTCGCGGTCTCGCTTCGCTGATCGGACTTGACGGGCCACCGGGAATCTCTCCCGGTGGCCCTCTTCGATTAGCTTCAGGCAGCGTGACGAAGACGCAGTACTACACGGCCACGACCCTCGACGGCTTCATCGCGGACGAGCAGAACTCGCTCGACTGGCTCTTCGTCGTCGACCGCGGCACCGACCCCGGGAGAGAGTTCGAGGAATTCATGGCCGACGTGGGCGCGATGGCGATGGGCGCGACGACCTACGAGTGGATCCTGGCCAACCACGGCCCTGACGAGGATCCCGAGAAGTGGCGTGCCGACTACGGCGAGCGGCCCTGCTGGGTGTTCAGTCACCGAGACCTGCCCGCGATCCCCGGAGCGAACCTCACGTTCGTACAGGGCGACGTCCGGCCCGTGCACGCGCAGATGTCCGCGGCTGCCGACGGCCGGAACATTTGGCTCGTCGGCGGCGGCGACCTCGTCGGCCAGTTCGCCGATCGACACCTGCTCGATGAGATCCGGCTCGGCGTCGCGCCGGTGACGCTCGGGGCCGGGGCGCCCCTGCTGCCGCGGAGGCTGACGTCGTCGGAGCTCGAGCTCGTCGAGGTAGAGCGCTACGGCCAGTTCGCCCGGCTCGTCTACCGCGTCCGGACCTAGCCGCCGGTCTCGAGCACGTTCGACAGCCAGGTTCGGACGGCGTCGGAGATGGGCTCAAGCCCGGTCCGCAGGCTGTGCGTGCCTGGGACTTCTACGACGGTGCGCAGCCGCCCTTGGGGCGGAACGCCGAAGGGGTCGCTCGCGCCCTGGACGACGAGCGTCGGCACCGTCACCGCATCGAGCTCTTCGAGCCGGCTCGGCGAGGGCTTCCCCGAGCGGCGTTGCGGCGGCCGGAGAGGGAAAGCGAGACACAGCACGGCGACCGCGCCGAGCTCTCCCGAGGTACGACACGCAACGCGGGCGCCGAGCGACCGCCCGCCGACGACGAGGGGAAGGCCGGACAGCTCCTGCTCGCTAAGGCGCTCGACGACTGCGCTCCAGTCGGCGTCGAGGCGGGCAGCGGGCGGTGGCGAGCGCCGCCCCGCGACGCGGTAGGGCTGCTCGACGAGCGCGACGGCGACTTGCTCGTCGAGCGCCACGTCCCTCGCGGTCACGAGGTCGGGTGCCTCGACTCCTCCACCGGCGCCGTGGCCGAGGATGAGCGCTGCGCGTGGCCGGTCGACAGCGTGGAGGTGCACGCCGGCGGGCCCGCCCGGCGTCTCGACCTCGAGTGCGGTGGCGGCCGGCATAGCACCAGCCTAGAGGCCGGCGAGGGCGGCCCCGGCCGGGGCCGCCCTCGCGTCAGCCGGGGTTACGCGGTCGTCGCCGCCTCGGACCTCACGTACTCGATGTAGCCCCGCACGTCGGCCACCGGCTCCGTGTACGCCTCGCCGAGCGTCTCCTCCATCCGCGCCATGTACTCCTCCGCCCAGGCCGGGAAGTCGTAGTCGATGGCTCGGAGGAACTCGAGCGTCGCCGCGAAGCGGAAGTCGGCGATCGAGGGCGAGTCTCCGCCGATGAACGGCTGGCCGGCGAGGAAGAACGTGTTGTAGACGTCGAGCGGCTCGGCGAGAGCGGCCTCTGCGTCTTGCTGGGCCTTCTCCTTCATCGCGTCGTCGGCGTCCGAGGTCGCGACCTCGCCCGGGTACTGCGGGAACCCGAGCGCCGGGTAGGTCGCCCGCGTCAGGAGCGGATAGAAGGTGCCGATCAAGTAGAACATCGCGTTGTCGACCATCGCCCGCTTCCCCGGGTCCGAGGGATAGAACTGCTCGAGGCCGTGTTTGTTGCAGAGGTAGGCCATGATCGCGCAGCTCTCTCCGAGCGCGCCCCTCGGCAGCCCTTCCTCCTCGAGCATCGGCGTCAGCTGAGCCGGGTAGTTCCCCAGGTACTCGGGCTTCTTGCCCCACACGTCCTGCTCCTCGAAGTCGAGCCCGGCAGCCCGAACGAAGATCCGAACGGTCAGGTTGTTCACGCTCGGCTTGAGGATGTTCAGCGTGTTCGTGGCCACTTGATCCTCCTCCTAGTAGGGATCCTTCGGCGATCTGTCCTCCGAGAGCGACGCCCGTGATCGCCCGACGAGCATCTCGATTGCGTCCGCGAGGTGTTCCTTGTCGATGTTGTAGTCGCCTCGCTCGACTCTCAGCTTGTGCGCCTCGAGCAGAACGTCGGCGTGCGTGAAGCCGAACGGCGGCTCGAACCGGTACGAGGCCAGCTCGATCAGGAGGCCGAGCGGATCCTCGAAGTAGATCGAGTCCATGAAGCCGCGGTCCTTGACCCCGCTGTGGCGAACGCCGCGCTCGTCGAGCCGCTCCACGGCCTGCCAGAAGATCGCCTGCGAGACGGCGAAGGCGATGTGGTGGACGGCGCCGATGTCCGTCGAGGTGCGCGTCGGGTCCGGCTTCCGCTCCTCGTTCGTGAAGACGGTGATCAGCCGCCCGTCGCCAGGGTCGAAGTAGAGGTGGCTCTCCGACTCGTTGTCCAGGTTCGGCTGGTCGAAGACGAAGGGCATCCCGAGCACGCCCTCCCAGAAGTCGATCGACGTCTTCCGGTCGGCGCCGACGAGCGTGATGTGGTGGACGCCCTGGCTCTGGAGCTTCCTCACCGCTCGATCAGCTCCGACTTGTACTCGCTGCGCGCCAAGCTGCCCCACGGTACGAGGTCGACACGTGTTTGGATGACCAGCACGCTGCGCAGTTTCTCGCGAATCGCGCCCGCGAGTGTCGGGTCCGGCGCTGCGTTCTGCGCAAGTTCGACGCTCACCGGCAGCGGCGGCTCCTGCTTGACGCCCACCGATTGCGGCCTGACTCGGACGTGGCCGCTCACCGCCGGCGCGAACCCGCTGACGACGTCGCGGACCGCGGAGGGGAAGACGTTCACGCCGCGGACGATCAGCATGTCGTCGGTCCGGCCGAGGCAGCGGATCCGTGGCCCGGTGCGGCCGCACCGGCACGGGCTCGTCCGAACCTCGACGTGGTCGCGGGTGCGGAAGCGGAGGAGCGGCCCGGCGCGGTGCTTGAGATGCGTGAGGACAAGCTCTCCCTGCGCGCCGTCGTCGATCTCCAGCGCCTCGCCGGTGTCCGGGTCGATCAGCTCGGCGTGGACGAAGCCGCGCGCACCCAGGTGCATGCCGTCCTGCTCCTCGCACTCGCCCCAGAGCGACACGCCGATGTCGCCGATCCCCATCGCCTCCGTGACCTTGGCGCCCCAGCCGTCTTCGAGCTTCGCGCGAAACGCCGACTCGCCGCCACCCGGCTCGCCGGCGACCAGAACACGCGCGACGCTCGAGCCCCGAAGGTCGAAGCTCTCGGCGAGGTGCGCCGCGTAGGACGGAGTGAGCACAACGGCCTCGGGCCGGAGCAGCTCGATCGCGCGCACCAGCCGCTCGGTGTTGCCGGTGCCGACGGGAATGTGCGTGAGCCCCAGACGCTCGAAGGCGCCGAGCGCCGCACCGGCCACGAACGGTCCAGCGTTGTAGGTCGAGACGATGCGCTGGCGGGGGGCGATGCCGGAAGCCGCATAGCTGCGCGCGGAGCCGGTCACCCAGTTGTCGAGGTCTACGGCGGTGAGCGGGATGTAGCTCGGCGTCCCGGTCGTGCCGCTCGTGGAGTAGATCCGGACGAGCTCGGACGGCTCTGCGCAGAAGTGGGCGCCGAACGGGCTTCCCGCCGTCACGCTCTCCCGCAGCTCGGCCTTCTCCGTCAGCGGCAGCTGCGCGATGTCTTTGAGCCTGTCGCTGACCTGCGTGCCGAGCTTCGCGCGGTAGAACGGCGAGCGCTCGAGGAGGTACGCGAGCTGGGCGCTGTAGCTCTCGCCGTCGAGCGCGAGCTGCTCGTCCCAGGGCCGCATCTCGAAGTCAGCGCTCGTACTCGACCGCCTCCTCCGCGGCCTGACCCAGCCGGAGGCCGATCGGCTGCTCCCTCTCCTCGGCAAGGTGCGCCAGCAGGCCCGCGGTTCGCGCCAGGATCGGGACTGCTTTGACGGCCGAGGACTGGTAGCCCAGGTCGAGCATCACGGCCGCCATCGGCATTGCGACGTTCATCGTCAGGGGCCGGTTCCACAGCTCGGCGACGGCGTCCCGGACTTGCCGGGCGCGCGCGACATGCGCGCCGCTCACACCGCGGGCGTCCGCGAGCTCGAGGATTCGCTCGGCCCGCGGATCGACCGGCGCATGGACTGGATGGCCGAAGCCCGGCACCTTCCCGCCGGCGTCGCGGATGCGGCGCACCGCCTCCCGCGGCTCAGCGTCCTGCAGCAGTTTGGCGCACTCCTCCGCGGTGCCGAGCACGACCGGGCCGGCGCCGAGGATCCCGGCCGCGACCGCGCCTTGGAGCGAGTCCGGGTCGGCGGCGAGCGTCATCCGGGCGGCGACGTTGGTCGGCATCATCCCGTGCTCGGCGATCGATACGAGCAGGAGGTCGAGGAAGAAGCGTTGCTCTTCGGTCGGCTCATCGCCGGTGAGCAGCAGGTGGAAGTACTCGGTGAAGGTCAGCCGGCCCATCAGGTCGTCGGTGAGATCTCGCCCCCGGACTTCGACACGGTCCGGAGACGCCTGCGAGATCCGGCTGACGGGCGGGTCAGTCATCCGCCGCCAGCCTTGCACCCTCGACCATGGCTTGCAGCTTGCGGAACGCCAGGTCGCGCGGCAGGTACTTCATCCCGCAGTCGGGCGCGACGACGAGCCGCTCGGGCTGGACGACCTCGAGTGCGCGGCGGATCCGGCCGGCGACGACCTCCGGCGTCTCGGCCTCACCCGAGCCGAGGTCGAGGACGCCGAGGACGATCGTCTTGCCCGGCAGCTCGCGGAGCACTTTGGGGTCGAGGTCCGGCTGAGCCGCCTCCAGCGAGAGATGCGTCGCAGCGCACTCGTTCAGCTCGCGCAGGAACGGATAGCCGGAGGGCCGGTCGTGGACGATGTGTGCGTAGCCGAAGCAGGTGTGGAGCACCGTGTCGCCTTCGATGCCGTCGAGGGCCCGGTCGATCGCATCGACCGCGTACTCCCGCGCCGGCTCGGGACGCGCCTGGAGGTACGGCTCGTCGATCTGCACCACGTCGGCGCCCGCCGCCTTCAGGTCTCGCAACTCCTCGTTCACGGTATCCGCGTAGGCGAAAGCCAGGCTGCGCTCGTCGGGGTAGTGGTCGTTCTGCGCCTGCTGGGTCATCGTGAACGGCCCGGGAACCGTGATCTTGATCCGGCGGTCGGTGATGGAGCGGAGGAACTCGACATCGCGAACCTCCACCGGCTCCCGACGGAGGATCGGCCCGACCACCCGCGGGACCAGATTCTCGTGACCTGTGCGGTCGAGGGCTACGCCGGGCTCGTCCAGGTCGATCCCCCCGAGCGCCGTCGCGAAGCGGTTGGAGTAGCTCTCGCGCCGCATCTCCCCGTCGGTGATCACGTCGACGCCGGCACGCTCCATGTCCTGGACGGCGAGCCGGGTCGCATCGTCCTGCGCTTCCTCGAGCAGCTCCTCTGCGACCCGCCAGAGCTCGCGTGCACGGACGCGCGGCGGCAGCCGGTCTCCGAGCCGCTCGCGGTCGATCAGCCAGTCAGGCTGCGGATAACTCCCGACGACCGTGGTGAGCGGAGCGCCGGCCATCGAGCCGAGTCTACGGAGGCCGTCCCGCTCCTGCGATCCTGGGGAGATGGGCTCGCTCTACGACCTGCTCGCCCAGCCGCCGACCGCCTACCTGATTCTCTTCGCGATCGCGGCCGGTGACGCGGTGTTCCCCGCGCTTCCCAGCGAGTCGGCGGCGATCCTTGCGGGCGTGCTCGCGGCGATCGAGCCGGGGATCGCGCTGCCGGCCGTGCTCGGCGCGGCGGCATTCGGTGCGTTCGTCGGAGACTCGACGTCGTACGGGCTCGGCCGCTACGGCGGACGGCGGGCGCAGCGCCGCTTCTTCGACGGGCCGTACGCGCAGCGTGGAGTCCGGTGGGCCTGCATGCAGCTTAGGCGCCGCGGTGCCGTGATCCTCCTGGTCGCGCGCTTCGTCCCGGGCGGCCGAACCGGCGCGACCTTCACGAGCGGCCTGACGCGGTTCCACTACGGGCGGTTCGCGCTCTTCACTGCGATTGCCGCCTGCCTCTGGGCGCTGTACTCCGTCCTGCTCGGCTACTTCGGCGGTCGCGTGTTTCACGAGCGGCCGCTGCTCGCGTTCGGCGTCGCCTTCGGGCTCGCGGCTTTGATCGCGGCTGCCTCCGTGGCCGTGCGGCGTGTCCTCAAGCGCGTCAGGCCCCCAGCCGCTTAGCCGATGGGGAACACTCTGCCGGTGCGACCGACCCAGCGCGAGAAAGCTGAGGCATTCCGCGCCCTCCACGAGGGCGAGCCGTTCGTCATCCCGAACCCCTGGGACGCAGGGTCGGCGCGGGTGCTGGAGGCGCTCGGGTTCGAGGCGCTCGCCACCACGAGCTCGGGCTTCGCCTTCACGCTCGGCCGGCTCGACGGAAGCGCGACCCTCGACGAGGTCGCCGAGCACACGCGGGCTCTGAACGAGGCAACGGGGCTCCCGGTGTCCGTCGACCTCGAGAACGGCTACGGCCCTCGGCCGGAAGACGCCGCGCTCGCGGTGGCGCGAGCCGCCGAGGCCGGCGCGGTCGGCGGCTCGATCGAGGACTACGACCCGTCGGGCTCCCTCTACGAGCTCGGGCATGCGGTCGAGCGAGTCACCGCAGCTGTCGAAGCGGCGCGGAGTCGGGACTTCCCGTTCACGCTGACGGCGCGCGCAGAGAACCACCTCCGCGGGAATCCCGACCTTGCCGACACGATCTCGCGGCTCCAGGCCTTCGAGGCGGCGGGCGCGGACGTCCTCTACGCGCCGGGCCTGCGAACCATCGAGGAGGTCACGGCCGTGTGCGACTCGGTCGCAAAGCCGGTGAACGTGCTGGCGGTCCCCGCTCTCACGATGGCGGAGCTGGCGGAAGCGGGCGCCCAACGGGTCAGCGTCGGGGGCAGCCTCACCTGGGTCGCGCTGAGCGCGATGGTCGCGGCGGCAGAGGCGATCCGCGATCGCGGTGAGTTCGGCGCGCTGACGGCTCCCGTCCGGCTCGGGGAGTGGCTGGCTCCCCGGTGAGCAAGCTCCCCCACATCTCCCGCGAGGAGCTCCACGCGAAGATCGAGAACGGCGAGGACTTTGTGCTGGTGGACGCGCTCGCCCCGATGTCGTACGCCCGATCCCACCTCCCAGGCGCGATCAACCTCCCGCTCGAGTGGGTGGACGAACGGGCCCCGCGCCGAGTCCCCGACCTCCACACCGAGATCGTCGTCTACTGCATCGACGTCGACTGCGAGAGCTCCGTCTTCGTCGGCGAGCGCCTGCGCTTCCTCGGCTACACGAACGTCCGCCACTACGCCGAGGGGAAGGCCGACTGGACGGCAGCCGGGCTACCGCTCGAGGGCGGCGGGATCTAGCCTTTCGCCATGGCCAAGAAGCACGACACACTCGTCTTCATTCCGGCGTGGAACGAGGAGCAGAACCTCGCGGCCGTGCTGCACGAGCTCCGCGGCGAGCTCCCGGACGCAGACGTGCTCGTCGTGGACGACGGCTCGACCGACCGGACGCCGCACATCGCCCGCGAGCAGGGCGCCGAGGTGCTCTCGTTCGGCGAGAACCGGGGACTGCGCGCGGCGATCGCGGCCGGGTACGGCTACGCGGCCGAGCAGGGCTACGAGTACTGCGGTCGCGTCGATGCCGACGGACAGCACCCCGTCGAGGAGCTGCGGAAGCTCCTCGACGTCGTGCGCTCGGGCAAGAGCGATGTGGCGGTCGGGTCGCGGTACGCGACGGCCGGCGGCAACGGCTTCTCCCGTGAGCGGTACACGACCTCTCCGGCACGGCGCCTCGGGACGGGGATCCTCCGCAGGTCGATGGAGGTGGTTCTGGATCGGCCGTTCCACGATGCAACGAGTGGGATGTACGCGGTCAATGCCCGAGCGATGCCGATTCTCGCGCGGCCATACACGAGCGGCGCGCCGGAGGTCGAAGCAGTCCTCCGCCTCCACGAGGAGGGCCTGCGCGTGGACGAGCTTCCCGTCGAGATGCGCGAGCGCGCGAGCGGCGAGTCCAAGCTTCAGGGCAAGAAGGCGCTCGTCCTCGTCCTCACCGTCGCCGGCACGCTGATCACCGCCGAGGCTCTCCGCCGGCGCCGTCAGTGAGGATCCTGGCGGTTCTCGGGTACTCCCGGCGAGGCGACGAGGAGCTGCACGCGATCTGCGCCGCGCGGCTCGCCCGCGCGCATGAGCTCGCTGACGGCGTGGACACGGTCATCCTCTCCGGATTCCCGGAGGCCGAGCTGATGGCAGACGCCTGGACGGGGCCGGAGGTGGAGCTCATTCCCGAGGTCGAGTCGCGATCGACCGCTCAGAACGCCGCCAATGTGGCTCGCAAGGCCCGCGAGCTCGGCGCGCGCGACCTCGTCGTCGTCACCTCGAGCTGGCACCGGCTCCGGGTCGGAGCCCTGATGCGCACCGCGCTCCGGGGCAGCGGCATCCGGCTGCACATCGAGGGCGCCGACGCACCCCGGCCGCTCGCGCTCCTGGCGCGAGAGGCCGCCTGCATCGCGCTCCTGCCCTTCCAGCTGCCCCGCGCTGGAATGAGGCCTGATGTGAAATTCCGCCGGGCCGGATAACGCCCCAGACACGGCGCCGGATCAGCGCGTTCGCCCGCGACACGTAGCGCTGCTACGCGCCACGAACGACCGCACTGCCCGGCTTGGTCTGGAGCGCCCCCGACCGCGGCCGAATTTCACACCAGCCCTCTAGCCGATGAACCCCCTGGCCGCAAGCCAGTCGCGGATCGTCGCGAAGTAACCGGCGACGAACCGGCTCGAGCGAGCCTGTTCGTCGATCAGGCCGTTTTCCGTGAACAGCAGCCCGTGCGACCCTCCCGGGAAGACGCGGTAGCTGAAGTCGCGGCCGGGCTCGCGCGCGACCGGATCGAGGCGCTCCACGCAGAGCCGCGACGGCACGATCCGGTCCTTGCCGCCGAAGAGCCAGATCGCGGGGATCCGCATCGCACGGATCGCGGGCATCGGGTCGACTCCGCTCGGCGCGGTCGCGCGAACCTCGGCCTCCATGTCCTCGTCGGTTCGGGTCGGCGGAGCCTGGCCCTGGGCGTTCAGGTTCGCCCAGTGATCGGTCTGGCCCTGGGTCAGCGTCGGCGAGACCAGCCCGATCATGAACCTGATCGCGGCTTCCCTGCTTGCCGCGAGGGGCATGATCCACCCGGCCTGGCTCGCACCGGAGATGCCGACGCGCGCAGAATCGACCTCGGGCTGCGCGGCGAGGAACCGGGCTTGTGCCTCCACGTCGCGCGCGTACTGGTCGACGGCCGGCACACCGGGGAACTCGCCGGGGTAGACGCCGCCCGACTGGGCCACACCGCGCTTGTCGCACGACAGCGTGACGAGCCCGAGGTGGTTCAGGTACGTGGACAGAATCGAGTTGAACCTGCGCGGAGCTTCTCCGGCGCCGTGGGCGAAAGCGAGCGCCGGGCGCCGTCCGGTTCCCGGCGGGATCGTCAGCGTGCAGCCCAGGTACGCGCGGCCGCTCCGGACCCAGACCTCCTCCTGGCGCAGCGGAACACGCGTCGCCTGCTCGCCGCGGAAGACCGCGCCTGCGACCGTGAACGAGGCCGTGCCCACGGTCGGATTCCGGACGCTGAGCCCGGCGCCGACGACGTAGCGCCCGCGCCCCCTCGCGGCATAGAGCGCCCGTACTTCGTCCCGGTCGTAGTCGATGCTCTCGCGCGGGGCGAACCCCTGGATGATCCCGAGCGGCCGGGTGCCGATCCGGTAGAGGCCGAGCGTGCCACCCTCGATCGGGGCGCGCCGGCGAAGCTGGAAACGGCCTCGAACCGGTCCCTGGCGCAGCGTCCCGACGAGGCGCCCCTTCCGAACGTCGGCCGTCGAACGCCATCCCCCATGGCCTGCCGGGAAGCGTCAGCCGGACACGGCGACCCGTGATGCGGGCCGGGACCTCGGTCCGGGCGGCGTGGCCCGGCCCGAGCGAGACGACGGCTCGCCGCCCCCGGAGCTCGAGGGACATCGAGAACGCCTCCGGGCCGCCGACCCGGGTGAACTGGGCCAAGCCCGACCAGCTTCCGGCCGGTCCGCGCTGAGGGTTGCGCGCCGGCGGCTCCAGCGCAGGCGAGGACGGCGATGATCGCGACGGCAGGTTTCTTCATTGCTCGAGCTCCTTCAGGACGTCCTCCGCCCAGCGGATGTCGAGGCGGGCTCTCTCGATCCCGAGCCGGAGGAGAAAGGCATGGAAGTAGTTGTGGCCGCGTCGGTCGATGGGGATGGCCAGTAGCTCGTCGAGCGCGGCTTCCCGCTCCTCGAGATGCAGGCGGTAGTGAGCGGCGAGCGCCTCGCGGCTCTGGAGGCCGCCGTAGAAGACCTTCAGGTGGAACAGATCGGTATCGCCCGGAACCGGCTCCTCCAGCCATTCCCGGGCGACCCGCTCGCCCTTGGTCGTCACCCGGTACAGCTGGCGGTCGGGGCCGCGGGCCCCGGGCGCCGCCTTGCGGGTCGCGAGCCCGCGCTCGACCAGCCTCGGCAGGACGGCATAGAGGTGGCTCTTCGTCGGCTTCCAGAAGTAGCGAGTGGTTCGCTCGACGATCTTCAGCAGGTCGTACCCAGACAGAGCGACGCACTGGGTCTCGACGGCGAGCACCGTCAGGACGGCGTACTCGGTCGTCGTGAGCGTCCCGGTGCGGGGCCGGACGGCGCGACTAGTCCTCATTGGACTAGACGCTACGCCGATCGATGTTGCGCGTGGGTTAACGGGTCACTGAAAGGCGCCGAGTTCGTCGCCTCGCGCGAGGAGGCGATCCTCGCCCGGCTAGCCCGGCTCTACGTCGAGCGGTCTAGACGGCCTCGACGGACGCCTGGCGCTGCCAGACGTTATTCAGCCCACTCTGGATGTAGGCCCAGTACGCCGGCGTGATGACGATGAACAGGATCAGCCCGATCCAGCCGTTCAGCGGCTCGACACCGCTGAGCCGCTGGGCGGCCTGAACGCGCTTGAACCCGCGGTAGTTCGACACGAGGGCCGGCACGATCACAAGGGCCCCGAGCGTCACCGCGAGCAGCGACTTGCCGGGGCTGTCCCCGAGCTCGTCGGTCCCCTTGGCTTGTCCATACTCCTTGAGCTCGCGGTTGATCTGGTACCACCAGTAGAAGTAGTAGACGAGGAACGTGATGAAAGGCAGGAGGGCGACCGCGAAGAGATTCCTGATCTTCGCCGTGCCCTGACTGCCCGGTATCCGGACTTCTTCCGCCATCAGGCGGTCACCCCCTGGAACGTCGGAAGGATCTCCTTGCCGTAGGTCGCCAGCGTCTCGTTCTGGCCCTCGGTCATGAGGTAGATGTTGAACTGGTCGACGCCGACCGACTCGAGGTCCCTCAGCTTGGCGGTGACCTGGTCGACGCTGCCGATGACGGTGAAGCGGTCGGCGATCTCGTCGGTGACGAACTCGCCGTGTGCCGCGCCGACGCGGCTGTGGTCCTTGTAGTCGTAGAACTTCCTCGCCTTGACGAACTCCGTCAGGGCGTCGGGGATCTCGGAGTCGAAGCCGTAGCGCTCGATCAGGTCCATCACGTGGTTCGAGACCATGGCCGGGAACCAGCGAACCTGGTCGCGCGCCTCCTGGATGTTGTCGGTGATGTGGCTCGGCGCGCCGATGATGCACTTCAGCTCCGACGGATCGCGGCCCACCTCCTCGGCGGCCTTCCGGGCCGTGTCCATGATCCACTGGATGATCTGCGGGTCGGCAAGCTGGATGATCACGCCGTCGGCGACCCGGCCCGCGACCGCCAGCGCTCTCGGCCCGTAGCCGGCGATCCACATCGGGATCTCCGGGAGGTCCTTGGCCCACTCGAGCTGGATCTCCTTGCCGTTCCACTCGACCGGCCGGCCGTTCATGAGGTCCTTGATCATCTTGCAGCGGGCTTCGAACTCCGCCACCTTCACCGGCTTGAGGCCAACGACACGGCGCGAGGAGTCGCCGCGGCCGATGCCCATCACCATCCGGCCGTTCGAGAGGTCCTGCATCGTCGCGTACCAGCTGGCCGTGATCGTCGGGTCACGGATGCCCGGGTTGGTCACGAAGTGGCCCAGCTTGACCTTCTCCGTCCGCTCGGCGGCGACCGGCAGGGTCGCGTAGGACTCCTGCCAGAGGATGTGCGAGTCGTAGGTCCACGCGTAGTCGAAGCCGTGCTTCTCCGTCAGCTCGACCAGCTCGAAGAACCGCGACTGGGGCGGATCCGGCAGAACGGTGACGCCGAAGTCGAGCATTGGACCTCCTCGTGACCGGGCAGGGAAACCGTCATTTTCTCTTGAAAGCTCTCCGGTGGCAATCTGGAGCTACATCGTCTTCGCGTTGCTCGCGGGCGCAATGCTCCCGATCCAGTTCGGGATCAACGCGCAGCTCGCCAGCTGGGTCGGCGGGTCGATCCGCGCCGCGTTCGTCTCGTTCGTGGTTGGCGCGACGGCCCTGTTCGTCGCCGTCCTCGTCGCGCAGCGCGGCCTGCCGGACCGTGCCGGCGACGCGCCGTGGTGGGTCTGGATCGGCGGCGTCCTCGGCGCGTTCTACGTGCTCGGCTCGATCGTCACGGCGCCGAAGCTCGGCGCCGCGACACTCGTCGCGCTGATCCTTGCCGGGCAGGCGATCGCCTCGCTCCTCGTCGACCACTACGGCTGGGTCGGGTTCGAGGAGAACCCGATCACGCCGCTGCGGCTGTTCGGCGTCGCGCTTCTCGCAGCCGGGGTTGCGCTCGTCCGGTTGTCCTAGCCGCGTCCGACGGCGCGGAGCCGCTCCTTCAGGAGGTCGCGTGCGTTCTCCGGTGCGGCCGGCGGCGCCGTAGCTCCCAGCCGAGAGTAGGTCACCGTGTACGTCCACGTGCCCCAGCTCAAAGCGATCTCACGGACGATGCCGTCGGCGCCGACCGTCAGAGCCGCTGCGAGGAGGGCGGTCGGGTTCGCGGCCTCGCCGTGCGCGACGTACCCGAACGGGAACACGCGGATCGCCTGGCCCTCCCTCCCGGCGGCGGCTCGAGCGCCGCTGATTCGCGAGCACGCGCCGGGCCGTGGCGTACAGCCAAACCCGCGCCGCTTCGCCTTCCGGAACCTCGTCCAGGCGGCGCCACGCAGTGAGGAAGACATCGGCGGCAGCATCTTGCGCGTCGCTCGCAGAGCCGGATCGCCAGCGGCAGTAGGCGACGATGTCCGATCCGTAGGAAGCGAACAGCGCATCGAAACGGCGCTTCCTCTCGCTCGAGCTCACCCGCGGCCTCCTCACGGAACGAATCAGACTATTCGTGCTACACCCCTACATGTCCGGCAGGCCGCGGATCGTTTGAGCGCGCACAAGTCGGTATTCGTGGGAAGGTCGGCCCGTAATGAGTCGCGAGCTTCCCGTTGCGGTTCGAATCGCGTTCTATGCATGGCTACTCGTCGGGCTCGCGCTCGCAGAGCTCCTGACGGACGGGTCGCTCGTCCCGATTGCCGTCCTCGCCGGGTTCTTGTTGGTGATCCTGCCGGTCTGCGTGCGGCGCTTCGGAAAGCCCGGCGAGCCCCGGGCGAAGGCGAGCGGCAAGACGGTCGTCGGGTTCGCGGCGTTCCTGACGGTCCTGACCGCGATCGAAGTCGCGCTGATCCCCGACTTCGGCCTTGGTGCGATCTTCTGGATCGTCGCCATCCTGATCCCTTCGCTCGAGTTCCTCGGCTTCCTCAGCCGCCGCGAGTCACGGGTGAGCGCAGAGAGCGAGCCAACTGGGTGACATTCCTCATCCCCGGCCCGCGTGCGTTCTAGCTTCGCGGGCGGGGAGGTGAATCTCGAGGCGAGATGCACGGTTGAGAGCCGTTGCTTCACCAGACCTCGGCCCGCTCCGGCGGGCCGTCGTCGTTCTAGGCTCTCTTCGTGGGACGCGCCTCAGTGGCTTTCGCCGCGACCGCCACCGCTTTCGCCGCGCTCGATCTTGTGCACAAGGCGACCGTGGAGACGACGTACGCACACACTCGGTCGGCGGCCTACGTCGCCGTGGTCCTCGGACTGGTCGCCGTCTGGTCGGCCGCGATCCTGGCGACGCGCTCGCCGCTGATCGCGCTCGCGGGAGGCGTCGTCGCAGGCGGTGCGCTCGGGAACCTTGCGTCGCTCGCGCTCTGGACGGGCATCCCGAACCCGATCCAGTTCGAGCCGGTCGCTTTCAACCTCGCCGATGCCTTCGTGCTCCTCGGCTTCGCGACGACGGCCGCTGCGACGCTCGTCTTCGCTGTGCGGAACCGCCAGCGCTTGCAAGAGCGGCTTTAGTTCCAGAGGAACGCGCGGGAGCGGCCTGCTCCCTCGTTCGGGTTACTGTGCGAGGTGGGCGATCGTCTGCGACGTGAGCCGGTCCAGCGCCTGGACAGCCAACTCCAGGTGCTCGCCCTTCGTGTCCTCGAGCTTGGTGTGCGAGAGCCCGCGCAGGCTCTGGACGAAGAGCATGACGCTCGGAACGCCTGCTCGTGAGACCTCGGCTGCGTCGTGCAGCGGCCCGCTCGGAAGGCGGTGCGACTGGCCCGCCACCTCGAGAATCGCGTCGTCGGCGAACCCGATCAGCTGCTCGTCGAACAGGATCGGCTCGATGTTCCAGATGCGCTCGAACTCGACCTCGAGGTCCTCCTCCTCGGCGAACTGCCGGCTCCGCTCTTGGGCGTCCCCGAGCATCGAGGCCAACGTGGCGGCGTCGAGGTGGCGCTGGTCGAGGAGCTGCTCCGCGGTCTCGACGACGGACGTGACGATTCCGGGATGGCAGACCACATCGCCCGAGGTGCAGACCGCTCCACCCCCGGCCCGCTCGGCGATGTGCCGGAGCTCAAGCGCCAGCTTGGAGGCACCCGCCAGCGCGTCGCGACGCTGATCCATAGGTGTCGAGCCCGCATGCGCCGCCTGTCCCCGCCAGACGACTCGGTGGCGCTCGACGCCGAAGGTGCCGAGCACGACGCCGAGCGGGAGCTCCATCGACTCAAGCACCGGCCCCTGCTCGATGTGGAGCTCGAGGTACGCCGCGGCGTTCTTCAGTTGCTCGTTCGCCTCGGTTGCGCGATCGAGGTCGACGCCGTGCGCGCCGATCGCGTCCGGCAGCGAGATCCCGTCACGATCGGTGAGCTGCCGCAGCTCGTCCTGGTCGACCATCGACCCTGCGGCGGCGCTCGACCCGAAGAGCGAGCGGCCGAAGCGAGCGCCCTCCTCGTCGGCCCACGAGACGAGCCGGATCGTGACCGGCGGCTCGCCCTCCTCCGCGATCCGGCGTAAAACCTCCGACCCGGCCACGACGTTGAGCGCGCCGTCGAGCCAGCCGCCGTTCGGAACGGAGTCGAGGTGGCCGCCGATCAGCAGCTCTCGATTCGACCGGCCGCGGAGCGTCCACCACTGGTTGCGCGCCTCGTCGAACTCCATCTCGGCGCCGCTGCCCTCCAGCTTCGAGGCCATCCACTCCTGCGCCTCGACCCAGGTGTCGGTCCAGGCCACGCGCTGGGCGCCGTCCTGGTTGCCCGTGAGCTCGCGCAGCTCCTTCAGCTCGGCCACTGTGCGGGCTGGATCGAGCGTCATGACACGCAGAACCCGTTGCCCTCGGGGTCCTTCATCACAGCCCAGGACTCCTCATACGGTCCGATCTTCAGCGACCGCTCCTCGATGAAGGTGGCGCCGAGCCCGGTCAGCCGCTCGACCTCGGCCCCGCGGTCCTCCGAGTGGAGGTCGAGATGGATCGGGATGTCCGTCGTCGGGGTCTTCGGCCTGCGCTGGAAGAGGAGCCGTGGGCCGGTTCCGTCCGGATTGACGAGCATCGCCCACCCGTCAGCATCGAGCTCACCCCGCTCGATCGCCGCGGCCGCCGCCTCCTCGACTTCCCGGGGCACCTCGATGTGCTCGTAGCCGAGCGCCTCGCGCCAGAACTCGGCGAGCTTCACGGGCTTCTCGCACGCGAAGGTGATGTTGTTGAGCCGAGCCACCAGCGCGACGTTAACGTCTCGACATGGCATCGGTCGCCGCCGAGCAGCCCCGCCGCGAGCTTCCCTGGCGGCCGGTGCTCGCCCAGCTCGGGATGATGGCGATCGTCCTCGCAGCGCTCTACGCGCTGTGGGAGGGATTCAAGTGGATCGGCGAGACGACCGGCCTGACGATCGGAAGCTTCGAGGTCAACGATAGGACCTTCCCCCACCTCCACGACATCGTCGGCCAGCTGTTCGAGCCCTCCCGGAGAAACGGGCCTCTGCTGATCGAGGTGCTATGGGACGCAGCGCTCTTCACGGCGAAGGAGGCGGCCGTCGGCTTCGTGCTCGGCGCCTCGATCGGGTTCGTGCTCGGCGTGCTCCTCGCCCACTCGCGCCTGCTCCAGCGCGGCTTCCTCCCCTACATCGTCGCCTCCCAGACGATCCCGATCCTCGCCGTCGCCCCGATGGTCGTCATTTGGTTTGGCGGGAGAGGCTTCCCCGATTGGTTCTCGGTCTCGATCATCGCTGCCTTCCTCACGTTCTTCCCGGTCGCGATCAACACCCTGCGTGGGCTCACGTCGGTCGACCCGCGGGCGCTCGAGCTCACGCGCTCGTACGCGTCGAGCACGCTCCAGATCCTTTGGAAGCTGCGGCTTCCCGCGTCGCTTCCGTACCTGTTCACCGCCTTCAAGATCTCCGCGACGGCCTGCGTTGTCGGCGCGATCATCGGCGAGCTGCCGGCCTCGATCCAGGACGGGCTCGGCGGCGCGATCCTCAACTTCAACCAGTACTACTCGACGACGCCCGAGAACCTCTGGGCGACCAACCTCGTGGCCGCCGCGCTCGGAATCGTCTTCTTCCTGGTCGTCGTCGTGGTCGAGAAGATCGTCGTGCGACGGGCGCCGGAGCACGTCGCATGAACGAGCACTCCCACGTCGTCGAGCTCAAGGCCGTCACGAAGGAGTTCGGCCAGGGCCAGGTCAGGGCGCTCGAGGGCATCGACCTCGAGATCCGCCCCCGTGAGTTCATCTCGCTGATCGGCCCGTCGGGGTGCGGCAAGTCGACGCTCCTCCGAATCGTCGGCGACCTGATCCAGCCGTCGGTCGGCGACGTCGTGGTCAACGGCAAGAGCGCGCACCAGGCGCGCCTCGACCGCGACTACGGCATCGTCTTCCAGGACGCCGTCCTCTTCGACTGGCGCACCGTGGAGAAGAACATCGCGCTGCCGCTCGAGATCCTCCGCTGGGACCGACGGAAACGGGGCGAGCGCGTCCAGGAGTTGGTCGACCTCGTCGAGCTCAAGGGCTTCGAGAAGCACCACCCGTGGCAGCTCTCGGGCGGAATGCAGCAACGGGTTTCGATCGCCCGTGCGCTCTCATTTTCGCCGCCGCTGCTCCTGATGGACGAGCCGTTCGGCGCTCTCGACGAGATGACGCGCGAGCGCCTGAACCTCGAGCTGCTGCGGATCTGGGAGCAGAGCGGCAGCACGGTCATCTTCGTCACGCACTCGATCTCCGAGGCCGTGTTCCTCTCGACCCGTGTGGTCGTCATGTCGGCGAGGCCTGGCCGGATCGTCGGCGTCGTCCACGTCAACCTCCCGCAGCCCCGCACGATCGAGACCAGGGAGGACCCCTTCTTCGCCGACCTGATCCGCGAGGTGCGGCGGCTGCTCCGCGAGGGCGGCGGCTTCGAGGCCGAAGGGCCCGAGGACGAGGAGCAGTTCATCGTGGCGGAGGAAGGCCTGTGAGCTCGACCGTCGTCGAGCCGATCCCGCGCGGGACGCTGGGGGCGCGAGTCGGGCGGAGCCTCTGGGACTGGTTCCCGGCCGTGATCGTCTTCGTGGCCGGCATCGCGCTCTGGGAGGGGCTCGTCCGCGGGCTCGACATCCAGAACTTCCTCCTTCCCCCGCCCTCCGACATCACGCGAACCTTGTGGACCGAGCGCGACACGCTCTGGGGCGCAGGATGGTTCACGTTCGAGGAGGCGTTCGGCGGCTGGGTGATGGGCTGCTCGGCGGGGATCGTGGTCGCCCTGATCCTCGCCCGCTGGCGGATGCTCGCGACCGCGCTGATGCCCTTCGCGATCGCCGCGAACGCGGTCCCGATCATCGCTTTCGCCCCGATCACGAACAACTGGTTCGGAACGCTGAACCAGCTCTCGAAGATGGTGATCGCGGCCGTCCTCTGCTTCTTCCCGGTGCTCGTCAACACCCTTCGGGGGCTGACGTCGGTGCGGCCGCAGCAGATCGAGCTGATGCGGTCCTACGCGGGCGGCGAGCGGGAGATCTTCCGGCGGGTGCGCATCCCGAACGCGCTGCCGTTCATCTTCACCGGGTTGAAGGTGGCGACCGTACTCGCGATGATCGGCGCGATCGTGGGCGACTACTTCGGAGGCTCGCAGGACGCGCTGGGAATCCAGATCCGGCGGCAGGCCGGCGTCTTCGCGTTCACCGAGGCGTGGGCGGCGATCGTCGTCGCCAGCATCCTCGGGATCCTGTTCTACGGCGCCGTCGCCGCTCTCGAGCGGCTTACGATGGGCTGGCATCCGTCGGCGCGGGGGACCGCGGAGTAATGGCAACCGTGCACCGAAAGGGGAAGTGGATGAGAAGCAGCAGGTGGTGGTCCGTCGCTGCGCTCGCGGCTGCGGCCATGTTCGCGCTGGCCGGATGCGGCGGCGACGACGACGAAGGTGGCGGCGGCAGCGCCTCCGGCGACCTCGACAAGGTCACGCTCCAGTCGAAATGGGTCGTCCAGGCGCAGTTCGCCGGGTACTACGCGGCGCTCGACCAGGGCTACTACGAGGACGAAGGGCTGGACGTCGACATCCGCCCCGGCGGCCCGGACATCGTTCCGGAGCAAGTCGTCCTCGGCGGCCAGGCCGAGTTCGGCATCAACTGGCTGGACAGCACCCTCGCGACGCGCGACAAGGGCCAGAACATCGTCAACATCGCCCAGGTCTTCACCCGGTCGGGCATGACCGAGGTGACCTGGAAGGACACGGGCCTCGACCAGATCACCGACTTGCGTGGCAAGAAGGTCGGCGTCTGGCTCGGCGGCAACGAGCACAAGCTGTTCGCTGCGCTGAACAAGAACGGGATCGATCCGCAGAAGGATGCCGAGATCGTCGCGCAGCCCTTCGACATGGAGCTCTTCCTGAAGCGGGACATCGACGCCGCGGCGGCCATGACCTACAACGAGCTCGCCCAGGTGCTCGAGACCAAGGATCCCGAGACCGACCAGCTCTACACCATCGACCAGCTCAACGTCATGAAGATGTCCGATCTCGGCACCGGCGCGCTCGAAGACGGCGTCTTCGTGCGTGAGGACTGGATCGGCGAGGAGGGCAACGAGGACATCGCCAAGCGGTTCCTCAAGGCGAGCTTCCGCGGCTGGATCTACTGCCGCGACAACCCTGACGAGTGCGTGAACATCGTGCTCGAGAACGGGCCGACGCTCGGCGAGGGCCACCAGCGCTGGCAGATGAACGAGATCAACAAGCTGATCTGGCCGGCTCCTGCAGGGATCGGGATCATGGAGCCCGAGTCCTGGGAGATCACAAAGCAGATCGCGCTCGACGGCAAGGTCATCTCCAAGCCCGCGAGCGACGACTCGTTCCGCACCGACATCGCCGAGGCCGCCGTCCAGGAGCTCGAGGACGACGACGTCGACGTCAACGGCGCGGACTGGCAGGCGGAGGAAGTCGAAGTCACCGAGGGCGGCGCGAGATAGTGCCGAAGGAGGGAGATCCGCAATGAGTTCCGTTCTGATCAAGGGAGGCCGCGTGATCACGGCGGCCGACGACTACGTCGGCGACGTGTTCGTCGAGAACGAGCGGATCTCCCTCATCGGCGAATCGCTCGATGTCGAGGCCGACCGGGTCCTCGATGCATCGGGCAAGTACGTGCTGCCCGGCGGGATCGACCCGCACACGCACCTGGACATGCCCTTCGGCGGCACGGTGACCGTCGACGACGTCCAGTCCGGCCAGACCGCGGCGGCCTTCGGCGGTACCACCTGCCACGTCGACTTCGTCATCCAGCCGCAGGGCGAATCGTTCGCCACGGCCCTCGACATCTGGAAGGAGAAAGCGAGCGGCAAGCAGGTGATCGACATGGGCTACCACATGGCGATCACCGACCTGAACGAGGGCGGCACGCTCGAGGAGCTCGCCGGCCTGCCCGAGCAGGGCGTCACCTCCTACAAGCTCTTCATGGCCTACAAGGGCGCGCTCATGGTCGACGACGAGACGCTCTTCCGGTCGATGCAGGTCGCGGCCGACTCGGGTGCTTTGGTCATGGTGCACGCCGAGAACGGCGACGCGATCGACGTCCTCGTCAAGGAGGCGCTCGCGGCCGGCCACACGGAGCCGAAGTACCACGCGCTCACACGGCCTCCGGAGACCGAGGGCGAAGCTACGAATCGGGCGATCCAGCTCGCGCGGGTCGCCGGCGCGCCGCTGTATGTCGTCCACGTCAGCTGCAAGGAGGCCGTCGAGCCGATCGCCCTGGCTCGGGAGAAGGGCTGGGACATCCACGGCGAGACGTGCACGCAGTACTTCTTCGTCGACTACACGTTCCTCGAGCGGCCGAACTTCGAGGGGGCGAAGTACGTCTACACGCCGCCTCCGCGGGACAAGGCGAACCAGGACGTGCTCTGGAACGCCGTGCGAACGGACGTCCTGTCGGCGATCTCGACCGACCACTGCGCGTTCCTCTGGGACGGTCAGAAGACGCTCGGCAAGGACGACTTCTCGAAGATCCCGAACGGCGGGCCGGGCCTCGAGAACCGCCTGCACATGATCCACGAGTTCGGCGTCCGAGCCGGGCGGATCTCGCTCAACCGCATGGTCGAGCTCCTCTCCACGAACCCCGCGAAGCTGTTCGGGCTCTACCCGCGGAAGGGGACGATCGCGGTCGGCTCCGACGCGGACATCGTCGTCTTCGATCCGGAGAGGAGGGTGACGATCAGCGCCGAGAACCACCACTCGAAGATCGACTACAACCTCTACGAGGGGACCGAGGTGACGGGCACGCCCGATGTGGTCCTGCTCCGCGGGCAGGTGCTGGTGGAGAACGACGAGCTGGTGGCCTCGCCCGGCATCGGTGAGTTCGTCGCGCGGGCGAAGTTCGGCGAGGAGCTGAAGGCCGAAACGGCGGTCGCGTAGGGCCCCTGTCCGGTGCCAGGCACCGGACACGGCGTAAGGAGACACCGTTCCGGCACACCTCCGGCAAACGCGCGCGGCTACGGTCGAGCGATGCCTCGACTACCGCGCGATCAAGGCCCGGGGTACTTCCACGTCACCACCCGCGGCAACGACGGTCAGGACATCTTCCTGACCGTCGACGATCGCCGCATCTGGCTCTTCCTGTTGAAGCGCACAGTGACTTCGTAGACCAAGAGCTCGGGACTCTCGGCGTCGACCGAACCGTCGAGAAAGAGCCGGATTCAGCATGTGGACGCCCATCGCTCCCTCACCCGGCTGCGCGATGCAGGTGATGCCGGCTGCATCCGCGACGCGGACGCTGTACCCGGCCGCCCTCGCCTAGTCCAGGTCGTGGAAGCGGGCCGTCGCCGGCTCCGCGCCGTCGAAGGCTTCGGCGGCCACAGCGAAGCGATCCCGGCGATGCCGAGCGCCGTCAGGACGATCAGGATGACAATAAGTCTGCGGATGTTCCTCCTAGGCGCGTAGTCGTAGAAGTAGGGGTCGAGCACGCGGATGGGCGTGATCGAGTCGACCGGCAGCCCGTTTCGCGACGCCGTCTGCCTGATCGCCTCAGGGCTCGGATCCTGCGCCGCACGCGCACGCTTCAAGCCCTGGTGAGCGTGCGAGGGAGGGCTACGATCCCCAAGTGCCTCGCTATCTGATCGTCAGGCGTTTCTCCGTCCAGGAATCCGAGATGACCCAGGTCGGGCGGCGGTCCCGGGAGCTCGTGGAAGGAGACTTTCCGGACATCACCTGGGAGCACAGCCACGTCGTCGTCGACCCCGAGGGGAACGTCAGCACGTACTGCGTCTACGAAGCGCCCGACGAAGACACCGTCTACGCACACTCGAAGCGGCTCGGCGCGCACACCATCGAATCGGTGCTTGAGATCGCCGGGGACGTCACGCCGGCCGACTTTCCGTCAGAGAGCTCCTAGCCTCCCAGGCCGAGCAGGCGCGCGTCGGCGACGTGGTAGGTCGCCGTCTCGGCAAGCGCGATGCGCAGGGTCAGGTCACGCCGGCGGTCGCCGTCGGTCGCAGGCACGAGCGACAGTGCCTCGCGGTAGAGAAGCGCAGCGCGCTCCTTCGCCCAGCCCTGCTCGGCGCCGGCAGCAGCGGCGACGAGGTAGTCGACCGCCTTCGCCGGGTTCCCCGCGTCCCGCCAGTGGCGCGCGAGCGCTGCACCGACCTCTCCGAGCTCGCCTCCTCCGGCCACGTCTTCGAAGAAGAGAGCGGCCTCCCGGTGCCGCTCCCGGCGGACCGTGCGCGGGAGCAGCTCGTACGCAACATCGCGGACGAGCACGTGACGAAAGGTGTACTGCGGCTGCCCTTCGAACGCCGACGCCGTTTGTCTGGAGATCAGCTCTCGATGCACGAGCGCGTCGAGGGCCTCGTTCAGCTCAACCCCATTCGAGGACATGCGCTCGAGCGCGCCCGCCCAGAAGACTCGGCCGGCGACCGCGGCGTCGAGGAGCACCGTCCGCTCCTCGGGCGGAAGCGCGTCGAGGCGGGCGGCGATGATTCCGCGGATCGTGGTCGGCAGCGGGGCGTTGGGATCCCCGGACTCTGCGAGCGCCGCCGCGAGCTGCTCGATGAAGAGAGGGTTGCCGTCGGCCACCGCCGCGAGGTCCGCAGCCCGCTGCAGGCTCTCGGAGGCTCCGGCCTCGGAGAGCCTGTGCGCCGCGAGGTCCGTCGCTTCCTGCGCGCCCAACGGGCGAAGCGTGAGCGCCGTGTGCCCCGCCAGCCCGGCGCCCCAGCCCGGCCGGAGCTCGAGCAGCTCGGGGCGCGCGAGCGTAAGCACGAGCACCGGTACGTCGCGGATCCGCGCGCTGAGCTTCCCGGCCAGCTCGAGAAGCGCCTCGTCCGCCCAGTGGATGTCCTCGAAGACGAGCATCGTCGGCTGCTCGGCCGCCATCGCCTCGATGAAGTCTCGAACCGAGAAGAAGAGGCTCTCACGGTCGGAGACGGTTCCGACCGGGTCGACTCCGATCAGGATCGCGAGGTGGCCCGTCACCTGCTCCACCTCGGCTTCGGGGAGCAGTGAGCCCACCACCTCGGCCAGCTTCGTCCGCGCGACTTCGGCGGAATCGGTCTCGAAGATCCCGGAGAGCTGCTTGAGCTGGAACGCGAGCGCGGAGTACGCAGTGCTCTCCCGGTAGGGCAACACGCGACCGCGGACGGTGCGGCCGCCCCGGTCCCGCACCATCGCGGAAAACTCGCTCGCCAGCCGGGTCTTCCCGACTCCGGCCGGCCCAATCACGGTGACCAGGTGCGGAGTCCGCTCGTCCGCCACACGCTCCCAGGTACCGCGCAGGACGTCGAGCTCGTGGCTCCGGCCCACGAGCGGTCCCGCGGCAGGTCGCTCGCCGGGGTTCAGCTGCGGGCGCAGCGCGACCCAGGCCGGCACCGGGTTCTCCTTGCCCTTCGCGTCGATCGGCGGCGTCGGCGCATAGAGGATCGCGTCCCGCGTCGCCCTGTAGGTCTCCTCGCCGGCGAGGACGCCTCCGATCGGCGCCGCCGTCTGGAGTCGTGCCGCCGTGTTGACCACGTCGCCCGTCACCATCGCCTCGCCGAGCGCGGGCCGTGCGTTCACGATCACGAGCGCCTCGCCGGTGTTGACGGCGATCCGCACCTTGAGATCGAGGCGTGGATCGGCCGCGTCCATGGCCGCGATCGTGTCGCGGACGGTGAGGGCAGCTCGAACCGCACGCTCGGCGTCGTCGCCGTACGCGACCGGCGCGCCGAACATGCCCACGACCGCATCGCCGATGAACTTCTCGACGACGCCGCCGAAGGACTCGACCTCACGACGGACCGTCTCGTAGTACGGCCGGAGCAGCTCCTGCACTTCTTCGGGATCGAGGTGCTCGGCGAGTGAGGTGAAGCCGACCATGTCGACGAAGATGACGCTGACGTGGCGGCGCTCCTCGCGCGGCGCGCCGTCCTCGTCCAGGGGCAGGCCGCACGCAAGACAAAACCGCGCAATCGCAGGGTTTTCTTGCCCGCAGGAGGCGCAGACGGCCACGGCGCCACCCTACGGCAGCGCCGTGGCGTCAGGCAGTGCTACTCGGGACCGCCGTCCGCTCGCTCGCGCGCGGCCTCGGCCAGGTCCTCGGCGGCGTCCTCGACGGTGTCCGCCGCTTCCTCGATCACGTCCGCCACGACGGCCGCGGCGACGAACAGCCGCCTGCGCGCCACGTAGGCGAGGCCGACCAGGACCCCGGCTGCCGCGGCCGCCAGCCCGATTTGCGCGACCGGCGGCAGCTCCTGGATCGCCTCCATCAGCCGGTCTTTTCTCGACTTGCGCCGAAGCCGGAAACGCTCCAGCGGCGGCAGGGGCGGAATCGTCTCGCGGAGACGCCCAGCTCCCGACTTGCTTCGGTCCACAACCATGCTCATCTCCATTGTCATCACCTCGTCTGCGGGAACCCGAGGTCGACCTTGCTCGTGGCCGGATCCGGCCAGCGCGAAGTGACGACCTTTCCCCGCGTGTAGAAGTTGACTCCCTCCGGGCCGTAGATGTGCGAGTCGCCGAAGAGGCTGCCCTTCCAGCCTCCGAACGAGTAGTAGGCAACAGGCACCGGGATCGGCACGTTCACTCCGACCATGCCCACCTCGACCTCGTGTTGAAACTGCCGCGCGGCGCCGCCGTCACGCGTGAAGATCGCGACGCCGTTTCCGTACTGGTTCTCGTTCACGAGCCTGATCGCTTCTTTGTACGTCCCGGCCCGGACGACCGACAGCACCGGGCCGAAGATCTCGTCCTTGTAGGCGTCCATCTCGGGCGTGACCTTGTCCAGCAGGGACACGCCGAGGAAGAAGCCGTCGCCGTCGGGCGCAGTCTCACGCCCGTCGGCGACGACCTCGGCGCCCTGTTCTTTTCCGCTGTCCAGGTAGGAAGCGACCTTGTCGCGGTGCTCGCGCGTGATCAGCGGGCCCATCTCGTTCTCAGGATCCGTGCCAGGGCCGACCTTCACCTTCGGCAGGCGCTCCTTGACGGCCTTGATGAAGTCGTCGCCGATGTCGCCGACGGTGACCACGGCCGAGATCGCCATGCAGCGCTCGCCGGCCGAGCCGTACCCGGCCGACACGGCGGCGTCGGCGGCCATCTCCAGGTCGGCGTCGGGCAGGACGATCATGTGGTTCTTCGCACCGCCAAGGGCCTGGACGCGCTTCCCGTTCGCCGTCCCGGTCGAGTAGATGTAGCGCGCGATCGGGGTCGAGCCGACGAACGAGACGGCCGCGATGTCGGGATGCTCGAGGATCGCGTCGACGGCGACCTTGTCGCCGTGCACGACGTTGAAGACGCCGTCCGGCAGGCCCGCCTCCTGCAACAGCTCCGCGGTCAGAACCGACGCGGACGGGTCCTTCTCGGATGGCTTGAGGATGAAGGCATTCCCGCAGGCGAGCGCGGGGGCCCACATCCACATGGGCACCATCGCCGGGAAGTTGAACGGCGTGATGCCGGCGACGACGCCCATCGGCTGCCGGATCGAGTAGACGTCGATCCCCGTCGAAGCCTGCTCCGAGAAATCGCCCTTGAGCAGCGTCGGGATGCCGCACGCGTACTCGATCACCTCGAGCCCGCGCTGCACCTCGCCGAGCGCATCGGAGAAGACCTTGCCGTGCTCCTCGGTCAGGAGCGCCGCCAGATCCTCGCGCCGCTGGTGGAAGAGCTCGCGGATCCTGAAGAACAGCTCCTGCCGGCGCGAAAGAGAGACCTGGCGCCAGCTCACGAGCGCCTCCTTGGCCGTCTGCACCGCGCGGTCGACCTCCTCGATAGAGGCGAAGTCGACCTCCTTCGTCTGGACGCCTCGCGCCGGGTTGTAGACCGGCCCGCTGCGTCCCGACTCCCCTGCGACCGACTGTCCGCCGATCCAGTGGCTGATCCGGCCCAGCTCCGTGCCGCGCTCTGCCTGCTTCTCCAAGACTTCTGTCATTCGTCCTCCTTCAGACTCTCGTCGGCCAGACTAGCGCGATGACCGTGCTACGAGGAGAACGCGTCCTGATCCGGCCCATGACTGCCGCAGACGTGCCTCGACTGGCTGCGATCCAGGCGCAGCCCGGGGTCGCTGAGGCCTGGGGCGATCCCGACCTGGAGAAGCTCGAGAGCAAGGCAGCCGGTACCGACGACTGCACGGTCTTCGCGATCGAGCTCGCAGGCGAGGTCGTGGGCTTGATCCAGTACCACGAGGAGGACGACCAGATGTACCGCCACGCCGGCATCGACATCTTCCTCTCCGAAACTGTCCACGGACAGGGCCTCGGGACCGAAGCGGTGAGGACGATGGCCGAGTACCTGATCCACGTGCGGGGACACCACCGGCTCGTCATCGACCCCGCAGCGCACAACACGGCGGCGATCCGCGCCTACGAGAAGGCGGGCTTCAAGCCGGTCGGCGTGATGCGCCAGTACGAGCGCCTGCCGGGCGGCGAGTGGCACGACGGCCTGCTGATGGACCTGCTCGCAGACGAGCTATAGGATCGAGGCATGGCCACGGTCGAGGCCAACACGGAGCTCGGGCAGCAGATCGTCGAGGACGCCAAGCGCTATGTCCTCTACTCGTGGTCCGTGCAGGACGCGATCAACCCGATCGCAGTCGCAGGCGGCGAGGGCCGCTACTTCTGGGACTACGACGGGAAGCGCTACCTCGACTTTGCGTCCCAGCTCGTCAACGTCTCGATCGGGCATGGCCACCCGAAGGTGATTGCGGCGATCAAGGAGCAGGCGGAGAAGCTCTGCACGATCGGGCCGCCGATGGCCAGCGAGTCGCGCTCGAAGCTCGGGCGCCTGCTCGCGGAGGTGACGCCCGGCGACCTGGCGATGTCGTTCTTCACCAACGGCGGTGCGGAGGCGAACGAGAACGCGATCAAGCTCGCCCGCTGGTACACGGGCCGGCACAAGATCATCGCGCGCTACCGCTCCTACCACGGGGCGACGGCCGGCGCGATCACGCTCACAGGCGATCCGCGCCGCTGGCCCGCCGAGACCGGACTCCCCGGCGTGGTGCGGATGCTCGACCCGTACACGTACCGCTGCCCGGCCGGACATCCCGACCCTTGCCCTGTCTGCACCGGCGGGCCGCACCTCGAGGAGATCCTCCAGTACGAGGGGCCGGACACGGTCGCCGCCGTGATCCTCGAGACCGTGGTCGGGACGAACGGGATCATCGTGCCGCCCGATGGCTACCTCCAGTCGATCCGCGAGGTCTGCGACCGGCACGGGATCCTGCTGATCTGCGATGAGGTCATGGCGGGCTTCGGCCGCACCGGCAGGTGGTTCGCCTGCGAGAACTGGGACGTCGTCCCCGACATCCTCACGGTGGCGAAGGGGATCAACTCCGGCTATGTCCCGCTCGGCGCGATGATCGTGCGGCAGAAGATCGCCGACTGGGTGCGTGACAAGTACTTCGCCGGAGGTCTCACGTACAGCGGCCACCCGCTGGCCTGCGCCTCGGCAGTCGCGTCGATCGAGGCGTTCCGGGAGGAGGAGATCGTCGAGCATGCGGCCGGGATGGCGCCCGAGTTCGAGTCCCGCCTCAGCGGGCTCGCCGACAAGCATCCGTCGATCGGAGACGTGCGTGGTCTCGGCTGCTTCTGGGGCCTCGAGCTCGTGAGGAACCGCGAGACGCGCGAGCCGCTCGTCCCGTTCAACGCGACGGGCAAGGACTTCGCGCCGGTGGCGCAGACGGCGAAGGCGGCGCTCGACCGCGGGCTCTACCTCATGACGCACTGGAACGTGGTCATGGTCTGCCCGCCGCTGAACATCACGACGGACGAGCTCGACGAGGGGATCGCGATCCTCGACGAGGCCCTCAGCGTCGCCGACGAGTACGCGGCCTAGGAGGGCTTGGCAGAACGTCGCTCGTCGCAGGGGTGCGATGGTCGTCCCGAGGCCAGGACGCAGGGAGCGTTCGTGTCGAATGAGATACGGGCGCGACTGAGGACGCAGTACTCGAGGCGAGCAGCGCAGCCCTGCGGCTCAGCAGGCGTTTCGCCGAGCCCTCCTACTAGGCCAGGCGCTCGCGCAAAGGGGCGTGCGCCCGAACCTGCTGCTTGAGCAGCTCCTCGACCTGCTCGGTCTGGCCGACGCTCAGGGCCCCGATCGTCTCCTCCTCGTCGTCGCCGTACAGCGCGTAGAGATCCTCGTCGCCGAGCGAGCCGTGGACGACGACCTGTGAGTCGCGCTTGGCGTCTCCGAAGACCTTGATCGTCGTTCCGAAGATCTCGGTGAAGAACTCCGACACCCGGTCGTAGCCGCCGTCGGCCCCGGCCAGGACCTTGCCAACCTCGGTGCCCTGATAGTTCGCGTTCGACCAGTGCTCGATCCGGCGCTGCCGATCGAACAGCGGGTCGAAGAAGTTCGCGACGTCACCGGCCGCGTAGACGTCGGGAACGTTGGTCTCGAAGCGCTGGTTGACGACGATCCCGTTGTCGACCTCGATCCCGCTGCCGTCGAGGTAATCGGTGACGGGCCCGACGCCGATCCCGACGACCGCGAAATCGGCCTCGACGGCGCGGCCGTTCTTCGTCGTCACCTTCTCGAGGCTCTCGTTTCCGTGGAAGGCCTCGACTTCGTTTCCGAGGACGAGCTCGACGCCCTTCGACTCGTAGAGCGCCGCGAGCTCGTCGCTCAGCTGCTCGACGCCGAGCTGGTCGAAGAGCCAGCGGCCGAGATGGACGAGGGAAACCTCCTTGCCGATCTGGCAAAGCGACGCTGCAACCTCCATCCCGATGAAACCGGCCCCGACGACGACTGCGCGCTCCGCGCCGGCGGCCGCGTCCCGGATCGCCTTCGAGTTGCCGACAGTCCGGAGGGTGAAGATGCCGTCGAGGTCGGCGCCCGGGATCTGAAGCGTCCGCGGCCAGGCGCCGGTCGCGAGCAGAAGCTTCCCGTATCCCACGCGTTCGCCGCCGACCTCGAGCTCGTGTGCCTGCGCGTCGACGCTCTCGACCGACGTCTCGAGCATGACCTCGACCCCATGATCAGCGTAGAACTGCTCGTCCTCGACGAGCGGCTCCTCGTCCGTCTCGCCGCGGAGAAACTTCTTCGAGAGCGGAGGACGGTGGTACGGCAGTGTCGAGTCCTTTGAGAAGAGCGCGATCGATCCCTCGCCGCCGGACTCCCGGAAGGACTTGATGGCGCGGGCGGAAGCGAGGCCGCCGCCGACGATCGCGAGGTCGAAGCTCTTCACAGCACCCTCCTCAGTGTCCCTGTCGCGGCTGAGTCTTACCCGACGTAAGGACCGGCGAAGCCGGAACACCAATCGGTCCGACGCATCTACGACCGAAGGAGGTCTCAATGCCCTGGGGAGATTGGGTCAACGAGCTGCCGACCGGATTCTTCCTCGCCGTCCACATCGCGGCCTTCGCGATCGGCGCGTTCTTCGCCTGGACGGCGTTCAAGCGCGACCTCGGCCTGCTCGGCTGGGGGTTCACGCTCTTCGCGCTCGCCGAGGTCAGCTACATGACCTACCACCTCGACTGGACCGTGTTCCTCTTCGCGCACACGATCAGCGAAGTGCTCGACCTGGCCGCGTTCGGCCTCGTCTTCCTCGGGGCCGTCCTCGAGGTGTCGCGCGGTCGGCGACCGTCATTCGAGGCAAGCCAGGCGTGAGGACCGGCTTACTGCTCGTCGTCGTCGCCGTCGTCCTCGCGGGCTGCGCGCAATCCGACGAGGCGGCTCAACCGGTACGCACGACCGAGGTGTTGATGCCGAAGAGCTACCGCTTCGACCCGGAGACGATCGAAGTCGACGCCGGCGCGACGGTGACCTGGCGGAACGAGGACAACTTCACGCACACCGTCGAGGTCGAGGGCCGGGAGGACCTGAAGGTCGAGCGCGGCGAATCGGTCTCGGCCACCTTCTCGGAGCCCGGGACATACGACTACGTCTGCACCCTCCATTCCCACGACATGCGGGGCAAGGTCATCGTCCGGTGAGCGAGGCCGGACGCGACCTGGTCGCGCTCAGCTGCGCGGTGAGCGCCGGGATCCATGCGGCGCTCACCCCGCATCACTACACGGAGGCTCCCGCGGGCGGGATCGCCTTCGGTCTCTCGGCCGTCGCCCTCGCCGGGCTCACCATCGCGCTCGCTCGGCGCGCCGACCCAGTGCTGCTCGACTGCGCGATCGTGATCCTCGCCGGGCTCGTCGCGGCGTATGCGCTCGCCGCGGCCACCGGCATCCCCGGACTCACCGCCGGCCCGGAGTCGGTCGACGCCCTTGGCCTGACGACCAAGGCTGTCGAGATCTTCGGCATCCTCGCGGCGCTTGCGGCGAAACGCTCGCCATCGCGGGCCGGTCGTCCGCTGCCGCTGACGCTCTTCGCGGTCGTCGCCTCGTTCAGCGCGCTTGCCGCCGTGGCCCTGTCGGGGCCGCACTCGCACGCCGATCAGCAGGGTCCTCACGCCCACGCCGCCGGCGAGAGGTAAGGACCGGCCCCTACGGGTCACTAAGGGGAATTGGTGAGCACTGCCGTTGCTACCGTCGCGCGCCTGGACGCCGAGTCTCACGAGTGGATCTCCGACCTCCGCTCGGACGGGGCTGCGCACGAGCGGGCCGTCAAACGGCTGCACGAGCTTCTGCTCCGGGCGGCGCGGTTCGAGGTCGCGAGACGCCGGCCCACCCTCCCCCACCTGCGGGGAAACGAGCTGGACGACATCGCGCTCGAGGCTGCCGACGACGCGCTCATGTCGGTGCTCGGGCGCCTCGACGACTTCCGCGGCGCGAGCCGGTTCACGACCTGGGTCTACAAGTTCGCGCTGTACGAGGCGGCCGTGAAGCTCCGCCGCCGTGCCTGGCAGGGCCGCGAGGTGCCGCTGGAGCCCGAGACGTGGGGCATCTTCGCCTCGAGCGGTACCACCCCCGAGGGCGAGGCCCAGCAGGGTGAGCTGCTCCGGGCCGTCCAGAGCGGAATCGCCGACGCGCTGACCCCGCGCCAGCGCGAAGTCCTGGTCGCGCTGGCGCTGAACGGCGTCCCGATCGACGTCCTCGCGGAACGGCTCGGATCGACCCGAGGCGCCCTCTACAAGACGCTGCACGACGCGCGCGCCAAGCTGCGCGTCCACATTGGAGATCTCCTGGAGGTGATCGAATGACCGAACGGCCCGAGCTGAAGCAGGCACTCGGCCGGCTGCTTGGGCCGGGCGTCCCGGAGATCGGCTGCGCGGAGTGCTTCGACAAGCTCGACCAGTACGTCGAGCTCGAGCTCGCCGGCGGCGACACCGAGGCGAGTCTCCCCGGCTTCAAGGCCCACCTCGACGGCTGCCCGGCCTGCCGCGAGGACTACGAGAGCCTGCACGCGCTCGTCGGCGGCGGCCAGGCCCTTTAAGGCACTAGTGACCGAGACACCATTCTGCGGCCTCCGGCTGCTCAACGAGCCGGGCAAGGTCATGACGCCGCGGCCCGCGACAGAGGCGCTGGTAAAGGCGGCCGTCGCCCGGATCGGCGGCCGGCCGGCGCTCGTCGCTGACGTCGGGACCGGCTCGGGAGCAGTCGCCGTCGCGATCGCCTCGCGATCGCCGCTGGCGCGGATCTGGGCGACGGACACGAGCGCCTCCGCCGTCCGGCTCGCCAGGGCGAACGTCTGCCGCCACGGTCTCGGCGACCGCGTCAGCGTCATGCACGGCGACCTGCTCGACGGGGCTCCGAACGGGCTGGATCTGGTCGTCGCCAACCTCCCCTACGTCTCGGCCGGCCTCCGGGCAGAGCGACCCGAGCTCGCCGGGGAGCCGCCGGACGCCGTCTTCGCGGCAGGCGACGGCCTCGATCCGTACCGGAGGCTCGTCCAGGCGTGTGCGACCGCGCTGCACCCCGACGGCTTCCTGGCGATCCAGCTGCACGGGCAGGTCATCGGCACGGACGCGACGGAGCTCGGCGGCCTTACGCTGGCTGCGTGACCCCGCGTCCTGGCAGCTACTGCGCGAGCCGCCGCTCGAAGTAGGCCGCGAGCCGCGTGAGCGGGAACGAGATCACGAAGAAGAGGGCGAACACGAACAGGTAGATCTCGAGCGCGTGCGAGTCGCCGCCCTCGATCGAGAGCGTCGCCGGATCGACCGTCGGCACCGCGAGCCGGTTCGTCGAGCGCTGCGCCGTCTCCAGCACTTCCGGCACGCCGATGATCGAGCCGAGCGTGCTGTTCTGGATCACCCCGACGCTGAGGCCGACGAGCGGCGGGATGAGCCTCCGGAGCGCCTGCGGGAGGATCACGTTGACGTGGCGGCCGATCCAGCCGAAGCCAAGCGCGGCCGAGGCCTCGTGCTGTTCCCTCGGGATCGACTGCACCGCGCCGCGGGTCGCCTCCGCGATCTGGGCGCTCCCCCACAGCGCGAGCCCGAGGATCGTCGCGCGGAGCGGGTTGAGGTTGAGCGCTGACAGGTGGACCTCGTCCGCGACGGTCGGCAGCGCGAAGTAGAGAAGGAAGATCGTGACGATGATCGGCAGGCCGCGCCAGACCTCGATGTAGAGCCGGATCGCGGCTTGGAGCGGCAGGAACTTGATCGTCAGCAGTGTCCCGAGGAAGACCCCGATCAGCACGCTGAGGACGACGGAGACCGACGAGATGATCAGGGTGTTCTTGAGCCCCGTATGGATGATGTAGTCGACGACGGGCTCGGCCCACTCGGGCAGGCGGTTGAAGACCGCGTCCCACATCTAATTCGTCTCCGGAAGCGCGAGCCGCCGCTCCAGCAGCCGGATCAGCGCCGACATCGTCCAGACGAGCGTCAGGTAGGTGACGGCGAGCACGGCGATCATCTCCCACGTCCTGAAGTCGAGGTCGATCGACTGCTTCGCGACGTTGGTCAGCTCCTCGACGCTGATCGCCACCATCAACGCGGTGTTCTTGAAGACCGAGATGTACGTGTTGATCGACGACGGGAGCGCGATCCGCCCGCCGATCGGCAGCGAGACGTTCAGGAAGGTCCTGAACGGCCCGAAGCCCAGCGCGTAGGCAGCCTCGCGATAGCGCGCAGGCACGGCCTCGAACCCCGCGCGGAAGTTCTCCGTGTTGAACGCGCCGCCCCAGAGGATCAGCGCCAGGCACGCGACGAAGAAGAAGTCGAACTGGAGGGTCTTCGTCAGCTTCGGCAGCCCGTAGGCGATCAGGAAGATCTGCACCAGGATCGGCGTGTTGCGGATCAGCTCGACGTAGATCCCGGCCAGCTGGCTGATCACCGGGATCCGGTACGCACGGGCGGCGCCGAGCACGAGGCCCACGAGGAATGCGCCCGCGATTCCGATGGCGGCGAGCTTCAACGTCACCTGCAGGCCGCCCCAGAGCACCTGCCGGTGATCCCAGATGTACTGCCAGTCGAAGGCTGCGAGGACGTCCATGAGAAACGAGCGGGGTGGCCGCCTCAGCGACGGCCACCCCGGCTCAGGTGGTCTCTAGCGAGGGCACTCGGCCTCGGGAGTCCGACCCCGCGGGTAGGCCTCCTTCGTCTTCGGCCTCGGGACTTGCGTCAAGAAGAACCGCCAGAACTGCCGCGGCGAGTTCGCGCGGAGGATCTGCCAGAACTCGTCCTTCCGCTTCATCTGCAGCACCGCCGCGTTCACCCACCGCTTCATCGCGGTCTCGCCCTTCCTGATCCCGATCCCGTACGGGACGTTCAGGAACTTGTGCGTGGTCATGCGGAGGTTCGTGTCGTTCGCAGCCACTCCGAGCAGGAACGTGTCGTCGAACATGAACACGTCCGCCCGCCCGGAACGGAGGTTCTCGAGCGCCACGACCGGCGAGTCCGAAAGGACCTTCGACGCCGTCGGGAAGCAGTTGCCGAGGTACCGGTCGTAGATCGAGCCACGGGTGGTAGCGACGTCCCGCCCGCGAAGAGCCGTCAGACGGCCGGTCACGAGCGGAGAGTTGTTCGGCACCAGCAGCCGTCCCGTTGCGTTGTAGTACGGGGACGAGTAGTCGATGACCTCTTCGCGGGCCGACGTCCAGGTGAGCGTCGAGATGATGATGTCGACGTCACCGCGCTGGAGCGCCGGGATCCGGCTCGGGGTCGTTACACACGTCAGGCTGACGCGGTTCCGGCGGCCGAACGCGAGCTCCGCGAAGCGGCGAGCCACGTCCACGTCGTACCCCGCGATCCTGTTTTGCCTGTTGATGTAGCCGAACGGCGGGAAGTCGCACTTGACGCCAATCTTCCACCGCCGCCTCTGCCGAACCTCCGGCGGCAGCGCCGGCAGCGCGTTCGCCGTGTCGGCCTTCGCCCGGGCGGAGCCGCTCCACGGCGCCGCGACGCTCAATGCCGTGAACGCCACGGCTGCGAAGACCGCGACAACGGTCGCGATCAGGAACTTCTTCATTCAGACCCTCCTTTGACTGTCATTCCTTCGAGTGCATGATCCAGCAGCATCGTTCTGCGGAGAAACCGCCGCGTCCGTTCCTCCCTCGGGTTCGAGAGGACATCTTGCGGCCTCCCCTGCTCGACGATGTGACCCTCGTCCATGAAGATGAGGCGGTCGCCGACGTCGCGCGCGAATTGCATCTCGTGGGTGACCACGACCATGGTCATCCCGCTCTTGGCGAGGTCGCGCATCACGACCAGCACCTCGCCGACCAGCTCCGGGTCGAGCGCCGACGTGACCTCGTCGAAGAGCATCACGTGCGGCTCCATCATCAGCGCCCGCGCAATCGCGACGCGCTGCTGCTGCCCGCCCGAGAGCTGGTGCGGGTAACTGTCCGCCTTCTCCTCGAGCCCGACCGTGGCCATCAGCTGCCGCCCGCGCTCCTCCGCCGTCCGCCTCGACTCCCTCTTCACCCTGCGGGCGGCGAGGGTGACGTTGTCGAGCGCCTTCAGGTGCGGGAAGAGGTTGAACTGCTGGAAGACGATCCCGATCTGCTGGCGGATCGAGCTCGCATCCACCCCTTTCCTCGTGATCTCCTCGCCTTCGAAGAAGATCCGCCCGGACTGGATCGGCTCGAGCAGGTTGATGCAGCGCAGGAGCGTGCTCTTCCCGCTTCCGCTCGGGCCGATGACCACCAGCACCTGACGGGGCTCCAGCGTGAGCTCGACGCCCTCGAGGACGACGTTGTCGCCGAAGCGCTTGTGCACGTCCTCCAGCCGGACGACCGGCTCCATCGCAGCCGGCGCGGCTGCCGCGCTCCCCTCAACCCCCATATCACCGCTTATAGACGTTTTGCGGGGTGGGGGCAACGGTACAAAAGGTCGATTCTTTAGATCCGTTCACGAACGCCCGTCGCGGACGGATACGCGTCTACCTTTCGACACGTGGCCGCCCCACCCGAAGTTCAGGTCTGCCCGCACTGCAAGAAGGCCTTCCAAGCCGACCTGCTCGGTCCTCACACGGACCGTGCCGGCTACAAGTGCCCGCATTGTCGATTGTTCGTTCCGGTGTCCCGAGCGGACGCCCCGCAGGCCGCCGAACGGGTCTAGGCAGAGGCGTCTCGCAGCCCTTGCGCCTCGGGTAGGGATTCGAGCCGCTTCAGCGTGGAGTTCTCGATCTGACGGATGCGCTCGCGCGTGACGCCGAATGCCCGTCCGACCTCCTCCAGCGTGAAGGGCTGCGTCCCGACCAGGCCGTAGCGCAGCTCGATCACCTTCCGCTCCCGCTCCGGCAGGGAGTCGAGCGCGCGCGAGACGTCCTCGCGTCGCAGCGTCAGCGAGGCCGTGTCGAACGGCGACTCGGCGCTGTCGTCCTCGACGAAGTCGCCGAGCTCGCTTTCCTCCTCCTCGCCGATCGGCTTCTCGAGCGAGATGGGCAGCTGGGACATCCGCAAGATCTCGCGGACCTCCTCGGTCGTCATCTCGAGCTCCATCGCAATCTCCTCCGGCTGCGGCTCCCGTCCGAGCCGCTGGACGAGCTGGCGCTCGATGTGCACGACCTTGTTCAGCTTCTCGACCATGTGCACAGGGATCCGGATCGTGCGCGCCTTGTCGGCGATCGCCCGAGTCACCGCCTGGCGGATCCACCAGGTCGCGTAGGTCGAGAACTTGAAGCCCTTGCGGTAGTCGAACTTCTCCACCGCGCGGATGAGGCCGAGGGAGCCCTCCTGGATCAGGTCGAGGAAGCTGAGGCCCCGGCCCAGGTAGCCCTTCGCGATCGAGACCACGAGGCGGAGGTTCGCCTCGATCATCTGCGTCTTCGCCTGCATGTCGCCGCGCTCGATCCGCTTGGCCAGGTAGATCTCCTGGTCGGCGGTGAGCAGCGGGACCTTGCCGATCTCCCGCAGGTACAGCCTGAGCGAGTCGAGCGACGGCTCGACGGTCAGGTCGAGCTTCGGCGTCTTGGGGCTCGCCTCCTCGGGCGCCAGCGCAGGCTGCTCGTGCGGCGGGTGCTTGTGCTGGTCGCCTTCGACCAGCTCGACCGAGTGGTCGATCAGGTACGTGTAGAAGTCTTCGACCTGCTCCTTCGTGAGCTCGACTTCCTCGAGCGCGGAAACGATCTCGTCATACGAAAGGAACCCCTTTTCTTGTCCCTCCTGGACAAGCTTGTGGAGTTCCTCGACCTCCGGGAGCGCGATATCGACCGTGAGCAATTGGACCTCACCTTTCTCCGTGCTGGGACGGGTCGCAGCCTGCACACGTGCGAGAAGCCGATACCTCTCCCGGCTCCCCTTCCGGCCGCCGGAATATACAACGGTCCTCCGAGACGCACCACAGAGATTTCGACGGATGCTCCAAACGTGTCAGGCGCGGACTTCGCCGACGACCTCGCCGCGGCTGTTCTCGACCGGCGCCGACTCGAGCCGGTCGAGGGAGTGGCCAAGTCGGCGAAGGAAAGCGGCGGCCGCCGGGCCGACAGCCCGCCCGCTTCCGTCCTCGACCTTGAGCGCGACACCGATCCCGTCCGGGCCGGAGGCGCAAAGGAGTCCCTCGGCGCCGCCCTTGGCGATCCAGCCTGGCAGCGATTCCATGAGCACGGTGTCCGGCGCACCGGGACCGCGGATCAACGCCGGGTGCTTGCGCATCGCGTCCGCAACCCTGGCGCCGCCTTCGAGCTCGGCGAAGCGCGAGAACGCGTAGGCCATCCGCTCGAGCGGCACGGCGAAGTTGACGACGCCGCAGCCGTCGATCCCTGTCGGGATCTCGTCCTCGCTGAGGTCTGTCGCAGCCGCCACCTCCGCGAGCATCGTCCGCTGGACCGGGTGGTCCGGCAGCCGGTAGCCTCGCGAGTCCCAGCCGCGGGCGCGGCAGAGCGCCAGGAACCCGGCGTGCTTGCCCGAGCAGTTGTGGCGGAGCGGGCTGGGCGGTTCGCCCTCGGCACCGCACTCCAGCTCGTCCTCCTGAGCGGGCGCCTTGGCGAGCAGTGAGCGGACGGCGCCGACCTGCTGCGGGTCGGCGAGGTGCGAGGCCGATGCGATCGCGATCTCCCGGTCGTCGAGATCGGACCTGGCCCGGACCGCCGGCAGCGCCTGGATCGGCTTCGCCGACGAGCGCATGAAGGTCACGAGCCCGCCGTCGCCGGCTTCGGCAACCACGGCGCCGTCCCTGACGGCTACCGCATGGACCGTGTGCCGAGCCTCGACCGTGTCTCCACGGCGGACGGCTACCGTGATCGGCTCAGCCATGTCCGAGGGAGACTAAGTGCCCCTGCAGGTAATGCTGCCCCGCTTGTGGGTCGCGAGCACCAAGCCAGAGTTCGCGCTCGGACGACGCAAGGCTAGGCAGCCTTGCCGAGGAGGAGGGTGGACTCTGGCGCCGCGTGGTCGCGGGCCAGAAGCCGGCGTGTATTGCCTGGAGGGGCACTAGTGCCGGAGTACCCAGAGATGGAAGCCTGGCGCCGCCAGCTGAACGATCCCGTCTCGGCGTTTCCGATCGCCAAGGCCGGGCCGGCGCACATCGCGACGCTGAAGACCTACGACCCGCCGCTGGCCGCGCTCGAGGGCCGGCAGCTCGAAGGCGTCGAGCGCCGCGCGAAGCGGCTCCTGATGCCCACAGCGGACGGCGAGCTCGTCCTCCTGTTCCACCTCATGACCGCCGGCCGGCTCCGGTTCCTGCGCGCCGGCGAGAAGGGCCCGAAGACGCCGGCGTTCCGGCTCGGTTTCCAGGGCGGGTCGGAGCTCGTCCTCACCGAGGCAGGGGCGAAGAAGCGGGCGGGAGTCTGGCTGCTGACGCCGGAGCAGGCGGAGGAAGAGCTCGCGCACCTCGGGCCGGAGGCGTTCGGGATCGGCGCGGACCGGCTCGCAGAGATCTGTTCGAGCGAGTCGCGGCGGCTCCATTCGCTGCTGCGCGACCAGCGCGTGATCGCGGGGATCGGGCGGGCCTGGGCAAACGAGATCCTCCACCACGCCGGGCTCTCGCCGTACGCGTTGACGAAGGACCTCGACGCCGAGGAGGTCGCCCGGCTCGCGGAGGCGATCGACGCAGAGCTGGCCCGTGGACTGGAGCTACGCGAGCGCGGCCAGAAGGACAAGTCGACGTACCGCGTGCACAACCGGCTCGCCGAGCCCTGCCACGTCTGCGGGACGCCGATCGCGCGCGTCGACTTCGAGGAGCACACGATCTACTACTGCCCGACCTGCCAGACGAGCGGCCGGCTGCTGAAGGACCGTCGGCTCTCGCGCCTGCTGCGCTAGAGGGTTGGGGTTGCCGACGGCGAGGACGTTGCGGAAGGCGTAGCGCGATCGACGTCCTCGATCGCCAGGACGACGTGCATGGCTCGAATCTACGCCGAAGGGAGGCGCACGACAAAGTCGCTCGCCGTCGACCACGAGCTCGGCGCCCATCGCACCGAGGACACGCGACCCCACGGCGGCGCCGAAGTCCTTGAGGTCCTCGCCGAGCGCGATCGAGCCGACGCCTTCCTGGAGCGGGCCGATCGCGACCGAGGAGCCCTCGACGGCGAGTGTGACCCGCTCGAGGGATCCGTGGCGGCGGACGCACTCGGCGAGCGCGGCGAGCGAGGTCTCCGCCCAGGGCGGATCAACCTGGACGACCGCTCCGGCGCCGCCGGCATCCGCGTGCCCGTCCAGGCGAGCCGCCGCGGCGTCCACGAGCTCGCGCGAATCCATGTCGCGCACCTGCGCGTCGAAGCGTCCCGCCTCGATCCTCGCCGCGACCCCGAGCAGGTCGAGTAGCCCGGCCATCTGCTCCGAGGCGGCGTCGATCATCTCGACGTAGCGGTCGGCCGGCGCCTCGAGCGAGTCGAGGCGCTTCAGCGTGTAGGCGAACCCCGAAGCCGTTGCGAGCGGCGTCCGGAGGTCGTGGCACGCAAGTGAAACGAGCTGGGCGAAGGTCGATTGGCCGGCCATGCGTTCTCTCGGATTCGTTGCGACCGCCATTATTCCGTCCGGATGGCCGATCTCCGCAACCTCTTCCGCCAAGACCTCCAGGCCTCACGGCCCGAGGTGAGTCTCGGCCTGTCCCGGGCGGGCGTCACGGGCGTGTCGAAGGCGATCCGGATCCGGCACGGGTCGAGCGAGAAGCTGATCGCCGCCGACATCGAGTGCACCGTCGACCTGGACGCCGCGCAGAAGGGCGTCCACATGTCGCGCTTCCCCGAGCTCTTCGAGGAGGTGATCGAGCACGTCGTGCTCGAAGAAGCCTTCCTCGTCGAGGAGCTGGCGGCCCATATCGCCGGCGAGATCGTCGAGCGGCAGGGCGCCGGCCGCGCTGAGGCTCGGATCACCGCCAGGTATCCGGTGGAGCGCCGGACGCCGGTGACCGGGCTCGCGACCCAGGCGATGCTCGGCCTGATCGGGATCGCGGCTGCATCCGAACGCGGCGTCCGGCGCGTCGTCGGGGTCGAGGCGGCGGGAATCAACGCATGTCCCTGCGCACAGGGCCTGGTCCGTGAGCGCTCCGCGGATCGACTCCTCGAGGCGGGGTTCGCGGAAGGCGACGTCGAGCGGATCCTGGAGCTCGTGCCGCTCGCGACGCACAATCAGCGGGGCCTCGGCACGCTCTTCGTCGGCAGCGAGTCCCGCGTGAACGCCGAGCAGCTCGGGGAGATCGTCGAGGCGTCGATGAGCGCGCCGGTCTTCGAGCTCCTCAAGCGCCCGGACGAGCTCTTCGTCGTCGAACACGCGCACCTCCAGCCGCGCTTCGTCGAGGACTCGGTGCGTCTCGCGCTCCAGGGCGTGCTCGACGCCTACCCGGCGCTGGCCGACGCTGACTTCCTCTTCTCCCGTCAGGTCAACCTGGAGACCATCCACACGCACGACGTGGTCGCCGAGCGGTACGGAAGCGTGGGCGAGCTGCGTGCGGAGCTGGGCGGGCAAGAGCCCGAACAGCACACGGAGCTTCGAGCCTGGCTCGCCGCGGAACCGGCTTAGCCGGTTCCGCTCACCAGCTGCCGAAGATCCGCCACGACCCTCCCGGCGGCGACCGCGCCGCGCCGCGCGAAGCGCGGCCCGGCTTCCGAGAGGTCGCTGAAAGTCGCAAGACTTTCAGCGAAACGGGTCAGCGAAGCGGGACCGCGTATTTCGAAACCCAGTCGTTGACCGTGGCCCAGTCCAGGTTCGCAAAGAAGGCGTCGATGTAGGACGCTCGGTCGGTCTGGTAGTCGAGGAAGTAGGCGTGCTCGTAGACGTCGAGGGCGACGAGCGGGGTCGCGTTCCAGATCGGGTACGTGTTCTGGGTGTCCCCGATGTAGTTGAAGAGCCGCCCCTCGTCCCAGTCGTAGGCGGTCCAGGCCCAGCCGCGCCCCGCCATACCGGTCGCCTTCAGGTCCTCGCGCCAGGCCGAGACGGAGCCGAAGTCCCGCTCGACCAGCTGCTCGAAGGGACCTTCGGGATCGCCACCGTCGCCGCCGAGGTGCTCGAAGTAGATCTCGTGGTTCTTGATCCCGCCGATCGCGAAGGAGAGATCGACCTTCAGCGCCCTGAAGTCTGAGTAGACCTGGTTGGCAGCCGACAGATCGACGCCGTCGAGCTTGCCGAGGATCTCGTTCCGCTTCGCGACGTAGCCCTGGTAGAGCTTGTAGTGCGCCTCGACGGACTCGCGCGAGATGCCGTCGAGCTCGTACAGGCGCGGCTTCAGCTCTCGGGCGGTGATCTCCTCGTGGTTGAAGACAAGCGTCGACAAGCGCACTCCTTCTCGAAGACGTCAGAGCCGGCGGCAGCATACCGCCGGCTCTGACGAGTGCTTCTTGCCCTATCGCTTGGTGACGACGAGCGTGCGGCTGTGGCTCCAGACGTAGCCGGTGCCGGCCTGGTTCGTCGTCATGAACATCCGGAGGATGTGCCGGCCACGCGGCAGGTCCATCAGGAACCGCCGGGCACCGGAGCTTCCGAGCCGGACCTTCTTGCGGTTGACCCACTGTCCGAGGCTCGAGCGCCGCTGGACGTAGACCCAGCGCCCGGCAAGCGAGCGGCCCGCCTTCGCGGAGGTCACGAACCACGGCGCGCGCCGGATGAACGTCATCCGAGGCCGGACGCCGACCATGGCGACCGCGCTTGTCCGGTTACCCCACCGAGTCTGATATTCGCTGAGCACCTGCGGCACGAGCGTGTAGTCGTAGGCGCCGGACGTGCCCGTCTTCAGATCCGCCCGCTTGACGAACGAAGTCGATCCGAAGGGCTTCTCCCAGACGGAGACGTCCTGGTTGGCGGCTCCGGAGGAGATGAAACCGGTAAGGCGGATGCCCGACCCGTAGAACACGATCGGCTGCGAGAGCGCGATCGAGATCGAGGGCGCAGGCCCCCTGACGACGATCGTGCCCCGCTCTGCGGGCTCGAGCGCGTCGCGGTACCGGTACGTCCCAGCGGTGTTGAACACTCGCTCGTACGTCTGCCTCGGCCTGAGGACGGGCGAGGCGAAGTGCCCGTTGTCGGCGACGACCTGGTGGTTCACCGTGTCGGCGTTCCGCCAGCGGATCGTGTCCCCCGTCTGGATCGTGCGAGTGACCGGATTGAATCCGTCCGGCTGGATCGCCACGCCCCTCGTCACCGCCGCCAGCGCGACAGAGGCCGCCGAGGCGACGGCGAGGACCGAAGCGATAAGGAGTAGAGCTCTTTTCATTGCCGAGAACCCCCTTCGTGTTGCGTTTCCGCGTCGGAAACTTATGCCCGCACAGGCAAGAAAAATCGTGTCCCAAATCAACTTCTTACAGCTCGGCCTGAATTCCTTACAGTTGGCTCCCTCGTGCGCGCCCTCGTCACCGGAGGAACCGGCCGAGTCGGCTCGGCGATCGCCGCACGGCTCGAGACCGAGGGCTGGAACGTCTTCGCTGCGGGCAAGGTGCACGGCGATCTCTCCGACGTGGAGGCCGCCCGCGCGGTCGTGCGGACGGCGGTGGAAGAGCTCGGGGGCCTCGACCTGCTCGTGCACGCCGCGTCCGACGGATTCACGCCGAAGCCTGTCGAAGAGGTGACCGAAGAGGACTGGGACGCGGCCTTCGGAGCCACTGCCAAGGGAGGGTTCTTCGTCACCCAGGCGGCGGCACCGCCGCTACGCGAATCGCGGGGGGTCGTGATCATGATCGAGGACGTGATGGGCCTCGAGCCGTGGCCCTTGTTCGCGCCCCACAGCGCGGCGAAGGCGGCGCTCCACATGCTCACGCAGGTGTTCGCGCGGGCGCTTGCACCCGAGGTCCGAGTGTGCGGGATCGCCCCCGGGCCGGTCGCGATCGAGCCGGAGCAGGAGGAGCGGCGCGCCGCCGAATCCCTGCTCGGACGGGTCGGAACACCCGACGACGTCGCGGACGCCGTCGTCTACTTGGCGGGCGCGGGATTCGTCACCGGCTCGACGCTGGTGGTCGACGGCGGCCGCCTCCTTCAATCCGCGCGCACCACCCCTTCGTAGATACGAGAATGAGCACCTCTGCGGCGGCCGTGGGGTTGCGCTTGCCGCCCGCGGCGTCACGCGTAACCATGTCCGTCTTGTCCTACTCGAACGTGAGCGACGGCGAGCTGATCCGGATGGTCGGCTCCGGCGACCGGAGCGCCTTCGACGCCCTGTACCGCCGCTACGCTCGGCCCGTCTTCGGGCTTGCGCTCAGGCGACTCGGCGACCGAGGCCGTGCCGAGGACGCCGTCCAGGAAACCTTTGCGTCCGTCTGGCGCGCAGCAGGGAGCTACAAGCCCGAGCGGGGCCCCGGCGCGCCGTGGCTCTACGCCGTGGCGCGAAACGCAATCGTCGACAACGGCCGCGCCAAGCGCGAGCCGCCGGTCGACGCACCCGATGAGGTGGCGGGCGACGAAGGCCCTGCCGAGCGCGCCGAATCCGGCTGGGTCGCCTGGCGCGTCCACCGGGCACTCGCCGAGCTCCCGGAGAACGAGCGGCAAGTGATCGAGCTCGCGTACTGGGGCGGCCGCTCGCAGAGCGAGATCGCCGACCTGCTCGGCATCCCCCTGGGCACCGTGAAGACGCGCACGCGTACAGGCCTCGCCCGGCTCGCGGCCGTCCTGGAGGACGTGCTGTGAATCCTCCGAACCTGGACGAGCTGTTGGAGGGGATCGAGGACCCGCGGGAGCGCGACCGGCTCCGCCGGATGCACGACCTCCTGGTCGCGACCGGCCCGCCGCCCGAGCTCTCGCCGGCACTTGCAGGAGCGCCGGCTGCCCCAGCGGCCGAAGAAGAGGAGCCGGACACCTCCTGGATGCCGCCCCGCCGCCTCGGAGCCACGCTGCTCGTCGGCGCCGGGCTTCTCGCCGCCGCCTTCGGTGTCGGGTACATCGCGGGTGACGGCGGCGACGAAGAGCCCGCGGCGGTGCCGGCCGAGCAGCCCGCCCAGGTCATCGCGCTACGCCCGTCCGACCAGAACGACACCGCAGGCGCCAGCATCGCCCTCGGTCGGAAGGGCCCTGACGGCAACTGGCCGATGACGCTCACCGTCCGCGGACTGAAGCCTCTGACCGGCGGCGACTACTACGTCCTCGCGCTGACCCGGAACGGAAAGCCGACCGTCACGTGTGGGACGTTCAACGTCGCGCCGAGCGGCACCACCACGGTGGAGATGGTCGCGGCGTACGACCTCGACCGGTTCGACGGCTGGGCGATCACGCAGTGGGACGGTGCCACCCGCGACGAGCGGGTCGTGATGACCGAAGCCGCTTAGGGCGCGACGCGGTCGTTCGCCTCGAACGCCTCGTGCGTGATCGGCATGAGGCGCTGGAGGAACAGCTCAGCTGCTGCTGCGTACTGGCGGATTTCGAACTGCGCTGCCTCATGGTTCCTGAGCGCGCAGAAGTGCATCAGGCTCCGGGGATTGCAGCTCCAGTAGTACTTCGTGTACGTCGAGAGCGGGAGGACGGAGCGAGCGAGCTCTTTGGCCACGCCTTGCTCGAGCATCCGCTCGTAGGCCTGAAATGCGCGTCTGGCGTTCTCTTCGATCTCACGTCGAGCGGCGTCGCGTACATGTTCGTCTACCGGCTCGAACGAGTACGCGCCTGGCTTGCCGACCTGGCTGCGTACATTCTCCGGTACGTAGAACTCCGGCTCCATCTTCGAGTATCTGCCGCTCCATTCGTTATAGGAGTGGCCCGCACGGTGGCGGTGATGCTCACGGACAACGAAGAGCGGCGCCTTGATGACGAAGCGAAAATAGCCATGCTCGAAGGGACTTCCGTGTCGCTCTCGCATCAGAAACCGAATCAGCCCGCCGTCTTTGTCCGTCAGCTCGTCGGACGCCTGGTTGAAGGAGACACGAGCGCCGTTGACGACCGCCAGGTCCGAGGCGAGAGCTCCGTCCAGCGCCACGAAGCCGTGATCGAGGACCGGGACGACGTTGTCGGCTAGTACGTCAGGCGTGACGGCCACGCCGATGAGTGTAGAGGGGGCGTATGTCGGCACTTCCGGCTGGTCGTATCCGTCGTGGAAGCCGGCCTTCTACCCGGCGGACGCCAAGCCGGCCGACTTCCTCGCGCACTACGCGGCGCGGTTCCGGACGGTGGAGCTGAACACGACCGGGTACCGGCTTCCTGCCGAAGGGCAGTTCGAGCGCTGGGCCGAACAGACGCCTGAAGGCTTCCGCTTCGCGCCGAAGCTGAACGCGTACAGGACGCGCGACCTCGCCACCTTCGAGGAACGCGTGCGCCGCCTCGGCGACCGGCTGGGGCCGATCCGCGCTGTGATCGGCTCCAAGCGGGACGAAGGCCTCCTCACGCTCATGCTCGGCTCGCTCGATCCCGAGACCCGGATCGCGCTCGACTTCCGCCACGAGTCTTGGGACGGCGTCGAGGGAGACCTACCTGAGAACGCGGTCCGTGTGGACGACCTCGACGCGGCAGCGCCTTTCCGCTACCTCCGCTTCCGCGACCCGCCGTACCAGGATGCGGAGCTCGCCGAGTGGGCCGAGCGCCTGCGGCCTTTGGTGTCCGACGGAGTGGACGTCTACTGCTATTTCCGTCACGAGGACGAGCCGACCGCGCCTCGCTACGCGGAGCTGTTTGCCGAGCTCGTGTCTGGGTAACTCCGGCCTACTCGAAAACCCGCACGAAGGAGGAGTGATGGCAGAGCTCACCCAGCTCGACACCAAGATCGCGGAGGTCATCGGACTCGCCCAGGCCGCTCAGGGCGCGATCGACAAGGTTTCAGGCCTCGTGGAAGACGACGAGCTGAAGCAGCAGCTCGCACAGGTGAAGCAGGAGGCCGTCGAGACTGAGGAGCGCACGACGCAGGTCGCGGAGAACCTCGACGGCAAGAAGACAGCGATCCTCGAGAAGGCCCGTGAGACGAAGCAGGAAGCAACCGAGATGATGCAGACCTATCTCGGCAGCGACGCCGACGAGCTTGACGGCTTCGAGTTTCTGACGATGGCCGAGGCCGGCGAGGTCGGCCACTGGCAGATCCTCGGCACCATGAACCAGAAGGCACGGAACCAGGAGCTGCAGCAGGTCATCGACTGGGCGACGCCGGTCCAGGAGCGGCACCTGGAGAAGGCGCTGCGTGGCTCACTCAAGCTCGCTGCCGACGAGGACCCGAACGAGCCGGCCTAGGAGTGTTTGGCGGAATAGCGCTCGTCGCCAGGGTGCGATGCTCGTTCCCAGGCAAGGACGCAGGGAGCGCCCGTATCGAATGAGATACGGGCGCGACTGAGGACGCAGACCTGGGGGCGAGCAGCGCGGCCTGGCGGCACAGCCGGTATTTCGCCAAACGCTCTGGCTTTCGCGCTCTGACGACGAGGCGCGTCTCTCGCGAGAGGGGCGCGCCTTCGAAGTCCCCGAAGCATTCCATCTCGTTGAAGCCGAGGTCGGTCAGCAGGCGCGCGAGCTCCGTCGCTGTGTAGACGCGGAGCCGGAAGCTGACGCTGCGACGGTTGCCGACTGCGAGGTAGGTGTGGTCGGTCTCGATCTCGCCGCCGAGGTAGTCGAACCGGCGCTCCTCGAGCAGCACGGCATCGTCGGGCAGCGGCTCCCAGCTGCGTTCCTGGAAGATCGCCATCAGGCGGTCGCGGTGGAGGCACTCGACGACGAGCGAGGCGCCTGGCCGAAGCACGCGGAGAAACTCGCCGAAAGCCTGCCTGTCTCCCTCTTCGCCCCGGTAGCCGATCGACGTGAAGAGGCAAAGGACCGCATCGAAGCTCCCCTCGTCGAAGGGCAGTTCGCGGAAGTCCGCCTGCACCCAGCTCGGCCACGCAACCGCGCCCGCCATCCGCTTCGCCTCCGCCAGTTGGACATCGGAGCGGTCCACGCCAACGACATGAAAGCCGAGCTTCGCGAGCGGGACCGCGTGGCGGCCGAACCCGGTGGGCGCATCGAGGATGTCCGCCGGCGGCTCGACCCCTGCAAGCGACGCCGCCAGGCGCGCCTCCTCGGCAGAGTCGCGTTCGCCGAGGTTCGCGGCGTAGGTCGTCAGGTAGATCTCGTCGAACATCGTGTCCCAGGTCTCGTCGGGTGTGATGTCCCCCATCAGCTCACCTTCTTGAGCAGCCCAAGGGCCTGCTGGTTCCATGGCACACGGTGCGTGACGCCGACGGCGCGCGCGACCTGGTCGCGGTTTGCCAGGTACCAGTCGTAGGTTCGCGTCAGCGCCTCTACGTTCGAGAGTTTCGGTGTCCAGCCGAGGACGCTCTCCGCCCGCGAGATGTCCACGAACGAGTCGCGGTGGGCGGTCTTGTAGTGCCACTCGACGAGCGGCGAGACGCGCGCGAGCTCGAGCGCCCGCAACGCGATCTCGGCGGGCCGCACCGGGATCGGCGTGAGACGACTGTCCGACCCGGCGTGGTCGATCAGCGCCTGGAGATCCTCGCGAACGGTCCCGAACTCCTTCGCGCCCACGTTCAGCGTCTGCCACGCCGCCGTCCGTTTGCTCGCCGCGAGGACGATCGCCTCGACGAGATCCTCGACGGCGAGGAGCTGGTACCGGTTGGAGCCGTCGCCGAGCGTGTAGATCCGGCGTCCCTCGCGGACCCAGTCGAAGAGGATCTCGAAGACGCCGAGCCGCTCGGGCCCGATGAACGTCTTCGGCCGGAGAATCACGCAGTCGAGCCCGCGGCGCATGAACGCGCGGACCGCGTCCTCGGCGGCGATCTTGGACTCGCCGTAGTGCCCGACCCCTTGGAGCGGGTCGTCCTCCTCGATCGGGTGCTTGTCCGGCACGCCGTAGACGGCTGTGGACGAGACGAAGACGACGCGGCGTACCCCCGCCTGGGCGGCGGCGGAGAGGAGCGTCAGCGTTCCGTCGACATTGACCGACTCGATCTCCGCGCGCGAGCCGCGGATCGGGAGCGCGGCCGCGGCGTGGACAAGGATGCGCGCACCGTCGACGAGCTCGCGCGCGGCGCTCTCGTCCCGGATGTCCCCCCGGAGCTCGCGAACCTGGCCCTCGAGCTGCGGGTCGTCGAGCCCGACGAGGTCGAGCGAGCGCACCTCGTGTCCGTCGGCGACGAGGCGGCGGGCAAGGTGAAGCCCGAGAAACCCCGCGCCGCCGGAGATCGCCCAGACCATAGCTCGAGGCTAACGGACATGTCTCGGTGCCTGGCACCTCGACCTGCCCGGCGCGGCCGTGTCCCTGTCGGAACCATGCACCGCCGAGGCACCGGCCTCGTCTCCTCCGGCCGCGTCTTGGTGCCAGGCACCAGGACGCGGCCGGAAGGAACAGTCGCGCAACGGCCGCCGTTGCGCGGTGGGCTACTCGTACTGCAGCGCTTCCAGGACGTTCAGCCGCGCCGCGCGCCGCGCCGGGAGGATCGCGGCGACCATGCCGACGATCACAGCGAGGATCGCGAAGACGATCAGCGACGTCAGCGGGACCTCGTAGCGCACGTCGTACTGCTCGAGCGCCTTGATCACGAGCGCGGCGAGGAACATCCCCAGCGGCAGCCCGATCGCCGCGCCGATCAGCGCCGTGATCACGCTCTCCGAGCCGATCATCGTCCGAGCCTGCCAGCGCGTCATGCCCACGGCGCGCAGCATCCCGAGCTCGCGCGTCCGCTCGAAGACCGCCAGCGCAAGCGTGTTGATCATGCCGAAGATGCTGATGATCACCGACAACGCAAGCAGCACGTAGAGCATCGTCAGGAACTGGTTGAACTCCTCGTCCTGAGTCGTGATCCACGCCTCGCGCGTTTGAACCTTCGCGTCGGGGAAGGTCGAGAGCGCCTCATCGATCGGCGCCTGGGCGGCCGGGGTCGGACCGTCTTCGGCGTTGATGAACGTGAACTGGTTGCGCGGTCGGTCGTGCAGCTCGTCGAAGGTCTGCTGGGAGACGGAGACCGAGCCGAGGAGCTGTAAGAAGGGCGGTGGGTCATAGGTCGCCACGACCTCGAGCGTCGCGTCGCGGCCCGACCCTGACAAGAAGTCGAACCGGCTCCCCGGCTGGAGGTTGTGGTCCTCGGCGAAGTCGGCGTCGATGATCGCTCCGAAGCGGCCCAGCTGGCCGAGCGACTCGTCAGAACCGTCGGCCCAGTCGAAGTTGTAGACCTCGGTGATCTTGTCAGGCTCGACGCCGGTGACGTACTTGTCGATGCCGGCGACCTTGCCGACCTCGGCGCGGACGCTCGTCGCCAGCGCCACGCCGGGAGCCCCGGCGGCGGCCTCCCCCGCCCCGGCGACAAACGGTGTAAAGCCGTCCTGCGAGGTGACGACGAAGTCGGCGGCGATCTGCTCCTCGATCGCGCCGCGGTTCGAGGCCTTCATGCTGTTCGAGAGCACAGCGACGAAGGTGACCAGCGCGAGGCCGATCATCAGCGCGGCCGCGGTCGCGGCGGTGCGACCGGGGTTCCGCAACGTGTTGCGCCGCGCCAGGAAGCCGGAGACGCCGGCCAGCCTCTCACCCGGCACTCCGACCACGGCCGCGATCGGCCGGACGAGCTTCGACGAGATCATCGCCACGCCGACGAAGAGCAGCAAGACGCCGAAGGCGATCGAGAGCAGGCGTGACCCGATGCTCAGCTCGTCCGTGAACGCACCACGGGCGAGCAGGAGGAGTGCGACCGCCAGCACCACCAACGCGATGTAGGGCGTGAACCGCGCGAAGCGGCCGCGCGGCAGCTCGGCCCCCTCGCGCACGGCGAGGATCGGCGAGACGCGCGTGGCGCGAAGGGACGGTACGAACGCGGCCAGCACGGTGACGACGATCCCGATCACAAACGCGAAGATCACCGTGCGCGGCGCGATCACCATGTCCGCGGTCGGCAGGTCGAGATCGAGCGCCTCGAAGAGCGCGTCGAGCCCATACGCGAGACCCACTCCGAGGAAGAACCCGACGATCGACGCGATCAGGCCGATCACCAGCGCCTCGAGCAGCACGGCACGGCGGATCTGCTTCCGCGACGCGCCGATCGTCCGGAGCGTCGCCAGCTCACGCGTCCGCTGCGCGACCGTGATCGACATCGTGTTGAAGATCACGAAGGCACCCACGAAGAGGGCGACCGCTCCGAACGAGAGCAGGAAATAGCGGATGAAGCTCGTGAACTCGCCGATCTCGCTCGACGCCTCCTCGGCTTCCTCGACTCCGGTGCGCACCTGCGCGGTCGGCGGGAGGATCGGCTGGATGTCCTCGACGAGCTGCTCGGGGGTGACCCCGTCCGCGGCGGCCACTGAGATCGCGTCGAACGAGTTCTCGCGGTCGAGGAGCTCCTGCGCGGTCGGGATCGTGAAGACGGCGAAGGTCGCGGTGCCGAGCGAGCTCACGCTTCCGTACTGCGCGACGCCCGAGACGCGGAAGCTCTGGACGGGCTTGAGCGTCGCGATCTTCACCGTGTCGCCGACGCCGTAACCCTGCTCGTCAGCGGTTCCCGCGTCGATCACGACGTCGTCGGACGCAGTCGGCCACGTCCCGTCGACCAGCCTGAGCGGATTGAACTGCGACTGCTCGGGGTCGATGCCGAAACCGAACGAGGGCGCGCCCTGCGTGTTGATCGCCTTGCCGTCGGGCTTGAGGATCTTCGTCGCGGTCTCGTCGACGACGCTGCCGGTGGCCGCGTCGACGCTGTCGAGCTCGCGGACGTCCTCGAGCAGGTTCGCCGGCACCGAGGGGGCCTCGGCGGTGCTGCCCTCGAAGGAGATGTCCGGCGCCTTCCCGCTGATCGCCGCGTCGGTGTTCGCGTACGACTCACTGAAGATCGCGTCGAAGGCCTTGTCGATCGTGTCGGTCAGGACGAAGGTGCCGCTGACCATGGCGACGCCGAGCACGACGGCGAGCGCCGTCAGCGAGGCGCGGAACTTGCGGCCCGCGAGCCCTCTGAGCGCGACCCGGATCACGTCAGCGTGACTTCGCGGATGGTGTCGAGGATCTCGTCCTCGCCCGCTCCGCCGAGATCCTTGACGATCTCGCCGTCGGCAAGGAAGAGGATCCGGTCGGCGGAGGCGGCAGCTCGTGCCTCGTGCGTCACCATCACCATCGTCTGGCCGTAGTTCTCGACCGACTCGTGCAGGAGGTCGAGGATCTGACCGCCGGTCTTCGAGTCGAGGTTTCCGGTCGGCTCGTCGGCGAAGACCACCGTCGGCCTCGAGACGAGCGCCCGCGCGATCGCGACCCGCTGCGTCTGACCGCCGGAGAGCTCGGAGGGCCGGTGGGTGAGCCGGTCGGAGAGACCGACCCGCTTGACGAGATCCTGGAAGAACGGCTTGTCCGGCTTCTTGCCGGCGAGGGAGAGCGGAAGAAGGATGTTCTCCTCGGCGGTCAGCATCGGAAGCAGGTTGAAGAACTGGAAGATGAACCCGATGTGCTCGCGGCGGATCTTCGTGATGTCCTTGTCGCTCAGCTGCCCGAGCCTGGTGCCGGCGATCGTGACGTAACCGGCGGTCGGTCGGTCGAGCGCCGCGAGGATGTGCATAAGCGTCGACTTTCCGGAGCCCGACGGCCCCATGACCGCGGTCAGCTTGCCCTGCTCGACGTCGAGCGAGACGCCGCGGAGCGCGTCCACCGCCGCGTCGCCCTCGCCGTAGCGGCGTTGGATCTCGTGTGCGGTGACGACCGCGCCGTTACGTGCTCCGTCTTGCGAAGCCTCCAACCCACCCTCCAAATGTGGAAGTTAGTGACTACTAGCCGACGTTCAAGCTAGTGATTTCGGCCTGGCCCGTCAAGCGTACCGGGCTACGCGACCAGCTGATCCCCGGGCCGCCCCGAGAGCGTTAGTAACAGACTGTTTACTTGGGCTCGGCTAGGCCCGCTCCGCCGCCTCCTCGTCTACGTCGACGTGCCACGGGAACTTCCGCAGGATCGCGAGCGTCGCGATCGTGCCGAGCGTCAGGTTCACGACGATCACGACGATCTTCACGCCGACGCTGAAGCTCAGCACGTCAGAAGCCGGAGCCTCACCGGAGAACATGTAGACGAGCAGCGCTTGCTCGGTTCCGATGCCTGCCGGCGTGAGCGGAAGCAGCGTCGACAGCGTCTGCGCGACCTGGACGACGAAGACGCTGTACAGGTCCGACGGCATCCCGAACGCCCGCAGGAAGAAGTAGATCGCCGTCAGGCGAAAGGCCCAGTCGCCCGCCTGCCACGCCGCCACCTCCCGGAGATAGCGCCGCGGCTCCCGAAGGATCGCGAGACCCTGCCGCACCCGCCCCCAGAAGTCCGTGACCTTGCCGACGCCGGTGATCGCGAGGATCGTCGCGACAACGAGGATCACAAAGAGGATTCCGGCGGCGCCCCGAGGGTTGTGGAAGACCCAGAGCCAGTCGATGCCCGGCAGGTCCGGGAGCACGCTCGCCCCCGGGAGGATCCCCGCCGACAGCGCCCAGGTGAGCAGGAGGATCCCGACCGCCGAGTCGAAGATCGTCTCGGCGAGCAGGCTCGAGGCGAGCGTCGGGTACGACGACCCCTCGATCCGGTGCCGCGCGATGTAGAGCCGGAGCAGGTCGCCGCCGCGCCCCGGAAGCAGTGCGTTCGCGCCGATCCCCGCCGCGTACGCGCTGAGGATGTCCCGCCACCGAACCGTCGCTTCCGGATACGCGGCGGCGACGATGTTCCGCCACGCACGGGACCGCGACCCGATCCGGCCGAGGTGGCAGACGATCGCGAGCGCGAGCCACAGCGGCTCGATCGACGTGAGCTGCTCGAAGAACGACTCGATGGCGTCGATGAACCCGGCCACCGGCACATACTCGCCGCAACCGCTTTACGATCGGCGGCCCGTGCCGACCGAGCAGGCAAGCGCATCGTCTCCGACCGCCGAAGAGGCGGCGCGCGTCGCCGAGTTCCGCGTCGCACTGCGACGGTTTCAGCGCCAGACCGAGGTCGTCGCGCGCGAGTGCGGGATCACGCCGGGCTGGTACCAGCTCCTCCTCCAGATCAAGGGCGCGCCCGACCTGACCGAGCAGACGACGGTCACCGCGCTTGCCGACCGCCTGCAGCTCGCCCAGAGCAGCGTCACGGAGCTCGTGTCGCGAGCCCAGCAGGCGGGCCTCCTCGACCGGACGCCATCCTCCGCCGACGCAAGGGTCGTCCACCTGCGGCTCAGCGCGCAGGGGGAGAAGATCTTCGCGCGCGCGTTCCGCAGTCTCGCCTCCGAGCGGGAGGCGCTCCGCGAGGCGATCGCCGACCTCGAGGACTGACTCGGCACGAACCCGGTTTGACCCGGGGACCCATCCGTCCTATAGATGCCGCGATATCGATGGGCGTCGGTGGCCAGGGAGGGTGCCGTGCCCCAGGAGGTGTTGTCGCTTTGTCTTCCCGACGCCTGATCAGCTTGCTCTGGCTTTCGGCAGCCCTGCTCGCCGTGCCGTTCGTCGGCGCGGGCACCGCCGGAGCCGCAATCGCGCCGCCGTGGTGCGGCACGCCCGAGACAGATGCAGCCGGCAATCTTCCGGACGGGAGCCAGCCGTTTCCGGCACAACCGAACGGAAGCTTCCCGCACATCCCCTACTACGCGATCGGGTGCACGCTCGACAACATCGCGGCAGCCAGCGGCGGCCGCATGACCGTCGAGCGTTTCGGGAAGTCCGCCCTCGGCCGCGACAAGTTCCACGTCGTCATCAACGAGCTCGAGACGAAGTCGCAGCGCCGCGGCTACGCCAACTGGCAGAAAGTCCGCCGCGACGCGCTCGAGGATCCTGAGCGCGCGCTGGAGATCCTCGACCGGGTCGGGGACGACGTGAAGGTGCCGCTCTTCATCCAGGGCGGTATCCACGGAAACGAATACGAGGGCGTCGACGCCGCGATGCAGGTGATCGAGCGGCTGGCCCTCACGCCGTACGGGACGGATCCCGAGGTCGACCAGATCCTCGACCAGGCGATCCTCGTCTTCAACCCGATCCAGAACCCGGACGGGCGCATCGCGGGCACACGGGCGAACGGGAACGGCTTCGATCTCAACCGCGATTTCCTCACGCAGTCGCAGCCGGAGACGCTGAGCACTGTCGAGCTGATCCAGAAGTGGCTGTCCCCGGAGCTGCTCGACCTCCACGGCTATGTGACGCCCACACTGATCGAGGCGACGACGAAGCCGCACAACCCCGGAATCGAGTACGACCTGTGGCTCAAGTGGAACCAGAGCCGAATCGACGCCAACGAGGCGGCGATGAACGCGGAGGGTTACGCCGTCACGCGCCCGATCAACGACTGGTGCGCCGACGGGAGCATCGCGTCGGGCACGCCGCTCGTCTGCGCGGACGGAACGACGAACTACGGCCCTCGGTGGGCCGAGAGCTGGGACGACTGGGGGCCCTTCTACACCCCGATGTACTCGCAGCTCGTGGGCCTGAACGGCTCGACCGTCGAGATGTGCAACCAGGTCCCGACCACAGGGACTCCGCCGCAGCCCATCCCGGTGGGCCCGCCCACCGCCTGCGGGCCCGGGACGACCACGTACGAGAAGGTCGGCCGGTTGGGGGCACGGAGGCACCAGTACATCACCGTCTGGTCGACGCTCCTCTTCGACACGGACAACCGGGTCGAGCTGATGGAGGACCAGCTCGAGATCTACCAGCGCGGCGTGGACGACGCAGCCCGGCCCCCACTCTCGAGCTTCCCGCAGCACCCGACCGACGTGCAGCGGCAGTTCCGGAACCCCGAGAACTACTGGATGAATGAGTACGGCAAGGCGTACGTGATCCCGATCGGAGAAGGCCAGCGGAGCGACCTGGAAGCACGCCGACTCGCAAGCTGGCTCCTCGAGAACGGCATCCGCGTCGATCGCATCCAGAAGACCTACAAGTCGGGCTCGAGTGAGTTCGGGAAGGGCTCGTACGTCGTCTTCCTGGATCAGCCGCTTCGCGGCCTGGCCGACACCGCGCTCGGTCCGGGCGTCGACATCTCAGACCGGATCGGCGTTCTCTACGCACCTCCCGGCGCGTGGAGTCACGGTGAGCTCTGGGGTGCGGACGTCGTCGCGATCCCCGATGGCGAGAAGTTCAAGCCGAAGACCGTACGGACGCGGCGGATCCGGATTCCGGATGGAGAGGTCGACGGATCGCGGAATGCGTCGAGGTTCGCCCTCGAGCTCGACTCGGCGACCGCGGTTCGCACCCTGAATGCGGCGCTCGCCGCCGGCTTGACCGCCGAGCTGGCGACCGCTCCATTCACGAACGTCTTCGGCGACCAGCTCCCGGCCGGGACGGTGCTCTTCCCGGCGAGCGCGCGGGGTGAGCTGGAGGACATCGCCGAGGAGACGGGCGTCGACTTCACCGGCGTCCGAGGCACGTTGCCTGCGCGCGAGCCGATCGACCGGTCACCTCGCATCGCCGTCCTGGCGGGCGGCCCGACGCAGGAGCTCTGGGTGCTCAAGAACCTCGGGTTCACGGCGGACGCGGTCTCGACGGCCACCATCAACACGGCCGCGACGGATCCGCTCTTGAACTACGACGTCATCTTCAACCAGGGGACGTACCCGGCCGACACGCCGGCGAACACGACGGTTCGCACCCGGTTGGCGAACTTCTTCGCAGGTGGCGGCGGGTACATCGGCACCCCAGCGTCGGGGAACCCGACCGCCGGTGCGACGTTCCTGACGAACGGCGGACAGGTCACGGGGCTCACGCTCGCCTTCAAGCAGGTCCGCGGCTGGAGCGGAATCATCGACTGGCAGAACAACGCCAGCGGGACCGGCCAGATCACCGGCTCGTACCCGGCGCGGGACAGGGCGATCGTCGACCCGCCGGCGTGGTTCACATCGGTGCCGGCCGGCTGGTCCGTCGACGGGCAGCTCGCCCTCGGCGACTTCTTCCTGTCCGGCCTCTGGAAGGTCAACGAGGCTCCGACGCCGCCGGCGGGCGCACCGCTGGTCGCGCACGGGACGAACACCGCAGGAACCGCGCGGATCGTCTCGTTCTCGATGAATCCGGCCTACCGCGCGGATCCGGAGCGCGAGTGGCCGATGCTGGCCTCGGCCGCCCTCTGGGCCGACCAGTAGCGAAGCGCTCGGGAGGGGCGGCACCGGCCGCCCCTCCCACTCCTTGTGTTTTCGGTTTCCTGATTGAAATTTCAGGGGTACTGCAGTAGCGTCCGAGGTGCACGGGCGAAGAGCAACAAGGGGAGAGCAATGGTCAGGATACCCCAGGTTGCTGCGGCGTAGAGACCGGCGCGCTTTTCGCCGGTTTGTTTTTCTGTGCGCTCTCGCCGGGATGCTGCTGCTCGCGCCGGGCGCATCTGGCCAGAGCCTGCCGTTGCCTCAGATCAGCCTGGTGATCATCGGAACCCTCGGTGCTAACGGCTGGTACATCAGCAACGTCACGGTCAATTGGCAGATCACCGTGCCGGACGGAGGACCTGATCACGAGGACTGCAAGAGCGCCGAGACGCTCACTGGCGATACGCCGGGCACCGACATCACTTGCCAGCGCGAACTACGCGCCGGCAGCACGATCACAGCCAGACCAAGCACGGTCAAGCTCGACAAGACCGCTCCAGGCCGTCAGCGCACGGTGCTCGAGCGCCAGGCTGACGCGAACGGCTGGTACAACCGCCCGCTGACGGTTGCGTTCACGGGAACGGACGCGACGTCACAGATCGCGACACTGCACGTCGGCGCGGTACGCGGGCCCGGACAGCGCGGCGGCGCTCGATCGCCGGCTCCTGCACCGACAACGCCGGCAACCTAACCCCTGCCTCATTCCCGTTCAAGTACGACGCGACCCCGCCAAGCCTGTTCGCGGTAACAGCGACGCACGGGAACCGGAGCGCGCAGATCTCGTGGCGGAAGTCGAGCGACACGCAGCTGGTCGAGGTCTTCCGGACACCCGGCCGGAACGGGCAGGGCGAGTCGGGGATCTACCGCGGGACCGGCAACGGCGTCAAGCGACACCGGCCTCGTCGTCGGTCGCACGTACGAGTACCGGGTGATCGGCGTCGACGAGGCGGCGAACCGCGCCGAGCAGAAGCTCAGCCTCGTCGCGACCGGCGCACTGCTGAGCCCGACTCCGGGACTGAGGATCAGCATGAAGTCCCCTCCCGGCCTCGTCTGGGCTCCCGTCAAGGGTGCGTCCTACTACAACGTCCAACTGATCCGCGCGGGGCGCAAGGTGCTGAGCGCCTGGCCCACGCGCCCGAGCTTCCGACTGCGGCGAACGTGGCTGTACAAGGGACGGCGCTATCGCCTGACGCCCGGCGTCTACCGCTGGTACGTCTGGCCCGGATACGGGCGGATCTCCGCCGCCCGGTACGCGAAGCGCGCGCTCGGAAGCAGCTCGTTCGTCGTGACGAAGTAGGACGCGGTGCGTAAGCGCGCCGCCGTTTGCCTCCTCGCACTCGGAGCGCTGCTGCTGACCCCGGGCGCGGCTGGCGTCCCGGACGTCCCCGGAGACCCGACTCCGCCGGTCGTCACGCCTGTGATCTACCGGAACGCTCGGCCTCAACGGCTGGTACACGACGAACGTCACGGTCAACTGGTCGGTGACGACCCCGAGTCGATCATCCTCTCGACGACCGGCTGCAACGCGGTCACCTTCGAACAACACGACTGGGACGACGCTCACGTGCTCGGCGGAGAGTGACGGCGGCACGACGACGATGCTCGAAGCCCTTCAAGGTCGACAAGACCGCGCCGGCGACGACCGCGACGCCCTCGCGCCCCGCCGATGCGAACGGCTGGTACAACCACGACCTCTCGGTCGACTTCGAGGGCAGCGACACGACCTTCGGGCCTCGAGTCGTGTGCAGCCGGACGCGACGTACGGCGGGCCTGACACGAGCCGACGACGGTCACCGGGACCTGCCGCGATCAGGCCGGGAACACCGCCCCGGCGAACCTGCCGCTGAAGTACGACGAGACGGCGCCGCAGGTCACGAGCAAGACGCCCCGCGACCGCCGGATCCGAACGGCTGGCACAACAAGCCGCTGACGGTCACCTTCGCCGGAAGCGACACCTGTCCGGGATCGCGACCTGCAGCAAGCCCGACTACAGCGGCCCCGACAAGACCGACGCCACCGTCACCGGCATCTGCGCCGACAGGGCCGGAAACCAAAGCCCCGTCGGTCAGCTTCGGGCCCCTCAAGTACGACGCGACGAAGCCGCAGGCGACCAGCGGCGCCCTCCCGACAGCCGAACGCGAACGGCTGGTACAACAACGCGGCTGATGGTCAGCTTCACGGGCAGCGACAGCTGTCCGGGATCGCGACCTGCGAGCAAGCCGACTACAGCGGGCCCGACAAGGCCGACGCCACCGTCACCGGCATCTGCACCGACAAGGCCGGAAACAAAGCCTCGCGACAGCTTCGGGCCCTTCAAGTACGACGCGACGCCGCCCCAGGCCACCCAGACCATCCCGAGCCAGCCGAACGCAAGGGCTGGTTCAAGCGCCACTGTGGGTCGGGTTCACGGGCACCGACACCCTGTCCGGCATCGCGACCTGCGAGAGCGGCGACTACGGCGGCCCCGAAAGGTCGACGCCTCGTGTCAGCGGCATCTGCCTCGACAAGGCCGGAAACCAAAGCCCCGTCGAGCAGCCTCGGCACCTCAAGTACGACGCGACGAAGCCGCAGGTCACGAGCGCGACGCCTTCCCGCCAGCCGAATGCGAACGGCTGGTACAACGACCTGCTGACGTCAGCTTCGCGGGCAGCGACGCCCTGTCCGGGATCGCGACCTGCGACGCAAGCCCGACTACACCGGCCCCGACAAGACCGACCCACCGTCACCGGCGTCTGCACCGACAAGGCCGGAAACCAAACTCCGCGAGCAGCTTCGGGCCTTCAAGTACGACGCACGAAGCCGCAGGTCGACGAGCATGACGCCCTCGCGGCCTCCGGATCGAGTCGGCTGGTACAACAGCCCGCTCGGCTGTGCGGTGAACGGCCAGGACACGATGTCCGGCCTCGCTTCCTGCCCTCCCCAGAGCTATTCCGGCCCCGACAGCGCGACTGCCTCGTTCTCTGGTACGTGTCTGGACAACGCTGGCAACCCTGGCGTCAAAGCGTTCGCGCTCAAGCTACGACGCCACCGGGCCGGAGACGGCCGCGACCGCCGACCGCACACCCGACTCAACGGCTGGTTCAAGCAGCCGCTCACGGTCAGCTTCTCCGGGACCGATGAAGTCTCCGGGACCGACTCCTGCTCGCCGCCCGAGAGCTACACCGGGCCGGACTCCGGCGAGGCGGTCATCGGCGGGATCTGTCTCGACAAGGCGGGAAATGTCGGCCTCGCCTCGCTCTCGGTCAGCTACGACACGACGGCGCCGATCGTCTCAGGCGGCGAGCCGTCCCGGACGCCGGACGCCAACGGCTGGTACAACCGCGAGCTCGTCGTCGGCTTCCACGGCAGCGACGCCACCTCAGGTATCGAGAGCTGCACGAAGGCGTCGTACGCCGGCCCGGACGCTGCGGCGGCGAGCGTCACCGGCACGTGTCAGGACCGCGCCGGGAACACGAGCGGATCGCTGGCGTTCCCGCTTCGCTTCGACTCGACCGCGCCGACCCTGGGCGAGCTCCGAGTGAAGCCCGGCAACGGCCGCGCGGTGCTGACCTGGACCGCGTCACCGGACACGACGCTCGTCGAGATCCGCCGTGGCACGAAGCGGATCTACAGCGGGACAGCGACCACCTTCACCGACACAGGGCTCAAGAACGGCCTTCGCTACCGCTACACGCTCGCGAGCTACGACGAGGCCGCGAACTCGGCGACCGCGGCCGTTGCCGCGACGCCGAGCGGCCCACTCGTCTCACCCGCCTCGGGCGCGGTCGTCAAGGCTCCGCCGCGGCTCGCGTGGAAAGCAGCTCCGAGGGCGACCTACTACCACGTCCAGCTCTGGCGGAACGGACGGATCCTGAGTGCCTGGCCGCGCGGCACCTCGTTCCAAGTTCGCCGCAGCTGGACCTACAACGGCCGTCGCTACCGCCTGACCCCAGGGCGGTACCGCTGGTACGTCTGGCCGGGACGCGGCCGGCCCACGCAGCAGAAATTCGGCCCCCTGCTCGGCTCGAGCTCGTTCGTCGTCCGCTAACGGGCCCGCAGGACCCGCGTCGACAGGGTGAGGAAGACCATGTCGGCGAGAACGAGGAAGAACAGTGCGAGCCCACCGACCAGGAGCAACGTGTCCGGTGAGGTCGCCTGGTCGCGCGTGAGGCTGGGGGTAGCGCCGACGGCCACCTGCACCCCCTCGTTCTTGGGCTTGGGTTTTGCCTTGGGCTTTGAATTGCGCCTGGCGGGCTCGCTCCTCTCAGCCTGCGTCTCGCGGCGTGTCTGGGTGGCGGCCGGCTGGTAAACGCGAGTCACGGCCGGCGGCGGAGGGGGCGTTACGGCCGCGGGCGGAGGGGTCGTTGGCGGAGGAGGCGGTGGAGCCGCGGCTGGCGGTGGAGGCGGATTCGGCGTGGCTCTCGTTGCAGGCGCCTGGGTCTGACGGCCCGCGCCGGGCGGAGCCTCAGGCTTCGGCCCTGACGACTTCGGTGGAGCTGGCTCGGGCGCCGGGTCCTGCGCCGGCGCCTCGCCGGCGCCGACAGCACACGCGCAGCACAGGACGATCAGTACCGATGCCTGCCGCAGCAACGATCGAGCGGAGCCCCTCATGCGCGCTGTCCCCCAGTCTTCCTGCCGGCCTCTGTCCTAACCCATCCGGCGCGGCAAGTCAATGGTATCGCCCGACGTTCGGGGCGATGATACTGCCCGATCGGCAGCTCTTATGAGATGTAACCCGACTTCCAGCAGCCGATCTGGCTCTAGATACAAGGAAGTTCCAGCACCGATCTCGGCTGGATTCCAAGCCAACTTCCGGCGTGATACTGCCGGAAGAACTCGCCGTGATACTGGCATTCTCCATTCGTGATACTGCCCTTCTAGGTCTCTTGTAGAGCCAAATCGCCACCTTGACCGGCTCAAGCGCCGCCGGCGCCCTCCGAAAGCCCTCTTCTAATCGTGCGCAGGTTCACAAGCGTGGAAAGTTCGGTTTCGCAGACAATTCCAAGGTACCCACAGAAAATAATGTTAAGTCTTTAGTTGCACGTTGAATTTCTTGAATCCGGCCGTTATTGTCGAGAGCCGAAGCAAAAGTCTGCGGAAAGGGGAGAGGATGTCCGTCACAGCCGCCGTGGAAACAGCGAGCAGAGCGCCCGGTGCGTCGCACTTCGGGCGATCTGTCGTTCGACGGCCGAGAACCTCCGACTCGCGCCGTGCGGCCGTTCGCGGGCTGCTCCGCGAGTACCACCGCCACGGAGATCTCGGCGCCCGAGCGCGGCTGATCCAGCAGTATCTCCCGCTGGTTCGCCGGCTGGCACGGCGCCATGTCGGCCACGGCGAGCAGTTCGAAGACCTCGTTCAGGTCGGCTCGATCGGCCTGATCAAGGCGATCGACAGGTTCCAGCTCGAGCGCGGCGTCGATCTGGCGACCTATGCGATCCCCACGATCGACGGCGAGATCAAGCGGCACCTCCGAGATCGAGCTTGGCCGATTCGGATCCCGCGTCGGCTCCAGGAGCTCGACCCGACGCTACGAGCCCGCGTTGCCGAGATCGTGGACGGGCAGAACGGCGAGTTCGACCGAGAAAGCGCAATCGAGCGCGGGTACGAGCTCGGAGAGGACCGGATCGCCCTCGCCAGCGGCTTCCACGTCCTCGACACACGTGAGCGGCTGCTGCTTCGCCTGGCCTACTTCGAGGGGCTCAGCCAGGCGCAAATCGCCCGCCGCGTGGGCATCTCCCAGATCCACGTCTCGCGACTGACTCGGCGTGCGCTCGCGAAGCTCCGGGCGGAGCTCGGACAGACCGACCCGTGACGCAACGTTCGTACCGGCCCACGGACGGCCTACAATCGATGGTGAGTGAGCTTCCACAGTCGGCGGCGGGGGACGACGAGCGCGTGAGCAGCGTGGAGAAACGCGCGCGCACGAGCGTCGAGGACTACACGAGCCTCCCCTATCACCTCATGCTCGTGCGGGACGGCGAGGACAAGGGCAGGCCCTGGACGGCCTCCGTGGAGGAGCTGCCGGGCTGCACGAGCCACGGCAAGACGTCCGACGAGGCGCTCGACGGCATCGAGGCCGCGATCTCGAAGTGGATCGCCGTCGCGCTCGAGGAGGGTCGCGAGATCCCGGAGCCGAAGTCGGCGACGAGCCATAGCGGACGGCTGCTGCTACGGATGCCCCGCACACTCCATGCAGACCTGACTCGCGCCTCCGAGCGCGAGGGCGTCAGCCTGAACCAGTTCATCACGGACGTCCTCGCGGCAGCCGTCGCCTGGAGGGGGCGTTCCGACGAGCCGGGAACCCCGCGCGCTTCCAGGACGACGCTCAACCAGGCACCGGGCGCCGACAGCTTGATCACCGAGCCCTCGGCGAGCCGGCGAGCCCGGATGCGCCGGTCCACCAGTTTCGTAACTGCGGCTCTGGCAGCGAACTTCGTGATCGTCGGGATTGCCGGCATCGTCGCGATCATCGTGCTCCTCGCCGCCTTGCGCTAGACGATGATCACCGCACCCGAGGCGGCGCGGCGCGAGTCCGGCTCCCTGGATGTCGAGTTCAGCGAGGAGCTTGGGCCACTCCGCGAGGACTGGGCCCGGCTCGCAGAAGTCGACGGGAATCTCTTCGCGACCTGGGAGTGGAGCGAGCTCTGGTGGCGCCATTACGGTGGTGAGCGGCCTCTGCGCATCGCGGTCATGCGGAAGGACGACGTGATCCATGCCCTCGTCCCGCTCTTCGTCTGGTCGCACCGCCCGCTGCGAACGCTGAGACTCGTCGGCCACGGACACGGAGACCGCCTCGGGCCCATCTGCTCTGACGACGACGCTCCGACAGCGACGCGAGCAATGCGTCTCGCGCTCACAGACGAGCCTCACGACGTGTTCGTCGGCGACTGGGTCGCGGGCGATAGGGACTGGACGGGTGCCCTCGGCGGCCGCGTCGTGCGAACGACGGGCTATCCGGTTCTCGACCTCCGGGACGACTCGTGGCCCGAGTTCCTCGCTCGGCAGAGCCCAAGGTTCCGCAAGAGCGTTCGCTTCGGCCGGAACCGGCTCGAGCGGATCGGCGAGGTGAGCTACCGGTACGCCGACCCTTCGACGCTGGAGCGCGATCTCGACGCCGCGTTCCGCCTCCACGTGGCGCGCTTTGCCGAGCACGCCGGCTGCCTCTTCTGCGGCGAGCACGAGGCGTTCCAGCGGGAGTTCGCCGCGATCGCGCTCGAGCATGGATGGCTCCGCCTCTTGCTGCTGGAGATCGACGGAGAGCCGGTGGGCTGCGAGTACGGCTTCGGCTTCCAGGGCGCGTACTTCGCCTACCAGGCCGGCCGGGACCCGAAGTGGGACCGCGAGTCCGTCGGCTTCCTCCTCGAGGTCGAGAGCATTCGCCGGACGCTCGAGGAGGGAGGCGTCGAGTACCGCTTCCTCGGCGGTGAGGAGGACTACAAGTACCGCTACCCCGCCACAGACCCCCGTCTCGAGACGGTCGTGGTGCCGGGGTCGCGCCGCGGGCGTTTCGCATCCACCGCCCTGGACGCGGCCTGGCGGTTGCCGGGCGGCCAACGCCTCCTCCGCCGGGTGGGCTCGGCTGCCAGTCGTACCCCTGAGCGGCGCGAAGCGGGCGCGCGAGCGCGCCGAAGACGGCCAGGTCGCTGCGCCGAGGGAGCACCAGCGTGCGCCATGCGAACGGGCTCCGTCGACGGAACATCAGCACCGCGGTGGAGCCGCCGGCGAGGAACGCCGCGCTGGCAGCGGCCGCGGCTCCGGACGCGCCGAACCGCGGGATCAGCACGAGGTCGAGCCCGATTCCCACGACGAGAGAGACCAGCGGGCCGACGGAGGACGCGCTCGGCGCCGACTGCCCGACCAGGGCGTTCGTGAAGACGACCATCGCCGTGAAGCCCAGCGCGCCGGGCAGAAGCCAGAGGAAGGGCGTGACGGACGCATCGAACGCTCCGCCGAAGACCACAGGTAGCAGCGGAGGGCCGAGGAGAGCCGCAACGACGATGGCGGCCGCAGTGACGAGACCGGCCGAGCGGAAGGCACCAAGCGCCTGCTCCGTCCTCAACCCCGCCTCGGCGCGCGCCGCAGCAGGCAGCAGCGCCGTGGCCATCGCCGCAGGAAGGTAGAGGAGCACCTCCGAGCCGTTCACGGCGACCGCGTACACACCGAGCGCCGCCTCGGAGGCCAGAAAGCCCATGAGGATCTGGTCGGTGCGGAAGTTGAGGAACCGGGCCAGGCTTCCCACCCAGGCTCGGCTGCCGAAGCGAACCGCCTCGACCAGCAGTCCCGGGTCCGGCCGGCGCAGCACGATCCCTCGGGCGGACTGCACGAGGTACGCCAGCATGCGGACGCTCTCCGCCGCCATCCACGCGATCGCCGCGCGCAGGACGGTGAGGCCGGCCGTACTCCAGATCGCCAGGAGCAAGAGCGGATAGACCCACGAAGCTGTCGCGGTGACCAGGGCGAGCTTCCTGATGCGGCCGGCGCCGAGCAGGAAGCAGTAGCCGCCCTCGCTCAGCGCCGAGATCATCGTCGCGGCCGCGATCACCGCGAGCTCCGCCGCCCCGACGCCGGCAGGCCGGTCTTCGCCGAGCAGCACGAGGACGCCGCAGACGGCCACCGCCATCAGCGCGGCGCTGCCGAGGAGGAACGCGACGACGTTGGCCAGCAGCGCTCCGCGTTCCTCCGGCCGCCGGGCGACGAAGACCGTCGTCGCCTCCCCGATCCCGAGCCCGGCGAGCTTCGCGGCAACGAGCGCGGTCACGGTGATGAAGGCGATCGTCCCGCGGCCCGTGGGCCCGAGCGCCCGCGCCAGGATCAGGACCGCGACGAAGAAGCCGGCGTTCCCGGCCACCTTCGACCAGAAGAGCAGCGCCGAGCCCCCGGCGACCGAATCCAGCTCGCCAACCTGCCGGCCCCTCAGCAGCGGGAAGCCTTGTTCACGTTGGCCTCGAGCTTGTTGAACTTCGACACGGCCCGATTCCCATTGTCGTACCTGGCCTCCGAGAACTCGACGAGGGAGCTGCCTTTGCTTCCGCACCCGACGTTGCTGCGAACGACGTTGTGCGACGAGCCCTGGAGGACGATCGAGGGCCTGAGCCCGCCGACGAAGACGTTGCCGACGATGCGGTTTCGGTCACCGCCGACGTCCACGACGATGCCGGCCCTCGAGCGGACGATGCGGTTGAAGGCAAAGGTGTTCCGGGTGGACCCGGCGCCCTCGTGCCACCACTCCACGTTGATCCCGACCAGCGCGTCGACGATCCGGTTGTGCGCGATGAGCGACCTGTGGGTCGAGTGCTCGATGTAGATGCCGGTTCGCGTGTCGTGGATCTCGTTCCGGACGATCGTCGTGCGCGTGGACGAGCCCACGGTCTCGATCCCGTCCCATCTGGCGCGGCGAACCGTGTTTCCGATCACCGCGGCCTCGACGCCGCCCGTCCAGATTCCCCCCTCGTTCGTGCCACAGCCGGGCGTCCGGTACTTCGCCGCCGTCCAGCAAGCATCGCGCGAGGGGTCGCGGATGTCGGAGACGACGTTGTCGAGCACGACCCCGTGGAGGTCGGCGGCCGGCCGCCCGTGCTCCTGCTGCTGGAGGATGATGCCGAAGGAGGTGAAGTCGCGCACCCGGCTGCGGATCACGCTCGTGTCGCGTGAGCGATCCGACCCGAGTGCGACGACGCCGGCCTCGCCGCGGCCGTCGCTCTCGATCTGCGAGTCCTGCACCGAGACGCTGGAGTACTTGCCCCAGACGTTGACCCCGTCCGTGCGCACGCGGGACATGTGAACCCGCTGGATCCGGACATCGCTCGAGCCGTCGAAGACCGCGATCCCGATCCCGCCGTCCTCGTCCATAGGAGGACCGCCTCCGTCCAGCGCGAGATCGCTGATCCGGATGTTCTTGCCCCTGGCGACGACCAGCGCCCAGTACCGGCCGCCGGGCCGGGGAGCGAGCACCGTCTCCGGGCCTGAGCCGACGAGCCGGGCACCGCTGCCCAGCTCGAGCTCGTTAACGCGGTAGACGCCCGGAGCGAGGCGCACGGTGACGTTGCCCCTCGCGAGCGCCGCCCTGGCCCGCGCGAAGGAAGAACCGGGCGCCGCTTCGACGATGCCGGATTTCGCTCCCTCGACGGTCAGGTCACGCTCCTGCGTCGTCCTCCGGCGACCGAGGTTGTCGACCGCCTCCACGCGCAGCCGGTGGCGTCCTTGCGGGAGCAGGGCGGGATTGACATCCAGCCGGTAAGGCCTCGTCGTGTCCGAGCCAAGCGGCTTACCGTCGAGGAAGAAGCTGACGGCGACGACGCGGCTGTCTGAACGCGCTCGTGCGTCGGCGGCGAGCTCGACCGGCTTCGTGAGGCGCTCGGGCCCGAGGAACTCGACGGTGGGCGCATTCCCACCCGCCGGGTCCGACACGGGCGTATCCGCCGTTTCGGAGCATCCCGCGGACACGGCCAGAACGGAGGCGGCAAGCCAAGCAAGGGTTCGTTTTGGCGGCATGACGTTATCTACATGGTGATGGCCGCTCAGGTGACCGGGTTGCCGGCGTACACGACGCCCACCCTTCCCCCGGACCAGCCCCTGGAGACGGGCCGGTATCTCGACGCGCTTCGCCGCAGCAAGCTGCTGATCGTCCTCATAGTCCTGCCGCTGACGGCGGCCGTGCTCCTCGTCTCGCTGACGCTGCCGAAGACCTACCGTGCGACCGCGCAGATCGTTGTCGCGGGCGCCTCCGACCCGCTCCAGAACAGCGACGTCGAGTCCGTCGAGCGCCGGCTCGCCACGATCAACGCCCTGCTCACGACCCGGGAGACGCTCCGGCGCGCGGCCCGCAAGGTTCCGGGAGAGACTGCCGCGACGCTCGACGAGAGCGTCAGCTCGACCGTCGACCCGACCGCGAACATCATCAACCTCTCCGCGACAGACGAGACCGCGCAACGCGCGGCGCGGAATGCGAACGCCGTCGCCACGACGTTCCTCAACACCGAGCGCCGCGCCGAACGACGCCGCCTCGACCGGACACGGGCGACGCTCAATCAGGCCCTTGCGCCACTCGAGGGAAAGCGCGGAGAGCAGGCTGCCACGGAGCGCGCGGACATCCGTGCGCAGATCAGGGATCTCAACCTGAGCGTGGCGGGCGCCGGCTCGGAGCTGGCGCTCGCGGAGGCGGCGCGGCCGCCGGCCGAGGCCTACTCGCCGCGGCCTCTCCGGAACGCCGCCTTCGGCTTCTTCGCCGCGATCTTCATCGCCACGCTCATCGTGCTTGCCCGGGCCCAGCTCAAGCCGCGTGTGAGCGGCGCCAGGGAGCTGAGCCGGATCCTCGAGCTTCCGGTGCTCGCCGAGGTGCCGCACGTCCGCCGACCGATGGGCCACCGCGCGCAGTCCCTGAGCGCTCCCGAGTACGAGGCCTACCAGACGCTCCAGGCGTCGCTCCGCCGCCGTCTGCCCGCGACGAGTCAGCGAACCGTGCTGGTGACGAGCGCGCTCCACGGCGAGGGCAAGACCGAGGTCACTGCGGCGCTCGGGCTCGTCCTCTCGCAGGCGATGCACAGGACGTGGCTCGTCTCCGCCGACATGCGCTGGCCCAAGCTCCACGAGCTCTTCGACGTCGACCAGACGCCCGGGCTCTCCGAGGTTCTCGTGGACGCCAGGAACGGAGGCTCGAGCGGCATCTTCCAGCTCAGCGCGGCCCGCACGGGCTCCGGGAGGCTGCACGTCCTCGCCAGCGGGGAGACGCCACCCGACCCGGCGCAGCTGCTCGCCAGCGACGCCCTCGACGGGTTCTTCGAGGAGATCAAGGAGTCCGAGTACGACTACGTCGTGCTGGACGGCCCGCCGCTGCTCGGTCTCGTCGACAGCCAGGTGCTCGCCCAGCGCGTCGACGGCGTGCTGATCGTCTGCCGCCCGGACCGCCAGACGCCGGAGACCGCGCTCGCGCTTCGCGAGCTGCTCGGACGCCTTGAGGTGGAACCGCTCGGCGTCGTGATCGTTGGTTCCCGCGGCCGGACTCACACCTACCTCCCCGGGTAACCGGCGCGGAGCGCCGTCCCTGCCCAGATCAACGCCGCGACCAGCCAGAGGTGGCGCCAGTGCAGAGTGTCGACGAAGGAGCTGTTGACGAGCAGGCCGCACCAGGCGGCCAGCAGCGCGGCGGAGCCGATCCCGTAGGTGTCCACGCCGAGCGCGACGTTTCTCGCCGCGAAGCCGAGGGTCAGGAGCAGCAGTCCCAGCACGAGCAGCGCGCCGAGCACGCCCTCCTCGGCCAGCGCCCGGACGTAGGTGCTGTGAGCGGACAGGTCGGAGACCGCCTCGAACTGGCCGGGGCCGATCCCGAGCGGGTGGCTGGCGGCGATCTCGAGCCCGCTCGCCTGCGTTCCGAACCGCTGGACGTCGTAGTCCTGGAGGCCGGCCCGCTCGGTCAGGAAGCTCGCGGACGACGTGGCGGCGACGACGCCGACGAGCGCGGCTCCCGCGACCAGAGCGACCACGAGCATGGTCATCGCGCGGCGCCCGCCGCCGCGCCGGAGCGCCAGGACGGTCAGCAGGACGAGCATCCCGACAGCGAGGTTCAGCCAGGCGGCGCGCGAGAACGAGAAGACGACGCCCACCGTGAGGACCGAGAGCAACAGGAGCTTCGTCGCGAGGCGGAAGCGCAGCAGGCGCGGCGCGACGGTCTCCTCCATCAGGATCAGGACGGCGGGGACGAGAAACGGCCCGAAGACGTTGGGATCCTTGAACAGGCCCTGGGCCCGAGGCCCGTCCACGAACGCGGTGGAGCCGGGGAACCCCGCGACGAGCGCGAGGCAGGCGACGGCGGCCGAGAGAGCCGCGCCGAGCAGGTACGCGAGCAAGATGAGGCGCGCTCGCCGGACCGAGCAGACGTAGGCGGCGAACCACAGGCCGAACACGCCGAGGTAGAGCGTGATCGCGAAGTACGAGACGGCGCGGGCACCGTCGGGCGCGTCGGTCGCGGCGAGCAGGTTCAGCGCCATGAAGGCGCTGACGAGAATCGTCACGCTGAGCGGAACCCGCTCGAGGAAGAGCCGCCCCGTGACGAACGCCAACGCGATGACGACGCCGAAGACGAGATCGGACGGCGCCGGCTCGATGCGGACGACGGCGAGCAGCAGCACGCCGAGCGCGACGGCGGCGTCGTAGCGGGCCATCGCCAGGGCGAGCGTCCCGAGCAGCCCGACACCGAAGGCGAGCACGACGGGCAGTGGCAAGGGCGACCTGCCGAGCACCAGGCCAACCGCCAGGAAGAGCGCGAGGAGCGCGGCTCCGCCCAGCGCCCAGACGACGGCCCACGCGGGGTCGATTCGGCGGCGGAGAGTGGCGGCGTAGGCGGTCATCGGGTCTCCTCAGCCTCCCGCCCGCGCCTGCTGATGCTCGTCACGCTCGCCGAGGTTGGCGGCGCACAGTCGTACGTCGCGTCGCTGCTGCCGGCGCTCGTCACCCGCTTCGATGTCACGGTGGCCGCACACGGCGACGGTCCTTTGCGCAGCGCGGCCGAGGAGGCGGGCGCGAACTTCGTTCCGCTGAAGAACGTGCGGCGCGAGGTCAGTCCGCTTCGCGACCTTGCAGGCCTCTTCGAGCTGATCCGTCTCCTGCGCCGCGAGCGGCCGGACATCCTCCACGCGAACAGCTCCAAGGCCGGCGTCCTCGGCCGGCTCGCGGCGGCGATCAGCGGCGTACCGATCCGGATCTTCACGGCGCACGGGTGGGCATTCGCGGCCCACTCGGGCCTTGCCGCTCGCGCCTACCGCGTTGCAGACAGGCTGATGCGACCGCTGACGACGGCGACGATCTGCGTCTCCGAGCGCGAGCTCGAGGCCGGGCTCGCAGCCGGCACCTGCACCAGCGACGCGACTGTCGTGATCCCGAACGCGGTCGATGTCGCAACGGCGCCTCGCTCTGTCTCCACCCGCCAGCCGCCGCTCCTCGTCGCCGTCGGCCGGCTGAAGGCGCCGAAGGACTTCCAGACGCTCGTCAGAGCGCTCGGTCGCCTGCCGAGCGGATCGTTCGAGGCGATGATCGTCGGCGACGGGCCTGACCGCCCCCAGCTGGAGGAGACGATTCGAACCAGCGGCCTCTCCGATGCCGTGCGGCTCACGCTGGAGCGCAACGACGTGCCACGCCTGCTGGCGGCCGCCGACGTCTTCGTGCTGGCAAGCCGCTCCGAAGGCCACCCGGTCTCCGTTCTCGAAGCGATGGCTGCCGGGCTCCCAGTCGTCGCTTCGCGCGTCGGCGGTGTACCTGAGCAGGTCGTCGAGGGCGAGACCGGTCTCCTCGTCGACCCTGGCGACCCGGAGCTCCTTGCCGCGGCGCTCGAGCGCCTCACGGACGACCCGGCGCTTCGTCGGAGGCTCGGCATGGCCGGCCGGGCCCGGGCGGAGGAGCGCTTCGACCTCGAGCCGTTCAGGCGTGCGCACCTGGAGCTCTACTCCCGCGAGCTCGCTATGCGCAGGCTGCCTGCTCCCGCTCCCATGCCGTAACGACGACGGCGATACGCCCCACGGAGCGGGAGGGGCGTATCGTGGCCACCGCCGAGCTTCGCGCGGAAGTCCAGCAGGCCGTCGCGCCGGTCGATCTGCCGCCGACGGAGCGCGAGACGATCCGAGCCGCGCGAGTTGCATCCGGGCTCGCACGAGACCGCGACGTGGAACCCGGCTGCGGCGACGAGTCCACGTTCACGAGCCCCGAAGAGCCCGGAAGGGTAGGAAAATGCGACAACTTCGCGCTCGAGGTGCTCCTCGAGCGAAATCTTGGAACCGACGATCTCTTCTCGAGCGGCCGCTTCGCGCAGCGAGAGCAGGTTCGGATGGGTGAGCGTGTGCGCCTCGAAGCGCAACGTCCCCTCCCTGTCGAGATCGACGATCTCGTCCCAGCCGAGAACAGGCGGCTGCGAGCGGTACCAGCCGAACCTCGCCCACCCATCCACGACCGCGGGCGCGACGAAGACGGTCGCGCGGAAGCCCCGCTCGGCCAGCAGCGGCAGGGCCTGCTCGGCCACGTCCAAGAACCCGTCGTCGAAGCTGAGGCCCACGGTATGGCGGCACGAGACTCCCTGGTCGAGCATCTCGGCGGCTTGGACGACGTCGACCACCCGGTAGGACTCGGTTGCGAGGTGGTCCATCTGGCGCCGGAAGTCGCGCGGACTGACGGCGAGCTCATCACGGTCGTCGGAGACACGGTGGTAGAAGAGGATTCGGAGTCCGTCGCCGTCTTCCCGCCCGTGCTCGCGCGCCGCCCACGCGGCAGAGCGCGCCCTCGTTGCCAGCGCCTTCACGACGTACCTCACGTCAGCCTCCCGAGCATTCGCCTGGCCGGCGCGAGGCCCTCGAAGTAAAAGCGGCGCAAGGCGGGCGACCGCTTCAGCTGCATCCGCAGTCGGATCCCGCCGACCCTGGCCGCAACCGCCGCCTTGCCCTTGAGCGTGGAGGCGAGCCCAATGCCCTGGCAGAGCGGCTCGAGGCGGTCGGCGAGCTCGACCTTGTACCGCTCTGCTCCGCCGAGGAACTCGACCCTGGTCGCACCCTCGGAGGCGGCGTTCTCGATCGCGTCCAGCGTGTTGATCACACCGGGCGAGAGGCGGGCGAAGCTCGGGTCGAACGCGATCCGGTAGACGTACATCCGGCCGTCGAGGACGAGGTAGTAGTGGAACGCGACGGGCCGACCGTCGATCTTCAGCGTCACGATCCGCGGAACGCCCAGCGGAGCCAGCGCACGGACCGCCGCGTGCTGGAAGCTTCGGCCCACGGGCGTCGCGAAGCCTGAGCCGTCGGGCCGCCCCTCCCAGCGCAGGTCGTGCAGCTTGAAGGCGTCGTCGAGGGCCCGATCGAGCTCGGGCTCGGTGCACGCGACGTCGACGTCCACGCGCCCGACCTCGGCGAGCTGCCGGCGCCGGCGCCGGTAGTGGTTCCGCTTCTTCGAGCTGAGCTTCGAGGCGTAGACCTCCTCCCAGCCGGGCGTGAGATCCAAGACGGGGGCCTCGGAGCGCTCGACCAGGCTCAGCCGGGAGGGGCCGAGGATCGCGACGAGCCGGCTCGCGGTCGAGAGGCCCGAGAACTCTGCAAAGTCCTGGCCGGACGAGACCCCCCGGTCGAGGAGCGCCGACGCGACCTCGGGCGGCTCTCCGTCGGTGAGGAGCACATCGGCGAGCGACCCGTCCTCGCCTCCGACGAACGAGAGCACGCGCATCCCGTACCTCGGCCGCACGCACAGCGGGAGCGCCCCGACCAGTCGGCCATCGCGATACGCGACGTGAACGGCGAGCTCACCGCCCTCGCCGTAATGTTGCCACCACTCCCGAAGCCAGCCGTGGAGCAGGAACGGGCTCGGGCGCGGCATCGACCTGACGAGCGTGTCCCACTCGTCCACGTCGAGCGCCGCGAAGGCGCTCTCGCTCGAGATCGTCTCGAGGGTGAGCCCGGCCGGAGTTGTCACGACTCCCACATCAGAAAAGTTCCCCCTCAGGTACCCGGCGAGTCCACCGAGCGCAGAAACGCCTCGGCATCACCCGACCGCCGCACGACGACCACCCGTCGCCCGGGTCGCTCGCGTGTGAGCTCTGCGAGCAGCTGCCGCCGGACCTTTGTCCGGTAGAGCCACTGGTTGCGGACGAACTTCCGCAGGGCCTGGTGAACCGCACCGGGCTCGGTTCCGGCGGGAGTGGCGCCGCTGCCCTCCCGATCGAGCCGGCGACGGCCGACCCGCCAGAAGCAGACGAACGGCGAGACGTCGAGGAAGACGACGGTATCCGCCTGCTCGACCCAGTCGGGGAGGATGTCGTCGTACTGCGCGTCCGCAATCCACTGGGGCTGGGCGAGCTCACGGCGCTGCATCGCCTCCCACTCGTCGGATGGAGTCGCGACCCAGCCGGGCTTCCAAAAGAGCGTGTCGAGGTGGAGTACGCGGATCCCGAGGGTCCGCCCGAGCTTGCCGGCGAGACTCGACTTCCCCGCTCCAACAGGGCCGACGACGGCGATCCGCTGCACGATCGAAGCCTAGGTGTGGCTCAGGCCTGCTCGCCCTGGGGAACTTTCTAGACGTGGCCTCCAGCATCCCCGAGGGACTGCCGGCGACCGCCGAATGGACGGCGGCGGCGCCCGCGCGAGTCAGCACCAGATGGATGACCGAAGCCGGACGGGCTGCGCTCGTATGGGCTCCCTGCTACGCGATCATGGGCCCGCGGTTCTCGGCCGGGGTCGGACTTCTGGCGGCGACGGTGCTCGCGTCGGTCTGGCTCTTCGCCCTTCGCAGTGCCTTCTCGGCGGTCCACCTCACGCTCGGCGTCCCGATTCGCTGCGCCGTCGGCACCGCCACGGGCTTCGTCGGGGCGTCGGCACTTGCGCTTTGGGTCCCGGGTCTCGGGATGTCAGGCTGGACGATCCTCGCCCTGGCCGTTGCCGTCTTCACGCTGACAACGATCTGGGAGTCGGTCGCCCAGCGGGTCGTCGCCAAGAGACGCGTCCTCGTCGTCGGCCCCTCGTCAGCCGCCGCCGAGATCGCCGGTGCTGTCGTACTCGAGGGACATTCCCCGTTCGCCGTCGTCGGCGCCGTCGACGACGAGCCGGAGGACTCCGCGCGCGTCGGGTCGGTGGCCGAGCTGTCGAAGATCATCGACGAGTTGCGCCCCGACCTGATCGTCCTGACCGACGCCGAGAGCTCCGCGAAGGCGCTCGATCGGCTGCTCGCCGCGCCGTCGGACGGGATCAAGGTGATCGGGTTCGCGCACTTCTTCGACCACGCGTTCGGCCGCATCCCTCTCGACGGCCTGACCCCGACGTGGTTCATGAGCCTCCTCCACGTCTGGCGCCGCCCGTATACCCGCCTCGCGAAGCGGACGTTCGACATTGCCTGCGCGTCGTTTGTGCTGATCCTGAGCGCGCCGCTCTGGCCCGTGATCGCGCTGCTCGTCCGGCTGAGCCCCGGACCCGTCATCTACCGGCAGACGCGGGTCGGCGCCGGCGGCATGCCCTTCACCATGCTCAAGTTCCGGACCATGCGGGCCGACGCCGAGCCCGATTGCGCCTCGTACACCGCGGTCGGCGATGCCCGCGTCACGCGGATCGGCCGCGTTCTCCGGATGACCCACCTCGACGAGCTCCCGCAGCTCTGGAACGTGCTCAAGGGCCAGATGTCGGTGGTCGGGCCCCGGCCCGAGCGGCCGGAGTTCATCCCCATGCTCGAGGAGGCGATCCCGTTCTTCTCGCGGCGCCTGCTGATCAAGCCGGGCGTCACCGGGTGGGCGCAGCTCAGGTCCGACTACTCCTCGGATGCGGAGGGCGCGGCGAACAAGCTCTCCTACGACCTCTGGTACCTCCGCCATCGCAACCTCCTGGTCGACCTCGCGATCTGTGCCAAGACGTTCACGTCGGTGGTCTTCCGGCCCGGGCGGTGAGGGAGACGGAAGCCGCTACTCGGATCCCGGTCGAGGCGGCCCCTACGCGGGAGGCGGGCCTCCGGCTCGAGACGATCTCGTCCGAGGCCGGCCTCGAGCGCCTCGCCGGGCCCTGGGACGAGCTCGTACGCGCAATGCCGCGCCCGAGCCCGTTCCTACTCCACTCCTGGCTGCTGGAGTGGTGGCGCCACTACGGTCAGGACGCCGAGCTCACCGTCCACGTCGCGTACCGCGGAGACCGCCTGGTCGGAGCCCTTCCGCTCTGCACGCAGCGGCGGCTCGGCGTCCGCGTGAGCCAGTTCGTCGGCGGGACCTGGGCGATCCTTGCCGACGCCCTCGTCGTCCCTGGCGAGGACGCATCGGCCGTCGTTGACGAGCTCGCCGGCCGGTCCGGCGAGGGCGACCACGACTTCGTCGATCTTTTCGGCCTGCCGGGCTCCAGCAGGCTCGTCGCCGCCCTCCCCCAGAGCTCGCTCCGCCTCGTCGAACGACTCGATGCGCCCGTCTGTGACCTCGGTGAAAGCTGGGAGGCCGAGTACACCGCGAGGCTGTCCTCGAAGGCGCGCAGCGAGCGACGCAGGCGCCTCCGGCAGCTCGAGCGTCTCGGCACCGTGGAGTGCGAGGTCGCACGCAGTCGGCAAGAGATGGCCAGGGCGATCGAGGAGGCGTTTGTCGTCCACGAGCTGCGCTGGCGGGGCCGCAGCGACCCGTCGGGGTTCATCACGGAAACCGGGAAGCGCTTCCATCGCGCGGCGCTGCTTCGTCTCGCCGAAGAGGACGTGGCCCGCGCCCTCGTGATCCGGCTCGAGGGCCGCCCGGCCGCCTTCTCGCTCTACTTACTGCTCGCCGGTCGCACCTACGGGCTGACCATGGCCTTCGACCCCGCCTACGCGCGCTACGGCCTCGGCTCAGAAGCCAAGCTGCAGTCGCTCGAGGCCTCGTGGTCGGAAGGGATCAGACGGGTCGAGCTCCTCGGGATCGCCGCCGAGCACAAGCGGCAGTTCACCGACCGGCTCGAGCCGGTCTACGAGGGAATCGGCCTCGCGCGAACGCGGCGCGGACGAGCCGCCCAGGAGGCCCTCGTCGGCGGAATCCGCCTCCGCCGGGCGCTCAAGCGGTCGAAGACGGCGAAGAGGATCTATTCGCGCGTTCGCCCCCGGCGGGAATGAGCACAGACGAAGGGCGGGCCCCAGCGACCCGCCCTTCCTCTCTGCTTCCCTCAGGCCGAGACGGGCTTGGCCCAACGGCTGTGGCTGAACGCCACGCCCATCCCGATACCCAGCATCAGCGCCAGCGCGAAACCTGTCACCGCCAACAGGTTGACGTCGATGCCGGTGCCGCCGTCACTCGTCGCCGACACGATCTCCGGACCCGTCGGCCGCGGATACGGCCGATCGTCCGGGCTATTCGAGACCGCGAATCCCAGCTCCGCCGAGGTCACGCCCTGACCCTGGCTCAGATATGGGATGACCTGCTGCTGCTCGCTCGTCGCCCGCGCGAACCCGCGGTCGTCCGGGGTTTGCGACCCGATCACGTACACGGGCATTCCCTGCCTGTGGCGCTGGTCGCTCGGCAGCGGCTTCGCCTGCGCGGCGGTCGCCGTGAACATGGCGACCAGCCCTGCTGCAACTGCGATCCGGAAGATCGTGACACGCTTCTTGCGCCTCATGGTTCCGCCTCCTTCTGCTGTCCTCCCTGCCATGAGGTCACCGTAAGGGGGCAGCGCGGCCGTGTCGTTCACGCGCGCGACGCACGAAGTGTCAAACTCGTGACAGTCCCATGAGGTGGGAGTTGTTCGCCGGGGTCCCCGAGGAGGACGTGCAGCGCCTGCTCGCGATCGCCCGGAGGAGGAGCTTCGACCGAGGCGAGATCGTGTTCCACCGGGGCGACCCCGCCGACTGCCTTCACCTGATCGTCAGCGGCCGGTTCGCGGTCGGGATCACTACACCGGTCGGCTCGACCACGCTGCTGGGCGTGCGAGGGCCCGGCGACGCCTTCGGCGAGCTCGCCCTGGTGGCCCGTGAGGGTGGTCAGCGCTCGGCGACGGTCGCCGCGCTCGAGCAGGCCGAGACGCGCTCCGTCCTCGTCGGCGACTTCGATCGTCTCCGGCGGGAGCATCCGAGCGTCGACGGCCTCCTTATCCGGCTGCTCGGCGAGCGCGTGCGCCGCCTTTCCGAGCAGTTGACGGAGGCGTACTACCTCCCCGCCGAGACCCGCGTCGTGCGGCGCGTCGCAGAACTCGGCGAGCTGTACGGCGGCGAGATCCCGCTCGCGCAGGAGCAGCTGGCCGAGCTCGCTGGAACGTCGAGGGCGACGGCGAACCGCGTCCTGCGCGACCTGGAGCGCCGAGGAGTCGTCGAGCTGCGGCGGGCGATGGTTGTCGTTCGGGAGCCGGAGCTGCTGCAGCGCCGCGGCCCCGCGGAAGTGAACTGAGCCCGCTCCACGAAGGTTTCTCCCAGTTCCACGTGGGCATGACCCACCTGAGGGGGCATCGCAGCGAAGGGAGAAAGACGTGGAGGGAGTGCCGGAGGAACGGATCGCAACGAACAACGCGACTTTTCGAGAGGCGAACGAGCGCATCAGCGCGGCGGCGGGCTCCTACGGCATCGAGACGCCCATCCCGTTCATCTGCGAATGCTCCGATCCAAGCTGCTCGGGGATCGTTCGGCTCATGCTCGAGGAGTACGAGGAGGTGCGCTCGAACTCTCGGCACTTCATGAACATCCCGGGCCACGAGGCTGCGTCCATGGGAGCCGCTGTCGTAGTGGAGCGACGAGACGGCTACTCGATCGTGGAGAAGACCGGTCGCGCCGGTGAGATCGTCGACGCCTTGGACGAACGCAGCCCTGTCGGGAATCCTCCACGAGCGGCCCCCGGCGAGTAGTGTCGGCGGAATGGACGAACGTCAACGCCGTATCGGCCTGAATGAGGCGGTCTTCCGCGAGGCGAACGAGCGGATCGAGGAGCTCAACAGGACCTTCGAGCCGCTGACCGGCGAGCTCATACTGGTCTGCGAGTGCGGCAATGTCGACTGCGTCGAGAAGATCTCGATGACCGCGCCGGCGTACCAAGAGCTTCGCTCCGAAGCCACGCACTTCGCCATCGTTCCCGGCCACGACATCCCCGACGTCGAGAGCGTCGTGGAGCGCCGCGAGGGTTATGACGTCGTCGCCAAGGACGAGGGCGTTCCGCAGCGCATCGCCGAGGCGACCGACCCCCGCTAGCGCTCGGTCGGAACGGGTTTCCTCCTAGAGCCCTTGGTACTCGATCAGGATTGCGACCGGTTGGCCGTGCTGATGGATGATCGATGCCACCTCATCGCCCGGTTTGAGCTCCCGAACGACGCTCCTGCCCGGAGGCACGGCGAGGTTGTCTTCGACGGCGAACGCCCCGGGCTTGCCGATGGCAAGCCGTACTCGGGCGCCCTCGAAATCACTCGCCAGTGACAGGAAGATGCGGTCGTACTTCACAGCCCCCGAGCTCTTGCACGGCGGAAGCGCGACCATTACGCGCCCGGATGGTTCGACTACTTCCTGGAAAGCTCCTGCGGCCATCGCGATCACCTCCAACGCGTCGGGTGGCGCTTGAGTCTAGTTCGACAACCACGCGGCTAAGGCCGCAGGCTGTCGCCCCTTGTAACGCCTGATGCGATCTGCCAGCATCGAGTCGCGGGGTCCCACCTTCGAGCACCGAGGGGAGACCAGTGATGATGAGACTTGTTGTCGGTCTGCTGAGTGTCGTAGCTCTCGCGTTCGCCGTTCCGGCGGCCGCGGATCCGCCGACCCAGTTCCCGATCTTAGACGTGTTCCCCGACGTGAATCCGTGTACCGGCACCCCGATGACGGTCACGTTCGTCGGAACAGCGTACGTCCACTTCCACGGCGACCGCGTCGTCGCTCGCGCTCAGAGGACGATTACGACGAGTGATGGGTTCGTTGGCCATGGGACGGACAATTTCGTCGATAACGGCCAAGTCATCATGAACAGACTCACCGACATCATGACGAACGCCTCCGGCGATCGCTTCAGGGCGCGATTTGTGTTCGTCCTCGACCTCTCGACCGGGACGGTGAGGGTTGACAAGGGCGGGCTGACCTGCCTAGGGCCGTAACCGCGGGCGTCTGGGCACGGAGTGGACACCGCCAGCTAGCCCTTATAACCCAGGTTATAGACGGAAAAGGCCCTCTCAGCAGGGCCTTTTCTGTGAGCCGACGCCCGGACTCGAACCGGGGACCCCTTCATTACGAGTGAAGTGCTCTACCAGCTGAGCTACGTCGGCGTGAGCGGTCAGCTTAGCGCTCGTAACGCGTCGCCGACCCGGACGATTCCGCCTCGTTCGACGCTCGCGTAGATCCCCAGGCAGGCGTCGTTGAGCTCGGTGACGGCACGGAGGACGGCCGGATCCTTCGGGAGCTCCGACTGCGCGTTCGTCGTCATCACGCAGCGCTCGGTGCGATCGATCACGCGGATGACCGTGCCGCCGAGCGCGAAGCGCTGGCCGACCCACGCGTCCTCGGCGAGCTCGGCGCCCGCGGTCTCGAGCAGGACGTTGGGACGGAACCGACGGGCGTCGATGCGTGAGGCCGAGAGGATGCTCCTGAGCCACCGCACCGAGGAGGTGGTCAGGAGATGCAGCGGCGCCGCGTCGTGGTGCGGCACGCCGTCCTCTTGCAGGACGCGCAGATCGTCGGCGTAGCGCTCGCTGAGGAACGCGTCGAGCTCCGCGCCGCCGGCTTCGAGCTCTCGCCCGTCCGCGAGCGTCACGAGCGGCCGCTCTCCACCACTCCGGGCTTGGAGCTCGAAGAGACCGTCGAGCCGGCGGAAGCGTCGCGAAGTCTTGCCGCTTCCGAGCTTGCCATCGCGGTCTGTGACGGCGTAGAGCCGATCGCCCACGACGCCGCGCTCACGGACCTCCACCTCCTGAAGCTCCTCGCCGAGGAGCGATTTCACCGGGTAGCGCCAGAGCTCGGCGACGGTCGCGAACACGACTCAAAGCCTAGGCCGCTAGCGTGACCTTATGCCTCCTCCGACCGGGTTCGAGTACATCGTCCGAGGCGGCGACGTCGTGATCACGCACCGCGGAAGAGCGGCGGCGACGCTGCGCGGGACGGCGGCCGAGCGGTTCCTCGCCAAGATCGAGCGGGACGACCCGCAGCACGTCATGGCGCGCGCGACGGGCAACTACAAGCGCGGCAACGAGCGGCGGTAGGTCCGGCCTGAGCAACCCCGGCTGGCTCGACGCCTCGGAGCTCCGCATCGGCCTCGGCTGCATGCGGATATCGACGGACGAGAGCCGGGACGACGAGAGGGCGCTCGAGACGATCGCGGCCGCCGTCGAGGCGGGCATCACCGTGTTCGACACCGCGCGCGCCTACGGGGACAACGAGCGGCTGCTCGCCAACGGTCTTCGACGCGCGAAGGCTGAAGCAACGGCGCGGATCGTGACCAAGGGCGGCATGTCACGGGCCGGCGGCGGCTGGATCCCCGACGGTCGCGCGAAGGCGATTCGGGCCGACTGCGAGGCGAGCCTCGTTGCACTGGACGGCCTGGGGATCGACCTCTACCTCATCCATGCGACCGATCCGCGGACGGCGTGGAGAACCTCGGTTCGCGCACTCGCGCGGCTCACCGACGAGGGCCTCGTCCGGCACGTGGGGCTCTCGAACGTCAACCGGCCGCAGCTGGACGAAGCGCTCGAGGTGGCGCCGATCATGGCGGTGCAGATCGCGCTCAGCCCGTACGACGACCACGCACTGAGAGGCGGAGTCGTCGACCGTTGCGCCGAGAACGGGATCGCGGTGATTGCCCACTCCCCGCTCGGGGGACCGAAGCGAGCAGGCCGTCTAGGTCGCCACGAAGCGCTGGTCGAAGTCGCGGATCTACGCAAGGTGACGCCGTGGGAGGTCGCGCTCGCCTGGCTCCTCGACCTCTCGCCCGCTGTGGTCGCGATCCCCGGCGCGCGCCGGCCTGAGACAGCGCGCTCGGCCGCCCGCGCCGCGACCCTCGGCCTCGAAGAGGGCGACCGAGTAGTCCTGGCAGGTGCGTTCGGCAAGCCCCGACCGGCCCGCCGAAAGCGGCGGCGCCCCTCGGACGATGCCGAGGTGGTCGTCGTCATGGGCATCCCGGGGGCCGGGAAGAGCCTCGTCGCAGAGGGGTACGTCGATCGTGGCTATCTCCGCCTCAACCGCGACGAGCGTGGTGGAACCCTTCGCCAGGTCGCCGATGAGCTGGACGAGGAGCTGTCGTCGGGATCGCGGCGGGTCGTGCTTGACAACACGTACCTCACCCGGGCCTCGCGCAGCTACGTCCTCGACGTGGCGAGCCGCCTCGGGATCCCGGCGCGGTGCGTCTGGGTCGACACGCCGCTCGCCCAGGCGCAGGTCAACCTCGTGGAGCGGCTGCTCGAGCGCTTCGGGTCGCTCCCGACTCCCGACGAGCTGAGAGCGGCAGCACGGCGCGAGCCCGGGGTGCACGCCCCGACCTCGCAGATGCGCACGGTCCGCGAGCTCGAGCCGCCGACGGACGACGAGGGCTTCACAAGCGTGGAGCAGATGCCGTTCGAGCGGTTGCAACCGACCCGGCGAGCAAGGGCGGGTGTCTTCGTCGCAGCGGCCGCGGTGAGAAAGGGCGCTGTCGGCCAGGGCGATCGGCGCGCGCCTCACCTGATCTTCGACTGGAGCCCCGACGGCACTGTGGACGAGCTCGCCGAGCTCGCCGCGCTCCTCTCTGCAGATGTCTCCGGCCCGGTCGAGAGCGCGTTGTGCCCGCATCCGGCCGGTCCGCCGACCTGCTGGTGCCGACCGCCGCTTCCGGGCTTGCCGCTCGCCTTCGCACGGAAACACGGCGTCGATCCGTCGCGCTCGGTCCTCGTCGGAACGTCGCCCGCACACCGTACGCTCGCGACCACTCTCGGCGCGCGCTACGTCGAGGTCTAGGAGACCGACTCGTACAGCTCGATCAGGCGGTGGATGTTCGCCTCCACCGTGAGCTCGTGGCGGGCGTTCGCGATGCGGCGGCGAACCTCGACGACGTCGATCGCAGCCAGCTGTCCGCCGAGATCGTCGAGCGTCGTGAGGCTCACGCCGAAAGGGCCCTCGCCGAGGAAGCGTGAGAGAGCGCGATGCCGCAGGGTCAGCACCGGCAAGCCGCACCCGACGTACTCGTACGCCTTGTTCGGGAGGCAGGTGTCGAGGTGCGGGCCATTGAGCGCCGAGTTGAAGCCGGCCCAGCCGAAGTCGTACTCGGTCAGCTCGGCGAGGAGCTGTCGCAGTGGAAGCGTTGAGTGCAGCCGCAGGCCGGCCGGTCCGCTCGCGAGCTCGGCGTACGCAGGCACAGGGCGCGACGGATAGACGTCGAGCGAGAGGCCCTGACGCACGATCGAGCGGAAGATCTCGCGGAGGTCGTAGTGGCCTCCGTTCGTCGAGAGCGTTCCCTGGTAGACGATCCGCGGCCGTTGCCCGTTCCGGCGCCGAGCGGGCGCGAGCACCGGCGGCAGGTCACGGCGGAGGGCGTAGTTCGGGAAGGCGAGCGTCGGCGCCGTCAGTCGATAGCGGCCGCGGATCTCGTCGAGGAGCTCCTCCGACACCGCGACCAGCGCAGAGCACTGCTCGATCGCGAACTGCTCGAGCGCGAGAGTCTCCCGCGGCTCCGGGAAGCCGTTCTCGTAGGGCGTCCGACGAAGGCTCTGGAGGTCATGGACGTCGTGGACGACGGGCACGCGGCCGGCAAAGAGCTCGAGGGCGATCGCAGTCAGGGAGTCCGGAAGGTTGTGACTGTGGACGAGGTCGGGTCGAAACTCGTCGACGGCGGCCCGTAGGGTCTCGGTCGGGTCTTCGCCGAGGTCCCACCAGTGTTCGAAGAGCTCGTCGCCCGAGCCGTACCACCCGCTCAGGGTCTTGCCCTGGTAGGCGAAGCCGAGCGCGATTCCCGGCAGAGCACCGCGAAGCGCGACTGAGTACTTGAGCGCACGGACGCAGGGCTGCTGCTGGAGGAAGAGGATGCGCATCAGCGACGCTTGATCACGCGAGCTGGGTTCCCGACAGCGACGGTGTTCGCTTCCAGCTCGCCGGCGACGACGACGCTGCCGCCTCCCACGATGCACCCGTCTCCTATGCGTGCGCCGGGGAGGATGCAGGTGCCCATGCCGATCCAGCAGTCGGAGCCGATCTCGACCGGCTGCTTCGTCCAGCCCTGATCGACGATCGGGAGTCCCGGATCCATCTCGTGATTGGCGGTGTGAATCATCGAGTAGGGGCCGATGATCGACCGGTCGCCGATCCGGAGGCCGCCGTAGCCGTTCACGTAGCAGCCGTAGTTGAAGCCGACCCGATCCCCGAGCTCGATCGCGTCGCCGTTCAGCCAGACGATCAGGTCGAGGTAGAAGCAGCCTTCGCCGACCCGCTTTGCGTCGTGCTCGCGGAAGGGGATCACGCGCTTCGAGCGCTCGGTGATCATCATCGAGTCGCCAGTATCAACGGCGAACGAGCTCGCAGTCGCGAGCGATGCGATCGACGCGATCGCCGACCACCAGATCGCGTCCGGGACCGCAGGTGATCGCGTCTCGAGCGCCGTCCCTGGCACGCACGACGTCGTTGCCGGGTCCCGCGAGCAGCCGGTCGAGCCCGCGGCCGCCGACGAGGAGGTCGGCGCCGCCGAGGCCGCGCAGCACGTCCGGTCCCGGCGTTCCGCGGAGAATGTCGCGGCGCGCCGTGCCCGTCCGCGTCGTCCCGGCCGGCGCTTTGACTTCCGGTGGCGGCGGCGGGACGAGCGGAGGCGGCGGCACGGGTGGAGGCGGAGGCACCGGTGGAGGCGGTGGGACCGGCGGGGGCGGTGGGACCGGCGGAGGCGGCGGGTCGCTCGTCCCCGTCGTCACCGTGACCGCCGCCGAGGCGCCGCCGAGATTTCCCGCGGAATCGAGACCACGCACCGTGTACGAGTACGTCGTCTCGGGCGCCACGGTCATGTTCGTCCACTCTGTGGCAGAGGTCGTCCCCACGTGAGCGCCGTTCCGGTAGATGCGGTAGCCGGCCGCGCTCAGATCGTCGGTGCTCGGGCTCCACGTGAGGTCCACGCGCAGTGGGTCCTCCTGCGGGACAGCCTCGAGTTCGGTCGGCGTCGTCGGCGGCATGAAGTCCGCGCTCGGGCGTCCGCCCTTGAGCGCGTTGCAGTCCACCGTGGCCGAATTCGCCTCTGCAATCGCCTGACGGAATCCGGGCAGCGAATCCTTCGGCGTTCGGTCGGCCCAGTAGGCGCCCGACTGCCACCCGCCCAGCCGCGGCTCGTCGAACAGCAGGAAGTTGAAGTACGCGTGGACGTACGGCTGACAGGCGGCCAGGCGCATCGTGTCGAGCGCCTGGGTGTGCTGGTCCGGGGCCGCGCTTGTCTCGGACTGCGGCGGCGTCTCGGACGCGCCGCCCACGGAGTCCGGGACGACCGCAACCGTCTCGCTCCCGGTGTACGCGCCTTCTTTCCCGTCGTCGATCGCGGTCTGCGAGCCGCCCTCCATGTACCAGATGCCGACTCCACCGCTGCCCGGAATCGGCTGCGCGGTGCCGTCGAATGCGAGCCAGAGGTTGTACATGAGCTTGTTCCAGTCGCCCTGCGCGAGGACCTTGGAGCCGATGTGCTTTCGCCAGGGCCGCTCGGACGCCGTGAAACCGTAGGGGTGGTGGCCGACGGTGTCGAAGAGCGGAGCGCGCCGACCGCTCGCTCGGTACGCCTCGCCCACCGCGCGGATGAAGGCGCCCGGCGAGTGCGACACACCGTCGTCGTTGCCGGTCGACGACAGCGCCAGGCCGATCACGTTGACGCCGGGGATCGCCGCATGCAGGACCTCGTAGCAGTGCGCCAGGAGCGCCTCGTAGGCAACCGGCGCCTCGGCCGACTGGGGCGACCAGAAGAGACTCTTGTTCGGCTCGTTCCAGATCACCACGTCTTTGATGGAGGGAAGGCGAATGAGCGCGTCGCGCACGTACGTGCAGTACTGCTCGCGGCCGGCCTCCGTCTTTGGGGCATGCTGCGCGTTCGGGCCGTAGCTGTACACGGCCAGGACGACCTTCATCCCGGTCGTATCGCGAATCGCCTCCCGGAAGTCGGCGACGTCGCCGTCCGCAACCCGCGTCTCACCCGGCGCCCACTGGAGCGTGAACCGGAAGGCGCCCGCACCAAGGTCGCGCGCCGGCGTGACCGCCTCTGCGCCGATCGCGCGCGGCAGGTCGTCGCTGAACCCGACGAAAAATCCAGGCCCCTCGAGCGCCGGCCGGGCAGTCGCAGCGCCGAGGAGCAGTGTCCCAGCGGCGGCGACGAGCGCCGCCAATCCCGAGACCCAACCGCGCCGGCGCATCAGGCAGCGATGAGCACGCCGGCGAACGCACGCCTGAGCTGGACGAAGAGCGCCTCGAACGCGAGCGGCGCCTGGAGCTGGAGCTCCTCGAGCAGGCGCCACTGCTCTCGGACGATCTCCGCGGCGACTTCCGCTGACGCGGCCCGGTCCTCAGTCGCATCTTCCTGGAGCTCGGCGAGGTGGTCGACGTGGATCGCCGCTCGCTCGGCGCCGACGCTCACCGCGATCAGGTCCCGGTACCAGGCCGCAAGCTCCTCGAGCGCGAGCAGCAGCTCCTCCCGCTCCGCTCCGCGCGCGGCTCGCCGCAGGCGTTGCTCGGCCTCGCGGTCCGGCAGATCGAGATTCTCGAGCTCCTCCTCTGCTTTGGCCCGTGCCTCGTTCGCACGTTCCGCGGCCGCCTCGATGAGCGCGGCGGAAGCCTCGGCAGGCACGAAGTCCTCGTCGCGGTAGACGGCGCGCGCGAGCTCGATCAGCTTCGAGCGGCGCTCGACGGCCTTGGGATCCAGCAGGCGCTCGACGCGGTCGAGGCGGCCTGCTGCGACCCGGGCAAGGGCCGCCGCCTGGTTCTCCGAGAGCCCGGGAGCGCGCTCCTCGACGACCGACCGCACCGCGCGCTCCGAGAGCCGCCTGAACGGCACCGGCTGGCAGCGCGACCGAATCGTCTCCGGCAGGGGCCCGACGTCGTCGGCGACGAGCACGATCACGGCGTACGGCGGCGGCTCCTCGAGATCCTTGAGCAGCGCGTCCGCCGCCTCCTCGTTCATCGAGTGCGCGCCGAAGATCAGGTAGACGCGTCGGTCCGCCTCGAACGGGCGCATATGGAGGTCGCGGCGCAGCTCTCGGATCGCGTCGATCCGGATCTGGTCGCCGAGCGGCTCCAGGACGTAGAGATCCGGATGCGATCCGCGCGAGACCCGTTCGTGTTCCCCGAGCAGCTCGGCCGCGAACGCCGTTGCCAACCCGCGCTTCCCGACGCCGGGCGGCCCGTGGAAGAGGTACGCGTGCGCGGTGCCCTCCCGGAGCGCCGCCTCGAGGAGCGCCTTGGCCTCAGCCTGCTCCGGCACGTTCTCGAACATGGTCGAGAACCTCCTTCGCAATGTCGTGCACCGGCCGGTCGCCACTGAGTGCGACGACGCGCTGGGGGATAAAGACCGGCGAGCTGGCGGTAGCCGTTGTCCACGAGCGTCATGAATCCCTCGCCCTCCCGCTCGATCCGGTCGCGCGCGCCGCTCGACCGCTTCACGGCCTCGTCGACGTCGACCAAGAGCAGGAAGGTGATGTCCGGAAGGATGCCGCGGATCGCATCGAGGTTGAGCGCAAGCACGCGCTCGACCCCGAGGCCCCGCGCGATCCCCTGGTAGACGAGCGACGAGTCGAGGAACCGGTCGGACACGACCTCGGCGCCCTCGGCGAGCTTCGGGCCGATCACCTGGTCGACGAGCTCGGCTCGGGCCGCGGTGAAGAGCGCCGCCTCCGTCCACGGCGACATCGCGTCCCCGTCCAGGAGCAGGTCGCGGACCCGCTCGCCGAGCGGCGTCCCTCCCGGCTCGCGCGTCGCGACCACCTGGCGCCCTTCCTTCTCGAGCGCCTCGGCAAGGAGCTCGGCCTGCGTCGTCTTGCCCGAGCCGTCGAGCCCCTCGAAGGAGACGAACATGGCGGGAGGATAGTGCGGGGTCCAGGCGAACAAAGCCTCCGCCGATGGACCAGTCGATGAGCATGCCGCAGCCCGAGACCCTGGCCCGTCCGTGGCGGACCGCGACGCTCATCGCAAGCACGGTTGCGGCAGTCGAGCTCGTCCTGATCCTGATCCTCGGCGTCGCGCTGCTCGGCCAGCCGCTGTCGGAACGGATGCGCGACACCGCGCAGCAGCGAAGCCTCGGGATCGAGACGCAGGCGAAGGCGAAGCCGAAGATCGGCAGCTCGAAGCCGCAGCTGGCGCGGGGCGAGACGAGCGTCATCGTCCTGAACGGAAACGGCGTGTCGGGCGCCGCGCACGTGACGGCCTCGAAGGTCGAGTCGCGCGGCTACTCGATCAACCACGTCGGCAACGCGAACCGGACGGACTTCACTCGCTCCGTGGTCATGTACCGGCCGGGCCACCGCGGCGAGGCGATGAGACTCGCACGCGACCTGCGGATCAGGATCGTCGGCCCGCTGGACGGCATGCGGGTGCGCGACCTGATGGGCGCTCACGTCGCAGTCGTCGTCGGCTCCTAGCGCCAACCGAGAAAGCTCAAGTAACACTCTGTTACTTGCCGCCTGAAGCTCGGGACGACCACTCCCAGAGCGGGGTCGGCGGGCCGAACCGCACCTAGTAACACTCTGTTACTTGCCTCAGAGGCGCCAGAAGAGGTAGCGGCCGTCGGGGCTCCGCTCGGGCTCGGTGCCGAGCACTCCTCGCAGGTCCGCCTCGGTCGCAACGCCGCCGTCCTGGTACCCGAGCCGGTCCACGGAGATCGCCCGCGAAGCCGCGCCTCGCGCGCGGCCGGGACGAGCTCCGCCGCCGGACGGGTCGCATACCGGCCCGACCAGTCCTCCGCCCGGCCGCGCATCGCGCCCCAGCTCCAGCGGAGGTCCGACGTGTGGAGATAGCCCTTCGCCGGCTCGTAGAGCGGGCGAAAGCTCAGCGGCGGCTCGGGGAAGGGCTCGTGCGGCAGGTTCACCAGCATCGCGCGCGCCGGTAACCGCCTTTCCATCGACCGATACCACGACTGGTCGGCGCGGTAGTCGGCCTCCAGGCCCGCATGCGGCGGGATGAAGAACGGCGAGGTCTGGTCGAGCGAGCCGAGCACGAGCAGCGCGGCGAGCAGCGCCCCGAAGCCGAGCGCGGGAAGCCGCGGCCGAAGCGACTCCAGCAACAGCCCCACCGCCAGGAGCGCGAAGAACGCGATGAAGATCGAGAGCCGGTTCCACGCGCGGATCTGGGGCCACCCAACCGCAAGGAGCGTCGAGAGCCCGCCCGTCGTCCCGACCAGAACAGCAACCAACGTCAAGGCCGCGAGGCCTCGATACCGCGAGATCACCTCTGGCCAAGCGCCCACGACGGCCAGCAACGCCACCGCCAGGAGCCACAGGAACCCGACGGACGCGATGAGACCGAGCGTCGCCGCCCGCCCCTCGTTCTGCGGGATCTGCTCGGTGTACTCCGCCTTCCTGGAAGCCAGCGCGTCGATCCGATGCCCGTCCACCGGCAGGAGCAGCTGCGTGAGCCGGAGGCTGTAGTTCTCGCTCTCGAACCAATAGCGCTTCGCGACCTCCTCGTTCGTCCCATGCTTCGCCCGGTAGACGATCGTGGGCGCCAGCTGGACGAGCGAGACGGCCAGGATCACGCCGACCACGAACGCCGCCGGGAGGAACGCCCGCCGGTCGCGCGCGGCGAGGAATCGCAGGATCGCAGCGACGGCGACGAGCAGGACCGTGAACGCCGAGTAGTAGAACGATCCGGACGCCACGGCCACCAGCGCCGCCAGCCCGGCAGTCGCCAGCCCGATACGAGCACGGCCGTCCAGCACCGACAGCGCGAGATACGCGCCGATCGGGACGACGTAGTACGCCGCCAGGAACAGGTGCACCTCTCCGCGCATGAAGTGGTACGGCGTGAGCGTGTAGAGCAGCGAGATCACGACTGCGACCTCCGGCCCCACGGCTAGGCGCCGGAGCACGAGGTAGGTCACGACTGCCGTCACCGGGAAGGTGAGGACGAAGAAGACGTTCATCACGAGTGACGGGTCGTCGGTGAACAGGCCGGCGACCCAGAAGAACAGGACGTGCAGCGTGTCTCCGCTCAGCACCGGGTAGTCGTAGAGCTGCTGGCCCTCCGGAGCGCCGAGCCGCGGGTTCTCGTAGAACCAGCCGCGCTCCATCACGCTCTTGATCAGCATCAGGTTGAGCGTCCCGTCGCCGGAGTAGGAGAACGGGACCCGGAAGTCCGCATCCCAGAGCCGGAGGAAGATCGTCGCGCCGACGCAGGAGAGGACGGCCGCGGCCGCCGCGTAGGCCGCCTCCCGCCGGGTGCTCAAATGCCGAGCCTGCCGAGCACTGGATCAGACGGGCCCCAGCGATCCAGCTCGCGCGATCGCAGCAGGTGCCGGATTCCCCACTCGCGCAGCCCCGCGTCGAGCTCGAAGCGCCCGAGCTCGAACCAGGTCCGCGAGTTCTCCGGCTGGAGCTCGACGGCCCGGATGTAGAGATCGAGCGCGTCGCCGTCGTTCCCGCGCGCCTCCTCGGCGACGGCCTGGGCGAAGATCGGCTCGACCGCGAGCGGGTTCAGCGAGCGAGCCCGGCGCGCATCGGAGACAGCGCCGTCGGGGTCACGCTGCTCGAGCGCCACGTAGGCATCGGCCACCTTCCTGCTCGCGAGCCAAGGCGACGCCAACGACCCGAGCACGGCGAGGCCCAGCACGACCACACCGGCCGCGAAGAACGGCTCGCGAACCGCTTCGACCGCCGGCCGCGCAGCGCCGATCAGCACGCCGAGCACGAGGAACAGCGGCGCCGAGACGCCGACGAAGTCCCAGTCGTAGTCGATGACCGCATGCGCGAGGTAGGCGAGCGCGACGACCGCAAGCGCCAGACCCGCCGCAGCCTCCGGCTCCTCCAGCCGCCTGAGAGCGCGAACGATCGCAAACGCCGCCGCTAGGCCCGCCCCGGCAGCGAGCAAGAAGCCGACCAGCCCCGTCTCGGCGAGGAACTGCAACGGGACGTTGTGCGGCTCCGTCGCAACCGTCGTGTTCGTCCTGAGCGGCCTCCGCGCGAGCGAGAAGGTCCCGGCACCGGTTCCCGCCACCGGGTTGTCCTCCCAGAGCTGCCATGCCTCGTTCCACCAGGTCCAGCGGCTGTTCGAGCCGAAATCCCTGAGCCGCTCCGGGCCGGAGCCGGCGGACGTGACGGGGTTCGTGAACTCCCGGTAGCTGTCCCGCGCGCGATCGATCGGATCGGCGACGAAGAAGGCGAGGACGACCAGCGCAGACCGGGACGAGGGCGAGTGCGGCGACGGTCCGCCGCGAGAGCCGGACCGCAACCCGGGGCCGCCACCGATCCTCGTGCTTCACGCCGAGGTACGCGAGCCCGGCGACCACCGAGCCCGCAAGCAGTAGGCCGATCGCGAACCAGAGCCCGGCGTCGAGCCGCTCGTCGTACGGGCGACCGTCCTCCACGAGCCCAGGTTGGCCGAACGCCCAGATCGACAGCAGCACGGCCGGCACGAGTGCCGACCAGGAGCGCTGCGGCCGCCTCGACCCGCCTCCGAGTGAGCGCGATGTACGCAGCAGGCGCGAGCAGCGCGACGACCACGCCGCCGCGCGAGTAGGTGAGCAGGACCACAACGACGGCGGCGAAGGCCAGGACCACCGCCGCCACGCGCAGGAGCCGGTGATGCTCCCGCCGGACCGCCGCCCAGAGCGCGAGCGGCAGCGTCATCGCACCCACGAGCGCCAAGGCGTTCCAGTAGTCCAGCGGCTCGCGCAGCCGGGCGATCCGCTCACCGTCCGGGACGAGGTTCGGGATCACCTTGCCGGCGAGCGCCCACAGGAGCGCCGCTCCGAACAGCCCGAGCAGCGCAAGCGCCACCATCCGCACCGGACGTGGCGAGGCAGCGGCGACCAGCATGCCCAGCACCGCGAACGCGAAATAAACGATTCCGCGGTTGAAGTACTCCCACGAGCGGTCGGGCTGCACCGACCACACGATCGAGAGCCCGTTCCAGAGGACGAACCAGCCGAGGAGCGCCAGGAACGCGATCCCGAACCCGTCCAGCCTCGGAAACGCCACAACATCGAGGAGCACGAGCGCGACCCCGACGGCGGCGGCCAGCACCGCCAACCCGCCGATCCAGACGAGCGGCGGATAAGTCGAGCCGTCGCCGAAGAAGAGCGCCAGCGCCGCGACCACGGCCGTTGCGCCGACCAGCAGGGCCCCGGCGGAACGTGGGAGGCCCCGTGGCATTGGCCGCGAAGCTAACACCCGCCTAGGACTATCGTCTCTATCTAACAAAGCGTTTACATACGGTTGAGCTTGTGTTCACCCCAGAGGGGGAAACTGCACGCGATGGTCCGCCCGACGGCCTTTCTCATCTTGCTTGCCTGCGGTGCGGGGATTCTCGCAACTGCATCTCCCGCCCTCGCCGCCAAGCCGCCCTGCTGGAAGCAGGTCGTGAACGACTGGTCGCAGGACGGGAGCATCGACGGCGCCTACTCGGCCAAGTGCATCGACGAGGCGCTCGCCAAGGTGCCCGAGGACATCCGCGCCTACAGCGACTTCGAGGAGCAGGCCAAGGCCGCGCGCCTCGCCGCCGGCCGCGCCCTCCAGAGCTCGGGCGGCTCAGGCGGCTCGGGCGACAGTACCGACGAGGAGAGCGATGACGACGCGGCCGTCGTCAAGCCGCGCGAGCCGGACACCGGCCCGAAGGACGAGACGCTGATCCAGTCGGCGCTCGGCACGAACGGCAACAACGCGGACTCCGTCCCGCTGCCGCTCCTGATTCTGCTTGGCCTCGCCGGCGTCCTGCTCGCCGCCGGCGCCTTCGGATTCGGCGCCCGCAAGCTGCGCGCCCACCGCGCGCCACGCTGACCCAGCCGTTCCGTCCGACCCGCCTCCTAATCTGGCTGGTCCGCCTCGGCGCGACCTCCGCGACGAAGGCGCACGAAACTACGATGTAGGACTAGCCCGAGGAGGGTCCAGCATGGCGTCCGCCGAGAAGCTCCAGACAGAGAACACCGTCGTCGACGAGGAGTCCAGCCTCGGCGTCAAACGCCACTTCACGATCCCCGGCCGCGACCCGTTCGAGGAGATCGAGTGGGAGATCCGCGACGCGTTCATCCCCGGCAAGGACAAGCCGGCGTTCGAGCAGAAGGACGTCGAGTTCCCGAAGTTCTGGTCGCAGACGGCCACGAACATCGTCGCGCAGAAGTACTTCCGCGGGCGCCTGGGCTCGCCCGAGCGGGAGACGAGCGTGAAGCAGATGATCGGCCGCGTCGTCGACACGATCGGCCGCTGGGGCCGCGACGGCGGCTACTTCGCCGACGAGGACGAGGCGCTGGCTTTCGAGGACGAGCTCAAGGCGATCCTCGTCAACCAGCTCGCCGCCTTCAACTCGCCGGTCTGGTTCAACGTCGGGTTCGAGGAGAAGCCGCAGTGCTCGGCCTGCTTCATCCTCTCGATCGACGACTCGATGGAGTCGATCCTCGACTGGATCCGCCGCGAGGGCGTCATCTTCCGCGGCGGCTCGGGCTCGGGCGTGAACCTCTCGACGCTGCGCTCCTCCAAGGAGCAGCTCTCGAAGGGCGGGCACGCCTCCGGGCCGGTCAGCTTCATGCGGGGCGCCGACGCCTCGGCGGGGACGATCAAGTCCGGCGGCAAGACGCGGCGCGCCGCGAAGATGGTCGTGCTCGACGTCGACCACCCCGACATCGAGGAGTTCATCTGGTGCAAGGCGCGCGAGGAGGAGAAGGCGCGCGTGCTCGAGGCGGCCGGCTACGACATGTCGCTCGACTCGGCCGACTGGAGCTCGATCCAGTACCAGAACGCCAACAACTCGGTGCGTGTGACGGACGGCTTCATGGAGGCGGTCGAGTCGGACGCCGACTGGAACCTGACGGCCCGCACGGACGGGGCCGTCCTGGACACGGTTCCTGCGCGCAAGCTTCTGCTCGACATGGCCGAGGCCGCCTGGCGCTGCGCCGATCCCGGCGTCCAGTACGACACGACGATCAACTCGTGGCACACGCTGCCGAACACGGGCCGGATCAACGCGTCCAACCCGTGCTCGGAGTACATGTCGATCGACGACTCGGCGTGCAACCTCGCCTCGCTGAACCTCCTCAAGTTCCGGCGTGAGGACGGCGAGCTCGACGTCGAGGCGTTCGAGCACGCGGTCGACGTCGTCTTCCTGGCGCAAGAGATCCTCGTCGGCTACTCGAGCTATCCGACCCCCGAGATCGAGGCGAACGCGAAGGCGTACCGCCAGCTCGGGCTCGGCTACGCGAACCTCGGCGCGCTGCTGATGGCACGGGGGCTCGCGTACGACTCCGACGAGGGCCGGGCGTACGCAGCAGCGATCACGGCGCTGATGACCGGCCGTGCCTACCGCAAGTCGGCGGAGATCGCGAAGCGGATGGGCCCGTTCGAGGGCTACCGGCCGAATGCCGCTGCGATGATCGGCGTGATCGCCAAGCACCGGGCGGCGTGCGGGAACATCGAGCACTCCGACTCCGTGCCGGCCGATCTGCTCGGCCACTGCCGCCAGGCGTGGGACGAGGCGCTCGATCTCGGCGAGGTCGCCGGCTACCGGAACGCGCAGGCGACCGTGCTGGCTCCGACCGGGACGATCAGCTTCATGATGGATTGCGACACCACGGGCGTCGAGCCGGACTTCTCGCTCGTGAAGTCGAAGAAGCTCGTCGGCGGCGGCGAGATCACGATCGTCAACCGCACGGTGCCGATGGCGCTCGACAAGCTCGGCTACTCGCCGGACGAGTCAGCCGAGGTCGCCGCGTACATCGAAGAGAAGAACTCCGTCGTCGGCGCGCCGTACGTCAAGACCGATCACTACCCGGTCTTCGACTGCGCGATCGGCGAGCGTGCGATCCACTACATGGGCCACGTGAAGATGATGGGCGCGACGCAGCCGTTCATCTCGGGCGCGATCTCGAAGACCGTGAACCTGCCGGAGCAGGCGACGGTCGAGGAGGTCGCCGGGCTCTTCAGCGACTCGTGGAAGCTCGGCGTGAAGGCGATCGCGATCTACCGCGACAACTGCAAGGTCGCGCAGCCGCTGTCCGGGAAGTCGGACAAGGCGGAGGCGACGCCGCTGGTCGGGATCTCGCCGGCCGCGCTGATGGCCGGGAAGCCGCAGCGCCGGCGCCTGCCGCTGGATCGCACCGAGGTCGGCCGGAAGTTCCAGGTGGGCGACTACGAGGGCTACATCCACGTCGGGCTGTACGAGGACGGCACGCCGGGCGACATCTTCGTGGACATCGCGAAGGACGGGACGACGCTCCAGGGCCTGATGAACTCGCTGATGATTGCGGTCTCGATGGGCCTGCAGTACGGCGTCCCGCCGGAGGTCTACGTCTCGAAGCTCTCCCATATGCGCTTCGAGCCGAGCGGGATGACGAACGACGAGGACATCCGCATCGCGAAGTCGATCGTCGACTACATCTTCCGCTGGTTCGGCAAGAAGTTCCTGACCGTCGAGCAGCAGGAGGAGGTCGGGATCCTCTCGACCGAGGTGAAGGCGCGCATGGCGGCGAACTACGCCAACGGCGGCACGGCTCCCGCGTCGCCCGCCACGGCAGAGCCGCCGGCCCCGGGCCAGACGGCGCTGTTCAACGCTCACGACGACGCAGTCGAGTGCGCGAGGTGCGGCGGCCGGATGATCCGAACGGGCAGCTGCTACACGTGTCGAGACTGCGGCACGAACACCGGCTGTAGCTAGGACAGGCCGTAACAGGAGTGCCTGAGGCCTCGCTCGTGCGAGGCCTCTTCGTGTTCTACTACTCGAACTTCCCCGCGAGGCGCCAGTAGTCGTCAGGCGATGTGACGGCGGCTACGATCGACGTTTCGCACCGACGCGCGCTATACGGAGGTATCGGATGAACGACAAGCCGAACTGGCAGGCCGCGCACCTCGACGACATCGAGCGGCGTGGCAGAGATATTCCGGTGCGCGAGCACCTCGGGATCCACGCATTCGGAATCAACGCCTACACGCCCGGCGAGGACGGCACGCTGATCAACGAGCACGACGAGGCCGGGTCGGGCCAGGAGGAGTTGTACATCGTGCTCGACGGGAAGGCGACCTTCGAGGTCGACGGCGAGACGGTCGACGCGCCGCCAGGAACACTCGTGTTCGTCGGGCCGGAGTCGCGGCGGAAGGCGACCGGAGACGGAACCCTCCTCGCTGTCGGCGCTACACCCGGCGAGGCGTACCAGGGGGTGGACTGGGGTGAGGCGTGGCCGTTCCACAGAGACTCCATGACGGCCTACGGCGAACAGCGTTACGCCGACGCGCTCGATGCGGTCCGCGGTGGCCTCGAGCACATGCCGGACCACGCGGGTTTGCATTACAACTACGCGTGCTTCGCAACGCTCGCAGGCGAAACCGGCGAGGACACGTTCGTCCACCTCCGGCGGTCCGTCGAACTGTTCCCGCGGTTCCGCGAGGACGCGCGCAGAGACGACGACTTCGCCGCCCTACGCGACGACCCGCGGTTCGAGCAGGCCCTTCGCTGAGCGCAGGTCTCTTCGACGAGCTGAGGCGCCAAGGTCTGCCCGACTTCCCGCGCTGTAGATCCAAGCTGGTGTGACCCCGTTGTAGGGCGCGGCCTACGCGCTTCCGTTTCAACGCCTTGCGGTTCTCTGTACCTTGTGCTTCTATGCATAGTACTTCGACCCGTGGAAGGGTGGCCATGCACATCGACAAGGACCTAGTCGCGGCCGCGGCGACACCGCTCGTGCTCGCAATCCTGGCGGAGGGTGAGAATTACGGCTACGCCATCCTCAAGCGGGTGCGTGCTCTTTCCGCGGGTGAGCTCGAGTGGACCGACGGGATGCTCTACCCGTTGCTCCATCGCCTCGATCGGCTCGGGCACGTGACGACGGAGTGGCGCACGTCGCCTGAAGGGCGTCGCCGCAAGTACTACTCGGTCACCGACGACGGACGAAAAGCACTTGCAGAGCAGCGTCGGCAGTGGGAGACGATCACCCGTGCGCTGAACGACGTCTGGCCGGGCTCGGGTGTGCTGATGACGGCGCTCGGCGAGACTCAGTGATGGAGAGCGTGGAGTCACAGATCGCAGAGTGGCGCGACTACGTCGCGAACGCGCCGGGCGTCAACGGTCGCGACGTCGACGAGCTGGAGGATCATCTTCGCGGCCAGATCGCTGAGCTGAACTCGGCAGGCCTCGCGGACGACGAAGCGTTCCTTGTCGCCGTGAAGCGGATGGGCGACCTCGACAGCCTGTCCCGAGAGTACGCACGCGAACACAGCGGGCGACTCTGGAAACAGCTCTTCCGAACTGACGACGAGCCGGCGCGCGCGGCCGGCGGCTGGGTCGAGCCGCTCGCCTTCGCCGTGGCTGCGGCGGTCACGATCCAGATCGCCCGCCTCGTCGCGGACTTCCCCGACGAGGAGCCGACTTGGTTCGCCGGAACCTCAGTCTGTTCGTGTTGCCGTTCCTCGCCGGGTACTTCGCCCGCCGGCGGCAGCTCAACCTTCAGCAATGCGCGCTGGCGGCGGCGCCGTTCGCGCTCGCCGCGCTCGTGGTCAACCTCTACCCGTGGGACGCGGACTCGTCGACCGAGGAGCTCGTCGCGCTCCACCTGCCCGTCGCGCTGTGGTTCGTCGTCGCCTACCCGTACATGGGCGGCACGATCCGATCGCACGAGCGGCGCATGGATTTCGTCCGCTTCACGGGCGAGTGGTTCATCTACTACGTGTTGATCGCGCTCGGGGGTGGGGTGCTCATGGGCCTGACCGCTGCGATCCTCGAGCCCACGGGCGTCGACGTCGAACGGATCATCGAGTGGGTTCTGCCCTCGGGGGCCGCGGGCGCCGTGATCGTCGCCGCGTGGCTCGTCGAGTCGAAGCAAAGGGTCGTGGAGAACATGGCGCCGGTTCTCACGATGCTCTTCACGCCGCTGTTCGCGGTGATGCTGGCCGTCTCCGCCGTCGTCTACGCGGTGACCGGTCTCGGCGACGCCTTCGACCGCGACCTCGTCAGCGTCTTCGACGCCCTGCTGGTGGTCGTCCTCGCGCTCGTCTTGTACGGGATGTCGGCGCGGGACCCCTCGGAGTCGCCGGGCTGGATGGACCGCATCCAGCTGGTCGCCGTCGTCAGCGCCCTCGTCCTCGACGTGATGGTGCTCGGCGCGATGATCGCGCGGATCGGCGACCTCGGGCTCACGCCGAACCGAACGGCAGCGGTCGGCCTCAACCTCGTCCTCCTCGTGAACCTGGCCGGGGCCGCCTGGCTCTCCGCACGGTTCCTAACTGGACGCAGCAGGCTCCACCGGCTCGAGCACTGGCAGACGACCTACCTACCCGTCTTCGCCCTCTGGGCCGCCGCGGTCGTGGTCGTGCTCCCACCGCTATTCACCTTCGACTGACCCGGGCCTCTCGGTCAACCGGAACAGAATCCTCAAGTCAGACGTTTAGTGTCGGGCATGGCGGGTGCAACGCGCCTCCTCGTCGTCACGGCGATCGCGACCGGCGTCGCGGCCGCAGCTGCGCACGCCGGCCCGGAAGCAGTTGGCACGCGCGGCTCATGGCTCGCGCTCGTCCAAGGCGGCGACGAATCCCGCATCGTCCTCATGAAGCCGGATGGAAGCCGGCGCCGGATCCTTGTTCCGGCCGAGTTCGGCGTGCAGTCGCCTGCGTGGCGACCGGACGGGCGGGCAGTTGCCTTCGTGAGCTCCCGCCGCGGAAACCCCGGGATCTTTCTCGCCGACGTTGAGACCAGGCGCGTGCAAAGGCTCGTCGCTCGGGGGAGGACCGGGCGCGGCGACCCGGCGTTCTCCGCCGATGGGCGGTTCATCGCCTACACGCGCTCGTTCCGTGGCAGCGACATCCTCGTCGCCCGCGCGGACGGGTCGCGGCCGCGCGTGGTCTTTCGAGACGGGCGCCCGAACACCGAGCCGACATGGGCGCCCGACGGTACGCGCATCGCGTTCGTCCGGAACACCCGCGTCGCCGTCGTCTCCGTCCGGACGCGGCGGGCGCGGTTGCTCAGCCCCGGCGACGAGTGGGCGAGCAGTCCCGCCTGGGCGCCAAACGGCCGGTCGATCGCGTTCGTACGCAGGCCGGTCAACTCCGACCGTGGACGCCTGGCTGTCATGCGCCCCGACGGGAGCGGGCTCCGCAATCTCGCCCCGCACCTCCAGGACGTCGTTGACGTCGCTTGGTCCCCGGACAGCCGCTGGCTCGTCTTCACACGCCGCATCTCCCCGGACTCCGACGTGTTCCGCCTCCGGCTGTCGGACGGCGCCGTGCGCAAGGTGACGCGAAACAGCATCTCGGACTACGACCCTGCGTGGGGCCCGCCGCGCTCCTAGCGAAGGCGGTAGAGCCAGCCGACTCCTACGAGTCCTGCCGGCCTGGCGAACGGCGGTACGTGATCTGCAGGTCGTCCGCCCACGTCTCGTCGTCACGCGAAAGCCTCCCCAGACCCTCCATGGTGTCGTCATCGTCCTCGAACGTCACCGTCATGCGTTGCGAGAACTCCGGCGCGTCGCGCGCCATCTCCAACCCGTTCTCCAGCACGCGGAACTCGTAGACCCGGTGGACGCCGCGCGAGTCGAAGTAGTGCCATTGGAGACCGTCGGTGTCGCCGATTATCGAGATGGGGTCGGGGAAGTCGGGGTGGTCGCTGTGCGAATGCCAGATCAGGAACCGCTCCCCTTCGAGCCACCGCACCTCGGCGGTGCCGCTGACGATCGTCCCTGGAAGTGCGGGGTGAGTCGCTTGAGTCGTCCACGCGCCGACCAGCCGCCGGCCCAGTTGCTCGAGATCGGCGCTCACGAGAGCGCGCGCTCGAGCGCATTACGGTCCGTCGGCGCTCCGTGCGTCGGGAGCACGTGCTCGACAGGCAGCTCGAGCAGCGGACGCAAGCCTTCGACGACCTGCTCCTGCGTCATGTCCGGAGGCAGCCACCGGGGATTGATCCCAAGCCCACTTCCGAAGTCGACGAGCGTGTCGCCGGCGATGACCGCCCGATGGCTCTCGATCCAGAGCACCATGTCATTCGGCTTTTGTCCGGGAAACGCCTCGACACCGACGTCCAGTCGGTCGCCCGCCGCGTACAGGTGCGCCTCGCCGATCCCCTCCTTGAGGAGCCAGACGACGTCGGGGCTGCCGTCGCCCGCCTGCTCGGCGGTGATGCCGTACATCCGCATGAGGTCTTCCGCGCTATCGGGCAGCGGCGTGTAGACGGGTGCGCCGAACCGCTCGACCAGACCCTGCGCGTCCCGCTCGTGCCAAGGCGCGGTCAACACGACTGCCGTCTCGCTCTCGGTTGCGAGCGTCTCGATCTCGCTCGGAGGGGCGATCGGGTCGAAGAGCAGCAGGCGCTCGCCGTCGTCGATTGCGTAGGAGGAGAAGTTCTGATCCCAAGGCTCGCTCGGCTCCCAGTCCGGGTGCGGTGCCTGCCAGTGCCAAAGTCCAGCCCGTAGCTCGCGCAACGGCGCAACGCTAACGCGCGCGGCTAGTTGGCGGTGAGGCGTCGAAGCGCTGCGCGAACTGCGCCGGGCGCCTCGACCCAGATGAAATGCCCGGCGCCCTCGACGACCTCGACCCAGGCGCCCGGAATCCGCTCGGCCCCGTCCGTCGAGGCGCCGAGGGGCATTGGGCTCCGTGAGCCGTGGACGAAGCCGACGGGGACGCGAATCTGCGGCAGCCCCGCTTCGAGCGCCGGCAGCGCTGCCTGGATCGACGGCACCATCTCGGCCGAGCGCTCGCTCGAAATTCGCAGATCGGGCATCGGCGGTGCGCGCTCGGGATCGGCGAAGTACGCGGGCCAGACGAGGCGCATCCCCTCGAGCGCCAGCTCGTCGTCGACCGCGCCCGCCATCGACAGCTCGTCGATCTCGCGCGCCCGCTCGCGCACGTGCTCTGGCGTCCGGCGAAAGATCTCCTCGTCGAACTCCGGCCAGCGTCCGTCGCTGATCGGGCCGAGCGGTTCGACGGCAAGCACGCCAAGGAGCCGCTCCGGCATCGCCTCCGCGACGTGGAGCGCGAGGTGCCCGCCCCACGAATGGCCGACGACGTACGCCGTTTGCCAGCCGAGCGCGTCGAGGACGCGGCGGGCATCCCCGACATCGGCCGCGACCGTGTATGGCCCTCCCACCGCCGACGGCTCCTGCCCTCGCTGCTGGTACCACGCGACGTCGTTCTCCTCCGCGAGCTCGTCGGCGAGGTCTCGCAGGTAGTCGAAGCCGAGTCCCGGCCCCCCGTGAAGCAGGAGCACCGGCGGCCCACTTCCGGCGCGGCGACCGGCGATCAGCGGCCCGTCGTCGTTCGTGGTGAACTCAGCCCACGCCACCAGCCGCGCTGCTACTCCGTCATACGGAAGGCGACTTGGTATTTCTCGACCGAGCTGCGCTGGCCGGGGGTGTCGCCGGCCGGCATCGCGTTCAGAGCCGCGTCGCCGCGCCGGTAGTCGTCCTCGGTCTCGAAGAAGAGGATCACAAGCAACTTGTCGGTTTCCGGATCACGAAGGACGACGATCTCCTTGGCCGGCACGTCGTCCGGGCGCTCGCCGCCCTCCATCTCGCGCTGCATCTCCGCCATTCGATCGCTATTCACGCCATCGAAGGAAACGACTCGTGCGAGCGGCATCTTTACCTCCTTTTCGACAGGTTCCGAACGACTCTAGCCTTCCATCGACGCGAGGGCCGAGCGCGACTCCGCGCGGGCCTCGCGCCACCACACCAGCTCGTACGCGTGCAACGCCAGCCAGACTGCGGTGACGAGCGCCAGCGCGGCTAGTGCCGGGACCATTGTCGCGAGCGGTAGCAGGAGTACGAATGCGAGCGCAGCCAGAAATCGACCGCTGCTCACGAAAAACCGGCGGACGATCCGTACTCGGATCGCCCAGTACGTAAGCAGGTAGAGCGCGCTTCCGCCGCAGAGCGCGAAGGCCGCGACGGTGTCGAGCTCCTCGCCAACGTGGCCGACAATCGTCTTCATGGCGAATGCGAAGAGCACGATGCCGACGATCATCGGGAAGTGCCCGTACGCGTACAGATCGCGGGCCAGTGCCACGCGCTCTGCACCCTCGCGCTCATGGAGGATCTGCTCGCCGCGGATCGAGAAGAAGTCGAAGTACGCGAGCCAGAACGACGTGGCGACGAGGAGTCCGAGGATCGCCGCCGCGACCTCGCCTGGCCCGATCCCGATCCCGGTGGCGCCAATCCCGATCGAGATGAACGCCTCGCCGAGCGCGATGATCACCACGAGGCCGTGGCGCTCCGCGAAGTGGGACGGGTGCAGGCGCCATCCCGTCGACCCGCTCAGAACGCCGCCGACGTAGGCGCACGCCAGCGCGGCGAGCCAGAGCCAGATGCGTGCGCCGTCCGTGAAGCCCGCGAGGAAGATCAGGGTCGCGCCCGACAGCGTCCACGGCGCCAGCCGAAGCACGGCGCCGAGCAGGTCGCGGCTACCGCGGCCGGCGAGGGCGTAGAGCGCGGTGTGCATCGCCCAGACGACGACGAAGGCGGCGCCGAAGAGCACGCCGTCGTCCTCGAACACTCCCGGCACGACGAGCGCCGCGACGAACATCGCGATCAGCGCGATGAGCAGCGCGGCGCCGACTACCTCCTCCTCGGGGTCGACCGTGTTCGTCAGCCAGGCATACGCCGACCACGTCCACCAGAGCGCAGCCAGCACGAGCACGCCGCGGCCGAGCCCGGCCCAGGTCGGATCGTCGGAGAGCAGCGTCGCGACCTGCGTGAACGCGAACACGAAGACGAGGTCGAAGAAGAGCTCTCGCGGCGTGACGCGGTGCTCATGGTTGACTGCGGTCACGGGCATCCGTCTAGTTAGTTTGAAGCCACCGGCGATGATTTCGCTCCACCCCATCGACTCGAGCAACTACCGCGAGGCCATCGAGCTCTCGGTCGCATCTGACCAGCAGCGGTTCGTCGCGCCGAATCTGCAGTCGCTCGCCGACGCGTACGTCTGGCGGAACGCCGCCGAGCCGTACGCCGTCTACTCGGACGACGAGATGGTCGGCTTCGCGCTGCTGTTCCCGCTCGCTGACGGCGGAGACGACGACTCCATACCCGAACCCGGCACCGAACGCGGGATCATCCTCGTCCGTCTGATGATCGACAGGCGCTTCCAGGGTCGTGCGTACGGGCGAGCCGCGCTCGACGCGATCGTCAAGCTCGTTCGCGACCGCGGACTACCGACCATCCGGCTCTCGGTCGTGCCTGAGAACGAGCAGGCCCTGGAGTTCTACCGCCGGAATGGGTTTGCCGAGACCGGCGAGATCCACGGCGGCGAGATCGTGATGGAGCGCCAGATCTAGACTCGACGTCATGGCGCTGCGGATCCCACGCGTCGTTCTCCGCGTCGGCCCAGGGCCGACCTGGGCGAGCGGCCTGCCGGAGGACCAGCCGGGCTGGGACGAGCACGCGGCGTTCATCAACGCTCAGATCGACGCCGGGCTCTTCATCATGGGCGGCACGTGGGCCGGAAGGCTCGGCTCGATGTCGATCTGGGAAGCGTGAACGCGGACGAGGTCCGCGAGTTGATGCAGCAGGACCCGTTCGTCCAGAACGGCGTCTTCGTGATCGAGGACCTCGCCGACTGGACCGTCTACGTCGACACGAGAATCGAGTAGTTCACATCCGGACCGGGCTCTGGAGCCGGTAGGCCGCCTGCGTCCCGTCGAAACCCTTGAGCTCCAGCTCCTCGGGCTCCGCTGTCAGTCCCTGCGTCGTCACGGAAGGCGATAGCGGAGGTGGACGACGCCGCTGCTGAACCGGTGCTCGTCGATGAGCTTCAGATCGACGCGCATGTCGGTCGGCAGTGCGGGGGTGCGCCCACCGAGGACGACTGGCCAGACGAACAAGGCCAATTCGTCGACCAGCCCAGCGACGAGAGCCTGGGCTGCCAGATTCGGGCCACCGACCAACAGATCCCTACTGGCGGCGGCCTTCAGCTCACGTACCGCGCTCGGGTCGAAGTGCCGTTCGAGCCGAGTGTTCGCGGTGCGTGGTGTGGCGAGGGTCGAGGAGTAGACGACCTTGTCCGCCGCCTGCCATGCGCTCGCGTAGTCGGCCATGAGGTCCGACTGGTTGGCCAGGGTGGCGTCGGTCTCCCACACAGCCAGGGTCTCGTACATGCGCCGCCCATAGAGGTAGGTGCCTGCGGACCGCATGAGCTCTGTGATGAACACGAACACGTCGTCGTCGGGCGGAGCCCAGTCGAAGGCGCCGCGCTCATCCTCGGTGCAGCCGTCTAGGGACATGTTCGACGCGTAGATCAACTTCGCCATGACACGCTCCTGCATCACCGTCGACAAACTCGACGCCCTCGTCCAACCCTGGGGCGGGGAAGAGCCACTCGATGATCGTCCCAGCAATGCCGGTCGGCCGCACGCCGAAGTGCCGATCGGGGACGCCGCATGCGTTGGCTGACGCCAGCACTAGCCGACCCGTCAGCCGCGGCAGAGCGTCGGCCGAGCACTCGTAAGGATTTCGTTATTAGCAGGAGCTTTTTGCCGTGACCGGGAACACCCTGTGAGGGAGAACGAAAAACAGGAGGCTCAGGAACATGCGAACGCTCTTCATCGCGGTCGCGGCCGCCCTCGCGCTGACAGCGCTCGGATCCGCCACGGCCGCCAACCAAACCGTCACGATCACGCGCACGGGGTTCGTGCCGGCGGACGTCACCATCAACGTCGGCGAGACGGTGACGTGGCGGAACACCGACGCCAACTCGCACCAGGTCGTCTTCGACCGTGCGCCGTGCAACCTGACGATCTCGTCCGGCCAGAGCGCGTCGTGCACCTTCCGCGCCGGCGGGCGGTTCAGCTACCAGGACCGCTCACAGCAGCCGCGGCTCCGCGGGACCGTGACCGTCAACGGGCCTCGTGCGTCCGTGACGCTCACCGCTCCCCGTACCACCGCGACCTTCGCTGCCCCGGTCACGCTCTCCGGCGTCGTCTCGAGCCAGGCGGCCGGTCAGTCGGTCGCGATCAACGCGCAGGAGTGCGGCAAGACGTCCTTCACCCGCCTGGGCTCTGCGACGACGACCGCGAACGGCAACTGGACGTTCACCGTCAGGCCGAAGATCAACACCGTCTACCAGTCGCGCTGGCGCACGAACGACAGCTCGGCCGTCACGTTGAAGGTCCGGCCGGCGATCCGTCTGACCCGCGCCGGCTCGCGCTTCACTGCGCGGGTAACCGCGGCCCAGTCGTTCACGCGCAAGACGATCGTGCTCCAGCGCTACCGCGCCGTCCTCCGGCGGTGGGCGACGCTGAGGCGTGTCACCCTCAGCGGGTCGACGACACCGACGGCCGGCACGTTCGTCACAACGGCGAAGTTCCGCTCGCAGATCCGCCGCGGCTGGCGGCTCCGGGTGCTCCTGCCGCAGGGACAGGCCGGCACCTGCTATCTGGCCGCGCCGAGCAACACGCTCCGCGTGCGCTGACAGTTGAGACCGTGAGGGGCGTCCGCAGGGCGCCCCCTCACGCCGAATCAGCGCGGCCTCACGACCACGAGCTTGTCCACACCGGACTCGGCGCCCCAGAGCTCGCCGGGGCGGCCGAGAAGCTGCCGTACATTGGCCGGCGAGCTCGGCAGCCTGATCTGCGTGAACCGGTGTGTGCGCGGGTCGAACCGGACGATCGCGTTCGCGCCGAAGTCGCTGAGCCAGACGATGTCGCGGTTGTCGACATAGACCGCGTACGGCTGCGGGCTCGGGCCGGGCAGCCGCCACTCACCCCAGCGCCGCCTCGCCGGGTCGTAAACACCGAGCCTGCCGGCATTCCACTCGCTGATCCAGATCCGTCCGCGGGAGTCTGACCAGACCCGGCGAGCGCCCTGCCCCCGCCTACGAGGCTGGAGAACCGTGATCCGAGCGCTGCGCGTGTCGATCCGGCCGACGTAGCTCCCGGCGAGCGACGCGAAGTAGACCGCTCCCCGCGGAGTGGTCGTGATCCCATACGGGCCTTCCCCGCGCGGTGCGGAGAAGACGCGCACGCGGCCGACCTTCGGGTCGAGCCGGCCGATAAGCCCGCTCTGACCCGTGAACCAGAGGACACCGCGGCGGTCGAACGTCGCGGTGTTGAGGTTCGCGTCCGCAGCCGACGCTGGGAGCGGGAACCGGCGAACCCGACGAGTCCTGGGATCGACCCGGACGATGGCGTTCAGGCCTCCGTCGGTGATCCAGGGAGCGCCGTCGGGGCCGACGATCACGCCGTGTGGGGCGGAGCCCGGCCCGAGGGGGACTTCACGCACACGCCCTGTCCTGGGGTTGAGCCAGCCCAGCTCACCGGAGCCCTGGGCCGTGTACCAGACGCCGCCGTCTCGCGCGGGCGCGACGTCGTGGGGCCGCGAGCCCGCAGGCACCGGATATTCGCGGACGCGGAAGCCGCCCTGCTGTCCGGTCCCACCGGCCGCGAGTGGGAGCGCACCGGCGAGGGCGAAGGCCACCAGTGCGGCGGCTGGCAGGCGGAGCAGGTGCACGCACACCAGCCTATGCATGGTTGGGGGATGAGTTGTCGGAGGCGGCCGGGGCCGACGCCCGAGCTAGCCGGCCTTGCCGATCACGTGGTGCCACGGCTGCCCCAGCGGGCCAGGCCTCACTTGGCCGCCCGAGTCCCTGCGCGGATCTCAGGCGCGAACCGGCGTTGAAATGCGGTACGCGGCCTGCTTTCCGTCGAATCCCTTGAGCTGGAGCTGCTCGGGCTCTGCCGCCAATCCGCGCTCGTCCAGCCACGTCGCGACCCGGCGAAACGCCTCGTCGCTGAGCAGGATGTCTCCCCCACCGGCGGCTGTCTGGAGGCGCGCGGCGAGGTTGGTCGTCGACCCGAGGACGCTGACGTTCTGCTCGTCGACCGAACGGCTGACCACGGCCGGGCCGACCGCGATTCCGATCCCGACCGGCAGGTCCATGAGGGCGGCCTTGTCCCGGAGCGCGAGCGCCGCGTCGAGCGCGAGCTGCGCATGGTCGATCCGGGCTCCCGTGGCGTTGAAGGTCGCCATCACGGCGTCGCCGGCGAACTTGTCCACGATTCCTTGGCGCTTGCCGACCTCCGATGCCGCCCAGCGGTGGAGTGTCGTGAGCCGGTCCGCCAAGTCCTCCGGAGCGCTCGACGCTGCGAGCGGCGTGTAGCCGCGAACGTCCGCGAACATCGACGTGACAAGACGCTCGCCGGCCGAGAGAAGCCCGGAGTCAGCAAGGTCCGTGTCCGGCTCGTCCTCCGGAAGAGGAACGTCGAGCCCGAAGCGCTCGGCAACCGCGAACGCAGCGTCTCGTGGGCGGACCGCGCCGGCCGCGTGCGCGTCGCGAATGCACGACGCCAGGACGTCGCGCGCGCGATCCGCATCGCCCGACAGGGCAACAGCCTCGCCGAGAAGCGGTGCTACGCGCCAGGCCCAGAGCAGGAGCCCGGACTCCTCGAACGACGCGAAAGCTCGCTCCAGGAGCGGCCGAGCTGCGTCAGCCCTTCCGCGCGCGAGAAGAATGCGCGCTTCGGAGAGCGCGAGACCGGCTGCGCCCACGTTGAGCGACTCACGCTTGGCTCGAGCGACCACGGCGTCGGCCTCCTCGAGAGCCCCGTCGGCGACCAGCCCTTCAACCGCATACGCGACCGTGCCGCGCACCCGAAGCAAACCCGGGTGACCGGTCGCCCGGCGGCCGAGCTCGGCCGCCTCGTTCGCTCGCCCAAGGGCAACCGCAACACCGATTCGTGCCGGCGTGTCGTAGACGATGTCCTGGAGCTCGTTGCCGGGCGACGGCGGAGGAAGCTGCTCGGCCGCTTCCGCGCTTCTTCCCAGCTCGAGCAACGCCTCGGTCTCCGCAAGCTGGCCACGCCACGCGAACTTGGGATTGTCAATGGTCTCGTGTCGCTCGACCGACAGGCGAGCCTGCTCCAGCGCAGCTCGCGGCGCACCCTCGGCCAGCTCGGCCCAGCTCCTCGAGACCTCGACGCCCAGCGAGCGGGCGAGAAACGCAAGCTTCTCGTACCTCCGCGCGACCTCGCCGATCCCGCCGGCGAGGCAATGCATGCGGTCCCACAGCTCGTTGTAGACGACGTTTCCGGCGACGATCGTGTACCCCTTCTCGATTGATTCGCGGTAGACCCGCTCGAAGAGGTCGAACTCGCGGGTGGTGCCGAACTCTCCGAACGCTGCGAACGAGAGGGCCCACACGCGCTCGAAGTCGGCCGACGACTGCTCGGCGATCTCGGCACCTCGCAAGGCGGCCACGCGGCAGAGGTCGTAGTCGAGCTGGAATGCGTGAAAGCCGGCGAGGCGGATGTACGCGAGCGCCAGCTCCGCAGAGGGACCCTCACGTTCCAATGCTTCGCGGGCATGCTCGACGGCCTCCATCGCATCATCGGGCCGGTCGAGCTCCCAGTAGCAGCGGCTGAGGTGGACCCGCGCCTCCGCAGCCTCGGAACCGAGACCCGCCTCGTCCATTCGCCCGATGGCGTCCTCCAGGAGCTCCGCCCCCGCCGCAGGCTCGCCGTTGAGCCAGCGGAGTCGTCCCAATCTGTAGAGCAGCCGAGCACGGTCATGCGGGTCCGACACATGCGGCAGCACTCGCTCGAGCAGACCGTTCGCCTCCTCGAAGCCCGAGGCGCGCTCCGCCTCATCGGCCGCACGCAAAGACGGCTCTAGCGCCTCGCCCGGCCGCCCGGCGGCGAGGAGATGGTGGGCAACCATCACCGCGTTCCCCCCGGACTCCCGCAGGGCGTCGGCGGCCCGGGAATGCGCACGGAGGCGCTTGGGCAGCACCGTGTCGTTCGCGATCGCCTCCTGGGTCAGCGCGTGGCGCCAGATGTACCGGTGGCTGTCGCCCGACAACTCGTCGAGAAGCTGATGCGCGACTGCGCTTTCCAGCGCCGCCAGGACGCAGCCCTCGTCCGCCTCGGCCACCTGGACCAGCAGGGCGTAGTCGAACGAGCGCCCAAGCACCGCGGCGGCCCGGAGCACCTCGACATGTGCATCGTCGAGCCGGCCGAGACGAAGCAGCACCGTCTCGCGAACGGTCTCGGGGAGCTCGAAGGAGTCGAGCGACCGCCGTGACCAGCCCCTGTCCGACTGAAAGACGTCACCCCGGTCGAGCGCCTCCCTCAGCAGCTCCTCGAGGACGAACGGGTTTCCCTCGGAACGCTCGTGAACGAACGAGGCGAGCTCCGGGCTGACGTCGTCGGCGCTCAGGATCGCCGCAATCATCTCGGCGACCTGAGAGGGCGCCATCGCGCCTACGGACACCGTTTCGGCGAGCCCGCCGCGCCGCCAGGTCTGCGTGGCTCGCGTCAGGGGGTGGAGGCGGTCGAGCTCGTCGCTTCTGTACGTAGCAAGCAGCAGGACCCGACTCTTCGCGAGACGGCGGGCCAGGTACTCGAGCAGCTCGCGAGTTGAACTGTCTGCCCAATGTAAGTCGTCGAGGACGACGAGGAGCGTGCCTTTCTGCGCCCAGAGCTCGATCAGGGCGACGATCGACTCGAACAGGCGAAGCCTCGCCTGGGCCGGATCGCGCTCTGCAGCCCGCGACCCGTCACCGAGCTGTGGAAAGACCTGGGCCAGCTCACCGACCATCGGGCCGAGCTCCGCCCGCAGCGTGTCGGTGTCCTGCGCGTCGAGCCTGCCGCCGATCGCTTCGACGAAAGGCAGGTAGGGAAGCGGGAGCTCGGCCTCGGAGCAGCTGCCCCACAGAACCTCGCAGCCGAGCTTGTTCGCCCGCCGCTCGAGCTCGCGCGCCAGGCGGGTCTTCCCGATTCCGGCCTCCCCCGCGAGCAGGACGAGGCGGCCGTCGCCTCGATTCGCCGCGAGCAGCGCGTCCTCCAACTCCGAAAGCTCCTGCTGCCGACCAACCAGGACGGGTGAGAGAACGCGACCGATCACACTGCGATTCTGCACAGCCGGGAGGTTTCGCCGTTAGCTCCCGCTGGATTCGGGCAGACAGAAGCGGGATGTCGATGACCGAGACGCAGCCGCAGCCCGAGCGTGCAGAGCCGAAGCTAGCCGAACCGACGCCGACGGACCTCTCGGCCCGCGACTACGGGGCCATCCTCACCCGCGCCGGCAAGTCGTCCCTGGAGGACCACATCACCAACCTGGCCGCCGCGCTCGCGTACTACGCGTTCCTGGCGATCCCCGCCGTCCTCCTCGTCGCTGTCGGCGTCTTCAACCTCGTTGCCGACGACGATCTGATCGCGGAGATCATCCAGCGGCTCCAGGGGGTCGCGCCGGAGGAGGCGCTGAGGCTGATCGAGCAAACGCTGCAGCGGGTCGTCGAGTCGCAGGCGAACTCCGGGATCGCGCTGGTCGTGATCGGCTCCGTGCTGGCTCTCTGGACGATCACCGGCGCCATGGACACGCTCATGTGGGCCCTCAACGCTGCCTACGACCGCGAGGAGACTCGCGGGTTCATCAAGCGGCGCCTGACCGCGCTCGCGATGGTCCTCCTCCTGCTCGTCGCGTTCGTCCTCGCGTTCGGGCTCCTCGTCCTCGGCCCCCATGTCTCGGGGTGGGTCGGGTCGGCTGTCGGGCTCGAGACGCTCGTCGACTGGCTCTGGTGGACGGCGCAGTGGCCGATCCTGATCGTCGGGCTCCTGCTCGCATTCGCGACGGTGCTCTACCTGGGGCCGAACGTCGACCACCCGCGCTGGAGCTTTCTCTCGGTCGGGACGGCGATCAGCGTCGGCGTCTGGCTCGTCGCGTCCGGCCTGTTCGCGCTCTACGTGGGGCAGTTCTCCTCGTACAACAAGGCATGGGGGTCGCTCGCGGCCGTCATCATCATGCTCACCTGGCTCTGGATCAGCGGTCTCGCGCTCCTCTTCGGCGCCGAGGTGAACGCCGAGGCCGAGCGAAGCCGGGAGCTCCGCAAGGGCGAGCCGGCGGAGCAGGAGCTGCAGGCGCCGCCGAAGGACTAGGAGGGCTCGGCGAAATAGCGGCTATGCCGCCGGGACGCGCGCCATTCCACCAAGCCCTCCTGCCCTGGATTAACGGCGTACGCAGGGAAGTAAAGGTTTCGTACGAATCGCGCCAGGGGCGCAGAAAAACCACGCCGAAACCGTTAATACCTATAGACCGGCGCGCCTGCCGCACCGCCGCGTGCGCGCGCCGCCCCTAGCGAAACAACGGAGAACCAATGCTGACCGAACTTGCCATGGGCACTGACGCCCTTGATTCGAACGAGGCTGTTGCCGCGTTCATCCACAACGCGCAGGAGCGCGGCTCCGTCCGCACCACGGAGATCGACGCCCTGCAGACCGAGCACGACCTCGACGAGGAGGCTATCGCCTGGGTTCGCGCCCAGCTCGAGGAGTTCGACGTCGAGATCGAGGACGAGCCCGAGCTCGACCTCACGCCAAGCGCCGGCGGCACGACCGATGCGCTCCAGCTCTTCCTCAACGACCTGGGCCGCTACCCGCTGCTGACCGCCGCCGAGGAGGTCGCGCTCGCCAAGCAGATCGAGCGCGGCGACCTCGCTGCCAAGGAGCGGATGGTCAACTGCAACCTGCGCCTCGTCGTCGCGAACGCCAAGAAGTACCAGGGCCACGGCGTCTCGCTCCTGGACCTGATCCAGGACGGGATCATCGGCCTGAACCGCGCGGTGGAGAAGTTCGACTACCGCAAGGGCTTCAAGTTCTCGACCTACGCGACCTGGTGGATCCGCCAGGCCTGTCAGCGTGCGGTCGCGAACCAGTCCGCGACGATCCGCATCCCCGTCCACGTCCAGGAGCGCCGGCAAAAGCTTCGCCGCGCGCGCCAGCGGCTCGAGACCCAGCTCGGCCGGACGCCGACCATCGAGGAGCTCGCGGAGGCTGCGCAGCTGAAGCTGAGCCACGCCGAGGAGGCGCTCGACGCCGTCGAGGCTTCGGTCTCGCTCAACCAGACGATCGGTGACGGCGACCAGGAGTTCGGCGACCTCTTCGCCGACACGGCCACCGAGGACCCGATCGAGCTTGCGGACATCGCGTTCGAGCGCGAGCGGCTCCACGACGCGCTCGCCCAGCTCGAGGAGCGGGAGCGCAGGGTGCTCGAGCTCCGGTTCGGGCTCGGCGAGTCCGAGGAGGCCACGAGCCTCGAGCAGATCGGCCGCGAGCTCGGCTTCACGCGCGAGCGCATCCGGCAGATCGAGACGGACGCGCTGCGCAGGCTCCGCGCTCTGCTGCACGGCCGCGAGCTGGCCGCTTAGAGCTCGTTTCAGAATGTGGCTCGTCGCCAGGGTGCGATGGGTGGATGCCAGGCCCGGACGCAGACCGCGTCCATATCAAGTCGATATGGGCGCGGTTGAGGACGACGCCTGGCGCCGCCCAGCGCGGCCTGGCGGCACAGCGCTCATTTTGGAACGAGTTCTTAAGAGCTGAAGCTATGGGCGGCGGGCCTTGCGCCCGCCGCTCCGGCTACTCCTCAGGCGGTGGTGCCGCCGGGCGCATGAGCTGCTCGTACCGCTCTTCCTCCCCTTCAGGAGGCGGCCAGGGCAGACCGGCCTCTTCGGCGGCGGCCTGCATGAGCTTGCGGTCTTCCTTCCGCTCCTGCTTCCGCAGGCGCTTCTCCGCGCGCTCGCGCTCGCGCTGCATCTTTCCGAACGTCTGTCGCTTCTTCGCCATCGCCCATACGGTAGCGCCCCCCGCGGTCACTAGCCGCGCCTTCGATCACGAACAGCCCGATGTCGTGGAGCCGGGAAGCGCTCTGGCATCCGGATCGCGAACGTCTAGCAGCGCAGTTCGAGGGGATTCACTGCGGCTCGCGTAACCGACGGATGGACGAGCGGCACCGCGCCTTCCCAGCCGGCGCGGAGCACCTCGACCAGCGAGGGCGGCGTGATCACGAGTCCGCGGGCCGGCATCGGCCTGTTCCCCTCGTACCCCGCCGGCGTCCACCGCCGGAGGCTGCCCCCGAAGATGAGCCATGACTCGTCCGCCTCGACCACAAGTACGCCGTCCGGCAGGTCGCCGAACTCCGCCTCGTGGAGCTGCTGCGAGCGGCCGTCCACTCGCTCAGCGTGAAGCTGCGCATCGATCGCGTCCGCCCCGACCGCGCCGGGATGGCGCTCGCTCCAGAGCTCGCAGAAGCGGACGTAGTCCTCTCGGCGGCAGAGCGCGCACGGGCGGTGGCCGGCTGCGAACGCCGTCGCCTCGTCGAGGAAGAAGAGCTCGGTGAACTTCCCCGGCCGCATCAGCGGCCCGCGCTGCCAGCCGCGGAACTCGAGCCGGCAGGCGATCCAGCGCCTCGTCGCCCACCGCCGCCGGATCCGTCCCTGCCCGTCGTGCAGGCAGCCGCGGTTTCCGTAGACCAGCCCACGGGCGGGGTGCGCGATCAGGTCGCTGCGCGGCGTGACGCGGTTCTGACGCGGCATCCGGAGAGAAGAACACCATCGCTGGCGGCGATGTGAGACGGCCTACTGGCAAAATCGAGCCATGGCGGAGCCGACAGTCGACCGTGAGGAGGTCCAGGCCGCGCTCGAGGCCCGCAAGGAGCTCGGCGCCGAGCTGGAGCCGGCCGTGATCGACACGTTCGTCGCGCGGATCGAGAAGAGCATCGTCAAGCGGGACGACCAGCGCGAGAAGGCGCTCAAACGCCAGCGGGATCATCAAAAGGAGATGACGCTCGGCGCGATGGCCATCTCCATTCCCCTGATGGCGATCGCGGCGATCTTCACCGGCCTGGCAGGGGTGATCGCCGTCTGCGCGGCGATCGCGGTCGTCGCGATCGTCTCCGCGCGGCAGACCTAGCCCGTTTAGGGTTCCGGCCGCACAGCCGCCAACCGAGGAGGGTCTCACGATGCTCGGACACCGACATACAGGGGCGATCTGGGCCGCGCTGGCGCTCACCGCCTTGCTCGCAGCCGCCGTACTAGCGCCCACCGCAACCGCCAAGAAGGGAAAGCCCCACAAGGCCGCGCCGACGCTCGAGTTCCGCGGCCAGGCGATCATCCCGACCGGGACCACCTTCATGGGCACGACCGTCGGAGGCCTGTCGTCGATCTCCTACGCTGGCGGCAAGAGCTTCTACGTCATCTCCGACGACCAGGCCAACGCGCGCTTCTACAAGCTGCGCGCCCGGATTTCCGACGGAGAGCTGGACAACGACGACATCACGTTCACGTCCGTCACGACGCTGAAGCAGCCCGACGGCACGCCGTACCCGACCGGCAGCCTCGACCCCGAGGGCTTCACGCTCACGAAGCACAACCGGAAGGCCGTGATCACGTCCGAGGGCTTCGCGAACCGGCTGATCAACCCGTGGATCCGCGTCTATCGGCTGGACGGCACCTACGTCCGCGACGTCCCGGTTCCGGCGGAGTTCAACCCGAACGCGGCCGGCACGCAGGGTGTCCGCCTGAACCTCGGCTTCGAGGCGGCGGCGACACGCGGCAAGCATCTCTATACGGGCACCGAGGGTGCCCTCGTCCAGGACGGCCCGGCGGCGACGCTCACCGCGGGAAGCCCGGTTCGCATCCTGAAGTACGACCTGAAGCGAAACACGCTCCGGCGCGAGTGGCGCTACTACCAGACCGACCCCATCGCCGAGCCGTTCACCGGCTTCGGCGTCAACGGGCTCGTCGAGGTGCTCCCACTGGGCGAACGGCGCCTGCTCACGATGGAGCGGTCGTTCTCCGTCGGCGCGCCTGACACCGGCAACACGATCAAGCTCTTCGTCACCGAGCTGCGGAAAGACGGCACGACGAGCAAGACGCTGCTGCTGAACCTCGACGTGCTCGGGATTCCGCTCGACAATGTGGAGGGCATGGCGTTCGGCCCGCGGCTTCGGGGTGGGAAGCGCTCGCTGCTCCTCGTCAGCGACAACAACTTCGCGGCGGCGCAGTTCACGCAGTTCCTGCTCTTCGCGGTCGGCACTGGCCACCACGACGACGACGACGACTGAGGGGTGGTCGCCTCTGCGGGCGGGGTGACGACTGATTCGGTTCAGTCGCGATTGAGAGCCGACACAAATGCCGGGGCAGACTTCCGCCATGAGCGAGCAGGAGCCCACGCGCTTTCAGATCCTGGTGTCACGTGAGTGGGAAGGCGGCGTTTATTCGAACTTCGTGAGCGTGTGGCATTCGCCCTACGAGTTCACGCTCGACTTCTGTGCGACGCAGCGCCCGCACCCGGCCGACTCGGATGACGACACGGGCGGAACGATCATTCCGTGCCGGGCGGTCGCTCGGGTGAGAATCCCCGTGACCTTGGCCTTTGACGTCATTCGGGCCATGAACGACAATATGACGAGGTACGAGGAACGGTTCGGCGAGATCGTCCGGCCAGGCGACGAGGAGGACTCTTGAACAGTGCGGCGATCGGAACAGGGACTCTGCGGGACATTCCTGTCGTCATAAACGCGAACGCGATCTACGCGCCGGTGTCGGCGCGCGGCGGATCGTCTTACATGGTTCCGCCTGCGTCCTCGAAGAAGTAGGGGTCTAGCCCCGCCGGACCGCGCCGAGCCAGGCCTTGGGCAGACGTCGGCGGGCGGTTCTCAGCGCCTCTTTTAGCGCCTCGGGCGCATCCTCGCCGTGGATCCCCTTCCCGTGGCCGCAGAGGATGTGCTGCGGCTCGTACCGCCCCAGCGCCTTCGGCGGCTTGAAGCGGAGCAGTGGGTGGACACCGAGGCGCTCGCCCGGCGCCCGGAAATAGCCGACCGTGCCAAGGGCGTCGGCGACGACGAGCGCGCGCAGCTCCGGGATCCACGCCGCGACCTCCCTCCAGAAGCGCGAGCGCGCCAGTGTCACGATCTCGAGCGGTGAGGCCGTGATCCCCTGCACCGGCACCGCGTAGTGGGGGACGCCGAGCGCCGCAGCCACCTCCGCCGAGTCGCGGGCGTGGCGGTCGAGCAGCTGGACGACTCCGGCCGGCTCGCCGAGCTCACGGATTCGTTCGAGCGCGGGGTCCCAGAGGACAGGATCGAAGACCCAGACCTCGCCGCGACTCGTGAGGGCATGCGAGGTGCGGCCAAGCTTCTCCTTCGCGATCCAGCCGAAGCCGGCGTCGAGCTCGTCGCAGAACTCGAAGCTCGCGGGCTCGTCGCCAGTCTGGATGCGGTTCAGGATTCGCTCCGTATAGCTCTGCCGCTCGGGATGGAAGTGGGAGGCGGCCGCCTCGCCGTACGGCCGCGATACCCGGCGCGCGTAGGCGGCGAAACCCTCGTCTCGCAGGGGCTGCCAGTCCTCGCGGTACGGCACCTTCACGTGCCGGTCGGAGAGCGTGCGCGCCGAGGTGACGAACGCCATGCCGATGCCCTGGGAGACCTCGAGCAGCGACCGCTCCTCGGCGGCTGCCGTTCGGCGCAGGCCGTCGTAGAGGCGCTGGAGCTGCTCCTGCGAGGGCAGGTCAGTCGCCTCGTCGCGCAGTTCCCGCAGCGATGTGCGGAGCTCGGCCAGCTCGACAGGCGGGATGTCGATCAGCCGCGCTGTGCGTCCGGACGTGCCCTCGAGGATCCCGAGCAGGCCGTCCACGGACGAGACGTCGACGTCGTCTCTGATCACGCCGGAGGCCTTGAGGTCGTCAGTCAGTGCCTGCAAGTAGACGCGGGAGCCGTGCGTGAGGTCCGAGACGGCTGCCAGCAGCCAGAGCGGCGAGAACCCGAACGCCGCGATCGAGCCCAGCTCGACGATGTTGCCGGCGCCCTTGCGGATCGCGAGCTCCTTGGGCGGCGGCGCCGCTGGATCCATTGTCGTCGGCGTCAGCGGCTCGACGGCGCCGACGCCCTCGATCAGAATCCGCAGCAGGTTCTTGGCGCTCGCCTCGTAGAGCCGCGAGCGGCGTGCGATCCGGGGGAGCAGCAGCTGGGCCGCCTCGTGGACGGAGCCGCCCAGGATCGCCGCCGTCGACCGGACGAGCCGCTCGGGCAGCGAGGCGGTGAACAACGTGAGTCGTCTGCGGAGAGTCACCGGGCGGCCGGATCTTCGTCGAGGAACCGGCGGAGCTCCTCGTGGAGAGGGTCGGGCGCCTCCACCATCGGGACATGGCCGCAACGGTCGAGCACGACGAGGCGGGCGTCCTTGATCTCGGCGCTGAAGATCGCACCGAGCGTCGGCGGCAGCAGCCTGTCGTCCGCGCCCCAGACGATCAGAGTGGGCGCTTCGACGTGGTGCAACGTCGCGGCGATGTCCGAGGAGAGGAGGTCGCTTGCCACGTGCCAGAGGCGGACCGGCCCCACGCGGAACGCGTCCTGGACGAGGCGCGGGAGGCGGCGAGGCGAGCGGCCGATCGAGCGGACGAGCGGAAGGAGGAGCTCGCGGCGAGCGTGCGTCGAGAAGATCCCGGCAGGGGCGATCAGCGCGAGCCGTCCGACCAGCTTCGGCCGCTCGGCGGCCAGAGCGAGCGCGACCGTGCCGCCCATCGAGTGTCCCACGAGAGTCGCGCCCTCGAGTCGCTCACTCACGAGCCAATCGCCGAGCCAGGACGCCGCCTCGCGGTAGCGGTAGCCGGGCAGACGGACGACGTGCACGTCGTGGTCTTCCTCGAGCTCGGCGACCGTCCCCCGCCACCAGTCCGTCGAGGCCGTGATCCCGTGCACGAGCACCACGGGAGGGCCGGCGCTCACCGGAAGAGGTCGCGACCCGGCGGCATCACGAGATCCCGGGCGCTTCCGTCGCCCTGGAGCTCGAGGCCGCGGACGATCGCCGCCGGGATGCCGTCCGTCTTGCCCATCACGAGCTCGGCGGCGGCGGCGATCTCGTCGGCGACCGCGATCTGCGTCGTCTTGAGCTCGTAGCCGGCCGGGTCGCGGGTGCCGCGGAGGTCGAGGAGCGGGGACAGGCCGGCGACGCCGATGGCGACATCGGTCGTGCCGTGGCGGAACGGGCGCCCAAAGGAGTCGCTGACGATCACGGCGACGCCGAGCCGTTCGTGGAGCGCGCGGGCGGATGCGTCGGGGTCGATCGGGAGCAGGACGAGCATGCCGGCGCCGGGCGCGTTCGAGGCGTCGACACCGGCCGAGGCGCAGACGAAGCCGTGGCGGGTCTCGGCGATCACGAGCGGCGGCCGGCTCCGGACGACGCGTGCGGTCTCGCGGAGGATCACCTCGACGTGGCGCGGATCGCCGTCGCCGGCGTGTTCCAGCGCAGCGTCGGAGGGCTCGATGTCCTCGAGGGCGACCACGCGGCCCTCCGCCTTGGACACCGCCTTCTGGGCCACCACGACGACGTCTCCGGTCTCGAGGCCGCCGGCCCGCTCGGCAGCCTTCGCCAGCAGCCCGGCGAGGTCGTCCCCCTCCTCGATCTCGGGGATGCCCTCCAGCGGGAGGACCTGGATTCCGGTCACAAGTGCCCCTCCAGGCAATACATGCCTGCTTCTGGCCCGCGATCACGCGGCGCCAGAGCACGCCCTCCTCCTCGCCAAGGCTGCCCAGCCTTGGCTCGTCGGAGTGCGCACTCTGGCTTGGTGCTCGCGACCCAGAACCGGGGCAGCATTACCTGCAGGGACACTAGAGGCCGGTGAGACGGATGCCCGCGTGCGCCTTGTAGCGCTTGTTCACGTTCAGGATCACGGCGGTCATCCCCTCGAGCGCGCGGGCGTTCGCGAGCGGGCCTGCGTCGATCGCGCGGCCCTTGACGAGGCGGCCTGCGAGCTCCAGGGAGAGGTCCTTGGCCACCGAGGGGGCGCCACAGACGAGGATGTCTTCTTCCGGCGGGTCGGGGCTGGTCAGGTGAACCGCCGCGAGCGACTGGAGCCCGGCGGCGACCGGGCCGTCCACGACGCGCTCGATCTCCTCCGCGAGCGAGTAGCCGTGCTGTCCCGGCAGGATCCCGTCGTCCGTGAACTCGAGCGCGCTGGCGACCGAGAGGAGCGGCGTCATCCCGATCGCGGGTGCGAGCTGCCGAGCCGTGTCCAGCGCCGCGTTCGACCGGACGGCCAGGATCACGAGGTCGGCATCTCTCACCGCCTCCTCGTTCGTCGCGCCCTCGACGCCGAGCACCGCGGCGATCTCGCGCGCCCGGTCGGCGTCGCGCGAGCCGATCACGACGCTCTCCCCGAGGGCGGCGACACGCTCGGCAAGCACTCGGCCGAAGGTTCCGGTGCCGCCGACGATCGCGATCCTCACCTGAGTGCAGCCGCCGCCTCGAGCGCCGTCTCGGCCAGCCGCCTGCGTGCCTCGTCGTCGCTCATCAGCGTCCTCGTGACGATCGGGCGCACCTCGCCGAGGTCGACCTCCCCGTCGGCCTCGTCGTAGACCAGCGCGTCGATCAGCCCCTTGTAACAGTCTGTTACTTGCAACGGGCTCGTGCCGCCTGCGAGACGGGACAGCATCCTGTCGGCCGGGCCTTTCACTGCCCGACCGGCGATCAGCGGGCTCACGGCGACGGAAGGGACACGCCTGCTGGTGATGGCGTCCCGGATCTCCTGGACTGCGAGGACGGGTCCGATGGAGACGAAGGGATTGCTCGGCGCGATCACGATCAGGTCGGCCGCGCCGAGCGCGTCGAGCACGCCGGGGGCCGCCCGCGCGGTCTCCGTCCCGTCGAAACGGACGCCGTTTACCTCGTCGCGGTGGCCGCGCCGTACGAACCAGTCCTGGAACGACAGCTCGCCCGCATCGGTCTGGACGAACGTGCGCAGCCTGTCGTCGGTCGCCGGGAGAATCGTCGCCTCCACGCCGAGGGCGCCGGCGAGACGATTCGTGACCTCCGAGAGCGGCACGCCTTCCCGCAGCCACTCCGTTCGGACGAGATGCAGCCCGAGATCCCGATCGCCGAGCTTGAACCACGCCTCGCCGCCCAGGTCCGCGACCGACTCGAGGGCGTTCCAGCTCTCGTCGGCCCTCCCCCAGCCGCGCTCGTCGTCGTTCAGGTCCGCGAGCGCGTAGAGGATCGAGTCGAGGTCGGGCGAGACGTGGAGGCCGAGCACCTCGAGGTCATCGCCGACGTTCCCGACCACCGTAACGCCTGCGGGATCGACCGCATCGACGAGACCGCGCACGAACCGCGCCCCACCGACGCCGCCGCTCAGGACGACGACGTTCACGACCGAAGCTGTTGGAACTCGGCGACCGTGTCCACGTCCTCGGCGAGAGCCGGGACGTGCAACGTCACCGCTTCGACGCCCTGCGAGGCCGCGTGGCCGCGGAACCGCTCGGCGCTCCCCGGCCCGTACAGCGGCGCGAACAGCCCGGGCCGCGCCAAGGCGAGCGCGTTCGTCGTGCCGTCCTCCGCCTCCGCGATCGCGATCCCGTCCGTCGGCATGGCGCCGAGCAACGCGAGCAGGTCGCGCGGTCGCGCGGCCGGTACGTCGGCGTTGACGACGAGCACGGGCCACTCCTGCACGACGGCCAGACCCGCCGCGACCGCTTCGCCCTGGCCCCTCGCGGGATCGTCGACGACCTCGACTCCGTGCTCGGCGGCGAGCGCACGGGCACAGGTTGCTTCCACTTCGGTGACGAGGATCGTCGGGCCGACGGCAGCGGCGGCGGCGAGAACGCGGCCGAGCATCGCGTGTGCGACGTCGGTGCGCTCCGCCTCGGGGAGCTCGAGGCGCTTCTTCGCCAAGGCAGCGCGGAAGGGAACGACGACGCTCGACACGGCGGGGACACTACCCAGGTGAGTACGCCTCGCGATCCACCGAATGCAGAGATCGCCGCGAAGCTCGATGCCTTCGCGACGCTGCTCGAGCTCGCCGACGCCAACGCGTACAGCGTGCGGGCCTACCGCCGTGCCGCGGAGGGTTTGCGCGACTCCCCGGTGCCGGTCGCGGAGCTCGTCCGCACCGGCCGGATCCGCCAGCTGCGCGGCATCGGCCCCGGAATCGAGGCGCGTCTCCGCGAGCTCGTCGAGACCGGCGACCTGCACGAGCTCAAGGAGCTCGAGGACCGTGTCTCACCCGACCTCGTCGGCGTCGGGCGGCTGCTCGGCCTCAGCGCCAAGCGCTCGATGGACATCGGCCAGGCGCTCGGCGTCCGGACGCTCGAGGAGCTGCGCGATGCGGCGTCGCAAGGGCGATTGCTGGAGGTGCCGGGGATCGGGCCCAGGACCGAGCAGAAGCTCCGCGCGGCGCTCGCACAGGATCTCTCCCGGCCGCCGGCGCACGCGTTGCGACTGAACCGTGCGCTTGCGCTGACGCATGAAATCGCCGAGGGCCTCGGGGCGGAGCCCGCCGGTGACGCGCGCCGCTTCCGCGACCGCTGCGAGCGGCTCGCGGTCGTGGCTCCGGCGGAGGATCCCGCCGAGACGATTCAGCGGTTCGAGGCGCTGCCGCAGATCGTCGCCCTCGTCGAGCGGGAGGAGCGGCGGGCGGGCGGCGTCACCGTCGAGGGCGTGCCAGTCGCACTCGAGGCCCCCGCGCCTCGCCAGGCCGGCACCGCGCTGATCCGGGCTACCGGCGCCGCCCCGTACGTCGAGGCACTCGAGCCGCTGCCGGACGGCGCCAACGAGCTCGAGGTGTACCGCGCGCTGGGCATCCCGTGGTGTCCGCCCGAGCTACGCGAGGAGCCCTTCCTCGGCGAGCCGCCGCCGCTCGTCGACCTTGCGGATATCCGCGGCGACCTTCACTGCCACACGACCTGGTCGGACGGCCGCGGCACCGTCGAGGAGATGGGCCGAGCGGCGATCGAGCGCGGCTACGCGTACCTCGCGATCTGCGACCACACGGTGGCCGTTTCGGTCGTCCCCGGCCTCGACGCGGACGCCGTCCGCCGCCAGGGCGAGGAGATTGCAGCCGCGAACGAGCGCCTGGCGCCGTTCCGGATCCTGCGCGGGATCGAGTGCGACATCCGCGCCGACGCGACCCTCGACCTCCCTGACGACGTCCTCGCCGAGCTGGACTGGGTGATGGCGAGCGTCCACGGCGGCCAGCGCGGGAGCCGCGACGAGCTGACGAAGCGGACGGTGGAGGCGATGTACCACCCGTCCGTTTCGGCCATCAGCCACCCCACCGGACGGCTGATCGACAGGCGACCGCCCAACGCGCTCGACCTCGACACGGCTTTCCAGGTCGCGCTCGAGACCGGCACCGCGCTGGAGACGAACGGCCTCCCCGACCGGCTCGACCTGAAGGACGAGCACGTGCGTCAGGCGGTCGAGGCCGGAATCCCGATCGTGGTCTCCACCGACGCCCACTCGACGCGCGGGCTCGGGAACATCGTGCTCGCGCTCGGGCACGGCCCGCCGCGGCCGGGCGACGGCCGCCGACGTCGTCAACACGAGGCCGCTGGAGGAGATCCTGGCGTCCAGAAAGCCCGGGCTACGCCGCTGAGCCCGGCCCCGTGGCCGTCCACTCGCGGAGGTCGTACCAGTGGCTCTCGCGCAGCGCCGCCGCCACGCGCTCGTCCGTGTGCTCCGAGTTGAAGACGTGCTTGTCGAGGTCGCAGCAGACCTCGATCGAGTCCAGCGAGATCTCCGCGAGGCTGGTGAGCACCTCGCCCGGGAGCTGCGCCTCGGCGACCGTGTAGTGCTTGAAGAGGAGGTCCGGCGCGCGCTCGAGGAGATCCGGCCAGTCCGGACAGCTGCGGGTGCTCACGCCGGCGACCGTAGCAGGGCGGTTCGCACCAGCGTCGCGAGCGCGCTGATGAAAGCGGGATCGTCGTTCAGGGACTCGATCCGGTCGAGTTCGAGACTGAGCTCCGCGGCCCTTTCGCGGGCTTCCACGTCGATGTCCCAGAGGATCTCGAGGTGGTCGGAGACGAAGCCGACCGGGGCGACGAGCACCTTCCGCACACCGCGTTCGTGGAGGTCGTCCAGGTGGTCGACGATGTCGGGGCCGAGCCACGGCTCGCCGGTTGCGCTCTCGCTCTGGAAGGCGAACGACCAGTCGTCGAGGCCGGCCCGCTCGGCCACGAGCTCGGACGTGCGCAGCAGCTCATCCTTGTACGGATCGCCCATGGCGAGAATGCGCTCGGGGAGCGAGTGTGCCGTGAAGACGACATGCGCCTCGGTCCCGCGTACCCGGTCGGCGAGCACGTCCAGAAAGGGCTCATGGTCGTGCCAGCTCTCGACGAAGACGAGCTCGGCGCGGCCCGCGAGCCCCGCCTCCAGCCGCTCCCGGTAGCCGGCGATCGAGAGCCGGGAGTAGTGCGGCGCGAGCACGAGACCGAGCACGCGCGTCGCGCCGCTCTCGACCGCCCACTCGGCGGCTTCGGCGATCCGCGGCCGCCAGTGCTTCATGCCGAGATGAACGGGAATTCCGAGCTCGAGCTCGAGTGCTCCGCGCTGGCGCTCGGTCACCTCGTCGAGCGGCGAGCGGCCGCCGATGCGCCGGTAGCGCTCGGTCAATTCCTCGACGGCCGCGTCCGAGACCGGCCGACCCTCGCGGATGTCCTCGAGGTACGGCCGGATGTCCTCCGGCGACGACGGCGAGCCGTACGCCATCAGCACGACAGCGTCCTTCATCGGCCTAGTAACAGTCTGTTACAAGGTCGTCGGTGTCGCCCCGCGCCCCCGTTCCTGCGGGCGATCCCGGCGCTTCGGGCTCCAAGTAACACTCTGTTACTTGCCGGCGACGACCGCGGCCGTCCGCTCGTGCACGAGCTCGCGAAGGCGGCGGAGCCAGCGCCGGATCGGTGCTCGGGAGGACGCCGTGGCCGAGGTTGAAGATGTGCCCGGGCCGCCCGCCGGCCGCTTCCAGGATCGCGTCGGTTGCGCGCTCGACCCGGTCCCAGGAGCCGAGGAGCAGCGCCGGATCGAGGTTCCCCTGGACGCCGCGATCGGCACCGACCCGCTCCCAGCCCTCGCCGAGCGGGATCCGCCAGTCGAGGCCGATGACGTCGCCGCCCGCCGCCGCCATCGACTCGAGGAGATGCGACGTGCCCGTGCCGAAGTGGATCGTCGGGACCGAGAGCCCGCCGAGAATCCGCTCCGAGTACGGCGCGACGAACTCCTCGTAGTCCTCGATCGTCAGCGCGCCGACCCAGCTGTCGAAGAGCTGGATCGCGTCGGCGCCCGCCTCGACCTTGGCGCGGACGTAGCGGAGGAACGTCTCGCTAAGGCGCTCCATCAGCTCGTGCCAGACCTCCGGCGAGCCGAACATGCAGCTCTTCGTCTTCACGAAGTCGCGGGTCGGCTTGCCCTCGATCAGGTAGCCCGCAACCGTGAACGGGCCGCCGCAGAAGCCGACGAGCGCCCGATCCGGCGGCCAGCGACTCGCGGACGATCCGGACGGCCTCGAGGACGAACGGCACCGCGTCCTCCGGCTCGGGCACGCGCAGGGCGCGGACGTCGTCGAGCGACTCGATCGGCCGGTCGATCACCGGCCCCACGTTCTCGACGAGCTGGACGTCGACGCCCATCCCGATGACCGGGAGCATGATGTCGGCGAACATCACGGCCGCGTCCACGCCGTGCGCCTCGACCGGCTCGAGCGTCACCTGGGCGCAGAGCTCGGGCTGCCGGCAGACCTCGAAGAGATCGTGGCGCTTCCGGACCGCGCGGTAGCCGGGCAGCGTGCGACCCGCCTGGCGCATGAACCAGACGGGCGTCCGCTCCACGGGTTCCCGGCGCGCGGCGCGGACGAGCAGCGGCTCGGACTGCTGTGTAGTAGAAGGCACGGCGCGCCAGTCTATGGATGATCTCCGACTCGGAATCGACGTTTCGCCGCTCGAGTTGACGGAGGCGGGCACCGCCCGCTACCTCCGCAACCTCCTGAGCCATCTCGACGGCGTCACCGTCGAGCGATACGCCGTTCCCGGCAGGTCCCGCTCGGCCAAGGTGCGGCGCGACCTCCTCTGGTACCTCAGGACTCTTCCCCGCAAGGCGGCCCGCGACGGCGTCGACGTCCTCCACTGTCCGGGCCACCGCGGCCCGCAGCGCTCGCGGGTCCCGCTCGTCGTCACCCTTCACGACCTCGCCGTCCTCCGCCATCCGGAGACGTTCAACCGCTGGACGCGGTCGTACAGCCGGATCATGCTCCCGCGGATCGTGGAGGCGGCGACGCGGGTGATCGCCGTCTCGGCGTTCACGGCCGGCGAGGCGGTGGAACTCCTGGGGGTGGACGAAGGGCAAGGTTCGCGTGGTGCCGCACGGTGTCGAGCCGCCGTTCCTTCCCGAAGGGCAGGAGGTCCGCGGCGAGTACGCGCTGGCCGTCGGGACGGTCGAGCCGCGCAAGAACCTGCCCCGCGCCGTCGAGGCCGCGCAGCGCGCGGGGATCGAGCTGCGGGTCGTCGGCCCCGAGGGGTGGGGCGACGTCGGCGTCCAGTCGCTCGGGTTCGTGAGCGACGAGGTGCTCGCTGCGCTCTACCGGGGAGCCCAGTGCCTGGTCTACCCGTCGCTCTACGAGGGGTTCGGGCTGCCGGTGCTCGAGGCGATGGCCTGCGGGACGCCGGTCGTGACCACGAACTTCGGTGCGACGGCGGACGTCGCGGGGGAGGCGGCCGTCCTCGTCGATCCGTACGACGTGGACGCGATCGCCGCCGGGATCGACGAAGCGCGGCATCGGCGGGACGAGCTGCGAGCCGCGGGCCTCGAACGCGCGCGGCAGTTCACCTGGGAGGAGACCGCGCGCCTCACGCTGGACGTCTACCGGGAAGCCGCCGCGTGATCGACGTCCTCCTCGATGCCGACGTCCTCGGCCGCCAGCGCACGGGCGACGAGACCTACGTCCGGAACCTGCTGCGCGCGCTCCCAAGCGCCGCTCCGGACCTCCACTTCGCCGCCGTCACCCGCAAGCCGGAGCTCGTTCCCGACGGGGTCGAGCCGGTCGAGCTCGCCGCCGGCTCGCAGGAGTGGCGCATGGCGTGGCGCCTCCCGCGCCTCGTCCGTCGGCTCCGGCCCCGGATCGCGCACTACCAGCACTCGCTCCCGCTCCGCGCCGGCGGCCGCTCGGTCCTGACCGTTCACGACCTGTCCTTCGAGCGCGAGCCGGATTTGATGCCGAGGAAGGACAGGCTCGTCTTCCGCGCGGTCGTCCCGCGCTCGGCGAGGCGCGCCGACCGTGTGATCGCCGTCTCCGAACGGACGCGCGAAGACCTCGAAGAGCTCTACGGGATCCCGGCCGCGTCGGTGAAGGTGATTCCGCACGGGATCGACCCGATCTTCACGCCGGACGAGGCGGCGCGGGACGCGGGCTACCTGCTCGTGGTCGGCTCGGTGCAGCGCCGCAAGGATCCACGCGCAGCCGTGGACGCGGGCAACGAGCTCGGCATGCCGGTCGTCGTCGTAGGCCCGGAGCGTGAACCGGCGCTCGCGACCGAGCTGCGCAGGCTCGGCGCCGACGTGCGCGGGTACGTGGATCACGAGGAGCTCCCGAGCCTCTACCGCGAGGCGTCCGCGCTCGTCGTCCCGTCCAGGTACGAGGGCTTCGGGCTGCCGGTGCTCGAGGCGATGGCGAGCGGGACGCCCGTCGTCGCCGCGCCCGACCCGGCGCTCGTCGAGGTGGCGGGCGACGCCGCGGTCTTCGCCGACCAGGGCGACCTCTCCGGCGCGATCCTGCACGCGCTCGACCGGCGGGCGGAGCTGCGCGCGGCCGGCCTCGCGCGGGCCGCGCGGTTCAGCTGGGCGCGAGGCGGCGCGGCGCACAGCGGCGGTCTACCGGAGCCTGCTGTGAGCATCTCGGGAGTCGTCGTCGTCCACGAGCCTGTCCCGGAGCTCGAGCGCTGCCTCTCCGCGCTGAAGCCGCAGGTCGACGACCTCGTCGTCGTCTCGAACCTCGGGCTGGAGCTGCCGGTGCCGGAGGGCGCGAGGCTGATCCGGAACGAGCGAGCCCGTGAGCTTCGCCGCGAACGCGAACCGCGGGATCGCCGAGACGAGCGGCGAGTTCGTCGTCGTCTGCAACCCGGACACGGAGGCCGACCCCGGCGCGCTCGCGGTCCTCCTGGCCTTCGCGGAGTTCCACCCGCGCATGGGCATCGCCGGCCCGGAGCTGCGCAAGCCGGACGGGACGCTCAACCCGTCGCGCCGCCGCTTCCCGACCGTGTCGGGCACGATCGTCCGCCGGACGCCGCTCAGGCGCTGGCTCGGCGGCACGCAGCGAGCCCACTACGGGCTGGACGAGCGCCCGACCGAGCCGGTGCAGGCCGACTGGCTGCTCGGCGCCTTCCTGTTCCTGCGCCGCGAGATGCTGGACGAGCTCGGCGGGTTCGACGAGGGCTTCCGCCTCTACGGCGAGGACATCGACCTCGCCTACCGCGCGTCCAAGGCGGGCTGGGAGCGCTGGTACGTCCCGAACGCCAAGGCCGTGCACGCCCATGCGGCAGTCACCGACCAGCGGCTGCTGACGCGCCGGACGCTGTGGCACTGGCGCGGGATCCTCCGCTTCGTCCGCAAGCATCCCGAGCGCTTGAAGGCCCTCTGACTACACTCGGCGCGCCGTGGAGCGCTTGGAGACACGCCTGGAGGGGTTGATCCTGCTCGCCCCGAAGGTCCACGGCGACAACCGCGGGTTCTTCCTCGAGACGTACAGCCGGGACGCGTACGCGGAGCTCGGGATCCCCGACGAGTTCGTGCAGGACAACCACTCGCTGCTCGCGGCGGGGAATCGTCCGCGGCATGCACTTCCAGCCGGGCCAGTCGAAGCTCGTGCGCTGCGCGCGCGGCTCCGTCCTCGACGTGGTCGTCGACCTGCGGCGGGGCTCGCCGACGTTCGGCGAGTGGGAGGCGGTCGAGCTGGACGCCGAGCGGCACCTCCAGCTGTACGTCCCGGACGGGTTCGCCCACGGGTTCTGCGTCCTGAGCGACGTGGCCGACCTGACGTACAAGGTCTCGACCTACTACGACCCCGCAGCGGAAGTCCGGGTTCCGGTACGACGACCCGGAGGTCGGCATCGAGTGGCCGGAGGTCGAGCTGACTGCCGTCCGAGCGGGACGCGAACGCGCCGCGGTTCCGCGAGCTGGTCGACGACCTGCCCTTCACGTACAGCGATTGACCGACTACGACCAGTACCGCGACCGGTACACAGAAGAGCTCGACGAGGCTGTCTCGTTCGTCGGGCGCTCGACCACGACTTCTTCACCCGGGCGAAGGCCGAGGAGCTCGTGCGGCTCGCCGGACTGCACCTCGGGCGATCCCGCGGAGCTCGACGCGCTCGACGTCGGCTGCGGCGTCGGGCTCACCGACCGCCACCTGGCCGGCCGGTTCCGCTCGCTCACCGGGACCGACGTCTCGCCGGGCGTGCTCGAGACAGCCGCGCGCGCGAACCCCGGCGTCCGCTACGAGCTGGCCGAGCGCGACCGGCTGCCGTTCGACGACGGCCGCGTTCGACCTCGCGTTCGCGGTCTGCGTCGTGCAGGTGCTCCCGCCGGCGGAGCGCCCGCGATTCGTCGCCGAGCTGGCGCGCGTCACGCGTCCCGACGGGCTGGTCGTGCGTCTTCGAGCACAACCCGTACAACCCGCTGACGCGGCTCGTCGTCCGCCGCTGCGAGTTCGGTGAGGACGCGCGGATGCTCCGGATGGCGCGAGGCCGAGCGCCTCCTCCGCGAGAACGGCGTGACGCCGGTCGACCGCGGCTTCATGCTGCTCTTCCCGTCGCGGCGCAGGCGCGTCCTGGCCGTCGAGCGCGCACTCCGCCGGCTGCCGCTCGGCGCCCAGTACTACCTCGCAGGCCGTCGCTCGGCCGTAGACTCACGCCTGCGATGCGCAGCGCCCCCGAGCTGTCGGTCGTCGTCCTCTGCTACCGCGCGCAGGAAGGCCTTCGACTCGTCGTCGAGCCGCTCGCAGCCGAGCTTCGTGCCTCGGGAGTCCCCTACGAGCTCGTGCTGGTCGCGAACTACTGGAACGGAGCGGCGGACCTGCACGCCGCAGCATGCCGAGAGCTTCGCCGCCGAGCACTCCGACGTCGTCGTCGTGGCACGGCCGAAGGCAGGAGCGCATGGGCTGGGACCTCCGCTCCGGACTGGACGCCGCCCGCGGCGACTACCTCGTCTACCTCGACGGCGACGGCCAGGTGCCCGACGGCGGCCGCGCTGGACGTTTACCGGCGCCTGAAGGAGACCGGTGCGGACGTGGCCAAGGGGCGACGCTACGTCCGCGAGGACGGCTCGGTCCGAACGCTGACCTCGCTCGGCTTCAACGTCGCTGTTCCGCCTCCTGTTCCGGACCCGGGGCCTGTGGGACGTGAACGGCCAGCCGAAGGGCCTCACCCGCGCGGCCCACGAGCGGCTCGACCTGCGGACCGACGACTGGTTCACGGACGCCGAGATCCTGCTGAAGGCGAAGGAGCTGGGCCTTCGCGTCGTGGAGGTGCCGGTGCGCTTCCACCCGCGGCGCGCCGGCGGCTCGCAACGTCGGGCTCGGAACGGTCTGGGAGTTCCTCGTCAACATGGCCCGCTGGCGCCTCGGCCGCCACTCCGGCGCGGCGATGACGACGCGCAGGAGCTACGCAGGGCCGCCGCGTGCTCGTGACGGGCGGGCTCGGCTTCATCGGCTCGAACCTCGCGATCCGGCTCGTCGAGCTCGGCGCCGAGGTGACCGTGGCCGACAGCCTCGTGCCGGAGCTCGGAGGCAACCGCTTCAACATCGCGCCGGTCGAGGGCCGGCTCACGGTTCGGACGGAGGACGTTCGCGAGGCCGCCGACGAGCTCGTCGAGGGCCAGGACGTCGTCTTCTGCATCGCCGGCAACGTCAGTCACGTCGACTCGATGTCCGACCCGTTCCTCGACCTGGAGCTCAACTACCGGGCGCAGCTCGCCGTGCTCGAGGCGCTCCGGCGGCAGGGGTCGCAGGCGCGGGTCGTCTACGCGGGCTCGCGACAGCAGTACGGGCGCCCGCGCTACCTCCCGCTGGACGAGCACCACCCGCTGGAGGCGATCGACGTCAACGGGATCAACAAGACGGCGGCCGAGGCCGCGACGCTGCTCTACCACCAGGTGCACGGGCTCCCGACCTGCTCGCTGCGGCTGACGAACACGTACGGGCCGCGGATGCAGATGCGCCATCCGCGCCAGGGCTTCGTCTCCTGGTTCGTGCGGCGGGCGATCGACGGCGAGGAGATCGAGCTCTACGGCGGCGGCGAGTCGCTGCGCGACTTCAACGAGGTCGACGACGTCGTCGACGCGTTCCTCCGCGCCGGCGCGTCACGACGCGGCGGTCGGAGAGGCGTTCAACCTCGGCCATCCCGAGCCGCTGACGATCAGGCAGTTCGCCGAGACGCTGGTGGAGGTCGCGGGCTCGGGCTCGCTCACCGAGCGGCCGTTCCCCGCCGACCGGGCCGGAATCGACATCGGCAGCGTCTTCGCGAACTACGGGAAGATCCGCGGCCTGCTCGGCTGGGAGCCGCGCGTCGGCCTGCGGGAAGGCCTCGCGCGCATGGTCGAGTACTACCGCGAGAACCGCGAGCAGTACTGGTGAGCGTCCGCTTCTTCGACCCGCGCCGGGCGTACGAGGCGCAGCGGGAGGAGCTGGACGAGGCGTTCCGGCGGGTGCATGGCCTCCGACCGGATCGTGCTCGGCCCGGAGGTCGAGGCGTTCGAGCGGGAGCTCGCGGAGCTGACGGGGACGGAGCACGCCGTCGGCGTCGCCTCCGGGCACCGACGCACTCGAGCTCGCGCTGCGGGCGCTCGGAGCTGCCGGCCGGAGCCGAGGTGCTCTGTCCGGACCTCACCGTCGCCCGCGACGCCGACGGCGATCGTGCGGGCCGGGCTCCGGCCGGTGCTCGTCGACGTCGACCCCGAGACGCTCACGATCGATGCCGGCGCGGGCCGCCGACGCCGTGTCCGAGCAGACGGCGGCCGTCGTCGCCGTCCACCTCTACGGCCGGCCGGCGCCGGTCGACGAGCTGCTCGACGCTCGGGCTGCCGCTCGTCGAGGACGCCGCGCAGGCGCACGGGCTCGTGATCGACGGCCGGCCGGCGGGATCGATCGGCGCCGCCGGCTGCTTCTCCTTCTACCCGACGAAGAACCTCGGGGCCTTCGGCGACGGCGGCGCGGTCGTGACCTCGGACCCGGGGCTCGCCGAGGCGGTCCGCGAGCTTCGCGTCGTACGGCGAGCGACCCGCGCTACTTCGCGCGCCGCCGAGGGACGAACTCGCGGCTGGACGAGCTCCAGGCGGCGCTCCTCCGAGTCCGCCTGCGCCGGCTGGAGGACGGACAACCGCCGCCGGGCCGAGATCGCCGCCGCCTACGACGAGGCGCTGGGACGGCACGAGCCCGGACGGCGTCCACCACCTCTACGTCGTGCGCGCCGAGCGGCGCGACGAGCTTCGCTCCGAGCTCGCGGACGCCGGCATCGAGACGGCCGTCCACTATCCGTGGGCGATCAGCGAGCAGCCGGCCTTCGCAGACGCGCGCCGCGGAGACGACCTCGAGCGTGAGCACGGCGGCGGCCCGCGAGGTGCTGTCGCTTCCCTGCTACGCCGCACCTGACCGAGGCGGAGCAGGAGCAGCGTCGTCGCCGCGCTCTAACCGGGAAGGAACGGGCCGAACGCCGAGTCGGTGACTCGTCAGCCTGGCGAGCCGGAAGTAGTGCGGGCGCTGGTCGTTCAGGCGCGTTCGCGCGGGACCTCGGGCGCAGCGGTCGAGAAGCGGAGGACGGTCTCGCCCGGCGGCAGAGTCAGCTGTCGCTGGAGCGGCGCAGGCGTCCGGTAGGGGACCGGCGCGGCGCCGGGGAAGGTGACGACGACCTCGGCGGGAGGGCCGCCGACCCGATCGAGCATGGCCCCGAACAGGGCAGTCCTCGTGCGTGTCCGACGGATTGACGATCCGCAGCTCGGCATTCGGAGCATCCGCCCAGGCGAACCAGAGACCGCTCGCCCGGGACCGTTCCAGCGGCAGGAACCCGCTCTCCTCGAAGCCGAACGGCTCGAGCACCGCCCGGCGGAAGGCGGCGAGCTCCTCCGGCGAGTGCGCCGCCTCGAGGCGCCTGCGCGTGCTGCCTGAGATCGAAGAACGAGAGCCGGCCCGACCCGCTGACGAGCGGCTCGGCGCCGAGCCGTGCCGCGCGCCTCGCTCTCGAGCGCCCGCGCGCCGTCCGGGTAGCCGAAGCGGTCGATGTAGAGGCCGGCGAACCCGGCGGCCGCCGCCGCATCGAGCACGGTCGCGGTCGGCAGGCCGGCGAGGTCGTCGACCCACTCCTCGGGCCGGCCCTTCGTCGCTCCGAAGCTCCAGCGCAGGTCGTCCGAGTGGAGGTAGCCGCGCAGGAGGTCGTTCTCGAACAGGCCGACCTGCTTGCCCGCCTTCCGGGAAGGGCGAGGTACGGCAGCTGGAACACCGCCGCGCCCTCGGGGAGGCGCCGGTCGATCTCGCGAGACGAACCTCCGGTCGTCGGCGTACGAGCTCGCGAGCTCGTAGGGCGGCACGTGGACGTAGGTGATCTGGTTGTAGAGCCCGAAGACGAGCACGGCGGCGAGCACGGCGGCGAACGCCGCCCGCCGAAGCGGCTGCGGCCCGAGCCGGCGGCCCAGCGCGCCGAGCCCGACGGCGACGGCCAGGAACGCGAAGAACGCGATGAAGATCGAGATGCGGTTCCAGCCGCGGATCTGCGGCGTGACGAGCTGGGCGATGACCGTCGAGAGCCCGCCGACCGTCCCGATCAGGAAGGCGAGCAGCGTCGCCGCGGCCGCATGGCGGAGGACCGGCGGGCCAGCTCTCGCCGGCCGGCCGACGAGAACGGCGAGGGCGACGAGCAGCAACGCGAGGAAGCCGGCCGCCGCCACCGGCCCGAGGCCCATCGGCTCGGAGCGGATCGGGCTCGCCGCCTTGTACTCGGCCGTGAAGCGCGCCAGCGGCTCGATCCGGTGCAGGTCGATCGGGAACACGAGGTCGCTCAGCTTCAGCGCGAACAGCTCGGACTCGCGCGGGTGGCGCTCGGCCGCCGGGTTCGCGCCGTTGGCCGAGCGGTAGGCGATGCTCGGGCTCAGGTGCACGAGCACGCACCGCGAGGATCAGCGCCAGGCAGATCGCGCCGCCGGCGACCGCGGCCCGGCCGACCCTGGCGACGAGCGCGATCAGCGTCGCGCCCGCGAGGAGCAGCAGCGTGAACACCGCGTAGTAGATGCCGGTGGACGCGACGGCGACGCAGAACGCGACCGTCATCAGCGTCCGCCAGGACGCGTAGGCGCGCAGCCCGCTCGCGCCTTCCCGCCGCCGGAACAGCGGGTCGCCGCCGAGCGTCGCCAGGACGAGGTAGGCGCCGAGCGGCACGACCCAGTACGCGGACAGGAAGAGGTTGCCCTCGCCGCGCTCGAAGTGGTACGGCGCGAGCGCGAAGAGCAGCGCAGCAGACCACCGCCGCCGGCCCGCGAGACGCCGAGCAGCCGGAAGACGAGGTAGGCGGCGGCCGCCGCCAGCGGAAAGGTGAGCAGGAAGAAGACGTTGACGGCCGCGGCCGGGCTTCCGAAGAGCAGCAAGCAGCCGGAGCAGGTCGAGGTTCAGCCGGTCGGTTCCGACCGCGAAGTCGTGGAGCTCCTGCCCGAACGGCGCGCCGAGGCTCGGGTTCTCGAAGTACCCGCCGTGGTCCTCGATCGACTTGGCGAGCATCAGGTAGTACTGCGTCTCCTCCCGGTACGAGAACGGGATGCCGAGCTCGCCGCGCCAGACCTTCAGCGCGAGGCAGGCGAGCACGAGCGCGGCGAGCAGCCACGAGCGCCCCGACGACGACGTCGCGGCGCAGCGGCTGCTCGACGCGGACGACGGGCTGCATGGGCGCCCCGACCGACTGGCGTGATGGGGCATCTGTGCGGAGCGTCATCGTCCTCCCCAGGCGACGCCGTAGCGTACGGCATCGTGCTCGCGCGGATTCGCCCTCTCCTCCTGCGTCGCCGGGCTCGCCGCGTCGGTCGTCCTCACGTACCTCGCGCTGCGCGACATCGACTTCGACGCGTTCCTCGACGCGCTCGCCGACGGCGACCCCGCGTGGTTCCTGGCGGCGTTCGCCGTCTTCGCCGGCGGCCTACGCGGTCCGCGTCGTGCGCTGGTGGGTGCTCTTCGACGCCGGACGCCCGGCCGCCGGTTCGAGCGCTCGTGAGAGCGCTGCTCGTCGGGGACTTCCTGACGAGCCTCCTTCCCGTCCTCCGCCTGGGCGAGGTCGCGCGCATCGTCGTCCTCCACCGCGAGGCGCAGACGCCGCGCTCCGTCGGCGCTCGGGACCGTCGTCACCGAGCGCGTCCACGACTCGGTCGCGCTGCTGCTCCTGCTCTTCGTCGCCGTGCCGTTCGCGCCGCCGGTCGGCTGGCTGCGCGGCGCAACGGTGCTCCTCGCCGTCCTCGCCGCCGGGCTCGTCGTCACGCTCGTCGTCCTCCGGCGCTTCGGCAGCCGCCCGCTCCAGTTCCTGCTGCGCCCGCTGGCCCGCCTGCCCGGCTTCTCGCCGGCGCGAACCGAGCTCGCCGCCGACGACATCCTCCGCGGCCTCGTCCGGCCTGCGCAACGCCCGGATCGGCGCTCGCCGCGTTCGCGCTGACGGTCGCTCTTCTGGCTGGGGGTCGCGCTCTCCTACGCGCTCGTCCTGCGCGGCGCCGGCCTCGAGCTCGGCCTCGACGCCGGCATCCTCGTCGCCGTCGCGACGACGTTCTCGCTCCTGCTCCCTGCGCTGCCGGCGTCGGTCGGGATCTTCGAGGCCGCGGCGCTCGTCGCGCTCGAGCCCTACGGCGTCGACGAGGCGCAGGCGCTCTCGGCCGCGGTGGTGATCCACGTCCTGACCTTCGTGCCGTTCCTGGTCGTCGGCCCGCTCGCGCTACGCGGTCACGCAGTGAGCGTCCGGCGGGCTCAGGCGTCCGGCGCGCCCGACGGCGTTCGGACGGCCGGCGAGGCGTGATCCAGCGACCAGTCGCCCTCGAACAGCACGAAGCCGTGAGCCTCTCCCTGCGGGATGACCGAGAACTCGGCCGCCTTCTCGACCCGGTGGTACCGGCGGTCATGGGCTCCGTCCGTCAGTGAGAGGCTGAACTGGAACCGCCCTTCGACGAGCGGGAGCCGCGGGATGTCGAAGCGCACTTCGGCGTCCTCGCTGTCCGACTCCCAGCCGAGCTCGCCGAGGTCTCGCTCCGCCCGACTGAGCAGCGCACCCGTGACGTCGCGCAGCTCGATCGCCAGGAGCGGCGGCTCGATCCTCGCGCGACTGTGCACCTTCATCCGAAGCGCGACGTGGTCGCCGGGCCTGAAGTCGTCGCGTGACCTCGCCGGCCTCGTTCTCCAGGCGAACGTCGGCCACGCGAGCCTCTCCCGTCCCCCACTCGCTCAGCCCCGCCGCCCGCTCGGCCGGAGCCTCCTCGCCGGCAAGGAGCTCCTGATAGCGGCGAATCGCCTCGCCGGTCTCCCCGTCGTACTCGACGACGCCCTGGCTGAGGAGCAGCGCGCGATCGCACATGCGCTCGATCGCCGGCCCGGAGTGCGACACGAACGCGATCGTCTTGCCCTGGCGCCTGAACTCGAGGATCCGGTTGACGCACTTCCGCTGGAATGCCTCGTCACCGACGGCGAACACCTCGTCGAGCAAGAGGATGTCGGCGTCGACGTTGACGGCGATCGAGAACCCGAGCCGCATGTACATGCCGGCCGAGTACGTCCGCACCGGCAGGTCGATGAAGCGCTCGAGCTCGCTGAACTCGACGATCTCGTCGAACCGGCGGTCGACGTCGCGCTTCCGCAGGCCGTAGATCGACGCGCTGAGGTAGATGTTGTCGCGCCCGGTGAAGTCGTGGTGGAAGCCGGCCCCGAGCTCCAGGAGCGAGCCGACGCGGCCGGCAACCGCGAGCCGCCCGTCCGTCGGCTTGAAGACACCGGCGAGAACCCGCAACAGGGTCGTCTTGCCGGACCCGTTCCGGCCCATGAACCCGACGGACTCCCCGGGGTCGATCTCGAACGAGACGCCGCGGAGCGCCCACACCTCGACGGGCCGCAGGTGCCGCCGGCGCACGATCGCCTCCTTCAGCGTGACGTGCCGCTGCGGATAGACGCGAAAGCGGCGGCTGACGTTCTCCGCGACGATCTGTTCCCGGCTTCATCGCAGGACTCTAGAGCGAGGCCGCGACCTGATCGTCGATCCGCCGCGCCGCGACGACGCCGAGCGCGAGCGCGACGAGACCGGCGACCACGATGTAGACGACATCGCCGAGCTGCGGCCACTCGCCGAAGAAGAGCGGATCCCGGATCGCCTCCACGAACGGGGCGACGAAGTTCACGTAGTAGAGGACGTCCGCGACCAGCTCGTTCCCCTCGAGCCCCGGCACCTGGTCGAGCGTGAAGAAGATCGGCGTGATGAAGAACCAGGGCAGGAAGATCGTCGTCATCAGGTGCTCGATGTCCCGGTACACGACGGTCAGGTAGCCGAAGACGACGCCGAGGCCGCTGGCCAGCGCGATCAGCGGCACGAGCAGCGGGATCGCGACCCAGAACGTCGTCCTCGTCTCCGGAATGAAGATGAGGTTGAAGAACACGACGACGACCAGCATGGCGACCAGCGTCACGACGTTCGTCGCCACGACCGCCAGCGGCAGAATGTGGCGGGGAAACTTGATCTGCTTCACCAGCGTCGGCTGCGCGAAGAGGCTCGAGCACGACATCTGCACCGCTGACTGGAAGAAGACCCAGGTGACGAGGCCCGAGAGGACGAAGAGGGGATAGTGCTCGATCTGAAACGCCTTCAGGAGCACCGAGAAGACGAGCGTGTAGACCCCCATCAGCACGAGCGGGTTGACGAGCGTCCAGAAGAGCCCGAGGACGGAGCCGCGGTACTTCCCGTACAGCTCGCGCTGGAAGATGCTCAGGAACAGGTCGGGATAGCGGACGACGTCGGCGTAGAGGCTCACGAGGCCGCAAGTGTAGGTGCCTACCTGTGAGGTGGCAGTTAAGGCGGCGCGAGCAGGGCGGACGGCTGCCGAGCCTGGGACAGGACTACGGCGAGGCCCACCGGCGGTACGTCGAGCGCGTCGGGCCCGGCGGCGAGCTGTGGCTGCGGACGAAGCCGTTCAGCGTCCCGCCCGGCTACGAGCTGCGCGAGTGCCTGCGCACGTTCACGCACATCGTCGACCGGCTCGGCCTCGGCGTCCGCGCCCAGGTGCTCGACGTCGGCTGCGGGCCCGGCTGGCTGAGCGAGTTCCTTGCCCGCTGCGGCTACTGGGTGACCGGCATCGACGTCTCGGAGGACATGGTCCGGATCGCCCGCGAGCGCATCGCGGCGATCGAGGAACCGATCGGCGAGGGCATCGAGGCGCTCGCCGAGTTCCACGCGATGCCGGTGCGCCGGCGAGCTGCCGTGGAGCGAGCGGTTCGACGCGGCGATCCTCTACGACGCGATGCACCACTTCGACGACGAGGTCGAGACGCTCCGGGTGATCCGGCGCACGCTCGTTCCCGGCGGGCGCATCTTCATCCACGAAGGCGTCCGCCCGGCCGAGGGATCGGAGGGCGAGCGGGAGCTGATCGCGGAGATGGAGGAGTACGGGACGCTCGAGTCGCCGTTCGACCCCGAGTATCTCGTCGCCGTCCTCGAGCGAGGCGGGCTTCGCGCAGGTGACGCGGTTCGCGGCGGTCGACGAGCTCCTCGACGTCTCCGAGCGGGCCCGCGAGCTCGAGCGCATCGAGGCGCGGATGACGTACCCGCCGATGAACACCGTCATCGCCGTGAACCCGGTGCCGGCCGCGCTCCGAGGACGGCCGGAGTTCGCGGCCCGGATCGAGCCGGCGGGCTCGTGGCAGCGACGCCGGACGGCAGCGAGCTCGTGCTCGCGATCAGGTGACGAACACGGGCCGCGGCTTCTGGCCGACCGGGATCGGCCCGACGTTCCCGGTCGGGACGGTCACGCTCGGGCCGTACGTGCCGGGCCGACGGAGCGGATCGAGCTCCCCCGGATCCCGCTGCCCCGCTCGCTCTCGCCCGGCGAGTCCGTCGGACGCCGAGATCCGCGTCCCGGCCGGCAGCGCTCGAGGGCGGGCGGGAGATCGGGATCGACCTCGTCCGCGAGGGGATCGCCTGGTTCGCGGACTACGGCTCGCCGCCGCTGCTCGTCCCGCTCCCAGACGACGTCTAGCACCCGGTGCGCGTCGTCGTCGACGTCACGCCGCTCGCCCTGCCCCGGACCGGGATCGGCAACTACGTCCTCGGGATGCTGCGCGGCCTGACCGAGGCGGGCCCCGAGCACGAGATCGTCGCGTTCTCGGCGGTGGCGCCTCCGGGGAAGCGGCGGATCGAGCAGGCGCTCGACGGCGTGCCGGTCGAGCGCGGCTCGTCCTCGTCCCGCCGAAGTCGCATTGGTGGCGGACGGCCTGGAGCCGGCTGGGACGCGGGCCCGGTCGAGTGGCTCGCCGGGCCCGCTCGACGTCTTCCACTTCTCCGACTGGATGTACCCGCCGCAGCGCGGCGGCGTCCGGGCGACGACGATCCACGACCTCTTCCCGCTCCGCTTCCCGGACTGGGTGCACCCGCAGACCTACCGGATGCACTCGCGCAAGTACGCCGCACGCCGCGCGAGACGTGCGACCTGATCGTCGTCAACTCGGAGTTCACGGCCGGAGAGGTCGTCGAGCTGCTCGGCGTTCCCGCGCGAGCGAATCTGCGTCGCGCATCCGGCGCTCGGCCCGCTCTTCCGGCCCGACGGGCCCGCGCGCGACCTCGGCGGCCCGTACGTCCTCACGGTCGCGACGCTCGAGCGGCGCAAGAACCTCGAGACGCTGCTCGCGGCGATGCCGCTCGTCCGCGAGCGAGCATCCGGAGCTGCGGCTCGCCGTCGTCGGCGCGCCCGGCTGGCAAGGGCCCGAGCCTCGAGGCCGAGGGCGTGCTCCCGCTCGGCTACGTCGAGGACGACGAGCTGGCGGCGCTCTACCGAGGAGCGGAGGTCTTCGTCTACCCTCGCGGTTCGAGGGCTTCGGCATGCCGATCGTGGAGGCGATGGCGTGCGGGACGCCGGTGGTCGCCTCGGCCCATCCGTCGCTGGACGAGGCGAGCGGGAACGCCGCGCTGCGCGCCGATCCGGACAGCGCGGAGGCGATTGCGACCAGCATTGGCAGGCGCTGGCTGAACTAGAGCTGCTTGTGAAGCGAGGATTTGCGCACGCGTCCAGGTTCACCTCTCGAGCCTGCGGCGAGGCATTGCTTCACGGTTACGAAAGCGTCGCGCCACGCGATGCACGGTCCGGTAAGGGGCTGACACTCAGGCTGAGCACAGGTGCTTCTCAACTTGTGGTTCCCGACAAGCGGTTCTGTTTCGACTTCTTCAAGCCGCTCTCGTCAGTTGGGGAGCTTTTCGATGCGCACGCGCATGGCGCCGTCCGACACTCGCGTAAGGCGCGATTCGATCACGAGGCATGAGCATCTGTGCGACGGTGAGTTCTCGTCACCAGTCCACGGGCGCACGACATCGACTTCTTCGGTCTCGATCCGTGACGCGCGAAGCGGGGGGCATTCGACGCGCACGGAACCGAAGTAGACGCACCGTACCTCGACGTCCACGGCTGGGTATCCACCCTCCGGTTTCGAGTCGCCATCCTCGAGCTTTCGGCCCGGAATAGGGAGGAGCTTGCAATCCGCCCTCGACGGCTCGAAGACCTTCATCGCACCCGGTCATTTCGGGCTGCCATCGGCATGGAGCCGTCCGGAAGCACCCAGCTATGAGGGGCACTTACGAGTCCGTTCCGCTTACAGTCGGCGGTTCCAGCGCTGGCGGTGCGGTTTACGGATCCTCTGACGAACCAGTTCTCCGCGCGCGAGACAAGTGAGAGTCTGATGAAGCGCGCTCTGCCTCGGTCGCGTCGAGACGTACACGGAGTTCGGCGTTCTCCTTTAGCAGATCGAACGCTTGGCGTGACCGCTCGTCTAGCACCTCGTAGACGTCGCCGGACTCACACGTTGCCAGCATCGGATCAATCCGAACCGTGATCGGATATAGATCTCCGGGAACCAGCTCGAAAACCCATCCTCCGCATAGACCTCCAGATCATCCCGGCGTACGAGCCCCCCCCAGCGGTCGAAGTACCGTTCGGCGTTCCTACCGAAGAGCTTCGCGTCTTCGCCTCGCGTCGTCCCCTCGAGATGAACGAGGATGCTGTCGGGGCAGTAGTGCGTCTCCCCGCCGCGCTGCGCCACCCGCAGGCACAGGTCGAATCGTCGAACCCGTTCACGAAACCTGTGTCGAAGCCGTCGACCGCCTCGAATACCTGCCGGCGAACGAGCATGATGCGCCGGTGACCGCCTGAAACGTCTCGCCTTCGAAACTGCCGGATGGTCGCGGGGAAAGCCTCGATACACATGCCTCGGCAGAAGGTCGGCCGCGAACACGATGCCGGCGTGCTGGATCGTGTCGTTCTGGTAGAGGAGGCGCGCTCCAACGATGGCTGCCCCTTCGTGGTCATCGGCGTATGCGACGAGTGAATCGAGCCAGGATTCATCACCCTCTGTGTCGTTGTTGAGAAAGATCAGGTAATCCGTCTGCTTTGCGACAGCGCGGGCACCGTCGTTGCATGAAGCCGCAAACCCCTGGCTCTTTTCGTGACGGACTACCTTCACATTCGCTTCTTCGAGGAAATCGGCGTCTCGTCAGTTGATCCGTCGTCAACCACGATTAGCTCGACATCAGTGCGCGTGCAAATGCGTCGATAAGGTGCTCGAGACAACGGCGCGTGAGGGTGACCTGGTTCCGTACCGGAACGATGACTGACGCCGGAGTCATGACCGGGTGCCTCGGTGCGCAATGCCTCGTGCGCCGTCCTTCAACAGCCGGAGCCGGTTCGAGACTCTCCACGCGGGGTTGCCTCCATCTCCCGGATCGTGCTTTCAAGTTGCCGGACGCTGCTCTCCAGGTCCGCAGCCCAGGTCTGAAGCCCCGTAATCTGTTTCTCAAGCTCCGTGATCTGTTTCTCAAGCACGTCGATCTGTACGTCGCGGCTTCGGATCTGGAGATCGCGGTCTCGAAGCTCGTCTTCGTGGAAGCGGTAGACGTTATCCCGCTCGAGGAGTCTGCCGATGGGCCTCCTCGAGGTGACGCCGGAGTAGCTCCTCGTTCATGCGCAGCCCTCGCTAGTAGCCAAGGCCTATTTCACGGGAGGCTTCGGCGACCTCGGCCAAGTCACGGTCGTACGTGCCTATACCCAGTTCGTGGGAGGCCATGAGCGACATCCGTGAGGACGGCGTCGCGGACGGCAGGCCCGCCCGCAACTTCTTCGAGCGCTGCGAGATAGAGATCGGCGACTCGGTCAAGATCGTGCTCGTCACGGGCGTAGTCTGCGGCGGCGCTGCTCATCTTCGTCCCGAAGGCCGTCGTCCTCCGCGAGCCGCTCGAGGAAGGCGGCCAGTGTCGCGACCTCGAACTCGTCCACTGGGACCTTGGCCGCAACCGAGTCAGGGAAGCTCCGAGAACCAGCCTGCGTCGCTGACGACAAGCGGTTTGCCGAGCGAGAGCGCCCGGATCGCCATGCCCGACGTCTCGCCCATCGTCGGCCAGCGAAGGCTCACGCAAACGTCGCAGTCGGCGAGGAGCTGCCAGAGATCGCTCTCGACCTGGTAGTCGAGCCGGAGAACGCCGTCCTCGAGTCCCGACGTCGTCAAGCCGCAGGTCGGGGGCGGCGCTTCCCGCCAGGACGAGCAGCGCGTCCGGGAAGCTGCGCCGGACGCGCTGGAAGGCTTGGAGGAGTTGCGGAATGCGCTTTGCATGGTTCAGGTGACCCAGGCAGGCCACGATCGGAAAGCGATCCTTCGGAGCCATCCGTTCGCGACGGTCGACCGCCGGCCACGCGGGCATCGGCACAACCCATATCGGCCCTTCGTAGCCGTAATTCCTGGCCTGCTGCTCGACGTAGTGCGAGTGGCAGACAACACCCTCGGCCCAGTCGAGGACCTCGCCGGCAAGCGGGAAATCCTGCGCCCGGTCCTCCCAGATGCGCGGAAGCAGGTGGTCGACCACACCGTGGGCCAGCAGCCGCCCGATCACACCGGCGTCGCGATGCATGGCGTCCACATATGCGTTCGGATCGCCACGCCCGAGAGTCAACCCGGCGATGAGATGGTGGAGGACAAACTCGTGCAGAACCACGAGCCCGCGCCGGCGCCGCAGTGCGTCAACGATCCACCCGTGCGCGTCCGGGTTGTTGCCGACGTGGTACAGGGCGACGTCCGTACCGCGGGGCGACTTCGTCGCACCCCGCCGGACGACGGTGACGTCCATCCGTCGCCTCAGGGCGGGGAGCAGCAACGCACTGTAGTCGGCGATTCCCGAGCGCTCGGGCGGGAGCGGCGAGAAGTACGCGACCTTCAAGCGCCGAGGAGGCGGCCGACGACGGCGTCCCACGTGACCCGTTCCGCCGTTCGCTTGCCCGAGAGACCGCAGGCGCGAGCCTGGTCGGGGTTGGCGGCGAGCCAGGAGCAGGCGTCGGCGACAGCGGCCGGAGCGGGCTCGCAAACAAGCCCGTTCTCCCGGTCGACGACCACCTCCAGCGGCCCGCCTGCGTCCCTCGTCGTCACGACGGGCTTCTGGGAAAGGAACGCCTCATAGGGGACGAGGCCGAGATCCTCGTCGATCGGTGCGTAGAAGACGGCGAGACACTCGGCGTAGAGATCGACGAGCTCGCGGTCATCGACCCTGCCCGTGAAGCGGACGCGTCCGTCGAGACGCCGCTGGGCGGCCAGCTGCTCGAGGCGCTCGCGATCCGGCCCGTCACCCGCCACGACCACCTGCACCTCTCCGTTCAGGGCTGCTGCCTCGAGCAGGAGATCCACCCGCTTCGAGCGGTCGAGGCGTCCGACCGACAGGATGAACGTCCCGACGCGCTCCGACGACCGGTACTCGAGCTGCTGCGGAGGGGGAACGAGCACCTCCGCCTCGAGGCCCGTCGACTCGCGAAGCCGGTCGGCGACGTTTCTCGAGATCGCGAAGAGACGGCGCGCTTCGCCGAGCGTCTTCTGATCGAGCCTGCGGATCGCATGTACCGTCGCACGGTCGAACGGATCCTCGCCGAACTGCCCGAGTTCCGTTCGGTCCAGGTCGTAGGCCTGCCGAAACTGGTGGACGAGCCAAACGACCTTATTCGAATGCCGGACCGCATACGAGGGGAACTTCGTCGCCACGACGAGGTCGATCGGCTGCCCTTGAGCCTCCTCGACGTCGAGGAGGCGCCAGACGAGGGCCTCGCGCAGCGGCCGCGCTCCCGGATACCACTTGAACGGGATCCTGACCAGCTCGACTTCGTGATCGCGTTCGCGAAGCTGATCGACGAGCGTCTCGACGACGATCTCGGTACCGCCGCGCACGAACGGAACCTGCGGCGCGCAGACAGCAATTCTCATGCGTCCGCTTCGGCCCGCTCGGAGGCGAGACGCTCTTCGAGCGCTTCGAGCCGACGCTCGAGGCGCGCAGATATCGGCGTCAGTCCGTTCGGCGAGCTCGTCGACGAGCGTGAGGACTGCAAGGTTGAACGTCCGCTGGTGGACCGCGACCGGCTCGACGTACCAGCGCATGAGCTTGCGAAGGAAACTCTTGACGGGGGTAATGATCAATCCCCGCACACGCCCGCGCCGAGTCGGCGAGTGTTCGAAAGGCCGTTCGGCC
>CAWDIJ010000005.1:0-498655 GCA_963802375.1 uncultured Actinomycetes bacterium
GAGATCTTCGGCGACGGCCCCGACCAGCCGAGGTCCTACGGCTGATCGACGCGCTGGGCCTCGACGAGCGGTAGCCGCTCCCGGCTTCGCAGGAGCGGACGAGGTGCAAGCGATGTTGCGACGGGCGCTGTGCCATCTCTTCCCCTCACGTCGCGAGGGGTACGGGCTGGTCGTCGTCGAGGCGGCGGCGTTCGGAACGCCCACGATCGTCGTGGAGAGCCCCGACAATGCGGCTCTCGAGCTCGTGGTCGACGGCGAGAACGGCGTCGTGGCCCGGTCGCCGAGCCGCAAGAGCTCGCCGACGCCATCCTCCGAGTGCACGCGGCGGGGCAGGAGCTGCGGAGCTCGACGGCTGCTTGGTTCCGTCGCAATCGGAAGCGGCTGTCGCTCGAGAGCACGGTCGACGCCCTTCAGGACGTCTACCGGCGGTAGGCCCTGCACGCCGGGCTCAACGTGCTTCACCTCGTCCCCGGCGAGACCGGCGGCGGCGAGACATACGTCCGCCGGCTCGTACCAGCACTGCTGGCGGCGCGCGAAGACCTGCGATTGACGCTCTTTGCTGCCAGCGAGGCCTACCCGTCGCTCCGTGCCGAGCCCTGGGCTGGGGAGGCGTCGATCGTCCGCGTGCCGGTGCGCGCGCGGAGTCGGCCAAGACGCGTCTTCGCGGAGCAGACGCTCTCCCCCGCGCCGCGCGCCGAGCGCGAATCGACCTGCTGCACAACACGCTCAACACGGCGCCTGCGTTCCCCGGGGTGCCGCAGGTGACGACGATTCACGACGTGATCTACAAGCGCTTTCCGGAGACCGCGGGTTGGCTCAACGTCGGCGTCGCGCTGCTCGTGCCGCTGGCCGCAAGGCGCTCGGCCCTGATCCTGACGGACTCGCAAGCGTCAAGGCAGGACATCATCGAGTTCCTCGGTGTCGAGCCCGCGCGTATTGCCGTCGCCCCCCTTGGCCCGGGCTATCGAGCCCGACAAGCCGCTGCTGGCGGCCGAGTTACGCGAGCGTCTTGACCTCGGCAAAGCACCGATCGTGCTGACCGTGGCCGCGAGGAGGCCGCACAAGAACCTCGCGCGGCTGCTCGATGCCTTCGGTCGGCTCCGAACCGACGCGGTGCTGGTGGTCCCGGGCTTCGAGACACCGTTCGAGGCAGGGCTGAGGGAACGCGCCGGCGCAGCCTCCGCTTCATCGGCTGGCTGGACAACAAGACGCTGGACTGCCTCTACCGGGCCGCGACCTGCTTCGTGTTCCCCTCCCTCGCGGAGGGCTTCGGCCTGCCGGTGCTGGAAGCCATGGCGCGGGAGGCGCCGGTCGCCTGCTCCGACATCGCCCCCCTACGAGAGGTGGCGGGCGATGCCGCGCTGTACTTCGACCCGCTCGACCCCGGCTCGATCGGAGACGCCCTCAAGCGGCTCCTCGAGCAGCCCGATCTGCGCCTACGGCTGAGCGATCTTGGCTCGAAGCGGGCGAGGCTCTTCAGCTGGGACGCCGCCGCTGCTGCGACGCTCGAAGCCTATGAGCGCGTACTCGCCGGCTCGATCAGCCGGTCGTAGGCGGCGGCAAGGCGTTCGGACGCGGCGGCGGTCGAGAAGCGAGTGACGACCTGACGGTCGTACTCAACCCGTTGCGCCGGTGGAACCGACAGGGGCCCCGCGGCAAGGCGCCGGGCCAGCTCGCGCCAATCGCCCGCCGTGAAGTAGCTCGCGACGTCGCCGATGACCTCCGGGATCGCCCCTGACGCGCTCGCCACGATCGGCAACCCGGCGGCCATCGCCTCGGCCAGCACCATGCCGAACTGTTCCTCCCAGAAGCAACGCGGCAGGTCGCCGAGATAGCGGTTGCAGCCCGCGGTGGCAAGACTCGCGAGCACCACACACGACGCCTGCGCGTAGATGTCCGGCATGTCCTCGTACGGGACGGATCGGAACTCGACGCGATCTCCGACTCCCAGCTCCGCCGCGTGCTCGCGCAGCCGCTGCTCCTCAGGCCCGCCGCCCACGACGATCAGGCGCGGCGTGACGGCGGCCGGGGACTCGACGATGCCCGCCCGAAGCGCTGCCAAAGCGCGAATGATGTCCTGGTGCCCTTTCTCCCAGACGAGCCGGCCCGGCGAGAGAATGACGTGCTCGCCCGGCGAGATGACCGGTTCGCCGGCTGCGGCAAACCGGTCGAAATCGACCCCGGGATAGCAGACGTCGATCCGCTCGGCCGGGACTCCCTCGAGGAGGAGCGCCGAGCGAGCGCGCTCGGTCGTGGGCAGGAACAGATCGGCCTCCGCAAGCGTCTGCTTGCGGTAGGCGCGGGCCCAGTGGTTTCGGAAGGCGGCAAGCAACGGCAGCGTCTCCCAGACAGTCAGGACTAGCTTGAAGCCGTTCGCCCGCTTTCGCCGCGCCGCGTCTCCGGAATGCCAGTAACCCAGCTCTTCCGAGTGAACGACGTCGGCGGCCTCGAACGCGTCGTCCGCGCCGAGGTAGCGGTCCCCCGTCAGGCCCATTGCGAAGTCGCCGAACCGTCCGCGAGGCAGCAGATTGCGCAGGGAGCGTGCGGGCTGCCGTTCGACGGCGAGATCGCCGAGCTCGTACGCGTTACGGGAAGTCAGGAGCACCGAGACGCGGAACCGGTCCGGCAACTCCTCCCACATGCGCAGGTTCCAGGGAGCGGCATTGTGGCCGCGCAGGAGCAAGACGTTGATGACGCGGTCGGGCACGGCGGCGGAGATTACCTCTGGGCCGTAGAACGCTTGGCCGCGACCGCCCGCCTGTAGGACGCGAACGACGCCGCGGCCGTGCGCTCCCACGTGAACACGCGGACACGCTCACGCCCGCGCTGCACCAGCGAGCTCGCGAGCTCACGGTCGCGCAAGAGCCGCCGGATCGACTCGGTCACCGCCTGCTGATCGCCCGGATCGAAGAGCAGTGCCGCGTCTCCTGCCACCTCCGCCATCGCCGTCCGATTGGAGCAGGCGACCGGAACGTCCCTCGCCATTGCCTCCAGCACGGGCAGCCCGAATCCCTCGATCAGCGAGGGAAGGACAAAGCACGCCGCGAGACGGTAGACAGCCTCCAGATCGGCCTCCGAGAGCCATCCCACGAAGCGGACCTGCTCCTGCACTCCGAGCTCGCCCGCAAGGCGCTTCAGCTCCTCCTCATGGGGAGTCGGTGCTCCCACGAGCACGACAAGCGGGCGCTCCTCGAGCTGGGCGGCAGCGCGTACGAGCGCGCCGAGATTCTTGTACGGGCGTTTCTGCGCAACGCAGAGGACGACTTGCGCGCCGCCGAGGGCAAGGCTGCGCCGCAGCTCGGCTTCGAGCTCGGGCTCGGGCGCCGCGGGAGGCTCGACGCCGAGCGGCGTGACGTCGATGCGGGAAGCGTCGAGCCCAAGGTTTGCGACGAAGTCATCGCGGGCCGCGTTCGAGATCGCGATCACCCTGTCCGCCCTCCGAGCCGAGCTGCGCGAAAGTGTTCCCATCGCCCGCCCCGCCCGCGACGCGTCCCAGGCTTCGCGCTGGTGCAGCCAGATCAGGTCGAGCAGGGTGACGACGCGGGCAACCCGAGGCGCGGCGGGCGGCCCGACGTTCGCCGGGCTGTGGAGCACGTCGAGCGACCGCCGCGCTGCTAGCACGGGCAACGCCAGCATCTGCGCGACGAGGTGCGTGCGATTCGTGATCCGCACCGGTAGGCGAACCCATTCGATCTCGGTCGACCATGGCTGTGAGAAGAGCCGCTGGGAGGCGTCGCGCCCGACGAACGCGACCACGCGCGTTTCGGGCTCGACCCGCTTGAGCGCCCCGAGCAGCTCGAGCCCGTACCGGCCCGCGCCGGCCGATCCCTCGACGAGGTAGAGCAGATTGAGCCCAACCGCAAGGCGGTCACCGGACGGCATGAGCCGCGTCTAGCCTCCTTCGGGCGGGTACGAAGTCGGCCGGAGCGTGAACAGCGCCTTCCACAGCTCCGGCGGGACCCCCCGCAGCAGCGACAGGACGACGATGTAGACCACACCCGCGGCGACTGCCAACGCGAGGCCGTTGAGCCCCGGAACGAACACGAGCAACGCCGCCAGCGCAGCCGAGACGAGAACCTTCGGCACCACTCGCGGCGAGATCCGCAGGTCCCCCCCACGGCGGAAGAGCGCGACAGCGTACGCAAGCGCGAGGATGGACTCGCCAACCACCGTCGCCGCGGCGGCTCCCTTCGCTCCGACGAGCGGAACCAAGCCGAGCGCAGCCGTTGTCCCCGCAACGAGCGCGATGGCGTTGGCAACCAAGACGCCTGTGTGCAACCGCTCCGATAGCAAGGCGAACGAGAGCGTGGCTGCGAGGAACGTTCCGATCAAGGCAAAGGCCTGTATCTCGAGGACTGCCACTGCCGGCTCGAAGCTCGGACCGGCGATCAGGTGGATGAGGAAGCCCGCTCCGAGCGCGGTACAGAGCGCCAGCCAGACGCCGAGGATCAGTGCCACCTCGAGGAGGCGCTGGACCGCGTAGCTCAGGCGCACGCGGTCGTCTCGAGCGGCGCGGGACAAGATCGGGAAGGCCGAGCCTACGAGCAGCACGGGCACGTAGCCCAGGACCGTGAAGATCCGGTACGACGCGCCGTAGTAGCCGGTGTCGGCCTTCGTGCCCACGATCGACATGACGAGCACCGTAACCGCGACGTAGATCGTTCCCACGGTCGCCGCGACCGAGTACGCGATCGTCATGCGCAGGATCCTCGACCACTCGGCGCGGTCGAACCCCGGAACGAACGGCACCATCCCGCGGGCGAGCGGGATGGTGATAGCTAGCAGGAGGATGCTCACCGGGATGGGGCAGCCAGGAACGGGAGCAACCCGGAGCCCCAGCAGGACCAGCGCGAGGACTACGAGCAGCGTGGCGCCCTGGCGCAGCAACTCGAGTGTGCTCACCCAGCCGAGTTGCAGACGAGTGAGCAGTGGAACGCCCACGGCCTGTTGCACGAAAGTGAGCATGAGGCCGATGCCCCAGAGCGCGATGCCCGCGACCAGTACAGGCGGGTACCCGGCTGCAAGCGCGAAGGCGAGTGCAGCGACGATGCCGAGCGTGGCCAGCGCGAGCCTCAGCCCCATGAGGTCCTTGATCAGCCTGATCCGCTCGTCGTGGCCCAGCGTCGCGTACTCACGCACGCCGATGTTCGAGAGGCCGAACTCACTCAGCCCGGCGACGAGCGCGATGAGCGAGGACACCGTCACGTAGAAGCCCCAGTCGGTGGGGCCGAGGTGGCGGATCATCAGTGACGCCGAGACGACGCTAAGGCCCACCCCGGCGGCATAGCCCGCGAGGCGTAGGGCGTTTCCTCGAATGACGGTCGTGCCGGCCCGGGGCGAGTCCAGAACCTCGACCGGATCGGTCGGGCGATCCTTGCTCTCTGCGAGCGGCAACGGCTCTTCGCCGCTCACGCGGGGCGCCACGCCCAGAGCATTCCGTGGCCCGGCGGGAGCGTGAACTCCGACACCTGTGTCTCGTAGCCGGCCTCCCGGAGTAGTCTCAGCGCAAGTGCACCGGTATCGGGCTCGGGGCTGCCGTACGGGTGGTACTCGAGCGCGAGCGTCTTGGCGACTCCGGCCCCGAAGCGAGGGTCGGCCAGGATCGGCCACTCCGCTCCTTCGATGTCGATCTTGAGCAAATCGACACCCTCCAGGAACGGGAAGACGTCGACCGCTCGAACCATCGTCGCCGCACCGGCATCGGCTTCCACGCGCGAGGAGGTGTCCTCGTGCGCGACAAACGGCACCATCCCGTCCTCCGGCGCGGCACACGCCTCCACGAGCTGCCAGCGCTCCTGGCCTCCGTTCGCCTCGATCGAGCGCCGCAGGAGCTCGACGTTGGCTGGATCCGGCTCGAACGCCACCATCCGTGCGCTCGGATGAGTGCGTCGGATCAGGGCGCCGAAGAGACCGATGTTCGCACCGAGGTCGACCACCCGTAGCGGCCGGCCGGCCGGCCGCAGAATCGAGGCGGCTTGGATCGGCGGGTCGTAATGGCCGAGGCAGAAAATCTCGTCGAGCGTAATCACGTCAACGGTCCCGTGCCTCAGGTGGATGGCGACGTCCGAGCCAGCGAGGTGGTAGCGGCCGATGCTGCGACTACGCATCGCGACGCGAAGCGCGAACGTGGCTCGCTCGACGACGACCCGCGACAGGCGCATGGTGGACTGGAACGCCTTCAGCTTCAGTGGATCCTTCATCCGGCTCGCGTCCAGCGCCGACGCAGCCTCGCGATTACCTCGGCGCGGCGGGGCCGCGAGAACGCCGAGGCGACTGCCTTAGAGGCGTCTTTCTTTCGGGTCCTCGTTAACGATCACGACGGTAGCGGCGTAGCCAGCCTCGCTCATCCGGCGGACGCGCTGAAGCTGTTCACGCGGCGCGGCCATGGCCGCATAGGATGCCAGCAGGGCGCCGGATGACTCTACGACGATCCACCGCACCGGAGGCGGCGCCCGAGCGCGCGGTGGAGTCGATCGGGATCAACGCCGTCTTCCTCCAACGGCGGATGGGCGGAGTCGAGACGTACCTTCGCGAGCTCGTCCCGGCGCTGCTCGAGGCGCGCTCCGGGCTCCGGATCACGCTCTTCCTGAACGAGCTCGGCGTGGAGGCGCTGCGCGGCGAGCGCTGGCTCAGCGACGTGAAGGTCGCCACGCATCCGCTGCTCGGCCGGCCCTACACGCGCGCCTTAACGGAGATGACCTTGCTCGGTCACCTCGCCTCGACGGCCGACATCGAGCTGTTGCACAGCGTTGGCCTGACCGCGCCTCTGAAGACTCGACCCGCGAATGTCCTGACGGTTGCGGATGTCATATGGTTGCGTGAGCCCGAGTCGGTCGGACGCGCAATCTCGCTTTTCTGGCGAAGCTTCGTGCCGTCCATAGCGCGGCGAGCCGACCGAATCATCACGCACTCCCAAGCCGCGCAACAGGAGATCAGCGAGGACTTCCGCCTTCCCGCAGGACGCATCGACGTCGTGCCTCACGGTCCCGGTGTGGAGCCGTCTGTGGACCCGACACCGGAGACTGACCTTCGAAAGCGGCTTCAGCTTGGCGCTGGACCGATCGTACTGTCTGTATCGGCGCTCAGGACGCACAAGAATCTCGTACCGCTCGTCCGGGCAATGCCCGCAGTCAGGAACGTGGTATCCGACGCGGTGCTCGTGCTGCCCGGCAATCTGACGAAGCATCAGAAAGAGCTGGAGCAGCTCGCGAACGAGCTTGGGATCCGCCAGTCCGTTCGCTTCCCCGGCTGGGTAGATCCTGCCGACCTGGAAGCGCTCTACCGCGCATCCGCGTGCTTCGTGTTTCCGTCCCGTCATGAAGGATTTGGCCTGCCGATTCTCGAGGCGATGCGTCGTGAGGTCCCAGTCGCTTGCGCCCGTGCCTCCGCCCTACCCGAGGTTGCGGGCGACGCGGCGCTCTACTTCGATCCGGAGCGGCCTGATCAGATCTCCGCGGTGCTTCTCCGACTGCTGACTGATCCCGCCGCCGCCGCAGAGCTCGCCACGCGCGCCCTGAGGCATCAGCGCTCGTTCACGTGGCAACGCACTGCTGAGGAGACTCTTCGGTCGTACGGGCGAGCCCTTCGAGACCGCGACACACGCGGTGGAAGCCGAGCTCACACGGCTCCCTGACAAACTGCGGCCGTGGCGCTCCTCGGGCGTGACGACTTCGGGCAGATCCTTGTCGCAGGTCGCGGTTGGTGGACCTACGTTCCTTGGCACTCGCGGTTGGGACGCCTTCGGAGACGCGTCTTCGAGCGCCTTGGCTCGACGCGGTACTCTCGGCCTGCGCTCCACGGCCTTGATCGCACGTTAGAGCGTTATCTCCTGGTCTCGAGCCATTACCAGGGCAAGGCGGCGACGATGCAGTACGGCGATCTCTTCTCGCTGATCTCCGGCGCGAGGGGTCGCCCGAGGCAGACGAGGTCCACGTTCGCACCGGTGCACCGGAGAGCTACAGAGTGACGGTTCCGGCGCGCACCTTAAGCTCAGTGCTCGACGAGGCAGCGGCCCCGCAGATCGACCTACTGAGCCTCGACGTCGAAGGCTACGAGCCCGCCTTCACGAACGGGTCAGGACAAATGACCGAGAGCGTAGTACGACGCCGAGCCATGCGTCGCGAGCGCGGTCTCGCGGTCGGTCTGCTCCCAAATGGCGCGCGCCTGACGCTTCCGCCAGAACTGCTGCTCCTCCACCGCGTAGCCCGCCAAGAGACGTGGAAGGCGGTCGACACCGTAGATCCGGTGCAATGGCCGGCAGACGAGGTCGCGACCGACCGGGACGGTCATCACCATTCGACCCTCGGGCTTCAGCGCCTCCCGCATAATCGTCATCGCCTCGAGGTCACCGTCGGCTCGGTCGCTGCTCCCGTAACGCCCTGCAAGCCCGACGTGCTCGACCGAGGAGCAGTTGAGGATCTTATCGAACGTCTGGCCGTGAAGCGGTCGATCGAGGATGTCGGCCTGCAGGAACTCGACGCGCTCGTGCTGGAAGGCGGGCACAACAGCGAGTCGGTCGAGCGCGACCACCTCGTGGCCGCGCTGGGCGGCGGCGAGGGCGAGGAAGCCGACGTCGGCGCCGAAATCGAGGGTGCGGCCCGGTGCGTCGGCTAGCCGCGCCATGCAAAATGACCACTCGATCCAGCGGTCGCCCGCGAGCGTCGGGCCGCCAGCCGCCGCGAGCCGCTGCGAGAGTGCATGCGCGGCGTTCCCGGCAAACGCAAGCGCCCGAACGCTCATTTCCCTCAGGCGCGGCGGCGGACGCATCGCGCGAGGATAACCGCGGCTGCGCAGTTCTAGCTTCACGAAACTGGCGAGCGTTCTCTGTTAGCGTCGATGGACTTGTTCAAGAAGCCGCTCGCTTGGACCAGGGCCGGGAGCATCGACGCGCACCTGCAGTCCGGGCCCCAGATGTTGCAGTACCAGGCGATTGCCCGCCGAATCGGCACGGAACAAGCCGGCCCGGTGCTCGACTGGGGTACCGGTTTCGGCCAGGTAGCCAAGCTGCTCGCCGAAGAGGGCGTCGACGTCACGCCGTTCGAGTATCGGACCGACGTCCCGGCTGGTGTACGGCCGCTGGACCGCTACCCCGAGCTCTCGGCGCACTCGAGCTCCGACCCGGTCGCGCTTCCCTTTGACGACGGCAGTTTCGACGCCGTGCTCAGCTGCGGTGTGCTCGAGCACGTCCAGGACCCTCACGGGAGCTTGGACGAGATCCGCCGCGTCCTTCGGCCGCGCGGCACGTTCTACCTCTACAACCTGCCCAACCGCACGGCGTACACCGAGAGGATCGCGAAGGCGATGGGCCTCTACTACCACGGCAAGCTGCCTCACGATCGCGTTTACACCCTCCGCTCGGCGCGCGAGCTGCTCGAGCGTCACGGATTCGAAATTCGAGAGCTGCGGCGGGCGCACATGCTGCCGCTCGTGCTTGGCGGGCCGCCTCGACTTGTCTGGGATGTCAGCACCGCGTTAGAGCGCGTCCCGGGACTCAACCTCGTCGCGACCACGATCGAGGGAGTCGGGATCGCCCGCTAGCCCGCTCAGGACTTGCCGTGGCCGGAGCAACGCGCGGCGATAGAGGGTCGTCCGCCTATCATCAGGGGCCGTGAACCTGCTGGCCGGCAAGCGTGTCCTCGTGACCGGCGGGTCGGGCTTCCTCGGCACGCCCACAATCGCGCGTTTCGAGAGCTATGACGTAGCAAAGGTCATCGCGCCTCGCTCTGAGGAGTACGACTTGCGCGAGCGCGAGGCCATTCGCGCAGTGCTCGCCGACACAGCCCCCGACGTTGTGGTGCACCTCGCGGCCGTGGTCGGCGGCATCGGCGCGAACATGGCCACGCCGGGGCAGTTCTTCTACGACAACGCGATCATGGGCATCCAGCTGGTCGAGGAGAGCCGCATCGCCGGGGTTTCGCGCTTCGTCTGCGTCGGCACGGTCTGCGCCTACCCAAAGCATGCCCCAGTGCCGTTCAAGGAGAAGGACTTGTGGAACGGCTACCCGGAGGAGACCAACGCCCCATACGGACTCGCGAAGAAGATGCTTCTCGTTCAGCTGCAGGCCTATCGGCATCAGTACGGCTTCGAGGGCGTCTACCTGCTCCCGGTGAACCTCTACGGGCCGCGAGACAATTTCGACGCACGCACCTCCCACGTCATTCCCGCACTCATCAAGAAGGCCCTCGACGCCGTAGAGAGCGGCGCAGCCTCGATTACCTGTTGGGGGACTGGGCGCGCGTCTCGCGAGTTCCTGTACGTCGACGACGCCGCGGAGGGCATCGCGGCTGCCGCTGCGCGATACAGGGAGCCCGAGCCCGTCAACCTCGGCTCGGGCCAGGAGATCACGATCGCGGAGCTGACTGAGCTGATCGCAGAGCTGGTCGGCTTCCGCGGCGAGATCGTGTGGGACACGACGAAGCCGGACGGTCAACCGCGCCGGTGGCTCGACACCTCGCGTGCCGAGCGAGAGTTCGGCTTTCGTGCCGCGACAGGGCTGCGCGAGGGTCTGGTTTACACGATCGACTGGTACCGCTCGACCCGGGAGCTCGGTATCGAGAGCCGAGCTGAGCCCAGTGCATTCTCCTCTCGGCCCTGAAGCGGGGCGCCGCGCCGCCCACATCCTCGCGTATCCGTCGTTGCGGTGGTAGCCGCCTCGCTAGTCAACCACTTTTCTGAGGCTGCGCAACAGGACGACGGCCCGCGGCGGCAGGTAGCGCAGCGCGGCCGACTTCAGCCATAGCTCGAAGCGGACGCGCGTGCGCCGGCCCAGCGGAGGGATGGCGTGCGGGGGGCGGCCGTCGCGGCGCTCGCGCTGGCGGACCGCCTGTGCCTCACGCCTCGCCTTCCAGGTTGTCTCGCGAGCGCGACGCTCCGCATTGTCCGCGGAAGCCGCCTGCGAGAGCGCGGTCGCGAAGGTGGCGGATGCGCGGTCCCACCGGAACGCCGACGCCTGAACCGCCCCCGCCGCGACCATCGTCGCGCGGCGGCCCGGGTCGCGCACAGCGTCGAGCGCCTCCCGGATCGACTGCGGATCGTCGGGGTCGACGTAGAGCGCAGCATCGCCGGCGACCTCCGGGAGGGACGCCAGCTTCGTCGTGATCACCGGGCAGCCGCAGGCCATCGCCTCAGCGACCGGCAGGCCGAATCCTTCGTATCGGGAGGGATAGATGAGCGCGACCGCTCCGGCGTAGGCGAGGCGCAGCTCCTCGTCGGGGAGCGAGAGCCGACGCGCGCGTACCTTCGGGCCGGCCAGCCTGAGCTCGGGCTCGATATAGGGCTGGCCGCCGACGCAGACGACCTCGTGTCCGCTCAGCTCGCTCCAGCCGCGCAGCGCCCGGAACAGCAATTCCGTGTTCTTGTAGCCGCCGACACCGCGTCGATCGCCTACGAGCAGGAAGTACGGCCTGTCGATCCGATACTCACGCCGGAATCCCTCGACTTCGCCGTCGGCCGCCGGACGCAACGCGTCGGCGACCCCCAAGGCGATGACTGCTGAGGGCTTCCCTCGCGACGCGGGCTCGAGCTCCAGCATGTCCTGGCGCGTGTTCTCCGAGATGCACGCGTAGAAGCTCGCATGCTCGACGGCGAGCCGCTTCTCATCCCAGATCGGTTCCGACATGTCAAGCCCAAGCCGCTCCGGGATGAAGTCGTAGACGAGCATCAGGCTCGGCGTGCCGATCGGCGTCGTGTAGTAGGTCGACGCGAACAGCGGCGCACCCTCCTCGTCGCAGACGCGCTGCAGCAGCAGAGAATCCTCTGCCGTCGCATCGGGCTCCCATGGCGGGATCGAGCGTGTCGGCAGACCCGGCAGGCGCGGCCCGGCACCGCCCCGGTCGAGCAGGAGCACGCGACTGGCGAAGCCGGATTTCAGCCATTCCTCGAAGTGCGAGCGCCAGACCCGCGCAATGCCCGTGTTCTGGACGAGCTGGAAGATGACCCCGTCGACAAGGATCGGCCCGTCCGGTGTCGGCCGCGGCCCCGACTGCTGGGGGCGGTGTCCGCTCATGCATCGCCTTGCTTCGCAAGGTATCTCGGTCCGGTCACGTCGGGCATCGTACGGCCCGTCCTGCGCAGCCCGAACTGAGCTCGGGCTAGCGCGTTAATGGCCCAATCGCGATGTCCGGCTCGTCTCGATCCTAACGGCGTCCTCGAACCGGAGCCCACGCCGATAGCGATTCAAGATCAAGTCCGCGACTTCTATGGCAACAGAGGTGGCGTGCCGATGGGCCACCGGCCAAACGAGGATCTACGGTGATGCCGAGCTCCGAGAGGATTTGCGCCTTGCGCGGCTGAGTACGTTCGGCGTGTCGCCGAAAGGTGACTGCCAGGATGGCGCGGCGCCCGCCTAGCACTTGATGACGAAACCCCATTCAGGCCGCGCGTCGCGCCGGCTTGATCAGCCAGCGCAGCGGCGCTGCGACCGGTTGCAGCAAAACGAATTCCTCAACCCTCGCGCGGAGATACTTGAACGATCGCGCGCGGCGTAGGCCGTCGGGAGCGAGGACGTGCGTTGCATTCGAGACAGAGTGTTTGTAGCGGTCGACCCAGCCGCCGAGCTGCCGGTTCCGGTCTCCCTCGGGCCCTTCCCAGCCGAGGCCGCGCCGTTCGTGGACGTGTCCGTAATCATGGTTCTGGTGGATGACCGTCGTGCTCGGAGTCATGTCGATCACGGGAAGCCCCAGCTGTAGGGCGCGACCGATCATCCAGTTGTCCCAGCCGGGCCTCCCGACCGCGAACGGCGGCAGGCCGAAGTCGAGCTCGCGTGGATAGACGAAGTAGTCGCTTCCGAAGCCGAGATCCAGCTGTCCGTTTCTCCGTGCCCACTGATCCAGTCCGTCCACGTCGGCTGCGAAGTCAATCGGCGCTCGAATGTTGCAGTTCCAACGCTGGCCGATCGCGAGATACGGCTCTTCTGGTAACCGATGCACCGCGGCGCGGAAGTCGGGAAGCAGGATGATGTCCGCGTTGACGTAGCAGAGCACCGTTCCCGTCCCCCGCGCGGCAACCTCGCGGAAGGCCCAGTCGAGCACCGGCGTGCCGTACTCATTGGTGGCGGCGTGGCCAACATGCGCCACGCCGAACTCGCGTGCCGCCTTCGCGACCCCGACATCGTCTCCGACCAGCAGAACTTCGATATCCCGCCCGAGCCGAGCCCAGCTGGCGAGGGCGTTGCGCTGGATCAAAGCCACGTGAGGATCAACGAAGCCCTTGGGGATGGAGAAGATCGTTAGGTAGGCCATCGCGCCTTCAGTTTTTGCTACGACGCCGGCCTGGAGGCGGACGCCGACGCATCGCTGAGGCGCTCGAGGTCGGCGTCGACCATCATCTCGACGAGGTCGCGGAACGAGTGGCGCGGCTCCCAGCCGAGCTCGCTCTTCGCCTTCGACGGGTCGCCGACGAGCTGGTCGACCTCGGCCGGGCGCAGGAACTCCGGGTCGGTCTTGACGGACTGCTCCCAGTCCAGGCCGACATGGCCGAACGCGATCTCGGCGAACTCGCGCACCGAGTGCGTCTCGCCGGTCGCGACGACGTAGTCGTCCGGCTCGTCCTGCTGGAGCATCCGCCACATCGCGTCCACGTAGTCGCCGGCGTAGCCCCAGTCGCGCTCGGCGTCGAGGTTTCCGAGCCGAAGCTCGTCCGCCAGCCCGAGCTTGATGCGGGCGACGCCGTCGCTGATCTTCCGCGTCACGAACTCGAGCCCCCGGCGCGGGCGACTCGTGGTTGAACAGGATCCCCGAGACCGCGAAGAGGCCGTACGACTCGCGGTAGTTGACGGTGATGTAGTGCCCGTACGCCTTCGCGACCCCATACGGCGAGCGCGGGTGGAACGGCGTCTGCTCGTTCTGCGGGACTTCGCGCACCTTCCCGTACATCTCCGACGAGGACGCCTGGTAGAAGCGGATGTTCGGATCGACCGTCCGGACCGCCTCCAGGATCCGCGTAACGCCGACCGCCGTGAACTCCGCGGTCAGCACCGGCTGGTTCCACGAGGTCGGCACGAAGCTCTGCGCGGCGAGGTTGTAGACCTCCGCCGGCTCGGCGGTCCTGAGGGCGGAGACGAGCGAGTGCGGGTCGAGCAGGTCGCCCTGGATCAGCTTGACCCGGTCGGTGAGGTGGCCGATGCGCTCGACGTTCTCCGTCGACGCGCGCCGCGTCATCCCGAACACCTCGTAGCCTTTCTCGAGCAGGAGCTCGGCGAGGTAGGAGCCGTCCTGCCCCGTGATTCCCGTGATCAACGCCCGCCGATCCGCCACCGCGCGCCACCCTATCTGAGGGTCGGAATCAGTTTGTTAACGCGGGCTCGCGGCTTGCTCCCTCAGCAGCTCGAGGTCCGCCCGCACCATCATCCGGACGAGGTCGTCGAAGCCCGTCTCCGCCTCCCAGCCCAGCCGGTCGCGCGCCTTCGCCGGGTCGCCGACGAGCTCCGGCGAGTCGGCCGCGCCGCGCGCGAACGACTCGTCGAACCGGACGTGCTCGCGCCAGTCGAGCCCGACCTCGCCGAACGCCGCCGCCACGAACTCCTCGACCGTGTGGGACTCGCCCGTCGCGATCACGTAGTCGTCCGGCTCGTCCTGCGACGCCATCAGCCACAGCGCGCGGACGTAGTCGCCCGCGAAGCCCCAGTCCCGCCTCGCGGACAGGTCTCCCAGGCGCAGCTCGTCCTCGAGCCCCAGGCTGATCGCGGCCGCGCCGCGGCTCACCTTCCGGGTCAGGAACTGCGGCGAGCGGCGCGGGGACTCGTGGTTGAAGAGGATCGCCGACGAGGCGTGCAGCCCGTACTGGCGCCGGAACGCGCCGGTGAGAGAGTGACCGAAGGCTTTGCAGGCACCGTACGGAGTCAGCGGGGCGACGGGCGTCGTCTCGCGCTGCGGCACCTCGCTCGGCGCGCCGAAGATCTCGGCCGACGCGGCGTTGACGAAGCGGGCTTCCGGCCGCTCGCGGCGGACGCCGTCCAGCAGCGCCGACACCGCGGCGACCGCCGCCGTCGAGGTCCCGACCGGGTCGTCCCAGGAGGCCGGCACGAAAGAGGCCGAGGCGAGGTGGTAGACCTCGTCCGGCTCGATGTCGCGCAGCGCCCGCCGGACGTCCTCCGCATCCTGGAGCTCGACCTCCGCGAACCGGAGCTGCTTCCTGATCGGCGCCAGGCTCTCGTACTGGTCAGGATTCCCCAGTACCGTGCCGAACACCTCATAGCCATGCCCGAGCAGCAACTCGGCGAGGTAGGAACCGTCCTGCCCGCCGATACCGGTCACGAGCGCGCGGCGCCCCATCCGCGCAACGTTAATCGAGGTGACCGATGCGGTTAGTACGCGCCCTTCCCGGCCGCGACCGCCGGGATCGTCCGCAAGAGGATCGAGATGTCCAGCCAGATCGACCAGTTCTCCAGGTAATAGAAGTCGAGCCGGACGAGGTCGTCGAACTCGAGATCGGAGCGGCCGGCGATCTGCCAGAGGCCCGTCATGCCCGGCAGGACGAGGTAGCGCTTGCGGTGCCAGTCCTCGAGTAGACGGTAGTCGCGGATCGGCAGCGGCCGCGGCCCGACGAGGCTCATCTCTCCGCGCAGGACGTTCAGCACCTGCGGGATCTCGTCCAGCGAGAACCGCCGCAGGAACGCCCCGACCTTGGTCACGCGGGGATCGTCCCGGAGCTTGAAGAGTGCGCCCTTGGCCTCGTTCTCCGCCTCGAACTCCGACTGGAGGGCGGCGGCGTCGTGCCGCATCGTCCGGAACTTGAGCATGTCGAACTCCTGCTCGTTCAGCCCGACGCGGCGGTCGCGGTAGAAGACGGGCCCGCGCGAGGTGAGCTTGATCGCCGCGGCGATCGCGAGCCAGATGGGGATCCCCAGGACGACGATCAGGGCGCTGACGACGAGGTCGAACCCCCGCTTGACGATCCAGTCCGTGCCGACGAAGGCGGGCGGACGCAGCTCGAAGAGCGGAACGCCCTGGCCGGGGACGTAGTCGGCGCGCTGGGTGAGGAGCTCGGTCGTCGTCGGCGCCAGCCGGACACGGACGCCGCGCCGGTGCGCCAGGTCGACCATCTCGAGGAGCTCGCGGTCGTCGAAGTCCGCCTCGGCGACGATCAGCTCGTCGATGTGGTGCTCGGCGAGGGTCTGGGGCAGGTTCTTGGGCTCGGCCGCGCCGACGAACTCGTAGCGGATGCCGCTCCGGCCCTCGCCCAGGACTCGCCTGAGATGTCCGACGCCCTCGGAGTCCCCGACGAGGACGGCGCGCCGGCGGACGCCGGCCATGCGCAGGATGTCGCCCGTGACGATCTCGTAGCTCGCGCGGAGGAGCCCGACGAAGAGCGCAGTCAGGACGACCGCCGTCGGCGCGAGCCCGTACGTCCCGAAGTCCCGGTTCGTGCCGACGCCGTAGATGACCCCGACGAGGCCGACGAGGATCAGCGACGCGATGATCTTGCCGCCGCCGCCTCGGCGCTCTCGCTCGCGCGTAGAGGCCGGCGCGCCAGAAGACGAGCAGCATCACCAGGCCGAGGAACGGCAGCCACTCCGACTCGGCCCGCCACAGCGCCCCCCAGAGGATCTCGTCGCCGTAGTAGAGCGCGCGCAGGACGAACGCCCCGTACAGCCCGAGGATGAGGCCGCACAGGTCGAGCGCGATCAGCGAGAGGATGCTGAGCGCGCGCCGGACGAACGCCGTGAGCGAGCTCCCGAGGACAAGCGGGCGCGCCGATCGGATGTCGCCGACGGAGGGCGGCGCGGCGTCCCTCGGCGCTTCTTTGGTTGCCACGGAGCGACGAATTCTACGCTCGCCGCCCCGTGACCTTCCTGCGCGTGGCTACCTGGCGAACGTCTGGAACGTGCGGTACGCCGGCTTGCGCGCGCCGCGCCGCGTCATGACGCCGGACTGCCAGCCGCTGAGGCGTCCCTCGTCGCGGATGAGGAACCAGACGAACATGTCGATCCGCCGCGTCTTCCTGGCCATGGCGACGGCCTGCTTCATGTAGAGCGCCTGGTTGCGGAGCGAGACACCGAAGAGGCGGTCCGGCGGATTCGTCTGATAGCCGTACTCGGTGACCCAGAGGCGTGTCTTGGTACCCCAGAGGCGGTTGATCTGCTTGATCAGCACGCCGATGTTCCCCATCGTCACGGCCTTCTTCGAGCGCGAGACCGTGGCCGGCTTCTCAGTCCGGTGACCGTAGTAGGGATGGTGCGCGTAGGCGTCCATCCGCTTCACGCCCGCTCGGCGGAGCCAGGACATGAAGACGAGCGGCGAGGTCGACGGCCGCGAGCTGCGCGGTGCGTCGTTTCCCCGCGGGCCCGTGGCGCCGCAGGCGACCTTCTGACCCGCGAGCCGGGTCGACTTCACGCCGGCATAGATCGCCGAGCAGATCTTCGCGTAGTCGTACGCAGCCTGGACGCGCCACTTCCGCGCGACCATTTTCCACTGCGGGCGGAGGAAGACGGGGTTGTTCGGCTCGTTCCAGGCGAGCCAGCTTCGGACGGCCGGGAGCGTGCGCTCCGGCTCGTTCTCCTGCTCCTTGACCGTGTACGTGCCGCTGTAGCGCCTCGCGGCGGCGTTCGCGAACGACCGGAGGTCGGTCGCGCGGCGCGGGACCCGGTTCCTGGCCGGACCGGCCCAGCGCGGCGTTCCGTAGATCGCGAGGACCACACGGATCCCCTTCTTGTCGGCCTCGTCGACGACACCGTCGACCGCAGTCCAGTTATAGGCCGGGTCGGCGGGATCGGTCGGCTTCACCGGGCGCCGCCTGGCGACTATTCCCCAGTCGAGCGTCGTCCGGACAACGCCGGCGCGCAGCAGACGGAGCTGGTTGAACGCCCACGTGGTGTTGCCGAGCACCTGCGCGTCGTCGTAGAACCCGAACTGCATGCGCGTGGCGCTCGAGCCCTGTGCGGCCGAGTCGGCGTCGCGGCTCGTCGTCGCCGCGGCGACTGCTGCTGACAGGACTAAGACCAAGACCAACGTGAGACGTCTAAACACGAATCTGCTCCCTTCCTAGACTGGGCAACATTCGGCGCAGGCCCTCCTCGAGTTCGACCTCCGGGGCCCAGCCGAGAATTTCCTTTGCGCGTGTGATGTCTGGCTGCCGGATTTTCGGGTCGTCGACGGGCAGCGCCTCGTGGACGATTTCACTTTTCGACTCTGTTACCCGGATTACGGTTTCCGCAAGCTCCAGGATCGTGAACTCGCCGGGATTCCCCAGGTTGACGGGCCTGTGCTCGTCGCTCGTGGCAAGGAGATAGAGGCCGCGAATCAGGTCGTCGACGTAGCAAAAGCTCCGCGTCTGCTGCCCCTCGCCGAAGACCGTGAGCGGCTTGTGCTCGAGCGCCTGGCGCATGAACGTCGGGATCGCTCGGCCGTCGTAAGGGCGCATCCGGGGCCCATAGGTGTTGAAGATGCGGACGATCGCCGTGTCGACGCCCTGCTGGCGGTGATAGGCCATGGTCATCGCCTCGGCGTAGCGCTTCGCCTCGTCGTAGACCCCGCGGGGGCCCGTCGGGTTGACGTTCCCCCAGTACGTCTCCGGCTGCGGATGCACCTCCGGGTCGCCGTAGATCTCGCTCGTCGAGGCGAGCAGGAAGCGGGCGCGCTTCCACTTCGCGAGGCCGAGGGCGTTGTGCGTGCCGTACGACCCGGTCTTGAGCGAGTGCAGCGGCTGGCGGAGGTAGTCGATCGGGCTCGCCAGCGCGGCGAGGTGGAACACGAGGTCGACCGGCTCCTCGATGTCGATCCGCTCGATCACGTCGTGGTAGAGGAACGTGAAGCGGTCGTCGCGGATGTGCTCGAGGTTCTGGAGCGTGCTCGACTCCAGGTTGTCGATGCAGATCACCCGGTGGCCCTGCGCCAGCAGGTACTCACACAGATGGGAGCCGAGGAACCCCGACCCGCCGGTCACGACTGCGGTAGCCACGGACGCCTAGGCTAACTGCGCCTTCGGCGGGTTATCGGGATCCTTACGGACGCTTTACGGCCGCGAAAGCGCCCGCGGGACGCGCTGATCGGGCCGAAGACCGACCCGCCGGAGCGCCTCCACCATTGTGCGTGTCGCCGCCGATCGCAGCATCTCCCAGCCGACGGCGCGATTCCCGACGACGAGACGCGCCAGCTCGCCGAAGCGACGATTACGGACGTAGAGGTTGGCGTAGCAGGCAATCTGGTACCGCTTCAGCCGGGCGAGGCTCACGGTCTCGAGCTCGAGCACGCCGCTCGAGTACTTGTCGAAGTCCTCCCAGCCGCCGGAGAGCAGGCGGTACCCGCCTTCGCCGCGCAGCGCCATCTCGTGGATCGGGGTCCCGGGGAACGGGGTCATGATCGACACTGAAAGCTGGTTCGGGTTGATCTTCGCGATGAAGTCGATCGTGTCCCGGATCTCCGCGCGAGTCTCGTCCGGATGACCGAGGATGAACTTGCACCACACCCTCAGGCCGTTGCCTTTCGCGAGCGCGACGGCATACTCGACCTGCTCGAGCGTGATCCCCTTCTTGATCTTCCGAAGCACCTCCGGGTTGCCCGTCTCCACGCCGAGCTCGAGCATCTCGAAGTTCGCGGTCTTGAGCAGGCGCATGAACTCCTCGTCGACCCGGTCGACGCGGGTCTGGGCCGAGAACCGAACTCGCTCATGGAACCCTCGCGCGATGATGCCCTCGAGGATCGCCTTCGTCCGGCCCATGTGCAGCCCGAAGGTCTCGTCCTCGATCCGGATTCGCGACGGGCGGTAGCGCTCGAGCATCTGCTCCACCTCGTCGAGCACGTTCGCGGGGGTCCGGTATCGCGGCTTGAACCCGGAGTTGTGGGAGCAGAACACGCACTTGAACGGGCATCCGCGGTGCGTGATCAGCGGGAGGGTCTGGACAGGGCGGAACAGGTCCCAGGCGGGAAACGGAAGCGCGTCGTAGTCGTCCGGCGGCGGGCGAGGAGGCCCCGCCACCAGTTCGCCTCCGCGCCGCGAGACGAGCCCGGGGATGGCCGACGGATCGACGTTGCGCTCCAGCGCGTCGGCGAGCTCACAGGCGAGGTGTTCGCCTTCGCCGACGCACGCGTAGTCGAAGCTCTCGCCCTCTTCGAGCGCCCCTCGTCCGACGGCGTTCACGTGTGCGCCGCCGACCATGACCGGCACGTCCGCGCGATCGTGCTTGATCCGCCTCGCGATCTCCACGGCCCGTGGGTACTCGACCGTCATGCACGTGATCCCGACGAGGTCGGGCGGCCGGGCCCGCACGCGCGTGACGATGTCGTCGACCGTCAGGCCGTCCAGCTTCCCGTCCAGCAGGTCGATCGTGTGGCCGGCTGCGCGCAGCGAGCTGGCGACGTAGGCGATTCCCAGGCTCGGAAAGCGCGCCCAGTGCCGATCGAACTCGCTGCGCGGCGGCACCTGCACGAGCGCGACCCTCATCGCGCGCTCCTCATCCGGTCACGGCGTCGCCACGACGAGGAAGCCCAGCCGCCCGCGCGAGGCGAACTCGACCGTGGAGAACCCGGCGTCCGCGAGAAGCGCCTCTGCCCCGGCCTCGGTGTACTCGAAGATCGGGCACCGGTGCAGCGCGTAGTGGAGGTGGCGTAGCGGCGCCTTGACCCAGTCCCAGCGCGGGAAGGATGCGACGAGCGCAGACAGTGCAACGGGCGCGCATCCACGCAGCGGCTCGCTCTGGTCGGTCCAGGTAGTCGAAAAGCCCCAGTGCGAGCACGACGTCGAAGGTCCGCGAGACGTCGATGTCGAGGAAGTCCCCCTCGATGAGCTCGACTTCGTGCGCGTCGACTCGCCGCCGTGCCAGCTCCAACATCTGCGGGGAGACGTCGATCCCGACGTACCGCGCGGCGCCGGCCTCGATGACCGCCTCCGCGACGCGGCCGGGGCCGCACCCGATGTCGAGCACCTCCGGCGCCGGGTGGCGCGCCACGACGGAGACCGCGAGCGCACGACTGAGCTCGGGCCCCCGTCGGAGGCGCGCGGCGACGCCTCGGCTGTCGTACAGCCGGTCAAACGAGCGCGCGTGCTTGTCGAAGTAGCGGCGTGTCGGCGTCATCGGCGGCCGCCGGGAAGACCTCGCGGACGGGGACGAGCCGGAACCGCGCGGCGGCTTCGCGGAGCCGTGGCTCGATCAGGTGGCGGCGGGTGTTCTGCCAGACGAGCCTCCACCCCTCCCGGATTCGTTCCCGCCCGCCTGCCCCGCGAGGAAGGTCGATGCGCAGGGGCTCCGGCGCGAACTCGTACGGGTGGAAGTAGAGAACCGGGAGTGTCGTGCTGCGGCTGAGGTCGTGCAGCCCACGCCACAGCACGGCGCTCGGCAGGACGCGCCAGTAGGCGCCGCCGCCGACGGGAAGCACGACCCTGCCCCACCGGCACACGGCGAGTGGGAACTCCCAGAGCGTGTCCGCGTCACCCCGGATGCCGTACGGGTGCGCGGGGATCGGGCGGATCCGGTTCCGGACGCGCGGCGAGTCGAAGAGGCTCGAGTCGTACCGGAACCCGACGTCGCGCAAAACGTCGTGCGCCCACGCCGAGTCGCGGGTGATCGAGCACCACGGCGCTCGATACCCGGCCGGTGTCACGCCGCAGATCCGCTCGATGACCTCCACGCAGCGGAGGACGTCGCGCCTGAACTCGTCCGGCGTCTGCTCGTACGCGCGCACGTGGTCGTATCCGTGACAGCCGACCTCGTGTCCTCGCGCGGCGACGTCCGCGAGCGCCTCCGGATGACGCTCGGCGGTGACACCGGCGACGAAGAACGTCGCCCGGACTCCGAGCTCGTCCAGAAGGTCGAGAAGCGTCGAGATGTGCCGCCCGAACGCATCGCTCCCCTTCCGCCAGTCGGCTCGCCCGATCTGGTGATAGACGAGCTGGTGCCAGTCCTCGAAGTCGAACGTCAGCAGGAACGTCTTCCGCTCGCTCATGCCACGACCGCCGTCTGTTGGACGGGTCGATACTCCGGCGCGGCGAGCATCTCGGCGAGGGCCGCCCGCACTCCGGCCGCGGACGGGTGCTCGACGTGCCGCGCGAGCACCGACAGCCACCCGTTCAACCAGGCCGGGTCGACGTTGCTCGCGCTCGCCCTCCACACGTGCTCGCAGCGGGTCTCGGCGATCTCGTCGCCGCTCGCGAACAGGCGTTCATGCAGCCGTTCTCCGGTCCTGAGCCCGACGAACTCGACCGCGACTTCATCCGAGGCGATGCGCCGGGCGAGGTCGAGGATGGTCACCGGCGGCCCGGTGTCGAGCCAGAAGACCCCGTCCGGGTCGGCCAGCCCGCCGGCGACGATTGCGAGCTTGGTCGCCTCGTCCGCCGTCATCAGGTAGCGCGTGGCGGCGGGATGCGTGACCGTCAGCGGACAACCGCGCGCGAGCTGCTGCCGGAACAACGGGAGGATGCTTCCCGTTGAGTCGACCACGTTCGCGAGGCGCACCGACGTGTACCGACCGTCTCTCGTCTCGCGGCCCGCCGTGGCGACGATCCATTCGGCAACGGCTTTCGTGCGGCCGAGGATGCTCGTCGGCTCGACAGCTTTGTCTGTCGAGAACAGCACGAAGCGCCCCACCCGCGCCCGGCGGGCCGCCTCGACGACGCACTTCGTCCCCAGCACGTTCGTGGCGACCCCCTCGATTGGAGACGCCTCGAGCAGCGGCACGTGCTTGTACGCCGCTGCGTGGAACACGACGGCCGGGCGATGCTCCTCGAAGACCGCGGCGGTTCTCTCCAGGCTCTTGATGTCCGCCAGGACCGGCACGGCCTTCCCGAACCCCAGGTCGTCCGCGAGCCTCCTCACAACGGCGACGAGCGAGGCCTCCGCCTGATCGACGAGGACGAGCTCGGCGACACCCTGCCGGACGAGCTGCGTACAGAGCTCGGCGCCGATGGAGCCCCCGGCGCCGGTGACGAGGACGGTCGCGTCCGCGAGATACGCGCCGAACCGTCCGACGTCGAGGTCTACGAGCGGCCGGCCGAGGAGCGAGGCGGCGTCGCCGGCAGGCGCATGGCCGTTGCGTGCCGCCGTACGCATCAGCGCGGAGCTGATGTGCAGCTTCTGGCTTCCGACGTGGCGCTGATGGCGCGGTCCCTATCGCATCCGCAGGGACGTGTCAACAGTCGTCAGGCGGTTCCGAGCGCGCGAGCCAGGGCGGCGACGACCCGTTCCTGATCGCCGGCGGAGAGCCCCGTGTGGAACGGCAACGCGAGCCCCTGGGCGCCTGCCGCCTCCGCGACCGGGAACATGCCGGAGGAGAGGGCGAAGCGGTCGCGATAGGCCGCCTGCAAATGGATCGCGGGCAGATAGGGCTTGGAGGCGATCCCGTCCGCCGCGAGCCGCGCCATCACCGTCGATCGCTCCGAGGGCGGGTCGACGAAGACGACGTACACGAACCAGGAGCGGTGGTAGACGTCGTCGTCGGCACACAGCAGCCGGACGCCTTCCACGTCGGCCAGCAGTGCGTCGTACCTCGCAGCGACCTCCTCTCGGAGGGCGAGGATGCGGTCGAGCTTCCGAAGCTGCGCGACTCCCAGCGCGGCCGACAGCTCGTCGAGGCGGTAGTTGTAGCCGATCCGTTCGTGCGCGAACGTCTCGCCCGTGTCGGTCCGGCCCTGGTTCGCGAGACTCTTCACGAATGCCCACTCGTCCTCCGTGCTGACCACGACCGCGCCGCCCTCGCCCGTGGTCACCTGCTTGTTCGGATAGAACGCGAAGACCGCGGGGTTCCCGAAGGACCCGACCGGCCGGCCGCGATAGGTGGCGCCAAGCGCTTCGCAGGCGTCCTCGATGATCGCGAGATCGTGGCGCTCCGCGAGGTCCCGGAAGGCGTCCATGTCGAGCGGGTACCCGAAGAGATCGACGAGCATGAGCGCTTTCGTCCTCGGCGTGATCGCAGCTTCCACGGCAGCGGGGTCGAGGTTGAGCGTCCGCTCGTCTACGTCGACGAAGACCGGGGTGCCGCCCTCGTAGACGATCGCGTTCGCCGAGGCGATGAACGACAGCGGCGTCGTCACCACCTCGTCACCGGGCGAGATCCCCGCGAGCTTGACGCAGAGATGCAGACCGGCTGTACCGCTCGACAACGCCGCCGCGTACGGCGCCTCGACCCGCTCGGCGAGCGCCGCCTCGAACTGCTCGATCATCGGCCCGAAGGCGAGACGCCCCGACCGGATCACCTCGAGGACGAGCTCCTCCTCGGCCTCGTCGACGTACGGCGCCGAGAGGCCGATGGTGTCAACCGCGGTCTCGCCGCTCATCGACGTCGCATGCTGACAGATCGGAGCTAGCGCAGTTCCTTGTTCGACTCCATGTCGAACCGGCCGTGAAGCGGCCCGTCCGCCGCCAGGCGGACACGGGGAAGGGGTCTGGGGAAACCGGGAGGTCCCCAGCGCCCTGCCGCTACCTCAGGTCCTTGTTCGACTCCATGTCGAACCACATCGCAAACAAGGTGAACTGAGTCCCCGAGATCAGGAGCAGCGCCACGAGCGTCGCCGTGCCCGCCGTGATGTCGCCGCCCAGGAAGACCCGCTCGACCGCGACATAGGTGCCGAGGGCGAGCCCGAGCGTCGTCATCACGATCCCGAGGGCATAGAAGAACACCAGCGGGTGGAAGTCCCGGATCACGTACTTCTCCCGCAGCCGCCAGAAGAAGCCCTTGAAGAGCAGCCAGGCGATCGACGGGATCACCTTCCAGAGCTTGATTCCCGAGCGCTCGCCGACGTTGTAGATCGGCCGCGAGGAGAAGTCCCGCACTCGCGCGTTCCACACGTTGAGGTGGACAAGCATGTCGTTCGGGAAGCCGTAGCGCGGGTAGATCCGGTCGAGGTCGAGCTGCTGCAGCATCGGCCGCGAGATCGCCGTGAAGCCGGACTGCGAGTCGGCGACGTGCCAGTAGCCCGACGCGATCTTCGTCAGCATCGAGAGGACGGCGTTGCCGAGGTAGCGGTGGCGCGGCATCAGCTCCCACGCCTGTCCGGTGAAGAGCCGGTTCGCCTTCGCGTAGTCGACCTCGCCGGCGGCCACGGCGGTGGCGATCGTCTCGAGGTCGCCGGGATCCATCTGGCCGTCGGCCGCCATCACGGCGGTCACGTCGACCTTCTCGTCCAGCGCCCGCTTGTAGCCGGTGACGATCGCGGCGCCGACTCCGCGGTTCCGGTCGTGCGCGATGACCTCGACGCGCGGGTCCTCGGTCTCGGCGGCGCGCGCGGCCGTCGCGTCGCCGGACTTGTCGTCGACGACGTAGATCCGGTCGACGAAGGCGGGGATCGACGCGAGGGTCCGGCCGATCAGCTCTTCCTCGTCGTGGGCCGGGACGACGACCGCGACCCGTTTGCCTTCGATCACGCCGGCCGGGGGCGGAAGCGGCGCTCGGCCGGCTCCCAGAGGATCGCCGCCAGCAGACCGAGGATCAGGCCGATCAGCCCGCCGACGACGAGCGAGCGGCCGACGCTTCGCGCAGTCGTCTTCCGCGAGGCGGCCTGCTCGACGACGCTCGGCTGCTCGACGTTCTCGGCGAGCGCGAGCGCCTGCCTGCCCTCGAGCAGGTTCTGCGTGACGAGCCCGCGCCGCTCGACCAGCGAGCCGATCGTGGCATTGAGGGTCGTCACGCCGATGAGCCGGTCGGTCGCGGCGAGACTACGGTCGTTCTGAAGGCGGGTCAGCTCCGCCTGGGCGGCGTCGAGGCGCCGCTCGCTTTCCGCCAGCTCGCGCTCGTCGGCGGCGATCCCCTCCTCCAGCGCCGCGATCTTGTCCTCGACGTACGGCGAGACGGTCGCGACGACCTCCTGCCCGAGCAGGTTCGCGGCGCGCGCGGTGACCCTGGCGTTCTGGCCGGTGACTCCAACCTCGATCAGAGGCGTCGTCCCGACCACGGCGCGGCGGCCGGGCGGCGGCGAGACCTGCCGGCTCGTCACGTTCGCGCGGAGCTTGCCGAGGTCCATCCCACTCCGGTCAGCGACGCTCTGGAGCACCGCCTCGGAGTGGACGATCTCGTTGACTGTGGACGGGTTGGTCGCGAGCCCGGGAACCGGCGCGCCGCCGTTCGGAGAGAACGGCTGGCCGAGGTAGAGCGTCGCCTCGGCGCGGTAGACCTCGCCGCCGCCGAGCGCCAGCGCGTAGCCGACCCCCAGGCCGAGCAGCAGGCCGAGGACCGGCAGCCACCAGCGGCGCTTGACGGCCTCCCACCAGCCGCGGACGTCGACCTCTCGCTCTGCGTCGAGATCGAGCTCCTCTGGAGGGATTCGGCGTGCTGTTCGGACGCTCACAACCCGCCGACTTTAGCTAGGAGGCCTGATGTGAAATTCCGCCGGGCCGGCCGAATTTCCCATCAACCCTCTAGGAGGTCGGAGTAGAGCCGCTCGTGGGCCTCCGCAATCGCGTTCCAGGAGAGCGCACGGCGGGCGGCCTCGGTGCCCCGAAACGCCCGCTCCAATGCGGTCGGATCGTCGAGCAGCTCACGAATCGCCGCAGCGAGGGCGCCGGCGTCCTCCCTTGGAACGACCGCTCCGGCGCCGTATTCCTCGACGAGCTCGCCGAGGACGTCGCTGACGACGGCGGGGCGGCCGTGGCCGAGCGCGGTCGCCAACGCGCCGGAGGCCGACTCACCGCCACGGTACGGGAACACGGCCAGGGTCGCCTCGCGCATCAAGCGCTCGATCTCCTCCTCTTGCAGGTAGCCGAGCCGCCACTCGATCCGGTCTCCGACGTCGAGCTCCGCTGCGAGCGCGCGAATCGGCTCGACGGAGTCGAGTGGGTCCCCGGCCACCACGAGCCGGGCATCCGGCACCTCCGCCAGAGCCCGGACAAGGACGTCGAGGCCCTTGTAGCCACGAATCAGGCCGAAGAAGAGCAGCGTCCGGCCTGTGGGCGGGTCGATCGACGCCGGCGTGTCGAACGTGCCGTGCGGGATCCGGACGACTCCCTCGGCCGACACCCCGAAGCGCTCGAGCTGCTCGGCGCCGCCCCGCGTGTGCACGACGACCCGGTCGAAGGCGCCGTACATCGCGCGCCGCTCCTCTTCGTCCGCCTCGCCCGAGTGCGGGACGACGTTGTGCGCGGTGAGCACGCGCGGCCGAGGAAGCCGGCGGACCCAGACGAGGTCCCGTCGGCCGAGCGGCAGCCACTGCACGTGGACGACGTCCGGCCTCGCTCGTCGAAGACGGCCCAGGAGCAGCGCCACGCTCGGGACGTACTCGGCCGCCTTCAGCGGCACGCGCAGCCTCGAGCGGGGCGAGCGGCGAAGCAGCCGGCTGCTCAGCGGCAGGAAGAGCTCCGAGCGCCTGTAGCCGTCCGGCCGGGGCGGCTCCCCATACGCGAACGGCGAGGTCAGGAGGTCGACGTCGTGCCCGCGCGCGGCGAGCGCCGAGGCGAGGTGATGGTCGTACGCTGGCGAGTACGAGGGCGGATCGAGCAGCGCGATTCGCACCGGGCCAGCATCATAGGTCGGCCTCAGAGCGACCACGCCTTGGACGTCCTCTACTTCCACCAGTACTTCGCCACCCGCCGGCGCTCTACGGGCACCCGCTCGTACGAGCTCGCGCGTCGTCTCGTCGAACGCGGGCATCGCGTGACGATCATCAGCCGTGACACGCGCATGCTGGAGGCGGGACGCAAGGAGCGTCCGCAGGGCCGCCTGCTCGCCCGGGAGCAGGTGGACGGCATCGACGTGTTGTTCCTCAACGTGCCCTACGCGAACCGGTACCCGACCCCGGTCAGGCTCGCCTCGTTCACCGCGTTCACGATCGCTGCGGCTGTGGCGGGCATGCTGGAGCGGAAGCCGGACGTCGTCTTCGCCTCATCCACGCCGCTGACGATCGGGCTCGCCGGCCTCGCAACAGCACGGCTGAAGCGGGTGCCGTTCGTCTTCGAGGTCCGTGACCTCTGGCCGGCCGTTCCCATCGCGCTGGGCGTCCTGCAGAACCGGCCGGCGGTGTGGAGTGCCGAGTGGCTCGAGCGGCGGCTCTACGAGAGCGCCGCCCGGATCGTCGTGCTGAGCGAGGGCGCACACCAGGATCTCGAGCAGCGCGGCATCCCCGGAGAGAAACTGGCACTCATCCCGAACGCGGCAGACCTCGACGTCTTCCGACCCGACCGCGTCGACGAGGGCTTCCGGGCCGCGAACGGCCTGGAGGGCCGCTTTGTGGCCCTCTACGCCGGCTCGATGGGGCCCGCGGCCGGGCTCGACCAGCTCGTGGACGCTGCGCAGGGTTTGCGCGGAAGCAAGGTCACGATCGTTGCTCTCGGCGACGGAGGCGAGCGGCCGCGGCTCGAACGTCGCGCGCGTGAGCTCGGTCACGACAACTTGCTCTTCCTGCCGCCCGTTCCGAAGGAGCAGCTCGCAGGCATCCTGGGCGCCGCCGATATCAGCCTGACGATCTTCGCGCCCCACCCGATTCTGGAGACGAATTCGCCGAACAAGTTTTTCGACGCCCTTGCCGCCGGGAAGCCGGTGGTCGTCAACCTCGACGGCTGGCTCCGGCGCCTGGTCGAGGAGAACGACGCCGGCGCCTGGGTTCCCGCCGGAAGCGGGGACGCTCTCGCGGCGACCCTCCGCCTGCTGGCGGCGGAGCCGGACGCCGTCGCGAGGAAGGGAAAGAACGCTCGAGCTCTCGCCGAGAGGGAGTTCTCACGCGACCTGATGGCAGAACGCCTCGCTCGCACGCTCGAGGAGACGGTGGCCGGGTGAGGCCGGCCGCGGTCTTCGGCCTCCTCCACGCCGGGCTCGCCGTCACCAGGAGCCTCGGCCGGGCCGGGATCCCGGTGACCGGGATCGCGTGGAACCCGCACGACTTCGGACTGAAGTCGCGGTACCTTGCGCGCCGTCGACTCGTCGCTCCCGGCGACGACGATGCCGTCCTCGCTGCGCTCCGCAAGCACGACGAGCGCCCGATCCTCTTCCCGGACCGCGACGAGCACGTGGAGTGGGCGCTCCGGAACTGGGCCGAGGCGACCGCCGCGGCGGATCTGCCCCTCCCGGCGAGCGCGGACGCTGTCCAGCGGTTGCGGCGCAAGGATCTCCTGCCGCTCGTCGCCGCCGAGGCTGAGGTGCCCTCGCCCGGAACCGTGCTCGCCAACGGCGACGACGCGGTCCGGGCCGCAGGCCTTCGCCCGCCGCTCGTCGTCAAGGCTGTCGAGGGCCAGGAGTTCGCGCTCGTGCTCGGTCACAAGGCGCTCGTCGCCGAGACGGTCGACGAAGCCCTGCTCGCCGCCCGTCATGCGCGCGAGCATGGGTTCCAGACCATCGTCCAGGAGATCGTCCAGGGCTCGCACGAGCGCGTCTACTCGCTGCTTGCCTACGTCGCGCGCGACGGCCGGCCGCTGGTCACGCTCGTCGGACGGAAGGTTCGGCAGGGCCCGCTCCGGTTCGGCACGAGCGCCGTCTTCGAGGTCGACTACGAGCCGACTGTGCTCGAGCAGGGGCTGCGGCTGCTGCAGACCGCCGGGTACACGGGAATCGCGCACGTCGAGTTCGCTCAGGACCCGCGCGACGGCGAGTTCCGGGTGCTGGAAGTGAACACCCGACTCCCGGTCTGGGCCGCTCTGGCGGCGAATCGACATCTCGACCTGCCCCGGATCGCCTACGACGACCTCGCCGGCCGAGACATCTCGCCCCTGCCGACGTTCACCGGCGACCTGACGTGGATCTACCTGGCGAAAGACGCGTACGTCTCGCTCCAGATGGCGCGCCGCCGCGAGCTCGGGCCGCGCGCTTTTCTGCGCGAGTACCTGCGCCGGCCGAAGGCCCGTGCGATCTTCGCGCGCGACGATCCATGGCCGGCGGTCGCGTCGCTCACCTATCTGCGGTCGCGAACGCCATAGTTCCCGGCGTGCGCAGACTGGTCGACCTCACCGGCGCCTCGATCCTCTCGGTCCTGCTCTCGCCGGTGCTCGCGGGCCTGGCTGTCGCGATCAGGCTCCGCATGGGTCGCCCGATCTTCTTCCGGCAGCAGCGCCCGGGCTACAAGGGCGAGCCGTTCGAGGTCTACAAGTTCCGCACGATGAAGGACGCCGTCGGCTCTCACGGCGAGCCGCTGCCCGACGAGGAGCGCCTGACGAAGGTCGGGATCTTCATGCGCCAGCTGAGCCTGGACGAGCTGCCGCAGCTCTGGAACATCCTCAAGGGCGACATGAGCTTCATCGGGCCGCGCCCGCTGCTCATGGAGTTCCTGAAGTGGTACACGCCGGAGCAGATGCGGCGGCACGACGTGAAGCCGGGCGTCACCGGCTGGGCGCAGGTTCAGGGCCGCCACGACATCCCTTTCTCGAAGCGACTGGAGCTCGATGTCTGGTACGTGGACAATCGAAGCGTGCGCCTGGATCTGAAGATCGTCGGGCTCACCTTCCTGAAAGTGCTCTCGATGCGCGGCGCCCGTCCGGCGCAAACCGACGCGGAGGTCGACGACGTAGGCCTCCACGATGCGGTTCGCCGCGAGCGTGGGTTGATGTGACCGCCGTGAGCCGAGACGATGTGGGAGCTCGGTGGCGAGTTTCACTCGCCGGTGGAGACGCCCCGGCCGTTCCATCCCTGGCCGCGGCCCGCGGTCTGGTACGCACTCGGACGGCACGCCGTGGAGGCGGTGGTAGAGCAGCTACGCGTGCGGACGGTCTGGCTCCCTGACTACTTCTGCCACGAGGTGGCCGTCGGCTGGGAAGAGCGGGTCGAGGTGCGGACGTACGAGGACGACCCCCGGTGGGAGGAGCCTCGCTGGAAGACGATCGAGGCGCGCCGCGGCGACGCCGTGCTGGCGGTCGACTTCTTCGGCGCCCGTGCGGGCACCGGCTGGGCCGAGCGGCGGGCGGCAGAAGAGTGGCTGCTTGTCGAGGATCACTCGCACGATCCCTTCTCGCCGTGGGCGCTCGGCTCGAGCGCCGACTACGCCTTCAGCTCGCTGCGGAAGACGCTGCCCGTGCCCGACGGCGGAATCCTCTGGTCGCCCCGCGCGCTCGATCTTCCGCCGCAGCCGCGTGGGTCGGCCGAGGGCAGCGAGCTGAAGCTCGCGGCGATGCTGCTCAAGGGCCGATATTTGGAGCGCGGCGGAGGCGACGACCTCAAGGAGCGGTTCCGGCGGCTTCAGGTCCAGGGCGAGGAGCAGCTGGGGCGGAGCCCGGTGGCCGCTGCCTCGCCGGCTGCGCGCGAGGCCGTGATCGGCGGGGCTCCGCTGCCCTGGCGGGTGCGGCGCTCCGACAACGCCGTGCACCTGCTCGGCCTGATCGCCGGGCTGGAGGTCGCCGAGCCGCTCTTCGACGAGTGGCCCGCCGGGGCCGCACCGCTCGGCGTCGTGCTGGTGTTCCGGTCGGAGGATCTGCGGGACCGGGTCCGGGAGCTCCTGCGCGAGGCGGGCGTCTATTGCCCGGTCCACTGGCGGATCGAGCGGCCGGCCTCGGAGCGCGTCCGGGATCTCTCCACGCGGGTCCTGACGATCCCGACCGACTGGCGCTACGCGGACGCGGACATGGAGCGCGTCGCGTCGATCCTCCGCGAGGCCGAGTCCCGCGTGTGACGATCGAGACGCTCGTCGCGGGCGACGGGCGGTGGGACGAGCTCGTCGACACGGCACCAACGCCCGACGTCTACTTCCGGCCCGGCTACGGCCGCGTGTACGAGATCGCCGGCGAGGGACGGCTCGTCGCGGTGCGGACGGACGGGGCCCTGTTCCCGCTCCTCCTGCGGGAGGTGCCGTTCGGCGAGGACGGGCTCGACGCGGTGACGCCGTACGGGTACGGCGGGCTCCTGCCGCTCGCGGCGGGGTCAGACCCCGTCACGGATGTGCGCCAGCTTCGCGACTGGTGTGCGACGGAGGGCGTCGTGAGCGTGCTGCTTCGGCTACACCCCCTCCTGGGGGGCTCGGAACGCCTGTCGGAAACGGACGACGTCGACGTGCGGGAGCATGGCCCGACTCGCGCCCTTGACCTCTCGCGCGTCGAGGACGGCCGGCTGGCCGGGATGAGCAAGGGGCGGAAGGCCGACCTCAACGTCGCGCGCCGTGAGCTCCAGGTCTCGTGGGAGGGCGACGAGGAGGCGCTCGAGCGGTTCCGCGCCGTCTACGACGAGACGATGAGGCGACTCGGGGCCGGAGAGCACTACCTCTTCCCCGCCGAGTACTACCGAGAGCTCTCGGCCGGGCTCGGCGACCGGCTCGGAGTGGCGCTTGCCCGCCGCGGCGACGAGGTCGTCGGCGGCTCGCTCTTCATGGCCGACCGCCGGTTTGCCCACTACCACCTGAGCGGCGCGACCGACGCGGGCCGCGAGCTGAAGGCGGGCACGCTGCTCGTCCACGAGGGCGCGGTCTGGGCGGCGGACCGAGGCTGCGAGCTGCTGCACCTCGGCGGAGGCACGTCCGGCGCGGACAGCCTCTACGACTTCAAGCGCAGCTTCGGCGGGGAGGAGCACAGCTACGCGTTCGCGACGATGGTCGCGGACCGCGAGCGCTACGACGCGCTCGTCGCCCGGCGAGCCGAGGAGCCCGAGCCGCTGCGCCCGGACTTCTTCCCGGCGTATCGCGCGTAGACATCGAGCGTCTTGCGTGTGACGGCGTCCCAGCCGAAGTGGTCGGCCGCGCGCTTGCGGCCCGCCTCGCCCATGCGGCGGCGCAGGTCGCCGTCCGCGAGCAGCCGCTCGAGCGCTGCTCGCAGCGCCGGGACGTTGCCCGGTTCCACCAGGATCCCGGTCTCGCCGTTCACCACCAGGTCGAGCAGCCCGCCGACCGCGCCGGCGACGACGGGACGCCCGTGCGCCATCGCCTCGAGCGCGGCGACGCCGAAGCCCTCCCGATGCGACGGGCAGGCGACGACCGCCGCCCGGGCGTAGAGACCGGCCAGCTCCTTCGGCGAGACGAAGCCGCGCGCCATCGGCACACGCTCGCGCAGCGGCCCGTCGCCGGCGACGACGAGGTTGAGGTCGCTCGCGGCCTCGACGAGCTCGAGGATCCCCTTCTCCCGGGAGAGCCGACCCGCGTAGAGGACTTCGGCCGGCCGCGCCTCCGAGCCGACCTCGGCCGGGAGGTCGACGCCGCTCGGGACGACTTCGACCTGCCGGGCGCCGAGCCGTGTCGCCTCGCCGGCCAGCTCCGTCGACGGGCACACGACCGCCTCGGCCCGCCGGAGGACTGCCCGTGCCAGACGCGGCGCGCGGCGCGCGAGCGCGACGTCCGTCCCCCAGAGCTGGACGACGAATGGCTTCCGCGTCGCCATCGCCGCGAGCCCGGAGGGAAGCCAGTGCGCGTGCACGAGGTCGGCGTCCCTCGCCGCTTGCCGCGCAGCGTGCGCATAGGCGGCGATGAACGGCGGAACGAGCGCCGCCCGCCACGGCTGTCGCCGCAGGTTGCCGACGATCCCGGCACCGTACGCCAGGCCGAAGTGCGGAAAGGACGCCGGCGAGACGACCTCGATCTCCGTGCCCGCCTCCCGTAGGTGTTCGACCGCGTCCGCGACGAACCGGCCCGCCGTATCTGTCTCCGACCGCGGGTACGAGGTGGCGAGGACGACGACCTTCACGCCGTCGTGAGGCGCCTTCCGAACACGACCGGAAGGGCCAGGGCCAGCATCGCCAGGGCGTAGAAGTACGACTGCTGCATGGTGAGGTAGAAGGCGTTCGCGGCCATCACGCCGAGCACAGCCGCCGTGAGCCCCCAGGCGAGCGGCCTGACGCGCGCGGCGAGCGGGTCGCGCATGGCCGCCAAAGCCTTCCCGAGCCGGTGTCCCGCGCGGAGCCGCCGGAACAGCCAGAAGATGAAGGCCGCGAAGAGTGCGGCGCCGACGATGCCCGTCTCGATCACGAGCGCCGCGTAGAACGAGTGCGGGCCCCAGTTCGTCAGCCCCGTCACGGCCTCGTAGTAGACCGAGAACGTGTTCAAGCCGAGCCCGAACAGGGCGTGTCCATCCAGCGCCGGCCGGATCAGCTCGTAGACCTCGAAGTGCGTCGTTGTCGAGCTTGACTCCGTGTCGAGCCGGGAGCGGACTACGGTCTCGAAGAAGTCCACGCGGCGCGAGACGATCACCGCCAAAGCCACCGCGAGACCGGCGAGCGGCACGAGCACCGCAGCCGACACGAACCGGCGCCCGTACGGGAAGAGCAGCACGAGTACCCCCACAAGCAGCCCCAGGAGCCCGCTGCGCGACAGGGTCGCGAGCTCGACAAGCAGCAGGAACGGCAGGAGGAACATCAGCGGAATCCGCATCGGATGTCCCCGCTCCAGCCGAAGGTAGAGCGGCGTGAGGATCAGCAGCGGCAGCAGCAGCACGATCCCGAGGTGGTTGGGGTCGTTCGTCAGCGCGTTGGGCCGATACACATCTGCACCCTCGACCGAGCCGTAGAAGTTGATCGGCCGCGCGTCGCCCAGCAGCGGGCCGAGGACGGTCTGGTCGAGGTCGCGGCCGGTTTCCGCGAAGGCGAGCTGCGCGACGCCGTAGACGCCGTTGAGCGCGATCCCGGCGCACAGTGCGCCGAGTGCGAGCCAGTAGAAGCGCAGCGGCCGCCGCGCCAGGTACGAGATCCCGACGGCCGCGAAGCTGAAGGTGATCGCGAACCGCGCCAGCCCCTTGGCGTACAGGGACGCGGCCGGCTCGCTCTCGATGTTGTAGAAGCCGGCGAGGTAGACGACGAGGAACGCCGCCGCGAAGAGCAGGACGATCGCCACGGTGCGGTGGATGCGTCGAGGCCAGGAGCCGAGCCGCTCGAGCGCGAACGAGGCGACGAAGAGCACGGCCAGGATCCCGGCGAGACCGATCGTCCCTGCGAGCTCCCACTGGATCTTCTCGAAGCTCACGCAGAACAGGGTGGCGAGGAACAGGAACGACGTGACGCGAGGGAGGATCACGCGAGGCTCCGGATCAGTTCCGCGAGCTCGCGCGAACGCGTGCGTCGGGAGAGCCGCTCCCTGAGCTCGGGCGAGAGCGGAGTCCCGTTCAGGCTTCCGCCTCGGTAGTCGGCGTCCAGCTGCTCGATCGCGGCTCGTAGTCCTTCGACGTCGTCGGGCGCGACCACGGTTCCGGCGCCGGTCTCGCGGAGGAGGTCGGCCGCGGCGCCGTCCGGCGGGACCGCCGCCAGGATCGGACGCTCGGCGGCGAGGTACTCGAACACCTTGGCCGAGAGCACCGCCCGGCCGCGCCCGCCGGACTCCGGGATCAGGAGCAACAGCGCCTCGGAGTCCTTCTGGATCGCGAGCACCTCGCGCCGGGGCAGGTAGGGGTGAAGCTCGAGCCGGTCACCGAGATCGAGGCCCTCCGCGAACTCTCGGTCGGCCGCGCGGAAGTCGCCGACGAAGCGTAGGACCGCGTCGACGTCGGAGCCGGCCAGCGCCTCCAGGATCGGCCGCGGGGTCCGTCGCCCGAAGAAGCTGCCGGTGTGCGTGATCCGCAGGCGGGGCGAGGGGGAGTACTCCAGTCCCGCGAAGTCCTCGAAGTCGCAGCCGTTGGAGATCGTCTCGACCCGGGCGGCGCCGAGCGCGCGCAGCTCCTCGCCGATCGGGTCGGAGACGGCGACCACTGCGTCGGCCTTGCGCGCCACGAGCCGGGCGACGCTCTCTCCCGTCCGCTCCTTGGCGCGGACGAGCGCGCTCTCGGTACGCCGGTGCGGGTTGGCGACGATCGAGTCGCGGAGGTCGGCGATCCAGCGCGCGCCGGTCGCGCGCCTGACGGCCGCGCCGATCAGGTGAACGGACGTCGGCGGCGAGGTGGTGAGCACGACGTCGATTCCCTCGCGCTTGGCGATGCGGATCGCGGCCGGGATAGCCGTCAGGTTCCAGGTCACGTTCTCGTCCGGCGCCAGCGCCCGCCGGAAGGTGAGGCCGGCCTTGCGGGCCACCCGCTCAATCCCGGTCAGGCCGTGCAGCTCCTCCGCGGGCAGGCGTCCTTTCGGGCCGATGTACCGGACCCGGTGCACCCAGGCCTGCGTCGGTGGGACGAGGTCGTCGTCCCGATGCACCCACTTGGGGTCGTCGGGCGCGAGAACGTGGGTCTCGATCCCGAGCGCAGGCAGGTGGGTGGCGAACTTCAGCGGGCGCTGGACGCCGCCGCCGCCTGCGGGCGGGAAGTACATCGAGACGAGGAGCACCTTCACTCCTGGAAGGCTAGAGCGCGCCGAGGCCGCTCCACGGCCAATCCTCGCGTCGCCGGACGAGCCGGGCGCGCACCGGGTTGTTCACGACGTAGCGGCAGACGTTGCGGATGTGGCGGTCGCCCTCGACGAGGCGGGCGTCGAAGCGGTTCTGGAAGAGGTGTCCCGAACGCTCGTAGCGGTTGTTGAAGCGCATGGCGTAGAGGCAGTTGAGCCGGTGCATGCCGGCGGAGAGCTCGAGGCGTGGCGTCGATAGGACGAGGTGGAAGTGGTTCGGCATCAGGCAGAAGGCTCGCGTCCGCCAGCCGAACCGATTCACGGCATCCCGGAAGAGGACGAGGAACGCGCGGTAGTCGTGGTCGTCGAGGAAGATTTCGGACGCAGCGACTCCCCTCGCCGTTATGTGGAACGTGCCGTCTCCCAGGAGGTGTCGTGGGCGGCGCGGCACGTCTCGAAGGTAGAGCAGACCGCGGCTCGCTCCGCAGCCTGCGCGCCTTTCGGCACACATCAGCGACGCCTACGGCACGAACGCCATGTCGCCGCGAGCCGGGCCCGAGGGACAGTCCCTCGCTATAAGCGGTAGAGGAGATAGCGCTCGTCCGCGTAGACCAGCGGCAGCGCCGGGCGCAGGAACGACCGCCGGCGGTCGACGACCAGCCAGTTGGCGCCGTAGCTGCGGGGGATCTCGAGCTCGCCCGTCCGCAGGAACCGCACGACGTCACGCAGGCGCGCGTAGGGCCGGTTGTCCTCCGTGTCGGCGACGTGCGCGGGCGGCGCGGCGGCGACGTAGGCCGGAGCGAGCGCCGAGATCCGGTAGCTCGTCTCCAGGTCGGAGAAGACGATTTCCCCGTCCGGGAGATCGCCGAGCGCCTCGCGCAAGCCCGGGGTCAGCGGCACACGTGGGCCGGGCGGCTTCTCCCACTCACGCAGCCCATGGACGGCGACAGGCAGCACGAACAGGAGTGCCGTGAGCCCAGCGTAGAGCCCTCTTCGCTCGATGCTCCCCCACCGGCGCTGGATCAGGAATCCCGCCGGGATCGCGAGCGCGCCGCCAACGAGCGCGACCCAGGTCGCGAACGCCGGCCCGCCGTGATCCAGGCGCGGCCCGAAGTCGCCCGGCCAGGTCAGATGGAGCCACAACCCAGCGGCAAGTCCCGCAGGGAGCGCGGCACCGCGGAGGAACCCGGCGAGCACGGCACAGCCGCCCGCGAACGCGAACGCGAACGGCAAGAAACCCGCGATCCGCCGCGCCTGCGAGAGCGACACGAGATCCGCAAACGACGGGAACCAGAAGCTGGCGAGCGTCAAGAGGAGGACCGGCAGCGAGCCGCCAACCACGAGGGCCGCCCACCGACTGCGCGCTGCGAAGGCGGCGAGCGGGATCGCGACGAGCGCGGCAACCGCGACCGCGCCGGTCCGGCCGAAGACCTCGGGCACAAGCGAGTAGCGCTCGAGCGACTCGACGTCCAACTCCCGCGCGTACCGCTCGAGTGCCCGCCGAACCTCCTCCTCGCGCGGCGTATGCCCCGCCGTCTCCTCGACGATCGGCCGGAGCCACAGGAGGACGAGCGCCGTCGGAAGCGCAACCGCGGCGAGCCCGCTCGCCAGCGGGACGACGTCCCGCCTCGTCCAGATCACCCGCACAACCGCGAAGCCCGTGAGCGGAACGAGCAGGAACAGCGCATAGGTCGGATGGGCGAGCGCGATCGCCAGCGACGCGGCGGCGACGGGGATCGCGAAGAGCCATCTCCGCTCCCGGATCAGTAGGAACAGCGAGGCGAGCACCATCGGGACGAGCAGCTGGCGCGCGGCGGTCGCCGGCAAGGCCAGGGAGTCGTACGCGCCGCCGTCGCCCGGCGCGAGCCCGGTGATCGCGACCTGTCCGGCGAGGACTGCCACGCCGCCCCAGACCGAGTTGAAGAGCGCCCTGCCGGCCTCGAAAACGACGACGAACGCGATCGGGACGAGGATCGCCGCCTCGTTGAGGACGACGTCCGTCGGGTCGACGCCGGCCAGCTTCGAGACGAGCGCGAGGAAACCGTGCCAGAGCGGGAACGCGTAGCCGGGGTGCGGGCCGCCGTCGGCGAACTCCCCGACCGCGTCGATCGACAGCTCGTCGAACATCTCGAGCTTCCGCACACGCGCGAGGTGGAACAGCGCGTCGCCGCCCAGCGCAGGCCCGAACCGCCAGATGAAGACCGCGAACAATGCGCCCACGCCGGCCACCGCCCAGGTGGCCCAGTGCAAGGGAGCGGGCACTCGACGCAGTGCGAACGGCAGCGCGATCGACGCAGCCGCGCCAAGCACGATCAGCGTCACCAGGATCGACGTGCCGAGCGCGAAGGTCACGAGCATCCCCAGGAAGAGGACGCCGAGCGAAAGCGCAGCCGCCTCCGCAACTGCGGGCAGTCGCAGCGCACGGGCGATCAGCGCGCCGGGGATGAGCAGACAGAGCGAGGCAGCAGTCAGCCGCAACGCAAGCCCGAGCCCTTCGGGCGGGAGCAGGCGCGCGACGGCCAGCAGCGGGATCGCTGCCAGGACCAGTGGAATCCGGGTCAACGTGTGGATTCGAGAAGGGCCGTCGCCGGGCCGCCCGCCACCCAGTCGGCCGCGTCGCGGTAGACCGCCCCTCGCTCGCCTCGAAAGACCACCGAGCGCAGCCGCAGGCCGGCCAGGATCACCCGCCGGGCGTGCTCGGCGGCCGAGACCCCGTGATGCTTGACGAGAAAGCGCAGATGGCCGCGAACCTGCTCGCGGAAGAGCGTCGCCGACTCGCGCCGCCACGACGATCCACCGACGTGCACCGCCTCGGCCTCCGGGTAGAACAGCGTCCGCCAGCCGGCCGCCCGGGCGCGGTATGACCAGTCCGTCTCCTCGCTGAAGAGGAAGAAATCCTCGTCGAACGGCCCGACCTCCTCGAACGCCTCCCGTCGGATCAGGAACGCCGCCGCCTTGGCGAACTCGACCTCGCGCACCTCGTCGTGGCGGAATCCCGCTCCATAGAACGAGTTCAGCAGCCTCGACCGGGGCGCGAGCTTCCGCAGGAACAGGTACTCGGTCGCGATCCGCCAGGGCGTCGGAAACCCGCGCACCGACGGCTGCAGGGTCCCGTCCGGGTTCAGCAACCGAGGCGCCACCCACGCGGCCCGAGGAATCCCGTTCGCGAACTGCTCGAGCCGGTCGACGGCGTCATCCATCACCCAGGCGTCCGAGTTCAGGACGAGGACGTACGGCGCCGCCGTCTCGCGGATGCCACGGTTCCATCCGGCCGCCAGACCGAGGTTCTCCTGCTCGACGAGCCGCACGTCGGGGAAGCCTGCGCGAACCCGCTCCACCGTGCCGTCCGTCGAGCCGTGGTCGACGACGACCGTCTCGAGCCCGTCGACGCTCTCCAGGGCCCGCTCGACGTGCGGCAGCCCGTTGAAGGTGACGACGACGGCGGAGACGTCAGGCATCGGGCACCGACCTTCGCATTCCGGACCGGACGGCCTCCCAGGCGATGATCGCCGCGCCGGGCAGGGCCAGCCCGAGCGTGGTCGCGAAGAACAGGAACCCGGTCGCAGCCGCCGCATCCGCGTCCACGTCGAGCCGCGTCATGAAGCTGACGAAGAACGCCTCGCGCACCGCGAGCCCGTTGATCGTGAACGGCACGAGCATGACGAGGAAGAGCAGCGGGCCGAGCACGAAGTAGGGCCTGACCGACAACTCGACGCCGACCGCTTCCCCACACATCCAGATCGCGACGATCCGGACGATCTGGACGCCGATCGTGAGAACGAAGACGGCAAGCAGCACACGAACGCTGTCGCGATAGCTGTGCATTCCCCTGTAGAGCCCGAGCACCGGACGCTCGATGCGCAGCCGAGCGAGCAGCGGCCGGAAGCGCCTGAGTCTGGTGCGCAGGCCCTTCGAGAAGATCACGAAGCCGGCGACGATCGTCGCGACGACGAACACGGCCTCGATCCAGAGGTAGACGTCGATGTCGTACTCGCCGACCGCGAGCGCCAGGCCGATCGCGGCCAGCAGCAGCGTCGCGGCCCCGCCGATCGCCCGCTCGAGGATGACGGAGCCGGCGATCGTTCCCGTGTTGCCGGGGTGCCGCTTCGCCGTCTCGTAGATCCGCGCCGCGTCGCCTCCGACGGCCGTCGGCAGCACCTGGCTTGCCGCGTACGAGACGAAGTAGGCGCGGGTCAGCCAGCCGAGCCGGTCATGGATCGCCTTCGCGTCGAGGAGCCACTTCCAGCGAAGCGCCATCGGCCAGGTCGTCGCCAGCGTGATCACGAGCGCGAGCAGGAAGTAGCCCAGGTGCGTGTCCGCCAGGATCTCGATCGTCCGGCCGACGTCGATCTTCCAGATGACGTACGCCGTGCAGAGCGCGGTGACGAGGAGGGTCAGCGAGACCCTCAGCGACTTGCTCATGCGAGGCGCGAGTGGATCCGGCGGAGCGCGTCGACCACGTCCGCGACGTCCTCGTCCGAGTGCGCCGGGGAGAGGGGCAGCGAGAGCACCTGCGCGCCGGCCCGCTCGGCCACCGGCAGCGGCGGCTGGTCGGGCAGGAGCTCCCGGTAGGCGGTCAGCGTGTGCACCGGCAGGAAGTGGATGCTGGTTGCGACGTTCTCCTCGGCAAGCAGCGCCCCGTACTCGTCTCGTGTGCCGCCGGCCCGCTCCGGGTCGATCCGGACGACGTAGAGGTGGAGCGCGTGCAGGTCGCGGTCGTCGCGTGCCAGCGCCTCGATGCCTTCCAGGCCGGCCACGGCCTCGTCGTACGCCGCGAAGTGCCGAAGCCGGATCTCCCTGTGCCGCTCGAGCTTGTCCAGCTGGACGAGCGCGATCGCCGCCAGGACGTCGGAGAGGTTCGCTTTATAGCCGGGCACCGCGATGTCGTAGAGCGATCCGCCGCGGCGCCGCATCAGCCGGAGCTCGCGGATCGCTTCGGCGACGTCGTCCCGGTTCGTCGTCACGACGCCCCCTTCGCCGGCCGCGACGTTCTTGGTCGCGTAGAGCGAGAAGCAGGTCGCCTCGGAGAGGCCGCCGACCTTCCGGCCGCGGTACTCGCTCTCAGCGGCGTGCGCGGCGTCCTCGATCACCGGCAGGCCAAGGGCCCAGATCGGATCGAGGTCTGCGGGCTGCCCGGCGAGATGGACGGGCATGATCGCCTTCGTCCGCTCAGTCACCGCCGCCGCGACCGCCTCGGGGTCGATGTTCAGGTCCGACTCGCGGACGTCGGCGAAGACAGGCGTGGCGCCGGTGTGGACGACCACGTTGGCCGTCGCGGGCCACGTGATCGGCGTGGTGATCACCTCGTCGCCGGGTCCGATCCCGAGGGCGACGAGCGTGAGGTGCATCGCTGCCGTGCCGGACGACACGGCGAGCGCGTGCTTCGCGCCGACGTAGCCGGCGAAGCGGCGCTCGAGCTCGGCGGCGTTCTGGCCGGTCGTCAGCCAGCCGGAGCGGATCGTCCGGGCTACGGCCTCGATCTCCTCCTCGCCGACGGCGGGAGGCTGGAACGAGAGCATCGTCTTTCTACGCGAGAGTTCCTGCACGGGCCGTCCGGAAGCGTACGAGAGCGGCGCCCGCCCTCGCCCGCTCCAGGGCCTCGTTCCTCGTGGAGCCGACCGCCTGAACGGCGCCGAGCCGGTCCGCGCCACGCCGGAGCTCGCCAACCTCGTAGCCCGGCCGCCGGTAGACACGGACTCGCAGGACGCCCTCCATGGCCTCTGCCTCCTCGACGCCCTCGACCGCCTCGAGCTCTCCCGGCGCCGCGGTCAGGAAGACAGTGGCGGCACCGCCGGCTCGTGGATCGACGACGAGTGCGGCGGGGTCGATCTCCTCGCCGAGCGCGGCTTGCAACGCCAGCTGGTTGAGGTCGACTCCCAGCGCGGCGCGGCAGAGCTCTGCGTCGTGACCGCCTCCGAGGCGCGCGGCGACCTCGACGACTTGCGGCCCGTCCCGGGAGATCCTGAGCTGGGTATAGGAGGGGCCGTTTTCGATGCCGAGCGCCGAAACCGCCCTGCCGGCGACCTCGGCCGCCTCGGCGACCGCGTCCGCTTCGGACGGCCAGACATGCGCCAGCGCGACGCCGAAGGCCGGCGGCTCGGCGGTCAGCCGGTCGGTCACGGTCAGTGGGTGGAAGCGTCCGCCGACGGAGAACGCGTTCACCGTCACCTCCGGTCCGTCGGCGACCTCCTCGACGAGCGCGTGGCCGTTCCTCGACTCCGAGAGGGCGCGCGTGATCGCGGCCTCCAGGTCGGCGGGGTCCTCGACGAGGCTGAGCCCTCGCTGACCCTGCCGGTCAGGCGCCTTGACGACGCAGGGAACCGGCAGGCCCTCCTCCGGCCCTGAGACGAGGTGCCAGGCCGGCTCCGGCACGCCGACCGCGGCGAGCCGCTCGCGCTGGCGCGCCTTGGAGGTGGCGAAGACGGCCGTAGCCGGCGAGAGGGGATGCGCGATCCCGCATCGCTCCGCGACCCGCGCCGCGATCGCGACGGGCCAGTCGATACCCGGCGCAACGATCCCGTGCACGCGCTCGGCCTGAGCGAGCCGCTGGATGCCGCGCTCGTCCTCGGTCGAGATGATCGCCCGCCGGTCGGCCACGGCGAATCCCGGCGCAGCCGGATCCCGGTCGAGCGCGATCACCTCGAGGTCGCCACGGGCCCGAGCGGCCTCGATCAGCCCGAGTTGCGCCGGCCCGGCGCCCAGGACGAGGAGACGTTTTCGTCGGTCCACGCGTCGCTCAGCTTCCGCCGCCACCGTCCGACATTGTTGCGCCCGAGCGCGACAGCGCCTCGCTCGGCGAGACCTGTAGCTGGAATGTTGACTCGATGCACGCCGCAAGGTACTATGCAATGCATGGAACCTGCCGAGACACGCAAGTCAGTCTCCCAGTTGCGTCGAGGCACGGTCGAGTACTGCGTCCTGGCGCTTCTGCGCGGTGGGGCGCGGTACGGGTTCGAGCTCGTTCGGGAGCTCTCGGAGGTGGACGGCCTCGTCACGAGCGAGGGGACGATCTACCCGCTGCTCACGCGCCTACGGAAGGAGGAGCTCGTGACGACGTTCTGGCGCGAGTCCGAGTCGGGCCCGCCGCGCCGCTACTACGAGCTCACCGACGCGGGCCGGGAGGCGCTCGACGACTTCGCCAAAGAGTGGGCCCGGTTCCGGGACTCTGTCGATGCGATTCTCACGAAGGAGGAAGGATGACCACCATGCAGACCGACCGGCTCGTCGACGACTATCTGAGCCGGCTCGAAGAGGCGGCTGCGCACCTGCAGAGGTCCCGCCGGACCGAGCTGATCGCGGAGATCCGCGAGCACATCGAGGCGGCGCTGCGTGAGGAGGAGGCCGCCGGCGAGGTCGCGGTCCGCAACGTTCTCGAACGGCTCGGGCCCCCGGAGGAGATCGTCGAGGCCGCGGAGCCCGCGCCGGAGGCCGAGCAGCGGCCCACGGGGAAGCTCGAGGTGGCCGCGATGGTGACGCTCGTCGTCCCGTTCATCGGCTGGCTCTTCGGCATCGCGATGGTGCTGATCTCCAAGGCGTGGACGAATCGCGAGAAAACGATCGGTACGGCGCTCGCGCTGCTGGCAGTGGCTCCGTTCCTGGCGCTCGTGATCGTCGACAGCTATTCGGAGAGCACGTCCGAGACGTTCGAGACTTTGCTGTTCGTGTTGTGGGTCATCGGCGGACTGCCGAGTGCTCTCTACCTGGGCCTGCGCCTGCGCCGAGACCGCTGACGTTCAGGTCGTGCGCGCGACGTCGGCCGGGGCCGCAAGGGACGAGTCCACCCAGGATGCGTTCTCGCGGTACCAGGCGACGGTGCGGCTCAGGCCCTCTTCGAGGGGCGTCCGCGCAGTCCACCCGAGCAGCCGTTCCGCCTTCTCCGTCGAGCCGACGTGGCGCGCAACCTGGCCCGGCCGCTCCTCCACGTGCTCCTTCAGCGACGCGGGCTTGCCACAGAGCTCGAGCACGAGGTCGGCGATCTCCGACACCGACGCATCCCGGCCCGTCGCGACGTTGATCACTTCGCCTTCCACCGCTGTCCCGTCGGCCTCGATCACCGCCTGGATCGCCTCCGCGTCGTCCTCGACGTAGAGCCAGTCCCGGCTCGCCGTCCCGTCACCGTGGACGGTCAGCGGCTCGCCGGCCAGCGCCTGGAGGATGAAGCGCGGGATCACCTTCTCGGGATGCTGGCGCGGCCCGTAGTTGTTGAACGGCCGCACGATCACGATCGGCAAGTCGTACGTCGCGCGGTAGGAGAACGCGAGCCGGTCCGCCCCTGCCTTCGTCGCCGCGTAGGGGCTGCGGGGGTTCAGCGGATGCTCCTCGTCCATGGGCGCCGCCTCCGCGGTGCCGTAGACCTCGCTCGACGAGATCAGGATGAAGCGCTCGACCGACTCCTCGCGGATGGCATCGAGGAGGACGCGCGTCCCCTGCACGTTGGTCGCCACGAACTCCGAGGCGCCCTCGGCGATCGACTTCTCAACGTGCGACTCGGCCGCGGCGTTCACGATCACGTCCACCCCGGCGACGACCTCCCGCACGAGCGCCTCGTCGCGGATGTCGCCGTGGACGAACGAGAGCCGCTCGTGCGAGCGGACGTCGCGCAGGTTCTCGAGGTTCCCCGCGTAGGTCAGCGCGTCGAGCGAAACGACCTCGTACGGCGTCGCCCGCAACAGGTGCCTGATGAACGCGGAGGAAATGAAGCCCGCCCCGCCGGTGACGAGTATCCGTTTCACAGTTCCTTGTCGATCGTGTACAGCGGCCTGCCCTCCACGTCTCGCTGGATGCGCGCCAGGTACTCGCCGACCAGCGCGAGGATGAACCCTTGCACGCCGAGGACGAAGACGACGGCAGCGCCGCCGAAAAGCGGCCCCGGGAAGTCTGACTCGACGATCCAGTACGCGACGCCGTAGATCCCGAGCGCGAGGGCGGCCAGCGTGCAGAGCGTGCCGAGCGCGACGCCGATCCACTGGATCGGCTGGGGCCAGAAACCGGCCAGGACATGCAGTGCGAGGCGCGTCAGCCGCAGAGGCGAGTAGCTGGAGGGCCCCCTGCGCTTCTCGTGCGCGACGTCCACTTCGACGACGCTCGCGCCGCCCGAGAGCACCAGCGCCTTCGTGAACTTCTGGCGGCCGATGGCGCCGAGCATCGGCTCGAGTGCTGAACGCCGGTAGGCGTTGAAGGCGCAACCGAAGTCCTCGATCGCGACGCCGGTGAAGCGGCGGAGCATCCCGTTCACCATCCGCGAGGGAAGCGTCCTCCCCCACGAGTCGCGCCGTGCGGCGCGCCGTCCGCTCGCCACGTCCGTGCCGTTCCGGACCGCCGCGAGCAGCTTGGGGATGTCCTCCGGCGAGTTCTGGAGATCGCCGTCCATCGTCACGAGGACATCGCCCCGGGCCCGCACGAGACCCGCATGCATTGCGGGATGCTGGCCGAAGTTCCGCTTCAGGCGCACCCCGCGAACGTGCTCGTCGAGGTCGTGCAGACGCTCGATCTCGTCCCAGGTTCCGTCGGTCGAGCCGTCGTCGACGAGCAGCAGCTCGTAGCCCTCCCCGTCGAGCGTGGCCACGGTTCGCCGCACCAGCTCGTCCACGGTGGGACGCTCGTTGTGGAGCGTGACCACGACGGAGATCTCCGGCTGCACGGTCTCGACACTACAATTGGCTGTCCGGTGGCCGCCGCCTCACTCGAAGACCGGATAACCGAGCTCCGCGAGGATCGATCACATGGAGCGAGCTGGATGGCGCGCCAGGCCGTCGAGGCGCTGACCGAGCTGGCGGAGCAACACGACGGATCGTCCGAGGATCTGCTCGAAAGGCTCGAGGAGGCCGGCCGCCGGCTCGCGGCCGCGAGACCGGGTGTCGGCGCAATCGCCGGAACGGTCGGGAGGCTGCTCGCGTCAGGCCTCTGCGAGAGCCACCTGGAGCCTGACGACCTCCGACGCGTGGTCGGCGAGGAGGCGCAGGCGCTCACCGAAGGACGCATCCGCGCGCCTGCATCGATCGCGATCCAGCTCCGCGATCGGATCGACGGCGCGACCGTGCTCACCCACTCGAACTCCGCCACCGTCCGCGAGGCGCTTTCGCACGACGACCCGGCGAAGGTGCTCTGCACCGTGTCCACCCCGGTCGAGGAAGGCAGGACACTCGTCACCGAGCTGACCGGTGGCGAGATCGACGCGGAGCTGGTCGAGGATGCCGACGCGCCAGGCAGGCTTCAGGACGTGGACGTCGTCCTGCTCGGCGCCGACACCGTCTTCCGTGACGGCACGATCTGTAACAAGATCGGGACGATCCCGCTGGCGCAGGCGGCGCGTGACGCCGGTGTACCGGTCGTCGTGGCCGCCGAGGTGATCAAGCTGGCGCCGATTCCGGGCGCCCAGGCCCCGGATCTGGCCGACTTCGAGCGCGAGCTCTTCGAGCTGATCCCCGCCGACCTGATCACCGAGATCGTGACCGAGGAAGGTGTCTTCCCGCCGGAGGAGATCGGCGTGCTCGTGGACCGCGTCCCGTTCCTCCGCGAGGGGTACGAGCTGATCGCACCCCTCACGGCGAAAAGGTAACGACGGCTAGGCCGCCTCGAGCACGACTTCGGCTTCGTCGACCGGCTGCTCCTGCCGGCCGCGCCGGCCGGGGATCAGAAGCGAGATCAGCGCGCCGGCGCCGACGACGACAGCACCGACCCAGATCGCCGGCGTGAGGCCGTCCACGAACGACTGCGGCGTTCCGTAGCCTCCGTACGAGGCGAAGACCGAGGCGAGGACGGCGACGCCGAAGACCCCTCCGACCTCCCGGATCGCATTGTTGGTGCCCGAGGCCTTGCCTTCCTCCTCGTGACGCACGGCCGAGAGCACGACATTCGCGACCGGCGCGAAGAACATCGCCATTCCGGTTCCGCTCAGGATGAACGGGATCACGAGCTCCGTGTACGGAACGGTCGGCGTGGAGACCGCGGCGAGCCACCCGAGGCCGACTGCCTGCAGCCCGAGGCCGACGGCCATCAGCGGCCGGCCGCCGATCCTGTCGGAGAGGGCGCCCGCAATCGGAGCGACGATCATCGGCATCGCAGTCCACGGCAGGACGCGAAGCCCGGCGCCGAGCGGCGAGTGTCCCTGCACGGTCTGCAGGAACTGGGTCAGTAGGAAGATCGACCCGAACATGCCGAAGTACATGAGCAGCGACGCGCCGTTCGCAGCCGCGAACGCCCGGTCGCGGAAGAAGCGCATCGGGAGCATCGGCGCGGGCGTGCGCAGCTCCCAGGCCACGAAGGCGGCCGTAAGGATCGCACCGACCGCGAGTGAGCCGACGATCTGCGGGCTCGTCCAGCCGTCGCCGTTCCCGTGGATCAGGCCCCAGACGAGTCCGAACAGGCCGGCGCTCACGAGCGCGAGGCCAGGGAGGTCGAGGCCGCTGTCCGGGCCGTAGGTCTCGCGGAGGAACCGGAGGGCGAGCGGCACGAGCAGGATCCCGATCGGGACGTTCAGCCAGAAGATCCACTGCCAGGAGATCCCGTCGACGACTGCACCGCCGACGAGAGGACCGGAGGCGACGGCGAGGCCGGCGATCCCCGACCACGCGCCGAGCGCGAGGCCGCGCCTCTCCTTCGGGAACACGTCGCTGAGGATGGTGAGCGTCAGCGGCGTGACGATGGCGCCGCCGATCCCCTGGATCGCCCGTGCGGCGATCAGCGCGTCCATCGTCGGCGCGAGGGCGGCCGCTGCCGAGGCCGCGGTGAAGAGCGTCAGCCCGGCGACGAACATCCGCCTGCGCCCGAAGCGGTCACCGAGTGCTGCACCGGTGAGCAGGAAGACCGCGAAGGTCAGCGTGTAGGCGTTGACCGTCCACTCGAGCTCCTCGAGGGAGGCGTCGAGGTCAGTCCGGATCACGGGCAGCGCGGTCGAGACGACGAGGTTGTCGAGCACGACCATGAAAAGCGCCAGCGACGTGATCACGAAGGTCCAGAGCGTCCGGGGAGCGTTCATCTCCTCCTCCTTGCTAGTGACTCGTCACTTACTTTCAGGCGAAAAGAGAGAGGACGCTTCACACGTCCTCCCTGCATCCCTGCACCAGGCGGTCGGCCCAGTCGAAGCCGGCGTCCTTCACCTGCATCGCGGCGAGGACGTTCGTGAGCATGCCCTTCCCGAAGAACCGCGAGATGCGGCCGGGCGAGGCGCCTGTGCGCGTCTCGACGAAGCGGACGAGCTCGCCGTACCCGTCCTGCGCAACCTGGCGGATCTCAGGCTCGGCGCACGCGGCGTACATCTGCATCTGCAGCATCAGCCGTCGAGGCTCGGCCGCGAGGAGCTCCATGTAGGCGTGGCCCATCGCCTCGAATGCCTGCTCGCCGGCGAGGTCGTCGGCCGCGGTCGCCATCGCCTCGCGGACCTCGCGCATGCACTGGCGGCAGGTCTCCGCGAACAGCTGCTTCTTCGTGCCGAACAGACGGAAGACGTACGGCTGGGAGATGCCGGCCCGCTTCGCCACGTCGTCGGTGGACGTGCCGTGCAGGCCCTTCGCGGCGAACTCGACCGTTGCGGCGTCGAGGATCGACGCGCGACGCGCGTCAGCGGTCTGGCGTGTCGCCGTTGCCGTCACCGAGTTGTAAGTTATCACTCACTAACAAGCTCGGTCAAGGCCTTGGCAATCACGATCCAGATCCGGCCTCGGCGAGCCGGCTGTGGAAAGGCAGCGCGAGCGCCCGCTCGAACGCCTCGTCCGCCCCGGGGAAGGGGCCCTGGTCCGCGTACGCCGCGAGCCGGTGTAGGGCATAGGTGCCGATCTGGGCCTGGATCTCCGCCGCGGCGAGCGCCTCGAGCGCCTCGTCCCGCCCGTCCGTACGCACGACGTACGCCTGCCAGCCGTGCCGATCCCCCTCGTCGGCGGAGGGGAGGCCGACCGCCGAACCGAGCCGCTCGCCATACCCGGCCGCCAGGCGCTCGCGCTCAGTCAAGCAACTCTTCGAGCCGGGCCATCTGCGTCGTCCCGATCGCACAGAGGATGTCCGGCAAGCCGGTAGTTCAGGCCCGCCGCGCGGATCTCGAACTCGCCGCGCGGCTCGATGCCGTGGTGGCGGAAGCGGCGGATCGCGACGGCGATCTCGGGATCGCTCGTGGTCACCGCCCCGCCCTCTCCCGTCGTGACGATCTTGCGCGGGTGGAACGAGAGGCAGCCGAGCCGCCCGAGGCCTCCGCACGCGCGTCCCTGCCGCCTCGCTCCCAGAGCGCCCGCAGCGTCCTCCAGCAGCGCGACTCCGTCGGGGACCGCGGCCTCGAGCTCCTCCCACGGAGCGGGCCGGCCGAAGAGGTGGACGACGAGAACAGCCTTCGTCCGAGGAGACACCCCGGCGGCGACGGTGTCGGCCGTCACGTTCATCGTCTCTGGGTCGACGTCCACGAGCACCGGCCTGGCGCCCACGAGCGCGACGACGTTCGCAGTCGCGGGGAAGGTGTAGGCAGGGACGATCACCTCGTCTCCCGGCCCGATCCCGAGCGCGAGGACCGAGAGATGCAGCGCCGCGGTGCCCGAAGATACGACGACGGCGTGCTCGACCTCGCACGCAGCCGCGAGCGCGGCTCTCGAACTCCTCCACGCGCGGGCCCATGGTCAGCTGGCCGCTCTTGAAGACTTCCTCGATCGCCGCCAGCTCCTCCGTACCGAGGTCCGGCCAGGCGAGCCGGATCACGCCGGCGCCGGCTGGCGCTCTCGGTACCACGCGATCGTGCGAGCGAGACCGTCGTCGAGATCGACCTTCGGCTCCCAGCCGAGCAGCTTGCGGGCCTTGTCGACGTTCGGGATCCGCATCTCGACGTCCGTGTAGTGGAGCGGACGGTGCGTGATGTCGACGTCGGCCTCCATCAGTCGCCGGATCCGGACGGCCAAGTCGAAGACGGTTACAACCGAGCGCGGGTTCCCGATGTTGAACACCTGCCCGACCGCCTCGGGCCGCTGCAGGACGAGCATGAGGCCGTCGACCATGTCGTCGACGTAGCACCAAGCGCGGATCTGCGAGCCGTCGCCGTGGATCACGAGGTCGTCGCCGGCCAGGACCGTCTCGATGAAGGCGCGGATCGCGCCGCCGCCGATCTGACCGGGCCCGTACACGTTGAACGGCCGGACGGAGACCGTCGGAAGCCCGAGCTCGTCGTGGTAGGAGTGCGCGAGATGCTCCCCCGCCAGCTTCGAGACGGCGTACGTCCACCGGGCCTCCCCGACCGAGCCCTGCGCCGTCTCGTGGATCTCCTCCACCTTGTAGGCATGTCGCCCGAAGACCTCGCTGGTCGAGAAGTCGACGAACCGCTCTACGGTCTCCGACGTCGCCTGCGCCGCTTCGAGCACGTTGTAGGTGCCGATCAGGTTGACCCGCATGGTGCGCACCGGGCTCTCGAGGACGGTGTCGACTCCGGCGATTGCGGCAAGGTGGACGATGTGAGTCGCGCCCTTCGCCGTCTCCGCAACCAGTTCCGCATCCAGGACGTCGCCCTGGACGAACGTCAGGTTCGGGTGGCCGGAGAGCTCCGTACCGCCCATGGCGTCCCGGTGGAGGTTGTCGTAGACGACGATCTGGTTGTCGTCGATGAGCTGCCGGCTGAGCGTCGTGCCGATGAAGCCGGCACCGCCCGTGAGAAGAACGCGCTTGCCTTGAAGTGGCACGCGGCGAGTGTAGTGATGGGTCTGGCGCTGCTGGCGGGATGCGGTGGCGGCGACGACCCGCCCGATCAGCCGGCCACCGAGCTCGAGATCGCCGTCTGGGCCAGTGGCCGCTCAGGCGATAAGGACGAAGCGAGCCTTCGCTGCGCGCCCGCCGGAGGATCCCTGGCGAACCCGGACGATGCGTGCCGGCAGCTCGAGCGTATGGAGCGTCCATTCGTCCGGCCTGGCGACCAGGCCATCTGCACCGAGATCTACGGTGGGCCCGCCGTCGCCGAGATCCGCGGCACCTTCAACGGCAAGCAGGTCGACACGACGTTCGCCAGGACCGACGGCTGCGAGATTGCGCTCTGGGACCGGCATCAGTTCCTGTTTCCGGTGCAACCAGCCTCGCCCTAGCAGGGCTAGCTGAGCCGGATCCTCGGATCGATGACCGCGTACAGCAGGTCGACGATCAGGTTGCAGATGATCACGGCGAACGTCGCGAACACCGTGATCCCCATCACCGTCGGCAGGTCGAAGCCATCCAAGGCGAGCAGCGCGCTCCGGCCGAGCCCCGGTAACCCGAAGACGGTCTCGGTGAAGATCGCTCCGCCGAGCAGGACGCCGATGTCCAGGCCCAGCAGCGTCACGACCGGCAGCATCGCGTTGCGGAGGATGTGCGCGCGCATCACGACGTGCTCGGGCGCGCCCTTCGCGCGGGCCGTCCGGATGTAGTCCTCGTTCATCGTCTCGAGGACGGTGGCGCGGATCATGCGTGTGTAGAGGGCCGCGTAGAGAAGCGCGAACGTCACCCAGGGGAGGACGAGCGAGTGCGCCCATTTCAGCGGCCCTCCGCACTCTGTGGCCGGATTGAAGAAGTCGCAGTACCCGCCGAGCGGGGTCAGCCCGGCCTTGTATCCGACGAAGTAGATGAGGATCAGCCCGATCCAGACCGGGTGCGCCGAGATCCCGAGGAGCACGAACCCCATTGCGGTTCGGTCTAACAACGACCGTGGCTTGAGCGCCGAGAGGATGCCGATCGGCAGCGCGATCATCATCCACAGGACGACGCCGCCGATGATGATGCTCGCCGTGACCGGCGCGGCTTCCTTGATGATGTCGGTGACCGGCCGACGCGAGGCGTACGAGCGGCCGAGCGACTGGTGCACGACGATGTCCTTGAGGAAGTCGCCGTACTGGATGTACACCGGGCGGTCGAGGCCGACCTCCTTGCGCACGCGCTCGACCTGGTCGGGCGGGCACTGCGCGCCGCAGATCAGGCGCGCCGGCTCCGCCGGCACCAGGAAGAAGATGATGTACGACACCATGGTCACGGCGATGAAGAGCACGCCGGCCCAGAGCAGCCGTCTCACGAGGTACCTGAACATCTCTCCTGAACTGGTGAGACTCGGCACGAAAGCCCGGGTTAGACGTGATTAGCAGCGCTAATCACCCTGTGGAGGACGCGACGGTCCTCTTCGTCGGCGCGGGCCGCCATCAACGACGGGCGCTCGCGCGACTGCGGGAGCTCGGCGTTCGGGTCGTCGCGGTGGACCGGAACGCCGACGCGCCCGGTCTCCCGATCGCCGATGTCGGCGAGGTCGTCGACATCCTCGACATCCCGGCGGTCGTGGAAGCCGGTCGGCGACACGGCGTCGACGGGGTCATGACCTACGCGGCCGACCGCGCGGTGCCGGTCGTCGCCGCCGTCGCGGAGGCGCTCGACCTGCCGGGCATCGGCACGAAGACCGCCCACCTGATGACGAACAAGATCGCGATGCGGCGTCAGCTCGCCGACGCCGGCGTCCCGCAGCCGCGGTTCGCCGCCGCCCGGACGCTCCACGAAGCGCGGGCCGCTGCCGGCGCGGTCGGGTTCCCGGCCGTCCTCAAGCCGGCGGACTCCGCCGGCCAGCGCGGGCTCTTCCTCTGCGAGTCGCTGGACGACGTCGAGCGCCACCTGCACGCATCGCTCGCGCAGTCGACCGAGCAGGAAGCGATCCTGGAGAGCTATCACGAGGGCAAGGAGGTGAACGGCCTGCTCGTGCTGCGTGACGGCGAGCCATCCGTCGTGACGCTCTCCGACCGCCGACGGCCGCCGGGCCGCGGCTTCGGCGTCGCGATCGCCCACGTCTATCCGTCGACGCTGTTCGGCGACGCGCTCGAGGAGGTCCGCCGCACCGGCGTCCACACGGTCAAGGCGCTCGGGATGCGGGAGGGCGTCGCCTACCCGCAGGTGCTCTGGAGCGAGGACGGCGTCGCGCGCCTGATCGAGGTCGCAGCGCGGATCCCGGCGGGCCAGATGGACTCGGTGGCGCGGTACGGCGTCGGGGTCGACCTGATCGAGATCGCGCTGCTCCAGGCGCTCGGGCGTCCGGTGCCTGATGAGATGGTCGCGGCGAAGATGGAGCAGCCGATGGCGATCTCGTTCCTCACCGCGCAGCCCGGGCCGCTTCCGACCGGCAGGCTCGTCAGCGTCAGCGGCCTCGAGCGGGTGCGGGCGTTCCCGGGCGTCGTCGAGGCGGAGCTCTACTTCCAGGACGGCGAGACGATCCGGCCCGTGCAGCTCGACGGCGACCGGCGCGGCTATGTCATCGCGTTGGGCGGGACGAACCTCGAGGCCGTCGAGCGCGCCGAGTCTGCGGCGAGGCTGCTCGACGTCGAGGTGGAGGCGGCGTGAGCTGCAGCTTCTCGCTCGAGCACTACCGCGAGCTGATTCAGGCCGCCAACGACAGCGGCTACCGCTGGACGGCCTTTGGCCAGGAGCCGCAGCCCGGCGATCTCTACCTGCGGCACGACGTGGACCTCTCGCTGGACGCCGCGCTCGAGATGGCGGAGCTCGAGGCCTCGCTCGGCGCGCGCGCCACGTACTTCCTGATGACGCAGTCGGTCTTCTACAACCTCGGCTCGTCGGAGGGGCGCAGGGCGCTGAACAGGCTCCGGGAGCTCGAGCACGGCGTCGGGCTCCACGCCGTCTGGCCGAACGTCGAGCTCGACGACCGCTTCGACGCGGTGCTGGCCTGGCACAACCCGAACCCGGACTACATGTCGGAGCCGGTCGACGGCGCGGTCAACGTCATGCAGCGACCGTTCTTCGACCCGGAGCACTACCGCTCGGACTCGAACCAGCACTGGCGGCACGGGTGTCCGCACGAGGATCTGCGTCAGGGCCGGTTCGAGTGGCTCCAGCTCCTGATCCACCCGGAGGTCTGGGTCTACCCCGGCCAGACCATGGGCGAGACGATGACGGCGATGCTCGACGCGGAGCGAGACCGGCGCCGGGCCCTGCTGGCTGAAGACCGCATCGACCTCTCGTGAGCGCGCGATGCCAAGTAACAGAGTGTTACTAGCTCAGAGCCGCCCCGAGATTCCGCTGTCCGAGCGCGTTCCCGGCGCTTCGAGGAGCAAGTAACAGAGTGTTACTTGGCCGGCGGCTCGGCGAGCTCGCCCGCCACTCGGCGGTGTACGGGTTCGGGTCGCTCGTCTCGCGATTCATCGCCGTCCTGCTCCTACCGGTCTACACGCGCTTCCTCTCGCCCGCGGATTACGGGTTGATCGAGACGCTGATCGCGCTGTCGGCGGTCCTCACCGTGCTCCTCGCGGCCGGCGTCAAGAGCGCCTTCTTCCGCTTCTACTTCGACGAGGCGGACGAGGCCGGGAAGCGGCGCGTGATTCGCACGTCGTTCTGGTTCACGATGGCGATGGGCACTGCCGGCCTGGCCGCCGGCCTCGCCCTCGCAAGCCCGATCTCGGAGTTTCTGTTCGACACCGGCGAGCACGCCGACCTCGTCCGGGCGGCGTTCGTCGGGATCTGGGCCCACGTCAACTACGAGCAGATGACTTCGCTCTTCCGGGTGGAGCAGCGCTCCACGGCCTACCTCGTCGCCACGCTGATCAACCTCGGCCTGACCGTCGCGGCGACGCTGATGCTCGTCGTCGTCTGGGAGCAAGGCCCGATCGGCGTCATCGTCGGAAACTTCACCGGGACGCTCGCCGTCTACGCGGGCCTCTTGCTCTACCGGCGCGAGCAGCTGGGCTTCGAGTGGGACCGCACGCTGCTGCGCGAGATGAACCGCTTCGGGATGCCGCTCGTCCCCTCCGCACTGTTTCTCTGGGTGCTGAACTTCAGCGACCGGTTCTTCCTCGTCCGGCTCTCGGGGCCGCGGGAGGTCGGCCTCTACTCGATCGGCGTGCGGATCGCTTCCGCGATCATCCTGCTGCTCGCTGCGTTTCGCACCGCGTGGCCGGCCTTCGCCTACTCGATCGAGGACGACCGGGAGGCGGCACGGACGTACGCGTTCGTCCTCACCTACCTCGTCGCGATCACGTCCTGGATGGCCCTCGCGCTCGGCGTCCTGGCTCCCTGGCTCGTCGAGCTGCTGACGACGGAGGAGTTCTACTCCGCCGAGCGCGTCGTGGCGCCGCTGGCCTTCGCCGCCGCCGCGTTCGGGGCGTACATCGTCGTCGTGATCGGGATCGGACGGGCGCGGCGCACCCGCTCGAACTGGATCATCACCGGCGTCGCCGCCGCCCTGAACGTCGTTCTCAACCTGACGCTGATCCCGGAGTTCGGGATGATGGGCGCCGCCGCCGCCACCGTCGGCGCCTACGCGACGCTCTTCCTCGGCATGGCGTGGAAGGCGCAGCAGGTCTTCCCCGTGCCGTACCAGTGGCGTCGCGTCGCAACGGCGTTCGGCACCGCGATCCTCCTGTGCGTCATCGGTCGCTCGTTCGACCTGCCGCTGGCCGCCGCGATCGCGCTCGTCGCCGTCTACCCGCTCGTCCTCTTCCCATTGGGGTTCTTCCTGCCGGAGGAGTTGCGCCGCCTGCGACTGCGTAAGCTTCCGGCATGAGCATCGTCGAGCGAATCAAGCGCATCTTCAGCGACGAGGACCGGACGGTCGACACGCAGGACCAGCGCATCGACAAGCTGACGTCGACTCGCGAGGGCCAGGCGCTGACCCAAAGCGAGGGTGGCGGAATTCCGCCGAACTATCTCCCCACCGGAGTCGACGAGGGCCGGCCCAAGAAGTAGCGGGGTCAGTACGATCCCGCCGCGATGGAGACGGCGGCGGCGACACCGGAGGACGAGGTCCGCGAGAGCGGGCTCGTCGAGCATCTCGAAGAGCAGGCGGCGCACTTCTGGGACGTCGTCCAGGGCGAGACGAAGCGCGGCCACCGCTACAACACCGGCCGGGTCACGGGGCGGGACGGCTACGACGAAGGGCTGCGCCTCTACAGGCTCCTGCGCGAGACGAAGCCGCTGGTCGCCGTCGAGACCGGCGTCTGCAACGGCGTCTCTACCGCGTTTCTCCTCCTGGCGCTCGAACGGAACGGGACCGGCGAGCTGCACTCGATCGACCTGCCCGAGGTCGCCGGCGAGGAGTACGAGCCAGGGACCTTCTGGGACGGGAAGGGCGGCGCCGTCATCCCACCCGGTCGCGATCCGGGCTGGATGGTTCCCGAGGATCTCCGGGGCCGTTGGAGCCTCGTGCTCGGCCGCAGCCAGGACGCACTGCCGCCGCTTCTTCGACCGCGTTGGCTCGATCGACTTCTTCATGCACGACAGCGAGCACTCGTATGAGTGCATGTCTTTCGAGTTCGAGCATGCGTGGGACGCCCTGAACGACGGCGGCGCGCTCATCGCCGACGACGTGAACGTCAATCCGGCGTGGGACGAGTTCACGGAGCGGGTCGGGCGTCGCTCGCAGCCGCTCGGCGCGAAGCTGTCGCTGATCGTGAAGTGACGACCGTTCTCGTCTCGGCGGCGGGGGCTCCCGGAACCGCCGCGCTCGTTCACGCCCTGCGGGAAAACGGCGAGCGGGAGGTCCGCGTCGTCGGGACGGACATGGCCGACCGGTCGGTCGGACGCCACATCACGGACTCGTTCCATCTGGTGCCGTCAGGGATCCGATCCGGAGTTTGCCGATGCGATGCTCGACGTCGTCGAGCGGGAGAGCGTGGACGCGGTCCTGCCCCAGTCCTCGTTCGACCTTCTCGGCCTGGCCGAGGCGAAGGACCGGTTCGAGGGCGTCGCGGTGATGGTCTCCTCCCCGGAGGCGATCCGTCGCTCGAACGACAAGGCCCAGAGTTATGCGCTGCTCGACGAGATCGGGGTTCCGGGCCCGCGCTGGCGGCGGGTCGTCGGCGGCGAGGCGGTCGCGCAGGCCGCCCGCGAGCTCGGCTATCCCGGCGAGGACGTCGCGATCAAGCCGGCCTTCTCCTCCGGCTCCCGCGGATTCCGAATCCTGTCCGCCGGCGCCGACCGGCGGGAGCAACTGCTGAAGAACCGGCCGGGCGTCGCCGAGGCGCTGCGCCTCGAGGAGCTGGTCGAGCTACTGGGCAGCGACGACACGCCGCTCCTCGTCATGGAGCTCGCCTCCGGGCTCGAGCGGACGATCGACGGCATCGCGGAAGGCGGCCGCATCCTGCTCGGCCACCCGAAGACGCGCGAGTCGATGCGGGCCGGCCTGGCGATGTACTTCGCGACGCTCGACGACCCCTGGCTGATGGAGATCTCGGCCAAGATCGTCGAGGCGCTCTCGATCGACCACTTCTTCAACATCCAGCTCGTCGGCGACAAGGTGATCGAGGTCAATCCGCGGATCTCGACGATCGTCTACCAGGAGGACCTGAACCTGCCCTGGCTCGGCGTGAAGCACGCGCTCGGCGAGATCTCCGCCGAGGAGCTGGCCGAGTACCAGGCGCGCGTGCGGCCGACCCGCCGGGCACTGCGGTACTTCGACCAGGTCGAGTGGGACGACTGACCTCGCGCTCCTGGCCGGCGGCTGCTCCCGCCGGGCAGAGCCCGGCTCCGCCGCCGCCTGACGCCGCTGAGCGCACGCGGCTCTCCGGGGCCGTGTTGGCAACACTGTCCCCTCCGGCCGCGCACATCAGCAGCGCCCCAGGAACGCGATGTCGTGAGAGTGGTGCACACGCCGCTGAACGTGGCGGGGATCCCGTGGACGAACGTGCAGGCGCTGCGCCGGAAGGGCGTGGACGCGAAGCTGGTCGTCGTCGAGCGCCAGAAGCTGCACCCGGAGGCCGACGAGTCGCTCGACCGGCCGGCCGGGTTCCTGGGTCGCCAGGCGGTGCAGTGGCCGGCGTTCCTCCGCCTGCTGCCGAAGACGGACGTCTTCCACTTCTACTTCGGCTGGACTCTCGTCCCGCGAAAGGCGACCTGGCCGATCCTCAAGGCCACACGGCGCAAATCGGTCCTTCACTTCCTTGGCTCGGACATCCGCGGCAAGGCGCCCGACGAGCTCCGCTACGCCCGTGGCGCGGACGCCCGCATCGTCGGCTCGTACGACGCCCTGCGCTGGATGCCCGACGCCCAGGTGATCCCTCCGGGCCTCGACCTACGGGAGTACGAAGCGCCGGCGCCGGAGGAGCGCGCGCGCCCCGTCGTCCTCCACGCACCGTCGAGCCGCCGCCGCAAGGGCACGGAGCACGTGGTCGCCGCCTGCGAAGACCTCGACGTCGAGCTCGACATCGTCGAGGGGCTGCGTCACGACGAGGCCCGGCGTCACTACGAGCGTGCAGACATCGTGGTCGACCAGCTGAACGCCGGGTGGTACGGCATCTTCGCGCTCGAGGCGATGGCGCTCGGCAAGCCCGTTCTGAGCTACCTGCGGCCCGAAGCGGTCCAGGAGACTCAGCGCGCGCTCGGCGTGGAGGTGCCGATCGCTCAGGTCACGAAGGAGACGCTTCGGGACCGGATCGGAGAGCTCGCCGCGGCGCCCGAGGAGCGGCGCCGGATCGGCGCCGCTTCCCGGGCCTACGTCGAGGCGGATCCACGACGCCGACAAGGGCGCCGACCGGCTGATCGCGATCTACCGCTCGCTCTAGGAGGGTTTGGCGGAACGTCGCTCGTTGCAGGGGTGCGATGGTCGTTCCGAGGCAAGGACGCAGGGAGCGTGCGTATCGGTGCGATACGTGCGCGACTGAGGACGCCGCCTCGGGGCGAGCAGCGCAACCCTGCGGCACAGCCGATGTTTCGCCAAGCCCTCCTAACGGCGGTAGACGATCGTGCGGCTGAGGCCGGCGAGGTAGCCCGGGCCGGCCTGGTTCACGCTCATCACGATTCGGAGACTGGACGTGCCTCGCCGGAGTCTCACGCGGAAGGTCGCAGCCGAGCCGCGCTTCAGCCGGACGCGCTTCACCGTCACCCAGCGGCCGGCTGCCGTTCGGCGCTGGAGCTTCACCCGACGGCCGCTGAACGACCGTGCCGCGACCACCCGTGTGGAGAAGCGAGCTTTGCCGATCCGGCGGAACCTCACCCTCGGCCGGACGCCGATCGCCACCGCGCGGCTCGTCAAACCGTTCCAATCGGCGATGTAGGACGTGAGGATCGGCGGCCTCGCGAGGTACTGCCACGCTCCGCCGCCGCCGGTGACGAGCGTCGCAACCGACCTGGGCGAGCCTCTGCCGAACATCTCGGCGTACAAGGTCACCGTCTCGCCCGCCCTTCCGCTCGGCACGAAGCCGGAGAGCATGACGGCGCGGCCGAGCCAGCGTGCGATCGTCGAGCGGGTTCTCCGCGAGGACCTGGCGCAGCGCTTCGAGCCGGCGGTTCGAGACGCCGTCAAGAAACCGCTCAAACCGCACCAGTTCGATGCGCTCCTCTCGCTTGCGTTCAATATCGGCACGGGCGGATTCAAGCGCTCGACCGTGGTCAAGCGGCTCAACTCCGGCGACTTTCGCGGCGCGGCCGACGCGATCCTCATGTGGGACAAGCCGGCGATCCTGATCCCACGGCGCCGCCGCGAGCGCGAGCTGTTCCTGAACGGGCGCTACCGCTAGCGGCCGACGAGCTTGAAGACGCGCCGCCCGGCCCGCTCGACCGGGCCCGGGAGCCAGCCGCGCCGCTTCTTCAGCACTCGCGACACCGAACCGAAGATCGCCTTCGTCGCCTGAACGCGGCGCGCGTGGAGCCGGTCGTACGGCGTGTTGTGCGCCACCTTGGACGCGATCGTGGTCGACCCGATCACGAACCGGACGTCGCGGAAGTTCCGCGAGCCGTAGATCTTCTCCGCGACGACCTTCCGGACGCCCGGGTGCCACGTCGTGTCGTGGAAGGCGACCGTGCCGCCTTCGACGACCTTCGGGACCCAGGTCTCGAAGTCGTGGCGCACGTCGTCCTCCTCGTGCGACCCGTCGACGAAGAGGAGCTCGATCGGCTCGTCGAAGTCGTCGACCACGTCCTGCGAGAGCCCCTTCACGGGTGTGACGAGGTCGGCGATCCCGGCCCGCTCGACGTTCTCCTTGAACTCGCCGTGCCGGTAGTCGGCATGCGGGTCGACGGCGAAGATGCGAACGCCCTCGCCTGCCCGCGACCCGAGCCCGAGGCAGATCGTCGACTTCCCCTTCCAGGAGCCGATCTCGACGATCACGCCCCGGCCGGTGCAATCCTTCGCAAGCTCGTAGAGCGCCTCGCCCTCCTCGTCGGAGAGCCAGCCCGGGACGTCCTTGATCAACTCCTTGACGGGCGCGAACTCGCTCACGTCTCGCTGGCGTAGTAGTCGACGTGGCTCTCACGCCGCACCATTACGTGATCCCCTTGGTGCTCTTCTCCCGGGAAGACTCCGATCTTGTCGCTGTCCGGATACACGGCCAGCGCAGGGTCGACCATGGTCGAGAGCAGCATCACGCGAACGGTCTCGCCGGTTTCGTTCATGAAGTTGTGGGCGCCCTCCGGCCCGACCGGGAAGCAGATCACGTCCATCGGCTCGACCGGCTCCTTGCCGCCTGGATGGCGAAACGTCGGCCGACCCTGCAGGATCAGCGCCCATTCCTCGTTCCCGTACTCGTAGTGGTACGGACCGACGCTCTGGCCCGGCGGAAGCTCGTAGACCGTCGCGCCGAGCAAGGTGGCGCCGATGGACTGACCGAACGAGGCGATGCCCGCCTTGTAACCCTCCGGACGGGCCTCGTACCGCTCGAACTCCAGGTCGCCGAGGTTGATCTTCTTCATGCGCCTACGGCTCGCGGTCCCAGTAGTCCACGTTGCTCTCGCGCCGGACCAGGATGTGATCGTGCGGAACTCCGGCCCCGGCCAGGCTCCGATCTTGTCGCTGTCGGGGTAGACCGCGAGCGAAGGATCGACCTTCGTCGAGAGGAGCATCACGCGCACCGGCTCGTCGGTCTCGTTCGTGAACTTGTGCGCGCCCTCCGGCCCGTTGGGGAAGCAGATGACGTCCATCGGCTCGACCTGCTCCTCGCCGTCCGGATGGCGCAGCGTCGGCCGGCCCTCCAGGATCAGCGCCCACTCCTCGTTGCCGTACTCGTAGTGGTAGGGACAGACGCTCTGGCCCGGGGGCAGCTCGTAAACGGTGGCACCGAGCATGACGGCGCCGATCGACGGCCCGAACCGGGCCATCGCCGCCTTGTAGCCCTCGGGGTCGGAGTCGTCGGTCTCGAACTCGAGCGAGTTGAGGTTGACGTTCTTCATGCGCCCGACGCATTGAACCAGAGTTCGTCGGCGACAGCCCGGCCGCGGTCCGTCAGCGCCAGCACGCCGTCCTGCTGCACGACGAGCCATGTCGGCGCGCCTGGCGCACGACCTGGCTGCGAAGCCGGATCCCAGCGAGATGCCGCTTCAGGCGCTCGCCCTCGCTCTCCTCGGCCGCCTCCGGCTGGTTCTCGTGCTGCAGTAGTGGATCGCCAGCGCGCCCTGCGCGAAAACCCAGCACAGCCTGGCGTGCCGTCGCACGAGCGAGAAGAGGCCCCGTGCGGTGCGGCCAGCCAGACTCCGGCGAAAACGGCCCCGGCCACGGCGGCGAGCGAGCCGGCAATCGAGAGCGCGAACCAGTGGGCAATCCAGTAGCCGCCGAGCCGCTGACGGCGCCGATCAACGCCGCTGAGACCGAGCATCACGCGGCAAGCGGTCGGTCAAGAGATAGGCCGTCGCGGGCGGCGCGAAGAACAGCGCGACGACGAGGACGAGCCGACTGCGTCGAACGCACCGACTGCCGTGATCGAGACGAGCGCCATCAGCGCGTAGTGCACGAGCGCCGGCGACAAGCGAGCACGACGCCAGCCCGGCGTCGAACGTCGCGAGCTTGAGCTCTGAGAAGACGAAGATGAACAGCGCGTTCAGCGACGCAGGATGCCGCCCATCAGCCAGAGCGGCCGACGTGCCGAGGTCATAACCCGCAACGACAGTGATCGAACGTGGCGAAGGCAAGCTCGCCGAGCGGACGGCGACGAGTCGAGGTGGACGTCGTCCGGCATACCGCGCGATCAGCCCCCGCCGAGGAACAGGAAGTGGAGGCCGATCCCGATGGGCGCCTCCCGCACCAGCTCGCGAGCGCCCAGGAGCCGACGAGCACGCGGTCCCGCCCATTGCCACCACCGCCGCGACCGAGCCGCGAGGAAAGTCTTCGACGACGAAGAAGGCGAGCACGATGCCGGGCAGGATGGCGTGGCTGATCGCGTCGCTGATGAGGGCCATCCGACGCAAGACGAGGAACACCCCCGGCAGCGCGCACGCCGCCGCGACGACGGCTGCGATGGCCTGGATCTCGAGCTGCGCGCTCGTCACAAGGCCCCCGCCTCGTACCTGAAACGCCGCTCCGCCTCGTCTCGCCCCGCGTCCGTCAGCGTCCAGGCGTCGCCGTTCAGCTGCCGCGCGAGCCCCCGCGCCTCGAGCTCCTCGAGGCTGCGGTGAACTCCACCGCGCACGCCCATCGCGGCCAGCGTCGCCGCCGAGGCCCGGCTCGAGCGTTCCGTGCTGCGCGGGCCAGGACATACAGGTCGGCAAGCACCTCATCGAGCTCGAGTCGCCTGCGGCTCTGCGAGCTCGCGAAGCCACCGCCAGGCAAGGCCGCGCCGTGAGGCGAAGAAGCAGCGACACGAGCACGATCAGGCCCGCGCAGAGGACGATCGTGGGCCCGGTCGGGCATCCTCTGCGCCGAGCTGCGACACGACAGCCCCGCTCACACCGGCCAGCGCGCCGAAGGCGGCGGCAAGCAGCACCATCACGGCGAGGCGGTCGGTCCACTGACGTGCCGCGGCGGCCGGAGCGACGATCATCGCGCTCATCAGCACCACCCGAGCGTCTGCAGCCCGACCACGATCGCGATCACGAGCAGGTCGGTCGGCACACGTCGAGCCCGCGTATCGGAAAGCCGAGACTGGCGCCGAACTCCGGGTCGAAGGTCGAGCAGCTTGAACTCCTTCCAGAGCAGCAGCCGTCGCACCGAGCGCCAGCGCTGCGAGCGCGGCCATGACGTAACACATCGCGCTCGAGCAGCGAGGCGGCCTGTCCAAAGAGGAAGCGGTCGAGGCCTGCCTGGGTCGCATCCGGGCGCTTCTGGATGCAGCGTCAGCAACAGGAGACCGACGCCGAAGAACACCGACAGGACGATGCCGAGCGCGCTGTCGTACTTGACACGGGTGGTCCGGACATCGCCATGACTGCGAACTTCCGACCCGCCGGCGGCCGAAGCGCCGAGCAGGAGCGGCAGCGGAGTCCTTGCTGCCCGTCAGCAGGAACGCGATGGCGAGCCCGGCAGCGCCGCGTGGGACATCGCGTCGCCGAGCAGGCTCTGGCGGCGCAGCAGCGAAGGAGCCGAGCCGCCGCTGACGATGCCGAGCGTCGCCGCTCCCAGCGCGACCGTACGGAGCGTATGGTCGAGGAGACGCCAGGTCGCGGCAGCGACGTCAGGCATCGGCTGCCGCCGTCCGCCGACCGTTCTCGCGCCAGGAAGCTGACGCGCCCGCCGTAGGTCAGCCGCAGGTTCTCCTCGTTGAACACCTCCGCCACGGGCCGCTGCGATCCGGCGGACGTTGAGCAGCGTCACCCAGTCGAAGTACTCCGGCGACCGTCTGCAGGTCGTGGTGGACGCAAGACCACCGTCTTGCCCGTCGGCGCGCAGTCGCTGGAGCAGCTCGACGATGGCGCGCTCGGTGGTCGCATCGACACCTTGGAACGGCTCGTCCATCAAGTAGACCCGCGCGTCCTGCACCAGCGCCCGGGCGAGGAAGACGCGTTGCTGCTGACCGCTGGAGAGCTGGCTGATCTGGCGGTCGGCAAGCTGGTCATGCCGACCTGCTCGAGCGCCTCGAGCGCACGGTCGCGCTCGCGGCGCCCAGGACGGCGAAGCCAGCCGAGCGCGCCGTAGCGGCCCATCAACACCACGTCGAGGACGTTCGTCGGGAAGTCCCAGTCCACCGTCCGTCGCTGTGGCACGTAGGCGACGAGGCGACGCTGCTCCTCGTACGGCTGCCCGTGGATCAGGACTCGGCCTGCCGCCGGCGCGCACGAGCTCCAGGATCGCCTTGATCAGGGTGGTCTTGCCGGCGCCGTTGGGACCGACGATCGCCATGAGCACGCCGGGCGCGACCGTCAGGTCCACGTCCCAGAGCACCGGCTTCGCGCCGTAGGCGACGGTCAGGTCGGTGACCTCGATGGCCGGCACCTGCAGACACCGTCGATCCTCCCGCGTCAGTGCCATCGACGATCGTGTCGACGTTGTGGCGCACCATGCCGACATAGGTGCCCTCGGCGGTGCCCGGGTTGCCCATGGCATCGGAGAAGAGGCTGCCGCCGATGCCGACGTCGAAGCCCCGAGCCCGGACTGCCTCCCTGAACGGCCTCGATCGTCCGCGGCGACACCGAGGACTCCACGAAGATGGACGGAATCCGCCGTTCGACGATGAAGTCGGCAAGATCCTGGATGTCCCCCGTTCCGGCCTCAGTCACGGTGCTGATCCCCTGGAGGCCGCGCACCTCGTAGCCGTACGCCCGGCCGAAGTAGTTGAACGCGTCGTGTGCCGTGATGATGACTCGGCGCTCACGGGGAACCTGCACGGCTTTCTGGCGGACATATCGGTCCAGCTCGGTGAGCTCGGCCACATACCGCTTCGCATTCGCCCGGTACAGGGGCGCGTGCGTCGGATCGAGCGCGATCAGCGCGTCGCGCGCCTCTTCCGCTGCATCGATCCAGAGGCGGACGTCGAACCAGACGTGAGGGTCATAGGCGGCGCCGAACGCAGCCGACGCGATGAGTCGGTTTGGTGGGATGCCGTCCGTGACCGCGACGGTGCGCACCTGCCCGCCCATGCGCTCGAAGACCTCCGCCAGCTTGGCCTCTAGGTGGAGGCCGTTGTAGAACACCACGTCGGCGTCCGCCAGGCGGATCACGTCACCCTCTGTCGCTTTGTAGAGATGCGGGTCGACCCCCGGTCCCATCAGGCCGTCCACCTCGACCCGTTCGCCGCCAACGTGCTCGACAATGTCCGTGACCATCCCCGTGCTCGTCACGACGCGGAGCTCACGCTTGCCAAGGTTTGGATCGATACTTCCCACCGCCTGCTGTCCGCAGCCGGCGAGGCCGAGCCGGCTGCCGCGCAGCAGCTCCACGGCCAGGCGCTTCCGCGTAAACTTAGGCATGTCTAAACTCTAACTGAGACAGGGCACGGTATGGAACTTTCCGACGCGATCCAGGACTACCTCAAGGAGATCTACAAGCTCGAGGCCGCCGGGACCCGTGCGACGACCTCCGCACTCGCCGCACGCCTCGGCGTCTCGCCCCCGTCCGCGACGGCGATGCTGAAGAAGCTCGCGTCCCTCGGCCTCGTCGAACACGAGCGGTATCGCGGCGCACGGCTGACGCGGAAGGGCGAGAAGGTCGCCCTGGAGGTGATTCGCCACCATCGGCTGCTCGAGCAGTACCTCTCCCAGACGCTCGGCCTGCCGATCGACGCATTGCACGACGAGGCCGACCGCCTCGAGCACGCGCTGTCGGAGGAGCTCGAGGCGCAGATCGACCGTAGCCTCGGCTACCCGACGCACGACCCGCACGGCGATCCGATTCCCGGCCCCGACCTCAAGCTCGTCGTCAGTCAGGGGATGCCGCTGTCCGCGCTGGAGCCGGGGGCGAAGGCCACCGTCTCTCGGGTCCCGGACGGCGACGGCGAGCTCCTCCGCTACCTGTCGGAGCTGAAACTGACGCCCGGGAGCCGCATCGAGGTGCGAGAGGCGGCGCCGTTCGAGGGCCCGCTGACCGTGCGCGTCGGGGGGGCAGACCACGCGATCTCGCGCGAGCTCGCCGCCCGGATCGCGGTCAGCTAGGAGTTCGTGCCCGCGTCGGGCAGCACGTACCGCAGCCAACGCACGCGTCGCGCGCCGGCCGGCACGTCAGATTCGTTTCGTGTGACGTACGGCTCGAGCAGCTTCTCCATCTCCCAATCGAGGGCCGCGGCTTCCTCGACCGTCATCGCCATCCCGGCGTTCGAGAGCCCGGAAACCCGCCTCCAGTCCCCGTCGAGGCGAGGCTCGTCCTCGACCAACCAGCGCCTGGGCAGCTCATCGGTGCGGAGGAACTGCCGGTTGGCCAGCGCCCGATAGGCGGCCTGGCTCTCGTCGTCGGCGGCCGGCTCGAAGCGGATTCCGGTCCCAAGCGCCTCCCAGGTGCCGCCGGTCTTGGTGACGAGGCCGAACTCGGCGAGGCGGCGCAAATGCCGGCCGGCTGCGGAGGAAGTCGTTTCCATGGCGGTCGCGAGCTCGCCGGCCGTGGCCGGGCCGTCCCGCTGCAGGCGTTCCAGGATCGTCATCCGCACCGGGTGCGCGAGAGCCCGCATTGCCCGCGGGTCCGTGATCTCGATGTCTCCAAGCTCGTTGACGCGCGGCATCCACACAAGCGTAGAGAAAGTAACTTGACAGTTACGTAACCTTGTAGTTACTCTCTGCGCGTGAGTGCATTCGAGGCCCTCGCGGATCCGACGAGACGGCGCATCGTCGAGCTCGTCTCGGAAGGCGAACGCTCGGCCGGCGAGATCGCGTCCGCGTTCTCAATCTCACGGCCGGGCGTCTCGAAGCACCTCCGTGTCCTGCGGGAGCACGGTGTGATCCGCTCGCGGTCCGACGGGACTCGCCGCCTCTACTCGCTGGACGGCGCGGGCCTCGCGGAGCTGGACGACTGGATCCAGCGGTTCTGGACGAACCGCCTGGACGCCCTGGAAACCGAACTGAGGAGAGGACAGCGTGGTCGAGGGAAAGCTGAGAGCTGAGGGCGACCGGGCCGGTGTGCGGTTCGAGCGCCGGTATGACGCGGCGCCGGAGGAGGTCTGGTCCGCGCTGACCGAGCCGGAGCGGATCGGTCGCTGGCTCGCGAACGTCGTCGAACTGGAATTGCGCGTCGGCGGCCGCTTCCTGCTCGTCTGGAAGGAAGACGACGGCGACCAGCGCACGGACGGACGAGTCCGAGCGCTCGAGCCGGGCCGCGTGCTCGAGCTCGACTGGACCTACCCGGGCGAGCCGGACAGCGTCGCGCGATTCGAGCTGCGGCCGGACGGCGACGGCACGATCCTCGTCCTCGATCATCGCGGGCTCCCGCCCGGCTCGATCGTGGGCTACGGCGCCGGGTGGCACTCACACCTCGACTCGCTGGAAGCGCACATCGAGGGCAGGGAGGCCGACTGGACGGCTCGGTTCCAGGAGCTCGGGCCCGCCTACCAGGAGAGGGCTCTGCGCGTCCAGTCGATGCCGTAGATCTCCTGATAGGTGTCCTTCGGGAAGCCGCGTGAGGATCCGTCTCGCCTGATCACTCGACGACCCGGTAGACCTCGAACACCTCCGCGTACTCGCGATTCACGTTGATCCCGTGCGTCCGGGCGACGTTCCAGATGTACTCCGGGTCGGAGTATCGGCGGTGCTGCTGCGACTCGTACTTCGCGAGGGCGCTCACCTTCCGCTCGACGTGCTCTTTCTCGAGCGCGACGTACGCCTGGTAGTCGAAGTTGAAGTTGTTCCACGGAATCTCGTAGCCGAGGATCGTCGTGCGCTTGAAGGCCCGCACGCCCTCGGCGGCGATCACCTGGTGGTCCTGGTGGATGTCGCGCAGGCTCGGCTGGAGAACTGCGTCGGGCTTCCACTCCTCCCACAGGCCGATCAGCAGCTCGAGGATCTCCTGCCGGTGCTCGGGGAACGTGCGCACCTCGAAGTCGTGGACGTCGAGCTGCGCCTCGGGGATTCCGAGCTCGGCGGTCGCCTCGCGCACCTCCCGGGCAAGCGTGTCGGGCGGGAAGCCCTCCGGGAGCGACCTGGTGGCGATCGAGAACGCGACGTAGCGGACCTCGGTCCCGCCGTCGACGAGACGGGCGAGCGTGGCGCCGCATCCGAACTCGCCGTCGTCCGTGTGCGGCGCGAGGACGAGCACGCGCTTCCAGGCTGTGATCACGAGTCAACCATTTCGACGGAGGGACGTAGTATCCGGCCCCGGGGATGGACGAAGCCGGACTGGCGGAGCTCGCAGGGATCGTCGGCGCCGGTGGCGCCGCGCTGGCGGTCACAGCCGGGCGGAGAGCCACGCTGCTGGCGGGATTCGGGCTCCTGGCGCTGGCCGAGGCGCTGCTCGCCGTCTCGATCGCGGGAACCGGCGCGCTGGACAAGGCTGCGTCGCCCGCCGCTGCAGCCGCCGGGCTCGGTGGACTGGTCGTCGTCGCCGCGGCCGCCGCGGTGTTCGCGCGCTTTCCGCTGCTGATGATCCCGGCGCTCGTTCTCGCCGCGCCGTTTCGGCCCCCGCTCGACTTCGACCGGGACTACCGGTTCTTCTTCGTGCTCGCCGAGGGGGGCCGGCTCGGGCGGCTGATTCCGCTCTACGCGGTGCTCACGGCCGCGGCGGTCGCATTCCTGTACCGCGCACTGCGGCGCGAGGAGATCGTCGCCCCACCGCGGCTGATCGCTGTCCCGACGGCCGCGTTCCTGGCCTTCGCGTCGCTGTCGCTGCTGTGGTCTCACGATGTCGAGGCGGGCGCAAACCTGCTCGCGTTCTTCCTCCTCCCCTTTGCCGCGCTCGTCGCAATCGTCGCCCGAGCAGACCTCGCGCCCTGGCTCCCGCGTGCTCTCGCGGTAATCGCGATCGGCCTGGCGTCCCTCTTTGCGGCGGTCGGGCTCTACCAGCAGGCGACGAAGGAGCTCCTGTTCTACGAGGCGAAGCTCGAGGTCGCCAACGCGTACTCCCCGTTCTTTCGCGTGACGTCGCTCTTCACCGACCCCAGCCTGTACGGCCGCCACGTGGTGCTCGGGTTCGCGGTGCTCCTGGTGCTGCTCTGGGCGGGCAAGATCAGCGTTGCGCTCGCCGCGCCGCTGATGGTGCTGCTCTTCGCCGGCCTGTACTTCTCGTACTCGCAGTCGAGCATGGCGGCGCTCTTCGTCGTGGCGGCGGCGGTCACGCTGGTCGCGGGCGACCGCACCGCGAGGCGCGCCGTGCTCGTCGCGACCGCAGTCGCCGTGGTCGTCGCGGCGGGATTCGTCGCTGTCCAGGCGCGCGGCGAGTCGATCCGGGACCTCACGAGCGGACGTTGGCAGCGGGCCGAGCGGACGATCGACGTCGTTCGGGAGCAGCCGCTCCTCGGGGTCGGGCTCGGCGCCCAGCCGAAGGTCAGCCGGGAGCTCGGGGCCGGACGGAGCGCCCGCGAGGCGAGGTTCGTCTCGCACACGACGCCGCTCACGGTCGCGGCCGAGCTCGGCCTCGTCGGCTTCGCCCTCTATGTCTTGCTGCTGCTCGCGGCGCTCAGGATGCTCGCCCTCCTCCGCGAGACCCTGCCGACCCTTGCGCTCGCGCTCGGCGCCGTGCTACTCGCCCTCTTCACGCACTCGCTCGCCTACAGCGGCTTCTTCGAAGATCCAATCACCTGGCTCACGCTCGGTGTCGGCGCCGCGTATCTCGCCGTGCCGGCCGCGGCGCGGGAGCCCAAGCCGGCGCCGGCGCAGAGCGGCTCGATCGCTGGGCCTCAACCAGTGCCGACCAAGTGACGCGACGCGAGGCCGGCGTCGTCCTCGGCGTCCTCGGGATCCTCGTCGCAATCACGGTGCCGGAGCTCGGGTCCGAGGCTTGGCCGTTCAGGGTCCCCTCGGGCGGCACCGAGCCCCGGGGGCCGTTCGGCTGGCTCGTCAAGGCGGCCGACCGCGACTTCGACATCGCGCTGATGCGGGCTGCCGCACTGGTCGCGGGCCTCGTGGTCGCCCTGGGCGCAGCGGTCGTCCTCGCCCGCCGCGCTGTCCCCAAGGCTCTCGTCGTCGCGATCTGCGCGGCCGTCGTAGGGCTCCTCATCCTCCCAGCGGCCTTCCTCCAGGTCGGCCTCCGCGACTCGTCGGAGCCCTGGTACCACGTCAACGACTCGACGTATCAGATCGAGATCGCCGGTGAGCTGATCCTGGACGGCGAGAACCCGTACGGGCACGACTATCGCAACTCAGGGCTCGAGCGCTGGTACCCGGCTGCCCAGCCGGAGGCGCGCATCCCGCAGGTCGCGCTCGACCACTTCGCGTACTTCCCCGGCACCGCGCTGACGGCTGCGGCGTGGCGGCTGCTCCCCGGGCCGTTCGACGACTACCGGCTGCTCGTGCTGCTCTGCACGCTCGGCCTCTTCGGGGCCGCGTTGCTCTTCGATGCCCCGTTCCACTGGCGGCTCGCGGCCGGGGCCGCGCTCGCCGCCAACCCGCTGGCCGTCACGGCGGCGTGGTTCGGCACCGCCGACGCTCCCTCCCTGCTCCTGACCGTGCTGGCGTTCGTCTTCGTAGCGCGGACGCGCTACTTCGCCGCCGCGGCCTGCATCGCGGGCGCCGTCCTCCTGAAGCAGTTCGCGCTGATTGCGCTGCCGTTCCTTGCCGTGATGATGCTGACCCGCAACGTCGCCAGGCCGGTGCTCTGGCGGGCGGCCGCGCTCTTCGCCGGGATCGTCGCCGTCGGGATCCTGCCCTTCGCGATCTGGGATCTCGGCGCGCTCTGGGACGACACGATCGCGTACGGGGCGCAGACCTACCGGATTATCGGCTACGGGCTCGCCGGCGTCCTGCTCGAGCTCGGCGTGCTCGACGATCGGTTCGGGCCCTACCCGTTCCTCCCGCTCGCCTTGCTGCTCTGGCTACCGGTTACGGCGTGGCTGCTGTGGACGCAGTGGCGCTCTCGCCGGTTGTGGATCGGCGCGGCGGCCTTTTCGGCGTCGATCTTCGGGCTGCTCTACCTTGGCCGCGTCTTCCAGAACTCGTACTTGATCTGGCCTTTGACCGCTGTGCTCGTTGCGTTCTTGCTTGCTTGGCTCGAGCGAGACGACGCATCGGCGCAAAGCTGAAGACGCGCGAGCGCCCGACGATGTAGAGGTGCTGGCTGTCGGCGATGGCCGGGCTGAACACGCCGTCGGGCCAGCGCCAGACGAGCCGTCCCGTCCTCGCGTTCAGCGCGTAGGTTCCGCGGTCGCCGCTCTTGGCAGAGCGCGAGGCGTTCCGGCCGCAGCGCGGGCAGGCGGCGAAGTAGACGAGGCCGTCGATGACGCTCGGCGCGCCGTGGATCGCCGACGACGCCTGGAAGCGCCAGATCCGGTCCCCGGTGCCCGCGTCGAACGCCATGAACGCGCCGTCGTAGGTGCCCACGTAGACGCGGCGCCGCCAGACCGCGGCCGCTGTGTAGATGTAGTTGCCCGCGCGCTGGGCCCACAGCAGCCGTCCGCTCGAGGCGCCGAAGGCGTAGAGCGTGCCGTCCGTGTTCCCGACGAAGACGCGGCCATACGCGATCGTGGGCGTCGCGTAGAAGAACTCGCGACGCCCGAAGCGCGCCAGCGCCTGAGAGCGCCAGCGGAGGCGGCCCGTGCGAGCGTCCAGCGCGTAGACGCTGCCGCCGTCGGTGCCGAAGTAGATCTTTCCGTTGGCGAACGCCGGCGAGCTGTTGATCTCATGGTCGGCGGTGAACATCCAGCGGGCCTTGCCCGTGTAGATGTTGATCGCGTGCAGCTTGTGATCCCACGAGCCGACGTAGAGGGTCTTGCCGACGACGAGCGGAGAGGACTCGAACACTCCGGCCCGGTAGCGCCAGACGATCTTCCCGGTCCGGGCCGCCATCGCGACGACCTGCCCGGGCTGGTTCCGCGGGTAGCGGTTGCAGGGCAGCGGCTGCATCCACGAGTGGTAGACGACGCGGTAGGCGACGGTCGGCGAGGCGGCCGAGCAGTGGTTGAACTTCCGCTGCCAGATCACCTTGCCCGTCCGGTGGTGGAACGCGAAGAACTTGCCGCGCTGCTGGGCAACGTACAGGCGGCCGTACGCGATCGAGGGCGGGAACTCGAGCACGTGGCCCGCCTTGAACGTCCAGCGCAGCCGGAAGGGCGGCCTGAGCCTGAAGTCGGACGAGGTGTGCGTCCGCTGGACGCGGAGGCCGTACGTCGGCCAGGGGAGGCGGAGGACGACGCGGCGCGGGCGCGGCGCCTCGGGAGCCTTCGCCTTCTGCGTCGTTACGAACTCCACCGTCGACGAGCCGCGCTTGTACTCGATCGTCGACTCCTCGTGGAGCCAGACGCCGGCCAGGAAGCCGGGCACGGCGGTTGCGAGCCCGATGCCGGCGATGGCGAAGATCCGGTTGCCGTTCACGGCCTGCGCACCACCACGAGCGCGGCGTCACGGCGGCCCGAAACCTCGACCTCGAGCACGTAGCGGCCTGGAGTCGCGGGTGCCCGAAGGCGGAGGATCCGGACTCGAGCCGACCCGACGCGGCGGCCAAGCCGCCAGGAGTAACGCCGGGCGTCGGTCGAGACCCGGACCGAGAAGCCGGCGCGCGGCCGGGCGCGGATCACTTCAGCCGCGATGTCGACGTAGCGGATCCGGACTGGGAACGGCCCCGTAGCCTGACTGCGGTTCCCGGCCTGGTCGAGCGCCGCAACCGAGAGCTGGTATTGGCCGCGACGCCGGCCCTTCGGCGACCAGACGATCGCGCCGCTCCGGCGCAGGGCTGTCTTGATCTCCTGGCGCCTGCCGACCAGCAGCAGCGCGTTCACCGGCTCGGAGGCCCGGTAACGGAGCGTGAGCTCGTCTGCCCTGGCGTCACCATCCGGCGAAATGACGCGCGGCCTGAGGCGGGTGATCTCGAGCTCGGCGGGCGTGGTGTCGACACGCATCCGCCGTGGAAACTCGATCGCGCGATCGAGCTTGTCGAGCTCGACCCGGGGCCGGTAGGTCCCCTCGGGCACCACGTCGCCCGCCTGGTCCCGTCCGTCCCAGCCGAACGTGTGGTTCCCGCGGCCGAAGCTTGCGTCCCGGAGCAGCGTACGGACGACCTCGCCCCCGTCATCCAGGACGGTGAGTGTGAGCCGGTCCGGCTGGCCGAGCCGGAACGCGATCTGCGCCGTCTGCGTCTCGCACCGGCAGGTCGGCGAGAACGTCGGCGTGATCCGCGGACGCGCGATCGGGTCGGGCTCGAGTTTCAGCTCTTCCGTGACGACGAACGCAGCCGCCGTTCCGGCAAGGAGGAGCAGAACGAGGATCGTTCGGAGGTGCCGGGCCACGCTCGCCGAGTGTAGAGACGGGGTGTTCGGGCCTCGTGAAGGACCGGAGTGCCCGGCTACCATGGCCGCCGTGGGAAGGCTGTTCCTCGCCGGGGTCGTGGCGCTCGCGCTCTTTGCCGGGACCGCGCAGGACGCGCGAGCCGCCGACCCGTGCGGCCTGCCAGAGCGTGGACAGGGGATGGCCTGGGTCGATTTCGCCGACGGCTCCGTGCCCTTCTGGTACCGGTTCGCGCGGCCCGGGATCATCGCAGCCGCCTCGAACTTCATCTTCCCGCCGAAGCTCCGGTCGGCCGGCGCGAAGACCGTCTACTTCGACCTTTACATGAACAGCCGGGTCGGGACGCCGGCGAAGCCGACGACCGAGAGGGAGACGGTCGACTGGGCGCACCGGATCTTCTACCGAGCCGTAGCGTCCGCCGACTGCACTCGTCCGTGGATGGCGCTCAACGAGCTTTTCGGCGCGGGCACGACGACCCCTTGGACGGCGAACAACGCGCAGTACCGGCACAACGTCATCGTGTTCGCGAAGACGCTCCGCGAGCTCGGCGCTAGGCCGTTCATCCTGATCTCCAGCCAGCCGTATACCCAGGGAGACGCCGGGAACTGGTGGCGCGAGGCCTCCCACTACGCGGACCTCGTCCAAGAGGTCTACTTCAGCGGCCGCACGATCCACCGCCAGGGGACCGTCGCCGGGAGCCGGACCCTGCGGAACCGGTTCCGCGAAGCGGTCAAGACCTTCACGGACATCGGGATCCCGTCACGGCGGGTCGGGCTCATGCTGGGCTTCCAGGCATCGAACCGCGGGACGCTGCCCCCGATCGCCTGGTTCCAGCACGTCAAGCTCCAGGCGCTGGCGGCGAAGCAGGTCGCACAGGAGACGCGGATCGGGAGCGTCTGGTCGTGGGGCTGGCAGGCGCGGAACACCGCGCAGGCCGACCCGGACAAAGAGGTCGGCGCCTGCATCTGGCTCTGGACGCGGGATCCGCGGCTGTGCGCCGGGCCGGAGGCAGCGGGGCCTGACTTCGACAGGACGCTCACCCAGGGACAGATCACGCTGCCGCGCGGCGTGCGCTGCGAGGTGGCCGGGAACCCGATCACCTACGGCAGCGTCCGCCGGCTCTCGCGGGTGATCCGCGACGGCGGCGTGGCGTTCTCCGCCGCCTACTCGCAGGCGGTCCTCGCCGGCCTCGTCCAAGTCCCGCGCCAGGACGTCCTGGCCGCCGTCCGCGCGATCGTTCGGTCGCGATTCGGAGGTAGCCGAGCGGCCTACCGCAGAGCGCTGGCCCGCATGGGCGCCACCGAGGGCCTCGCGCGGGGCATCGTCGCCGACGAGCTCCGGCAGCAGCGGATGGGCCGGCGCTTCCGGGCACCGAACCCGACCGGCCAACAGATCACCGAGTACCACGAGAACTTCTCGCAGCAGCCGGCCCGGATGGTCGAGGTGAAGCCGCGCGCCTGGTGGCTGGGCGAGCGCCGCACGGGTCTCGCGATCGGGTCGATCGCGCCGCCGCAGGTCTTCAGCCTGCCCGCCGGCAAGAAGGTGAAGATCCGCACCGCGGACGGCGTCTACGAGATGAGGGCTGTGGACGACACGATGCCGCTCGGCGCCTTCCCCGTCGGCGTCGCACGGAACTCCGTGGTCGCCGCCCTGCGGGAGACCTCCCGCCGCCAGCTCTTCGAGCGCTGGTTCAGCCGGCCGCTGAACGACCAGCTGAAGAATCTCCGCTGCGCCGACGACCAGCTGCCGGCGATCGCGGTCGTCGACATGACCACGTTCTTGCCGTTCCTGACGCTTTAGCCAAGTAACACTGTGTTACAAGCGCGCCGAGGCCGCATGGTTGCGGGCGTTCGGGCCTAGTAACACTCTGTTACTAGGAGCTTCTCGTCGCGACGAAGACCTGCGAGCCCTGCTGGAGGTCGAGCTGCTCGGCCTCCGACTTCGTCATCTGCACCCAGACCTCCCGGCCGTCCTCGAGCGCCAGGTCAGCGCGCACCTCGAAGCCGAGGTGGACGATGCGCTCCACGGTCGCGCGTTCTGCCGAGCCGTTCGGCTCGCGCCGGACCTCGATGTCGTGCGGGCGGACGAGCTCCTCGCCGAAGCTCGAGACCGGCCCGATGAACGTCATCACGAACTCGTTCGCAGGTCGCTCGTAGAGGTCGCGCGCGCCGCCGATCTGCTCGACCCGTCCCTCGTTCATCAGCACGATCTGATCGGCGATCTCCATCGCTTCCTCCTGATCGTGCGTGACGAAGATCGTCGTCACATGGACCTCGTGGTGGAGGCGGCGGAGCCAGGCGCGGAGCTCCTTGCGGACCCGGGCGTCGAGGGCGCCGAACGGCTCGTCCAGAAGCAAGACCTTCGGCTCGACCGCCAGGGCCCGGGCTAGAGCCATGCGCTGGCGTTGGCCGCCCGAGAGCTGCGCCGGGTAACGCTTCGCGAGCCCGCCGAGCTGGACGAGGTCGAGGAGCTCCGACACGCGCGCGTCGATCTCCGCCTTCGGTCGCTTCCGGATCTTCAGCCCGAATGCGACGTTGTTCCAGACCGTCATGTGCTTGAACGCCGCGTAGTGCTGGAAGACGAAGCCGACGCCGCGCTTCTGCGGCGAGACGCCTGTCGCTTCCTCGCCGGAGATGTAGACCTCGCCGGCGTCGGGGTCCTCCAGGCCGGCGATTACTCGGAGAAGCGTCGACTTCCCGCTGCCGCTCGGGCCGAGGAGCGCGGTCAGCGAGCCGCTCTCGACGTTGACGGAGACGTCGTCGAGCGCCTGGAAGTCGCCGAAGTGCTTCGTGATGTTGCGGGCCTCGATGGCCATCAGTGCCCCTTCCAGTAATGCCGCCGGATTTCTGGGTCGCGAGCACCAAGCCAGAGTGCGCACGCCGACGAGCCAAGGCTGGACAGCCTTGGTGAGGAGGCGGGTGTGCTCTGGCGCCGCGTGATCGCGAGCCAGAAGCCGGCATGTATTGCTGGGAGGGGCACTAATGCTCTTCCCTTCGGAGAAGCGTCATCGCAAGCAAAGTCACGACGGCCAGGACCGCCAGCACGACCGACGCCGCGTAGGCGTCCTGAACCTCGAAGGCCTGGAAGCGCTCCTCGACGTGGAGCGTCATCGTCTCCGTCCGGCCGGCGATCCGCCCGGACACGACGCTGACTGCGCCGAACTCGCCGAGCGCACGGGCCGTCGTCAGCACGACGCCGTAGGCCACGCCCCAGCGGATGGCCGGCAGCGTGATCTTCCAGAAGGTCTGCCACGGGGAGGCGCCGAGGGTGGAGGCGGCCTGCTCCTGCTCGTCACCGATCTCGCGCAGCACTGGCACCACTTCCCGAACGACGAACGGCAGCGAGACGAAGACGGTCGCGAGCACCATCCCGGGCAGCGCGAAGATCACCTGGAAGCCGTTGTCGATCAGCCACCCGCCCCACCAGCCCTGGCGGCCGTAGACGAGGATCAGCGCGAGCCCGACCACGACCGGCGAGAGCGCCAGCGGCAGGTCGACCACCGAGTTCACGAGCCCGTGACCCCGGAACCGCCGCCGCACAATCGCGAGAGCGCACATGACACCGAAGACCGTGTTCAGCGGAACGGCTATCAACGCGATGATGATCGTGAGCCACAGCGCATGGAGCGCCTCCGGCGTCGTGATCGCGGCGATGAAGTCGGCAAGGCCGTCCTCGAACGCCCGGAAGACGACGAGCCCGACCGGAACGGCGAGGAGCGCGGCCAGATAGCCGAGCGCCGCGAACCGGAGCGCGTACCTAGCCATCGTGCCTCGTAGCCCAGCGGCGAACCCCGCCGATCGCGAGCAGGACGCCGAGCGAGGCGACCAGGAGCACGACCGACACGGCGGCCGCGCCGGTCACGTTGTCGCTCTCGATCTGGCCGAAGATGTAGACGGACGCGACCTCGGTCTTGAACGGCTGGTTGCCGGAGATGAGCACGACGGCGCCGAACTCGCCGAGTGCCCGCGCGAAGCCCAGGGCCGTCCCCGACAGGATGGCCGGGAAGAGGTTCGGGAAGATCACCCGCCTGAACGTCTGGAGCGACGTGGCTCCCAGGGACTGCGCCGCCTCCTCCATGTCCCGATCGAGCTCGAGCAGCACCGGCTGCACGGTCCGAACGACGAACGGCAGGGTCACGAACAGCAGCGCAAGCACGAGCGCGGCTGTCGTATAGGCGACGTTGACGCCGATCGGGCTCCTCGGGCCATAGAGCGACAGGAGCGTGAGACCGGCGACGATCGTCGGGAGCGCGAAGGGCAGGTCGATCAGCGCGTTGACGATGGTCTTGCCGCGGAACGAGTCCCGCACGAGCACCCAGGCGATCACCGTCCCGGCGACCGCGTTGATCAGCACGACGACGAGCGAGACCGCGAAGGTCAGCTTCAGCGCGGCGACCGCCTGCGGCTCGGTGACCGCCTCCCAGAAGGCGCCCAGCCCGCCCTCGAGCGAGCGGAGCGTGAGCGCTGCGAGCGGGATCAGGACGACGATGCTGAGGTATCCGGTCGAGATCCCGAGGGCGAGTGGAGCGGCGCGGCGCCGCCTCGGTGCGGCTACGGGCTGTGCGAGGCTACTCAAGGGCGGCGCCGACCTCCCTCTGGATGCCGGCCATGATCCCGTCCTCGCGGTCGAAGAACGTCTTCTGCACCTCGTCCCAGCCGCCGACGTCCTCGATCGTGAAGAGGCCCGGCGGCGTCGGGAACTGGAACTCGTCCGCGAGCGCCTCGTTCACGGGCCGGTAGCCCGCCTTGCCGAAGACGCGCTGCGCCTCCTCGCCGCGGATGTAGTCCAGGAAGGCCGCGGCCTGCTCGGGCGCGTCGTTCGTGACCGCCACCGGGTTCTCGATCAGGATCGTCTGGTCGGGAACGACGTAGTCGAGGTCTTCGCCCTTCTCCTGCGCCAGAATCGCCTCGTTCTCGTAGGCGAGCAGGACGTCGCCCTTTCCGCCGGTGAACGTCTGCAGCGACTCGCGCGCACTCTTGTCCTGCACGGACACGTGCTTGAAGAGCTCGCCGAGGTACTCGACGGCCTGCTCGTGCGACTTGCCGAGCTTCTTCTGCGCGCCGTAGGCCGCCATGACGTTCCAGCGGGCACCACCGGACGTGAACGGGTTGGGCTCGATCACCTCGACACCGTCCTTCACGAGGTCGTCCCAGGTCTTGATCCCCTTCGGGTTCCCCTTCCGAACCGCGAAGACGACGACCGAGTTCGTGACCATTCCGTTGTGCTCGTCATCGGCCCAGGTCTCAGCGACCTGGCCGGACTCGACGAGGCGATCGACGTCGGGCGCCAGAGAGAACGCGACGACGTCGGCGGGGAGCCCCTGCTCGACCGCGCGGCTCTGCTCGCCCGAGCTGCCGTACGACTCGTCGAAGCTGACACCCGTCCCCGCATCCGTCTTGGCGAAGTCCTTCGTCAGCTGCGCGTAGACCTCGCGCGGCGTCGAGTAGGCGACAAGCGTGAGCTTCGAGCCGTCGGAGCTGGCCTCCGAAACCCCGCCGCAGCCGACCAGGGTCAGCGCGAGAGCTGCCAGAATGAAGAAACGCATGGAGCCTCCTTGGATAGGAAACACTAATCTCACCGATTAGGCGTTTCTATCCGGGAGGCTCCTGCGGTGTCAAGTTCCATCAGGTCCGGTAGGCCTCGATCAGCACCTCGGCGACCTCGGGCCGTGAGAACTCCACCGGCGGGATCTCGCCGTTGCTCAGCATCTCCCGCACCTTCGTTCCCGACAGGAAGACGTGGTCGTCGCCGCCGTGCGGGCACGTCTTCGGCGAAACCATCGCCTCGCAGCGCTTGCAGTAGACGGCGTGCTCGAAGAACATCGGCTCGATGTCGAGCTCGTGCGGCTCGAGCTCGTCGAAGATCCGCTGGGCGTCGTAGGAGCCGTAGTAGTCGCCGACCCCCGCGTGGTCGCGGCCGACGATGAAGTGCGAGCAGCCATAGTTCTTGCGGCAGATCGCGTGCCAGATCGCCTCCCGCGGGCCCGCGTAGCGCATCGCCGCCGGGAAGGCCGAGACGACGACGCGGTCGGCCGGGTAGTAGTTGTCGACGAGCACGCGGTAGCAGTCCACCCGGGTCTTGGCCGGTACGTCGTCCTGCTTCGTGTCGCCGACGAGCGGGTGGATCAGGAGGCCGTCCACGGTCTCGAGGGCCGTCTTCGTCAGGTACTCGTGCGCCCGGTGGATCGGGTTGCGGGTCTGGAAGCCCACGATGCGCTTCCAGCCGCGCTTCTCGAACTCGGCGCGGGTCTCGGCCGGGTCCTTGGCGAGCTCCGGAAAGGGCGGCTGCGCCCGCTCGAAGACGGTGACGCGGCCGGCGAGGTAGAGCGGCTTCTGGTCGTAGAGCCGCGCCACTCCGGGATGCGCGTCGTCCGTCGTGCGGAAGCACTGCTCGGCCTCACGCTCCTTGTCGTACTCGAAGGCCTCCTCGACCTCGAGAACTGCGACCGGTCGGCCGGACTTGTCGGCGAGAGCGATCCGGTCGACGTCGGGTGCCTTGTCCACCGCGAGGCAGACGGGCAGCGCCCAGGGGAGCCCGTTGGCGAGCCGCATCTCCTCGACGACCCGCTCGTAGTCCTCTCGTCCCATGAAGCCCTCGAGTGGGCTGAGGGCGCCGGAGGCGAGCATGTCCAGATCGGAAAGCTCCCTCGACGTCAGCGTCACAACCTCGAGGCCGTCGAGATCGTCAGGCCGCTCGCCGGTGCGGTCGACGAGCTCGCCGCCGTGTGGCTCGATCAGACCTGTCCTCGTGCCTGGCACCGAGACCTGGCTCATGCGGCCACCTCGGCGCGCGTCAGACCGAGCTGCTCGAGCTTGTCGAGGACGATCTGCGCCGACTCCTCCGGCGGGTGCTGCTCGGTGTCGATCCGAAGCTCCGGGTCGCTCGGCTCCTCGTACGGATCCGAGACCCCAGTGAACTCCTTGATCTCCCCGCTGAACGCCTTCTCATAGAGGCCCTTGACGTCGCGCCTGGCGCACTCCTCCACAGAGGTGGCGACGAAGACCTCGACGAAGCGACCTTGCTGCTCGACCAGCTCGCGGGCGTGCTGCCGCGTCTCCTCGTAGGGCGAGATCGCCGAGACGAGCACCGCCGCCCCGTGGCGGGTCAGCCGCGAGGCGACCCAGCCAATGCGCTCGATGTTCGTGTCGCGGTCCTCCTTGGAGAAGCCGAGGCCCTTCGACAGGTGGGTGCGGACGACGTCGCCGTCGAGGTACTCGACGAGGTGGCCGCGGCGCTCGAGCTCGGGGCCGACGATCTCCGCGATCGTCGTCTTCCCGGCTCCGCTGAGGCCCGTGAACCAGAGGGTGAATCCGTCAGGCATTCGTCTCCTTTGCATCGATGGGTGTGTCCAGGTGGATGCCGCACTCGAGCTTGTCCGAGCCGGCCCAGCGTCCGGCCCGCTCCTCCTCGTCGGGCGAGGTCGGGCGGGTGCAGGGCATGCAGCCGATCGACCGGTAGCCGGCGTCGTGAAGCGGGTTGAACGGAATCTCGTTGACGTGGATGTAGAGCCAGACGCGGCGCTCGTCCCAGTCGGCGAGCGGGTGCACCTTCCAGACGCCGTAGCGCTCCGACCACTGGAGCTTCGGCGTGTGCGCGCGGCTCGGGGACTGGTCGCGCCGGATTCCGGAGATCCAGGCGTCGTACGGCTCGAGCGCGTCGAGCAGCGGCTCGACCTTCCGGATGTGGCAGCAGCGGTCGGGATCGCGCTCCCAGAGGTTCGGCCCCTCCTGCTTGTGCTGCTCGGCGACGGTGATGACCGGTGGCGGCGGGAGCAGCTTCAGGCCGTAGCGCTCCACCAGCCGGTCACGCGTGTCGTAGGTCTCGCGGAAGAAGAGGTGCGTGTCGAGCTCGACGATCGGGACGTCGAGGCCGAGCTCGGAGACCATGTGGACGAGCACCGACGACTGCTTCTGCCACGAGCAGGTCAGGCAGAGCTTTTCGCCGTACTCGGCGTGCGCCCAGCGGAGCAGGTCCTCGGCGGACATCGCCTCGACGTCCTGCTCAGGAAGCGGAGGCGCGGTCGCCAAGGAGCACCTCCTTCAGCGTGTCGGCGCGGAGGCCGCGCCGGAGCGTCTCGAGCGGGATGACTTCCTCGGGCGGGATGTTCCCGAGGTTCACGGCCGGCCCGAAGCGCTTCACGAACCAAGCCTGCGCGGCCTTCGTCGGCGCCTCGAAGATGACGTCGTCGAGATCGACCGCAGAGCCGATCTCCTCGACCAGGTCGGTGCGCATGGCGCCATCCGAGGTGAAGATCCCGGAGCTCGCGCCCTCGCGCGCCTCGGTGATCACCTTCCAGGCCCCGGCGTCGAGCTCCTCGCGCAGCCACTGCGTCCACTCGTCCGACGAGAACTCGACGGACGAGTCCTTCGAGCCGACCTCGGAGAGGACGGTGAAGTCCCTGGACAGGTCGGCGATTAGCTCCAGTTTCTGCTCGCGCGGGATCTCGACCACGCCGTCGGAGATCTCGACATGGTCGAGCCCGAGCTCGGCGAGCCACTGCTTGTAGCGGTCGAGCTGCCCGGTCGCCCAGACAGCCTCGAAGAACGTTCCGCCGACGACGACGCGCTTCTCGCGGAGGACGTCGAGCTTCTTGCGCAGGTTCGCCGTGACGTAGGCAGTGCCCCAGCCGAGCTTGACGACGTCGATGTAGAGGCCACTCGTCTCGAGCACGTCCTCCCACGCCCGCCGGCCGAGGCCCTTGTCGAGAACATGTGTCAGCCCATGGTCGGTCGGCTCAAAGCCCAGCAAGGATCTTCTCCAGGCGCTTGTTCGCCGCCTCGTTGACGTCGTGGAACATCGAGTTGCCGTGAGAGTCGATTCCGACCCAGAGCGGCCCGAAGTCCTTGACGCGGAACTTCCAGAGGCACTCGGGCATCAGCTCCTCCCAGTAGACCTCCTCGATCTCCTCGATCTGGGTGGTCTCGAGCGCCGCGGCGCCGCCGACGATCGCGAAATAGACCATCCCGTGCTCGCGCATCGGCTCGATCGCCTCATCGGGAAGCCCGCCCTTCCCGGCGATCGCGCGGACGCCGTAGTCCCGGCCGAGACCCTCGGTGAAGCGGACCATCCGCGCACTCGTCGTCGTCCCGATGCACATCGGGTCGTAGCCGCCGTCGTCGCGTTTTCGGACGTTGGGCGCCGTGTGCAGGAGGAAGGCGCCGGAGAGATCCAGAGGCGGCTCGACACCCTCGTCGAAGATCCGGATGTGCGAGCGGTCGCGGATCCCGATGATGTGGCCGTCGACGGTGACGAGATCGCCCGCGCGGAGCTTGCGGACCTCCTCCTCTGTGGTCGGAAACGTCAGTCGCAGCTCGGCCATCACGCCTCCCTGTCGAACTCGGTGGTCCCGTCGGCGGCGATGTGCGCAGACGCCCGGCGCGCGGCCCAGCACTGATAGTTGACGGCCACTGGGTTGAGCGTCATGTGCGTGTCCGCGTGCTCGATGTGGCACTGAAGGACGGTGACGTCGCCGCCGAGCCCCATCGGCCCGATCCCGGTCTCGTTCAGGAGCTGGAAGAGCTCCTCCTCGAGCTTCGCGACCAGCGGATCGGGATTCCGGGTTCCGACCGGCCGCGCGATTGCCTCCTTGGCGAGGTGCATCGCGTAGTCGGCCGAGCCGCCGATCCCGACCCCGACGATCCCGGGTGGGCACGGTTTCCCGCCGGCGCCGACGATCGACTCGAGGACGAACTGCTTGATCCCCTTCACGCCGTCGGCGGGAACACACATCTTGAGGAAGCTCATGTTCTCCGAGCCCGAGCCCTTCGGGACGCACTTCACGTCGAGGCCGTCCCAGTCGGCGACGAAGTCCCAGTGCACGATCGGGACGCGGTAACCGACGTTCGGGCCGGTGTTCTCGCGGGTGAGCGTGTGGACGGTGTTCGAGCGCAGCGGGTGGTCGAGCGTCGCACGCATCGTCCCGTCGTAGAGCGCCTGGTAGATCCGCGCCGGGTGGAGCGGGAAGTGCTCGCCGACGCGGCAGTAGTAGACCGCGATCCCCGTGTCCTGGCAGACGAGGTTGTTCTCGCGCTCGGCGATCTGGACGTTCTTGAGGATCGTCTGGAGCACGCGCTGGCCGGGCACCGACGTCTCCTTGCCGGACGCCTCCGCCAGGGCGTCGCGCAGGTCCTGCGGGATGTCCTTCAGCGCCCAGACGTAGAGGTGCGCCGCGGCATCCTCGACAGCCTGTTGGATGTCTGTCTCGACCGTGCTCATGCCGCCGCCTTCTCCGCCGCGGCCTTGCCGGCGCGCCGGCCGAACACCGTGCATTCGAGCAGCGAGTTGCCCATCATCCGATTCCTTCCATGCGTGCCGCCGGCGATCTCGCCGGCCGCGTAGACCCCTTCGAGCGTCGTCTCTCCGTGCTCGTCGATCACGAGCCCGCCGTTCTGGTAGTGGAGCACCGGGTAGGTCAAGATCGGCTCGGCCAGCGGATCGATGCCGCCCGCCCGGTACCGCCGGAGCATGTACGGCAGGGACACGTCCGCGTCCGCTTCGGGGATGCGCGTCGTGTCAAGGTAGACCGCCGGGCGGCCGTCCTCGGTCTCGACGCCCTTGCCCTTCTCGACCTCGTCGAAGATCGCCTGCGAGACCTCGTCCCGCGGGCCGAGCGAGTCCGTGAACTCCTCGCCGTCGGCGTTGAGGAGGACGGCGCCGTAGGCGCGCGTCGTCTCGGGGATCGAGTACCCCTGCATCGTCTCGGGCCAGGCGCCGCCGTTGGGGTGGTACTGGAGCGCGTCGAGGTCGCGCGACTGGGCCCCGAGGTCGAGCGCGATCTGCGTCACCTCGCCCGTCGCACCGGGATGGTTCGTGGAGAGCTCGCCGCGCTCCTTGGCCTCGCGGAAGCAGCGGCCGCCGGCGGCGAGGACGACCGTCCCCGCCTCGATCTTGTGCTCGCCACAGCGCGCGAGCCAGCCGTTCTCGACGGGCTCGAGCGAACTGAGCGGTGACTTTGGAAAGGCGGTGCCCGAGCCGGCCTCGAACGCCTCCTTCAGCGCCATCGTAATCGCGAGGCCCGTGCGGTCGCCGACCTGGAGCAGGCGCTTGCGCGAGGCACCGCCGCAGCGCGCTAGGCGGTAGCCGCCGTTCTCGCGCGTGAACTCGACGCCAAGCTCCTCGAGCCAGTGGATCGCGGACGGCGCCTCGCTCGTCAGGATCTCGACGAGCTGCCGGTTCGCAGTCTCGTGCGAGCTGCGCCAGACGTCCTCGGCATGCATCTCGGGCGAGTCGTCCTCGCCGAACGCGGCCTGGATCCCGCCCTGCGCCTTGGCCGAGTTGCAAGACTGGAGCGCACCCTTGGTGGCCAGGGCCACCCGCGCTCCGGCCTTCTCGGCAGAGACGGCTGCGGCGAGCCCGGAGGCGCCCGATCCGATCACGAGCACGTCAAAGGAGAGCTTGCCGCCCATGGCGTCGATCCTACCACCACTTCGCTAATCGCACGCATTAGCGCTCATTATTCTGCTCGTCGGGGCCGATACGGATCGCATGATCAAGACGATCGGCCTTGTCGGGATCCTCTGTGCTGCGGTGATCTTCGGAATGACCTGGGCGCGCCAGAGCTTCCAGGCCACCGAGAAGGCACCCACAGCCATCCTCCAGGCTGCGGCCGTCGCGCTCGAGGCCAGCCACCGCTCGACCGGCACCTACGCCGGCGCGAAGATGGAGTCCGTCATGCTCGTCCGGGCAGACCAGCTCCGCTACTGCATCGAGTACGGCGGCCAGCACATCGCCGGGCCGGGCGGAACGCCGACTGCCGGCGCCTGTCCGCGCTAGCGCGACCTGCTCAGTAGATCGAGCGCAGGAGCTCAGCGATCTCGGCCGGTGACGCGGGCCGCGGGTTCGCCTTCGCTCCGGCACGCTGGGCCGTCGCTTCGGCGATGTCGTCGAGGTCCTCCTCGGGAATGCCGTAGTCGCGCAGCCGGTGGAAGCCGCCGAGCCGCGCCAGCTCCTCGACCCGGTCCGCGGGATCCGCGGCGCCGAGCGACTTGCCGAAGTCGTCGACGGCCCTCGGCACGACGGCCTCGTTGAACCGCAGCGCAGGCGGGAGGGACAGCGCGTTCATCGCGCCGTGCGGGAGGCCGTAGCGGCCGCCGAGCGCCTGCGCCATCGCGTGGCCGAGACCGAGGCCTGCGAGGCCGAGCGCCTCTCCGGCGCGCGCCGCGCCCTTCAACAGCGTTTGGCGCGGACCGAGCGCGCCGGGATTCTCGAGGACCGCAGGAAGCGAGCCGTTGATGAGCTCGGCGCCCTCGTGCGCCGCGCGGTCCGACTCGGGGCTCCGAGCCGGGTGATAAAGCGCCTCGGCAGCGTGGGCGAGCGCATTCAGCGCGCTCCCTGCCGTCTCCTCACGCGGCAGGTCCAGGGTCAGCTTCGGCTCGTAGACGATCCCCGCCAGGGTCGCCCCGCCGCCGCCGCCGACCATCCGCTTGTCCGGGTCCCGGACGCCGAAGAACGGCGTCCACTCGGAGCCGGAGTACGTGGTCGGCACCGAGACCAGCGGCAGCCCACTAGCCGCCGACGCCGCCTTGGCCGTGTCGATCGCGCTGCCGCCGCCGACCGCGAGCACGCCGTCGACGCCGTTGGGCACCTCGATCCGGTGCGACGGAATCTCGTCCCAGCGGGCCGCGGCGGGAAGGTCGAGCGAGCTCCACCGCGGGCTGGCAACGAGGAACGGCCGGTCGATCCCGAGCTCCCGCAGGACGCCCGGCAGCTCCTCCAGCCCCCAGCGGACGATCAGGGGACCCGCTCCCGCGCGAAGGCGACGAACGCCTCCCCGACCCGGCTGGGCGTCCGGCCGGTCGAGCGAACGAGCGAGATCTCCCGGGACGGCGCCAGCCCCTCGACGGTCGCGGCCGCAAGGGTCCCCGCCGCCAGCTCGGGCTCGATCGAGGAGCGCGAGATGAACGTGACGCCGTGGCCTGCGGCGACCGCCGCTTTCACCGACTCCTGGAGCCCGAGCTCGAGCTTGACGTCGAGGTCCCGGAGCCGGAGGCCGGCCGCCCGCAGCTCGTCCTCGACCATCTGCCGGACTCCGGCGCCCTCCTGCATGAGGATCACCGCCTCCTCGCGGAGCGCGTCGAGCTTCACCGTCGCACCGGCGAGCTCGTGCCCGGGCGGCACCGCCAGGACAATCTGGTCCTGGAAGAACGGCTCGAAGGTCACGGCCCGGTGGCGCGGCGCGGCGCCGACGACGCCGAGCTCGAGCCGCCGCTCGGCGACCAGGTCGATGACGTGCAGCGTGTCGTTGACGGAGAGCGAGATCGCGACGCCGGGATTCTCCGCCTGGAACTGACACAGGAGCAGCGGGAGGACGGTGGCCCCAGGGCCGGTGGAACAGCCGATCTCGAGCCGCCCGCGCAGCTCGTCGCCCTCTCCGGTCACCTCGTCTAAGAGCTGCTGCTCGAGCGCCAGCATCCGCTGCGCACTGCGGTAGAGCCGCTGGCCGGCCTCGGTGGGCTCGACGCGCCGCCCGGACCGGTCGAGGAGCTTCTCGCCGAGCCGCTTCTCGAGCGAGCGGATCTGGAGGCTGACGGCCGGTTGGGTGACGCCGAGCTGCTCCGCGGCCAGCGAGAAGCTCTTCCGGTCGACGACGGCGCAAAACGCGGCGAGCTGGCGGGTGTCCATAAGCCAGCATGATACGTAGGCCGTAACTCATAAGGGTTGAGGTTTGAGAGGATCGCCCATGAGGAACAAATGCGGCCGTTCTACTTGGGCGAAAGGGGAGAAACTGTGGATAGCTCGAGATCCGTGAACAGGCGTCGCCGCGTCGGTTTGGCCATAGCCGGAGTGCTCGCCGTGGCCATCGCGACCATCGCCGTGCCGGCGGCGGCTCACAAGGGCAAGGGGAAGCCGCATCACGCCGGCTTCAAGACGCCCCAGGCGGCCATGCTCGATCCCGCCGTGCCCGGTGCGGCCGTGACGCCGCTGATCACCGTCGGCGAAACGCTGCCCGGGTCGTCGTACATGTTCGAATCGATTCCGGACGGAATCGCGCTTCGCAAGGGGAAGGGTTGGAAGGTCGAGGCCTACGTGAACCACGAGACCTCGACGGTGCCGTTCCCGTTCACGCCGGGCACGCCGACGACCCAGGGCACCGGCTTCAACGACTTCACGAACTCACTGCTCAGCAAGTTGACACTCAGCCGGCACTCCGCTGGAATCCTCTCCGGCTCGTACGCGATCAGGAGCGAGCAGAACTACCACCGCTTCTGCTCAAACTTCCTCGCGAACCACAAGCACGGGTTCGAGCGGCCGCTGCTGCTGACGAACGAGGAGGCGACCGACCTGGTCAACCGCACGGGTACCTCGTGGCCCGCCGGCCCGAATCCCGAGCAGGCGGGAGTCGTCGCTGCACACGACGTCCGGACCGGGCAAACGCGCTCGATCTACGGCATGGGCCGGCACAATCACGAGAACAGCGTCGCACTCGAGACGTACGGCCATCCGGTCGTCCTCTCCGGGGACGACACGTTCACGGCTCCGTCGTCGCAGCTGTACATGTATCTCGCCGAGAACGCCAACGCGGTCTGGAACGACCAGGGATCGCTGTGGGCGTTCCAGTCGGACGATCCGGGGACGAACGACTACGGAGACTTGAGCGGATCCGAGTCGGTGTCGGGCAGGTTCATCCCGGTGCCGCGCCTGATCGCGACCGGCAAGAAGGCCGATGGATCAGACATCAAGGCGGCCGACCTCGGCTATCCCGCGCCGCCTTCAGGCGTGGTCGATGGCCCGCAGTGGGTCCTCGAACACTGGAGCAACGTGAACAACGTCTTCCAGTTCATTCGCATCGAGGACATGGCGTACGACCGGAAGCAGAAGAACGTCGTGTACTTCGCTGACACGGGCGAGCCCCGGGCGCTTCCGGATCCGGCCACCGGTCGGCTCCGCCGCGGCCCGTCCGGCACCATCGGCCCGTGGCCGAACGGACGCATGTTCAAGATGGTCCTCGACCGTGAGGACCCGAAGGTCGTCAAGGGCCTGTCGATCCTGATCGACGGTGACGCCCGCGGCGCTGCGGGCGCCGGGGCGGTCGACCTGATCCACCAGCCGGACAACGTCGAGACCACGAAGGATCTCCTGCTGTTCCAGGAGGACCCGGGCAGCCACAACCAGTACCCGCTCGGGACCGGCACGACGGCTCGGATCTGGGCCTACGACCTGAAGAGGGGCGGCGCGCCGTTCGTCGTCGCTCGGGTCAACCAGTCCGCGGACGAGGGCCCGACGGACAAGGATGCCGTCACCACCAAGGCTCCAGCCGGGGCGTGGGAGTCGAGCGGCATCGTGGACGCGTCGAAGTTCTTCGGGAAGGGAGCCTTCCTGGTCGACATCCAGGCCGGCTCGCTCATCGTCCAGGAAGAGGTGCGCGTCGAGGGCAACAACCGCCTCACGTACCAGCGTGAGGGCGGCCAGCTCCTGCTCTTCCGCATTCCGGGCGCCGGAGACCATGGCCATCACCACGGCCATGAGAAGGGCAAGGGTCACGGAAAGAAGCGCGGCCGCTAGAGCCGGTCACCAGAGCACGATTCCGAGGGCCGGCATCCGCCGGCCCTCGGTCTTCCTGCGAGCGGACTACCATCGGCCGGTGCGAACGCAGTCCCAGAGCTCGCTCTCCGAGAGCTTCATCCGGCGTGCGCGCGAGAGCCCGCGGCGCGATCGCGTGGACGCCGTGCTCCGCGGGCTCGACATCGGCCTCTCGCTCGTCTTCGCCGCCCTCGCGTTGATCCCGGTGGCCCTGATCTCGGTGGCGATCCTCCTGTCGAGCGGCAGGCCGGTCCTCTACCGCGGGACTCGGGTTGGGCGCGGCGGCGAGTTCTACACGATGCTCAAGTTCCGAACGCTGCGGCCGGGCGCCGAGTCCAGGCTCGGCGCGCACCTCGGCGAGGAGCTCGTCTTCCGGACGAAAGACGAGCGGACGAAGGTCGGGCGCTGGCTCCGGGCGACGCAGCTCGACGAGCTGCCGCAGCTCCTCAACGTCCTTCGGGGCGAGATGAGCCTCGTCGGGCCGCGGCCGATCCGGCCGATCTTCTTCGAGCAGCTCGCCTCCGACCTCCCGTCCTACTGGCAGCGCCTCGTGGTCCGGCCCGGGCTCACTGGGTTCGCGCAGGTTCGGCGCGGCTACGAGACATCGATGGCGGAGAAGCTCGCCCACGACATGGAGTGGATCGCCGACCGCTCGGTTGGCCTCTACCTCCGCACGCTCGGCGCGACCGGGTGGCGCGTGCTCCGCCAGGCGCTGCGCGGGGCGGTCCAACCGACGCGCGTAGAGTAGGTCGCCGTGTGCGGGATAGCCGGCATGGCGTCGCGGACCGGCGCCGTCGACCCCGAGCGCCTGCGCGCGATGAGCGCGACGCTCGTCCACCGCGGCCCCGATTCCGACGGCGAGCTGCTCGACGGGCCGGTCGGGCTGGCCGCGCGCCGACTCTCGATCATCGACCTCGAGGGCGGCGACCAGCCGATCGCGAATGAAGACGGCACCGTCCATGTCGTCCAGAACGGCGAGATCTACAACTTCCGGGAGTTGCGGGCCGAACTGGAGCCGGCGGGCCACCGGTTCTCGACCCGCTCCGACACGGAGGTGCTCGTGCACCTCTACGAGGAGCACGGCGACGGCTTCGCCGAGCGGCTGCGGGGGATGTTCGCGCTGGCGATCTGGGACGCACGGCGCCAAAGGCTCGTGCTCGCTCGGGACCGGTTCGGGATCAAGCCGCTCTACTACCGCGAGGACGGCGGCGAGCTCGCGTTCGCGTCCGAGCTCCGAGCTCTGCCCCGCGGCGAGGTCGATCCGGACGCGCTCGAGGCGTTTCTCGCCTTCAACTCCATCCCTGCGCCGTACTCGATCTTCCGCGGGACGAGGAAGCTGCCTGCCGGCCATGTGCTCGTGTGGGAGAACGGCGAGACGCGCGTCGAGCGGTACGCGAGGCCGGCACCGGCCGAGGTGCGCGACGAGGACCCCGCCGAGCTCGCCGAGGAGCTGCGCGCACGGCTGCGGGACTCCGTCAGGGCGCACCTGATCGCGGACGTCCCGGTCGGGGTGCTGCTCTCGGGCGGGGTGGACTCGTCACTCCTCGCGGCCCTGGCGGCGCAGGAGAGCGGCGAGGCCGTGCACACGTTCTCGATCGGCTTCGAGGAGCGCTCGTTCGACGAGCTCGACGACGCCCGCTCGGTGGCGTCCATGTACGGGACGCGCCACGAGGAGCTCACGCTGCGTCCCGACGCCGCGCTGCTCCTTCCTCGCCTTGCCGAGACTTTCGACGAGCCGTTCGCCGACTCGTCGGCGCTTCCGACCTACCTCGTCTCGGAGCTGGCGGCGCAGCACGTGAAGGTCGCGCTCTCAGGCGAGGGCGGCGACGAGCTCTTCGGCGGCTACTACACGTACGCGGCCGACCTCCTCGCGCTTCGCGTCGGGCGGTTCGCACCTGCGGCCAAACCCCTGGTGGAGCGGCTGCCGAGCTCGAGCCGCAGGGCGAGCTTCGACTACAAGGCGAAGAGATTCGTGCGCGGCGCCGCGCTGCCGCCCCTGGAGCGCCACCACGCCTGGAAGGAGATCTTCTCGCCGGACCTCCGAGCAGAGCTGACGGGCCGCCCGTCCGCCTTCGACCCCGTCGACCTCTTGCGTGACCGCTTCGCCGAGACCGAGGGCGCGGAGCTGCTCACGCGCCTTCAGGACGTCGACCTCGGCACGTACCTGGTCGACGACCTGCTGTTGAAGACCGACCGGGCGTCGATGGCGCACTCACTCGAGGCTCGCGTGCCCTACCTCGACCCCGTCGTCGCCGGCCTCGCACTGGCGCTTCCCACACGGCTCAAGGTCCGCGGGCTCCGAAAGAAGGTGCTGCTCCGGAAGGCGGCAGCGCCGCTCCTGCCACGGCGGATCGTCTACGGACGCAAGCGCGGGTTCTCGATTCCGGCCGCGGCGTGGCTCCGCGGCGAGCTCGAGCCGTTCGCGCGGGACGTCCTCGCGCCGGACACCTTGCGCCGCCAGGGCTACCTCCGGCCCGAGCCCGTCGCGCGGCTCCTCGACAGGCACGTGGCCGGCGAGGAGGATCTCTCGCGCCAGCTTTGGGGGCTGCTCGCCTTCACGCTCTGGCACGAGCATCACGTCGAGCGCACGCCCGGACCGCTGCGCGAGCCGCGACTCGCCGAAGCCGTCGCTTGAGCGACCTGCCGCCGTTCGAGCTCGGGTACGCCCGAACCGAGCTGCGCCGCAGGCTCGTCGAAGCGGTGCTCGCCGGGCGCAAGACGGCGACCGCGGGACTGGCCGAGTCGAACGAGCCGGAGGACAAGCCGGGCGAGCGCTACGCCCTGCTCGGCTACGACGACGAGCGGGTCGGCGTCGTGGAGATCACCGAGGCGCGGGTGATCCCCGCCTCCGAGGTCGACGAGCGGTTCGCCCGCGACGAGGGCGAGGGCTTCGACACCGTGGAGGCCTGGCGAGTCGCCCACGAGCGCTTCTTCGAACAGCCAATCGAGCCCGACACCCCCATCGAGGCCGTCCGCTTCCGCCTGGTGGAGGACTGATGCGGGTCTGGTTGGACATGACCGCACCGGCCCACGTGCTCGTGTTCCGGCCGCTGATCCGGATCCTGCGAGAGCGAGGCGACGAGGTCGAGATCACCGCGCGCGACTACGCGCAGACGCTCCAGCTCCTCGAGCTCCACGGGATCGAGGCCGAGGTGTTCGGCAGCCACGGCGGGAGATCGCGGCTCGGCAAGGCGCGGGCGCTCACTTCCAGGCTCGGCCGCCTGCGCAAGTGGGCGAAGGGCCGTGACTTCGACGCCGCCCTTGCCCACGGCTCCCACGAGCTGACGATCACGGCGCGGCGGCTAGGCATCCCGAGCTCGACCACGTTCGACTACGAGTTCGCCTGGCTCCAGCACCAGCTCGGGCTCAGGGCGGCGACCTACGTCGTCGTGCCGGACGCGATCCCACCCGAGCGGCTCCGGCGGTACGGGGTCAAGCCGCCGAAGCTGCGCCAATACTCCGGCTTGAAAGAGGAGTACTACCTCGCCGACTTCGAACCCGACCGCTCGGTGCTCGACGAGCTCCACCTGGACGGCGAGCGCACCCTCGTCGTCGTCCGCACGCCGCCGGACGTCTCGCTCTACCACCGGACTTCGAACCGACTTTTCCCGCAGGTGCTCGATCACCTTGGCCACCAGCAAGGTGTGCAGGTCGTCGTCGTCCCGCGGACCGCCGAACAGGGCGCGTACGTTCGGAGCCTCCAGCTGCCGGCGGTGGTCGTCCCCGAGCGCGCGGTGGACGCCCAGAGCCTGATCGGCCTCTCAGACCTCGTCGTCTCGGCGGGTGGGACGATGAACCGCGAGGCGGCGGCGCTCGGCGTCCCGGTTTACACGACGTTTGGCGGCCGGCTTGGCGGCGTGGACGAGGAGCTGATCCGGCAGAAGCGCCTCGTGCCGATCACCGACCCGCGCGCGCTCGCGGTCTCGAAGCGTGAGTCAGGCGCGGCGACTCGGGTCCGCCGCGACCCCGCCGAGATGCTCGACTTGCTGCTTCCGGTCTAGCGCCCGGCGTTTCGGGACCCGCACCATCGTCGAGAGCCGGGAGACGGCTTCCAGCGTCTCGCCCTCCTCGACGAGGCGCTCCAGCGCCTCGAGCTCCCCGTCGAGCCACTCGGCGACGATCGGGGCCCGGCGGGCGCGCGAGATCTTCGCGTGCGCCGTCGGGGCGATCTCCTCGTCCGGCCCCCAGAGCTCCTCGTGCAGCTTCTCCCCCGCCCGGACGCCGATGAACTCGATCGGGATGTCGCGCTCGGGCTCCCGCCCGGAGAGGCGGATCATGTCGCGCGCCAGGTCGAGGATCCCGACCGGATCTCCCATGTCGAGGACGAAGATCTCGCCCCGGCCCCCGATCGAGCCGGCCTGGACGACGAGCGACGAGGCTTCCGGGATCGTCATGAAGTAGCGCGTCATCTCGGGGTGCGTGATCGTGACCGGGCCACCGGTGGCGATCTGGCGCCGGAAGATCGTGATCACGCTGCCCGCCGAGCCGAGCACGTTGCCGAAGCGAACGGCCATGAACCGGGTCTCGACGTCCTCCCGGCAGCCGTACGCCTCGGTGATCCACTCGGCGAGCGCCTTGCACTGGCCGTAGACGGCCTTCGGGTTGAGCGCCTTGTCGGTCGAGACGAGGACGAAGCGCTTGGCGCCGAACTTCACCGCCGTGTCCGCGACGACCTTCGTCCCGAGCACGTTGTTGCGGATGGACTCCAGCGGGTTCGCCTCCATCAGCGGGACGTGCTTGTAGGCCGCGGCGTGGAAGACGACCCCCGGCCGGTAGCGCTCGAAAACCTGCGCCAGCTTCCGCCGGTTCGAGACGTCGGCGAGCACCGGGATGCTGGCCGTGAACTGGCGCTCGTCCACCAGCTCGCGCTCGATCTCGAAGAGCGGCGTCTCGCCCTGGTCGAGGAGGATCAGCCGAGACGGTCTCGCGCGCGCGATCTGGCGGCAGAGCTCCGACCCGATTGAGCCGCCGGCGCCGGTGACGAGCACCGTCTCCCCCTCGAGGTACGACGAGATCGCCTCCAGGTCGACCTCGACCGGCTCGCGGCCGAGGACGTCCTCCACCTGCACGGGCCGGATCTGCGCAGCGAGGTTGTCCTCGTCGGCGATCAGCTCGTAGAGACCCGGCAGCGTCTTCACGGGGACGCTCTCGCGGCGCGCGACCTCGACGACGCGCTGGCGCTGCTCGCCCGACGCGGAGGGGATCGCGATCAGGAGCTCGTCCGGGCGGTTGTCGCGGAGGACGTGCGGGAGCTCGTCCGTGGTCCCGAGGACTCGGACGCCGTGGACGCGGAGGTTCTTCTTGCGGGGATCGTCGTCCACGATCCCGATTGGCGTGTAGCCGAGCTGGCGCGAGCGCTGCATCTCCTTGATCACGAGCTGGCCGGCGTCGCCGGCGCCGACGACGATCACCTCCTTGCCGCGGGCGACGAGCCGCGAGGCGGACGGCCGCTCGAAGACGCTCCGCGCCAGCAGCCGCGACCCGGCGACCAGGCCGAGGAGAAGCACGCCGTCCATCAGCGCCACGCCTCGCGGCAGGCGCCGCTCGAACGGATCGATGAAGTAGATCGCGTAGGCGGCGATCACCGAGGCGACCACGACGCCGAGCGCGGCCCGCCACATGTCCTTCGTGGACACGTAGCGCCACCAGCGGTTGTAGAAGCCGAAGGCGACGAAGACCGCGAGCTTGATCGCAACGACGATCGCGACGGTCGTCCAGAGGCCGTCGCGGAAGTTCGCCGGGACGTCGAAGTCGAAACGGAGCTGGAACGCAAGCCACCAGGCGAGCGCGATCAGCCCTGCGTCGGCCGCGATCTGCCACAGCCGGTGGCGGTTGACCGGCAGCATCAGCGAACGGGAGCGCCGACGGCGGAGCGGACCGTCTCGACCACGCGCTCCTGGATCTCCGGCGCGATCCCCGGCCACAGCGGGACCGAGAGGTTCTCCGTGGCTGCGCGCTCGGTCTCGGGCAGCGAGCCCGGCTCGTAGCCGAGGAAGCGCAGGGCGGGCTGGAGGTGGAGCGGGGTCGTGTAGTAGGTCGCGGAGGCGATGTCGGCTGCGCTCAACGCCTCGCGGATCCGGTCGCGCTCTGGCGACCGTGAAACGATCAGGTGATAGACGTGGCCGGGCTCGTCCTCCGGCAACTCGACGAGGTCGCCGAGCCCGAGGTCGGCGTAGCGAGCAGCAGCCTCGCGCCGGCTGCGAGTCCACTCGTCGAGGTGCTCCAGGAAGACGCGCAGGAAGGCAGCCTGCAGCTCGTCGAGTCGCGAGTTGTAGCCGACGAAGTCGAACGTGGTCTTGTCGCGTGAGCCGTGGAACGCGAGCATCCGGATCCTCTCGGCGAGGTCTTCGTCGTTGGCGGTCACCAACCCTCCATCGCCGAGGCAGAAGAGGTTCTTGGTCGGGTAGAAGCTGAAGGTCGAGGCGACGCCTGTCTGCGCGATGCCGGGGGCACCGAACGCCTGCGCCGCGTCCTCGATCATCGGGACGCCGAGCGCCGCGAGCTCGGCCGTCGGCGCCGGGCGGCCGAAGAGGTGGACGGGCATGATCGCCTTCGTCCGGTCGGTGATCCGGCCGGAGACATCCTCCGGGTCCAGGTTGAGCGTGGCGGCGTCGATGTCCGCGAAGACCGGTGTCGCGCCGCGCCGGGCGATCGACTCGGCCGTCGCGTAGAACGTGAACGCCGGGCAGATCACCTCGTCGCCGGGCCCGATGCCCATCGCGTCGAGCACGAGGACGAGCGCGTCGGTCCCGTTCGCGACGCCGACCGCCCGCCGGACGCCGAGGTACGCCGCGGCCTCCTCCTCGAACGCCTTCACGTTCGGGCCACGGATGAACTGGGCGGACTCGAGGACCCCCTCGAACCGGCTCCGCAGCTCCTCCGTCAGCGGCGCGTACTGCGCCTGGACGTCAACCAGCGGGATCTTCGGCACGGCGGTCAATGCTAGCCCCTCACCCGGCGATGCCCGCCACAGCCCGGAACGGCTGCGGAGACGGCGCAGGGCTGCGTCCTCAGTCGGGCACGTATCTCATTGATACGTGCCCTCCCTGCGTCCTTCCCCTGCTTGCTCCTCGGGCGTCCGGACTGGGGCAGCATCACCGGGCGAGGGGCCAGCCCCTCGCCTATGACGCCAGATTCCGGCCACGATGAGCAGGAGAATCGCCGCGGCGACGACGTATTCCGCGTACCGGAAGCTGTGGTGGAAGTCCTCCCACTGGGAGCCGGCGGCCCAGCCGGCGCCCGCGAACGCGAATGCCCAGACCACCGAGCCGGGGATCGTCAGCAGCGTGTAGCGGCCGAGCGGCATGCGGAAGACGCCGGCCGGAATCGCGATGAACGAGCGCACGACCGGCGTCACGCGCCCGATCGCGACCGCCCAGTCGCCGAAGCGGTCGAACCACGCCTCCGCCCTCTGGAGCGTGTGCGGCGTCACGTGCAGCCAGCGCCCGTGGCGCTCGATGAACGGGCGCCCGCCGTAGTAGCCGATCACCCAGCCGGCGATCGAGCCGAGGATGTACCCGAGCGCGCCTGCCGTCGCCATCGCGACGTAGGCCCAGGGCTCCGACTCGATCGGCTCGCCGAACAGCACGACGCTCTGCCCGGCGAATGCGCCGGCGGCGACGGCGCCGGCGTAGACCATCACGAGCTCGCTCGCGGCAGGCAGCACGGCGTCGACGAACATCAGGATGAACACGGCGTAGATCCCGTGGTCGCCGATGATCTCGGTGAGCGCGTCCGTAATCGCGCTCAGGACTGAGGCTTGGAGCACCGGCCGAGTGTAGGGGCGCTAGCGGCGGCGCACGCGGAACGAGCGGGCCAGCTCGGCACGGCCGACCGAGTTCGTCGCGACCACGCGCGCCAGGTAGGTGCCCGAATAGACCGGCTTGCCGTTCGGGTACTTGCCGTTCCAGAGCAGCGCGGTCTTGCCGGCTCGGGCGTTGAAGTTCCGCACGACGCGGAGCAGCTGGCCCGTCTTCGACGTGATCGTGACGCTGACGCGCGCAGGGCGCGTGAGCGTGAAGCCGATCGACAGGCGCCCGCCGCGCTTCCGTCCCACCGTCATGCGCGACGGCTGGACGGAGATGAACCCGAGCGTGTTGTTGAGGCTGAACGATCGTTCGGCGGTCGACCGGCGGCCCTCGGAGTCCACGGCCGTGATCGACCAGCGGTAGCGGCCCTCGGGCTCCGTTTGGCGAGTCCGACTCGCCCGGGTGCCGCCGGCGAACGCGAACTTGTAGAGACCCGGCTTGCGGTCTCCCGAGTCGATCGTGCGGGCGACGCCGCCGGGCCCGGTCAGTGTCGCCGTGACCGTCGACGGCTTGACGATCTTGTACTCGAGCCGCTGCCGGTCGCCGGCGCCGTCGCCGTTCGGCGAGAACGACAGCTCCGTCTCCGGCGCGTGCACGCCGTAGTACATGACCAGGAGCGCCTCGGAGACGAGCCGCTCGCCGCCGCTGTCCGAAGGACGGCTCAGGAGCTGTCCGCCGAACGCCATCGTGGACGAGCCGCCCGCGTCGAGCGCCGAGGCCGTCACGACGCCGAGCCGAGCCATCGTCTGCGCCAGCTCGAAGTTCGTCATCCCCGAGGAGTAGCCCGGCCGCCGTCCGTCGACCACGAGCATCACGATGCGCCCGTCCGAGCGCTGGCCCACCGCTGTCCTCGGGTGCCTGCGGTTGAGGTGGTAGGTGCCGAAGTCCTCCGCGGGGCGGAAGATCGGACGGCCCTGCCGGATCAGCTCGGGGCCGCCGCCCAGCGCCTCCGGCACGTCCCGCCATTCTGGGCGAAGGACGAGCCGGACGCTGACCGTGTCGGCAGCTACGGCCTCGACGGCCATCCGCTGCGCCTGCGTCCCTCGCGCCGCCAGGACGGCGCCTCCGGGCGGGATCGGCGTGCCGCCGCGCCGGTTCTCCGAGACGAACCCGACCAGGTCGGCGTTCGGCGTCGCGGACGGGAAGGGCGACAGCACCGCCTCGAACACGCCCGGGGTCGCGGGAGTCGTCGCGCCGTAGGACGGCGTGTACAGCGTCGTCCCGTTCGGGCCCGGCGGACGGTTGACGAGCTGGATCGGCCGGCGCGGGCCAGATCCCTGCCAGGTGCCGAGCATCGAGATCCGATCGACGCGAAGGTTCCCGACCGTGTCGACTCCGAGCATCGACCGCTTCGGGTGCGGCGTCGTGCGGAGGACGCCGTCCTGGATCAGCCCGCTCGAGGGGATGCCGTCAGCCCACGTGAAGAGGTCGCCGTTGACGCCGGCAACGGTTGCGCTCGCCTCGGCGCGCCGCTGCATCGACGTCACGCGCTCGCGGCCGACGGCCGCGCCGTTCGAGAGCACAGGCTTGAGGCCGTAGAGACCACCGGCAGGCTTCGGCGCCGTGAGGATGTGCATCGCCTGCGGCCCGAAGCGGGTGAACTGCAGCCGCTTCTCGTAGGTGACGCCGGGCATCAGCAGCTGCTGCGCCGCCGCCGCGGGAGACGCAAAAATGCCTGCGAGCAGGCAGAAAATGATCGCCTTCCTCAGCATCGACCGCGGCTGAGGCTACCCGATAACAGGAACCGTCAAGGCTGCCTTTACAGCATTCGTACACGGGTAGGGTGCTGGGGTGGAGCGTGCGATCGAAGTCCGTGGCCTCGTCCGCGAGTTCAAGGGCGGGATTCATGCGGTCGCCGGCATCGACCTCGATGTCGCCCCCGGCGAGATCTACGGCTTCCTGGGCCCGAACGGCGCCGGCAAGTCGACGACCGTCCACATGCTCACGACCCTCCTTCCGCCCACGGCGGGCAGCGCGAAGGTCGGCGGGTACGACATCGTCACGGACGGACCGGCGGTGCGCAGGACGATCGGCGCGGCGCTCCAAGAGGCAGCTCTCGACCCGCTTCTTACCGGCCGCGAGCACCTGAAGCTCCAGCTCGCGCTCCATGGGATCCCACGCGCCGAGCGGGACGGCCGGACCGACGAGCTCCTCGAGCGCGTGGGTCTCCGGCTGGCCGCGGACCGGAAGATCAGCGGCTACTCGGGCGGAATGAAGCGCCGCCTCGATCTGGCGCTCGCCCTGGCGCACCATCCGCGGATCCTCTTCCTCGACGAGCCGACCACCGGGCTCGACCCGCAGAGCCGCAGCGCGCTCTGGGACGAGGTCGTGCGGCTCAAGCGGGCCGACGGCGTGACTGTCTTCCTGACGACCCAGTACCTCGAGGAGGCCGACGTCCTCGCCGACCGGGTCGGGATCATCGACCACGGCCGGATCGTCGCCGAGGGAACGCCGGCGGCCCTGAAGGCGGAAATCGGCCGGCCGACCGTGGAGGCGGTTCCGACCGAGGACACCGAGCCCGGCCGTCTCGAGGAGATCTTCGAGCGGTTCGGCGAGCTCCAGCCGTCGACGGCGGGGGTCGCCGTCCGCCTGGACGGCAAGGGCGGCCTCGCCGACGTCGTGCGCGCACTCGACTCGGCGCAGGTCACCGTCGCTGCGCTCCATCTGCACGCGCCGACGCTGGACGACGTGTTCCTGGCGAAGACCGGTCGCTCGCTCGAGGGCGAGGAAGAGCCTCCCGAGCCGGAATGACTCTGGCGTCGCAGGTCCTCAACCTGGCCAGGCGCTCGGTGATCCGCACCATTCGCCAGCCCGCGAACTGGATCACGCCGCTCATCTTCCCGCTGGCGCTGATGGCTGTGAACACTGGTGGCCTCGACGCGGCCACTAGCCTCCCCGGCTTCCCGACGGACTCGTTCCTCGCGTTCTTCCTCGCCTTCCCGTTCATCCAGGGCGCGCTCTTCTCGACCGTGAACGCCGGTGTCGACCTCGCGCGGGACATCCAGACCGGCTTCCTGAATCGCCTGGCACTCACGCCGATGCAGAGCGCGGCGCTGCTCGTCGGTCACCTCGGAGGGGTGATCGTGATGGGCGTCGTGCAGGCAATCTGGTACCTGGCCGTCGGTCTCGCGATTGGCGTGCGCATAGAGACCGGCGTCCTCGGCACGGTGGTGATCTTCGTCCTCGCCGTGCTGATCGTGACTGCCTTCGGCTCTTTCGGGGCCCTTGCCGCGCTCCGCACCGGCTCGACAGAGGCGGTGCACAGCCTGTTTCCGGTCTTCTTCGTGTTCCTGTTCATCTCGTCGATGAACCTCCCCCGTAACCTGATCGAGACGGACTGGTTCCGGACCGCGGCGTCGCTGAACCCGGTCTCGTACCTGATCGAGGCGATCCGGAGCTTGGTCATCGAGGGGTGGAACGAGGAGGCGCTCGCGCTCGGGTTCTCGATCTCGATCGGCCTGGCGATCGTCGGGCTCACCCTCTCGTCGCTCTCGCTGCGGACCCGGATGGAGCGGACGTGAGGAGCACGCTCACCGTCGCGCTCGCCGTCGGCTGGCGGACGCTGCACAACAACTTCACGACGCCGTCGCTGCTGATCCCCGGGATCGCGTTCCCGATGTTCTTCTTCGTGGCGTTCGCCGGCGGGCTCTCGCGGGTGAACGACGTGCCCGGCTTCCAGTTCGCGGTCGGCTACACGGCCTTCCAGTTCGTCTTCGTGCTGCTTCAATCAGCGGCTTTTGCAGGAGTTTTCACAGGCTTTGGGATCGTCCGCGACTTCGAGACCGGCTTCGCGCGCCGCCTGATGGTCGCCGCACCCGATCGGCGTGGGATTCTCCTCGGGTACGGGCTCGGCGCCCTCGGCCGCTGGGCCCTGACGGCGACGATCCTCACCTGCGTCGCGATGATTGCCGGGATGGAGGTGGGCGGGAACGGCGTCGACGTCTTCGCGCTCTACGCGCTCGCCGCACTCGTGAACATGGTCGGCCTGCTGTGGTCGGCGGGCGTAGCGATGCGGTTCCGGACGCTCCAGGCGGCGCCGCTCATGCAGCTCCCGGTCTTCCTCTCACTCTTCTTCGCGCCGGTCTTCGTGCCGGTCGAGCTGCTCGCGGACTGGCTGGAGACGATCGCTCGCCTCAACCCGGTAACGCTGATGCTGGAGGCCGGCCGCAGCCTGATCGCCGGCGAGCCGACGCGCATCGCCGCCGGATTCGGCGCGGCTCTGGCGCTGATCGGGCTGTTCTCGATCTGGGCGGTGCGGGGACTGCGTCGGGCGGAGGCGGCCGGCAGCAGCTAGGGCCGGATGATCGCGTCCGGCATCGGGTGGAGCTCGAAGCCGAAGCCGGCCGGCGACGTGATCGCCGGGTCGCTCTCGGCGATCTCCTTCGCGGCGGCGTCGTCGTCCACCTCGAGCACGGCGATGCCGTACGTGCCGTTCGGATCCATGACCGGCCCGTACGCGATCGCCCGCCGACGCTCGACCAGGCCCGCCCAGTAGCCGAAGTGCTCCTGCATGACCGCGCCCTCGTCCTCGGTCATGTCGGCCGGGAAGGTCGGCCTCGGCGGGATCAGCCTGTAGAGGAAATGGGGCACGACGCGATTCTCCGCGGCGCGCCGGTCTTACGCAAGGGCATCGCGGACTCGGTCCTGGAAGGCGGCGACGAGCTGCTCGCTGTCCGGAAGCAGCCGGCCCTCGACGATCGCGCCGGACCCCGCGCCGCGCTGGACGGACTCGACGAGCTTCGCGTCCTCCCGCCCGACCTGGTCGTCGAACTCGAGGAACTCCTCGATCCAGACGTCGGTCTCGTCCGGTGCGAAGAAGTAGTCGAGCACCCGGCGCGTTCGGTCGGGCGCCAGAGGCAGGATCGGGCCGATCGAGAGGTTCGGCCGGCCCGGGAAGACATTGATCCCGGTGTTCGGCCAGATGAGGTGGAACTGACCCTCGGGAAGCGGCGCACCGGTGGGGTCCTTCAGCTGCCCGAACTGGCTCAGGTGCCAGGGCCTGCGCTCGAGCCGGTATTCGCCGGGCGAGGTCTCGACCATGGCCGAGAAGCCCGGGTGTGCGACGGCGCAGTGGTAGCACTCGAGGAAGTTCTCGGTCGCGATCTTCCAGTTCGCCGCGACCTCCCAGTCGACGCGGTGGTGGAACGCGAGGTCCTCGACGTCGATCCCTCCCTCCGCGAGCATGGCCGGCACCTCGCCGAGTACCTCGTCGAGGGGAGGCGCCTCGCCGTCGAGGTTCACGAAGCGGAACTGGCCCCAGGCGCCGAGGCGGATCTCGACGAGACCGAGCTCCCCGTCGCCCTGGAGCTCCTCCGATCGCGGCGCCGAGCGCAGCGCGCCGTCCAGCCCGTACGTCCAGGCGTGGTACGCGCACTGGAGCGACTTCCGGCTTCCGGCCTCCTCGACGACGACGGAGCCGCGGTGCCGGCAGACGTTGACGAAGGCCCGCTCGGCGCCGCCCTCGTCCCGCACGGCGACGACCGGAACCCGGCCGGCCCAGCCGGGGACGACGTTCTGCTCGCCGAGGACGCCGACGTACTGCCAGCTGCGGCGGAAGATCGCGTCGTCCTCGCGCTCGAGCACCCCGGGGTCGCGGTACCAGCTCCACGGCGTGGTGGCGAGCGTCACCCCGGTTGCGGCTCGTAGTCCTCAGGCGGCTCGAAGAACGTCACGAGGTTGCCGTCGTGGTCGATGACCGCGAACTCGCGGAAGCCCCAGGGCTTCTCCTCGAGCGGCGCGTTCGGGTGCACGATCTGCTCGACCCGGCAGTGCTCGTATAGCTCGTCGATGCCCCGGACGCCCACGCGGATCATGGTGTCCGACTTCTCGGGCGGGATCCCGCTCGGCCCCCAGAAGTGGATCCAGGTCTCGCCACGCCCGACGATCCCGTACTCGTCCTCGGTATGGAAGATCGTGAAGCCGAGCCGGTCGCGGTACCAGCCCGCGCTCTGCTCGACATCGCGCGCCGGGATGATCGGGACTGCCGAGATGAACTCGGTGCTCACGTCAGGAACGACGGCGGGTCGTCCAGCACCCCGTCCGCGACGATCGCGATCACGTAGCCGAGGATCAGCAGGACGCCGGTCGCCAGATGGAGCTGGATGTTCTTCGCCATCGCCGGCATCAGGGCGTACGGCTGGTCGTAGAAGGACTTGAGCGCCCTGTAGACCGGGAGCGCCAGCGGCGCGGCGACGACGGCGATGATCGCGGGACGGACGATCCAGCCTGCGATGGCGAAGACGACGATCAGCGCGAAGGTGAGCGCGACGGCGGCGGCGTAGCCGTTCACGATCGTGTCCTTCGCGAACCGCACGGGCAGCGTGCGCTTGTCCGCCGCGGCGTCGGCCGGCCGGTCGGGCACCTCGTTCACGTAGAGGACGAGGGCGATCAGGATCCCCACGGGGATCGAGACGAGGAGCGGCTCGAGGTCGTACTCCTGCGCCTGGACGAAGTATGCGCCCAGGACCATGATCGGGCCGAAGCCGAGGAAGACGTCGATCTCGCCGAGCCCGCGGTGGACGAGCTTCAGCGGCGGCGCCGTGTAGAAGACGCTGAGCAGGGCGCCGGCGATGCCGAGCCAGAGCAGATCCCAGCCTCGCGTCGCGGCGAGGTAGACCCCGATGCCGATTCCCACGGCGTAGAACCCGGCCGAGAGGAGCGTGATCTCGCGCAGGGTGAGCAGCCCGTAGTGGACGACTCGCGATCCGCCGCTGAACTGCGTGGGATTGACGTTTGCAGCGTCGGCGCCGCTCGTGGTGTCGAAGACGTCGTTGGCGACATTCAGGCCCAGGTGGATGCAGGCGCCGCCGATCACCGTCAGGAGCGCGAGCCACCAGTTGAACCCGTTCGTCCAGGCGGCGACGGCGATGCCGAGCAGCACCGGTACGAAGGTCGCGGTCAGGAACGGAAGCCGGGTGGCGCGGAGGAAGAGCCAGCCAAACGAGAGCTTCGGCCGAACCTCGCGCCCGCTCTCCTCCGAGACCTGCTCGAGGTAGCGGTGCGCCTGCCCGACGCCGCGCTCCGAGTACTCGAAGAACGACATCTCCTGCTCGTCCCAGCCCTGCACCCGCTCGGGCGAGAGCTCGAGCCCGCTGTCCGTCCGGCGCAGCGGCCCCCAGACCGAGACGTAGCGTCGCTCGTCGTAGCCGATTCCCGGCTGTGGGCGGATGTGGCTGAAGACGACGTTGACCTGCTCTCCCTGCGGCGGCTGCTCCTCGCCGGCCACTGCTCGAAGCACGACGGTGCCGCTCTGCTCGTCGACCTCGAACTCGGTCGCGACCGACATGGGATAGCCGTCGGCGTCGACGTAGGCGACTACGGCATGGGCGAAGCGCTCCTTCAGCCCGCGGATGAGCTCCGGAGTCGGCTTCACGCGGGCACCGGCGACACGTCGAAGACCTGCGGCGGCCGGTCGGTCCGCCCGTCCTCCCACAGGAACGCCTTCCGCGGCCGGATCTCGATCACCCCGCGCTCGAAGAAGAGCGGAAGCGCGACGCGCTTCCCGAGGAAGAAGTCGATCGCGGGCTCCTTCTTCCGCCAGAGCGGCAGCACGCGCTCCCAGCCGGCGTGGAGGTCCGAGTCGTCGACCTCGGCGTCGCCCTGGATCGTTGCCCGGGCGATCTGGCCCGGCTCGACCGCGGTGGGATCGGTGATTGCGAGCGACACCTTGGGGTTCGCCTTGATGTGCTCCAGCTTCTTCGAGAAGAGGATGCTCGAGGTGAGGTAGATCAGCTCGCCGTCGTAGAGGGGGATCAGCGGGTGCGTCACGGGCCGGCCCGAAGGGCTGACGACCGTGAGCTCGCTCACGAGCGCGGTCTCCAGGAGCGCTTCGACCGGTTCGGGGAGGACTCCCACCGCCTGGACGATATCCCTAGCTGCGCCGCTCGACGACGATGTGCGTCAGCGCTTCCAGCTCCGGGCGGTGACCCCGGCCTTCGAGCTCGCGGCGCGCCTCCGCGGCGTAGCGGAGAGCAACCTCGCGGGCCTGCTCCAGCGCGCCCGTCTGGGCGACGCGGACGAGTGCGCCGTCGAGCGGGCCGCCTGCGAGCGCCTCCCGAACGACGGGATCCTCGCGGCCCGCGTAGATCAGCGGCAGCGTCGGCGTTCCCTCGCGCAGGTCGTTCCCCGCGAGCTTCCCGGTCTCGATGGTCGTACCGGTGCAGTCGAGGATGTCGTCCGTGATCTGGAAGGCGATGCCGAGCGCGACCCCGAAGCGGCCGATCGCCTCGTCGCGGCTTCCGAGCAGACACGCGGCCCGGAAGAGCTCCGCCGTCTTGAGCGTGCACCGGTCGAGGTACTCGTCCTCGGTCGTGTCCGGCTTGTGCGCCTGCGCGTGCTGGAGGGCCTCGCCGCGGACGAGGGCGAGCGCGGCGCCGGCGAGCAGCTGCACGCCCTCGGCGTCGCCGGTTGCCGACAGCTCGGAGAACGCACGGGCGAACAGGTAGTCGCCGGTCGCGCGGGCGCCGACGGAGCCATGCGTTCGCCAGGCGGTCTTCTGCCCGCGGCGAAGCGCCGCCCGGTCGATCAGGTCGTCGTGGACGAGGCTCGCCATGTGGACGAGCTCGACCGCGGCTCCCGCCGGGAGCGGATCGTGGCCCGCCGTGGCTGTGAGGAAGACGAGGAGCGGCCGGAGCCGCTTCCCCCCGGCGGCGAGCGCCTGAGCCCCGGCGTCCGCGACCGTGCCCCGATGGCTCGCAACGGTCTCGCGGAGGCGATTCTCCAGCGCTTCCATGTAGGCGTCGAGCCCCGGAGTCGCCTTGACGGCGGCTTGCGCGGTCACCGGTGATCCGCCCGGTGGCATTCGCGCCCTTCTGACGCGCGAAAAGCAAGCCAGGGTGCGGACTCAGGCCGCGTCCATATCGAGGAGATATGGGCGTGGACTGAGGCTCCACACTGGCGCGGCTTTGCAGCCGTCCAGAAGTCGGCGAATGCCGCCGGGCGGGTCACCTGGCCTCACCGACGAGCAGGACGACGATGCCGCCGCCGAGCAGGCGATGCGCCACCGGGTGAAAGCCCGCCGTTCGCACGCGCTCGGCGAGCTCCGTCGGGCCCGGAAAGCGACGTACGCTCGCCGGGAGGTAGGAGTAGGCCGCCGCCCCGCCGGGCAGGATGCTGCCCGCGAGCGGGACGAGCCCGCCGAACCAGGCCCTGTAGAAGAGGGCGAGCGGGCCCTTCGGCCGCACGATCTCCAGGATCGCCAGCCTGCCCCCCGGCCTCAGGACCCGGCGCAGCTCCCGCAGCGCGCGATCGAGGTCCTCGACGTTCCGCACGCCGAAGCCGACGGTCGCCGTGTCGAAGGAGCGGTCGCTGAACGGCAGGTGCAGGAGGTCTCCTTCGAGCCACTCGATCTCGGCCGATTTGCGCCGGGCGCGCTCGAGCATCGCCTCCGAGAAGTCCAGCCCGGTCACGACGCCGCCGGCCGCGCGCGCAGCCAGCGCGAGGTCGCCGGTCCCGCAGCAGGCGTCGAGCACCGTCTCGCCGGGGGCGACCACAGCGTCGGCGGCCAGACGCCTCCACCGACGGTCGAGCCCGGCCGTCATGGCGTGGTTCATGGCGTCGTAGACCGGCGCGATCCGGTCGAACATCGTCCGGACGCCGTCGGCCGGAAGGTGGCCGGTCCGCGCTGTCACCGGGATCTACCCGCCGGAGGGACCCTTGGAGGCCTCGAGGAAGGCCGCGATCTGATCCAGCTGCTCGTCTGTCAGATCCTCGCCGTACACCGGCATCACCGTGTTGCCGAACTGCCGGGGATTCGCCACGTACGCCCTCAACCGGGCCGCGTCCTGGTCTGCCCCGACGTCCGAAAGGTCGGGCGCGCCGGCGTTGGACACACCCGAGCCAAGGTAGATGTGGCAGTTCGTGCAGCCGCTCTCTGCAAAGAGCTCCGCACCCACCTGCGCGTCCCCCTCCGGAATGTTGTTCTCCTCGATCCAGCGGGCAACGTCGCCCGTCGCGCCGGTGCCCTCCTCCGCGACAGCGCCCTTGTACGTCAGGACGCCCATGGTGACCACCGTCAGGAGCGCCGCGATCATCGCCACGGGCCGGCGGGAGAGTCGTCGCTCCTCGCGGCGGTCGATGAAGGGCAGCACAAGCAGCAGAATCAAGGCGATCGTCGGGATTCCGACGGTTCCGAGCACTACCGTGTCGGGCCACTTGAAGATCCTGAGCAGGTAGAAGAGGAAGTAGAAGTACCAGTCCGGCCGCGGGATGAAGCTCGTCGTCCCGGGGTCGGCCTTCTCCTCGTAGAGCACGCCGAGCCTCCCCGAGGTCGACGCGCCTTCCGGCTCGGTCGCCTCGTCAGCGGTGAAGTACCAGATGCACGCGAGCGCGACGATGACTGTGACCACGACGAGGCTCATCACCACGTCGTGGAACATCGCGTAGGGGTGGAATTGCTTCCCCTCGGTCTCGACGTCCTCCTTGTAGCGCTTGAAGTGCGCCCGGCGCTCGTCGGTGGCGCTACTCACTCGGCGGCCTCCCTACGCGGGCGCGAGGCCTCACCAGGCCCCCGTCGCCGGTCGGCAGCGGCTCTGGACGCTCACGGCCGGCCTCTTCGTCCGACCACGGCGGCGAGCTGACGCCGAGCCGGACGACGAGGTAGAGGTGCAGGAAGATCAGGCCGATGAGCGCGCCGGGAAGCAGCAGCATGTGCGTGGCGTAGAAGATCGTCAGCGTGTTCAGGCCGATCTCGTCGCCTCCACGTAAGAACTGTGCGAGGAAGGGGCCGATGATCGGCCCCGTCCCGTTGAGGTTGATGCCGACGACCGTCGCCCAGTAGGACGTCTGGTCCCACGGAAGCAGGTAGCCCGTGAAGCCCATGAGCAGCGCGAGCGGCAGGATGGTCGCGCCGACGATCCAGTTCAGCTCCCTCGGATACTTGTAGGCGCCGAACAGGAAGACTCGGCCCATGTGGAGGAAGAGCAGGATGATGAAGACGCTCGCGCCCCATCTATGCATGCCCCGCACGAGCCAGCCGAGGGTGACGTCGTGCGTGATGTTCCGGATCGACTCGTACGCCTCGTCGGGATGCGGCTTGTAGTAGAACGCCAGGACCACCCCGGTCCCGAGCTGGACGAGGAAGGCCGTCAGTGTCGCCGACCCGAGCGTGTGGAACCAGTTGCTGTCCCTCGGAACCTTCCGGAAGAGGAAGTACCTGGTGCCGGCGACGATCCCCGACCGCTCCTCCAGCCAGTTCAGCGGCATCCAGACGACGTGGAGGATCTTCTGCGTGATCGACTTCTTGCGAGGCCGCGAGGGTGGCGGGACGACTGACATCAGGGCTCGACGTCCTCGGGCTGCACCGGATACAGGAAGGCGGAGAGCCCGTCGACGTGCTCGCCCGGGCCCTGGAGCTGGTACGCCTCGACCTGCGCGTCTGCGCCCTCACCCTCCACGTTGCCGACGCTGTACGGCTCGAGCAGGTGGAGGTTTCCACCGACGATCGAGTACTTGAAGCGGTCGAGGGCGCGGACCGGCGGCCCGGCGATGCGGTTCCCCTCCGTGTCGTAGGCGCCGCCGTGGCAGGGGCAGCTGAAGTTCGCCGGCTGGACCGGAGTCAGCGTCAGCTCGGCCTGCTCGGTCATGACCGTCTCGCGGTTCTCGTCCTGGCGGGGGCCGCCCGACTGGGCCGGGCAGCCGAGATGGACGCAGCGGTTGGAGATGATCGTCATGCTCGGCACGCCGTCGACCTCGCCGTTGTTCCTGATGAACGCGGTTCGCCGTGACACCTCGCCCTGGCTCGGGTCGTACAGGAACGTGGCCTCACGCCATTGGCCCTCCGGGTAGTTGTCCAGCGGGCCCATGTCGACCGCGTCCGGGTCCTCGCCGGTGAAGGCAGGCACGATGGCGAAGCCGAGAATCGGGAGGGTGACGATGCCTCCGATCAGGGCGCCGAGCCCGAGCGTCGTCATCTCGAGGAAGACGTTTCGCGGGTACGCGTCCGGCTCCGGCCCGTCGACGGACGGCTCGGCCGCGGGCTCCGGCTCGGCAGCAGGCTCGCGATCGGGCGCCATCACGTCGCGCGCCCAGAGGAAGCCGAAGATCAGCGTGATGATGACGCCGGCGACGACGACAGGCCTGCTGACGACGAGGCCTACGAGGACGCAGGCGATGCCGACGGCGAACCCGACCGGCCAGATGCTCGGTGCTGGCAGATGCGGCTTGTTGTCTCCGCCGTGCGGATCCAGTTCGGAGCCCTCCTTGCGCTCGTCCGCGGCGAGTCTACGAAACGGATTAGACCGGCGGGTGCCTCACGGTGTCAACGACGCAACAATCGCCGCAAGTTCATTCTTGGGAGAGCGCGAGGCTGACAGCATCCTCGAGCGAGAGCAGCCGGCCGGCCCTGCGGCCCGCTTCGAGCTTGGAATCGGCGTGTGCGAGAACCATCCGCTCGTACCGTTCGCGCTCGTTCTCCCAATGCCCGATCGCGCCGCGCTGCTCCTCGGCCTCGACGGCGCCCCAGAGCTGTCCCGCACGTTCGGCGCTGCCGCCGTCGGCCTCGAGCGCCGCGAGCATGGCGAGCCCGAATACGAGCAGTTGCCGATCGCGGAGCGGAAGGAGGACGGCAAGCCCGTCGAGAATCCAGCGCTCGGCATCTGCCGAGCGACCCGCCTCGACGGCGACCTCGGCGAGGTCGAGAAGCCGCCCGCCTTGCCACCAGGCGAAGCCCACCTCAGCGGCTACCTCGACTGACTGCTCGAGGAGCTCGATGGCCTGGTCGGTGTTCCCCTCCTCGAAGGCGATGGATCCGAGGGTCGCAAGCGCAAGTGCCTCGTCCTTCCGGGCCCCGAGCCCTGCAGCCATCGAACGTGCCTCCTCCGTTAGCGTCCGGCCCCGCTCGAGATCTCCGACGCGGACAGCGTCGACTGCCAGGCGGTGGAGCATGTGCGCGACGCCCAGCTCGTCCCCGAGGCTCCGGTAGATGGCCAGACTTTCCTCGTAGAGGGCCATCCCCCGGTCGAAATGCCCAAGGATGTAGACGGCGCCGCCGTGGTCGCGCAGCGCGTCGGCACGAAGGCCGGGATCCAGGTCGCGGGCGTCGCCGAGGAGCGCCTCGAACCATTGCGCGCCTTCGAACGGAGCCTCGGAGATCCAGAAGCGCGCGAGCGCGACGGCCACCCGAACGCCGAGCTCGTTCTCGCGATTGTCGACCGCCCATTGGAGCGCACCGCGGAGATTCGCCTGCTCGAGCCGGGCGGTTTCCGGAAAGCCCGGACCGTCGTCGTCGCTCCCGAGCTTCGCCGAGCGAGCGACGGACAGAAAGTGCTCCGCGTGCCTTCGTCTGACCTCACCTTCCGCGCCGGCTTCGCTCAGTCGTTCCGCCGCGAACTCGTGAATCGTCTCCAGCATCCCGAAGCGCCCGCTCCCCCACCGGCGGACGAGGCTCTTGTCAGTGAGCGACTGCAGGGCGTCGAGCTCGACCGCACCGACCGACGACGCAGCATCGAGGTCGAAGCTGCCCGCGAACACGGCGAGCGAGTGGAAGGCGCGCCGTTCGTCCTCGCTGAGGAGGTCGTAGCTCCACTCGATGGTTGCGCGAAGAGTCCGCTGTCGTTCGGGGACATCGCGCGCGCCACCAGTTAGGAGCGGAAGCGCGCGCTCGAGGCGCGAGGCCAGATCCTCCGCCGACAACACCGAAACCCGGGCGGCTGCGAGCTCGAGCGCGAGGGGGAGCCGGTCGAGACGACGGCAGATCTCGCCGACGGCCGGGCTGGGCGAGAACCTCGGGTCGACCGCTCGAGCACGTTCCATGAAGAGCGTGATCGCATCGACGTCGGGCAGCGGGTCGACCGGAAAGCGCTGCTCGCCGGCAAGGTTGAGCGGCTCGCGGCTTGTCGCGAGCAGCTTCACTCCAATCGTCTGCCGGAGCATCTCGGCCAGGATGGGCGCGGCCTCCAGGACCTGCTCGAGGTTGTCGAGCAGGAGCAGCGCCGTGCGCCCGCGCAGGAAGTCGGCCACTCCGTCTCGGGCTCCCACGTTCTGCGCGATGGTCGACTCGACGAGCCGGGGATCGGCGACTGCTTGGAGAGGGACCCAGAAGACACCGTCGCGGAAGTCCTCGATCGCCTCGGCGGCAAGCTGGAGCGCGAGGCGCGTCTTCCCCGAGCCGCCGGGTCCGACCAGAGTGACGAGTCGATTCTCGCGAAGAAGCGCGCCGGCCTCCGCGAGCTCGCGGTCCCTGCCGACGAGCGGCGCCGGCTGCACCGGAAGATTCGTCTGGTGGAGCGTCTTGAGGGCTGGGAACTCTCCCGAGCCGAGCTGGAACAGGCGCTGCGGCGCGGAGAGGTCCTTGAGGCGATGTTCGCCGAGATCCCGCAACTCGAACGCCTCGTCCAGAAGGTCACGCGTCGTCTGTGAGAGCACGACCTGGCCGCCGTGACCGGCCGACATCACCCGCGCTGCTCGATGGACGTCCATCCCGATGTAGCCGGTGTCCGCCACAAGCGGCTCGCCGGTATGGATCCCCATCCGCACACGCAGCCCCGTGCCCGCGAGTGCCTCCTGCGCCGAAGAGGCTGCTGCAACGGCGGCCGACGCTCGAGAGAACGCGACGAAGAACGCGTCCCCCTGCGTGTCGACCTCGACACCGCCGTGCTCCTCGATCGCCGCGCGGACGATCCGATGGTGATCGGCCAGGACGTCGGCGTAGCCGGCGCCGAGCTCGTCCAGCAAGCGGGTCGAGCCTTCGATGTCGGTGAAGAGGAAGGTGACCGTGCCGGTGGGGAGGACGGACATAGCCTCAGGATTGCGCGGTAGCGAGGGCGATTTCCACCGCCTCGTCGACGCCGAGTCGCCGGCCGGCCTCGTGCTGCTCCGGGTGCGCGCGCGCGACCTGCTCCAGGCGGCCCTCGTAGAGCGAGCGCCAGCGCATGGTGAAGCGAAGCCTCTCCTCGTAGGCTTCGGCGAAGCCCCAGAGAAGCGCAGCGGCCTCCGCCTCGCCCCGCTCGGCCACGGTTGCCGCGAGCCCGGCAAGGCAGTAGCACACGAGCCGATCCGAGCCCGTGTCCCACGCCACCCGTAGGGCGTCCCGATAGGTCTCGCCGGCGGCAGCGAGGTCGCCGAGCGCGAGCTCCACGTCGCCAAGCGAGTGGAGGGAGCTCGCCGCGCTGAAGTGGTCGTCGGCTGCCGCTGAGAGATCGGCAGACTCGCGCAGCAGCCGCCGGCCGCGCTCGAGGTCGCCGACGGCGGCTGCCTGCTGGCCTTGCAGGTGCAGGACCCGCCGGAGACCGCCCGGTAACCCGAGCTTCCGGTGAAGCTCTTCAGCCTCGTCCAGCATCGGCCCCGCCTCCTCGGGCCGGCCCTGCTCCATCGGCCCGAGGGCGACGGTAGTCAGCGACCACGCAATGCCCTCTTCGGAGCCGAGGGCTCGGTACAGGTCCAGCGCCTCTTGCCCCCAACCGATCGCGTGCTCGAAGTCGCTCCGCACGCCGGCGACCATCGCCGCCGTCCCCAGCGCCTTCGCCCGGACTTCGTCGGCGACCGGCTCCGGCCGCTCGAGCAGCGTCTCGAACCACTGCTGGCCCTCGAGCGCGAAGTTGCGGTCGAGCCAGATCGTCGCGAGCGCCCCTGCGAGACGGAGGCCGAGCTCGGTCTCGCCCGAGTCGATTGTCCACTGCAGCGCCGCACGGATGTTGTCCCACTCGGTCCGAAACCGCCGCCGGAGTGGCGTCTGCGCGGGGCCGAGGTGGTCGCGCTGGCTAGCCTCGGCGAGCTCGGTGAAGAACTCGGCGTGGCGCTTTCGGGTCTCCTCGGCCGCGCCGAGCCGCTCGGCCGCGTACTCCTGGATCGTCCCGAGCATCGAGAAGCGGTCCGCGTCACGGCGGATCAGGCTCTTGTCGAGAAGCGAGGCGAGCGTGTCGAGATCGGCGTCGCAGATCCTCTCCGCGGCCTCGAGCGTCCAGCCGCCGCTGAACGCGCCGAGGCGCTCGAAGAGGCGCTGCTCTTCGGGCGTCAGGAGCTCGTAGCTCCACTCGATCGTCGCGCGCAGCGTCCGCTGGCGCTCGGGCAGGTCCCGTCGGGTGCCGGTCAGCATCGGGAGGCGCTGCTCCAGCCGGCCGAGGAGCTCGCCGGGAGGAAGGACCTTGACCCGGGCCGCCGCCAGCTCGATCGCCAGCGGGAGGTTGTCCAGCCGCCGGCAGATCTCGGCCAGACGGCCGTACTCGGCGGTGAACCCGGGAAGGACGCCCTCCGCGCGCTGGCGGAAGAGCTCCACCGCGGGCGCCTCCGCGAGCGGCCGGAGCGGAAACTCGCGCTCGTCGGCGATCCGCAGCGGCTCGCGGCTCGTGACCACCAGGCTGAGGTTCGGCGCAGCGGCCAGAAGCCCGGCGATCTCCGGCGCGGCGTTGATCACCTGCTCGAGGTTGTCGAGGATGAGGAGCAGCTCGCGGTCACCGAGCTGCGCAGCGGCGTCTCCCTCCCCGCCGAGTGTCTCCGCAATCTGAGCCAGGACGAGCGAGGGGTCCCGGATCGCCGCCAGCTCCACCAGCCCGACGCCGTCGTCGAACGACTCGACGAGCTCGGCTGCGGCGGCGATCGCGAGGCTCGTCTTGCCGATTCCTCCCGGGCCCGTGAGCGTGACGAGCCGCGCACGCTCGCGACCGAGCAGGCGCAACAGGTCGCCGAGCTCGCGCTTGCGTCCGAGTAGCGGCGGTGCCTCGAGCGGCAGGCGGCCCTGGCTGAGGCTTCGGAGAGGCGGGAACTGGTCACGGCCGAGCTGGAAGAGCCGGACGGGCGCAGCGATGTCCTTCAGCCGGTGCTCGCCGAGGTCGCGGAGCTCGAACTCGCCGTCGAGGAGCGCGCATGTCGTCTCGGAGACGACGACCTGACCGCCGTGGCCGGCCGCGGCAATCCGAGCGGCCTGGTGCACCGCGAGGCCGACGTAGCCTTCGTCCGTCAGCGACGGCTCGCCGGTGTGGACGCCCATCCGCACGCGCACGGGACCGTCGGCCAGCGAGCGTTGGGCGTCGGCCGCGGCGGCGACGGCGCTCCCCGCACGGGGGAAGACGACTGCGAACCCGTCTCCCTGGTTGCTCATCTCGATGCCGCCGTGGCGGCCGACGGCCTCCCGAATGCGGCGGTGATGATCGGCGAGGACGTCGGAGTACGCGTCGCCCAGCTCCGAGAGGAGCCGCGTCGACCGTTCGATGTCCGTGAAGAGAAAGGTGACTGTTCCGGTCGGAAGCTCCTGCACGCCGACCGAGTTCTAACGCCGGCCGCGACTCACCGTGAAATGGACGCGCGTGCCGCGGACGCGGCGGCTGGCCGGGCGAGGCGCCTGTGAGATGACGACGCCACGCCGGCGGGCAGAGTGGATGCGCCTGATCCGTCCAACCCGGCAGCCCGCCCGCCGAATCCGCGTCTGCGCAGGCCGGAGACGCACGCCGATGACCCGAGGCACGCGACAGACCGCGACGGCCGGCTTGGCCTGCGGCGGCGCGGGGGGAGGAGGCGGCTCAGCTGGCGGGGGCGGAGGAGGGGGCGAGGGCGGCGGCGGCGTTGACGGCGGCCCCGCGCAGGGTGCGGGTGGCGTCGCGCCTTCGACCTGGAGCCGCCGAACCTCTCCCCCACCGGAGGCAACGTAGACGCGGCACAAGGCGTCTTCGCCGAACGAGTAGATGCTGCCGAGGTCGAGGCCGGAGTCCGTATCGCCGATGGCGTCCGGCGTCTTGAGACCAATCGACCAGATCGGCGAGCTGCAGAAATCTGCGTAGACATATCGCCCGACCAGCTGCGGCACAGTCGGGTCGCGGACGACGTAGCCGCCGGTGATCGAACAGCCACGGGAGTGCGAGTACTCGTGCACCGGCGCGGTGTGCGCCGGAAGCGGATTGCACTCCGAAAGGCTCGCGTTCGGGACATAGGCGTGACGGCCCTCCCAGCAGGCCCAACCGAAGTTGTGCCCACGGCCGCCTCCGGCAGCGGCAGGCACGAAGTCGATCTCCTCCCACGCCGACTGTCCGACATCGGCAATGGTCAGGTCACCCGTCTGCCTGTCGAACGAGAAGCGCCACGGGTTTCGGAGGCCGTACGACCAGATCTCCCCGCGCGCGCCGGACTGGCTGACGAATGGATTGTCCGTCGGCACCATGTACGCCGCGCCGCCCGCGGCGCGAGGATCGATGCGCAGGAGCTTGCCGAGCAGCGTGTCGAGTCGCTGGCCGGCTCGGTACGGGTCCCCGCCGCCGCCGCCGTCTCCCGTCCCGATGTAGAGAAAGCCATCCGGCCCGAACTGGAGCTGACCGCCGTTGTGGTTCGGGAACTCAGCGTGCGGAATCGTGAGGACGACGCGCTCGGCCGGGTTCGCAACGTCGGGATCCGATGAAACGGTGTACTCAGCGACGACTAGATCCCCCTGGGCGCGACCGCCGACGGCATTCGAGGTGTAGTAGACGTAGAAGCGGCCGCTCGACGCATAGTCGGGCGCAAAGGCCATCGAGAGAAGCCCGCGCTCGGACTCCGCCGAGCGGACCAGGCTCGCGATGTCGAGGAACAGAGTCGGCGCCCCGCCGTCCTTCGTCAGCCGGATCCGGCCGGCCTTCTCGACGACCAGTAGTCGTGTGCCGTCGCCGGGCGGAGCCGTCACATAGGTCGGAGCGGCGAAGGTTCCGACCAGCGCCAGCTGGAGGTCTCCCTGGGCGGCCGAGCCGTCCTGGCCGAGGCCGGCGAAGAGGGCAACGCCCACCAGACCCGCAGCGAGCGAGCCGCTCACCCTGGCCATCCGGCCGGGAGGTTAGCCGCGCAGTCGCTAGTAGGCGCGTGGCCGGCGCGCTTCCCGGCGGTGACCGAGCCACTTCGAGGCCTGGCCGACCACGATCACGCCCACGAAGACGAGCCCGACGATCAGCATCGCGGTGATCACCTTCTTGCCCTCCTCGGCGGCGGACGGGCGCTCCTCCTCGGGGACCGCCGCGAAGATCGTCATCAGCGTGAGGGCCAGCGACGCCACGGCGCGACTCTAACCAACCATGCGGGCATGGGTCCCGAGCGCCCGATCGACCGCTTCGTCCCCCGCAGCCTCCCGCGCAAGCCGCTCGAGCGGCCCAGCGTCTTGACGGTCGCGGAGGTCGGCCCGCGCGGCGGCGAGCCTCGCCCGACCGATCAGCGCCGCGGTCGCGGCCCAGGCGGCGCCGTCACCGTCTCGCCTCTCGGCCCGCGCCTGAGCGCAGAGCGAGATCAGCTCCGCCAGGTCGCCGACGGCGTCGACGCCTCCGAGCGACGCGATCCGCGCGAGGCCCTGCGCGTAGAGGTAGTCGCCGAGGACGAGCGCCGTGTCGTCGTCCTCGGGCTCGAGAAGCCGCGGCCGGCCGTAGTGGGCGAGGTAGCCCTCATAGATGGTTTCCAGCCCCAGCGCGTACTCCGGCGCGGCGAGCTGCGAGAAGACGGGCTCCAGCTCGCCCTCCGCCGGCTCGCGCAGGGCGTTCGCAAGGTCAGCCGCCGAAACTGGCAACCGCATCCACCGTCCGGTCGATCTCCTCGTCGCCGTGCGCGAGCGAGACGAACATCGCCTCGAACTGCGACGGCGCAACGTAGACGCCGCGTGCGAGCAGGTGGCGGAAGAGCGCCGCGTAGCGCTCGGTGTCGCTCCGGTCACGGGCGTGCGCGTAGTCCGTGATGGGGTCAGACCCCGCCTCGTGGTGCGCACAGAAGAGTGTCAGCATCGCCCCTACGCGCTGGGCGTGGCCATGCCCGGAAAGGCCGGCCTCCAAGCGCGCAGCCCGCCGCTCGAGCTCGTCGTAGACAGCGCTCTCGCGCAAACGCCGCAGAACGGATAGGCCGGCCGCGGTGGCCAGGGGGTTTCCGGACAGGGTGCCTGCTTGGTACACGGGTCCCGAGGGGGCAAGCTCCTGCATCACGTCGGTCCGACCCCCGAACGCCGCCAGCGGCAGCCCGCCGCCGACGATCTTCCCCAGGATCGTCAGGTCCGGCAGAACGCCGAAGCGCTCCTGCGCTCCCCCGCGGGCCACGCGGAACCCGGTGATCACCTCGTCGAAGATCAGCAGCGCACCGCTCGCATCGCACAGTGCGCGTAACCCTTCGAGGAAGCCCGGTGCGGGCGGGACGACGCCCATGTTCCCCGCAACCGGCTCGACGATTACGCACGCGAGGCCCTCGCCGTACTGCGCAACTGCCGCCGCCGCCGCGTCGAGGTCGTTGTACGGGCTGACGATCGTGTCTGCCGTCACCTTGGCCGTCACGCCGGCCGATGCCGGGATCCCGAGTGTGGCGACACCCGACCCCGCCTCCGCGAGCAGAGCGTCGGCGTGCCCGTGATAGCACCCGGCGAACTTGAGGATGCGGTCGCGGCGAGTCGCGCCGCGGGCGAGCCGGATCGCGGACATGGCCGCCTCTGTGCCGGACGAGACAAGCCGGACCATCTCGACGGACGGGACGGCGTCGACGATCTCGGCGGCCAGCTCGACCTCCCGCTCGGTCGCAGCGCCGAAGCTCGTGCCGTCCTGTGCCGCCCGGCGGACGGCCTCGACGGTCTCCTGATCGGCGTGCCCGAAGAGCAGCGCGCCCCAGGACTGCACCCAGTCGACGAAGCGGCGTCCGTCCGCGTCCTCGAGGTAGGCACCCTCACCCCGGCGAACGAACAACGGCTCGTCGAGCCCGACCGCGCGCATCGCCCGCACGGGTGAGTTGACGCCGCCGGGAATCAGGCGCTGCGCCCTCGCCCAGAGCTCGGACCTCGTGCCTACAACCATCGGGCGACGTCCTTCGCCCAGTACGTGACGATCACGTCGGCGCCCGCGCGCTTGATCGCGGTCAGCGACTCGAGCGCGGCCTGCCGCTCGTCCATCCACCCGGACGCGGCGGCCGCCTTCACCATCGCGTACTCGCCGGAGACGTTGTACGCGGCAACCGGGAGGTCGAACCGCTCCCGGACGGCGCGGATGATGTCCAGGTTGGGCATGGCCGGTTTGACCATCAGCACATCGGCACCCTCGGCCACGTCCAGCTCGCACTCGCGGAGCGCCTCGCGGACGTTGGCCGGATCCATCTGATAGCCACGGCGGTCGCCGAACGCAGGCGCGGAGTCGGCCGCCTCGCGGAACGGCCCGTAGAACGCCGAGGCGTATTTGGCCGCATAGGAAACGATCGGCGTCGCGTCGTAACCGGCGTCGTCGAGGGCGGAGCGAATCGCGCCGACCCGCCCGTCCATCATGTCGCTCGGCGCGACGGCGTCGGCCCCAGCCTCGACGTGGCTGACGGCGGTGCGTGCGAGCAGCTCGATCGTCGCGTCGTTCGCGACCTCCTCGCCGTCGAGCACACCGCAGTGGCCGTGCGACGTGTACTCGCAGAGGCAGACGTCCGTGATCAGAACGAGCCCAGGGACCGAGGCGCGCAGGGCACGCAGCGCCCGCTGGACGACACCGTTCTCGTCCCAGGCTCCCGAGCCCTGCTCGTCCTTCTCGTCAGGAATCCCGAACAGGATCACCGCCGGCACGCCCAGGCTGCGCACCTCCTCCGACTCCGCGACGAGATCCTCGACGGAGAACCGCCCGAGCGCAGGCAGCGCGTCGTTACGCTCGGTCGAGGGCCCGACGAAGAGCGGGTAGACGAGCGAGTCGAGGTCGAGGCGCGTCTCGCGCACGAGCGAGCGGAGCGCGCCTGTCGAGCGCAGGCGGCGGAGGCGGGTCAGCGGGAACGTGCTCACGGTCCCACGTTAGCCCGTGGCGGGACGGGCGCCTCCTGCACCGGCGGCTCGACCTCCACCTCCACGGGCACCGGCCCCTGCTCGCGCCAGTCCTGCAGCTCGAAACGCTCGCCGATGAACTCCCAGATGGCGCGCAGGACGGCGAGCAGCGGCAGGGCGACGAAGATCCCGGCCAACCCGTAGATCTCGCCGCCGGCCAGCAGCCCGAAGATCACGAGCAACGGGTGGAGCCGGAGCGCGCTTCCCATCACGTTCGGGACGACGATGTGCCCCTCGATCTGGTGGATCCCGAGGAAGAGCAGCGTGACCCAGATCGCCGAGATCGGGTCGACGATCAGCGCGTACGTCACCGGGGGGATCGCGCCGAGCCACGGCCCCAGGTAGGGGATCAGCTCCATGAACGCGACCCATGCCCCGAACAGGAGGGCGTATTGGTCCATGTTCTCCGCCCAGCCGACCGTCCCGAGTACCCAGAGGCCGACGCCCGCGCTGACGCCGATGATGAGCGAGAGCAGCACCTGGCCGCGCACGTAGCCGGCGAGCGCGCGCTCGATCCGCGGGATCAGCGAGCCGGAATCGGGCCGGGGCGGGAACCGCCGGTCGACCGCGGCCGACAGCCGCCCCATGTCCAGCAGCATGTAGATCGAGACGACGATGATCAAGACGAGCGAGAAGAGCAGCTCGAAGATCGAGAGCGCCGCGCCCTCGAGGAACTCGATCACCCGCGACGTGTACTCCTGGGGGTCGGCGTCGCGCAGGGAATCGACGACGTCCTGCCCTTGCTCACGGACCTCGATCCGCTCCAGCCCATTGTCGTCCAGCCAGCCCTGAAGCCGGTCGACGTCCCGCTCGGCGTCCGTTTGGCTGCTCTGTCCGCGCTCGACCGTAAGGTAGTCGTCGATCCGGTCCGCAGCCTCACGAGATTGGTCGACGACCACGACGCCGATGGCGATCATTCCGACGACCAGGGCAGCCGCGAAGGCGAGAAAGACGACGGCGACCGAGAAGCCTCTCGGTATCCGCAGCTGTCCGAGCGCCCGCACCAGCGGGTCGAGCAGGAGCGCGATCAGGGCGGCGACGATGAAGAGGAAGACGACGTGAGCGACCGTGCTCGCCAGCGTCCAGAGGAACAGCAGAACGAGCGGCAGCCCGACCAGCTGCATCCAGCGCGGAATCTGAATCCTGTGCGCCGCGGGCGGCATCGAAGTGATCGTACGTCCCTCCCTCGCGCTGGTGGAACCTCCCGGTTCCCCCAGACCCCCTCCACGGACTCGCGTATTACGCGAGTCAGGCCTGCGGCCTGGGACTGGAACTTCGAGCAAGATGGGAACCTTGCGCTGGCCCGGGACGAGCAGCCGGCGGAATTGGCTTTAGAATCGCCCGTCGCCGTGTCACCAGCAGTGAAACCGAAGCGCGAGCGCGTTAGTGTCCGCGCGATGCCGTCCCGCAGGGCAGTGGTACAGGCGCGCCGCGCCCGTCGGCGCCGCGCGGCCGGACAGCACCGTGCGCGGCGGATCGCGGCACTCGTTCTCGTCTCCGCGGCGGTCGGTGTCACCCTCTTGCTGTCGGCCTTCGACTGGGGGACGGCCGAGAGGGTCTCGACGGCCCCCGCACCCGCGCAGCGGCTGCTCCCGACCGGTCCGCCGCGGCCGCAGGTCGTCGCGGTGCACAACTCGCTCCAGCTCCGCGTTCCGGTCGCCCAGCAGCGGATCACCGCGGTCGGCTACCACGCGGTCGACAACGGCGCGCTGCCGCTCGAGCCGGTCGGCGAGCAGGCGAACAAGGGCCTCTTCGCCCGCCTGATCCGCCGGCTTGCGGGGGGCGACCAGGCGGGCTTCGCCTGGTACCAGCTCGGCGGCGAGGGACCGGCGAACGCCGTGCTCGACGTCGGCGCCGCACCCGGCACGGACGTCTACGCACCGGTCGACGGGGTCGTGGTCGGGATCAGCGACTACGTGATCAGCGGCAAGCGGCTCGGCTCCAGGGTCGACATCCAGCCGTCGAGCGAGCCGTCCCTCGTCGTCTCGCTGACGCATCTGCGGACCGATCCAAGGCTCACCGTAGGGGCCGCCGTCACGTCTTCGAGCTCCAAGCTGGGCACGGTCATGAGCTTCTCGCGCTTCGAGCGCCAGACCTTGGCGCGGTACACGCAGGACGCCGGGAACCATGTCTCGCTCGAAGTCCACCCCGCGGCAACGCTGAGCGTTCAATAAACGTCCTCTTCGTCGCGGACGTGAACGGCGCTCCCGGCCGGCGGGCGGTCGAGCGCCTGCTTCCCGGGCTGCGCGAGGAGCTGGACGTCGACTTCTGCGTCGTGAACGGCGAGAACGCCGCGGACGGGCTCGGGATCACGCCGCGCCTCGCCGAGGTGATCCTCGCCTCCGGCGCCGACGTGATCACGCTCGGGAACCACACCTTCCGCCGACCTGAGATCGCCGGCTACTTGGCCGAGTCAGACCGGGTAATCCGCCCCGCGAACCTCTCGAAACACGCGCCCGGGACCGGCCTCACCTTTGCCGAGACCCGCGGCGGACAGACCGTCGCCGTCGTAAACCTCCTCGGCCAGCTCTTCCTGACGCCGCCCCACGGCCCCTGGGAGCTCGTGGACGACCTCGTGGAGGAAGCACGGCGCCGGACGCCGGTGATCCTCGTGGACTTCCACGGCGAGGCGACGAGCGAGAAGGTCGCGATGGCGGCCTACCTGGACGGAAAGGTCACGGCGGTAATCGGAACACACACGCACATCCAGACGAACGACGCGCGAGTGACGCCGGGCGGGACGGCCGCGGTGACGGACGCCGGGATGACGGGACCGCACGACTCGGTCATCGGAGTCGTCACGGAGCTGGCCGTCAAGCAGATGCGGACCGGGATGCCGGTGCGGTTCAAGACCGCGCAGGGCGACGTCCGGCTCGAAGGCTGCCTGATCGAGTGCGGGGACGACGGACGGGCTACGCGCTGCGAGCTCGTGCGCCGGGCGCTCGAAGAGTGAGCACCGCGAGGAGGGCAACGAGCGTCAGGTCCCGCAGCAGGACGAGCCACGACGCGACCGTGTCGAGCTCCAGCGCCAGCTCCCAGTAGCGGTACGGGAACCACAGCTGGGTCAGGACGAGCGCCACGGCCAGCACGCCCGTCGCGAGGAGTCCGCGCCGGCCGCGGACGAGCGGCACGAGCGGGATCAGCCAGAGGAGAAACTGCGGCGAGAGCACCTTTCCGAAGGCGACGAAGGCGCAAACGACGGCGGCGCAGGCGCGCACCAGGCGATCTCGGTCGGCCGGGCCTCGCGCATACCAGACCCAGACGGCCACCACCGCGGCGATCTGCAGCAGCGTCGAGGTGAAGGCGAGCGCATCCGCCGCGCCACCGTCCAGGTTCTGCGAGCCGTGGCTCGACTCCATCGTCAGGTCAAGGCCAAACAGCTGGTGCGCGACAAGCAGGATCCCGGAGCCGAGGCTCTCGATCTGGAGCGGCCGTCCCGCCTGCACCCAGAACGCGTCCCAGACTCCGCCGGGCGACACGACGGCAAACGGGAGGACGATCGCCGCGATCACCCCGAGAAACGCGACGCCGCAGACGAGCGCCTCCCGCCGGCCGCGTGTCCGCCAGACGTGCGCGAGGAACAGCGGCGCCAGCAGGGCCGGGTAGACCTTCGCCGCGGCCGCGAGGCCGAGAACGCCCAGCCCGAGCCGGAACCGTCCGGCGAGAAAGACCGCGAGCGCCGCCACCGTCAGCAGCGCAGGCCAGAGATCGAAGCGGCTGAGGACGACTGACCCGAGCAGCAGCGGCGAGACGGCGACGAAGAGCGGCGCCCACCACGAAGTCGTCAGGGCGGCGACCAGCAGGACGACGGCGACGCCGCACGCGGCCATCAACCCCTCGAACGTCGCGCCGTAGTCGCCTCCCTCGACCGGCAGCCTGAAGACGGGCAGCGCCGCCGGCGGATATTCGACCACGAAGTCGCGGTACGGCACCTGCCCGTCAGCCATCGCCTCGCCGTACCGTTCGTAGATCGGCGTGTCCACGATCTGGTCGCGCTCGTAGAAACCCTCGTGGAGCAGCACCCACGAGACGACGAAGACGGCGAAGGCGCTAGCCGGCCGGAACCAGCTCGGGAACCGGGCGCTCAGGCTCCACCGCCTCCTCGGGCTCCCGCCGGACGGCCGGCGCGAGCACCGCGAAGGCGACGAACGGGAAGAACCACGGGATGTAGAGGAAGAACCAGTGAGTCAGCACCAGCTCGAAGCCGAGCAGCAACGCACCGGTCAGCGCAGCGAGCTGCAGCGGCGACTTCGTCCGTGGCCAGAAGGCGACCGCCACCGAGCCCGCGAGCAGGAGCCCGATCAGCGGCAGCTGGACGAGGTGAAGGTCGGGGATGCCCTCGGCGTGGTACTGGCCCCAGCCCCAGATCGAGAACGGCGACTCGCGGCCGAGCTGCCAGCCGAACGTCCGGTTCCAGAAGACCCGCGCGGCGTCGATCGGGTTCGGCTCCAGCAGCAGGATCGAGAACGACGCCAGCGTCGCGGCCGCAAAGCCGGCGACGAAGACCGAGATGGCACGGGGGCGCCGCAATCCGTCCGGGTACGACGCCCAGAGCGGCACGACCAGCAGCGGCGCGAACTTCGTCCACGCCGCGAGGGCGCTGAACACGCCGCGCGCGAAGCTCGACGACGCGAGCCAGAAGCCCCAGACTAGGAAGAGCGCCGGCAGCGCGTCGTTCGTGTTCGAGCTCGACACGTACTGCGTGAATGGATAGGCCGCCCAGGCGAAGGGCAGGACCGCCGCAAGCCGCAGGCCGCCGAACCGCCGGCCGACGAGCACGAGGCCGAGCATCACCAGCAGGTCGAGCGCGATCGAGGTGAAGTGCACGGCCGGCAGCTCGTCCCACTTGCCGTCCCAGCCGAGCAGCGCGTAGCCGGGCAGGTACGCGATGTAGGCGACCGGGCCATAGGTGTCGCCTCGCTCGTTCGAGGACTCGCAGCGGCCGTTGGTCTGGATCCGCTCCCGCACCTCGCCCTCGGCATCCGCCTCCCCGCACTTGCGCAGCTTCCCTTGCGCGGGGAAGTGGCTGTAGGGCATCTCGCCGTTCGCGATCCGGTGGGCGCCGATGACGCCCGAGTAGCCGACGTCGATCACGTTCGAGTCCTCGATGTTCAGCCCGATCCTGAAGCCGGCGAGGAAGACGGTGGCGGCGACGAGGATCCAGATTGGCCAGACCACGCTGCCGCTCGACCCGCTCCTCCCCCGAAGACCGACCCAGACCATGCGCGCCACCAGGTAGACCATCGGCGGGTAGGCGAGCGCCATGCTCGCGAACACGTTTCCGTCGTTGAAGAACCAGAGCGAGACGGAGAACGAGAGCAGCGCCACGAGGTCGAGGGTGCGCAGGCTGAGCGGCCGCCGCCAGTCGACGAGGCCCAGTAGGAAGACGGCGCAGAGCGCCAGCCAGACGTCCAGCCGGTTGATCGACTTCCCGCCGAACGCGCCCTCGTAGCCACGGGCCATCTTCCAGGCGACCTGCGGGCCCGTCCACGCCTCGGTCACCCGGCCGGAGGAGTCGTTTACCTTGCCGGTCGAGATCTCGCCGGCCTCCTGCCACCAGACGTGCACCGTCCAGGAGCCCGTGTCGGCGTCGAACGTCGCGTCGGTGACGCGCCCCTTCCGCGGGTAGCGGTCGAGCCAATCCGCGACCTTCGGGTGGCGCAGCAGCGCGGCGGTCGCCCGCTCCTCGGTCAGCTTTGACCGCTCGGCCGCCGCGGCGTCCGGCGCGAGCGCCAGCGCGCAGACGACAACGGCGAGCGTCCGGGCCACTAGGAGGGTTTGGTGGAACGTCGCTCGTCGCCGCGGTGTGATGGTCGTTCTGAGGCAAGGACGCAGGGAGTGTTCGTATCGAGTGAGATACGGGCGCGCCTGAGGACGCCGCCTCAGGGCGACCAGCGCAGCGCGGCGGCACAGCCGATGTTTCGCCAGACCCTCCTATCTACGCCGGAAGCTCCAGAGCTTGTTGCCGACGAAGTTCAGCGGCGTGACGAGGATGATCGCGATCGCCTGCGCCGGGATCTTGTCCAGCCCGAGCGCGATCAGCGTCTCCAGGATCAGCAGGTTCGCGCCCAGCGCGCAGACTGCGACGATCAGGAACCGGATCCCCTGGTAGGCGACATGCCCGCGCTGGCCCCGGAACGTCCAGAGCCGGTTCCACGTGTAGTTGTTCGTCACGGCGACGAGGAACGACGCGGTCGCTGCGGGGAGGTGATGCCAGTCGGCCCAGAGCACGAGCGTCGAGAAGACCGCGAGGTTGACCACGTAGCCCGACGCGCCGACCGTGCAGAACTTCGCGAGCTGCACCCAGTTGTGCGGCCGCCGCAGCGCGGCCCCGGCGCGGCCACCGGCGACTGCGAGCGTCGAGGAGAACGAACGTGACACGGCCGGCGCGAGAGTAGCCTAAGGCGTCGACTAGTCGACGCCGACCATGAGAGGCCATACCGGCTTGCCGGCATGGCCGCTCACGCGGCCGGTCCGCGGCCCCGGCGAAGCGGGACGCCCCGTGCGCGATAGAACCCGAGCTCCTCGGTGTCGAGCAGCGCAAACGGGGAGTCGATGACGACCTCGCCGCCGGCGGGAGATGCCGCGGCCATGGGCAGAAAGCGGTGGCGGCCGTCCAGGCAGCGAACCTCGAGCCCCATCGGCTGCCCCTCGGCCGCCTCGAGGATCACGTCGGCGACGTGTCCGATCCGGACCCCGTGCAGGGTCACGGGCCGCTGCAAGAACCTCTCCATCGAGACAGCGGTTCCCGCTTCAGCGCGTCGCGAACCCGTGCTCGTCGCGCGGTTCCGTCCACTCGACCTCGACGTCGTCCACGTGGGCGAGCGACGGCCCGCGGCGGCACCAGTCGAGCATCGAATCGATCCGGTCACGGTCGCCCTCGAACACCGCTTCCACCGTTCCGTCCGGGTTGTTGCGGATCCAACCCGCGAGATCGAGCGACCGGGCACGGTCCCTCGTCTCGGCGCGGAAGAAGACTCCCTGCACCCGACCGCGGACCACGACCCGGGCGCGGGCGTCGCTCATCCGTCGAACCCCTCCTCGCCCACGAGCGGGACGAAGCGGCACGGCACCGACCGGATGACCGCCGGGCCCTCGGGGCTCCGAACGATCACCTCGAGGCGCTGGCCTCGGCGCCCGCCGACCGGGACGACGAGCCGGCCGCCGACCTTGAGCTGCTCGTAGAGCGCGTTCGGGAACTCCGGCGCGGCCGCGGCCACCGCGATGGCGTCGTACGGGGCGTGCTCTGGCAGGCCGCGTGACCCGTCGCCGACGTTGACGTTGACATCGTCAACGCCGGCCGCCTCGAGGTTGCGCCGTGCCTGCTCGGCGAGCTCCGGAATCCGCTCGATGGAGTGCACCTCCTTCGCGAGCTGCGCGAGCACCGCGGCCTGGTAGCCGGAGCCGGTACCTACGTCGAGTGCGCGCTCGTCGCCGTCGAGGCCGAGCTCTTCCAGGATCCTGGCGACCATGTACGGCTGCGAGATCGTCTGGCCAGAGCCGATCGGGAGCGCCGCGTCGTCGTAGGCGCGACGGCGCAGGTCGTCCGGGACGAACGGCTCGCGCGGGACGTGCTCCATCGCCTCGAGCACCCGGGGGTCCGCGATGTCGCGGCCGCGCAGCTGCTCGTCGACCATCCGGCGAAGGCGGGCTTCGGCTGGAGAACTCATCCCAGAATGAGAGCTGTGCCGCCAGGGCGCGCTGGGCGGCGCCAGGCGTCGTCCTCACCCGCGCCCATATGAGTGGATATGAACGCGGCCTGCGTCCGGGCCTGGCATCCACCCATCGCACCCTGGCGACGAGCCACATCCTGGAACGAGTTCTCAGGCGGCGCGGGCATACGCGGGAGCTTGTATCCCGAAGTGGCGCAGGACGAACGGCGCGACGCCTGCGATGTCGCCCGGCGGCGGCTCCCCGGCTCCGATGGCGAGCATCGGAACCAGTGAGTCGCCCTCGAGCAGCGATCCGTGCGATCCACCGCCGGCGTGGTGGCGACCCCCGAGGTCGGCGAACTCGACACCCTCGACCGCTGACACCAGCACGTCGCCGGCGTTCGGATTCCTGAGTGCCCGAAGCGCGCGACCCTGCCAGCCGTCGGTCGACGCGTCGAGCCGGAGCTCGCCGCCGTCCCGGAGCGCAATGGCCTCGCCGTCCTCCGCGAAGATTGCGACGTCGACGCCGTCCGTGCGGGCCAGCCGCTCGGCGACGGTCCTTGCTTCGGCATCGCCCGAGACGTACACCATGCCGGCCCGGTTCGAGGCCGTGACGAGCGTGCCGGGGATGTCCACCAGCGACTTCTGGAGACGGACGGCCCGGTCGACGTGGGTCTGGCCGTGGTCGGAGCACACGACGACGGCGTACCGATCGAGGAACTCGTCCAGGCCGCCGGCCGCCTCGACGAGGGCGCCGACCGCCTGGTCGCTGCGCCGCAGTGCCTCCTCGGCGCCGCCCGGGCCGAGCGCGTGCGAGGCGTAGTCGTAGTCGGGCAGGTAGTAGAAGAGGAAGTCGAAGCCGTCGCGCGTCACGAGCCACCGGCCGACGGCTGCGGCGTACGCGTCGATCGAGCCCCCCGTGCGCGTGCGGATCGCGAGCGGCGCACCGGTGACGTCCGACTCGAAGAGGCTGAAGTAGAAGAACCGGCGCGGCCCGTCCACCGGGCGCACGAGCCCTGGCACCGTCGGAACGTGACGCGTCCGGCCCCGGTAGCACGGGGTGTTCACGGCCGCCGTCGTCAGTCCCTCGTCCTCGAGCGACTCGAACAGGGTCGCCGCCTCGCGCGAGAGATGGTGGGCGTTCATCTCGACGATCGCGTCGCGGATCGCGCGCCGCGTCCCGGCCGCGCGCATCGCGCCGAAGGACGAGCCGTACTCGACCAGCCGCGCCTCTCCGCGGTGGTACCAGACGAGATGCGGGATCTCGTGGACATCGGGGTGCGCGCCCGTCGCAAGCGTCGCCATGCAGACCGGAGTCAGCGAGGGGAAGGTCGACACCGCCCGGCCGTACGTCCCAGCGTCGTGGAGCGAGGCGAGCGTCGGCGCGGAGCGCCGCTCGACCGCCTGCTCGAAGACCTCCGGCGTGAGCCCGTCGATCACGACGAGGATCAGCTTCCGGGGCATCAGTCGGCGAGCGTGCGCAGGCCGGCGTAGCGCTCGGGCTGGCGCCGACGCAGCCGAACGGCGAGGAAGGGCAGGCCGATGAACTCGAGATAGCCGACGAGTGGTATGAACGCGAGCGCGCCGATTGCCACGGCAACGCCGGCGACCAGCAGCGCGGTTCCCAGGCGGGCGCCGCCGCGCCTCAGCGCGCCGCGCACGATTTCCCCCGCAGAGGCGGCGCCGAAGATGCCGCCGAGCGCGCCGGCCGCCGCTTCGGGCTCGTCGCCGAGCCAGATCCCCAGCGCGAACCCCGCGACCGCGGCAAGCGCGATCGCGGCGAGCAGGCCGGCCCTGGTGCCGCCGAGCAGACCGGCGAGTAGAATCCCGATGCCGACCCCGAGACCCAGGAACACTCCGATCCAGTAGACGTCGGCCATCTGGCGGCCAGTCTACGCATGGAGGTTTCGGCCGCCGGGGCACGGGGGGAAACCTCATATGCGGGGCGGCTCCTGGCCGCAGGGAGCCGTTCCGCGCCTGTCCAGGAAGCCTTGCGCGAACCGAATGACCGCGCCTTCCGTACCTCCCACCAACCGACCAAGGAGGGGAGATGAGGAAGGTTGTCATCCTCGTGTTCGTTGCGCTCGGCGTTCTGGGGGTCGGTGCCGTGGCGACAGCGGACGACGACGACGGAAGCGGCCACAACGGCGCACGGTTGAACGGGTACCAGGAGGTCACGTCGATCTCGACGACCGGCTTCGGCAGCTTCCACATCAAGTTCAACAAGGACGACACCGCGGACTACGTCCTCAGCTACCGCGGCATCGAGACGCCTGTGACGCAGGCGCACATCCACTTCGCCCAGAGGGCGGCGAACGGGCCGATCCAGGTCTGGCTCTGCGATGGCGACCCGGCCGCTGCGCCGGTCCCACCTGCTCGCCCTCCGGGGTCTCCGCCGTTCCCGACGTGTCCGGCATTCGGGCCTGACGGCGGAACGGTGAGCGGCACCCTCACACCGGGCGACGTGCAACTCGGAAGCCCGGATCGCGGCATCGAAGCCGGCAACTGGGACGAGTTCAAGGCAGCGGTGCTGGTTGGACACACCTACGCGAATGTCCACTCGACGAAGTTCCCTGGCGGCGAGGTCCGCGGCCAGATCGGCGATCGAGACCAGAAGGAGTACACAGGCCCGCCACCGTTCGACGACTAGCTAAGTCGCGGCAGGCACCACGGGTAGATGGGGGCAGGATGAATCCTGTCCCCATGACCCTTCGGCGCACCTCTTCGACCAATCTGATCAACGTGGCCTGTCGTAGGCTTGTTGAACCGACCAAGGAGGGGAGATGAGGAAGGTTGTGCTCCTCGGGCTCGCCGTCGTCATTGGCGTGCTCGCCGTTTCCGCGGTTGCCTTCGCCGACCGAGGCCACGGCAAAGGCGACAAGGACTTCTCCGCCCGCCTCAACGGGTGGGAAGAGGATCCGTCGCAGGTGACGACCGGCAGCGGGTCGTTCCGCGCCAAGGTCGTCAGCGCGACGAGGATCGACTTCACGCTCCGCTACAGGAACCTGGAGGACACCAACGTCGTCCAGGCCCACATCCACATCGGCTCTCGTCACGAGAGCGGCGGGATCAGCGCCTGGCTCTGCGGCGGCACGACGCAGCCCGCGTGTCCGGCGGGTCCCACTGCCACGGTCAACGGCACAATCGAAGCGGCTGACATCACGGGCCCCGCTGGCCAGGGTGTCGAGCCGGGCAACTTCGCCGACCTGCTGCGCGCAATGCGGAAGGGCGAGACGTACGCCAACGTCCATACCTCCCCGCGTGCACCCGGCGGTGAGGTCCGCGGTCAGATCCGCGGGCACCACGATGACGACGACGACTAGGTAGCGGCAGGCTTACGAGTTGACGGGGACAGGATTAATCCTGTCCCCGTGAGCCTTCCAATCGGCGGAGGACGGCAAGCCCGAACTCCGCCGCCCGGGCACCGTCGACGACTCGATGGTCGAACGTCAGCGCCACGTAACCGACCGGCCTGGCGACGACCTCGCCGTCCCTCACCACCGGGCGGTCGGCGATCCGGCCGAGGCTGAGGATCGCGACCTCCGGGTGGTTCACGATCGGCGTCTGGAACAGGCCCGCGAGCTTCCCAGCGCTCGTGACCGTGAAGGTCGAGCCGCGCAGCTCCTCCGCGGACAGCGCGCCGGCGCTGGCGGCCTCCGCCAGCCGGCGCACCTCTGCTTCCAGATCCTCGACCGATCGCGTGTCGACGCCCCGCACGACCGGGACGACCAGACCCTGGTCGGTCTGCACGGCGACGCCGAGGTCGTAGCGGTCGAGGTAGACGATCCCGTCGCCCTCCAGCCGCGCGTTCAGCTCCGGGAACTCCTGCAGCGCCTCGGCAGTCGCCTTCAGCACGGTCGGGACGAGCAGCTTCAGGTCGACGGCGCCGAAGTCACACTCCTCGACCCAGGTGACCGGCGGGACTTCCCGGTGCGCACGAGTCATGTGCTCGGCGATCAGCCGCCGGACGCCGCGGAGCGGCTCCCGCCTCCCCTCTGCCGGGCCGGTGGCGGCGCGACGCACGTCCTCTTCGGTTATCCGACCCTGCGGCCCCGTGGCGTCCACGTCTGCGAGGTCCACGCCGAGCTCCTGCGCGATCTTCCGGATCAGCGGTGTCGCACGGAGGCGTGATGGCTCGGTCGGGCTCGGCGGCTCTAGCGCAGGCGACGGCGTCGGCGCGGCGCGCGGCGGCTCCTCGACCTGCGGCATTGCTCCGTCGCCGATGACCACGAGGACGGTCCCGACCGGGACTACCTTGCCCTCCTCGACGAGGATGCTCGCGACCTTCCCTGCGGCCGGCGAGGGTATCTCGACCGTCGTCTTGTCGGTTTGCACCTCGACGAGCGGGTCGTCCTCGGCGATCTCCTGGCCCTCCTCGACGAGCCAGCGCGCGATCTCCCCCTCAGTGAGTCCCTCGCCGAGATCCGGCAGCTTGAACTCGTAGGCCATCAGTGCCTCTTCCGGTGATGCTGCCGGAATTCTGGGTCGTGAGCACCAAGCCAGAGTCCGCACTCGGCCGCAGCCAAGGCTGTCAGCCTTGGGAAGGACGAGGGTGGGCTCTGGCGCCGCGTGATCGCGGGCCAGAAGCCGGCGAGCATTGCCGGGAGAGGCACCGGGCGAAACCTACCCGCGCTCGGCGGCCTGCTCCATCTCGACGAACTCGACGTCTCCCCACCGGTCGAACTGCCGAGTGTGGCGCCCGGTCTCGCGGAACCCCGCTCGCTCGTAGACCTTGATCGCCCGCTCGTTGAACGCTGCGACGTTGAGGATGACCCGCTCGGCGCCGAATCGCGCCCTGCCGTACTCGATGCCGGCCCGCAGGAACTCGAGCCCGAGCCCGCGGCCGGTCAGTTCCGGACGGAGGCCGAGGCCGATCTCGACCGCGTCGCCTTTCTCCTCGAAGTAGAAGTTGCCGACAAGCGCGCCAGCCTCGTCGAGCGCCTCATACCACCGCTCCGGATTGCGCACCGGCTCTGCATCGCCGTCGTAGAAGTCGTACGGAGGCTCGTACCGCCAGCTTCGGAGGTCGGTGAACAGCTCCGGGGTGGCCGGCCGGATCGTGAGCTTCACGAGCGCGGCGTTCCGATCCAGGCGTCCGGCGGAGCAATCAGCACGCGGAGACCGCCTTCGACGCGCCAGAGCGAGACGGCCTGCTCGTCTCCCCGGAGCTCGGGCGCCACCTCGCGCGGCACGTAGCCGACCTGGAGCGTCTGCTCCTCGTTCCAGATCCCGACCGCGTTCGGATCGTGCTCGTTGTCCGGCTCCGGGACGAGCGCCAGCCGGCGGCCCGGCTCGAAGGACGGGTCAGGAAGCGACTCGGGGCGGAATGACACGCCGGCGGCCGGCACGACGCGGATCCGCTCGTCCTCCCAGCGCACCGGCTCGCCCGTCGCCGCGTCCCGCAGCCAGTAGCCGGACGGGCCGCGCTCGAGCCAGAGCCGGACGCGCTCCGTCACCGGAAGGCGTCGTCACGCAGAACGGCGTGCACGCCCATCGTCCCGTTCACGACCTGCGTCACATGGAGGTCGACACCGACGCTGGCCAGGACCAGCGCGTCGCCGCCCGTCACCCCGAGCTCCCGGCCCATCAGCGCCACCATTCCATCGACGGCGATCTTCGCCGCCCGCCCGAGTTGCTCGTCCAGACCGAACGTGAGCCAGGCGCCCCGGACCCGGGCGACGGGCCACTCGAGCCGTAGCTCCTCGTCGACGTCCAGCGTGAGCCGGGCCTGCGCGGGCGTCTCGATCGCGGTTCCCGAGACCTCCCCGTCACCCTGCGCCGCATGCCCGTCGCCCGCCGAGAAGAGCGCGCCGTCGACCGGGATCGGGAGGTAGAGCGTCGAGCCGGCCACGAGCTCCTTGCAGTCGAGGTTCCCGCCCCAGCGGCGCGGCGGGATCGTCGAGTGGACGCCGGGCTCGGGCGGCGGCATCCCCATGACGCCGAGGAACGGCTTCAGGTCGAGCTCGCGGTCGAGTGCGCGCCCGATTCCCGCGCGGAGATCCCAGTAGACCGCGTGATTCTCGCCGCCGTGCGTCACGCCCCAGTGCGCGGGGCGTACTTCCTCGATGCGGACGACGAGCGTCTGACCCGCCCTTGCGCCGCGCACCTCAATCGGGCCCGCGAGCGCGTGGCCGGTGTCGACGTCCGGCCTCCGCGCTTGGAGCCGCTCGTCCGGCTCGACGTCCCACGCATGGTTCGGTGTCGCGATCACGACCGTGTCGCCGGCATCCACGGAGAGGACGGGCTCGAGCTCGTGTGAGAAGTGCCCGTGCAGCGCCCAGGGCTCGCAGGGCAGCTCGTGCAGGGCCATCAGCCCACGCGCTCGGCGAGCCACTGGTACCGCGTGACGAGCCAGTTCTCGTCGAACTCGATCTCGGCTACGAAATCGCCCGAGCTGTACCGCACGAGTCGCTCGCCCAGCGGCTCGTACCGCTGCTCGGAGCGCTCGACCTCCAGGCTCGGCACCCGCACGAAGGTCATGGCGAAATCGGTCGGCTCCTCGATGCCGTCCAGCAAGGGCAGCGTGTTGAAGAGCGGCGAGAAGTTGAGGTCGAAGTAGTCCGTACCCTCGAGGCCGACGTCGACCTCCGGCCCATCGACGATCCGCGCCCGAAGTCGTCCCGGCTCGAGCTCGTACCGCAGCTCGTAGCTGACGCCGATCATCGTCCCCGTCGCGCTCAGGGCCCCGTCGTCGAGCTCGGCCCGGGCGATCTCCATCCGGGGCTCGTCGATCCCGCGCCAGACGAGCGTCCGGCGCATCTAGAACTCGAGCAGCTTGCGCGCGGCGTCCGTCACCCGCTCGACGGACGGCATGTACGCGTCCTCGATCTGCCAGTACGGATACGGCACGTCGTAGCCGGTCACCCGGATCACCGGCCCGCGGAGATCGAGGATCGCCTTCTCGGCGAGGATCGCCGCCAGCTCGGCTCCGAAGCCTGCCGTGCGCGGCGCCTCCTGGACGATCACGACGCGACCCGTCTTGGCAGCAGACGCAAGAAGCGCTGCCTCGTCGAGCGGCTTCAGGCTGCGCAGGTCGAGTACCTCGACGCTCGCCTCGTCTGCCAGCCCGTCTGCCGCCTGCTCGCAGAGCGGCACCATCGAGCCGTAGGCGACGAGCGTGACGTCGGTGCCCTCGCGGGCGAGTCGCGCCTCGCCGAGAGGCACCGTGTACTCGCCCTCCGGTACGTCGCCGCGCATCGTCCGGTAGTGAAGCTTAGGCTCGAGGATCACCACCGGATCGGGTTCCCGGATCGCCGACGCCAGGAGCCCCTTCGCGTCCGCCGGAGTCGACGGGATCGCGACCTTCACGCCCGGCGTGTGCGCGTAGTACGCCTCGGGCGAGTCGTCGTGGAGCTCCGGCGCTCGGACGCCGCCCCCGTAGGGCATCCGGATCGTGACCGGGAAACTCCATCGCGCCGCCTGTCCGCCAGCGATAGCGCCCGACGTGCGTGATCAGCTGGTCGAGGCAGGGGTAGCTGAACGCGTCGTACTGCATCTCGCAGACGGGCCGCCAGCCGGCCATGCAGAGGCCCATCGCGGTACCGAGGATGCCCGCCTCCGCGAGCGGCGTGTCCACGCAGCGGTCCGCTCCGAACCGGTCGCGCAGTCCGGCCGTCGCGCGGAAGACGCCGCCGGCGCGGCCGACGTCCTCGCCCATCACCAGCACGTTCTCGTCGCGCTCGAGCTCGACGTGGAAGCAGTCGATTCACGGCTTCGATGAGGAGCTTCTCGCTCACGGTCGGAGAATCTTCCTGAGCTCGGCCAGCTCCTCATCGAACGAAGAAGGCGGATTGACGTAGGCGTTGCGAAAGAGGAGATCGATATCCGCCGGCGGCTCGGCCTCGGCGGCCGCGATCCCTTCGCGCATCCGCTCGAGCGCCTCGGCGCGGATCTCCTCGGCGCGCTCGTCCGTCAGGACGCCAAGGCGCTGCAGGTAGCGCTCGTACCGGCCCACGCACTCGTTCCGTTTCTCCTCCTCGACCCGCTCGAGGTCGATGTACGCCGCCTGGTCGTCGGCGGTCGCGTGCGGCGCCGTCCGGTAGGTGACCGCCTCGATGAAGCTCGGCCCCTCGCCGGACCGCGCGCGCTCGACCGCGGCACGCGTCGCCTCGTACACGGCCAGGACGTCGCCGCCGTCCACGCGTGCGCCCGGCATGCCGTAGCCGGCCGCCTTGTCGGCCAGCGTCTCCGCGGCCGTCTGCGCCGAGAGCGGCGTCGAGATCGCCCACTGGTTGTTGTTGCAGAAGAGGATCGCGGGCGCCTTCATCACGCCGGCGAAGTTCGCGCCCTCGTGGAACGAGCCCTCGGACGTCGCGCCGTCGCCGAAGTACGCGATCGCAACCGCCCGCTCGCCGCGGAGCTTCTTCCCCCAGGCCAGGCCCGCCGCATGCGGGACGTGGGTCGCGATCGGGACGCAGATCGAGGCGACGTTGTAGTCGAGCGGGTTCCACCATCCGGCGGGATGGCCGCGCCACCACGACAGGACGGTCGACACCGGCATCCCGCGCAGGAGCCCGATCGCGGACTCGCGGTAGCTCGGGAAGATCCAGTCGCCGCGCTCGAGCGCATACACGGAGCCGGCCTGCATCGCCTCGTGGTTCCAGAAGATCGCGTAGGTGCCGATCCGGCCCTGGCGGTGGTAGACGACCGACCGTTCGTCGTAGGTTCGGAGCGTCACCATCGAGCGATAAAGCTCGATCAGGTCGCTCTCGTCGAGTCCCTCTACCTCGCCGTCCGGGATGCCCTCGCCGTCGCCGATGACGCGGCGCAGTTCGCGCTCGTCGGGCAAGACTTGCGCCATCTCGGCGCGAATCTACCTCAGGGGTCAGTGGGAGCGGATGAACTCTTCGACGAGCGCTCGGGCCTGCGCGTCGGACCGCACCAGGTCGACGCCGTGCTGCGCGATCGGAAGCACATGAATGGCCTTGTCGGCCGAGGCCGCGGCGTCGTAGAGCTTCTGCGCGTCCGGCACGAAGTCGGTATCGAGCTGTCCGACCACGTAGAGGGCCGGCGCCGTCAGCCGCGGTGCCAGCTTCAGCGCGTCGAGCGAGCTGAAGAACGCGGGACCCGAAAGGCTGACGACTCCACTCACGTTCGGCCGGATATTCGCGGCCGCAGCAAGCACGGCGGTGCCGCCCATAGAAGCCCCGACAACGAACACCTTCTGTGCGCCGCGCGCGCGGGCCGCTCTCGTCGCCGCGGCGACGTCCGCCGCGAGGCGAAAGGCAGCTCGGCCCCCGCGAGTCTGCGAGTCCCCGTAGCCGCGGAAGTCGAACGCGATGACCAGATAGCCGAGCCGGGCCAGACGCTTCGCGTAACTCGACCATTGGCAAGCGTCACCGCGCACCTGATGCGCGAGCACGACCGCCTTCCTTCCCTTCCCGAGGCGATACCCGGCCAGCCTGGTTCCGTCCGCAGCCCGAAAGCGGATCTCGGCGGATTTTGGGACGCACGGGTGGCGCGCGACCTCGGCCGACGTCGTTCCTGCGACGCCGAGGGCGGCTAGTGCGATTGCGATGATCACCGAGAGCCGAAGCACGTGCCACGATTCCAGCATGTCAACCTTGACCTGTCAAAAGTGACATGTCGCTGAAGTACGCGCTGCTCGCCCAGCTCGCCCGCAATCCGGAGACCGGTTACGGCCTCGCGAAGGCGTTCGCCGGCTCGCTGAACTACGCATGGTCGGCGAGTCGCAGCCAGATCTACCCCGAGCTGAGCCGGCTCCTCGAGGCCGGTCTGATCCGCCAGACCGAGAGCGGCCCTCGCGGCCGGAAGGTGTACGAGACGACGCCCATGGGCCTGAGCGAGCTCCGCGCGTGGCTGCGCGAGACGGAGCCGGTCCGCTTCGGCCGCAACGAATGGCTCCTCCGCATCTTCCTCCTGTGGCTCCTGGAGCACGAGGAGGCGGAGGCCTACCTCCGCCGAGAGAAGGAGCTGCTCGAGCTGGAGCTCGAGGAGCTCGAGGCGATTGCCGAGGAGGACGACCCGCAGACGCCGGCCGCGAGGGCAGCCGCGCTCGCACTCGAGCACGGGCTGCGGGGACTCCGCGCACGGCTGGGCTGGGTGGACTGGGCGCTTACCGAGGTCGCGAGTTGGCCCGCTGCGTCCTCGGAGTCCTAGCCGGAGAAACGAGCCTGATCCAGCCGTCGACGAGCTCGCGGACCGGTCTTTCCCGCAGCTGCGGCGCGCCGTGCGCCGCGCCTGGGAAGATCGCGAGCCGCTTGTCCGCCGCCGGCGTGGCCTCGTACAGCTCGCGCGCCTCCACGGCGAAGCGCCCCTCGCCGTCTTCCTCAGCGGCGACGAAGAGGCTGGGCGCGGTCAGGCGCCGGGCAGCCGTGAGCGCGTCGAGGGTCCCGTACGTATGCGTTGCGCCGATCGTGAACACGCCCTGAACCGGCACTCTCAGGGAGGCGGCCGCACCGACCACCGCCGCGCCTCCGAGCGAGGCGCCGCCGAGCACGACGCGCGCGGCGCCTCGCGCGCGGACAAGCCGCACCGCGCCGATCACGTCGAAGTCGACCCGCCGGTACCGGGAAATCAGGCGCGGCTCGGCCGACGAGCCGTGGGCACGGTGGTCGAATACGAGAACCCGATAACCGGCGGCGCGGAGGGCCCTCGCGTAAGGGATCCAGGCGCAAAGATCGCCGGGCGCGCCGCCCCCGCCCTGGTGCGCGAGGACCACGACATTCGGGCCGGAGCCCAGCAGCACGCCGATCAGTCGAACGCCGTCCGCGGCTCTGAAACGCACGATGCCGCGGCGCTCGGCGCGCGTCACGCACGGTTCGAGCAGCCGGAGCGGCCTCGGCCTTCGCGCATCGGCGGACGCCGGTGAGGGCGCGAGCAGGCGGTCACGGAAGAACGCGAGGGTACGGCGGATGATCCGCTTCGTGGTACTTCCCGGCCGATTGACGTCGAACCCGTGCGGGCCCGAGGGATGGGTCAGAACCTCGACGGGCGCGCCGACCTGCCGAGCAGAGCCGACGAAGCGATCGATGGAGTCGTTGATCGCCGGGTCGTCCTCACCTGCTTTCGCGACGAGCATCGGCGGAATCGACGGACCGCGCTGTCGCAGGAACGCCGCCGCCTCGTAGCTCTCGAGCGCAGTGCGATTTACCGAGTAGCGCTCGGCCAGCTCGAGAAAGTCGAGCGGACCGTAGAAGACGGCGTTGCACCGAAGGAACGGCAGCGGCTCGCGCATGGCGGCGTGCAGGTGCCAGGGAGCGGTCCCGATCGAGAAGCCAAGGGTGCAGAGCCGATTGGAGTCGATCCCGAGAGCGGGGCCACGCGCACGCAGGAACGCAATCGCCGCCGACACGTCGGCCGACGGCAGTGCGGGAGACCGCAGGAAGCGGTCGGAGCGAATGTCAAAAACGGCTGCAGCGAGCCCCGACGCCGCGATCAGCTGGCCCCAACCCGTCTTCTGCCCGGAAAGGCGCCCGGCGCGGGGCGGCGGGCCGCCGAGGAGCACGGCCGGGAGGCGGCGCGAGCGCGGCATACCTCGCGGCCGGTAGACGTGCATGCGCAGCGTGGCGCGCCCTAGACGCCGGTAGGAGATGCCCCGCGTCACCTGCGCCCTGTGCATCCCCGGGATCTGAAGCGCGAGCGCGCTGCCTGCCGTCGGGTTCCGGTAGGCGGCACTCGCGGGCAGCGCGGCCGAGGCAGCGAGCACGACCAGGCAGACGAGCGACCGCCCGATCATGCGGACGCGCGCTGGGCGAGCAGCTCTCGCTCGGCCACCCTCGCCCAGCGAATGCCCGCCTTCGCGTACTCGAGGCCGTAGAGCCTGGTGAGCCATGGGTAGAGGGCGTCTCGACCTTCGGCGTCGATTGCCTCGATCTCGGCCTTCAGCTGCTCGGCAGCCGCCCGATGCTCACGGATTCGCTCGAGGATGGCCTCCGGCTCGACGAGGTCGCCGAAGAACACGCGGACGAGGAGTGTGTTCCGGCTCACGTCGGGCTCGTTCGGGCTCTCGGCGATCCACTCCCGCAGCGCGTCTTCTCCGGCCGCCGTGAGCCGGTAGACCTGCTTGTCGGGCTTGCCGGACTGGACGATCTCGCGACGCGTGACGAGGCCCGCCTCCACGAGACGGGGAAGCGTTGCGTAGATCCGGCTCTTCGCCGGCGTCCAGAAATACCCGACGCTGTGGTCGGCGAGCTTCCGCAAGTCGTAACCGGAGCGCTCCCCGAACGTCAGCAGCCCGAGGACGGCGTACTCCGTCGGCGTCAGCCTCATGCTCTTGTCAGGACTAGTCTCGACAGGACTATTCTTGCGCAGGAGCGCTGCCGCCGCAAGTGCGAGTGTCGCGATGCTTAAACAGCGCGACGGCTGAGCGCGAGCACCGCCGCCGCGAGAGCCACGGCCGCCGCCACTCCCGCCCCCTCGAGGGCGAGCCCACCGCCGGCGTCGATCCGCGCCACCGAGACGAGAACGGCGCCGATCGCGATCGAGCCGGCGACGAGCCCGGAGAGGAGCGCGGCGCGCCGGGCAGCCACTCCGCTCGACGCCGGCCGGCTCAGCCGGGTCTCCAGAGACCAGTACGACAGCTCTCCGACAGCGAGCAGCCCGGCCGCGAAGAGCGGAGAGCGTGCTGGGTCGCCGCCGTCGGCGAACGACGCAGCAGCAGCCGAACCGAGCGCCAAAAGCGCCCACGGAACGACGATCGATCGCCCGCGCCAGAGGCCGGCGGCGAGCACCGCTGTCGCGCTCGCGGACAGGCCGGCGGCCAGCAGCCGGAGCTCACCGGCCGCCACGACCGCAGCCATGCCGACGGCGGCGGCGAATACCACGGCTGCCACGCCGGTAACTAGCGGCGTGCGAGATGCCTGGCCCGCCTGAATGAGGCCACCTCCTCGATCGCGGACTGGAGCGCCTCGCCCTCACGCCACTCGACGACCGGCACCCCGAGCGAGTGGAAGGCCGTCCGTCTCGCCGCCCGCCGTAGCAGCCAGAGCCGCTCCACCAGTGGATCCGAGACATCCGTGATGTGCGGCGCGAACGGCACGGGCGAGATCTCGATCACGGCGATGTCGAAGCCGCGCCGGCGCAGGTCGGCGAGCGCCGCCAGTGCGCGCTCGTCGAGGAGCGGCGACACGGCGACGACGAGCGCCTGCGGCGGGAGCGTCCGGCGCGGGACGAGGTCGATGTCCTTCCAGGCGTAGCTGAGCAGGATCTCGGCGTCGAGCAGCGCATCCACGATCCGGTAACGCTGGACGATCCCGGTAGCGGGGGTCAGCCAGTTCAGGATCCCGCCGAAGACGACGAGACCGACACGGTCCCGGTGAGCCAGGTACCGCTCGGCCAGCGTCGCAGCCGCGCGCACCGCGAGGTCGAGTGTCCCGGCATCCTCTCGCCGTGCCTCGACGAACGTGTCGAGGAAGATCACGACGTCGGTGTTCCGCTCGGGGTGCATGTCGTTGACCCAGATCTCGCCGGACCGCGCAGTTGCGCGCCAGTTGACCCGCCGGAGCCGGTCGCCGTGGACGAACGGGCGGAGGTCGGCGAACTCGATCCCGTCGCCGCGCTCGCGCGCGACCTGATTCCCAGCAGAGGGCTGCGTCTCGAGCGGTCGGAGCACGGAGCGGAGTCGCTCGGCCGACGGGTAGACCTTCAGCGGCGCGGCGGTGCTCCCACCACCTGCTCGTAGACGAAGAGCCCGAAGGCGTCGCGGCTCCGGATCGCGACCTGCCCGAGGGTGAACGCGCCCCAGTGGCCGCACTCGATCTGCCACTCCAGCTCGACGGTCTGCCCGGCACCGATGCGCACAAGCGCCGGGTTCGGGCCGTCGACCACGCTCGCGCCCTCGGGGAGCACGAGCGCGACCTCGGCATGCGGGACCGCTGCCTCGGCTCGGAGCTCCAACTCGAGGCCGACCGTGGCGCCCTCGACCGTCCGCTCGGCGCCCACCGTCGACCAGGCGCGCAGGGACGGCTCCCGTGCGAGTGGCAGACCGAGGGCCGGGACAGTGCGAACGGCGCTGCGAGCACAGCGAGCTCCGGCCGGCCAAGCGCGACGGCTGCGAGCAGGCCGAACGCGGCCAGCCCCGCGTACGCCGGCAGCTTCGGCGAGGTGGTGCGCGTCACCTAGGCGCGACTCGGCGGCGCCGACCGAGGACGTGCCGGCTCGCCGGCGCGTCCGGAGGCTTCGTGTGCGTGACGTCCTCGGCGGCCGGCGTCGGGACCTGCTCGAGGATGTCGCGCACGACCTGCTCGGCCGGGATCCGTTGCACCCAGAGCTCCGGGCGCAGCGTGAGCCGGTGCGCCAGCGCGGGCACGGCGACCGCCTTCACGTCGTCCGGCGTCACGAAGTCGCGGCCGTCCATGAGCGCGCGACCGCGCGCCAGCTTGAGGATCGCCAGCGTCCCGCGCGGGCTGGCTCCGACTTCGACCGCGGCCGCGGACCGCGTCGCAGCCACGACGTCGACGATGTAGTAGCCGACCGACTCGGCGATGTGGACGCCCTCGAGCGCGCCCTGGAGCTCGAGCAGCTCCTCGCGATTCACGACCGGACCGAGCACGACCTCGTCCGTCTCCCGCTCCATGCGCCGCTCCACGATCTGCCACTCCTCGTCCCTGTCGGGGTAGCCGACACCAATCCGGAGCAGGAAGCGGTCGAGCTGCGCCTCGGGCAGCGGATAGGTGCCCTCGTACTCGATCGGGTTCTGCGTTGCGAGGACGAGGAACGGGCGGTCGAGCGGGCGCGTCACGCCCTCACTCGTCACCTGCCGCTCCTGCATCGCCTCGAGCAGCGCCGCCTGCGTCTTCGGCGGAGCGCGGTTGATCTCGTCGGCGAGGAGAAGGTTGGTGAAGACCGGGCCCGGTCGGAACTCGAACTCGGTTGTGCGCTGGTCGAAGATCGACGCGCCGGTGACGTCCGACGGCATCAGGTCCGGAGTGAACTGGATCCGCGCGAACTCCATGCTCGCCACCTGCGCGAAGGAGCGCGCGATCAGCGTCTTCGCGAGGCCCGGGTAGTCCTCGATCAGGACATGGCCGTCCGCGAGCAGCCCGAGGAGGACGAGCTCCAGCGCGTCCCGCTTCCCGACCACCGCGCGCTCGACCTCGCCCAGGATCAGGTCGCAGCGCTCGCCGAATTCTTCCGCGTGCATCACTGAATCCTCTCAAGCACGCCGACGAGGCGGCCGAGGTCGTCCGTCCGGATCCCGGGCGCGTTCCGGTTTCGCGGAGGCTCGCGGTCCGGCCGCAGCAGCTCCCACGCCTCGTCGCCGAGCACGCCCTTCGCCCGCCGCTCGTTCTCGAGCGAGATGCCGCGGCCCGCCAGCCGGTTGCGCGCGATCTCGACGAGCGTCGGGCGGAGCCGGTAGTGGAGGTCGAACGCGGTCTGCATGCCGAGCTGCACCTCGCGCGCCAGCTTGTCCCGCTCGGCGATCCGCACCGACGGCCGGTGCGTCGCTTCGAGCGCGTCGTCGAACTCGGAGCGCTCGCCCGGCATGCGGCGTCGCCGGATCAGCCCGACGAGCCGGATGACGGCGATCCCGCCGAGCGCGAGGACGTACAGGTCGAGGATGAGGTCGCGCCGCTCGGGGGCGGCAATGAGGGCGACCACCGCGAACAGCGTCGCGAGCAGCCCGAAGCCGAGGATCGGAAGGAGCTTGCGGCTCATGTGGCGGTCAGGGCGCGCAGCTCGTCGCGCACGGCGCCGACGGCTGCGATCGCGTCCTCCTTCATCCTCGCGTCGATCGAGTGCTCGCTGAACTTCGCGCGCTCGAAGAGGCGCGTCAGCCGGCGGGCGGCCGCCCCGCTTCCGGTCAGCGCCGCAAGCACGCGTCCGAGGTACTCGAGCGGTGCCTCGGCCGCCCGACGCGGAAGCCCGTAGGAGCCGAGCGAGCGCTCCATCCGCGCGTAGGCGGCGATGACCGCCCGCCTCGGGTCGCGCTCGCGGCGGAGGTCGTCGAGCGTCTCGTCGAGCATCCGCTCGAGCTCCTTGCGGGCCTCGAGCTCCGGCAGCGACCGGCCCTGCGGCCGGACGAGCACGGCGGCGAGGATCGAGAAGCCCACGAGCGCGGCGACGAAGACCAGTCCGACAACCAGCCAGTCGATCGAGGCGGGGTCGATGGTCGGAACACGGCCGACGTCGTCCGGGGTCGTCCCCGTCTGGCCGGTGCTCGCTACGGGTCCGTCGTCGGCCCCGTCGCCCGGCCGCAGCTTCCGCAGAGCCGCGATCCCGGCCAGGACGAACGAGATGAAGAAGACCCCCGCGAGCACGTTGCCGTGCCACCTGCGCGACCTCGGCTCCTCGCCGGTCAGCGTCAGACCGGTCATCAAGGGCGAGGCGACGAGGAGCGCCGCCACCCAGACGCCGCCGAGCACGAAGAGCAGCGTCGCGAGCGGATCGGCGAGGTCGCGGCCGGCGCCTCCCGTCGCAGGCCCGCGGGCCGAAGCTGCGAGCGCAACGACGGCGAGCAGAAGCAGCACGGCGAGGGTGGCGCCGAGAGCGCGAACCGGGTCGAATCCGGAGTCCCTAGGGGGCGCGGCCACGGTCCTTATTAGACGCCTACCGGAGGATTTTCGCCGCTTTCGGCTCCGAGGAGAACTCGGCCCGATCCACGTCGCCCAGGTCTTCCCCGTCCACCTGGAGGGGCGTTGACCGGTCCGCCCGAAGACGATCGCGTCCACGTCGTGCAGGTAGAGGACGCCCCGCGTCTTCGGCGTCCGGCCCGTCAGCGCCGCGGCGACCAGGCGCGGTATCGCTAGCGGGCCGACTGTGCGGGGCGCGACGACGTCCAGCCCGGCCTCCCACCTGGCCTGCGGCGCCGGCCTGACCGGCAGACGCCCGAGGTAGGTGTACGGGTCGCCGTTCGCCACGAGCGCGAAGGACGCCCGCCCGTGGCCTTCCACCTCGAGCTCCGGCGGGATGCGTCCACGCCGTCTTGCGAGCAGCCTGGCGGCCGTGGTCAGGAAGATGCGGTCCGGCGGCCGGCGGCCGCGCTGCTCACGACCGAGCTCGTCCACGCGGCGCACGACCTCCGCCGGGAACCCCAGCGCGGCGGAGAACCCGAAGCGACGCCCGTTCACACGGCCGAGCGAGACGTCGCTCGTGCGGCCCATCCGAACCGCATCGGCGATCTGCCTCGCCGCGCTCTCCGGATCGCCCGGCAGACCGAGGGCGCGAGGCAGGACGCTCGAGCCCCCGCCGGGGACGAAACCGATCGGCAGGTCCGCCCGCAGGCCGTTCAGCGCCTCGTTGAACGCACCGTCGCCGCCGAACACGACCACGGCGCCCGCATCGGCGCCCCGGACGAGCTCGACCGCATGGCCCTGCCGCTCCGTTCGCGCAATGACGACATCGGAGCCCAGCGCGGCTGCCACGGTCTCCGTCAGAGCGTCGGTGACATCGCTCGCGTTCGGATTGACGACGAGGAGCACGCCGGGCATCGTCCGGACCATGCCACGCATCGATCATGTCGCCGTCGAGACGGAAGACCCGGAGGCGACCGCGTCGTTCTACGAGCGCCTCTTCGGGGCCCGCATCGTTAAGACCGAGGGGCATCCGGTGATGGCGTACCTCGGCACGACCGCGTTCGCGCTCCACGAGCGGGGCGGGCCGGGGCCACACACGGCAGTTCGGCTCTCGATGGAGGAGCTCGAGGAGTTGAAGCGCGAGCTGGACTCGGCCGGAATCGCCTGGCGCGAGCGGAACCATGGGATCGCCCTCGGCGTGTTCTTCGACGATCCGGACGGCCGCCCGCTCGAGGCGATCGCCTACCACTCGGGCGACGACCCCCGACGCAAGCAGGCCTAAAACAGAAGGGGGCCGGCGAACCGGCCCCCTTCGTTGGCGCTAGGCGTCTTCGCCTAGTCGTCGATGCCCGGTGACCTGCTGAACACCTGGAGCTCGGCCGCACGGACGAAGTTCCGCGCGGAGTTGCCCGGCACGTTCGTGTCGCAGTCCGGGTTGTTGGCCGGATCGGCGTCCTGGTCTCCCTGGAAGCCGGGAGCGCCGGTGCACTGGTTCGTCTTCACGACGAGCTTGACGTGCGTGGCCTCGAAGTTGGGCACGTCGAAGCGGCGCAGGATCAGGTGGGGTGCCACTGGCCGCGGAGGATCGCCTGGGAAGGCGTCGTGCGGGCTCGTGTACACCTTCGTGAACCCTGCGGGCGTCGAGCAGTTCCCGCCCTCGTCGCTGTTACACGCCCACAGCTCGAACTGGCGCAGAGCCGCGAAGCGGCTGTGGCCGGGTCCGATGTGGGCGCTGACCTGGACATAGCGGACGCGAACGTCGTCGGTTCCGCCCAGGTCGATCGTGGCCTGCTTGCCGTCCACCGAGAGGTTGCCGCCCGGGACGCCCGGCGTGGCCGTGCCCGTCCAGTTGGCGGCAACCGCGGTCCACACAGTGGCCTCGGTGTCGTCGATCAGGTTCGCGAGGCTGGCCGGGCCGACAGGCGGAGCCTGGTCGTCGCCGGTCACCGTCGCACCGGACGCCGAGGACGCCCAGTTCCGCGCGAACTTGATCTTGATCTTCTCACGCTCACCCGAGCGGACCCGCTCGCTGAAGCGAACGTGTCCGTATCCGGGTGCAACCGCGACGAACTCGTACCGCCCGGGTGCGAACTTCGCCGTGTCGTCGAGGTTGATCGTGCCCGGAACAGTCGCGGGGTTCGTATCCGCGATCTGCGTGGCGCGACCCTCGTAGTGACCGACGAAGATTCGGGCGTTCACCGGATCGTTGTCCGTGCTCTTGGCGCTGAACGTGACCGTCGCCGGCCTCGTGCCCACGGGCTCGAAGTCAGGGATCGGGTCCAGGTCCTGCTCACTGGCGGTGAAGGCGTTCACGCCCATCCCGCCCTCTGCGTACCCGAGCCACATCTCCTTCTGGTTCGCTCCGCCGAACCGCATCATGTCTGCGGCCAGAGCGGCGTCGCGAGCCTGGAGCATGGACGGGTTGACCGGCATCAGCAGCATCGCGTCGAACACGAGCTGCATCCAGCGCCGGTTTCCAGGGCACCGATGTGCGGGCGTGATGCCCTCTGCGCACTCGGTCTGGAGGTCCTGGTCGTCCGCGGGATAGTCGTCGTCGTACTTGTCGATGAGGTTCTCGCGGACGTTGAAGTTCGTCCGGCTCCAGATTTCGCCGTCAGCGTGGACCTGCGGCCCCGTGACGTCGTAGCCCATGGCGCCGTAGTTCAGCGTGTTGACGAGGAGCTGCCTGCTCGGCTGCGGGATTCCGCCCGAGGTCGGCATGCCCATGCTGTAGTTGCGGATCGCGCGGGACTGGTTGCCCGTGGCATACGCGCCGACGGCGTACCGGTTCTCGCCCGCAACAGGGACGAACCCGTTCGAGTTGACGTACTCCATCGCGAACAGGTCGCCGTGGGACTCGCCCATCATTCCCGCCTGGTTGCCCTGCCGGGTGCCGCCCTTCCCGATCATGCGGTTCTCGATCATGTGGCCGTACTCGTGGCCGATGATCGGCATGTCGTAGTCACCGTCGGCACACGGCGGATAGAACGAGCCCGCCTGAGGCTGCCAGAGGTACATGTTCGTAATCGACGACAGGCCGTCGGCCAGCGTCGCCATGTTCGCGTTGTTGCGGGCCGGGGCGGCGAATGCTGCCGCCGTCGTCAGCCCTGCGCCCGCCTGCGCGTTACCCGTCACCGGGTCACCCTGCTGCCAGGCCTCGGTCAGCCCGAAGTTGCGCTTCTGTCCGTTCCACGCGGTTTCGGTGAAGCCGAGCCCGTAGGCCCAGTCGTGCATCCGGTTGTGGGCCACGAACAGATTCGTGACCGCAGCCGAGACGTCGAGCGAGACGCCGTGCACCGCTGTCGGGCCGGCGCCTGTGCAGTCCGCCTGGTTCCACGTATCCGTCCACGGATACGAGTAGTCGCGGACGGGGCTGGTCGGCGAGAACCGCGGCGGGATCGGGGCGCTCTGGTGCGCCCAGTTCGACGCGGTCTCCGCGTTGTTGCCCATCGTCGTGTTCGTCGGGAGATCGGTGGCGAGATCGTGATCCCACGGCGCGCGTGACGCGAGGTTGCCGACGACCCGATCGCACTCGGCCGGATTCGCCGTGCCGCGCCAGCACCACGTCTCGCGGATGTCGGTAGCGGGCCTTCCCCATGGATCCATCTGGCTACCGCTGCCGAATGGGCCGGGGTTCGGATGGGCCGGGAACGTCTGCCACTTCGCCCAGTACGCGGGCGGAGCGGGAGTGTCATCGATCGTGATCGTCCCGTTGTAGGTCCTCGGCTCCGGCGGGCCACCGCCGCCCGGGAAGTCCGAGATCCTGACGTAGTACTGGCCGGGCGGTACGCCGCCGGCCGGGGCATAGCGGAACCCCTCCGGCTGGAAGCCGCCGTCGGCGTGGATCAGCAGGACGTCCGGCGGTCCGACCCGGAAGAAGTCCATGACGAGGTCGGTCGCCGGGTTCGTCGAGGTCACGAAACCGCTGACCGCGCGGACCCCGGGCCCGACCGTGAACGCGGGATGAACCACGGCGCCTGCGTCCTGCGGCGGCAGCGTCCCGCTGAAGGGCGTCACCGTCACCGCGTTGAGCTTCAGGCCCGACGCGGCGTTGTGCACGAGGTTGTGCCGTGCAAGCAGCCGCCCGTTCCGTGCGTCGACGAAGGACTTGTAGGCCTTGCCGGCCTTGCTGTCGACGACCTGGGCCTCGTACGCAGGCAGCAGGCCCTCGCGAATCGTCGGGAACGCGACGAGCCGCACGGTCTGAGGCGTCTCGAGACCGGCGACCCGCAGGCGGGTCCAACCGCCCACCCGCTTCCTCGTGAGGATGTTGACGACCGAGCGGCTCACCTTCGAGGCACGTGCCGCGCGGGCCCAACCGTCGGCTGCAGAGAGGCTGACCGACCCGGCGAGGGTCGTCGCCCGAGTCAGCGAGGACGAGACGTACGCGACGCGCCAGCCGCGCGCCTTGCTCCCGACGACGCCGACCGTGACAAGCCCGCTCTCGCTGGTCGGTACGCCCTTGAAGACCTGGCGGAAGCTGACGGCGTAGCCGTTGCTCCCGGTCAGCCTGTGGGAGTTGTCGAGCACGAGCCCGTCGAGCGAAGCGAGCCCGAAGAGCCTCTTGTGTCGGTTCAGGTACCACCTGGCCGCTGCAGGGGCGGACTTCGCACGAATGCCTCGGGCCAGGAACTTGCCGTGCCGCACGATGGACGACGGCGTGCCGAATCGGTTCCACCGTACTTTCGAGCGCCCGACGAGGCGCTTCGCGTGTGCCCTCTGGGCACTTGTCGGCGCGATCTTCCCGGTCCGGATGTCGTAGTCGGCGAGACCCTCGTGTTCGTGGATCTCGGCGACCGGCATCGCGGAGCCGGGCAGCAAAATCACACCGAGCGCGGCTACGAGCGCAGCCGCGGCTAGGTACTTGAGTCGCATCTCCCTCCCCTTGTGACGACGAAAAGCGGCCCTGCGGCGCGGGGCCGGTGCGATCTTCAAACGTCTATAGCTCAAAGTCAAGCAAGCTCGGCTCGAGAAGCCTCCGTAAAGCCCTGGAAGTGGCTAGGACGGCGTCGAGTAGCCGCGGATCCCGTCGAGCAAGATCGCGAAGAAGCGATCGGCCAGCTCGTCGGTGTCTGCACCGGCCGGCAGCCACGTGTACGCCCAGTTCGCCGCCGAGAGGACGAGCAGCACAGCGGCCTGGTCGTCGAGGTCGGTGCGGAGCGCACCGGCCTCCCGTCCCTCGCGGAAGAGCGCGCGGAACCGCTCCTCGTAGCGACGGCGCTCGGCGAGGAACTCCTCGGCCCGGTCGCCTTCGAGGTAGCGCCACTCCCGCACGAAGACCGTTGCGACGTCGAGCTGCTCGGAGACGACCCGAAGGTGCGCGCGGAGCGCGAGCCTGATCCGCTCGCTCGCCGGCCGGTCGTCGGGGATGGCATCGAGCGCGTCGTGGAAGGCGCGAGAGCCCTCGCTCATCGCCTCGTAGAGCAGGTCCTGCTTCGAGTCGATGTGCGCGTAGAGCGAGCCCTTCTGGACTCCGAGGGCCTTCGCCAGGTCGCCGATCGACGTCCCGTGGTAGCCGCGCTCGGCGAAGAGCCGAGCCGCGAGGCGGGTTAGCTCCGTCCGGCGAGTGGCCATAGTACGATTGACCCTAACGATCGTTCGTTCCGGAGGCGAGATGACCGACCAGAAATTCCTCGAGTACGTCCAGTCCGGCGGCCAGGTCGAGACGGACGACCCGATGCCCGACGAGTACCGGGCCAAGCTGATCAAGTTCATCGAGATGCACGGGAACTCCGAGCTCATGGGCGTCCTGCCCGAGCGGGAGTGGATCCTCCGCGCGCCGACCCTCCAGCGCAAGCTCGCCCTCACGGCGAAGGTGCAGGACGAGGTCGGGCACGCGCAGCTGATCTACCGGGTCGTCGAGGACCTCGGGAAGCCGCGCGAGCAGTGTCTCGCGGATCTCGTCTCAGGCAAGTCGAAGTTCCACAACGTCTTCCACTACCCGACGAAAACCTGGGGCGACGTCGGCGTCATCGCGTGGCTCGTCGATGCCGCGGCGATCATCAGTCAGAAGGCGCTCCTCAAGTGCTCGTACGCGCCCTACGCCCGGATCATGAAGAAGATCTGCTGGGAGGAGTCGTTCCACATCCTCCACGGGCGCGACGTGATCCTCACGATGATGAACGGCACCGACGAGCAGCGCGAGCTCGTGCAGGAGGCGGTCAACCGGTGGTGGGGCCCGCTGATGCAGTTCCACGGGAACCCGATCCCGAAGGAGGACGACCCGATGTTCGTCTGGCGGATCAAGAGCCAGGGCAACGGGGAGGCGCGCCAGCAGTTCCTCGACGGGTACGTCCCGCAGATCTGGGAGCTCGGTCTCACCGTGCCCGACCCGAAGCTGCGCAAGAACGACGACGGCGTCTGGGAGTTCACCGAGCCGGACTGGGACGAGCTCAAGCACGTCGTGACCGGCCACGGCCCGATGACCCAGGAGCGGCTGGGGCTGCGCAAGAAGACGCGCTCCGAGACGGAGTGGGTTCGCCGCACCGTGCTCGCCGAAGCGGCGTGAACGTCTGCGAGGTTTTCCGGCAGGAGCGGAAGGGGCAGCCCTTCGCCCATGCCGGCTCGATCGCGGCGCCGGACGCGCACTTCGCGGAGGCGTACGCGCGGGAGCAGTACGGCCGGCGCGGCGAGTCGGTCGCGCTCTGGGTCGTCCCGCGCGACTCGGTGCTGCACATCGAGGAGTTCGTCGACGAGCTCCAGCGGAACTACCACCGGGTCGACGGCTACCCGCTGAAGGAGAAGCTGAAGGAGGCGCGTGAGCGAGCGGGAACGGCTGCTCCTGCCGATCGCTGACGACGAGCTCGTCCTCGGCTGGCGGAACTCCGAGTGGACGGGGATCGCGCCGTTCCTCGAAGAGGACGTCGCGTTCTCGTCGATCGCGCAGAACGAGATCGGGCACGCGCGGGCGCTGTACGAGCTGGTCGCCGAGGAGATGGGCGGCACTGCCGACGAGCTCGCGTTCGACCGGTCACCGGGTGAGTACCGGCACTCGCGGCTCGCCGAGTTGCGCCTCGTCCCCGACTGGGCGATGACGCTCGCGCGCCACGTCCTCTACGAGGAGGCCGACGCGAAGCGCATCGAGGAGCTGAAGGCCTCCGACGACTCCGAGGTGGCCGGGCTCGCGGCCAAGATCGACCGTGAGGAGGCGTACCACCGGATGCACGCGCAGATGTGGGCCGAGCGGCTCGCCGGCGAGCCTCGTTACCTCCAGGCGCTCGAGGAGCTAAGTCCGTCGCTGGACGAGCCCGGCACGCCCGAGTTCGGCGAGCTCTGGGAGGAGATGACCGTGGTGCGCCGCTCGGTGGCAGGTGCGACATGGTGACTGAGGCGCAGGTCTGGGACGCACTCGCCGAGATCCCCGATCCAGAGATCCCGGTGATCTCGCTCGTCGACCTCGGCGTGGTGCGCGGAGTGGAGGTCGAGGACGGGCGCGTGCGGGTCGAGTTCACGCCGACCTTCCTCGGCTGCCCGGCGCTCGAAGTGATGCGCGACCAGATGGCGGCGAAGGTGCGCGAGCTGGGCGGGGAGCCGGAGGTCGCGGTGATCTCGGACGACTCGTGGTCGACCGACCGCATCACGCCCGCGGGTCGCGAGAAGCTGCGCGCGGCGGGCTTCGCGCCGCCGGCGCCGCGCGAGCCGGGCGGGCCGCAACTCGTCCAGCTCCAGACAGGCGCGTTCCGCTGCCCCTACTGCGGCTCGACCGACACGCGGCTGGACAATCTCTTCGGCCCGACACCCTGCCGTTCGCTGCGCTACTGCAACGGCTGCCGGCAGCCGTTCGAGCAGTTCAAGACGATCTAGGAGGTTAGCCCTTCGCGTCAGTCTCGGGCGGCCACGGAAGACGCAACGGCACGTACTCGCCCGGCCAGTCGGCGTAGGCCTCGTCCGGCTCGTCGGTGTCCTTCGCGGCCGACGCGCCGTACTTCGCCGCCAGCTCGCTCGCCGGGTACAGCAGCGTCTCGACTTCGGGGCGCGAACCGATCATCAGGATCGCGCACGGCCCGTCGCCGGCGCCGACAATTATGTGGCGGGTCTCGGCCGGGCAGTGGAAGTAGTCCCACTGCCGCAGCGGTCGTTCCTCATCTTCCACGAGCAGCGTGCACTCGCCCGAGAGCACGAGGAACCCTTCCTGCGCGTCCTCGGAGTGGTAGAGCGCGTTCGGCTCGCCCGGCGAGAGCACGCGAACGTGCACGCCGAAATCGCCGAACGGATGCTCGCGCGCCTCGATCGGGTACACCGCCCCACCCTTCTCCTCGTTGCGCACCGCGAGCGCTTCCGAGAGGTTGAGGACGAACCAGCCGTCCGACGTGACATAGCGGCCGTACGGAGTCTCAGCCAGGCTTGCTTCCTTCACGGGCATTAGTCCCTCCTCACTGTCGCGGCACGGAGATAGCTGACGACGCAGTTCTCGCACATCCGCATCGCCCAAGCAGCACGATCCACGCGTGCCGATCGGCTACCTGTTCACGACGCTGCTCGTCGCCTGGGGCACGTTCTTCGCGGTCGCCGCGCCTCGCCCGCGGCGGTCGAGACGGTCGAGCCTGAGCTTCTGGTTCGGCTTCCTCCTGAACGAGCTGCCCTTCCTGGCGTTCTTCTGGCTGCTCGCTTCCACGCTGCTCGCGCTCGCGCAGGGCGATCTGAATAACCCGGTCGGCCGGCTCGGCCTCGGGGTCGCCGTGCTGGCGACGGCCGGACTGGTCGTGATCGTCCGCCGCAGCCTGCGGGCCCGCCCTGTGATCGACAAGACCCTGCGCCGGGATCTGGGTGTCGCATTGCGGCCGGGCCTGCCGTGGGCGCGAATCCTGTTTGCGCCCTTCACCTTCCGCCACCGCAAGGTCGATCGGATCTCCGACATCCGCTACGGCGAGGCCGGCCGCGCAAACCTCCTGGACGTCTACCGCCGCCGTGACCGGCCGTCGGGCTGCCCGACGCTGATCCACCTTCACGGCGGGGCGTTTCGCAGCGGTCGGAAGAGCCGAGAAGGGCGACCGCTCTTCCACCGCCTCGCGAGCCGGGGATGGGTGTGCATCAGCGCGAACTACCGGCTCGCCGGAGAAGGGCGCTTTCCGGATCCGTTGATCGACGCCAGGAAGGTCATCGCCTGGGTCCGCGAGCACGGATCCGAGTACGGCGCCGACCCGAACGTCCTGTTCGTTGCCGGCAGCTCGGCAGGCGGCCACCTAGCTTCCACGTCGGCGCTCACGGACACGTCCGTCACCGGGGCGATCTCCCTGTACGGCTACTACGGGCCCGTAGGGGGTGACGACCCTGCGACTTCACCGCACGCGCACGTCACCTCGGACGCACCACCGTTTTTCGTCGTCCACGGCGACCGCGACACGGTCGCCGTCGTCGATGACGCCCGCCAGTTTGTCGAGGCGTTGCGCGGCGTCTCGACGCAGCCCGTGGTCTACGCCGAGCTCCCGGGAGCGCACCACACCTTCGACGTCTTCCACTCGATTCGCCTCGAGTCGGTGATCGCAGGGATCGAGGCCTTCGCCGACCGGGTCCGGGCGGCGGCGGTCTAGGCTTCGCCGGTGCCCGAAAACCACTTCGGCGAGGGGGTCGCGGAGCGGTACGACGAGTCGTCCGCGGACATGTTCGACCCCGCGGTTGTGGATCCGGCCGTGGACTTCCTCGCCGCCCTGGCCGGGCAAGGCGCGGCCCTCGAGCTCGGCATCGGCACCGGTCGCATCGCGCTGCCGCTCGCCGGCCGCGGCGTGCGCGTCCACGGCATCGACCTCTCGGAGGCGATGGTTGCCCAACTTCGGGCGAAACCGGGCTCCGAGGCGATCGGCGTCACCATCGGCGACTTCGCGACCACGAGGGTGGACGGCACTTTCTCACTCGCGTACCTCGTCTTCAACACGATCGGGAACCTGACGACGCAGGACGAGCAGGTGGCGTGCTTCGAGAACGTGGCCGACCACCTCGAGCCCGGCGGCTGCTTCGTGATCGAGACCGGTGTGCCGTCGGTGCGTCGGGTGCCTCCCGGCGAGACGTTTCGGGTCTTCGACTTCGGTCCGACACACGTCGGCGTCGACGAGCTCGATCCGGCCACGCAGGGTCTCATCTCGCACCACTTCTCGCTCGTCGACGGCGAGTGGGAGCTCGGCTCGACCCCGTTCCGCTACGTGTGGCCTGCGGAGCTCGACCTGATGGCCCGACTCGCCGGCATGAGGCTGCGCGAGCGCTGGAGCGGGTGGAATCGCGAGCCGTTCACCAGCGAGAGCACGCAAGCACGTCTCCGCGTGGGAGAAACCCTGACCCTCGCTTGGCTTAGCGCTCGGGGCGGATGGCTGTGGAAAACCGTGGAGGCGAGGCGTAGAGTCGCCTCGGCGCCGGAAGAGGCGCGTCGCTTCTTTCGCCGCGAATCCGGCCGACGACCGAGGGAGGGCCGATGGACGTAGCGATCACCGTCAACGGTGTGCGGCGGGAAGCCGACCTGGAGGCGAGAACGCTCTTAGCGGACTTCATCCGTGACCACGTCGGGTTGACGGGCACGAAGGTCGCATGCGACACGTCGCAGTGCGGTTCGTGCACGATCGACCTCGACGGCAAGATCGTGAAGTCGTGCACGGTGCTGGCGGTGCAGGCCGACGGAAAGGCCGTCACGACGATCGAAGGGCTGGCCTCGAACGGGACGCTCCACGCCGTGCAGGAAGCCTTCCGCGAGAAGCACGGCCTGCAGTGCGGCTACTGCACGCCCGGGATGATCATGGTCACCGTCGATCTGCTCGCCGAAAGCCCGAACCCGACCGACGAGGAGATCCGGCACGCGCTGGAGGGGAATCTCTGCCGCTGCACCGGCTACGAGAACATCGTGCACGCCGTGCACGAGGCGGCGGGGGTGGCGCGATGACGACGACTGCGGAAGCCCCCACACAGCTCGTCGGCCAGCCCGTCAGGCGGGTCGAGGACCCGAGCCTGATCACCGGCGCGGCGAAGTACCTCGACGATCTCAAGCTGCCCGGGATGACGCACGTGTCGATCCTGCGGTCGCCGTTCGCGCACGCCCGGATCACGTCGATCGACACGACGAAGGCGGCCGGCGCTCCGGGCGTCGTCGGGGTCTTCACCGGCAAGGACTTCGAGGACATCCCCGCCCTCCCGTGCGCGTGGCAGGCCGGAGGCGTCGAGAATTTCGTCAACACCCCGCGAGTGCTCGAGATCGACCGGGTCACGTTCACCGGCGCCGGTGTCGCCGCCGTCGTGGCGGAGAGCAAGTACGCGGCCGAGGACGCGCTCGGTCTGATCGAGGTCGAGTACGAGCCGCTCGACGTCGTCGTCGACGTCGAAGAGGCGGCAGCCGAAGGCGCGCCCCAACTGCACGAGAACGCGCCCGGCAACATCGTCATGGACTGGTCCGTCGGCGACGCGGAGGCGACGGACAAGGCGCTGGCTGAGGCCGAGGTCGTCGTCAAGGAGCGGCTCGTCAACCAGCGCCTGATCCCGAACCCGATGGAGGCACGCGGCGCGGCCGCCACGTACGAGCCGGCCACCGGCCAGTACACGGTCTGGATGACCTCGCAGGACCCGCACATCATGCGGCTGCTGATGACGGCCTTCGTGTTCGGGATTCCGGAGACGAAGATGCGCTGCATCGCGCTCCACGTCGGCGGCGGCTTCGGCACGAAGATCTTCCTCTACCACGAGTACGTGCTCATGGCGGCCCTGGCCCAGAGGATCGGCCGGCCGGTCAAGTGGATGGAGACGCGGCGCGAGAACTACGTCGCGACCACGCACGGCCGCGACCACGTCGCCCACCTCGAGGTCGGGGCGAACCGGGACGGAACGATCACGGCGCTGAAGACGAAGACCTACGCGAACCTCGGCGGGGTCCTGTCCACGATCGCACCCGGCATTCCAACCACGCTCTACGGGCGGATGCTCTCCGGCGCCTACCGGTTCCCGAACATCCACTGCCAGGTGCTCGGCGTCTACTCGAACACCGGCATGGTCGACGCCTACCGCGGCGCCGGCCGGCCGGAGGCGACGTACCTCGTCGAGCGCGCCGTCGACCTCGTCGCGCGGGAGCTCGAGCTCGACCCGGTCGAGGTGCGCCGGAAGAACTTCATCCCGCCCGACGCGTTCCCCTACGACCCCGTTGGGATCCTCAAGGGTCTGAAGTACGACACCGGCGACTATGAGAAGGCGCTCGATCGCGCGCTCGAGATCCTCGGCTACGAGGAGTTCCGCCGGGAGCAGGAGGAGGCCCGGAAGCAGGGCCGCTACCGCGGGATCGGCTTCTCGACCTATGTGGAGATCTGCGGCGCGGCGCCCTCCGCCTGGATCGGAACGGTCGGTGAGGGCTGGGGCGCCTCGATGTGGGAGAGCGCCAACATCCGAGTCCACCTGACCGGCAAGGTCGCGGTCACGATCGGGACGCAGCCGCAGGGCCAGGGGCATGCGACCACGGTCTCGCAGGTGGTTGCGTCCGAGCTCGGGATCCCGATCGAGGACGTCACCGTGGAGATCGGCGACACGTTGAACACGCCGTTCGGCTACGGCACGTACGCGAGCCGCTCGGCAGCCGTCGGCGCGGTCGCGGTCTACAACAGCCTCCAGAAGATCAAGGCCAAGGTTCGCCGGATCGCCGCGCACATGCTCGAGGCGGATGCCGACGACATCGTCTTCGAGGGCGGAAAGGCGTTCGTCAAGGGCGCGCCCGACAACGCGAAGACGATCCAGGAGATCGCCGGAGCAGCCGCGCTCGCGTACGACCTGCCCGAGAACGAGGAGCCGTTCCTCGACGACACGACCTACTACGACCCGCCGAACTGCACGTTCCCGTTCGGAACGCACATCGCAGTCGTGGACATCGACCCCGAGACCGGGGAGGTGAAGCTCGAGCGCTACATCGCGGTCGACGACGTCGGCAAGGTGATCAACCCGATGATCGTCGACGGCCAGGTACACGGCGGCATCGCCCAGGGCATCGCACAGGCGCTCTGGGAGTACGGCACGTACAACGAGAGCGGCCAGCTCGTGACGGGCTCGATGATGCACTACGCCGTCCCGAAGGCCGACTTCTTCCCCGCGTTCGAGGTCGAGCGCACCGAGACGCCGACCGACGTCAACCCGCTCGGCGTCAAGGGCGCCGGCGAGACGGGGACGATCGCGTCGACGCCTGCAGTCGCGAACGCAGTCATGGACGCGCTCGCGCCGCTCGGGATCCGGCACCTCGACATGCCGTTCACACCGGAACGGGTGTGGCGGGCGATGCGAGCTGCAAACGGCGGAGGGGAGGCGTGATGTACACGATGCGTCCAGCCGAGTTCGAGTACCACCGGCCGACGAGCCTCGACGAGGCGATCTCCCTGCTCGGCGAGGTCGAAGGCTCGCGGGCGATCGCCGGCGGCCACAGCCTGCTCCCGATGATGAAGCTGCGGCTGGCCAACCCACCCGCACTCGTCGATCTGGCAGGCATCCCCGGCCTTGACGGCATCTCGGGGAACGGAGACCTCACGATCGGAGCGCTCGCCACCCACGCGTCCGTGGCGGCATCCGAGGTTGCGATCGGGATCGCGCCGGTCGTCCCGGAAACAGCGGCGCTGGTCGGGGACAGGCAGGTGCGGAACCGCGGCACGATGGGCGGGAGCGTCGCCCAGGCCGATCCGGGCGCCGACTACCCGACCCTGCTGAAGGCGCTCGGCGCCACGATCACGGCGACCGGCAAGGACGGCGAGCGCGAGATCGCCGCGGACGACTTCTTCCGCGGCATGTTCGCGACGGCGCTCGAGCCCGGAGAGCTCGTCACGTCGGTAAGGGTGCCGGCCACGGGGCCTGGGACGGGAGCTGCGTACCTGAAGCACGCGCATCCGGCCTCGCGGTACGCGGTCGTCGGCGTCGCGGCCGTGGTGACCGTCGAGAACGGGAGTTGCACGAGCGCCCGTGTGACGGTCGGCGGCCTGACGGCGCCTCCGGTGGACGCCGCGACCGAGTCGCTCGTCGGCGGCCCCGGCTCCGAGGAGGCGATCGCGGCAGCCGCCGAGAAGGTGCCGGAGTCGCTCCCTGACGCCGCCGGCGACACCTACGCGTCGGGCGAATACCGGAAGCACCTCGCCACGGTGCTCGCGAAGCGTGCGCTCAGGGAGGCCTTCGAGCGGGCCGCGTGATTGTGTTGGAGCCTCTCAGCTCAGATCCAGCCGCTCGAGCTCGGACCCGAGCTCTTCGAGGCTGGCCAGGTTGTGCCCGGCGGCGAAGAGGTCGACGTACGGCAGCGCCGCGTGCATGCCGCGCGCGAGCGGCTCGTATGCCTCGTCTCCCTTGAGCGGGTTCAGCCAGATCACCCGGTAGGCGAGGCGCTGAAGGCGAGCCATCTGCTCGGCGAGGAGCCCCGGATCGCCGATCTCGAGGCCGTCCGAGCAGAGGACGACGACGCCGCCGCGAACGAGCCCCCGGTGCCCGTACTCGTCGAGCAGCCCCTTCAGGGACTCGCCGATCAGCGTGCCTCCGTTCCAGTCGACGACCTCGGCGGCGGCGCGATCGAGCGCGTCATCAGGCCGGGCGACGGCGAGCGCGCGCGTCACCCGCGTCAGCCGCGTGCCGAAGCAGAACGCCTCCCAGCGCCGGTCGGCCCGGAGAGCCGCATGTGCAAAGACGAGCAGCGCCCGCGAGTAGTCCGCCATCGACCCCGACACGTCGAGGACGAGGACGAGCCGCCTGGGGCGACGTCGGCGCGCGCGGAAGCGGCGCTCGAGCGGCTCGCCGGCGGTTCGGAACGAGCGCCGCAGCGTCCGGCGCAGGTCCGGGACGCCCGAGCGCGCCGACACGAAGCGACGGGTACGGCGGCGCGGCACGGTCAGGCTCAGCTGCGCCAGGAGCACGGCGAGCTGCTCGAGCTCCTCCTGCGAGCAGTGGGCGAAGCTCTTGTGCCGAAGCAGCTCGATCGGGCTCGCGAGCGCGAGCTCCTCCTCGATGACGACGGCGTCGGCAGAGTGGGGCGAAGGAGCCGGAGTCTCTTCGCCGCCGAAGAAGGTGCGAAAGACCCGGTCGTACACGGGGATCTGGTCGCGGCGGCCGACGAGTGTCGCGCGTCCGGCCCAGTAGAGGTCGTCCGGGGAGAGCAGCGCCGCCGCGCGGCAGAAGGAGGCGATCCTCCCGGTGCCGACCGGTACTCCTTCGCGGCGGAGCGCCCGCCCGAAGGCGGTCAGGGCGCCGACCGCGTCAGTCAAGCTCGGCGAGGACGGGCTCGACCCGTCCGAGATCCTCGCGGTTCTTGACCACCCAGCCGAGCGTCTGGCGGCCGTGGTCGCCGTCCGCTGATTCCGCACCCAGGTGGGAAAGCGCCTGCGCCCAGTCGATTGCCTCGGCCGCACCGGGCCGTTTGACCAAGTCGAGCTCGCGCAACCGCGCGACTGCGTGCGCAACCGACCGCGCCAGCGGCTCCGAGACATCGGGCGCGCGGAGCCGGATGATCGCCACCTCGCGCTCCAGGTCCGGGAACTCGATCCAGTGGTAGAGACACCTCCGTTTGAGCGCGTCGTGGAGCTCGCGCGTCCGGTTCGAGGTGATCACGACCGCCGGCGGCTCCGGCGCGGCGATCGTCCCGAGCTCCGGAACGGTGACCGCGAAGTCGGAGAGCACTTCGAGCAGGAACGCCTCGAACTCGTCGTCGGCCCGGTCGAGCTCGTCGATCAACAGCACGGCTCCGGCGCCCGAGCGAATCGCCCGGAGCAGAGGCCGCTCGACAAGGAAGTCCGGCCCGTAGAGCTCCTCCACCCGCGTGCCGGGCTCGACCTCGCCCGCCTGGAGCGCCCGCGCGTAGAGGAGCTGCCGGGCGTAGTCCCACTCGTAGAGCGCCTGCGACGCGTCGATTCCCTCGTAGCACTGGAGCCTGATCAGCTCCGCGGAGAGGATGCGGGCGAGCGTCTTGCCGACCTCCGTCTTGCCGACGCCGGCCTCTCCTTCGAGCAGCAGCGGGCGGCGCATCGCGAGCGCGAGGAAGATCGCGGTCGCGAGCCCGCGATCGGGAAGGTACGACTCCTCGGCGAGCGCTCGCTCGACGTCTTCGACGGATTCGAACGACACGCCGAGATCGTAGGGGAGAGGGCTAGGCTCCACCCGGTGCCGGCGCGAACACGCATCGCGCTCCTGGGCCTCTCGGTGGGGATCGTCCTCGCCGACTCGTCGGTGGTCACCATCGCGCTCCCGGAGATCCTGGGACAGTACGACGTCGAGATCGAGACGTTGGCCTGGGCGCTGACCTCGTTCAACCTCGCCCTCGCGCTGTCGGCGCTCCCTGCTGCGTTCGCCGCCCGGCGCCGCCCGGTCCCGGTCTTCGCCGCCGGCGCCGTGGTCTTCGCGGCCGCCTCGCTCGCGTGCGCCGTCGCACCGTCGTTCGGCGTGCTCGTCGGCGCCCGCGCGGTCCAGGGAGTCGCGGGCGCCGCCGTCGTCGGCGCCGCGCTTGGGCTACTGGCCGGGGCGATGGGAGCGGACGCGCCTGCGGCACGAGTCTGGGCGCTAGCGGGGATCCTCGGCGCCGCCTGTGGGCCCGCCGCGGGCGGGATCCTCACGCAGTTGTTCGGATGGGAATCGATCTTCGTCGTGCAGGCGCCGTTCATCCTGCTGACGATCGCGGCGCTCGTCGGATTGCATGTCGGCCCCGCGCTCCGGCCGCTGGAGCGGCCGCACTTCGGCGCGAACGCCGCGCTGCTGCTCGTCTCCGGCGCGCTCGTCGCAGCCCTCTTCCTACTCGTGATCCTGCTGATCAACGGTTGGCGGCTGGAGCCGCTCGCCGCGGGCGCCGTCGTGACCGTGCTGCCGGTCTCGGCGATCCTCGCCGCCCGCTACGCAGGTGCGATCGGGCCACTCTGGGCGCGTGCCGCGTCGGGCGTAATCCTGATCTCGGGAGGCCTGGCCGCGCTCGGCTGGCTTCCCGAAGCGGGCGCCGCGTGGACGGTTCCGCCGCAGCTCCTCATCGGCGCCGGGCTCGGACTGGCGCTCTCGGCGCTGACCGAGCGTGCGCTCGGCGGCCGCTCGTCACAGGTGGTTCACGGCGGATGGACCCTCGCCGCGCGGCACGCCGGAGTCGTCCTCGGCCTGCTCCTGCTGACGCCGATCTTCACCGCCGACCTCGAGCGAAACCGCGACGACGCGCTCGCGGCCGGGACTGCGTACGTCCTCGACAGCCGCATCCCGCCGCTGGAGAAGATCGGCGTCGCACGCGAGATCCTCGCCGCGGTCGACGACGCCGAGGCGGAAGCTCGAGTGCCCGACGTCGGTGAGATCGTGGCGGAGCGAGGCGACGACCCGGCCCACACCGACCTCGCGGGCTCCCTGCAGGATCAGCTCGACCGGGCCGCGACGAATGCGTTCTCTCGCTCCTTCCTGGCGGCCGCGCTCCTGGGGCTCGCGGCGCTCGTGCCGATCTTCCTCGACCGCCGGGACGTGAGCCTCTGATGCGGGCCATCGCTTTGGCCTTTGCGGCAAGCGCTGCGCTCATCGCCCTCTACCTGGCGCTGGGCGGCGCCTCGTACGCGCCGGCCAAGGTGGCGGATCCGTGCGCGCCGCGCGACTGGCGTGGGCCGAGCGGCCTCTCCGAGGTCGCCGAGCAGATCGTCCTCTCGGCGCTGGACGGCGCGGCCTGCGAGCTCGAGATCCCTCGCGAGGAGGTCGTGCTCGCCTTCGAGAGCCGCGACGAGCTCGAACGCTTCGCCCGCCGGCACGGGCTCGACGTCGAGGAGCTGGAGCAGCTCGTGCGCTCCGGCCTCCTGCGCGCCATCGACGATGCCGAGCGGGCGGAAGCGCTGTCCACTTCGATCGCGGACCCGCTGCGCGGCGTCGTCCGCCGGATCCCGGTCCAGAGCTTCCTCGAGCTCCTCCCTGCGCTCGAGAGCATCATCCCGTCATGATCGACATCTGGGCGGAGTGGCTCCGCCACAGGCGGACGGGCGGAGACCCCGAGTACGAGCGAACCATGATGGCCGAGCTCGCAGGTGTCCGGGACCGTGTCCTCGACAACGCGGCGCTCGCCCCCGGCCAGACGCTGCTGGACGTCGGTTGCGGCAACGGGCTGATCGGCTTCGGTGCGCTCGAGCGCGGCGCCGAGGTCGTCTTCAGCGACATCTCCGACGCGCTGCTCGACGACTGCCGAGCGCTCGCCGAGGCAGCGAACGCCCTCGATCGCTGCCGGTTCGTGAACGCGCCGGCGGACGACCTGCGACCAATCGAGGACGGCTCGATGGACGTCGTGACCACCCGATCCGTCCTGATCTACGTCGAAAGCAAGGAGCGTGCGTTCTCCGAGCTTCAGCGAGTGCTCCAGCCTGGCGGCCGCCTGTCGCTCTTCGAGCCCATCAACCGCTTCGGGCTGGAGAAGCGCCGGCCGACGTGGGGCTTCCGACTGGACGAGGCCGAGGAGCTGATGGGGAAGGTGAACGATGTCTACACGGAGGCGCAGCCCGAGTCCGATCCGATGTTCGACTTCGACGAACGCGACCTGCTTAGGCTTGCGGAAGATGCGGGCTTCTTTCCCATCACGCTCGAATACCGGGCCGAGATCGAGCCCGCGGAGGCTCGCGCCTGGGAGACCTTCCTACACAGCTCCTTCAACCCGAAGATCCCGACCCTCGCCGAGGCGATGGGCCAGGCGCTGACACCGGAGGAGCGCGAGCGGCTCGTCTCGGTGCTCCGGCCCGAGGTTGAGGCCGGCCGGGGCGTCTGGCGGATGGGGACCGCATATCTGTGGGCCGTCAAGCCGTAGCCGTCGGTCTCGGCGTGCTGGCGCTGGCCGGCTGCTCGTTCGGCAGCGACAGCGGCAATGCGGAGTTCATCAAGGAGGCGGACGCGATCTGCGCCCAGCACGAGCGCCAGATCGCGCTCATACCTCCCCCTCAGACGTTCCTGCGTGACTTCGCGGTCTTCATGCAGCGCGCCGTGCCGATCGCCCGTGAACAGAACCGGAAGCTCCTCGCGCTCGAGGCGTCGGAGGACGACGCGGCGGACTTCCGGCGGATGGTCGGCCTGATGGACCAGCAGCTCGACCTGTGGGCGCAGGCCGGCAGGCAGGCGTTCAACGGGAACGAGGCTCAAGCCCGGACGACGTTCGGCGAGTCGACCGGCCCCGGCGAGGAGGCGCAGCGCATCTCCGCCGAGATCGGCTTCTTCTCTTGCGCCCGTCCCGAGGGCTAGAGGCCTAATGTGAAATTCCGCTGGGCCGGATGACGCCCCAGACTGCGGCCGAATTTCCCATCAACCCTCTAGCGGCCCTCGAACTTGGGGTCGCGCTTCTCGAGGAAGGCGTTCACGCCCTCACGGAAGTCGTCCGTCCTGGTCGCCGCCGATTGGAGCTGCGCCTCCCACTCCAGCTGCTCCTCGAGCGTGGACTCGGAAACTCGATCGAAGAGCCGCTTCGTCATCCCGATCCCGCGGGTCGGCATGGCGGCAAGCTGGGCGGCGAGCTCGGCTGCGCGAGCCGAGAGGTCGTCGGTGAGCACGATCTCCGAGACGAGCCCCCAGGCCTGGGCCTCCTCGGCGGACAGCCGGCGGCCCGATGTCATCCACTCGAAGGCGCGTGCCGGGCCGAGGAGGCGGGCGATGAAGTAGCTGCCGCCCGAGTCCGGAACGAGGCCGATGTTGATGAAGGCCGGGACGAACGTCGCGGAGTCGGCGGCGATGCGGATGTCGCAGGCGCAGGCGAAGGAGAGGCCCGCGCCGGCGGCCGCGCCGTTCACGGCGGCGATCACGGGCTTCTCGAGCGCGCGGAGCGCGAGCACGTTCGGGTGGTAGCTGGCGCGGAGGCGGTCGGCAATGTCGCCGGGCGCCTCGCGGAACTCGGTCAGATCCTGTCCGACGCAGAAGCCGCGGCCGGCGCCGGTCAGGACGACCGCGCGGATCTCCGGATCGCGCGCCTCCTTGAGGGCCGCGCCGAGCGCCTGGTGCATCTCGCGGTTGAACGCGTTGAGGACGTCGGGGCGGTTCAACGTGATCGTGAGGACGCTCTCGTCCCGCGTTGTCTCGATTTCAGCCATCGGCGCAATCTTGGCGCATCTGCGGCACATATCGGAGCGTCGGTCGGCGCTAGCGTTTGCTGTGGGCGCTCTTCCCCGGGTGGGTGGGGCGTAGAACGACCCGGCTCGGCGCGCTCGACGCAGCCCTTCGCGCCATGGGTACCTTGGCCCGATGGCAGGTCTCCAGCTCATCCGGGCCGAACGGCACGACTCCGACCAGGCCACCGCGCCCACGCCGCTGCCCACCGACCAAGAAGCGCTCGACGCCTACTCCCGCGTCGTGACGACGGTCGCTGAGCGGCTCGCGCCCTCCGTCGCCAACCTGCGCGTCTCGCAACGCGTCCGCGGCGGCCGGCGCCTCGACGGAGCCGGAAGCGCAGTCGTCATCACCCCGGACGGCTTTACGCTCACCTCGGCCCACGTCGTCGAGCGAAGCGACGGAACGGGCGTCGCGTCGTTCGTCGACGGCCGCGAGCTCGCCTACGAGGTCGTCGGCGCCGATCCCCTCTCCGACCTCGCCGTCCTGCGCCTCGACAGCGACGTCGAGCCCGCCGAGCTCGGCGACGCCGACAGCCTCCGCGTCGGTCAGCTCGTGGTTGCGATCGGCAACCCCCACGGCTTCGCGGGCTCGGTGACCGCCGGCGTCGTCTCCGCCCTCGGCCGCTCGCTCCCCGTGCGCTCCCGGCGCGCGGCCCGGATCGTCGACAACGTGATCCAGACGGACGCTGCGCTGAACCCCGGCAACTCGGGCGGCGCGCTCGTCGACGGACGCGGCAAGGTCGTAGGGATCAACACTGCCGTCGCGGGAGTCGGGCTCGGCCTCGCCGTGCCCATCGACGCCACCACGCGCAGGATCGTCGGCGCGCTGATGAGCGAGGGACGCTTCCGGCGTGCCTACCTCGGGATCGCGCTCGGCCCGAGGCCGCTCCCACCCCGCCTCGCCCAGCAACTCGCGCGCGCCTCGGCAGTCGAGGTCGTCGAGACGGTCGAGGACAGCCCCGCCGACTCGGCCGGGCTCAGACCGGAAGACCTGATCCTCGACGTCGACGGCTCACCGGTGGAGAGCGTCAGCGATCTCCAGCGTCACATGGTCGACGATGCGATCGGACGAACGGTCCGCGTCACCGTCCACCGCAACGGGCAGACCTTCGACACCGAGCTGGTGCCGGTCGAGCTCGACGTCTGACGCCTACCTGCGGCGCAGGATGAGGGCGCCGAGCAGGAAGGCCGCGAAGCTGTAGAGCACGATCCGGGTCACGTCGACGGCCGGCACCCAGGTCACCTCCTGCCCGCGAATCACGTAGGCCCCCGCGGGACGAGCCCGGAGCCCGAACCCTGCGCCGCCGTTGTCCGTGTCGTCTCCGCCACCGCCGCCCCCACCCCCGACCACCGCTGCCGGGACGACGGTGACGCCCTCCTGTTCGATCGGCTCGCCGTACACGCGCTCGACGGTGATCGCGTCGCGTGCTCCTTCCAAAATCTCGTTCACATTCGGCATCGCTACCTCCCTTTGAAGTCCGGTCGGCGCTTCTCGGTGAACGCCTTGAGGCCCTCCTTCGCGTCTTCCGAGGCAAAGGCTAGAGCGAGCAGCCGCCGCTCGTACTCGACCCCGAGGGAGAGCGGCGCCTCGTAGGAGCGGTCTACCGCCTCCTTCGCGAGGCGGGTGGCCACGGGCCCCTTCGCGGCGATGTCGAGGGCGACCCGCTTGGCCTCGTCAAGCCACGACTCTTTCGCGACCACTCGGGCCACGAGCCCCGCCTCGAGCGCCTCTCGTGCCGACAGGAACCGGCCGCTGAGGATCACGTCCATCGCGATCGCTTTGCCGACGGCCTGCGTGAGCCGCTGCGTGCCGCCGGCGCCCGGGATGATCCCGAGCCCGGTCTCAGGCTGACCGAACCGCGCCGTCTCGGACGCGACGATCAGGTCGCAGGCCATCGCGAGCTCGCAGCCGCCGCCGAGGCAGAACCCCGAGACGGCCGCGACGAGCGGTGTCCAGAGCTCGCGAATCGCGTCCCAGCGCTCGACCCGACGCTGGTAGTAGAGCGCGATCGTCGACGCCTCGGCGAGCTGCCCGATGTCCGCGCCGGCCGCGAACGCCCGCTCGGATCCGGCGAGCACGATGCAGCGAATGCCCTCGTCGCGATCGAGCTCCTGGAGCTGCTCGACGAGCTCCTGCATCAGGTCGTCGGAGAGCGCGTTCAGCTGCTTCGGCCTGTTGAGCCGGACGACGGCGACGGGCTCGTCGCGCTCGACCAGGACGAGAGGCTCGCTCACTTCTTGAGGAACTTCTCGATCGCCGCCTTCGGCTCGTCGGTCGCCATCGACAGCGCGAGCCAGTCGCGTGCGTGGTTGATCGTCTCGTGCCAGGCGAGGTCGCGCCAGAAGTTGAGGTGCTGCTTCGCATAGCGCGTCGTCTGCGGCAGCTTGCGCGCGAGGTTCTCGACGACGGCGTCGGTCTTGGCGTCCAGCTCGGCGGCGGGCACGGCCCAGTTCACGAGCCCCCACTCCTCGGCCTGCTTCGCCGGGATCTCCTCGCACATGAGGACGATCTCGCGGGCCCGCCGATCGCCGACCATGATCGAGAGCCACTGCGTCGCACCGCCGGCCGGCACCGAGCCGTGCTCCGGCCCGACGTGGCGGATGAAGGCGTCGTCGACCATGACCGCGAGGTCACAGGCCATCTGGAGCTCGTTGCCGCCGCCGACCGCGATCCCGTTGATCCGCGCCAGCGTCGGCTTGCCGATCTCACGAAGCCGGTCGTGAGCGTCCTTGAAGGCGCCGAACCACTTCCAGTACTCGGTCGGCTTGCCGACGTACTCCTCGGCCCAGTTGCGGAGGTCGGCGCCCACGCAGAAGGCGCGTCCCTTCCCGGTGAGCACGACGACGCGGATTTCGTCGTCCCACGATGCGTCCTCGCAGGCGCGTGCGAGCTCGCGGAGCATCTGGAAGTCGAACGCGTTGAGGACGTCCGGTCGGTTGAACGTGATCGTCGCCCGCGGCGGGGCCTTCTCGTAGACGATCTTCTCGAAGCCCAACTCGTCCGGAGAGAGCGGGGCCGGGTAGGTCGGCTGGCTCACTCGACCTCGGCGAAGTGGACGTGGAAGCGCCCGCCCATCTCCCTTGCGTCCTTGCCCGTCGCCATGAACTCGTCAGTTCGCGCCGCGGACTTGAAGGCGTCCATGTCGGAGAACTCCCACTCGGCGTAGTACGGGTACTTCGGCTCGCCCATCGGCGCCCCGAAGACCCGCCCGTGCCTGAACGTCCCTCCTGGGACCTTCCGGCAGAGCTCGGCGTGCTGCTCGTACCGCTCGCGGTCGGGCGTCTCCTCGTAGAGCATGAACACGCGAACCATGCGCTCTCTCCTTCCGTCGGCTGCGACCGGCCCGGAGCGTATAGCTTCGCCCCGTGTCGAGCGGAACGGCTCTCGCGGTCTCGATCTGCTTCACGGCCGGGATCGCCGGCGGCGTCCAGGCGGCGGTCATGGGCGAGCTCGGGGAGCGCGTCGGGATCGTCCCGGCCGTCGCGTTCTCCGTCCTCGTGTCCTTCGTGTGCGCCGCCGCCGCGCTCCTTCTCTGGGAGCGAAGCTTCGCCGGCGTGCGTGCCGCCTCTCACGAGCCCGCGTGGCTCTGGGTGGGCGGCATCGCGAGCATCTACATCGTCCTGGCGGCGACGGTCGGCGTGCCGCGGATCGGCGTCGCCGCCACGATCGGGCTCGTCATCGCCGGAAACCTGATCATGGCGGCGCTGATCGACAAGTACGGCTGGCTCGCGCAGGACGCGATCCCGATCGACCGCTGGCGGATCCTCGGCCTGCTCCTGCTCGCCGCCGGCGCGGCGCTCACGCTCTCGCGGACCTAGAGCTCAGTACTCGTCGTGGCGGCGCCACCACTCGTACGGCAGCGTCTGCGGACGGCCCTCGGGCGTGTCCTCCCACCTCTCCTGCCGCCCGAGCGGCGTGAGATCGAGGAAGCTCCAGACGCTTCCGAGCGCCTCGACTCCGCGCGACGTCGTGAAGTAGCTGCGGAAGATCCGCTTGCCATCCCGGAGAAAGACGCTGAGACCGAACGTCTCGCCCTGGTCGGTCGAGACGCCGAAGTCCCGGTTGAAGTCCGAGCCTGCGGACGAGAACCACGGGATCTCCCAGCCCATCCGCTTCCGGTACGCCTCAATCTGCTCGAGCGGTGCCAGCGACACGAGCGCGAGCGACGTGTCTCGGGCGTGGAAGTGCGCCAGGTGCCCGACCTGATCGACGAACATCGAGCAGCCCGGGCAGCCCGCGTCAGGCCAGCCGTTGACGCCGGGCGCGAACATGAAGTGGTAGAGGATCAGCTGGCTTCGGCCCTCGAACAGGTCGAGCAGGCTCGCCTCGCCGCTCGTCCCTTCGAAGACGTAGTCGTTCTCGATCTCCGTCATCGGCTGCCGGCGGCGCTCGGCGGCCAGGGCGTCACTCGCGCGGGTCGCGTCCTTCTCCATGGCCAGCAGCTCTTCGTGCGCCGCCTGCCACGCTGCCTGGGACACGACGTCCGGAAGACTCACGTCCAGAAGCTAGCGGCTCGGTGTCAGTTCGGAGCGTGCCCTACCATCCAGCCCTCCGATGGCAGAGGTCTTCTTCGTACTCGCCGCTTTCGCGCTGCCGATCCTCGCCGGGGCTGGGGCACGCGTGCTCGGTAGACCATGGTGGTGGGGCGCCATCGTCGCCATCGTCGTGATGCTGGTGGCCGCGATCGCCCCCGAGCCGGAGGAGGGCGAATCGCGCCTCGTCGCCGGCGATCTCGTGTTCCTCCTGATCGTCGCCCTGGTCGTCGCCGGGCTCGCCTGGGTCGGTGCACGCCTGGCCGGGCGTTTCGTCCGCTCCGCCTAAAGGCAGATGTCGTCGGGCTTGACCGGGACGCGGTTGAGCTCGCGGCCGGTTGCCGCGCGCATGGCGGACATCACCGCCGCCGTCGAGACGACCGTCGGCGGCTCGCCCACGCCCTTGACGCCGTACGGAGCATCCGGCTCGGGATCCTCGATCAGCTCGGCCACGACCGGCGGCATGTCGAGCGCGGTCGGGATCAGGTAGTCCGTGAAGCTCGCGTTCGTGATCAGCCCGTCACGCGTCTGGATCTCCTCCATCAGCGCGAGCCCGATCCCCTGCGCGGTGCCTCCCTCGATCTGCCCGTAGACCGCCTGCGGGTTGACCGCGCGCCCCACGTCCTGCGCCGTCCCGATCCAGACGACCCGCGTGAGCCCGAGCTCGACGTCCACTTCGACCACGACCCGCATCGCCGCGCACGCGAGGGCCACGTGGGCGCGGCCGGCGGTGATCTGGCCGGTCTCTGGCTCGAGCGGGAACGTCCGTGGGTGGCGGTAGATCCGCTCGAGGTCGATCTCCTCGCCGTCGCCGAGCTTTCCGCCACGCCGGTCGAGCTCGTCGCGAACCGCCCGGCACGCCGCCTGGACCGCGCCGGCCGCCATCCAGGTCATGCGGGACGCCGACGCCGAGCCCGCCGACCCGACCTCAGCCGTGGTCCCGGGCGCCAGCACTGCGTTCTCCAGCTCTAGCTCGGTCCGTGCTGTCTGGAGGATCACGTTCGTCACGCCCTGCCCGACCTCGGCGGCAGCGCAGTGCACCTCGGCGACCAGCTCGCCGCCCGCATCCGAGAAGAGCCGTACGCGGGCCGCGGTGTAGTCGTCGAAACCCTCCGAGTAGCCGATGTTCTTGAAGCCGAGCGCGAACCCGACGCCGCGCTTCACGCCTTCGCCTCTCGTTGTGTTGCCTGCCCCACCGGGCAGCCGGATGGGATCGCGCGGCAGCTCCTCCGCCTCCGGCACCGGGATCGCCGCCGCCTTCCGGATCACGTCAGCGACCGGTAGCGAGCCGGTGATCTTCTGCCCGGTCGGGAGCGCGTCGCCCGGCGCCATCGCGTTCCGGAGCCGCAGCTCGACAGGATCCATCTCGAGCGCGGCCGCGAGCTTGTCCATCTGCGCCTCGGCCGCGAAGCACGACTGCACGGCGCCGAACCCTCGCATCGCCCCGCACGGTGGGTTGTTCGTGTACACGCACGTGGACTCGATCAGCGCGTTCTCGAGCGCGTAGGGCCCGACGGCGAAGGACGCTGCGTTCGAGGTCACGGCCGTCGAGCTGGACGCGTACGCACCGCCGTCCAGCAGGATCCGCATTCGAACGTTCACGAGCTTCCCGTCCTGGTTCGCGCGGTGCTCGGCCCAGATCCGCGCGGGATGCCTGTGCACGTGGCCGAAGAACGACTCCTCCCGCGTGTAGACGATCTTTACCGGCCGGTTGGTGTGCAGCGCGAGCATGGCGCCGTGGATCTGCATCGAGAGGTCCTCACGTCCGCCGAATGCGCCGCCAACGCCGGCGAGGTGAATCCGAACCTGGTCCTTGGGAAGACCGAGGCACGGCGCGACCTGGTCACGGTCGACGTGGAGCCACTGCGTGGCGACGTAGATGTCGATGCCACCCTCCCCGTCCGGGACCGCCAGGCCAGATTCGGGCCCGAGGAACGCCTGATCCTGGATCCCGAGCTCGTACACGCCCTCGACCGAGACGTCTCCCTCCGCGTCGGGATCGCCACGCACGATCCGCATGTCCCGGACGACGTTCGGCCGTGGGTCGTCGCGGTAGCCGTGCCCTTCAGTCCACTTCTGCGGGTGGATCGCCGGCTGGTCGGCCGCCTGCTCGGGATCGACGACCAGCTCGAGCGGCTCGTACTCGACCTCGATCGCCTCGGCCGCTCGCCGCGCCTGCTCGGGATGTTCCGCGGCGACCAGCGCGACCGGCTCGCCGAAATACCGCACCCGGTCGAACGCCAGCACGGGCTGGTCGGTGAACTCGAGCCCGTAGCGCTTGTCGCCCGGAACGTCCTCATGCGTCAGAACCGCGTGCACGCCGGCCATCCCGACCGCCTTCGAGATGTCGATCGAGACGATCGCGGCGTGCGCGTGAGGCGACCGCACCGTGTGTCCCCAGAGCATCCCGGCCGCGAAGAGGTCGCTCGAGTACGCGAACTCCCCGGTGACCTTCGGGATTCCGTCGACGCGCTTGACCGCCTCGCCGACGCGGCCGAGCTCGAGCTTCCTCCGTGTGGGCGCCGTGCTCATGCCTGGTCCTCCAGGAGCTTCCGCACGTCTCGCTCGATCTGGGTGTAGGCCTGCCGGTAGGCGTCGCGCCTACCCCCGATGGGATCGTCGAGATCGGCTTCGCCGAGCAGTCGAGTCTTCCCCCGGGCACCCCGCCGGTCGAGGGCGCTGACGTGCGTGGCCGTCATCCCGACGATGACGTCCGCGCGCCCGAGCATCTCCTCCGTCAGAAGACGCGCGTGGTGAGACGAGAGGTCGAAGCCGAGCTCGCGGGCCACGGCGACCGCGTCGTCCGGCGGCCGGTCGCCTGCGTACGCCGCGAGCCCGGCGCTCTCGACGTCGACGTGGCCCTGGCGGAGAGCCACGGCCTCCGCGAACGGGCTCCGACAGGTGTTCCCGTCGCAGACGAAGAGGACTCTCACGCCACGCCCTTCTTGTGTTCCATGCCACGAACCTTGCGAGCAGTGTCATGAGCTCGTTTCGTCTCGACAGAGCGGACGAGGCCGCTCGTCACATGGGACACAAGGATCATGCGCGGCCCGCTGCCAAGCGCACGGCGTCGAAGATCTTGGCGTAGCCCGTGCAGCGGCAGAGGTTGCCCGAGAGCGCCTCCCGGATCTCGTCGTCCGTCGGCTCCGGCCGGTGGCGGAGCAGATCGACGGTGGCGACGATCAGCCCGGGCGTGCAGAAGCCGCACTGCACGGCACCGGTCTCCACGAATGCCTCCTGCACGGCGTGCAGCTCGCCGTTCTGCCCGACTCCTTCGACGGTGACGATCTCGTGGCCGTCCACCTGTGCCGCGAGGACGAGACACGCGCAGACGAGCTTTCCGTCGAGGAGGACGGAGCACGAGCCGCACTCGCCTTGCTCGCACGCGTTCTTCGAGCCGGGGAGGCCCATGCGCTCGCGCAGTGCGTAGAGCAGGCTCTCGCCGGGCCAGATCTCGGCCTCGTGCCGCTCGCCGTTGACGGTGACCGCGATGTTCACGCCAGGACGCGGTCGAGGGCTCTCGCCGTGAGGATCCGGAGGGCGTGGCGACGGTACTCGGCCGTGCCGCGCACGTCGTCGATCGGGCTCGCCGCCTCCGCGACCCGCTCGGGGAACGAGTCGCGCTCGTCGAGCTGCGCCGTCACGAGGCCGGTCACCGGGCCTGCGGAGCCGAAGGACGCGCGGAGCTCCCCGCGCTCCCGGTCGGCCGAGAGTGCGAGCGAGCAGACGGCGATCACCATCGCGTTCCGCGGGCCGATCTTCATGAACGTCTGCGACGCGCCCGACGGCTGGATCAGCACCGCGGCGATCAGCTCGTCCTCCTCGAGTGCGTTCTGCTTCGGTCCGACGAGGAACTCGCGCACCGGCATCCGCCGAACGCCGCGGACACTGGCCAGCTCGACCTCGGCGTCCTCGATCAAGAGCGGCGGGAGGGCGTCCCCGGCCGGCGATGCGGTCCCGAGGTTCCCGCCGATCGTTCCCCGGTTGCGGATCTGCGGCGAGCCGACGGTCCGCGAAGCCTCTGCAAGCGCCGGAAGCCGCTCCGCGATTGACGCCTCCATCGCCTCGTCGTACGTCAGGCTCGCGCCCAGCCGCAACGCACCGTTGTCCCCTGACCAGCCCTTCAGCTCTCCGACCTCGTTCAGGTTCAGCAGCGCCGGCGGCCGGGCTCGGTCGAAGTTCAGCTCGACCATGACGTCGGTCCCGCCCTCGATCGGGACGGCGCCGGGCGTCTCGGACCTGAGCCGCAGCGCCTCCTCCAGCGTGCGAGGAGTCAGTACATCCATGCAGCCAAGGCTAGTACGTTCCCCCTGAAATGCCCGAGCTCAAGCGCCGCCTCGCAGTCGCCCGGGGAGACGAGCCGGCCGACCTCGTCATCCGCGGCGCGAAGGTCTTCTCGGTCTTCACCCGCGAGTGGCTGAACGGGGACCTGGCGATCGCGGACGGGTTCGTCGCAGGTCTCGGCGACTACGAGGGCACCGAGGTCCTCGAGCTCTCGGATCGCTATCTCGTTCCCGGATTCATCGACGCCCACATGCACCTCGAGTCCTCGAAGTTGCTCGTGGACGAGTTTGCGCGGCTCGTGCTTCCGCTCGGGACGACGGCGGTGGTCGCCGACCCGCACGAGATCGCGAACGTCCTGGGCACGGACGGTGTCCACTGGCTCGCGGACCTGTGCACGGACCTGCCACTGGACGTGTTCTTCATGGCCTCGTCCTGCGTGCCCGCGTCGGAGTTCGAGTCCCCGCGTCGGCCCCTGCTTCCTGGAGACCTGGAGGGGCTGCTCAACCGCCGCCGGGTGATCGGGCTCGCCGAGATGATGAACTTCCCGGGCGTCGTGTCGGGCTCGGAGACCGAGCTCGCGAAGCTGGCCCTGCCCGGAGCCACGCATGTCGACGGCCACGCGCCGTCGGTCCTCGGCAAGGCGCTGAACGCCTACGCGGCGGCCGGGATCCGCTCCGACCACGAGGTGAGCACGATCGAGGAGGGCCGCGAGCGGCTGCGCGCAGGGATGTGGGTGCTGATCCGCGAGGCGTCAGGCGCCCGCAACCTGCACGCGCTGCTCCCGCTCGTCCACGAGTTCGGGCCGCACCGCCTCGCCTTCTGCACCGACGACCGGGAGCCGGAGCACATCGCGGAAGAGGGCCACCTGAACTCGATGGTGCGGGCCGCGGTCGCGGCAGGCGTGGCCCCGGAGGACGCGCTCGTCATGGCCTCGTTCAACCCGGCGCAGTGGCACGGCCTGCACGAGCTCGGCGCGCTCGCACCCGGCTACCAGGCGGACGTGCTCGCCTTCCCCGACCTGGAGCGCTTCCAGCCGGAGCTCGTACTCAAAGCCGGCCGTCCGGTGGCGGAGGTGCCGAAGCTCGAGGTGCCCGAGTGGGTGCGCCACACCGTCCGCATCCGTCCGCTCGCGACGAACGACTTCGCGGTTCCGTGGGAGGGCGACGGCGGCGCGCGTGTGATCGGGATCGTCCCCGACCAGATCGTCACCGAGTCGCTGGTGGAAGAGCCGCGCGTCGAGGGCGGAAAGGCACTCGCGGATCCGGAGCGCGATCTCCTCAAGATCGCCGTCGTCGAGCGGCATCTCGGCACCGGCCGGATCGGCCTCGGCTTCGTCCGGGGCTTCGGGCTGCGTAGCGGCGCCCTCGCCTCGACGGTCGCCCACGACGCGCACAACGTGGTGGTCGTCGGCGTGAAGGACGACGACATGCTGCGGGCGGTGCGCCGCCTCTCGGACACGGGCGGAGGAGTCGTCGTGGTCGACTCGGGGATCGTCAAGGCCGAGCTGAAGCTGCCGATCGCCGGGCTCCTCTCCGACGCTCCGCTCGACGAGGTGATCGCCGACAGCAATTCATGTTTGTCGGCCGCGCGGGCGCTCGGCTGCGAGCTTCCCTCGCCGTTTCAGACCATGGCTTTCCTTGCTCTGTCCGTGATCCCGAGCCTGAAGATCACCGACCGCGGCCTCGTGGACGTCGACCGCTTCCAGCTCGTGCCGCTGCCAGAGCTGTGACGCACGCTCCTCACAACGCCTACGTCGTCGTGATGGACGACGCCGGAACCGAGCACGAGGACGGCTGGGTGCTGGTGGCTGATGGCCGGATCGGCCAGGTCGGTTCGGGTCATCAGCCGGACGCGGATGAGCGGATCGACCTCGGCGGCGCGCTCGTCACGCCAGGCCTCGTCAACACCCACCATCACCTCTACCAGACCCTCACGCGGGCCCAGGCGCAGCAGGCCGACCTCTTCACGTGGCTGAAGACGCTCTACCCGATCTGGGCGCGCCTGGACGGCGAGGCCGAGTACGCGGCGGCGCGGACGGGGCTCGCGGAGCTGTTGCTCTCGGGCTGCACGACCGCGTTCGACCATCACTACGTCTTCCCGATGGGCCAGCCGGGCGTGATCGACGCGCTGCTCCAGGCGGCGGACGAGCTCGGCGCGCACCTCGTCGTCGGGCGCGGCTCCATGGATCTCGGCGAGTCTCAGGGCGGCCTCCCGCCGGACAGCCTCGTCGAGGATCGCGACACGATCCTGGCGGAGACGGAGGCGCTGATCGAGCGCGGCGTCGAGGTCGCGGTCTCGCCGTGCTCGCCCTTCTCCGTCACCAAGGAGCTGATGCTCGAGTCGGCGGAGCTTGCGCGGAAGCACGGCGTCCCGCTCCACACGCACCTTGCCGAGACCGTCGAGGAGGAGGCGTACTGCCGCGAGCTCTACGGCGTCACGCCTGTCGAGTACCTGGAGCAGGTCGGCTGGCTTGCGGACGACGTGTGGTGCGCGCACTGCGTCCACCTCTCCGACGACGACGTGACGGCTCTTCGGCGAGCGGCGCGTCGGCGTCGCGCACTGCCCGACGTCGAACCTGCGGCTCGGGGCCGGCGTGGCGAAGGTGCGCGAGCTGCTCGACGCCGATGCTCCGGTCGGGCTCGGCGTGGACGGATCCGCGTCGAACGAGCGCAGCGACCTCTCGTTCGAGGTCAAGCAGGCTCTGCTCGTCGCCCGCGGCCGGCAGGGGCCGCTCGCGATGACGACGCGGGAGGCACTCGCGCTGGCGACCCGCGGCGGCGCGGCGGTGCTCCGCCGCGACGACATCGGCTCGCTGGAGCCCGGCAAGCGGGCGGATCTCGCGGTCTGGCGCACGGACGGCCTGGAGCTCGCAGGCGCCGCCGACCCGGTCGCCGGGTTCGTGCTCGCTGCGCCGCACCGTGTGGACCGGCTCTTCGTCGCGGGGGAGGAGGTCGTGCGGGACGGTCATCTCCTGAAGGCGGACGCGGACGAGATCGCAAGGGAACACCGAGCCCAGGCGCGAAGATTCCTCCCGTGAGCGCGTCGCTCTCGACCCACGTCCTCGACACTGGCCAGGGAAAGCCCGCGCGCGGCGTCCGGGTGGAGCTGCTCCACGGCGACGAGCCGGTCGGCGCCGGCGAGACCGACGGCGACGGACGGATCCCAGAGCTCGCGACCGACCTCGAGGCCGGCCAGTACCGCCTCGTCTTCCACCCGCCCTCGCCGTTCTTCCGCCGCGTCGAGCTCGAGATAGCCCTCCAGGACGGCCACTACCACGTCCCACTCCTCGTCTCGCCGTACGGATGCGCGAGCTACCGCGGCAGCTGAGCCGCGAGGAGCTCGAGGAGCTCTTCAGCGGACCGTCGCAACTCGTCGACCTGCTCGCGGAGATGGACGATCCGCTGGAGCAGGCCGAGGAGGTCGCGCAGTCGATCGACGACCGCGAGAAGGCAGCCGCGCTGGCGCAGCATCCGCGCATCGGCGAGCCGTCGCCGGAGCAGCGCGGGGACGATCCGACGATCATCACCGAGCTCGCGTACCTGAACCAGGTCTACGAGGAGAAATTCGGCTTCCGCTTCGTCGTGTTCGTCGACGGCCGGTCGCGGGCCGAGCTCCTCCCGGTGCTGCGCGATCGTCTGGAGCGGACGCGGGAGGAGGAGCTGGAAACCGGCATCGGCGAGCTCGTCGCGATCGCGAAGGACCGATGGCAGCGGCGCTGATCGACTCGTACTGGCAGGACTGGCTCGACCTCCTGATCCGATGGCTCCACGTCATCGCCGGGATCGTCTGGATCGGGACGTCGTTCTACTTCGTCGCGCTCGACAACCACCTCGGCCGGCCGAGGGAGCAGCGGGACGTGGACGACGGCGTCGGCGGCGAGTCGTGGGAGATCCACGGCGGCGGCTTCTACCGGATCTCGAAGTGGACGGTGGCGCCGCGCGAGCTGCCGGAGCCGCTGCACTGGTTCAAGTGGGAGGCGTACACGACGTGGCTCTCCGGGTTCGCCCTGCTCGTCGTCCTCTACTACCTCGACGCGGAGACATACCTCATCGACCCGTCCGTCCGGGACATCTCCGAGGGTGCGGCGATCACGTTGAGCCTGCTCGGGCTCGGCGTCGCGTGGGTGCTCTACGACGTCGCCTGCCGCGTGCTTCGCATCGAGGCGCTGATGGGCGTCTTCATGCTCGGGCTGGTCGTGGCCTCGGCCTACGGCGCGAGCCAGGTCTTCTCCGGACGGGCGGCGTACCTCCAGGTCGGCGCGATGCTCGGCACGATCATGGCGGCGAACGTCCTCTTCAACATCATCCCGGCGCACTGGGAGCTGATCCGGGCCAAGGAGCGCGGCGAGAGGCCGGATCCCGCGCCGGCGCTCGATGCCAAGCGCCGGTCGGTGCACAACAACTACCTGACGCTGCCGGTCGTCTTCACGATGATCTCGAACCACTTCCCGTTCACGTACGGCCACGACCATGCGTGGCTCGTGCTGGTCGCGCTCGTCGTGATCGGCGCGTGGGTGCGGCACTACTTCAATCTGCGCCATGCCGGGCGGAACGCCTGGTGGATCCCGCTCACGGCCGCGGCGGCGGTCGTGGCGCTGGCAGTTGCGATCGAGCCGGACGAGGGCGGCGGCGGGCGGGCCGGCTGCGGCGGTGACGGCACAGGAGGCGCAGGCGATCGTCGAGCAGCGCTGCGTCCCGTGCCACTCGGACGAGCCGACGCAGGAGGGCTTCGAGACGGCGCCCGGCGGGGTCACGTTCGACACGATCGAGGAGACCGAGGCGCAGGCGGCGGCAATCAAGGCGCAGGCGGTGGACTCGACCGCGATGCCGCTGGGAAACGCCACCGGCATGACGGACGAGGAGCGCGAGCAGCTGGGCGCCTGGATCGACTCGTTGGAGTAGGTTCCGGGCCGTGCTCGAGATCCAGGCCGGCCCGTTCTCGTTCGTCGCCCGCTTCGAGGAGGAGCTGGCGCCGAAGACCGTCGAGGCGTTCCGGGGGATCCTCCCGCTCGAGGACCGGATCATCCACTGCCGCTGGAGCGGCGAGTCGAACTGGATCCCTTGGGGCGATCGCGACCTCGGCATCGGCCCGGAGAACGCGACCTCGTATCCACATCCGGGCGAGCTGGCGCTGTATCCGGGCGGCGAGAGCGAGACGGAGCTCCTGTTCCCGTACGGCTACTGCCACTTCAAGAGCAAGGCGGGGGAGCTGTGGGCGAACCACTTCGCCACGCTCGTCGAGGGCCAGGAGCAGCTGAAGGAGCTCGGCCGCCTCACGCTCTGGGAGGGCGCCCAGGCGATCTCCTTCCGCGAGACATAAGAGCCAAGTAACACAGTGTTACTTGCTCACCGCGCCGCCCTAAACCGCCTAGGGAAGGTGCTCGGAGAGCCCATCCCGTCCAAGTAACACAGTGTTACTTGGAGTTCGAGAGACGCCCGAGGGCCGCCGTGAGTACCTCGACCGCAAGCTCGATGTCCTCGTCGCTCGAGAGCTCCTGCGGGGAGTGGCTCGCGCCGCCGTTCAGGCTGCGAACGAACAGCATCCCCGCCTCGACGCCCGCTGCGCCGAGTGGCGCTGCATCGTGACCTGCGCCTGACGGCAGCTCCACGACCGACTGGCCTCGCACCTCGATCTCCTCGCGCAGCACGGCTCGCACCTGGTCGGACATCGCAACCGGCGGGATCCGGTAGTGCGCTTCCTCGAGGCCGAGCGCCGCGACCAGCCGATCGAGCCGCTCCTGGTCGGGCGCCCTTGCGTCGACCGTCACCCGGACCAGTCCCGGGATCACGTTCGCCGCGCCCGGGTTGACCTCGATCTGGCCCACGGTCGCCACCGCGCCGTCGATCTCCGCGGCGCGGTCTCGCACCTCGAGGACGTATTCCGCCGCCGCCGTCAGTGCGTCCTGGCGGACGCCCATCGGGGTCGTTCCCGCGTGATCCGCGCGGCCGGCGAAGTCTCGCGAGCAGCGAACGATCCCGGCGATCGAGGACACGACGCCGAGCGGAGCACCCGCGTCCGCCAGCACGGGCCCCTGCTCGATGTGCAGCTCGAGGTACGACCCCGGCAGCGACGCGTTCCGCGCCCGCCACCGGCTCCCGTGGCAGCCGGTCTCCTCGTCTCGAAACACCGCGACCCCGAGCGTCCGCTCCGACTGACCGATCGCCTCGACGGCGGCGAGGCCCGCGATCACGCCAAGCGCCCCGTCGAAGCGCCCGCCCTCCGGCACCGAGTCGAGATGCGATCCCGTCCAGACCTCCGGGAGCTCCGGCGACCGGCCGCGCAGCCGTCCGACCACGTTGCCGCGTTCATCGACCTCGACCTCGAGCCCCGCCTCCTCGAACCAGCCAACGGCGAGCGCGCACGCCTCGTCCTCCGCCGGCGTTCCGCCGACGCGATTCGCCCCGACGCCGTTCCCGATGTGGAAAACGTCATCCAGCCGTCGTTCTAAGCTCGCACTCATCCTGCGGGAAGGAGGAGCAGCATGAGCGATTTCGCCGCGACGTTCGAGCGCTCGGCGTTCGGTCGCCGGTTCCGCTTCCAGGAGAACGGCACGACTCCGGGCCGCGACACCGTGGCAGGCATGACGACCTTCATCGTCATGTCCTACATCATCTTCGTGAACCCGGCGATCCTCGGGTTCGCGGGCGTCGAGGGGCTCGAGGGCCGGGGCCTTCCGTTCGACGCCGTCCTCACCTCGACCTGTCTGGTCGCCGGGGTGATGACGATCATCATGGGCCTCTACACGAACATGGCCTATGCGATCGCGCCCGGGCTCGGCCTGAACGCGATCGTCGCCTTCACGCTCGTGGCCAACGAGGGGCTGAGCTTCCCGGAGGCGATGGGCCTCGTCGTCGTGGAGGGCCTGGCAGTCACGATCCTCGTCCTCGTCGGCCTGCGCGAGGCGATCATGAATGCGATCCCGCTCGAGCTGAAGAAGGCGATCGCGATCGGGATCGGCCTCTTCATCGCGTTCATCGGACTGACGAACTCCGGCCTCGTCGTCCGTGGGGCGGCAACGCCGGTCGACCTCGCAACCTTCACCACCTGGCCGGTGATCATCACGGTCGTCGGAATCGTGATCACGGTCGCGCTGCGGGCGGTCGGCTTCCCCGGCGACCTCTTCGTGGGGATCATCCTGACAACCGCCTTCGCGACGATCGTCAACTACGCCGCCGACGTCTACCCCGAAACTTCCGGTTACGCACGCTGGCCGGACGACGTCTTCGACACGCCGAACTTCAGCCTGGTCGGCGAGTTCAGCTTCGACGCGTTCTCGACGCTGCCGTTCATCGCAGCACTGGCCTTCGCGTTCTCGCTCTTCCTCGCGGACTTCTTCGACACGATGGGCACGCTCGTCGGCGTCGGCCGGCAGGCAGGCTACGTGGACGAGCGCGGCGAGATGGCCGAGATCGGCAAGCCGCTGCTCGTGGACTCGGTTGCCGCGGCCGCCGGTGGGGCGGTGTCCGCGTCCTCGGCCACGACGTACATCGAGTCTGCCTCCGGCGTCGGCGTCGGCGGCCGGACCGGCTGGGTGAGCGTCGTCACCGGCTTTCTGTTCTTCCCGTTCATGTTCGTTGCACCGCTGGTCGGGATGGTCCCGCCGCAGGCCACGGCCCCCGCGCTCCTGATCGTCGCCTGGCTGATGATCAGCGTGCTCACCGAGGTCGAGGAAGCAGCCGAGACCGATCGCAGGGGCGCGGAAGAGGCGACCACCTCCGAGCTAGCGGAGACGACACGCCCCCGGCGCTACATCGCCGGCATCAACTTCCACGATGTCGCGCTCGGTCTCGCGGCTGCGATCACGATCATGTTCATGCCGTTCACGTTCTCGATCACGGACGGGATCGCGGCGGGGTTCATCGTCTACGTGCTCGCCCGCGCGTTCCAGGGCGCCTGGCAGACGGTGCACCCGCTGATGTGGGGAGCCGCGTTCGCGTTCGCGATCTACTTCGCGCTCCCGATGATGCAGCAGGAGTTCGACTGGATCTAACTCGCCCGTAGTCCTGCGTCTTCGAGGGCGGCTGCCACGAGCGCGTCGTAGCGGCCGTCCTCGAGGTCTCCGAGCGGGTCCTTCGTGTACCGGAGCAGGTGGCCGTAGGGGAGCGAGAACGCGGCACGCATCGCGAGCAGCCGGCGCCGCTCGGGAGTGTCCTGGTCCCCGAGGACGACGGACGCCTCCCTGAGCTTCCTGATCTGCGCCGTGCGGCCGGGCAGCCACTGCGAAAGGAGCAGAAGCGCCGGGAGCGCGAACGTCACGAAGCCCAAGATGTTCGCGAGCTGGTGCACGCTCTCCTCGCCTTCCAGGCCGAGCTCCGAGACCTCGCCGCCGGAGCCCTCGCCCGCCCCGACGAGGGCGTCCGCGAGGTCGTCCCCGACAATCGGCGTCCCGTCGACGGCGTCGGCGGCCGACTCGAAGCCGCCCTGCACTGCGCCGCCGGTGGCCTGGATCCCCTCGCCGAGCACGGCGAGCTGGTCGACGGCGTCGTGGACCCTCAGACCGGCCCAGGCGAAGAGAACGAGAAGCACGATGGAGGCGACGTCTGCGATGAGCGCGCGGTTCCGCGGCCCTGTGAGCTGTGGGTAGAGATGCATTTACGGCTCATACCCGCTCGCGCAACCTCCCGAGCATCAGCCACCCGACCACGGGCCCCACCGCGGAGAGCGCGAAGGCCGTCCGCCACGAGGTCGCGTCGACGAGATTCGCGAAGAGCACCGGCACGAAGACGCCGATCACGCCGAGGGTCGTCTGCTGGAACCCGATCGCCGCTCCGCTCCGCGCCCGCCCGGCGAGCTCGGCGGCCACGGTCAGCGAGAGCCCGTTCCACGCCATGGAGACGGCTCCGGCGACGACGATGACGGTCACGACGAGCGAGATCCGGCTCTGGGCCAGGAGCGCCGTCGCGAGCAGGCCCGCGGCGCTCGCGAGCCCGATCCAGCGCAGCGGCCGGAGCCGGTTGCCGAGCTGGTCCGAGAGTCGCCCTGCGCCGATCCTCGTCAGCACGGCGCCGGCCTGGAAGATCGCCAGCACCACGCCGGCCCGCGCTGGCGAGAGCCCGTGGACGTCGTGGAGGAAGAGCACCGCGAACGACATCAGCGGGATCTGGGCGCCGAGGTACAGCCCGCTCCCGATCGACAGCGTCCAAAGCCGCGAGTCCCGAAGCGTCCATGGAATCGCGTCTCCCTCGAGCTCGGCGTCGCGAACCGGCGCCTCGCGGATGACGGCGATGGCGACGAGCGCGGCGGCCACGCACAACCCGCCGAGAAATGCGAAGGCCGCTTCGAAGCCTGCGGCCGACTCGACGGAGGGGAGAACGACCGCGCAGATCCCGACTCCCAGGGGAATTGCCGTCTGGCGGATTCCCAGCGCAAGCCCGCGCTCCTCCGGCCCGAACCACTGCATCACCGCCCGTCCACTGGCTGCGTTCACGCTCGCACCGGCCGCACTGGCGAGGAAAAGCAGGCCCAGAAGCGCCCAGAAGCTGCCGGCCCACCCGGCGGTGGTGGCAAGGAGGCCGCAGATTCCGAGCCCGGTTCCGAGCACGACGCGCTCGCCCAGGCGATCGGCGAGCAGGCCCCAGCCGAGCAGCGTCAGGATCGTCCCGACCCAGAGGCTCGCGAGGAGGACGCCGACCTGCGACAGGCTGGCGTCGAACTCCTCCCGGATCGCCGGCGCGAGCACCGCAGGGCCGATGAAGAGCGCGGAGCCCGCAGCCGCCGCCGCCGTGCCCGCGGCAAGGACGGCCCACCGGTACCTCATGCCGCTAGAGCTGGAACGGGTTGAACGGCTTCGCCGAGGTCGAGACGATCACGCTCTTCGTCTCGAGGTACAGCTCGAGCGTGTCGATCCCGAGCTCCCTCCCGAAGCCGGACTGCTTGTAGCCGCCGAACGGGATGCCCGGAAACGCCGTGAACGGCATGTTGATCCCGACCGTGCCTGCCTTGATGCGGCGCGCGAGCCGGTGCCCCTTCGCGGGGTCGCCGGTCCAGACGGTCGCCATCAGGCCGTACCGCGAGTCGTTCGCGAGCCGCGCCGCGTCCTTTTCGTCCTCGAACGGGGTCACCGTCACGACCGGGCCGAAGATCTCTTCCTGCGCGACGGTCATCGAGTTGTCCACCTTCGCCAGGACGGTCGGCGGGTAGAAAGCGCCGTTTCCGTCCACCGGCTCACCTCCGGTGACGACCTCCGCGCCCTCTTCGACGCCCTTCTCGACGTATCCGTGAACCCTGGAGCGATGCTCTTGCGAGATGAGCGAGCCCATCTGCGTTTCTGCCTCGAGCGGGTCTCCGACCTTGAGCGACTGCGCGCGATCGGAGAAGCGCTGTACGAACTCGTCGTAGAGCGACTGCTCCACCAGCACGCGTGAGCGCGCTTCACAGCTCTGGCCTGCCGAGTAGTAGATCGACCAGACCGCGGCCGGGACCACCTCGTCGAGGTTCGCGTCGGCAAAGATGAGGTTCGGGCTCTTGCCCCCGAGCTCGAGCGTGAGCCGCTTGATCGAGTCGGCGCCGAGCCGCATGATCTCCGCGCCCGTTGCCGTCGAGCCCGTGAACGCGATCTTGTCCACGCCCGGGTGTTGGACGAGGTGCGCGCCCACCGTCCTCCCCTCCCCCGGGACGACGTTGAGCGCGCCCGGCGGGAACCCGACCTCGGACGCCAGCTCGGCCATGCGCAAGGCGGTCAGCGGCGTCTGCGAGTCCGGCTTCAGGACGACGGAGCAGCCCGCCGCAAGCGCGGGCGCGAGCTTCCATGTCGTCATCGTCAGCGGGTAGTTCCACGGGACGATCTGCCCGGCGACGCCAACGGGCTCCTTCAGGGAGTAGAAGAGGAGCGAGCCCCCCATCGGGTTCGAGCGGCCGGCGATCGACGCGATCGCCGAGGCATAGAAGCGGAAGTTCTCGACGCCCTGATTGAGCTCCGCCTTGACGGACGAGATCGCCTTCCCGACGTTTCGGGCCTCGAGCTCCGCGAGCTCCTTCCGGTTCGCCTGGATCGCGTCGGCGAGTGCGTGCAGGAGCCGCGAGCGCTCGGTCGGCGCAGTGCGTCCCCAGTCGCCGTCGAGTGCGGCGCGCGCGGCGTCCACGGCCCGGTCCACGTCCTCGGTCGAGGCCTTGGCAACCTTGGCGAGCAGCTCGCCGGTCGCGGGCTCGGTCAGCTCGACGACCTCGCCGCCTGTGGGCTCGGTTGCCTCGCCGTTGATGAAGAGCAGGTACTCCCGCTCGGTCACGACCGCCATCGCGGCCGGACGATACCGGGCACAATCCCGCCATGCAGGCCGTCGTCGACACCCTCACCGAGCACGGAGTCGAGTCGGAGACAGTCGAGGGAGACGACTACGTGCTCGTCCATGTCCCGTGCGGCGGGGACGACGAGCAGGATTGTCACGAGCTGATCGTGGACATCGAGTCCTGGCTCGCCGAGAAGGGCCTACCGTTCGTTGCGCAGGAGGTCGACGGCAGGATCCTGATCAGGCCCCCAGGGGGCTAGCTGAGCAGGTCCGCAGGCGTCAGCTGCTCCGTGAGCAGACGCTTGAACCGCTCCGGGTCGCCGTTCACCCAGTCCCGGCAGAGGTCATATCCATCCGTGTACGTCGTGATGTACGCCCGCCCTATCGGATCCGAGACGAAGTCGATCATCTGCTGCGCCCGCTTCTCCGTGGCGAGCGACCAGCGCCGGACGTATTCCTTCGCTTCCTCGGGTGACACGCCGTCCTCGTGGAGCAGGAGCGCGGTGTTGTTCGGCACACGGTCGAGTGGTTCCCGAGCCCTGTGGATACGGCTCGCGAGCTCCGCGTCGTAGTCGATTCCCCACTCGCTGAGCACCTCGGCGGTGAACGCGTGAGGGTCCTCCTTCACCATCTCGATCGCGAGCTCGGCGAGCCCTTCGCTGATCACGGATTGCGGTGTCCCGTACATGATCACGCCCTCCTCCAGGTGTCCCTGGTCCCGGTAGAGCGCCTGCTCTTTCCACGCGTGCTCGGTGTGATGGCCGGGGTACAGCTCGTGGGCGGTGAGGTAGGCGATGGAGTGCGCGTTCAGCGGGACGTCGGTGTTCACCGCGACTCTGCTCTTCAGGTCGCCCAGGTAGTAGTTGTAGGCCGACCAGTGCTCGCCGGTCACGAGCTCGAGCTCGGTCGACTCGCCGTCGGGCAGACCGAAGCGCTCGCGGGTCCTCTCCCGCAGACGGTCGTTGAGCGCCTGGAGGATCGGGAGGACCCGGTCGGGCGGCACCATCAGGCCGTCCCGCCAGCGCTCGTACCGCTCACCGAGCATGCCGCCGGGTGGGAGCAGCTCGTCGAGCTCGCGGTGCACCTCCTCGAAGCGTTCCTCCGGGATCCGCTGCGGCCGGATCGCGTAGCAGCCCTCGACCTCGTCTGCGTACCCGATCTGCTCGCCCGCCAGCTTGCGGGCGACGATCTCCAGCCCGTGGGCCTGCGCTGCGAGGTACGGCCCGTCGGCCCCGTCGGCGATGCTCCGTGCGTCCGCGACGAGGGTGGCCGGGTCGCGGATCGGCTCTCCCTCGATGCGCTCGGCGAGCTCCTGCGGCCCGAAGTAGGCGTCCACGAGGCCCTCGTCGTGCCGGCGAAGGCGCAGGCAAAGCTCCAGGTACCGCTCCCCGAGGCTCATCGCTCGAAGAGCGCCGCCTGGCCCTGGCCGACGCCGACGCAGAGCGTCGCGAGCCCGTACCGGCCCCCGCGGCGCTTTAGCTCGTGGAGCAGCGTGACGACCAGCCGCGCCCCACTCATCCCGAGCGGATGGCCGATCGCGATCGCGCCGCCGTTGACGTTGACGTTCTCCGGGTCGAGGCCGAGCTCCCGGATCACGACGAGGCTCTGCGACGCGAACGCCTCGTTCAGCTCGACGAGGTCGAGGTCGTCGACCGCGACGCCGGTCCGGTCGAGGAGCTTCCGCACCGCCGGGACCGGGCCGATGCCCATCACCCGCGGGTCGACGCCGGCGACGGCGGAGCCGACGAAGGCGCCGAGCGGCTCGGCGCCGAGTTCGCGAGCCTTCTCCTCGGAAGCGATAACGAGCGCGGCCGCGCCGTCGTTGAGCCCGCTCGAGTTGCCTGCAGTGACCGTCCCGCCCTCGCGGAACGCGGGGCGGAGCGAGCCGAGCTTCTCCAGGCTCGTGTCCGGACGGGGATGCTCGTCGCGCTCGACGCCGTTCACCGCGACCAGCTCGTCCGAGAAATCCGCCGCCGCCCAGCGCTGCTGCGAGCGGAGCGCGAACTCGTCCTGCTCCTCGCGGGAGACCCTCCAGCGCTCGGCCACGTTCTCGCCCGTCTCGCCCATGGACTCGAGCGGAAACATCTCCTCCATCTGCGGGTTGGGGAACCGCCAGCCGAGCGTCGTGTCCCACACGGTCTTGTTTCCGCGGGCGAACCCGTGCTCGGGCTTGGCCATCACGAGCGGCGCGCGGGTCATGGACTCGACGCCGCCGGCGACGAAGAGGTCACCGTCGCCCGCGGCGACCGCGTGACAGGCGGAGACCACAGCGGAGAGGCCGGAGGCGCAGAGCCGGTTCATGGTCACGCCGGCGACCGACTCCGGGAGCCCGGCCAGCAAAGCGGCCATCCGAGCAACGTTCCGGTTGTCCTCCCCGGCCTGGTTCGCGGCGCCGAAGTAGACGTCCTCGATCTCGCCCGGCTCGACGCCTGCCCGCTCGACGGCGGCGCCGATCGCCGTAGAGGCGAGGTCGTCGGGCCGAACCTCGGCGAGCACGCCCCCGTAGCGCCCCACCGGAGTACGGACAGCGGAGAGAATGACCGGCCGGCTCATGACCCAACGGGGCGAATCAGCACTGCGAACTGACGCTATCTAGAATCGCGCTCGTGGCGTTTCTGGATGCCTTCCGCAACATTTTCGCCCGGTCGCAGGGGGAAGACCGGATCGCGCAGTATGTGATCCGCGAGCACGAGCGCGGCCGTCCGCTCGCCGACATCCTCGACGACCCGTACATCAAGAACCGCACGACGGAGACCGAGCGGAAGCGGCTGCTCGACAGGCCCGAGGTCGTACGCGCGCTCGGCCACGACGTCGTCGAGCAGGCGAAGACCTAGAGCTCCCGCCCGACGCCTCGCTCGCGCGCCCGCTCGAGCGCGAGGGCGCCGATCGCCACGTCCCACGCCGCGAGGCCGTTCGACTTGAAGACGACGATGTCCTCCGGCGACTGGCGGCCCTGCACCTCACCCGCCACCACCTCGTGGAGCTCGTGCACCTCGAGCCAGTCGAGGATGCCCTGCTCGATCGGCTCGATCAGGTCGCCCGACTCGAGGCGCGACTGCTCGAGGGAGTCGCAACAGACGAAGGCGGCGCGCTCGAGGACGACGTTGTCGAGCTCCCGCGCCCGGCGGTCGTTCGCGCCGATCGCACAGACGAGCGCGCCCTCGACGAGCCACTCGCCGCGCAGCACCGGGTCGCGGGAGGTCGTCGCCGTGACGACGATCTGCTGGCCGCCGGCATCGCGGTGCGTCTCGCCCGCCTCGGCGCCGACCCGGCCGCAGAACTCCTCGAGTCGCTCCTCCGTCCTGCAGTAGGCGACGACCACTTCGATCGTGGGCACCGCCTCGCGGATGCACTGCACCTGGCTCTCTGCCTGCCAGCCGCAGCCGAGGACGCCGAGTGTCCGGGCGCCGTCGAGCGCGAGGTACTTGGCGGCAACGCCGCTCGCAGCGCCGGTGCGCAGCTGGCCGAGCTTGTCGGCCTCGATCACCGCCGCCAGCTCTCCCTTCGACGTGTCGAACAGGCAGACGACGAACGGCGTTCCCTGCGCGACCCAGGCGTAGGCCTTCAGCCCGGCGATGCCGAGCTCGCGATCCACGGCCGACATGACGGCGAACGCGCCGCCCTCCAGGCGGTGCCGATGCCGCGGGCGATTGTCGACCTCACCGGCGGCGAGGCGGCGGAAGCACGCCTCGACTGCGGTGAGCGCGTCGGCGGGCGAGAGCAGCTCGCCGACCTCGGCTTCCGTCAGGTAGAGCGGCACAGGAACGAGTCTAGGAGCCTGATTTCTTCGGGATGAAGCTGATCTGGCCGCTGGTCTCGAGAACGGCCCACTCGACGTCCTTGATGTGTGCGATCTGCGCGTTGAGCCTTGCCTGTGCGGCGAGCTCCTCGAGCGTGATGCGGTTGCGGCGCAGGTTCCGGTCGATCGGCTCGCCGTGCTCGACGAGGATCACGGGATCGCCCTCCAGGATCTCACCCAGGCGTCTTGGGAAGCGGAACGCGCCGTACGAGAAGAGGACAGTCATCACGGCCATCGTCCCGCCGGCGAGCATCGCGCCCGTCACGGAGAAGTCGTTCTGCGTGACCCCCTGCTGGATCAGGTCGCCGAGCACCACGAGCAGGATCAGGTCGAACGGCTGCAGGGTCGAGAGCTCTCGGCGGCCGACCGCCCGCGTTACGAACCACACGAAGACGAAGAGGACGACTGCGCGGAGGACGATGTCCATCAGGGCCAGACCGTGATCGTGCGGTCGATCGTCGCCAGCAACTCCTCGCCGTCGTACAGCTGGACGTCCTGCGGGCGGTGGCCCACGTTCGTCGGGTTGACCTGGAGGTGGAGGTAGAAGACGTGCTTCTGGCCGGCCGGAATCCTGCCGAGCTCGAACGCGAGCTTGCCGTCGCGGCTCGCCTCGCCGAGCGGCGACGGCTCGACCGTGTTGATCGTGATGCCCTCGACCCAGCCGGGATCGAGGACGAGCATCGCCTGCTCGACCTCGCTTTGGGCCTCGATCGTGAACCGCGCCTCGTAGAAGAGCCCGCCCCGCACTCGTTCGGGCGCATAGACCTCGAGCGTGGCCCCGTCGGCCTCCGCGCTGGTGGTCGCCGGGCGCTGGCCGAAGACGTTGAAGAGCCCGAGGGCGAGGACGACTACGAGCGCCCCGAGCGCGACCCGCCGAAAAATCACGTCGCGCTTCCCTTCCCGGTCGCGGGCCACCTCGAGGACGAGCTGATCCGGCACGTCCGCCACGCGTAGAGCTTCGGCCGGGAGTGGCCGGGTCCTGCGCTACAACCGCTTGCGAAGCAGGCCGAACATGCCGCGAACGACCTCCCGCTGGATCCGCTTCCCGTGTGCCGACCCGAGGAAGTCGGTGAGCGGATCTCCGCTCTCGGCCGGCTCGGCCCGGCGGCGGCGAGGCGCAGGCGCCGTTGTCGCCTCGGCCTCCGGCTCGGGTGCCTGCTCCATCCGCGCCGCGAGCAGCTCTCTCGCGCTCTCACGGTCGATCTTCGTCCCGTACTTGGCGAAGAGCGGCGAGGCCTTCGCGGCGCCGTCCACGTCGTCGGCCGGCTCCATGTGGGCGAGCGGGCCCCGAAGCCTGGTGTGGACGACGGGCGTCGGGATGCCCTTCTCCGAGAGAATCGTGACGACGGCCTCGCCCGTCCCGAGCTGCGTGAGGAGCTCCTCCAGGTCGTAGAACTCCGAGGTCGGGTAGGTGGAGACGCTCGCTTTCAGCGCCTTCGCGTCCTGAGGCGTGAAGGCCCGGAGTGCGTGCTGGATCCGGTTGCCGAGCTGCGCCAGCACGTCGGAGGGGATGTCCTTCGGAGTCTGCGTGATGAAGAAGACGCCGACTCCCTTCGAGCGGATGAGCCTGACGGTCTGCACGACCGAATCCAGGAAGGCGTCCGTCGCGTCCGCGAAGAGCAGATGCGCCTCGTCGAAGAAGAAGACGAGCTTCGGCTTCGGCACGTCGCCGACCTCGGGCAGCTGCTCGAAGAGCTCGGCGAGCAGCCACATGAGGACGGTCGAGAACAGCTTGGGCTTGTCCTGGACGGCCGGCAGCTCGAGGCACGAGATGATCCCGCGGCCGTCGGGGGCCACCCGCAGGAGGTCGGCGAGGTCGAGCTGCGGCTCGCCGAAGAACTCCGTCCCGCCGCCGTCCTCGAGCTGGACGAGCGAGCGGAGCAGGACGCCGATCGTCGCCGACGAGACTCCTCCGAGCCCCTTGAGCTCGGCCTTGCCTTCGTCCGAGTCGAAGAAGGCAAGCAGGGCCCGCAGGTCGGCGAGGTCGAGGATGGGGAGGCCCTTCTCATCCGCGTACCGGAAGACGAGCGAGAGGCTCTGCTCCTGCGTCTCGTTCGCCTCGAGGATCTTCGCGAGCAGCAGCGGGCCGAAGTCCGAGACCGTCGCGCGGACGGGCACGCCCGGCCCGATCCCGCCGAGCGACAGGAACTCGGTCGGGAAGCCTTGCGGCTGCCACTCCTGCCCGAGCTCGGCCGCCCGCTTCTCGGCGGGACCCGCCTGTCTCGCCGGGCTGGGAGATCCCGGAGAGATCGCCCTTCATGTCCGCAGCGACGACGGGGACACCCGCCGCCGAGAGCTGCTCGGCGAGCAGCTGGAGCGTCCGCGTCTTCCCGGTTCCCGTCGCGCCGGCGATCAGGCCGTGCCGGTTGGAGGTCGCGAGCGGGAGACGGACGGCGGCCTGCTCGACCACCTTGCCCTCGTGGACGCCGCGGCCGAGGTCGAGCCACTCACCCTCGAAGCCGTAGGCGTCGGCGATCGTCTTCCCGAACTCCGCCATGCGGCGGGAACCTACGCGGTCGTCGAGACCCGCGCGAGGACGAGACGGCGGCGCCGCTTCCGCACGTGCTCGGCAGCGAAGTAGCTCCCGAGCACGAACGCCGCGGCACCGGCCTGCGCAAGCAGCCCCTCCCACGTCGGGAAGATCCCGAGCCAGAGCCCGGCCCAGTACGGCAGGCGAAGGCCCTCGACGGGCGTCACGGGCATCCAGCCTGCGACCTGGAGTGTCTGCACGGTCGTCCCGACCATGACGACGAGCACCCAGAGGAGCAGGACGCCGGTCACCATGAGCATCTTCTTGTGCGGGAGCTTCTGCTGGAGCGAAATCGTCAGGACCCCGACCGCAAATGTCGCGGCGGCGCCAATCGCCACCCCGGCGAGCACCGTCGGGATCCCGGCCTCGAGCACGATCGCCTGGAGGAAGAGGACGGTTTCGAATCCCTCGCGGTAGACGCTGGAGAACCCGAGTGCGGCGAGGCCGACGATCGGGGCCGCCGCTATCCCTCCTGCCCCGATGAGCCGTTTCTTCCGCCCGTGCAGCTCGGCCAAGTGCTCGGTCCAGTAGACCCGGTGGTAAAACCAGTTCAGGACGAGGAGGAGGACGCCGATCGCGATCAGCGAGACCACCGCCTCGAGCTTCTCGCCGTAGCGGGTCAGCGAGCTCAGCACGGTCTGGGCAACGACCCAGGTGACTGCGCTCGCCGCGACGGCTGCTCCGGCGCCGAGCAGGAGTGGCCGCCGCAGCCCGCGCTGCGCTCCGACCATGCCCGCGAGCAGGACCGCCAGGATCAGCACCGCCTCGAGGCCCTCGCGGAAGACGATCACGGCGGTGTTGATCACGACCGCAGACGTCGAGCTGGGGCCGGCGCCGACGGCGACCTCGGCGTCCTCGAGCGCGGAGTCGAGCGCGCGGCGGGTCTCGGCGACCTCCGCGGCAGTCGAGCGCCGCTTGACGAGCTGCGCGAGGCCCGGAAGGCCGTCGGCGCCGTACCAGAACAGGCCTTCGACCCGCACGAACAGATCGGACGCGAGCCCACGGAGACGCTGCTCCGGCCCGAACTCGAAGAATGCGTACGCCTCGAGCCGGGCCTGCTCCGCCCGTGAGGACTGCTGCGCGGCGACGGCCGCCTCGAGGCGGTCGAGCGTCGCGGAGATGACGTCGAAGTCCGCTGTGGCGCCTGCGTCCTTCCACTCGTCGGGATAGAGGTCGTCGATCAGCGCGAGCGCCTCGTCGGTCGCACCCTCGACCTGTCCGGGGTCGGCCACCCTCGTGTGCCGAGCTGCGGCCGTGAGGTCGTGGCCGAGGCTCGTGAGGAGCGCCGACAACCGGCGGGTGTCTTCGCGTCCCCGCGCTGCGAGCGTCGGCTCGAGCTCGCCGAACGCCTGCGCCGCCCCGTCGCGAAACGTGACCGCCTCCTGGATCTCGAAGTCGAGCGTCACGCGACCGCCGTCGACGCCTCGTTCGTACTCGATTGGGACGAGCGCGAGGAACCGCTGGAGCTGGCCGGCGCGCCGGAGCGTCTCCTCCTCGGAGAGCGGCGCCGCCCGGAAGCCCTCGAGCCCCCGATCGATCTCGGCCCTCGCGGCGCGAACCGCGGCCCCGTTCGCTGCTTCAGCCGACGACGCGAGGCGTGAGAACTCCCGGCTCAGCGCGATCCGTGCGGGCTTGCCTCGCTGGGTCGCGTACGAGGGCGCCAGGATCCGGAAGTACCCCTCGGCGAGCACCGCGGCACCCGCGCGGCGGACGTCGAACCCACGCGTCCCCGCGTCGTCCACCGTCTCGAGCGCCAGCCCGCAGGCGCGACTGGTACGTGTCCAGGAGATCGACCCGGGCCGCCTCCGCGGCCGCCCTGGGCCGAGAGCTTGCCCCTCGCGAGCGCGTCCAAGGCGAGCGTCGCGTCGGCGCCGGCGCGTGAGAAGCGAGTCGGCTTCCGATACTCCCGCACGAGCAACCAGGCGCGGGCTCGCTTGACGTCACCTGCGCGGATTCCTCGCAGCGCCTGGGTGGCGCCGATCTGCAAGATGGCCGCCGAAGCGCGTGCCCGAGCGGTCTCCAACGCAACGGGATCTCCCTTGCCGACAGCGGCCTCGGCCGCCGCCAGCTCAGCCTGCATAGGGGCGAGCGGTCCGCGGGCGTGGTTGCGTGCCTGCGCAACGAGCCGGCCAGCCTCGGCCCGATCGCCGAAGACGAGGGCTTTCTGCGCATCGGCCAGGGCGAGCCGAAGGCCGGCCGCCGAGCTCCACGGGGCCGGCCCCGCGGCGGCCGCCTCGCCCACCCCGACGAGGAGCGAGAGGGCAGCCGCCAAGCAGATGAGCCGCCCTCTCACGTCTACTGCGCGATCTCGATTCCGAGCGAGGCTGCGGCCTGGGAGACCTGTCCGGCGATCGCGGTGCCGCGATCCTGTGCCTCGGTCCCGAGGACGTCTGCCTGCTCGGGCGTGAAGCGCTTCCCGGACTGCTCCTGGCTGTGGAGGTCGGAGATGAACGACTTCAGCCCGTCGAGCTCCTGCTCCGTCTGCTGCGCACGTTCGGCGTCCGTCTCGGCGATCGTCGGCTTGACGCCGGTGTAGATGACGTCGAGCCCCGTGAGGATGTCGTTGATGTCCGAGAGACGCGAGACGACGTTGAAGGACTCCGAGTCGCTGCGGTTGCCGACGACGAACCGCGACTCCTTCCACTGGCCGAAGTACTCGCTCATCGTCGGCACCATCACGACAAGGGCCGTGAAGGCGTCCGACTGGCTCGGCTGCCACTCGTTGGCGCTCTGGTGCAGCTGCTCTGCCGAGCGCTTGAACTCGTCCGACGCCGCGGCCAGCAGATTGGCATCCGGCAGGGCCTCGCCGAACTCGGACTTCCCGTCACCGTCGAGGTCAGCGGCCGTGCTGGCCGGCAGTCCCTCGGGCAGCGTCCCCCAGAGTGCGCCCTCGGTGAGGTTGTAGAGGTTGCCCGGCTGCTTCAGAACGGTGCCGTTCGGAAGCGTGAGGTCGAAGGGGACCGCGCTCTCGGGATCCTCGGCGGCGCTCGAGCCGGCATCGAGGATCACGTCGTACTTCGACAGGGACGGCGTGCCGGCGACGATTCCCTCGACGCGCTCGTACTTCGGGTTACCCTCGATCCACGACGTCTTCAGCCGCTGGACGAGCGGGCCGACCTCCGCGCCCTGGGTGCGCCACAGGCGTGCGTAGTCGAAGTCGGCGGCCTTCGCCAGGTCGTAATAGCGCTCGGAGTCCGCGTCGAACTCCTCGGTGAAGGCGTTCAGGCCCTCCGTGTGCTCCAGCAGGTAGTCCTTGACGCCGCCGAGTTGCGCGTCCGCCTGCTTCGGCGCCGGCTGCTGCTGTGCCGCCTCGCCGCTCGACCCGTCGTCGCCGCCGCAGGCACTCGCCGCCAGCGTGATCGCCGCCAGCGTGGCGAGCACTCCCATCCTTCGCTTCAACTCACCCTCCCTCAGTTCGTGTAAGGCGCACCTTACAAGGTGCCCGCGGGGCACCTTACCGCAGTGGTGGCGCGGGAAGAGCGGCGGACGGGAGCGGGGGAAAGGCGCCGCTAGACTGGGTCGCCAAGCGCCCGTAGCTCAGGGGATAGAGCGCTGCCCTGCGGAGGCAGAGGTCGCACGTTCGAATCGTGCCGGGCGCATCCTCCGAACTCCCTGCAAAGCGGCATCTCCGTGACGCGTCACGGATATCAGCGCCGGCGGACCGTGGCCCACTAGTGGCCCAAACGGTTTATCGTCGGCTCATTCGCTTGCCGAAGCGCCGTCCGACATGCCGATCAGAGGGAAGCGGCGACGAAGACCCAGATCGTCCAGGCGGCGAGGAGCACCACCACGACCAGCACGATGTTCCTGGTCGTCAGCACGGGCCGCGCTCAGCCCACGTTGAAGTAGATGAAGAACGCGGACACGAGCACGACCGCGATCACAACCATCGAGACCAACGCTGTCGTGCTCACCAGAGGATTACTGCCGGGACGGCCTCGCTGGTCGTCAGCGTCTGACTCCACACGATGGCAATCACCAGAAACAGCAGGAACAGTCCGAGGAGAATCCAGAGTGCGCGGTTGTTGACGCTCATCCGCTCAGGGTTGAAATCTTGAAACTGTCTTCCGTCCCGCCGCCGACGTTGAAGAGCACGTACACGACAACCAAGGTTGCGAGCGCGATCAGAGTCGTCCAGCCCGGATGCGCTTTCACCCAGGTCACGCGCTCACTGTAAGCCATCCGGGGCCGCTTCGGACTTAGACCCACCATGCGGGCGAGTAGGGCTCGAGCGGTTCACGCTCGCCGAGATCAGGGAGATGGGCGCCGCGCTTCGGCGCTAGTTGCCAGCGGCAAGATCCTCTGGCGGTGCATTGCGCCTGCGCCGGACCCATGCATTAAGGCGAGCGAACACTCCGCCGATTCTAAGGGCCGAGTGCCGAGCCGAACGCCCGGGCGCTTGCCACCGGCCCCCTCCCGAAGCTACGGAACGCCAGCCGGCGGCGCTAGACGCTGTTTCGGGCAGGTCAGCGCCGGCGCATCGCCCAGATGGAACCGAAGTCAGTCACCACCTTGCCGCCGCGTCCGAAGCTCCCGTCGAGTCCGCCGTTGCTGCTGTAGCCGGCGAGCGCGAAGTCCCGCCCGCCGACCGTCCCGGCGACGACGATCTTGCCGTCCGCGCGGACGACGACTGCATTGCCCACTCCTTTGGTGCCAAAGTCCGCCAGCAGCTTTCCGGGCCGACCGAAGCTTTCGTCGCCGCTGCCATCCTCCAGGAAGCGCGCGAGGGAGAACTTGGGATAACGCGGTCCCATGCCCGTGCCGGCCGTGACGAGCTTGCGATCGCGCTGCATCGCGACCGCCGACACGTTTCCAACGCCGTCGAGTGCCATGCCGCCGCTGCCCCAGCCCAGGTCGAGCTTGCCGTCGGCGCCATAGCGGACGAGTGCGCCGTTTCCGGCGACAAGAAGCTTTCCGTTCGGCTGTACGAACACGCCGATCGCCTCGCTGGCGGAGCCGACCTTGGTCGCGACCTTGCCGCGATTGCCGAAGCTCCGATCGAGTTTGCCGTCGGCGTTGTAGCGGGCAAGCGCAAACTTCTCTTGGTACTCGGCGCCGCCGGCGGCGACGATCTTCCCATCCCGCTGGATCGCGACCGCGTTCGCGCTGGACGAGCCTCGCGGGGCGAAGTCGGTCAGCACCTTGCCGCCGCGACCGAAGCTCCGGTCGAGCCTTCCCCGTAGCGTGTACCGCGCCAGGGCGAAGCGGGAGCGGTCGGAACCGACCGCGACGACTTTGCCATCTGACTGGATCGCGATCGCGTTTGCGTTTCCCAGGGAGTCGGTCAGGACCTTGCCCTGCTGCCCGAAGGTGCGGTCGAGCTTTCCCGCAACGGTGTAGCGCGCGAGCGCGAACACGCCATAGGTCCTGGGGGAGACGATTGCCCAGCCAGCGACCACGATCTTGCCGTCGGAGCCGATCGCTACCGACGTTGCTCCGCCGTAGCCGAAGCGTCCGGCTCGCCCGAAGCGAGTCAACACCTTCCCGCCAGCACCGAAGCGGCGGTCGAGCGCGCCGTCGGCGGTGTAGCGGGCGAGCGCGAAGCCGCCGGGGCTTCCCCTGCGGCTCAAGCCAGCTACGACGAGCTTGCCGTCTCGCGCAACAGCCAAAGCCTCTCCGAGGTCGACGCTCCCTGCCCCGCCCTCGCCACCAGTCGCCGTACCTGGACCGAGCGCGACCGCGCAAAACGATGCGAGCACCAAACCGGCCAGAAATATTCGCATCACTCGATGGTACGACGCTGGCCCCGCCATTCAGTTTGGGCGCGACGGAATGGGCCGGGCTGCGATCCGAACGCCGCGGCGCTTGCCACGCCTCCCAGCCCCCTCACGAACCTATGAAGTGTCAGTCGGCGACGCTAGTGGCCTTATTGGGGCAGGTCCTCTACGACCAATGCCGGAGGCTGGGGCTGATTTGGACGAAGGGTATTAGGAGGACGTGCCCGAGGAATGCAGGCCGAGCCCGAGCACGCCAGGCGGTCGGGGGCTGAGGGGACAGCAGGACCGCCTACACGAGAGCGTACGCGGCGGTCCCGACGTTGCCGGACGGTCTGCAATGGGCCGAGCGTCGCCGCGTGGCTCAAGGGCGGTCGCAACACGGGCACGGTGCCCGCGCTGCGCGCGTTCTTCAACGACGCCACGAGTGTCCCGGCCGGTCGTCTCGTCGATCGCAACCCGTTCGCGAAGCTCGGGCTGCGCACGAGCCGGGGACGTCGCGACACGCAGCCGCCGACGCACGTCGAGATCGCACGCTTCGTCGCGCTCGCCGACGAGTTGACGCCGCCCAGCTTCGCCGCCTACCTCGACGTCGGCATCCACGAAGGGATGCGAAGCGGCGAACTCGACGCGCTGCGCTGGGAGAAGATCGACTTCCAGGTCGGGACGATCCTCGTCGACGAGCAGTGGAACTCGCTCGAGCGCGCCTTCACGCCGCCGAAGCACGGCTCCGTCCGAACGATCGCGCTGACCGATCCGGCACGCGAACGGCTGCTCTCGCTGCCGCGTGAGTCAGAGTTCGCCTTCACAACGCTGCGCGGCTCGCACTACCGACCGTCGTCACGCTCGCATCACTGGAACCGCGTGCGCTGCTCAGCGGGCCTCGGGAACGTCGACCTCTACACGTCGACGCGGCACTACTTCGGCTGGTACGCCTGGAACGTGCTCGAACTCGACGCGCGCGACATTGCGCTGCACTTCGGCCACCAAGACGGCGGCGAACTCGTGCGCAAGCTGTACGGGCACCCCGACGCGAGACTCGCCCGCGAGCGCGTGCGGGAGGCGTTCCGGCAGCCACCCGCCCCACAGGTGCCTCTGCTCGCAGTTAGCTGATCAGCATCGTCAGCAATGCGAGCAATGCTTCTTGTCGCGAGGCGCTTCACTCGCTGGCATCAGCTTGTAGTTCGACGGGTGCAGCCCGCTATGCCACGACCCGCTCAACCAGCGGCAATCTTCCTCGTGGATCCTCCCGGCTGGCTTCATGTTCACCCAGACCTTGCGCTCCCCAGCTCGGTGAATCGACGACACACACTGAGTCTAGGCAGGCCACGGCGCCCGAGCCACTGTTGAGTCACGGCGTGAGTCACGACCCTTCGATTTGCAGGGATCCTGTTATATCGGGCGCATCTCGCCGACCTACTGGAGGTCAGCCGCGAAACGGCTGAAGCCGGCGTAAAGGTCGTGCACGCGGACCGGTGCGTCCCCCAGCAGTTGCGCCTTCCCGCGAATCTGCTCGAGCGCGGCCTCGCTCGCGTCGCCGTACACGTCGACCTCTCTGAGCTTCAGCAGGTCGGCGAATCTGCGGAAGACGGGGCCGGCGACCGTCAGGTGGTGCTCCAGCGACGCCGAGTCCGGGTGGATCTGGACGACCGTCATCCGCGTACCCGCCTCGTCGAAATAGATGTCGTACGCGAGCGGCTCGGCCTCGTTCTCCTCGACAAAGGCGACCAGATCCACGACCCCTGCCTTCACCTCCTCGAGCTTCCCGACGTGGATGTCGGAGCTGTCGACGACGAGCAGCAGGCTCGACATCGTCAGCGGCTCCTGGCAGGCGCACCGTCGACCGTGAGCGCCGTGTCGCGAGGCACCGCCGTGCGGACGTAGGCGAGCGCGAGGCCAGGGACCGAGCTCGTGACCCGGCCGACGGCCTTCTCGCCGTCGAAGACCTCGGTCTCGGGCGCCGGAGCTCCCTCGACCTCGAGGACGCGGAGCTCCCTGTTCGCCTTCCCGCGGTAGTGGAGCCGCGCGACCGGCTCCTGCCCGGGGTAGCAACCCTTCTCGGGCGCGAAGCTGATGTGGGTCTCGTGGAGCCCGGCCTCCGCAGGGAGCACGCGATCGTCGATCTCGCTGCCCCAGCGCGGACGGCGCGCCAGGATCCGCATGCGCTCCAGGTCCTCGTCCGCAACGACCTCGGCCGGCGGCCCGGCGTCCAGCATTTCGACGGCCGGAGCACCGTACTCGTTGTTCGGGATGCCGTCGCCCTCACCGAAGACGACGAGCGAGGTGTGTTCCTCCGGCTCGATCTCGACCTTCGCCGCGAAGCGGGCACGCCTGAGCGCTGCCTCGAGCGCGGCGCCGAGGCCGGGCTCGGTCAGGAGCAGGAAGTCGCCCTCGCCGCGACGGACCACCGTCATCGGCGCGATCACGCGGCCCTTGGGTGTCAGAAGCAGCGCCTCGCAAGGCGCCTTCGCGACCTCGTTCGAGAGCATGCGGTCGAGGAAGTCCGCGGCGTCCGGTCCACGGACGGCGACGTAGTCGCGCGGGCGGAGGGCAGCCGTCGGCGTCACGATCTCCATGCGAACTAGTGTAGGAACCGATGTTCCGGTCGCGGGCGATGCGCAAGGTGGAGGAGGCCGGCTACGACCCCGACCGCCTCCCGCCGGGGCAGTACCTGACCGAGAAGTGGCCCGTCCTCCATGCCGGAACCGTGCCCAACACGGACCTGGCCGACCTGGGACTTCAGGGTCTTCGGCGAGGTCGAGAATCCGATCACGCTCTCCTGGGAGGAGTTCACGGCGCTGCCTGCGCGCGAGATCACGACCGACATCCACTGTGTCACGCGCTGGAGCCGCTTCGACACGACCTTCAAGGGCGTCCACTGGAGCGAGCTGGCGAAGCTCGTGAGGCCGAAGCCGAGTGCCCGGTACGTCGTCGCGCACGCGGAGCAGGACTTCACCGCGAACGTCCCGCTGTCGGCGCTCGAGGACGACGAGGCGCTGCTGGCCTACGAAGCCGACGGCGAGCAGCTCACACCCGAGCACGGCTGGCCGCTGCGCCTCGTGATCCCCAAGCGCTACTTCTGGAAGAGCGCCAAGTGGCTCCGAGGCATTGAGCTGCTCGACCACGACGAGCCGGGTTTCTGGGAGCGCCTCGGCTACCACAACGAGGCGGACTTCTGGAAAGAGGAGCGGTACGGCTTCTGACGTGAAGAGGGCGCCTCGTCGGCGCCCCCTTCCGATCTCACTATTCGCCGCGGGTTACGCGCGGTAGAAGAGCCAAGCGTCCTGCATGCGGGCGACCTGACCCGTCGTGAACTGGTTGTAACAAGCGTCGTACGAGTAGTCCATGTAGTTGTGGATCGAGTCGAGCCCAGGCTCCCGGCAGCTGTCCTGGCCGATGGGGCATCCGTTCGTCGCGATCCGCTGAGGCGGCGTGTCGTCCACGTAGTCGCCCCAGTTGTTGCACGCACCGTTGAAGACGTGGTGCAGGTTGATCCAGTGCCCCGCCTCGTGCGTGGCGGTGTGGCCGAGGTCGTACCGGCCAGCGTACGTGCTCGAGGCACCCGGCATCGACTCCCAGTCGACGACGATGCCGTCCAGATACTGCTGCCCGCCGGAGAGCCCCGGGAAGTACGCCCAGCCGAGGTAGGCGCCGGCGGTGGTGGAGTACAGGTTCAGCGCGTTCAAGCCGCCTTGGCGAAGGGCCTGCTTCATCGCCCGCTCGCCCGAGGTGGTCGGCCCTGCGAAATACCATTCCGCGTTGTCGGTCCTCGTAACTCCCTCGAGCTCGAACGAGAAGCCCGTGGCAGCGCCCCCGTAGAACCCGGCGAACGCGGCGTTCAGGACCCGCATCTGCTCGGCGATGACCTTGCTCGAGATGTTCCCGACACCACCCGCGTGGACGACGTGGAAGTAGACCGGAATCGTGGCGCGGAACGACTTGCCACCCTTGCCCTTCGCGTTTGCGGGCAGCTCTTTGACGATCTGGGTGAGTGCGGGCTCTCGGGCGACATCGCCGCGAGCGGATGCTGCGACCGACTCGAGCCCATTCAGCCCGTCGAAGATGGTCGGCTCGCAGGCCGACTCGCCGTGCGAGGTTCCCGCCGCCGCAGGCGTGACGGTTGCCGCGGCATACAGGCCGATGGCGAGCGTGATCGCGATCACGATCCGCCACGGCGCCGGCCGCTGACGTACGTGGTGCATGTACTCCCCCCTCATGAGTGAACGACCGCGTTTCGAGGCGAAAAGGTAGCGCGGATCGGCTCAGGGCGAGAGATCCCTCGAACGGGGCATGGGACGGCATGCGAAACCCGCCGATACCGGGGGAACCACCTCACCCACCCCTCATGAGGCGCCCCTTCCTGGGACGCCTCAACTGAGAGACTGAGACCGGCTCCCTAGCCGGTCTCTTTCTTTCTCGCGGAGGTGTTCAGATGAGTGTCCGCCTGCTGCTTCGCCTCGAAGGGCTTGCGATTGGCGCCGGGGCGGTAGCGCTCTACGTCGACGGGGACCACAGTTGGTGGCTGTTCGCGCTCCTCGCGCTCGCTCCCGACCTCGCGTTTGCTGCGTACGCGCTGGGTCCCTCGGTTGGCGCGGCCGCGTACAACCTCCTGCACAACCTCGTCTTGCCGATCGCGCTCGGGACTGCATCCTTTCTCTGGGATTCCGACTGGGGCGTTGCCGTGGCGCTCGTGTGGCTCACGCACATCGGCGTGGACCGGCTCCTCGGCTACGGCCTGAAGTACGCGACCGCCTTCAAGGACACGCACCTCCAGCGCGTCTAAGGCGCGCCCGACGTGTCCCCTCCGGCGGTGTCCTGGTGCCTGGCACCAGACCGTGCAGCCTTCTTCCAGGTGACGTGTCCCAGCACCTGACCGGTTCGGGCAGGGCTGGACATGTCCGCACTCCCACGCTCGTTGCTGGCCGGAACGGCCAAGCCGACCGCGCAACCACGGCGCGGGACAGCTCCCTCGGAGCCATGACGAGTGTCTGACACTCGTCGTGGCGCAACGGCCCTGGCTCGGCCAGGCACTGAAGCATGAGTTGAAACGACGGAGGCCGGCTTGCGCCGGCCTCCGTTTCAAGCAGTGAGCCCGGGGGCTCGTTACATCATCCCGCCCATGTCGGGCATGCCCGCGCCGGCGCCGGCCGGCTGCTTCTCCGGCGGCTCGGCCACGACGGCCTCGGTGGTCAGGATGTTCTTCGCGATCGACGCGGCGTTCTGCAGCGCCGAGCGTGTGACCATCGTCGGGTCGATGATCCCGGCCTTGACGAGGTCTTCGACCTCACCGGTGTCGACATTCAGGCCGTGCCCGGCCGCAGCCGACCGGACCTGCGAGACGACGACCGAGCCCTCGAGGCCCGCATTAGCCGCCAGCTGGCGGATCGGCTCCTCCAGTGCCCGCACGATGATGTTCGCACCGGTGCGGTCGTCGCCCTCGAGCTTGTCGAGGTTGATCGACTCGGCGCCGTTCAGGAGCGCGACGCCGCCGCCCGGGACGATGCCCTCCTCGAGGGCGGCACGGGTGGCCTGCACGGCGTCCTCGACGCGGTGCTTCTTCTCCTTCATCTCGGTCTCGGTGGCAGCGCCGACCTTGATGACGGCGACGCCGCCGGCCAGCTTCGCGAGCCGCTCCTGGAGCTTCTCGCGGTCGAAGTCCGAGTCGGTGTTCTCGATCTCCGACTTCAGCTGCTTGATCCGAGCCTTGATGCCGTCGGCGTCACCGGCGCCGTCGATGATCGTGGTCGAGTCCTTGTCGATCACGACACGGCGAGCCTTTCCGAGCTGCGAGATCTTCGTGTTCTCGAGCTTGAGGCCCATCTCCTCGGTGATCACCTCGGCACCCGTGAGGATCGCGATGTCCTCGAGCATCCGCTTGCGGCGATCGCCGAACCCCGGCGCCTTGACCGCGACGGCCGTGAACGTGCCGCGCAGCTTGTTGACGACGATCGTGGCGAGCGACTCGCCCTCCACGTCCTCGGCGACGATCAGCAGCGGCCGACCGGCCTGGATGACCTGCTCGAGCACCGGGAGGATGTCCTTGACGGCGCCGATCTTCTGGTTCGCGACCAGGATGTACGGCTCGTCGAGCACGGCCTCCATGCGCTCGGGGTCCGTGACCATGTACGGCGAGAGGTAGCCCTTGTCGAACTGCATGCCCTCGGTGAACTCGAGCTCGAGGCCGAAGGTCTGGCCCTCCTCGACGTTCACGACGCCGTCCTTGCCGACCTTGTCGATCGCCTCGGCGATGACGTCGCCGATCTCGCGCTCGCGCGACGAGATGGAGGCGACCCGGGCGATGTCCTCCTTGCCCGAGATCTCCTTGGACTGCTTCTTCAGGTTCTCGACGACCGCGTCGACCGCCGTTTCGATGCCGCGCTTGATCCCCATAGGGTTCGCCCCGGCGGCGACGTTCTTCAGGCCCTCGCGGACGATCGCCTGGGCGAGAACGGTGGCCGTGGTCGTCCCGTCGCCGGCAACGTCGTTCGTCGACGTCGCGACCTCGCGGACCAGCTGCGCGCCCTGGTTCTCGAAGACGTCCTCGACCTCGATCTCACGCGCGATCGTGACGCCGTCGTTGGTGATCGTCGGCGCGCCGAACTTCTTGTCCAGGACGACGTAGCGGCCCTTGGGGCCGAGTGTGACCTTGACTGCGTCCGCGAGGATGTTGACGCCGCGCTCGAGCGCGCGCCGCGCATCCTCGTTGAACTTCAGCTCCTTGTGTGCCATTCAGTTTCCTCCGTCTGTTTCGGTGGGTCAGGCGCTTGCGCCCGCCATCTCCTTCTTCTTGCCGGCGGACTTCTTGCCGCCGCCCGCCACCTTCGCCAGGACGTCCGACTCGCGGAGGATCAGGTACTCGTCGCTTCCGACCTTGATCTCCGTCCCGCCGTACTTCGAGAAGACGATCTCGTCGCCCGCGGCGACTTCCATGCCGACGAACTCTCCGTCTTCGTCGCGCGTGCCCGGGCCCACCGCGAGGACACGGCCGCGCTGCGGCTTCTCCTTCGCGGTGTCGGGCAGCACGATCCCGCTGACCGTCTGCTCCTCCTCGTCGAGGACCTCGACGATGAGACGGTCGCCAAGCGGCTGCAAATCCATCAACCGACCTCCTGTTTCTCGAGACTTTGTGACAGCTACTGGCACTCGTAGGGGGAGAGTGCCGGGGCATTGTAACGGGGATTCAGTGGCCCGCGCAAGCTCTCCCGGCACCACTTTGTTACAAAGCCTCACGTATGGAGCGTGAGTTCTCGGCCGGCGGCGTCCTCGTCCGTCGATTCCGTGGCAGATGGTGGCTGGCCGCGATTCGGCCCGGCGGCAGGCCCGAGGGCATCTGGGCCCTCCCGAAGGGGAACATCGGACGCGGCGAGGACCCGGAGGCGACCGCCTTGCGGGAGGTCGCGGAGGAGACCGGGATCGAAGCGGTCTCGGCCGGGAAGCTGGGCGACGTCCGCTACGTGTACACCCGCGGCGGGCAGCGCATCTTCAAGATCGTGAGCTTCTACCTCCTCCGCTACCGCCGCGGCCGGATCGACGACATCCCGGAAGCGTTTCGCCACGAGGTCGACGAGGCGCGCTGGCTGCCGCTCGAGGAGGCACCGCGGCTCCTCGCCTACAGGAGCGAGCGCGAGATGGCCGAAAGGGCACTGACCGCCCTCCAGGAGGAAGCCGTATGATCCTGCGACCTCGCTCTTCGATTTGGTGGTGCCAGACGTAATTCTGGCACCACGTGCTTGGTGAAGATGTACGCCCTGAACTTCTACTCGCCGATCGTGGCCGACCAGCTGCGGAGCCGCCGCAAGACGGCGACCATCCGCCTGGGCGACAAGTCGGCCAAGTACAAGAAGGGGATGATCGTCCAGGTTCTCGCCGGTGCCCGGTACAGCCCGCGCGACAAGATCTTCGACGCGGTCATCGACAAGGTCGAGGTGAAGACGATCGCCGAGCTCTCCCCGCGCGAGATCGAGCACGACAATCCGGAGATCCGGCGGACCGAGGAGATGCAGGACTTCCTCGGCCAGCTCTACAACAGGCCGATCGCCGCGGACGCCACCGTCACGGTGATTCGGTTCTCCGCGATCAAGCGCTAGCGCGCCGGCTTCCGGATCGCCGTGCCGAAGAGCTCGCGCGGCCGGATCTCCTCACCGCACGCCTCGCACTCCACGGTGAACGCCGACGTGAAGCGCGCCGCGCAGGAGGGGCAGCGCCAGCGCATCTCGCCTTCGCACTGCGGACAGGCGGCGGGCAGATCAGCTTCCCACTCCTCGAAGTAGCGCTGCGCGAAGCCGCAGCCGAGACAGACGGAGACCCAGTCGCCGAGGGTCTTCCGGCGTTCCTCCTTGAGCCAGTTCGAGGCCTCGCCCATGAAAGGAGACTAGCCCTCGACTGCGATCGTTAGAGTCCGACGCGCATGGCGATCGCCCGGGAAGCCGAGCCCGTCTCCTCCCTGAACGAGATCCGCGAGGCGGGCCTCGACCGCGAGGACCTCTTCGGGATCTACCGCAACATGCTCCTCACGCGCGGGATCGAGGAGCGCGGGCACATCCTCTACAAGCAGGGGAAGATCCCCGGCTCCTTCTACACGGGCCGCGGCAACGAGGCTTCCTCTGTCGGCATCGCGACCGCGATGGGCGGCGAGGACGTCGGCACCCCGCTCCACCGTGACATGGGCGTCCACGTCACGCGCGGTGTCGAGCCCTGGCGGATCTTCGCGCAGTACATGGGCCGCGAGGACGGCCCGACGCGCGGCCGCGACGGCAACGTCCACATGGCCGACTCCCAGCTCGGGCTGCTCGCGATGGTCAGCCACCTGCCCGCGATGCTGCCGGTCGGGGTCGGCTGCGCGCTCGCCTTCCGGATCCGCGAGGAGCGGCGCGTCGCCGTCTCCTGGTTTGGTGAAGGCGCCTCGGCGCGCGGCGACGCGCACGAGGGGATGAACATGGCGGGCGTCCGGCGCCTGCCGATCGTCTTTATCTGTGACAACAACCAGTGGGCCTACTCGACGCCGGCGCACCTCGAGTACGCGTGCGAGACGCTCGCCGACCGCGCCGCCGCCTACGGGTTCGACGGCGTGGTCGTGGACGGCACCGACGTCCTCGCCGTCTACCGCGAGGCGAAGCGCGCGATCGAGAAGGCGCGCGACGGCGGCGGCCCGACGCTGATCGAGTCGATGACCCTGCGCATGGAAGGGCACGCCGTCCACGACGACGCGTTCTACGTCCCGAAGGAGCTCTTCGAGGAGTGGGCCAAGCGCGATCCGATCGAGCGGTTCCGCAGCTGGCTCCGCGAGAACGCGGAGATGACCGACGAGGAGGAGGACGAGGTCGCTGCGGGCGTCAAGCGGACGCTCACCCAGGCGATCGAGCGGGCCGACAGTTCGCCGCTACCGGATCCCTCTTCGGTCACGGACAAGGTGTTCGCGCGACCCGAGGACCTCGACACGCCCCACCACAAATAGTGGCTCACCAGGCAACATCCACCGATCCTCTGGCGGCTGCAAAGCGGCGCCAGTCTGGAGCCTCGAGCCGCGCCCATATCTCATCGATATGGACACGTCCCGAGTCCGCACCCTGCCTTGCTTTTCGCGCGCCAGAGAACCGGCAATGTCACCTGGAGAACCACTGATGGCAGAGCTCACGTATTTGCAGGCGATTTCCGACGGCCTCCGCCAGGAGATGCGGCGCGACAACCGCGTCTTCGTGATCGGGGAGGACGTCGGCGTCTACGGCGGCGCCTTCAAGGTCACGCTCGGCTTCCAGGAGGAGTTCGGCCCGTGGCGGGTGATCGACGCGCCGCTCTCCGAGACCGCGATCGTCGGCGGCTGCACGGGCGCCGCGATCATGGGCATGCGGCCCGTCGCCGAGATGCAGTTCGCCGACTTCATCTCCTGTGCCTGGGACCAGCTGGTGACCGTGGCGGCCAAGCAGTTCTACCGAGCCGGCACGCCCGTGCCGATCGTCGTCCGGCTCCCGTCGGGCGGCGGCTTCTCGGGTGGCCCGTTCCACTCCCAGAACCCGGAGAGCTCGTTCGCGCACATCGCCGGCCTGAAGGTCGTCTGCCCGGCGACGCCGGAGGACGCCAAGGGCCTCCTGATCAGCGCGATCGAGGACCCGAACCCCGTCCTCTACTTCGAGCACAAGCACCTGTACCGCCGGATCAAGGCGGAGGTGCCGGAGGAGCGGTACACGACGCCCTTCGGCAAGGCGCGGATCCACCGCGAGGGCGAAGACCTCACCGTCGTGACCTGGGGCGCCATGGTCTACACGGCGGACGAGGCGGCGCAGCAGCTCGAGCAGGACGATGTCTCCGTGGAGATCATCGATCTGCGGACGATCATCCCCTGGGACCGGAAGGCGGTGCTCGACAGCGCGCAGAAGACGTCCAAGGTGCTCGTTCTCCACGAGGACACGCGCACCGGCGGCTTTGGCGGCGAGATCGCGGCCACGATCGCGGAGGAGGCGTTCGAGCACCTCGACGCGCCGATCAAGCGGATCGCCGCGCCGGACACGCCCGTCCCGTTCTCCCCGCCGCTCGAAAAGGCGTTCATCCCCCAGGTCGACGACGTGGTCGCAGGACTGCGAGAGCTGGCTGAGTACTAGGAGGTCGCGTGGCTACTCCAACCGCCGTCGACGTCGTGATGCCCCAGATGGGCGTATCCGTCTCCGAGGGGACGATTACCAAGTGGCTCAAGCAGGAGGGCGAGGAGATCCAGGCCGACGAGCCGCTGCTCGAGATCTCGACGGACAAGGTGGACACCGAGGTGCCGAGCCCAGGCTCCGGCGTCGTGCAGCAGATCCTCGTCTCCGAGGGCGAGACCGTCGATGTCGGCACTCGCCTTGCGGTGATCGGCGAGCCCGGCGCCGCTCCGGCCGAGTCCAGCGACGGCGCGGCGCCCGCCGCGCAGGGTCAAGCGCCGGCCGAGGAGGCTCCGCCCGAGCCGGCGACCGCCGAGGCGGCTGCCGAGAGCGCCGCCGCGGCCAGCGCAGACAGCCCCGCGCCCCAGGAGCCCCAGACGGCGCCTGCCGAGCCGCCCGCGGCGGCTCCCGCCGAGCCGGCGGCAAACGGCGATGGCAAGAGCTTCGTCTCCCCGGTGGTCGCGCGGATCGCGTCCGAGCACGATGTCGACGTCTCGCAGGTGCCCGGCACTGGTCGCGGCGGGCGGGTGACCAAGAAGGACATCCTCGGCTTCGTCGAGTCCGGCGGCCAGGCCGCTCAACCCGCAGCCGAACCTGCGCCTCAGCCCGAAGCGGCGGCGCCTGCCGAGGCACCGGCACAGCCCGCGCCACCTCCTGCGGCTCCCGCTCCGGCGCAGCCCGCCCCGCCTGCACCTACGCCGGCCGCGGCCGCTCCGTCCGGCGAGCTCGAGGCGGGCGAGAACGAGGAGCCGATGACCGCGATGCGCAAGGGCATTGCGGAGCACATGCGCCGCTCACTCGACACCTCGGCGCACGTCACCAGCGCGATCGAGGTCGACATGTCGCGCGTGGTGGAGATCCGCAACAAGCTCAAGCCCGAGCTCCAGAAGAGCTACGGCGTCAACCCGACCTACCTGATCTTCGTGGCTCGCGCAGTCACCGAGACGCTGCGCGAGTACCCGTGGATCAACGGCGAGATCCGCGGCGACAAGATCATCACGCGCAACTACGCCAACCTCGGCTTCGCGGTCGAGCTCGCCGACGGCAAGGGCCTGATCGTCCCGGTCGTGAAGCACGCGGAGGGCCTGAACCTCCTGGGCATGGCGCAGGCGGTCACCGATATCGCCGAGCGCGCTCGGAACAAGCAGCTCTCGCCGGACGAGGTGCAGGGCGGGACGTTCACGATCACGAATCCCGGCGGCTACGGCACGTTCCACGGAACGCCGGTGATCAGCCAGCCGCAGGCCGCGATCCTTGGCACCTACGCCCTCGTCAAGCGGCCGTGGGTCGTCCAGGACGAGCTCGGCAAGGACGTGATCGCGATCAGGCCGATCATGAACCTGACTCTCACGTACGACCACCGGCTCGTCGACGGCGCCCTCGCCGGGAGGTTCCTCCAGTCGCTCAAGCAGAAGCTCGAGAGCTGGGGCGAGTCGGACTACTAGGGTCATGGCCCAGACCATCGTCCCGATGGTGGCGTACGAGGACGCGGCAGCCGCGATCGACTGGCTGACCAGCGCGTTCGGCTTCGAGGAGATCGCAGACGAGCGGTACACGGAGGACGGCCGCGTCACCCACGCGGAGCTGCGCGCCGGTGAGGACGCGTCGATCTACGTCGCAAACCCGACTCCCGACTACGTCTCACCGAAGCGCCATCGCGAGGAATGCGAGGCGGCGGCTCGCTGGTCGAGCGTCCCCTGGGTCGTCGACGGCTTGCTCGTCCATGTCGACGATGTGAAAGCGCACTTTGCGCAGGCCGAGACGGCCGGGGCCCGCATGCTCTCACCGGTCGAGGAGGGCCCCGACGGCCTCCGCTATCGCGCCGAGGATCTCGAGGGCCACCGCTGGATGTTCGTCGGCACATGAGCGCCATGCGGGGCAGCTGCTGGTGTGGCGGGGTCCGCTTCGAGGTCAGCGAGCCGTTCACCGTCGCCTCGTTCTGCCACTGCACGTCGTGCAAGCGGATCTCGGGCGGGGGCGGAACCGCCAACGGGCGCGCACGGAGCGAATGGATCGAGGTCACGCAGGGGCGCGAGCTCCTCACGACCTATCAGCCGGACGAGGGGAGCGCGAAGACGTTCTGCTCGCGCTGCGGCTCGAACGTCTTCGGCGGCGGCTGGCCCGAGTCGGAGGACTGCAGTGTCCGGCTGACCGCGATCGACGAGGGACTCGAGCAAAGGCCGGAGTTCCACAACTACGTCAGGTCGATCGCAGCCTGGGAGACGCTCCCCGACGACGGGCTCCCGCGAAACGAGGTGCGAAGCACGTGAGGCCGGGCCACCTCGTCGAGCTCGGCCGGGTGCCGTACCTCGAGGCCTGGGAGCTGCAGCGCTCGCTCGCCGCTGATGTTGCGCAGGGGACGATCCCCGACACCGTTGTCCTGCTCGAGCACCCGCCGGTCGTCACCCTCGGGCGCCGGACGGACGAGGGTGAGCTCCACATCCCGGAGGAGGCCGAGGTCGAGATCGTCGAGACCGACCGGGGCGGCAAGTCCACCTACCACGGGCCCGGCCAGCTCGTCTGCTACCCGATCTTCGACCTCACACGGCATGGGCAGGACGTGAAGCGGTACTGCCGTGACCTCGAGGAGGCGCTGATCCGGACCATCGATGCGGTCGGGGTGGAGGCGACCCGGATCGAGGGACTCACCGGGATCTGGCTCGAGCGCCCGCCACGGAAGATTGCCTCGATCGGCGTCCACATCTCCAAGTGGGTCACGACGCACGGCTACGCACTGAACGTCGACCTCGACCCCGCACCGTTCACGGAGTGGATCACGGCCTGCGGGCTCGAAGACACGGCGTTCACGACGCTCGCGCGGGAGCTCGGCCGGCCGATCTCGGTCGACGAGGTTCGCCCGCACGCCGCGACGACGCTCGGGGAGGTCTTCGACCTGAAGCTCGAGCCGTTTCCGGCCGACGGCCACGGCCTCTGGCCGAAGCGGGCGCACGAGCAGCTCGCCGTCTAACGCCGAGCGGGACCGTGCGCCACCAGGCGCTCTCGTCCTGCCTGCCGGTCCCGGCCAGCCGGCCGGGCGGCCCGGTCATGGCCAAACCTATGACAACCCGCGACCGAGAGGCCATCCGCTCGCGTTTCGTCACTCTTCCGGCGCACCCGTGGCACGAAGGACGCGGCCCTGCGGGCCGCGTCCGAGGGACAGTCCCTCGCGCTTGCGTTAGAACGGCAGCCAGCCGCCGTAGGACACCCGGCTCGACTTCGGTACGTCGGCGTAGGCCTCGGAGGGCTTCGTCGTCTCCTCGTCGACCGAGACGCCGTGCTTCCTGGCCGTCTCGGACGGAAGGTAGACGAGACCTTTCCGCGGGAGCCCGCGCGCGCCAACCGCCAGCACGACGCTAGGGCCATCCCCCGCGCCCACGATCATGTGCGGCGTCCCGGGTGGGCAGTGCACGAGGTCCCAAGCCTCGAGCTGCCGCTCCTCGTCCTCGACGATCAGGACGCACGTACCGGCCAGCACGAGGAAGTCCTCCTGGCCGTTCTCGCGATGGTAGTAGCCGAGACTCTGGCCCGGCTCGAGGACGCTGATGTTGAACCCGAGCTGACGAAAGGGCCGCTTGCCCTCGAAGTCGCAGTAGACGCCGAACGGCCCGGAGTCGCGCCACCGTGCCTCGCGCGCGTTGACGACGAACCAGCCATCGACGTCTGCGACCAGCCCGAACTTCGTTTCCCGCAGAGGTGCCTGCGGCACCCGGTGAGCTTAGCCCCGCTCGACGACTGCGACGAGCGCGTCCACCACGCGGCAGTCCGGATCGATGGCGTCTACATCGATCCCTGGAAACTTCCAAGCGCGCTCTCGCCCTACACTTCCCGGCGTGAAGTCGCTGCCCGTCGCCGACAGGCCCCGCAGGCCTCCGTGGATGAAGGTTCGCGCGCCGAGCCGGGATTCGCAGTACTTCGACGTCAAGAAGCTGCTGCACGGCGCCAGCCTCGTCACCGTCTGCGAGGAGGCGCGATGCCCGAACATCTCCGAGTGCTGGGGCCGCGGGACCGCGACGTTCCAGATCCTCGGCGACACCTGCACGCGCGCGTGCCGGTACTGCTACGTCAACTCGGGCAAGCCCGAGCATCCGCCGGACCCGCTCGAGCCGCTCCGGCTCGCGAACGCGGCAGCGCAGATGAAGCTGGAGCACGTCGTCGTCACCTCGGTCGACCGCGACGACCTCCCAGACCGCGGGGCCGGGCACTTCGCGGCCACCATTCGTGCCTTGAAACACAAGCTTCCGAGCGCCGGGGTCGAGGTCCTCACGCCGGACTTCCTCGGCGCCGAGGAGGAGGCGCTGCGCACCGTCCTGGCCGAACGGCCCGAGGTTTTCAACCACAACATCGAGACCGTCCGCCGACTCCACCGGAGGATGCGCGGCGCCAAGGCGTCCTACGACAAGGCGCTCTGGCTGCTCCGGCGCGTGAAGGAGCTGGCCGACTACCGCGTGATGACGAAGTCGGGGATCATCGTCGGGCTGGGGGAGACGAACGACGAGGTGGTCGACACGATGCGCGACCTGCGCGAGAACGGTGTCGACGTGGTCACGATCGGCCAGTACCTCCAGCCCTCCGACAAACACGCGAAGATCGACCGCTGGGTGCACCCCGATGAGTTCCGCTGGTTCCGCGAGCAGGGCGAGGCGCTGGGCTTCGGCTCCGTCTTCGCCGGTCCGCTCGTCCGCTCCAGCTACCGGGCCGACGAGCAGCGCCATGCGGCTGTGACGGGACGTGGGGCGGTGGCGTACTAACGATGATGCTCTTGCTCGCCATCCTCGTCTACTTCGGGAGCATGACGCTCTTCAGCGCCGGTGGCTCGGTGCCGCAGACGGGCCTGGGGAAGGTCCAGAAGGCCCCGGCCGCGCACAGCAGGGCCCGGCTCATGATCAAGCCGGTCATCCCCACGACGATCGTTGCCGGAACCGGCTTCAAGAGCGGCGAAGTCGTCCGCCTCACCGGCATCCCCGTGAGGCAGGTCCGCGCCTCGGCGAAGGGCACCTTCACGATCCGCCTCCGCAGCGTCGATCCGTGCAACGGCCTTTCAGTGACGGCGGTCGGCTCCAAGGGGAGCCGCGCGGCCGTGAACTACTCGCAGCTGTACTGCGCGGTTCCGTAAGGAACGCGAAGGGCCGCCCGGAGGCGGCCCTTCATCGTGCTAGCTAGCGCCGCGGACTACGACAGCTTGAGCTGCCAGGCGCCGAAGCCGTGCGTCGCAACGTACATGACGCGGTTCTTCTGATCGATGGTCAGGTGCGGGATCGTCGTGGTCGGAAGGCCGGGCGCAACCAGCGTCCAACCGGTCTTGGCATTCACCCGCCTGATCACGCCGAAGTCCGTGCCGGCGTAGAGGACGCCTTTCCGCTCGTCCACCTCGATCGTGCCGACAGGCAGATCGCCCACCGCGTGCGGACCGGAGCCGTCGAGGCGCGTCAAGGAAAGCACGCCCGTCGACGGGTTGTACCTGGCCTCGAAGATATGGCCAGGCGTGTCCGGCGTGACGTGGTTGTACCCGCTGTACGTGATGTACGCGTGGAACGGATCCGACGGGTCGACGTAGATGTCCGACGGATACCGCGCCGGATCGACCGACGAGGTGGTGTCGATCCGCTTCCACAGGATCGTCGACGCGTCAGAGGCGCCGGCGTTCGTCGTGATGAACAACCGGCCTCCGCTCGTCCCGGCCCAGACGACGTTCCTGTTCGAGGGGGCCGGCGCATTCATCGAGATGTGGCCGCCGGAGCGGTCCTCACCCCAGATGTACGGGCCCGGGCACGGAACCGTCCAGACCTGGTTCGGGTTCGGGACCGCCGGGTTCGGGCACAAGGCGGCCGGGCCGTAGGTCAGCCGGCCGGGATGGCCGGGATCGCCCATCGCCTTCCAGTCGTCGCAGACGTCGACGCTTGGCACATAGCCGCCGACCTCGTCGATGTCCCCGTCGCCGGTCCAGAGGTTGCAGTGCTCCTTCACCTTCGCGTACGGGAAGGCCGGGTTGACGCCGCCGTTCAGTGAGCGGAACACATGCTCACGTCCCGTGAACATCAGCTTGCTGATGTTCGGGTGGAAGACCGTCGGAGCGATGAACGCCGCAGCCTCCCGTGGGTAGCGGAACGGCGCCGCGCCGAGCGTCAGCAGAGTGTCCGCGATGAAGAACCCGGCTTCCTGGTTCCGCGGCTCGTCCAGAGCAGCGAGCGATCCACCCTGCCACGACAGCATCGAGTAATTCGGGTCCGCGGCGTCGAAGCCGTTGTAGGCGCCGTCGGCAACGAACGTCTCGATCCACGTCTTCGTCCCAGGAACCCTCATCCACGAGCCGTTGTCCTGCGCACCCCCGGCCAGCTCGCCGGGGCGGTTCGGGTTGAAGGCGACCTGGTAGAAGTGGAGCGTGTTGAGTCCCTTGTTGACGGACTCGATGCGCTCCGGGATCCGCCTGGTGACCGCCCGGCAGAGGGCCAGCCGTGCCGCCGTGGTCGCCGGGTTCGACGTCGAAGGGACGACGACGGACGGGCAGTCCGCCGAGTCGTCGACGAAGTTGCCGTTCGACCGAACGACCCCGCCGTCACCCGTCTCGACGAAGCGCGCCCAGTTCCCTGGGTGCGTGACGATCGAGTGCTGGTCGGGATGGATTCCGTGCGGCTGGAGGTTGTCCGCGGCGTCGTAGGTCATGTCCGTGAAGGACACCCCGGCGTCCGTCGAGAGCAACACCGCCCGCCCGTTCGAGGCACCAAGCCCCGCCTCGTTGTACTCGTTGTCGCCGAGCAGGTAGACCGTGTTGGCGTCGTGTGCCGTCCCGTCGGCCTTCCGCGGCACGTACACGTAGCTGTCGTAGTTGCACTGCGGGTCGCAGAACCCCTGGCTGGTGCTGTTCGTCAGCTCGGTGAAGGCCGGCACTGCGGCGTTCGCATTGTCGCTCCGGAAGAACTTCGCCGTCTGACCTGCACCGCTTCCGACGCCCACGTACATCCGCGTGGCGCCGCCGGGCAACGCGACGACGTCGAACTCAGCCCGCTCGACATCCGCACCCGTTGTGGGGTTCAACGAGGGCCCGCGTGGCGCGAAGATCTGCACCCACGTGCCCGGATCGCCGTTCTGCGTCGACCGCCAGATGCCCTTGGCCATGAAGGACGCGTAGACGGTGTTCGGGTCGTTCGGGTCGAGGTGAACCCGCCGGGCGCCGCGCGGAGAGCACGCCGTCAGGCCGTTGAACACCTCGGTCGGCGTGTTGGCCGTGCAGTTCGTGGCATTGCCCTGGCTGACCAGCGAGAACGTCTCGCCGCCATCCGTCGACCGGTAGAGGCCGAAGTGCGGTGCACCGGGAATGTTCGCCCCGCGGTCGACACCGGTGCAGCAGGTGCTGCTGATGCCGCGGGAGCCCTGTGCGCCCGAGCCGACGAAAATCGTCTTCGAGTCGCCGGGCTTGACCTGGATCGAGCCGATGCCCCGGCCGCTGAAGTACTGCGCACCGATCGGGCCGCTCCAGTGGTCGCCGCCGTCCTTGGACTTGTAGAGGCCCACCCCGGCGATACAACCGCTGCGGCACGTGTTCGGCTCGCCGGTTCCGGCATAGATCATGTTGCTCGTCGAATCGTTCGGGTCGAGCTCCAACGCCGCCGTGTTGTTGTGCTGGAACTCCGTCGAAACGTACTCCCACTTCGGTTGCGAAGCGAAGATGTTGTCTGTTCGCCAGATTCCGCCGCCGGCGTTCGCGATCCAGTAGCGGCAGCTCGACGCGCCGCAGTTCGGGTCGATCACGCTATGCGACGTCCGTCCTGCGGCGATGTACTCGTTCGGGACGTAGACGTACCGGTTCCGGGACGGATTCAGCGGATAGACCGCGTTGTCCGGCCCTAGGTTCGTCCACTTCCCATGGTCGCCGAGCTTCGCCCCGGAGTTTCCGCGGGACTTGAGTGTCTTCCAGTCCTGGCGACTACCTGAGATCGCGGCGAGGGGGATGTCCGTGCGCGGTGTGGCGTGCATCTGCCACTCGAGTGCGCCGTCCCCCATTTCTTGGCCGCCCTCGTATTGCGTCTCGGCCGGCGAGAATCGCTGCGCGCTCGCCAGCTTCTGTGCAAGCGCCGGTGAGAGCTCGCGCTCCACCTCTCCCACAGGCGCGGCCGTCTGTGCTGGATTCATCGTCAGGGCGGCGCCGATAAGCGCCGCTGCGAGGACCGCGGCGGCCGCCGTGACCCCTATGACGACCCGCCGACGCCGACCTGCGCGGCGCGGGTTTCTATACGTCGATGACATGCCCCTCCTCTCCCGGGTTATCCGCTCCCCTGGCGCCGTCCTGGCGCCGGATATCCGCAGGCCCAGGCGGCGGACCACGCCCGGGTCATCGGCGAGGCTCTGCTCGAGCCGGTTCACGATCTCGGCGTTGAGGCTCCGACCCGACTCCTCAGTCGCGTCCTTGAGCCGCTCACGCAGATGCGTGGGCATCCGGAGCAGAAAGCGATAGACCTCCCCCGCCATACAGCGGAGTGGAGTTTTAACGATCTTGGCCCCGATATCAAGTCGATATCGCGGTTCCTTCAACCAAGCACGAGAGAGGCCGCCCGGAGGCGGCCTCTCTGTGTTCGGTCGAGCGGCGACGATCAGTCCAGGTTCAGCCTCCAGGTGCTGAGCCCGTGCGTCGCCGCGTACAGGATCCGCGACGCCGGAACGATCTCGAGGCTCGTTACCTCGACGTTCGGCAGCCCCGGCGCGGAGCTCGTCCACGTCGTGGTGCCGGCTGCCAGGCGCAGTGCGCCGAAGTCGGTCCCGGCGTACAGGTCACCCGTGACGTCATCCCGCACGAGATCGTTGACGGGCAGGTCGCCGAAGTTGTACGACCTGTCCACCCACGTCGACGTCCCGGTGCCCGGGTTGTACGTCACCTCGACGATGTGCTGCGGGCTGCCCGGCGTGTTCGCGCCGTAGCCGCTGTACGAGATCCACGCATGGTTCCCGTTTGCAGGATCCACGTAGATGCTCGAGACGAAGCGGCCCGGATCGATCGTGGTGTCGTCGTCGAGCCGCGTCCACGTGACCGCCGACGCCGGATCGGCGCCGACGTTCTTCGAGATGAAGACGCGGCCGGTCGACGTCCCCGCCCAGGCGGATGCCGTATCGGCCTTCGTCCTCTCGATCGCGGCGACGTTGCCGCCGGCCCGATCTCCCCAATCAGCGTGGGTAAGTCGAACGGTGCCGAGCTCGGCCCAGTCACCGCATGTGACCGCGAAGTCGCCCGTCCAGGAGTTGCAGTGCTGCTGCGCCTCGGCCATCGTCATCGTGCCGAGGCCGTGGGTCTTCGTCCGGTACGCCGTCCGCGCGGTGCCGGCGAACATCCAGCCGCTCTCCACCGGGTCGCTGATGATCGGCGAGTAGAAGTTCGAGCCGCCATGCCCGAAGAGCGGGTCGTAGACCGAGATCCACGTGGCGATGTTGCCGCCCTCGAAGTTCACCTCTGGCGAGACGTCGAAGAACGAATGGAAGCGGAAGTTCGGATTGGCGACGTCGAAGCCGTTCCAGCCGCCGTCACCGATCATCGTGTTCTCCCACTTCACCGGGTTCCCCGGCGTCTCCCACGTACCGTTGTCCTGCGTCCCGCCCTGGAGCAGCTGCGGGTTGTGCGGGCTGGCCGTCACCTTGATCCATTGGAGCGTGGACAGCCCGTCGTTGATCCCGTCCAGCTTCGAGGGGATCGCCGACAGCATCTGCTGACAGCGAGCCAGGTGCGCGGGGTTCGTCAGTCCGCGGTTCGGCGGGCCCGTGCACCAGGACGAGCGGTTGACGAGCTGGCCGCTCGAACGCATGACGCCGCCGTCGTTCGTCTCGAAGAACTGGAGCGGGTTGTTCGGGTTCGTGACGAGGTCGTGCTGGTCGGGATGGAGCCCGTTCGGATGGAGCGAGTCCGTTCCGTCGAACGTCATGTCCGTCCCGCTCACACCAGCGTCCATCGAGAGGACAACGCCGCGCTTGTTGGCGATCACCTCGCCGTACACGTAGGAACCACCGGTGTAGACCATGTCCGGATGCCCCTTGGGCGTGTAGACGAAGGCGTCGTACCAGCACTGCCCCGTGCACTGGTTGAAGGTCGCGAACCCGGGCTGTGCCGGATCGGGGCTCGTCAGGTCGGTGAAGACCGGCGCTCCCGCCGCGACGTCGTCGCTGCGGTAGAGCCGCGAGTGCTGGGCGACGGGTGGCATGCCCACCGCCGCGCCTATGTGACCCTCGTAGACATACATGCGGGTCTTGCCGTTCGGCAGGGTTGTGACGGCCAGGTTCGGCCGCGTCTGGATGATCCCCGAGTTGAGCGACGGCTTGATCTGCGTCCACGTTGCACCCGCGTCGTTGGAGCGCCAGATGCCTCGCGCGTAGGAGCCCGCGTAGAGGATGTCCGAGTCGGCCGGGTCGAATGCGAGCGACCGGACGCCGCGCGGGGAGCACGTCGCAGTGTTGCTGAACTCGGCTAGCGAGCCCGTGCAGTCGGCGGCGTTCGCGGAGCCGTTGTGGATGAAGCTCCACGAGGCGCCGCCGTTCGTGGACTTGTAGAGCCCCCACTTCGCCGCGCCCGGCACCGGCCGGGTGACGCCCACACAGCACGACTCGGACATGCCGCGAAGAGCCGTTGTCGTGGCTGCGTAGATCGTGTTCGGGCTGCCCGGCTCGATCAGGATCTTGGCGACGCCCTTGCCGCCGAGCGGATTGCCCGTATCGGTGGGGCCGCCGCCGAGCGGGCCCGTCCACGTCTGCCCGCCGTTGGTCGACTTGTAGATGCCGACACCGGCGACGCAGCCGGAGCCACAGATGTTCGCCTCGCCCGTGCCGACATAGATGGTCTTGCCGCTCGGGTCATTCGAGTCGATCGTGACCGCGCCGGCCGAGTTGATCCCCAGCGGTCCGCCGAGGTACTCCCAATGCGGAGTTCCGGCTAGACCGTTCTTGGTGGTCCAGATGCCGCCGCCGGCAGGAGTGATGTACAGCCGGCAGTTCCCCGGCGTGCACGTGTCGGCGATGGCGATCGCCGTCGTTCGGCCGCCGGCCACATAGGCGTTCGGCACGTAGAGGAACGAGTTCAGGAACGGCGAGTCCGGATAGAGCGCTCGGCTTGGGCCGACGCTCACCCACGTGCCCTTCTTTCCCTTGCCCTTGGGGACCGCGCGGCCCTTCGAGGCAGCGAATGCGTCCCGGGCTCCCTCCATCTCGGCGAGCGAGATCGTGGATGCCGGGAACGCACGCTGGGCGAATGCGGCGTCGGCCGCTCCGCCCGGTCCGTCGTTGCTCATGCCCTGGTTTCCTGGAGCTGCCTGCCTCAGATCTGCCATATGCGCCGCCGTGGCGCCCGGCAGCTCCGCCTCGACCTGCGGGTCCCGCCGGCGCCGCCCCATTCAGGACGAGTGCCGAGAACCCGACGATCATCGCCGAGGCGAGGACGCCGGCCGCGATCGACCAGCGCCTCAACGTGCGTCGTTTCATACTGCCCTCCCCTTGTCGCAGTCGCAGGCGTCCGAAGACGCGCTGCTCTCGGGCGAGGCTTCGCTCCAGCTGGTGGACGAGCTCGGCGTTGAGGCTCCTGCCGGACCGTGCGGCCGCGGCGTTGAGCTGCTCCCGGAGATGCGAAGGCATCCGGAGTAAAAGCGATAAACCTCCCCTGCCATTTTCAGCCGCGCAACCCTGACGTATTTACGCCTTGATATCAAGTCTGATTCGACGGATATCAGCGCGAATATTCAAGTGCAGATATCCGCGCGGATATACAGGTACGGAAAATCGGCCGAACAGACGTAGGGCCGCCCGGAGGCGGCCCTACGCGTCGCTCTGTGGCTTGCCTGCCTAGTCGTCGTCCCCCCGGGGCAGGGAGTGGCAAGGAAGGCGTTCTCCTCGCTCTCGCTCACCGCGTCGCTGTGGTCCTCCCTCATCGGATTGAAGAAGTCGAGGAACATATCCGCCTGCTCGCACGCCGGGTTGCGACCGGCCTGGAACGAGGTCGGCGCCCCCGAGCCACGCCCGTTCCGGGCGTCCGTCCAGATCGCCACGGCGTCACCGTCGTGATCGTTCTGGAGCTGCGGGAAGTTCGGGTAGCTGACCTGGTCGTAGTCGCCCATGAACAGGCCGGCCCGGAACGAGTAGTCCATGTTGGACGGAACGTCCGAGGGACGGATCTGGCATCCCCTAGCGTCCTTCGTCGAACTGGCTGAAAGCCGCCGAGAGATCCTCCGGCCGCAGGACGAGGCCCTCCAGCGCGGCAGGCCAAAGGAAGGGCCGCCCAAAGGCGGCCCTTCCGTTCTCAGGCGATCTGCATGGACCTAGTCGTCGTCGTCGCTGTTGCCGTCGTCGCCGGGGCACGGGGTGACGAGGAACGGCGTGATGTTCCCCGCCGAGCCGCCGTTGCCGCCGTTGCGTGCGTCGAAGCCGTCGACGAAGACGTCCGACTGCTCGCAGATCGGGTTCCGGCCCGGCTGCGATGGAATCGTCGTCCCGCCGGCAGGTCCGCCGGACGAGCGGCCGTTGCGCGCATCGGTGGACAGCGTCCACGCCCGCGCGTCCTCGCCGCGGCTGTCGACTGCGATCGACTCGTAGTCGCCGCAGAAGACGCCGGCCCGGAAGCAGTAGTCGAAGTTCGACGGAACGTCCGAAACCTTGAAGTTCCGGAACGGATCCGTGAACGTCGGCCCAGCACCCGGGAACGGGCCGGACGGGTTGACCGGCCCTGTGGGCTGCGGAATCACCTCAGCGCCGTCCGCGACACATCCGCTGCCGGCTGTGAGCGATGAGGAGGTGATGCGGCACTGCGCCGCCCACGTCCAGACGAGGTAGTTGCCCGGCCGCTGGCGGCTCGTCGGCCACTCGTGTGCGACCGAGTCCGTGTCAAGCCGTCGGTCGAGCATCTTGACGTTGACGTCGCCGCGGTCGGAAACGTCGACCCACGGCCACCACTGGTCGTTTCCGGTCGCGCTCTCGAGCGTCGTCGGCGGGCACGCCGGCTGACCGGCCCGACCACAGTCACGGTTCGCGGGCGCGTCCGAATCGTCGTTGTTCACGCGGGTCGGCCCGATCCAGCTCGAGCCGCCGTTCGTCGACTTGAAGAAGAACACGTCCGTGTTCGTGTTGTCACGCGTGCCGTTCCGGTTGTCGGCCGTGACCAGGTAGAGATCGTCGGCGAAGGCGCCTCCGCGCCGGTCGGCGACGATCGCCCCGGTCATCGGAATCCGGAAGCAGGTATTCGTCAGCGAGGACCCGGCTCCGCGTGCTGCGCAGTCAGGCCGTGCCCTGAAGTTGACGTCGAAGGCCGGCGTGATCCAGAACGGCCCTTGCCACGTCGTACCTCCGTCGGTCGAGCGAACGACGACCCACTGGTTCTCATCGGGCGTGTTGAAGTTCTCGAAGGCGACGTAGACGTGCCCGGTTTCCGGGCTGACCGTCGGCACCGAGAACTGGTTGTCGTCGCACCGGTTGCCACCCGCGACGGCACCGATGCAGAACGGCGCGCTGCCGTTGATCGTCCGTCGTGGCGACCAGGAGCGTCCACGGTCGTCCGAGTAGCTGACCTCGATCGTCGAGGAGACGATCGCGTTCGGCACCCCTGTCGGGTTGTTGAAGGCCGTCCAGGTGACGTAGATGCGGTCGGGCCCGATGACCGCCTGCTGACAGCCGGCCGAGCCCGCTGGGATCGCCACCTTCGTCAGCGGGTCGAAGCACACCGGCGTGACGCCCTCGGGACGCGGTCCGGCTCCGATGAACTCCTTGTCGTGGAACGTGACGCTGAAGTTCACGGCACTGCCCGGGAAGATCGGCGTCGCCTCGTTGTCCGGCTGGAAGACCACCGTGCCGTCACCGGGATGGCGTGCGTCGCCGATCGCTCCGCAACGGATGGGCGTCCCCGGCGGCGAGACGAACGGGGTGCAGGGCCGGCTCCATGTGAAGCCGCCGTTCGTTGAGCGATTGACCCAGATCCCGTTGTTGTCGTTGGTCCGATTGAAGACGATGCTCGCCAGATAGACCGTTCCTTCCCGGTCGAACGTGATCGCCGGATCTCCGGACGAGTCGAGCATCTCGCCGCTCTGGAGCGAGGGCAGCGGGTGGAGGGTGTCGTACCACGTCCTGCCGCCGTCCACGCTGGCGTTGACCCCCGAAAACGACCCGCCCAGGCGGTAGTCGTTTTGCCCGCCGACGATGTTTCGCCGGTTCGTCGGGTTGACATCGATCGTCGTTTCGTTCTGCGGGAAACAGCTGTACTCGGTGTTCCCCCGCGTGTCGTCGCCCCGGTCGCTGAGCCGCCAGACCTCGTCTTTCTCGATCCGGGCCAGCGGGTCAGGCTCGGTGTTCATCCCCGCCTGGGGACACTCGGTGATGTTCGTGCCGAGCTCGACGTCGCGCATGACGGTCGGCCCTGAAGGCTCGACCGTTTGCTGGACCTTGCGGACTCGCGGCGAGTCCTCAAAGCCTGCAGCCGCCGTGCCCGTCCAGATGACGATGCCGGCGAGGCCGGCGGTAAGCGCGGCGACCACTAGGTTTGGTCGCATAGCTCTCCCCTTTCGCTAGAGCCGGGCGACTATAAGACGACTGGTATGCGTATGCAAATATGACAACGGATATCGAAGAGAGTACGAGCGATCTCGGGCACACTGGTCCAGCGATGAGGCTCGGTCTTCTCGTCTCGAGAAGCGGCCCGACTATGCAACCGAAAGACGATTTGCAAGCCGTAAATGTGGTTCGCAATATCAGAGCCGGCCGGGGTGCGGCATACTGGGCGCATGATGCGCGGGCTTGCACTCGTCGCGCTCGTCTTGACACTCGCGCCGGCAGGCTCGGCGGCCGACCAGGCGGCCACGGAGAGAGCAAGGTTGCAGGTCGTCATGGGCGCATCGCTCGTCGTTCGCGGACAGCACTTCGTCCCAGGCGAGCAGGTGGCCGTCACCATCGCGGCGGGGCAGAAGCGCATGAAGCGCACCGTGGCAAACGGTCAAGGCGGGTTCGTCGTCCGGTTCCGGATGTCGTTCACGCGCTGTAGCTCCGGTTTCATCGCCCTCGCGGTCGGCAACCGCGGCTCACGCGCGATGGTGAAGCGGCCGCCCATGCTCTGCCCCCACCCGTAGGGCGCGACCGGAACGAGAAGGGCCGCCCGGGGCGGCCCTTCCCTCGAACCGGCGGCCTTAGGGACTAGTCGTCGTCGTCGTCATCGTCGTCGCCGTCTCCCGCTCCGCCGAGGATCAGGCGGAAGCCGCCGCGACCGTGTGTCGCCGCATAGATGACTCGCCTGTTGGAGCGCGGGATCGCCGCCTGGGAGAGCTCGTAGATCGCAACCTTCGGCAGGCCGCGACTCGCATCGACCCAGGAGGTGCCGCCGGCCGGAAGCCGGAGGACGCCCCAGTCGTACGAGGCGTACAGATCACCGGTCGGAGCGTCGACCTCGACATCGGTGATCGGCAGGTCGCCCAGATCGAAGCTCAGGTCCGTCCACGTCGCCGTCCCGGTGCCCGGTGTCGGCCCCGGTTGGAACACGACCTTAAACACGTGGCCGGGCTGCCCGGGCGTATAGGCGTTGTAACCGGAGAACGAGATGTAGGCGGTGTTCCCCGTCGGATCGCGCGGGTCAACCGAGATCCCGCTCGGGAACCGACGCGGCTGTGCCGCCGTGTCGAGCCGGGTGAAGAGCACGTCGGTCTGCCGCTCGTTCAGGCCACCGCCGCCGGGCTGCGTGACCTGGAACGCCGGATCGTTCGCCTGGGCGTTCTTCGTAATGAAGACACGGCCGCGTCGGGTCGTCGCCCAGAGCGTGCCGGTGTTCGTCTTCGCCCGCTCGATCGCGACCACGTAGCTGACGGCAAAGCCCGGCGGCCCGCCCTTGTCCTCCGGGGTGTCGACACCGGCGCTGATGTTCGGCCCGATCATCTCGAAATCGCCGCACCCCGAGTCGACGCCGGTGTTCAGCCGGTCGCTGCGAGGACCGCCCAGAGGCGAGCAGTGGTTCTCGAGCAAGTCCTTGTCACCGCCGGCGTTCTGCGTGCGCCAGACGCTCTCCGAGCCGTGGAAAGCCGTCTTGCTGATGACCGGGTCGGCCGCGAACGGCGTGTAGAACGACGACGCCTCGGCCGAGAAGAGCATCGGATCGAAGATGAACGACCACCACTGCGGGTCGGTCCCGCGGTAGTTCACATCGCCCTGCTGGGCCTGGTACGTGTGGTAGTGGATGTCGTTGTCGACGCTGGCCTTGGAGTCGATCCCGGCCTGTCCGCCGTCGCCGGAGACGAAGTTCAGCCACGTGTCGCCGCCCGAATAGCCCAGTGTCCCGTTGTCCTGCGTGCCGCCGATGACGTCACGCAGCGGGTCGTTCGGGTTCGGAGTTAGGTCCTGGAACTGAAGCGTCCTCAGCCCGGAGTTCATGGTGATCAGGTCGGTCGGGATGTGTGAGAGCCACATCCGGCAGTCGACGAGGTCGACGCCCGACAGGTTCCGACTCGGCTCGTCACAGTCCGCCGAGTCGTCGACGAAGCGACCGCTCGTCCGGACGATGCCGCCGTCAGAGCCGATGAACAGGATGTTCGGGTTCGTCGGGTGGAAGGCGAGCGTCTGGACGTCCGGGTGGTTCTGCTCGTCAGGGTCCTTCGGCTCACCGGACATGTCCGTGAAGAGCACTCCCGCGTTCCGCGAGAGCATGATGTTTCGACCGTTCGAGCGGTCGGCGCCGAAGTACGGCGGGAGCTCTCCGTAGCGCGTGTTGCCGCCGATCATCACGACGTCCGGATCTTTCGGCGACACCGAGATCGGCATGTCGTAGCTGCACTGTGCACCGCAGATCGCCATCGAGCTGTAGCCCGGCGTCCCGTCGACGGTGCTCGTGAGCATCTGGAACGTCGCGGCACCTCGAGCGTCGTCGGTACGGAGGACGCGAGATCCATCCTCGGCCTTGAAGTCCTGATTCGCGTCGACCTCGTTTCGTCCGTCGTGGACGTAGAGCCGGGTCTTTCCGTTTGAGAGCTTGGCCGCCGCGACCTCGTACCGGATGCCAACGAGGGCCGGGTCGGGGCCCGCTCCCGCATAGATGTTCTGGATCGTGGCGCCGTTGCCGCTCGCCCTGAAGACGCCGTAGTCGAACATCGTGAAGTAGAAGGTCGTCGGGTCGGCGGGGTCGTACTCGATGTCGGTGACGCCGCCCTTGAAGAAGTCGCTGCCGTTCGGCGAGTTCGGATTGACGGCGTCTTGCGGCAGATTGAAGCGGAGCTGGAAGCTCTCCCCGCCGTCGGTCGACTCGTAGAGACCGATGGTCGGAGCGCCCGGGGGCGTGAACCGCCCGCCGTTCGTTCCGGAGGAGCCGTGACGCGCGACCGTCGTCCCCAGCCAGATGTGATTCCGGTTTCGCGGGTCGATCACCACCTCGCCGATGCCGCGGTCTTTGGCGACCGCGAAGCTCCCCGGGACGAGCTGCCAATGCTGTCCGCGGTCCGTCGACTTGTAGAGGCCGAGGCCGGCCTCGCTGTCGCTCGAGCCGCTGGGCTCGCCGGTGCCGACATAGATCGTCCGGCCGCTCTTGTCGTGCGGGTCGATGGCGAGGTCGCCGATCGACGTCGTGGGCAGCCCGCGCTCGAGCGGCTTCCAGCGCGGATTGCGGTCGAGCGCGTCGTCCGTGCGCCAGACGCCTCCGCCGGCCGCACCGATGTAGATCCGGCAGTCTCGCGTGTTGCACTTCGGATCGATCTCGATCGCGGTCTGGCGACCCGACCACTCGGTCGGCAGGCCGGCGTTCTGTGTGGCCTCGGTCGCGACGTCGAGGGTGAATGGACCGACCTCTTCCCAGCGCCGGCCCCGAACGTCGTCGTTCTCGTCGTCGTGCCGTCGCATCGCCGAGAGAGCGCCCTGGAGCTGCGCGGTCGCAACAGTCTTGTGCGGAATGGCGAGATCGGCGTACGCCTGCTGCGAGTGCGCAATGCCCTCGAGAAATGCTTCGCGTCCGCCTGCGAACTTCTCACGTGCCCCCGGGAGTGGCACGCCGAGCGTCATCCGCTGGACGGGCGACAGATACGGTGATTCCTTGCCCGCTCGCGCGCCCGATTGCGTGCTCGCCGGCGAGAGGGCCATCGCGCCGGCCACAGCGATGGCGACGAGCACCAGCGCCGAAACGGCGATCAGGCCGAGAGTCTTTCTTCGCATGCCTCTCCCCTGTCTCGAATTGAAGTCGTGCCGGGGCCTGGGCACCGGATCTCGACTCCTAGATAGAGGTTGCTATTTACAAGGGATGCCGTGTGATGTCAAGCGAGACTCACCGCGATATCACGCCGCCTCGTCCATCCTCCGCGCCTGCTTCTGCGCCAGCGTGACGGCCTCGTCGAGCGCCAGTCCACGCTCGAACCCGTTGACGTCCACAGAGCCCGTGAGCTCACCTCGCCGCCAGGCGACGACGTACGAGCGCACGGCTCGCGGGCCAGTTCCCTGGACGAGAGTCAGCGCGTAGCTCTCGTCACCGAGGCCCGGATCCTGCGCCGGCTGCCAGCCGGACTCCGGCGAGGTTCGCTCGGCGCGAAGCGCCTCGAGGTGGTCAGCCGCGCCGTCGCTCGACTCGAAGAGGTCGGCGAGCGACGCGACGACCAGCGGGCCGCGTGTGGCGTTCGTGCCGGCGCGGTACCGCGCCTTCCAGCCCTCCACGCGGCCGAACTGCGCCGGGTCGCCGCCCGTGTCGGCAATCCCCTGGCGCCCCTCGTCGAACCGCTCGAAGCCACGCCCGACGTCCTCCGGCTGGAGTACGAGCCGCTCCAGCTCCTCTGCCGAGACGTTCGAGTCTCCGTCGTCCTCCGTCAGGCTGCAGCCGCCCAGCAGGAGGACGGCGACGAGGAGTGCGAGCGGCCGCATTGGACCGGAGGCTAGAGGACTCGGCCGCCGGGCTGGAGGACGCCGTTGACCGAAGTCGTGGACGTCAGCCGGGCGGACCTGCGACGAGAGCCAGCCGGCGAGCGAGGAGCCGTTCAAGACCTGTGACGCGCCAATGGTCACGTTGGCTGTCGGAAAGAGAAGGGCCGCCCGGAGGCGGCCCTTCCATGGATCGATGCGACGGTTGCTTACTTCCGAGTCACGGTCAGCGAGTAGGGCGCATAGTCGTTAATCGACTCCGTCGACTCGTCGTACATGACGATCGCGGCGACCACGTCGGCGTTGTTGCCCTGGCCCAAGAGCGCAGCGAGCTGCCGGGCGTTGAGCGTGGCGTCGAAGTTGCCGTTCAGGTTGACCGTTGCGATCCGGACGGGGCTCGTACCCTGCTGCTTGTAGGCAAGCAGCTGGACCGTGAAGCCCTCGACCGGAATCGGCCGGGCCTGCGTGGCCGACAACCAGCCCGCAAGCGACGAGCCGTCGGAGAGTACGGTGCTCCCGAGCGTCACGTCGTCGAGCCAGAAGCCCGGTGGAATGGGAATCCCGTTGCCCTGGGTGTTCGGGTCGGTCATATTGCGGAACGAGACCAGGATGGTCTGACCCGCGAAGGCCGACAGGTTGCAGGTCTCGGCCTTCCACCCTGCGGAGTCGCCGGTATAGCCGGGGAAGTGCACCCGGATGTTGGCGACCGCCGGGTAGGTGGCCGGATCCTCGGCCAGCGTCGGCCGGCTGCTGGTGCACCGGACGCTCTGGTACGTCGCACCGCCGTTGGTCGAGACCTGGACGAACGTGAAGTCCCACCCGTCCTCGAGGTTCCATTGCGCGTTGAACCGCAGATTCGGGTCGGCGGCGGGAACCGTCACCGAACGAACGATCGCCCGGTCGAACAGGTCCCCGGTGCCGGAGTACAGCGCCGGGTCACCCGTCTGTCCGGGCGGATCAGCTGCCACCGTCCACTCGACCGGATGCGGCGGAAGCGTGCTCGCGCCGTTGAAGCTGAGCGAGCGGATGTCGTTCAGCTTCAGCGGAATGCCCGCGGTGTCCTTCAGCTGGAGGTAGTCGGAGCCGTTCGGCGGAGCGCCAGGCTCCGAGAACGCATCCGGGATGCCCCAGTTGATCGTGGCATCGAGCGTCGGCGTCGTGTAAAGCGCCTTCGAGCCACCCCTGAGCTGGCGCCCCTGGTCGAGCAGCCCGTCGACGGCAACCATCATCGCCCAGCGATGGAGAACCGTCCTGGCCGACGTTCCGGTGCGGAAGTCGGTCAGCGTCTTCTGGAAGCCCGCAAGGCCGTTCAGGTTCTCGTTGTGCAACGCGGTCATGAACGCCGTGCCGTACTGGCCGTGCAGGTACTCCATCAGCGTGTAGGCGGCGCCGTAGTCGCAGAGTATCTCGTCGTCGCCCTGGTCGCCCCAGAGCGTCAGCGAGTTCTCCGGCCCGCCGTTACGGCCGATCGGGTTCGCGTTCGTGACGATCCCGAGGTTCCCGAGGAAGCACTGGATGTGCGAGTCGAAGCCGATCTCGGTGATCGGGCGGTCGACGTCCGCATACCCCGTGAGCGTCTGGGCCCAGTCGGACAGGCCCTCGTTCACCCACGACTGCTCACCAGGGCTCGCGTACGACTCGAGCAGGTGCTGGTACTCGTGCGCGAACACGCCCTCGTACAGGAACGGCCGCGCGGGCGCGCTCGTGCAGAGGTCCGAGCTCGGCTCGTGTGCCGGAGCCGCTCCCGTCCGGTGGAGCCAGTCGAATGCGTCGATGCTCATGATGTTGCGATCGAACAGCGTGTTCAGCTGGGACGAGAAGAACCCGGCGATGTACGAGTGGCCCTGCGTGTTGTTCAGATCGTGGAAGTTGTCGTCGCGAACGTTATCGACGAGCACGACCGTGTTGTCGCCGTCGCCCTGCGGATGGAACGGTGCGCCCAGCACCGCAGCGGATCCGTTCCGGCTCGGCGCGACGCTGAACGCCTCCGACTCGAGCGGAAGGATGTGCGTGTCGAACTGCTGGACAAGGTAGTTCACGTGCGCGTCGGTGATCTGCGTGCGCGGCCCGTTCCGGCAGTCGCCTTCTTGGAAGTTCGTGCCGATCGCTCGGACGCCGGCGAACGTCCGGTCCTCGCTCGCAACCCACACCTCGATGTTGTTGCCGATGCCCCGGAGCGTGTACTGCTTGCGGTAGAACGCTCCGTTGACGTCGTCGAGGCCGACCCAGTTCCGGACCTCGCCGACGACCGGCGTGTGGGCCTGCAAGCGGAAGCGGGCCTTGCCGCGCTGCAACATCCGCTTGCGCAGCTTGGCGGCCTGACTGGCCTTGATGACCTTCTTGCCGACCTTGAGCGGATAACTCCTCTGCCTCGGCGTGAGATGAATAGTTCCGTTCCCCGCCTTCGTCTTCGTGACCTTCGCCTGGAAGACGTCGCTGCTGCCCGCAGCGCCGGAAGCGCCCACGGTGAGAGCCGCGACGGCGGCGAGGGCGGAAACGGCCATTACCGTCGGACGCCAAGCACCCCGGCGCCTCGCGGCCCATGCCCTACGTGCTGACAATGTTCCCCTCCCCTATAGCTAGGTCGTCGGCCGAGGTTCGACCGACGCCCCTAAGTGACGGTGGATAATGGAATATCTCGAGCGAAGTGTCCACTATTGGTTTCTCTATTTCGCCTGAGACGTCAGCCGCAGAGGAGGGCGAGGCGTCGGGCTGACTACCCCAGCGCGAGGGATTCCTACGCCTGGCGCGGTTCTGCCATCGCCCGGTAATCCAGGGCTTTGTCCAGCGTCTCCTCGTCGACGCCGGCCTCACGGGCGACCTCACGCAGTGGGCGGCCGGTCGCTGCGGCCGTGTTCACGATCTCGGTGGCCTTGTCGTAGCCGATGTACGGGTTCAGCGCCGTCGCCGCGGACAGGGTCAGCTCGGCGTAACGCTCCGCGTTCTCCCGGTTCGCCTCGATCCCGTCCACGCACTTCTCCGCGAAGAGGCGCGAGGCCGCGGCGAGCAGACGGATCGACTCGAGCAGGTTGCGGGCGAGCAGCGGGACGAAGACGTTCAGCTCGAGGTGCCCCTGCATCCCTCCGACGGTGATCGCGGTGTCGTTGCCGATCACCTGGGCGGACACCTGGGTCACGACCTCCGGGATGACCGGGTTGACCTTCCCGGGCATGATCGAGCTGCCCTTCTGGAGCTCCGGCAGCATGATCTCGGCGAGGCCGGCACGCGGGCCGGAGCCGAGGAGCCGCAGGTCGTTGGCGATCTTCGTCAGCGAGACTGCGACCGTCTTGAGGGCGCCGGAGGCCTCGACGAGCGCGTCCCGCGCCGCCTGTGCCTCGAAGGGATCGGCGGGCGGGCCGACGGGCAGGCCGGTCTCCTCGGTGAGGAGGCGGCGCACGCGCTCCGCGAACTCCGGGTGGGTGTTCAGGCCCGTGCCGACAGCGGTTCCGCCCAGCGGGATCTGGCCGACGCGCTCGAGCGTGTCGCGCACGCGGGCCGCGCCTTGGCGGACCTGCGCCGCATAGCCCGAGAACTCCTGGCCGAGCGTGACCGGCACCGCATCCATGAGGTGCGTGCGGCCGGACTTGACGACGTCGTCGAACTCGGTCGCCTTGCGCTGGAGGGACTCGGCGAGGGCGTCGAGCGCCGGCAGGAGGTCGTGCATGAGCTGCTCCAGCGCCGCGAGGTGGACGGCCGACGGGAAGACGTCGTTCGACGACTGGCCCATGTTCACGTCGTCGTTTGCGTGGACGTCCTCGCCGGCGAGCGCCGCGAGCACCTCGTTCGCGTTCATGTTCGAGGAGGTGCCGGAGCCGGTCTGGAAGACGTCGATCGGGAACTGGTCGTCCAGCTCGCCGGAGGCGATGCGCTCGGCGGCGGCGGCGATGCGCTCGGCCTTGTCCGTGTCCAGGAGGCCGAGCTCGGCGTTCACGCGGGCCGCGGCGCCCTTGATCCTCCCGAGCCACCGTGCCACGGGCGCGGGGATCGGCTCGCCGGAGACTGTGAAGTTGGCAACCGCCTTGCGCGTCTCGCTTCCCCAGAGCTCGCTCTGCGTCTCGACGTCAGACACGGGCGGCAGTCTAGTCCGGCCCTGTCCGGTGCCAGGCACCGGACGTGTCCTCGCTGGATGCTGAGGAGGTCAGTCCGTCGAGTACTTGGGCTGGACCTTCTCGCCCCGAATCGCTGCGATCGCATTGTTCGCGGCGATCGCGGCTTCGCCCATGCCGACGGTGATGAGCGTGATCTTCCCCGGGTAGCCGGCGACGTCTCCCGCGGCGTAGACGCCCGGCATCGAGGTCTCGCAGGTCATCGGGTCGATCTTGATCTGGCGCTTGCCCTCCAGCTCGATGTCCCACTCCGCGATCGAGCCGAGGTGGGAGACGAAGCCGAGCAGCGTGATCAGCGCCTCGCAGTCGTACCGCTCGGACTCCCCGGTCGCGGTGTTCTCGATCGTGACCGCCTCCATGCTTCCGTCGCCGTGCACGTCGCGCACCTCGTGCGGCGTGAGGATCCGCACCGCTCCCTCGGACTCGAGCCGCCGGGCCTCGTTCAGCGAGGACTCGAGCGCCCGGAATCGGTCGCGTCGATGTACGAGGGTGATCGGAAGGTCGGCCGTGTCCTGGAGCCCGAGCGTCCAGTCGAGTGCGGAGTCCCCGCCGCCGACGATCACGCAGCGCTTGCCGCTGAACTGCGCTTTCTCCTTGACCACGTAGTGGAGGCCGCGGCCAAGCCACGCGTCGATGTCCTCGACTCCGAGCCTGCGCGGCTCGAATGCTCCGTGGCCAGCCGTGATGATGATCGTGCGGGAGAGATAGGTGTGCTCGGCGTCCGTCGTCAGCGCAAGCACGTCTTCACCATTCTGGCTGATCCGCTGGAGCGACTTGGCTTCTTCGCCGAGCCGGACGTCAGCGCCGTACTGGAGCCCCTGCTCGGCGCACATGTCGACGAGCTTCTGGCCGAGGATCTTCGGGAAGCCGGCGACGTCGTACACGTGCTTCTCGGGATAGGTGGCCGCGACCTGGCCACCGATCTGCTCAAGCGACTCGACGATGCGCACCGTCCCGTCGCGGTGGCCGACGTAGTAGGCGGCCGAAAGCCCGACAGGGCCCGCGCCCAGGATCGTGACGTCGACGACGTCGCTCATGCCGCGCTGAATGGTAAAGGCGTTAGTGCGAGCAGCCGGAGCCGCAGCCGCCGTTCGCGTGCGGGTCGCCGGCTTCGTCCTCGACCTGGAACGAGTGCCCGCAGCCGCACCCGGCGGTCGCGTTCGGGTTGTTGATCGCGAAGCCGCCCTGAAGCCCGTCGACGAAGTCGATCTCGGTGCCGGTCAGGTACGGAGCGCTGAAGGGATCGACGACGACGCGGACCCCGTGCGCCTCGAGCTCGTGGTCACCTTCCATCGAGCCGCGGTCGAAGCCGAGCGCGTACTCGAAGCCGGAGCACCCGCCGCCCTGGACGGCGACGCGCAGGACCTCAGCCTCGCCGGCGGGCTCTTCCGCCATCAGATCCTTGACCTTCGCGGCGGCGCGCTCGCTGAGAGAGACGATGGTGAGTGGGCGCTCGGTGATCTCCAAGGCGAGCCAATCGTAGCAGCGGGACCGGGCGCCGCCGTCCCCCATCGGAGGGGCGCGAGCCCGGACTTTGTAACACCTGTTTCACGCTTCGTTGAGCCGTTTCCTGCCCCGATCGTGCAGCTGCGACGGCTGTAGACTCCCGGACCACGGTGGGGGCGACGGCGCCACGCAGCGATGCTCGATAACTGGCTGCCCTTCCTGATCTACGGGCTGCTGGCCTTGGCCATCCCGGCCTCGATGATCGGCATGTCGTTCCTCTTCGCGACCCGCCCGTCGCACCGGAACCGGACCCGGGCGCTGCCGTTCGAGTCGGGTGTCTCCGCCGGCCCGCCGCGGCTCCAGCGGTTCACGATCAGCTTCTACCTGACCGCGCTGCTCTTCATCGTCTTCGACATCGAGATCGTGTTCCTCTACCCGCTCGCCGTCGTGCTCGAGCCGCTCGGCTGGTTCGGGTTCTGGGAGCTCTCGTTCTTCATCGGGATCCTCGCCCTGGCCTACGTCTACATCTGGCGGAAGGGGGCGCTCGAATGGCGGTGAACGGCGAGAAGCCGAAGCGGCTCCGCGACTTCGGGATCCACTCCGAGCGCGCGCTGATGCCGAACAAGGACCCCGGGGTGTTCGAGCGCGAGCTCGGGCCCGAGGACCTCCAGGACAAGCTGATGCTGACGACGGTCGGGAAGGCCGTTGCGTGGTCGCAGGGGAACTCGATCTGGCCGGCGACCTTCGGGCTCGCCTGCTGCGCGATCGAGATGATGTCGATCGTCTCCTCGCGCTACGACATCGCGCGCTTCGGCGCCGAGGTCTTCCGCTCCTCGCCGCGCCAGGCCGACCTGCTGATCGTCTCCGGCCGGGTCGCACACAAGATGGCCGCCCCGCTCCGCCAGATCTACGACCAGATGCTCGAGCCCAAGTGGGTGATCGCGATGGGCGCCTGCGCGAGCTCCGGCGGGATGTTCAACAACTACACGGTGCTCCAGGGCGTCGACAAGGTCGTCGCGGTGGACATCCACGTGCCCGGGTGCCCGCCCCGGCCCGAGGCCCTCGTCGAGGGGATCATCCGGCTCCAGGAGAAGATCAAGGCCGGCGTGCCTCCCGCCTACGAGATCCGGGGAGTCGCCGAGTGACGTTCGAGGGCGTTCCCGGCCTCGTCGAAAGCCGCGAAGAGCACGGCGAGACGACGCTCGTCGTCGATCCGGCCCGCCTCCGCGAGGCCTGCCTCCACCTCCGCGACCGGGAGGGCTTCAACTTCCTCTCCGACATCACGCCGACCGACTACCTCGGCTGGGGGAAGCGCGGGGTCGCCGGCTACTACGGGACCGAGCAGGGCCGCGACCTGAACATGCCCTCCGGACAAGGCGTCTCGGTCGCATCGCAGGCTTACGCCCGAGTTCCCCGCCCGAAGGGGAAGCGCTTCTCGGTCAACTACCACCTGCTGGGACTGCGGGACGGCGCGCCGCGGGTCCGCGTCCAGGTCTGGATCGACGACGGTGAGACGCTCGAGAGCGTGATCTCGGTCTGGCCGACCGCCGACTGGCATGAGCGCGAGGCCTGGGACATGATGGGAATCCGCTTCGAGGGGCACCCGAACCTTCGCCGCATCCTGATGGAGGACGACTGGGAGGGGCACCCGCTGCGGAAGGACTATCCGATCGGCGGCGAGCCCGTCCGCTTCTCCGGAGACGAGTAGTGGCGATCGTCGAGCGCCCGCGGATCTACGAGGGCTCGCGGATCCCCTCCCCGATCCCGACCGTCCTCTCGACGCCGCCCGAGCTCGAGGGCAGCGAGGACGTCATGCGCATCAACTTCGGGCCGAACCACCCGTCGACGCACGGCGTCCTGCGCCTGATCATCGATCTCGAGGGCGAGCGCGTCGTCGGGACCGAGGCAGTGATCGGCTACCTCCACACCGGCTTCGAGAAGACGATGGAGCACAAGTCGTGGTGGAAGGCGATCACGTACCCGGCGCGGATCGACTATGTGGGCTTCCAGAACGACGAGCTCGTGTTCGTCCTGGCGATCGAGAAGCTCCTCGAGCTCGAGACGCCGCGGAAGGCCACCTTCATGCGGATGCTCCTGTGCGAGCTCAGCCGGATCCACTCGCACCTCGTCTACCTCGGCACGGCGGCGCTCGAGCTGGGAGCGATCTCGATGTTCTGGTACTGCTTTCGCGAGCGCGACCAGATCCTCGACCTGTTCGAGCTGGTCACCGGGGTCCGCATGCACACGCGGTACTTCCAGACCGGCGGTCTCGCGGAGGACATCCCGTCCGGCTTCTTCCCCGAGGCCCACAAGTTCTGCGAGTGGATGCCGAAGGCGGTCGACGACTACGAGTCGCTGATCGGACGCAACGAGATCTGGCTGGAGCGGACGCAGGGGGTCGGGCTCCTCTCCGCCGAGGACGCGATCGCGCTCGGCCAGTCCGGGCCCGTGCTGCGTGCGTCCGGTGTCGACTGGGACCTCCGGAAAGCGCAGCCGTACCTCGCCTACGACGAGGTCGACTTCGACGTCCCGGTCCACCCGAACGGCGACGTCTACGACCGCTACCGCGTCCGGATCGACGAGATGCGCGAGTCGGTGCGGATCGTCGAGCAGTGCCTCGATCGGCTGGAGGGAATGGAGGGCGAGCCGTGGATCGCGGACGACCGCAAGGTCGTCTTGCCGCCGCGGCACGAGCTTCACACCTCGATGGAGTCGCTGATCCATCACTTCAAGATCGTCACCGAGGGGTACCGGGTGCCCGAGGGCGAGGTTTACGTCGCAACCGAGTCGCCGCGCGGCGAGAAGGGCTGCTACGTCGTCTCCGACGGCGGCGCGCGGCCGTGGCGCGTGAAGTTCCGCGCCCCGTCCTTCGTCGCGCTCGAGGCGACCGCGACCTGCATGCACGACGCGCTCGTCGCCGACCTGATCGCGATCGTGGGCTCGCTCGACTCGGTGATGGGGGACACCGACCGGTGACGGCGGTCGAGTTCCACGACCGCGTGCAGGAGCTCCGGCAGCTCTATCCGGACGATCGCTCCGCGGTCATGGGCGCACTGCACCTCGCGCAGAAGCGGCACGACGGCTGGCTGCCCGTTGAGGCGCTCGAGGAGGTCGCGGACGCAATGGAGCTGACGCCGGCCTACGTCCAGTCGGTCGCGTCCTTCTACGACATGTACCACCTGGAGCCCGTCGGGCGGCACTCGATCGAGGTCTGCACGAACCTCTCCTGCGCGCTCGTCGGCGCCCAGGCGGTCGTGGACGCGCTCGAGGAGGAGCTCGGCGTCCCGCCCGGCGAGACGACCGAGGACGGCGCGATCAGCTTCCGGCTGGTCGAGTGCGCCGGAGGGTGCGGCTACGCGCCTGTCGTGGTCGTCGACCAGCGCTACCGCGAGCCCGTGCGTCCGGACGAGGTACCCGCGCTCGTGGAGGAGATCCGTGGCCGCTGAGCTGACGATCCTCACGGGAGCGGACGAGCGCGACCTGACCAAGCTTGACGAGTACCGCGCGGTCGGCGGCTATGCGCAGCTCGAAAAGGCCCGCGGGATGACGCCCGAGCAGCTGATCGAGACGATCACGAACGCGAAGCTGCGCGGCCGTGGCGGCGCCGGGTTCCCCATGGGTCGCAAGATGAGCCTCGTCCCGCCGCCGGACAAGCGCCGCGGCCCCGCGTACGTCGTGGCGAACGCGGACGAGTCCGAGCCAGGCGCCTTCAAGGACCGCGAGATCATGCGGCGAGTCCCGCACCGGTTCGTCGAGGGCTGCCTGATCGCGGCGCATGGGATCCAGTCGCAGAGCGTCTTCATCTACATCCGCGGCGAGTACCTGACGGAGTACGAGGTGCTGACCGGCGCCGTCGAGGAGGCGCGGGCCGCGGGCGTGTTCGGCGACTGCGACGTGGTCGTCCACCGCGGCGCGGGCGCGTACATCTGCGGCGAGGAGTCGGCTCTGCTGGACTCGCTCGAGGGGAAGCGCGGCCAGCCACGTCCCCGCCCGCCCTTCCCGCCCGTGACCGGGCTCTACTCCGGTCCGACGCTCGTCAACAACGTCCAGACGATCGCCAGCGTGCCGGCCATCCTCGAGCTCGGAGTCGAGGGCTACTCGAAGCTCGGCGTCGAGGCGGCGCCCGGCACCGTCGTCTACTCGCTCTCCGGCAACGTCAACAAGCCCGGGAACTACGAGCTTCCGCTCGGGACGACGCTCCGCGAGCTGATCTTCGAGTGCGGCCACGGCGTTGCCGAGGGACGCGGGCTGAAGGCGATCATCCCGGGCGGCTCGTCGGTGCCGGTCTTCACGCCCGACCAGATCGACGTCCCGCTCGACTTCGACGCCGTCCAGGCCGCAGGCTCGTTCCTCGGCTCGGCGGCGATCATCGTCGTGGACGACCGCGCCTGCATGGTGCAGCTCGGCCTGCGGGCGGAGAAGTTCTACATGCACGAGTCCTGCGGCAAGTGCACGCCGTGCCGCGAGGGGACGCGCTGGCTCGTCCAGCTGCTCGAGCGGATCGAGGGCGGCGAGGGGACGCAGGACGACCTCGACCTGGTGCGCGACGTCTGTGACCGGATCCTCGGCAAGTCGCTCTGCGCGCTCGGCGACTTCGCCGTCTACTGCGTGGCCAGCTACGTGGACAAGTTCTACGACGAGTTCAAGCGCCATGTCGACGAGGGCGGCTGCCCCTTCGGCGGCGAGTCGTCGCTCGACGGGGTCCGGGCGCCGAGCGACACGCACGTCCACCACGCGCTGCCGCTGGTGCCCGCATGAGATCGCTTGTGTTCCATGTGACAAGGCTCCGCGGCCGGGTCTCGCAGGAATTGGATTACCAGCGAGCCGCGTGCCCTCGCTCGTTGCATGGAACACAAGGGCTCGAGGGGAGACGATGAGCTCGGTCGAGCTCGTCAGGCTCGTCGTCGACGGGGTCGAGGTGCAGGTGCCGAAGGGGCTCGGCCTCGTCGAAACGGCGGCCGCCGCCGGCATCGAGATCCCGGTCTTCTGCTACGAGCCGCGGATCGGGCCGCCGATCGGCGCCTGCCGCATGTGCCTCGTCGAGGTCGAAGGCCAGGGGAAGCTTCAGGCGGGCTGCACGCTGACCGCGCAGGACGGGATGGTCGTGAAGACGGCGCAGACCTCCGAGAAGGCGGCGGACGGCCAGAACGCGACGCTCGAGTTCATCCTCGTCAACCACCCGCTCGACTGCCCGGTCTGCGACAAGGGCGGCGAGTGCCCGCTACAGGACCTCACGTTCCGGTACGGCCCCGGCAACACGCGGATGACGTTCCCGAAGCGGACCTTCGACAAGCCGATCCCTATCAGCCCGCTGATCGCACTCGACCGCGAGCGCTGCATCCTCTGCTACCGCTGCACGCGCTTCTCCGGCGAGGTCTCGGAAGACGGCCAGCTGATCGCGCGGGACCGCGGCGCGCAGTCCGTGATCGCGACGTTCGAGGACGAGCCGTACCGCGGCCGGTTCACCGGCAACGTGATCGAGCTCTGCCCGGTCGGGGCTCTCACCTCGACCCCGTACCGATTCGAGGCGCGGCCATGGGAGATCCAGAACGTCCCGTCCGTCTGCGGCATGTGCCCCGTGGGCTGCAACATCTCGGCGACGACGCGCGAGGGGAAGGTCAAGCGGATCCTCTCCAGGAACCACCCGGAGGTCGACGGCGGCTGGCTCTGCGACAAGGGCCGGTTCGCATACGGCCACCTGCAGGCGCCGGACCGCGTCGTCGATCCCCTGCGCAGGGCGGCGCCGAGGTACGAGGAGCTCTCGTGGGACGACGCGCTGGACGAGGCGGAGGCGCTGATCCGCGGCGCCGAGGGCCGGATCGTCACGGTGCTGTCGGGCTCGGAGACGGTCGAGCTGGCCTACGCGCTCGGGAAGCTGCTCCGCCAAGGGGCCGGTGCACATTCGGCGCTGCTCCCGGAGCCCGTAGGCCACTCGTTCGACGCGTACCGGGCCCCGCTATCCACGATCCGCGACGCGGGCCTCGTCGTCGTGCTGGGCGACGAGCCGGTCGCGGAACGCGCGCCGATCGTCGACCTCTGGATCAGGGAAGCGCGGCGGAACGGGGCGGAGATCGTCCGTCAGAGCGATGGGGATTCCGAGTTGGAGGGGCGGCTGCGCGACGCTGAGCGGGCCGTGCTGGTCGTTTCCGGTGTGGACGGGGCGGAGCTGGCGGCGGCCGGCAAGCTCGACCGCGACGGCTGCGCCGCGTTCCGCCTCCCGCGAACCGCGAACGGTCGCGGCGTCGCCGACGCCTGGGCCGCGGCGGCCGACGACGAGCCGGAGAACCCGGAGCCGATCGCCCTGCTGATCGTCTCGGGCGACGAGGCCGCGGCGGACCCGAACGTCAGGGCCATGGCCGACATGGCTGAGAAAGTGATCGTGATCGGGATGTTCCGGCGGCTCGTCGCGCCCTGGGCCGACCTGGTCTTGCCCGGGACGAGCTACCTGGAGCGGGACGGGACCTACGTCAACCTCGAGGGCCGCCTGCAGCGCATCCGCCGCGCCGCGATCCCGCCCGCGCCGGACGAGGTCGCGGTGCTCTCGCGGCTCGCGGAGCGCTTCGGCGTCGAGCTCTCTCCGCACCCGGCGCAGGTCTTCGACGAGGTCTCGGCGATCTGCTTCGACGGAGTGACGTACGGCGAGGTCGGCGAGCAAGCCGTCCTTCCTGAACGTGCCCCGACGAGCCGGCTGGCTGGGGAAAAGGTGTCAGACACTCGTCATGTCTCCGAGGGACCTGGCCTGAGGCTCGTGACCTACCGGCCGCTCTTCTCCGGGCCGGCCGTCGAGCGCGTGCCGGAGCTCGAGTTCCAGCGCCCCGCCCCAGAGGTCGAGCTGTCGCGCGAGGACGCACGCCGGCTCGGGATCGCGAACGGCCAGACGGTGAACGTCCGCTCCAACGGGACGTCACTCGAGCTTCGCGCCCGCCTGACCCGCGACCTCTCGCCCGGCGTCGCGCGAATCCCGGATCCACACGCCGCCGGCCTCGAGGGCTACGTGGAGATTGGATGAGCGAGCCCTGGTGGATCAGCGCCATCAAGGCGATCGTGATCATCAACCTGGTCATGGGCGTCTTCGCCTACATGACCTGGGTCGAGCGCAAGGTGATCGGCCGGATGCAGCTTCGCTACGGCCCGAACCGCGTCGGCCCGTTCGGCCTCCTGCAACCGATCGCCGACCTCGTCAAGCTGATCCGCAAGGAGGCGTTCTACCCGGGTAGCGCGGTCGGGGCCCTCTACATCTGGGCACCGGTCATCTCGACATTCACGGCGCTGGCCGCGTTCGCGGTGATCCCCTGGGGCGCGGGCTGGGAAGTCTCCGGCTACACAATCGAGGGTCAGATCCTCGACGTGCCTATCGCGCTGATCCTCCTCTTCGCGCTCGGCTCGGTGGGTGTCTACGGGTTCATCATCGGCGGCTGGGCCTCCGACTCGAAGTACTCGCTGCTCGGCTCGATGCGGACCTGCGCGCAGCTCGTCTCCTACGAGGTCTCGCTGGCCTTGTCGGTCCTGGGCGTGATCATCATGGCCGGCTCCTTGTCCCTCGTGGACATCGTCCACGCGCAGGAGAACGACTGGTGGTACGCCGTCCCGCAGTTCGTCGGCCTGCTGACGTTCTTCATCGCCGGCGTCGCCGAGACGAACCGCGCGCCGTTCGATCTCCCGGAGGCCGAGCAGGAGCTCGTCGCCGGGTACCACACGGAGTACAGCGGCATGCGGTTCGGCCTCTTCCAGATGGCCGAGTACATCAACATGATCGTCCTCTCGGGTCTCTGCGTGACGCTGTTTCTCGGCGGCTGGCTCGGCCCGTGGAACTCGGACGCCCTAGGCCCGGTCTGGTTCCTGCTCAAGGTGCTGCTCGTGATCTTCGTCTTCATCTGGTTACGGACGACGCTGCCGCGGCTCCGGTACGACCAGCTGATGGCGTTCGGCTGGAAGGTGCTGCTGCCGGTCGCGACGATCAACGCGCTCGTGACGGCGGCGCTGGTGGTGGCGCTGTGAGCCCGCAGCCGTTCGACTCGTTCAAGGGCTTCGGGGTCACCCTGAAGCACATCTTCAAGAAGCCGATCACGCAGCAGTACCCCGAGTTCAAGCGGCCCGTCTATCCACGATTCCGGGGCCGGCACCGCCTCTGGAAGCACGAGAACGGGCTCGAGAAGTGCGTCGGCTGCTCCCTCTGCGCGGCCGCCTGTCCCGCCGACTGCATCCGCGTCGTGGCCGAGGAGAACACTCCGACCCACCGCGTCTCACCGGGAGAGCGGTACGCGCGCATCTACGAGATCAACCTCAGCCGTTGCATCTTCTGCGGCTACTGCGAGCTCGCCTGCCCGTTCGACGCGATCACGCTCGAAGCGGAGTACGAGATCTCCGAGTACTCGCGCGACGACCTGATCTACACGAAGGACATGCTGCTCGCACCGCCGGTGAAGCGGATGCCGGTCGCCGACCGAGACCTCTACGACACCCCGATCCCGGCCTACAAGTCGAGCTCTTAAGTGCCTCTCCCAGCAACACACGCCTACTTCTGGCCCGCGATCACGCGGCGCCAGAGCCCACCCTCCTCCTCACCAAGGCTGCCCAGCCTTGCCTCGTCGGAGTGCGGCCTCTGGCTTGGTGCTCACGAACCAGAAGCTGGGCAGCGTCACTGGAAGAGGCACTGATGGGCGACGCGCTGGTCTGGCTGGTCTGGTTCGTCGCCGCCGTCGGCTGCCTCGGGTCGGGTATCGCCGTGATCTCGTTCTCGAACCCGTTCTACTCGGCGATCGCCCTGATCGGGAACCTGGCCTCGCTCGCGGTCCTCTACCTGCTCCTGTCGGCCGAGTTCCTCGCCGCCGCGCAGGTGCTCGTCTACGCCGGCGCGGTCATGGTCATGTTCCTGTTCGTGATCGCCTACATCGGCCGCGACGCGGACGCGCCGTTCGCCGGCGGGCCGAGCTGGATGGCGATCGCCGCCGTCGTCGCAGCCGGCGTGATCCTCATCGACGTCGTCGTCGCGATCGGGTTGAGCGCGGGCGGGCGACTCTCCGACGAGGCGGACATCGAGGCCGCCTTCGGCGGGCCGGCGGACGTCGGGCAGGTGTTCCTCACAGACCATCTCCTGGCTTTCGAGATCACGTCGATCGTCCTCCTGGTCGCGGCTGTCGGCGGCGTGATCCTCGGCAGCGAGGCTCGAAAGAGGTCCGCCGGGTGATGGGGCCGGACGTCAGCTGGTACATCGTCCTCTCGGCGTTCCTCTTCACGATCGGCTCGATGGGCGTGCTGCTCCGGCGGAGCCCGCTGATCGTCCTGCTCTCGCTCGAGATCATGCTCAACTCGGCGAACCTCGCCCTGATCGGCTTCGCCCGGCACCTCGGCCAGACGGACGGACAGGTCTTCGCACTCGCCGTGATGGCCGTGGCCGCCTCCGAGGTCGTCGTCGGCCTCGGACTCATTGTCGCGCTCCATCGCAGCAACGTGACCCTCGACGTCGACGAGCTCACGACGCTCAGGGGCTGAGCTGACCGCCGCCTGGATCTGCCTGCTCTCGCCGCTCGCGGCCGCCGTGCTGATCACGCTGCTCGGGACGCGAGTCCCGCGCAAGGCGACCGGCTACCTCGCGACGCTTTCCGTGCTGGTCTCGTTCGTTGCCGCCCTGATGGCGTTCTCCGAGCTTACCGGCGACCCGCCGGAGGAGCGGTCGCACTCGTCCACGCTCTGGACCTGGCTGACCGCGGGCGATTTCGAAGTCGGCCTCACCATCCTCCTCGACCCCCTCTCGGCGCTGATGATGCTGATCGTCTCCGGGGTCGGGTTCCTGATCGTCGCCTACTCGATCGGGTACATGGACCGTTCGGACGAGGAGCGCCGGTTCTTCGCCTACATGTCCCTCTTCGTCTTCTCGATGCTGCTGCTGGTCCAGGCCGGCGACCTCCTGCTTCTGCTCGCCGGCTGGGGTCTCGTCGGGCTCTGCTCGTACTTCCTGATCGGGTACGACCAGCACCGCCCTGCCGCGATCGTCGCGGCCAAGAAGGCGTTCATCATGAACGCGTTCGGCGACGCGACCATGGCGCTCGCGCTCTTCCTGCTCGTCATGCGGCTCGGCACCCTGGAGTACGGCGCCGTCTTCGAGCGAGTGGACGAGGTCGGCGGCGACTGGGCGATGACGCTGATTGCGCTCGGGTTGCTCGGCGGCGCCGTCGCCAAGTCCGCGCAGGTACCGCTCCACACCTGGCTCCCGGACGCGATGGAGGGCCCGACGCCGGTCAGCGCGCTCATCCACGCCGCGACGATGGTGACGGCCGGCGTCTACATGCTCGTCCGCCTCAACCCGATCTTCGAGGAGGCAGCGTCGATCCAGGACCTCGCCGCGGGCATCGGCGCGGTGACGCTCCTCATGGCCGGGCTGATCGCGCTCGTCCAGACGGACATCAAGCGGGTCATCGCCTACTCGACGATGTCGCAGATCGGCTACATGTTCCTCGCCGCCGGGCTTACCTCCTACGGCAGCGCGATGTTCCACCTGATGACGCACGCCTTCTTCAAGGCGCTGCTGTTCCTGGCCGCGGGCATCGTCATCCACGCGCTCGTGGCCGAACAGGACATGCGCCGGATGGGGGGCATGCGGAAGCTGCTCCCGAAGACGTACGTCGTCACCCTGATCGGAGCCCTGGCGCTCGCCGGGATCCCTCCGCTCTCGGGGTTCTTCTCGAAGGACTCGATTCTCGCCTCGGCGCTCGATGCCGGGCTCTACGGCCAGATCCTCTGGGCGGTCGGCATGGTCGGCGCGTTCCTGACGGCGCTCTACACGTTCCGGATGATCTTTCTCGTCTTCTGGGGCGAGCCATCACCGTACGCCCGCGAGCACTTCCACAAGCCGAAGGCGAACGAGCCGAACCTCTGGATGGCGTGGACGGTCGGCGTCCTCGCCTTGCTCTCCGTCGTCGGAGGCTGGATCCAGATCGCAGGGCTGTGGCACCCGCTGACGACGTTCCTCGAGCCGGTCGCGGAGCCGCACGTCGAGCCGAGCGGGCTCCAGGATCTCCTCACGAGCGTGATCGCGGTCGCCCTCGCCGTGGCCGGCATCTATCTGGCCTGGGCGGTGTACATCGCCGGCAAGATCCGCGTGCCGGACTACCCGGCGCTCCAGCGCGTGCTCGAGCGCAAGTTCTACTGGGACGAGGCCTACGACCTGGCCTTCTACCGCCCGTCCGTCTGGATCGCGCATGCGTTCTCCCGCTGGATCGAGCGGCCGCTGATCGCCGGGTCGATCCAGGGGCTGACCTTCGGCGCGCGCTCTCTCTCGGGCCGAACGGGTGAGGTTCAAACCGGCCTTACGCGTACCTACGTCCTCGCGCTCGGCGCCGGCGCAGCCGTCCTCGCCCTCGTCTTCCTGGCGGTGCGCGGATGAACGAGTGGCTGACAACGACGTTGATCGTCTTCCCGGTCGCGGCCGCGCTCTTCGTTTGGCTGCTTCCGTGGTCGAACCAAATGGCCGGCTCGCTCGCGCTGCTCGCCGCGCTCGTGGAGGTCGGGATCTGGATCAACGCGGTGACGCGGTTCGACTTCGACGGCGGCCTGGAGCTCGAACAGCGGGAGGAGTGGTTCGGCGACCTCGGCGTCTCGTACCACGTCGGGCTCTACGGCTGGTCGCTCTGGCTGGTCGGGATGGCGGTCGTCGTTATGGCGGCCGCGATCGCCTACGCGTACTGGACCGGACGCGAGAAGCCGCACGCCTATTTCGGGCTCATGCTCTTCCTCACCGGGGCGATCGTCGGCGTGTTCTCGTCGCAGGACCTGCTCGTCTTCTACGTCTTCTTCGAGGCAATGCTGATCCCGCTCTACGTGCTCGTCGGCGTGTGGGGCGGGCCGGGACGGCTCGGCGCGACGATCAAGTTCGTCATCTACACGATGGCCGGGTCGTTGCTGATGCTCGCCGCGATCGTCGCGTACGGCCTCGAACGGGGGTCGTTCGACATCGCCGAGGGCGGCACGAGCGACAACCACTGGATCTTCCTCGGCTTCGTGATCGCCTTCGCGGTCAAGGCCCCGCTCTTCCCGCTCCACGGCTGGCTGCCGGACGCCTACCGCGAGTCGTCACCGGAGGTGGCGGCGGTGCTCTCCGGCGTCGTCTCGAAGGCGGCCGGCTTCGGCTTCCTCGCGATCGCGGTCCCGCTCTTCCCCGGGCCGGCGGACGACCTCCAGCCGCTCGTCCTCGGCCTGGCGACGGCGGGGCTGATCTACGGCTCGTTCCTCGCCTTCCGGGCGCCGGACGTCCGCGGCGTGATCGCGTACTCGAGCCTCGCTCAGATGAGCCTGATCACGATCGGGATCTTCGCGCTCGACGATCTCGGCTCGAGCGGGGCAGTCCTGCACATGGTCAACCACGGGCTCGTCTCCGCCGCGCTGTTCCTGCTCGCCGGGGCCGTGGAGCGGAGAACGGCCACTGGTGAACTGGCGCGGCTCGGAGGGATGGCGCGCGGCCGTCCTGCCCTGGCGACGGTTCTGATGGCGACCGGGATCATTGCCCTCGCCGTGCCCGGCTCGAGTGCGTTCGCGGGCGAGTTCCTGATCCTGGCCGGGATCTTCGACGACGGCTGGGGCTGGGCCGCAGCAGGCGCCTTCGCAATCGTCCTCGCGGCGATGTACATGCTGCGGCTGATCTCAGGGGTCCTCCACCAGGACGTCGGGCCGAGCGTTCCCGAGGAGGCGCTCGACCTCCGCCCGGCGGAGCTCGCGGTCATCGTCCCGCTCGTCGGCTGCCTCCTCGTCCTCTCGGCCTGGCCGGCCGCGATCACGGAGCACCTGTCCTTCTGATGGACAAGCCGGTCGTCGACTGGTTCGCGCTCTCACCGTCCCTTGCGCTGCTCGCCGCGGCTGCACTGGCCCTGCTGGGCGCCGTGCTCATCCCTCGCGGCGCTGTGCGCGTCTTCAGCGCCGTCGTGTGCGCGCTCGGCTTCGTGGGCGCCGGCGTCGCGGCGGGGCTCCTCTACTGGAAGAGCCCAGAGGCGACCTACGAGGTCGCCGACGCGATCCTGCGCGACCGGTTCGGCGCGCTGGCGCAGCTGATCGTCGCCGGCGCCGGGTTCCTTGCCGTCGGAATCTCCTACGGACAGCGCACGCGCCGCGAGCACGTCGGCGAGTACTTCGCGCTGCTCGCGGCCTGCGGCGGCGGCATGGCGTTCCTTGTGCAGGCGACCAACCTGATGACGCTCTTCCTCGGTCTCGAGTGGTTCTCGATTTGCCTCTACATCCTCTGCGCGATCGAGATCGACCGTGTCGGCTCGCTCGAGGCGGGGCTGAAGTACTTGATCGTCGGCAGCTTCGGGTCGGCAGTGCTGCTCTTCGGGTCGGCGCTCGTCTACGGCGCGACCGGTGAGCTGGAGTTCGGGGCGATCGCCACGGCCATCGACGAGCAGGGGCTCGTGAACGACGGCCTCGTGCTCGCCGGGCTCGCGCTGGTGATCGCCGGGCTGGGGTTCAAGGCGTCGGCCGCGCCGTTCCACATGTGGACGCCCGATGTCTACGAGGGCGCGCCCACGCCGGTGACCGCCTTCATGTCGGCGGCGACGAAGGCCGTCGCGCTCGTTCTGGCCATGCGGCTCCTCGTCACGGCGTTCCCGGCCGAGGAGGACCTCTGGACGATCGCGGTCGCCGTGATCGCGTGCGTCTCGCTTGCGTGGGGGAATATCGCCGCCCTCGTCCAGCGCAACCTCAAGCGGATGCTGGCGTACTCGTCCGTCTCGCACGCCGGGTTCATGCTGATCGCGATCGCCGCGAACAACGAGCTCGGCGGCCGCGCGCTCCTCTACTACCTGATCCCATACTCGGCCGCGTCGCTCGGAGCCTTCGCCGTGATCGCCGCCAGGGAACGGGAGCTGGGGCAAACGGTCACGATCGACAACATCGGCGGCATGGGCTGGGAGCGGCCGACGCTCGGCGTCTCGATGTGGGTCTTCATGCTCGCCTTCGCGGGGCTGCCGCTGACGGGCGGCTTCGTGGGGAAGTTCTACGTCTTCGCCGCCGCGTACGACAGCGGCCTCTGGTGGCTCGTGGTGGCCGGGGTGATCGCGACCGCGATCTCGCTCTACTACTACCTGGCGGTCATCCGCGCGATGTACATGCGGATGCCGGCCGAGCTTCAGCTTGCACCCGCCGGAGGCTCGCCGCCGAGGGAGGCGCTGCTCTCGGCCTCGGTCGTGGCCTGCATGGCCGTCACGGTCGTGTCCTTCTTCGCCGTGCAGCCGCTGATCGACCTGGCCGAGAAGGCCGCGTCCCAGCTCCCGTTCGTCACCTGATCTCCGGCCGCGGGATCGCCCGGGCCCAGAAGGGAAGCCGGGCGTCCAGGGCCAGCAGCGAGAGGATCGCCGCGATGCTGAGGGCGGCCGCCGCCAGCAGCGACAGCGAGGGCGAGACGGCCAGGAGCTGCCCGCCGAGGGTCGGAGCAAGCGCCAGCCCGAGCCACCACGACAGGCCGATCGCGGCCATGTACCGCCCACGCAGCTCCGGTGGAGCGAGGTCGGCGACGAGGGGGAGCAACACCGTCGCGTGCAGGCACTCACCGAGGCCGAACGCGACTGCCGCCGCAAGGAGGCAGCCGTAGGCGGCGGCGGGCGCCGTGTCCTGCGCAAGCACCGCGAGGAGGCAGGCGCCGACCCACGCGGCCGCGCCGAGGGCGAGGACGCCGACTCGACTGCGACCCTCGACACGCCTGACGACCGGCAGCTGAGCGAAGACCACCGTGGCCGCATTGGCCAGGAACAGCAGCCCGATCAGGCCCGGCGCGATCCCCAGTTCCTCGGCGTACGGCGGCACGATCCAGGCCAGCACGCCCCATCCGACCGCGATGAGGGCGACGTTGGTCAGAGCGAAGTGGAGGAACGCTCGATCGCGAAGAAGGCGGCGATAGCCGCCGGCGACCCGGGCGACCGGCGCGTCTTCCCGCACCGTCGCGACCAGGATCGCGACGTAGAGGACATAGGTCACCGCGTTGGCCAGAAAGAGCGCGACGAACCCCTTGAGCCCGAAGCCGGCGACGAGACCGCCGATCGCCCCGCCCAGACCGATGCCGACGTTGACGGCGACCCGTGACACCGCGCTGGCGCGGTGGCGAAGCTCGCGTGGCGTCAGCGCTGTCATGAGCGCGGACTGGCTCGGCGAGAGCGCCCCGTTGCCGACCCCCGCGAGCGCGGCCGCCGCCAGGGCGACCTGGAGTGACTCTGCGAACGCCAGGCCGGCGTAGCCGGCGGCGAGGGCCAGGCCCGCTCCGGCGGCGGTCGCGCGCGCTCCGATCCGGTCGATCACGGCGCCCGAGACGGGAGAGCTGAGCACGGCGACGCCTGTCACGAGGCCGACGACGAGACCGGCCGCACCGAGACCGAACCCCCTCCCGTCGTGGAGGTAGATGACCTCGAACGGGAGCACGGCGCCGTAGCCGAACATGTTCAGGAAGATCCCGATCTGGACGATCCACACCTGGCGGGAAAGGCCGAAGCTCAGCCGCCCGAGGTGCACTACCCGGAGTAGGTCGCCATGGCCGTGCTGAGCGTCGCTTCGAGTGCGGCGGCCAGCTCCACGGCTTCGCTCGGCTCGAGATCGGTGGTCGTGATGCGGATTCCCGGAGGTGCGTCGAAGCGGTAACGCTCGCCGGGGCTCACCGCCCAGCCTCGCTCGAGGAGCTGCTGCACCGTTGCGACCTCCTCGGCGAGCGGAACCCACACACCGAGCCCCGAGTGGCCGTAGGCGGTGATCCCGCGCGCGGCCAGCGCCTCCACGAGCGCTGCGCGCCGCTCGGCGTAGATCCGCTCCGTGCGCGCAAGCAGCTCCCTGGTTTCAGGGTTGGCCCAGAGGTGCGCCGCCGTCTGCTGGAGCAGGTGACTGACCCAGCCGGGGCCGAGCAGCTGGCGGCCCTCGACCCGGCTGATCGTCAAGGAGTCGCCGGCCATCGGCGCGACCCGGAGATCCGGACCGAGCACCTTGGACAGCGAACGGACCACCGCCCAGCGAGAGCTCGCGCCGTGGAGCCCGACGTACGGCGCGCCGGCCACCGAGGCGACGTAGTCGTCCTCGACGACGAGGGCATCGGGATGGCGGCCGAGCACCTCCCGGAGGCGACCTCCCCGCTCCTCGTCGACTGCCGCGCCGGTCGGATTCTGACCGCGCGGCGTTGCGATTACCGCCTGCGCGCCGCGCCGGAACGCTCGTTCGAGCGCCTCGGGCACCAGACCGCCTTGATCCACCCGCGCCGGCACGGGCTCCAGCCCGAGCGCGAGCAACAGGTCCGTGATCCGCGGCCAGCTCGGGTCCTCGACGGCGACGCGGTCGCCGGGCCTGAGCTGCGTCTGCAGCACTCGCTCGATACCGTCGAGCGCACCGCCGACGACGGCGATGTCGCCCTCGATCCCGTCTGCGGCGAAGTCGGCTTCCGCCAGACCGACCAGCTGCGGCAGCCTGATCGGCCCGCCGTAGAGCTTGTGCTCCGGATCGAGGCCGGCCAACGCCGGTCCGAGCGGCGGCAGCAGCGAGGGGTCGGGGTTACCGCTGGCGAGGTCGCGCGTGTTCGGAGGCAACGGCGGCCCGCCGATGACCCGCAACGGCGGCTGGGACGCGACGACCGTCCCGCTGCGGCGATTCGCGCTCACGAGGCCTCGCTGCTTGAGCGTGCGGTAGGCGGCGGCCACCGTCGCCGGGCTCACTCCCAGCTCGTCGGCCAGTTCGCGGACGGCGGGAAGACGCGTGGCCGGCGCTAGACGGTCATCGGCGATCGCGGCTTCGATCTTCTCGGCGATCGTCGAGGCGCCGGCGCCGCGATCGAGAGTGTGTGCTAGCTGAAAAGAGATTCTGTACTATAACACTAGTCGAAGCAATCCCAGACAAGGGCCCTCGCCCGCCAGAACGGTTGACTAGGTGGTCCTGCGCCGCGGCTCTGTGGACAGCGCCACGACGCCCTGGATCCCGACGAGGACGAGCGCGATCAGCAGCGCGGCGGTGCCGAGTGTCGGCAGCGCAACCGTCGCGACGACGACCGCGAGCGCGACCACCCACAGCGCGGTGCGGCCGGGGCTTTCGCCCTCGCCCGCCACGAGGTCGCCGTAGGACGCGAGCGTGGCGGCCACGATGACCGGGATCGACACGAGGAGCAGGTAGAAGGCGAGCGAGGGACGCCCGGCGGTGTCCGCGAGCGCGGCGGAGACGACGAGCGCGACGGGCCAGAGCTGGCGGCTCACGGCTCGCGCTTCGACGCCGGAGTATCGTCTCCTCGCACGGTGTTCTGGCCGCTCCTGTTCGCGCTTCCGCTCGGAGGTCTGGCCCTCCTGCTCGTCGAGCCAGACCTCGATGTGGACTGGGAGCACCACCCCGCTCACTTCTGGCTCGTCCTCTCGGTGTCGCTCGTCAGCGTGGCGCTCGGCGCGCTCACCAGCGAGGCGGCCTCGAGGCGCAAGGACGCACGGCTCTTCCTCGTCTCGATGGCATTCCTCTCCAGCGCCGGCTTCCTTGGCCTCCACGCGCTCGCGACGCCCGCCGTGCTGCTGGAAGGACGAAACGCGGGGTTCGCGATCGCGACCCCGGTCGGGCTCCTGATCGCAGCCGTGTTCGCCGCCTGGTCCTCGGTCGACCGCCCGGTCGTGAGCAGCGTCCGCCTCCTTCGCTGGGGGCTCGTATCGATTCTGGCGGGCTGGGCGGCTGTTTCCCTCGCCGAGATCCCGCCGCTGGACCAGGAGCTCTCCGAGGACGCAACCGACCGCTGGCTCTTCGGGCTCGCGGTCCCGGCGGTCGTGCTCTACGGCGTCGCCGCCTGGCGCTACTGGCACCTCTACCGGCGCAGGCCGTCCCAGGTGCTCGCCGGCGTAACTGCCGCGTGGGTCCTGCTCGGGGAGGCCTCGATCGCAGTCGCCTTCTCCCGCAACTGGCACGCCTCGTGGTGGGAGTGGCACCTGCTGATGGCGGCGGCGTTCGGGATCGTCGCCTTCACGGCGCTACGGGAGCGCCACCGCGGGGAGGCCTTCGCGTCCCTCTACCTGGACGAGACGCTCGGCCGGATCGACCGCCGATACGCGTCCGCGGTCAAGGCCGCCGCTGCCGAGGGTCTCGACGAGGAGCAGCTGCGGCAGCGGTTCGGCCTAGCCGCAGACGAGGCGTCGGTCGTCGGCCGCGCCGCGGAGGAGGTTCGGGCGGTGGAGATGCTGCTCACGCCCTACCTCTCGCCGCAGCTGGCGGCGCGGCTTCGCGACGAGCCGGAAGTGGCCGCGCTCGGCGGTGAGGAGCGCGAGGTGAGCGTCCTCTTCGCAGACCTCCAGGGGTTCACGGCGTTCTCCGAAGGCCATTCGCCCAGCGAGGTGCTGGCGATGCTGAACGCGTACTGGGCGAAGACGGTGCCGATCGTCCTCGACGTGCACGGCGGCATGATCGAGCGCTTTGCCGGCGACGCGATCATGGTCGTCTTCAACGCGGCGGACGACCAGCCCGACCACGCGCTGCGCGCCGCGCGCGCCGGCCTCGACCTCCAGGGAGCGGCGGGCCGGGTCAGCCGGGACGGCGACTGGCCGCGCTTCCGGGTAGGCATCAACACCGGCCCGGCGATCGTCGGCAACGTCGGAACCGAGGAGCAGCGAAGCTTCACGGCGATCGGCGACACGACGAACCTCGCAGCCCGGCTCCAGACCGCCGCCGAGCCGGGTCAGGTGGTCCTCGGGGAGACGACGTACGTGGCGATCGCGGATCACGCGGAGGCGACGCTGATCGGCAACCTGGACCTGAAGGGGAAAGCGGCGCCGGTCACCGCCTACCTCCTGACCGCCCTTCGTTAGATTCCGACCCGCATGGCGGACACACAGCTCACCTGGCTCGGCCACGGCGCGTTCCGATTCGATACGCCGGGCGGAAAGCGGGTCTACCTGGACCCGTATCTCGACAACCCGAAGTGCCCGGAGGGGGAGAAGGAGCCCGAGCGCATCGACATCCTCGCCCTGACCCACGGCCACGGCGACCACGTCGGGAACAGCGTCGAGCTGATCAACCGATTCAAGCCGACCGTCGTCGGGATCGTCGAGATGCTGGGCTGGCTCCAAGGGCAGGGCGCCGAGGTCGGGGAGGTCCCCGGGACGAACAAGGGCGGCACTCGCGACGTCGACGGCGTCAAGTTCACGATGACCGACGCTAAGCACTCCAGCGGCGGGCCGAACGGCGAGTACCTCGGCGAGCCGGCCGGTTTCGTCGTCGAGGTCGAGAACGGGACGAAGCTCTACTTCGCCGGCGACACCGCCGTCTTCGGCGACATGCAGCTGATCGGACGAATCTACGAGCCCGACGTTGCAGTCCTTCCGATCGGCGACCACTTCACGATGGGCCCGACGCAGGCGGCCGTCGCGCTCGAGCTGCTCGGGGTCAAGCGCTGCATTCCTTGCCACTACGGCACGTTCCCGCTGCTGACCGGCACACCCGAGGAGCTCGCGACGCTCACGGACGTCGAGCTCCTCGTCATGGAGCCGGGTCAGACGATCGAAGTGTGAGACAACGCTGGTTCGGGTCGACGGGGCGTCGGGTACCGCAGATCGCGGTCGAAGGCGAGGTCGACCTCGGCGGTGCGCTCGTGCTCGACGAGCTCGATGATGCGGCGATCCGCGCAGCGTTCGACGAGGGCCGACCCGTCGTGATCCGGGCCGACACACAGGAAGGAGTGCTCGAGGCGCTCCGGCGGCCGGAGGTCTCCTCGGTCGTCGTCCCGCCCGAGCTGGCCGACCTCGACCCCGTCGGACTGACCTATGGCTAGGCGGATCGCGACCTACTCGATCGTCGCGTGCGACCTCGAGGCCGGGCGCTGGGGCGTCGCGACGCAGTCGAAGTTCCTCGGTGTCGGCTCGATCGTGCCATGGGCCGAGCCTCGAGTGGGCGCCGTCGCCACCCAGTCCTACGCCAATCCGCGCTACGGGCCGGACGGGCTGGCACTTCTCCGAGAGGGCATGTCCGCCCAGGAGGCAGTCGACAGGCTGACTTCCGCCGACGAAGGCCGCGAGCAGCGCCAGCTCGGCGTCGTCGACGCCAAGGGCGACAGCGCGACGTTCACGGGCAGCGAGTGCCACGACTGGGCTGGCGGCCGTACGGGGCCGGGCTACGCGGCCCAGGGAAACATCCTCGTCTCGGGCGCGACCGTCGACGCAATTGCGGAGAGCTTCGAGTCGACCGGCGGAGCGCCACTCGAGGAGCGGCTCATGGACGCGCTCGATGCGGGCCAAGCCGCCGGCGGCGACAGCCGCGGCCAACAATCGGCCGCCCTCCTCGTCGTGGAGAAGGATGGCGGCTACGCCGGCCTTTCCGATGTCGTCTTCGACCTCCGCGTGGACGACCACGAGCGCCCCCTTGAGGAGCTCCGGCGCCTGTACGGGCTGCACGTCGCGCTCTTCGGCCAGACACCGAAGGACGAATGGATCCCGGTCGACGACGAGCTCGCGGCCGAGCTGGGCGGGCGCCTGGCGCGGCTGGGGTACGCGGGCGAGCTCGCAGACGCGCTCTTCAGCTGGGCCGGCAACGAGAACCTCGAAGAGCGGGTCGACGGCGCCGAGTCGATCGATCCTCTCGTCCTCGAGGAGCTGAGGAACCGCTCGTGAGCGAGAAGTTTCAGGTCACGCACCTCGACGAGCTGCCTCCGCAGCGCGGCGCAGACGAGGCACGCTGGTTCCGCCTTCGTCGCGACCTCGACGTCAGGGCCTTCGGAGTGAACGCTTACGGCGCCGACGCGGGCAAGCGGGTGATCGAGGAGCACGACGAGCTCGGCACGGCTGCGGGCAAGCACGAGGAGCTCTACGTCGTCCTCCGCGGCTCCGCCCGGTTCGAGCTCGACGGCCGCGAGCACACGGTTCCGGCGGGAAGCGTCGTCTTCGTCAGCGACCGAAAGGTCCGGCGCGGTGCGATCGCCGAGGAGGACGGCACCGTCGTCCTCGTCGCCGGCGGAACGCCCGGCAAGGCCTACGAGGTGTCGGCGTGGGAGGAGGCCGGCGATGCCTACCCGCTGTGGGAGGACGGTCGCCACGAGGAGGCGCTGCAGATCCTCCGCTCGGTCGCAGAGGAGCATCCCGAGGCCGGTATCGTGCTCTACAACACCGCCTGCCTCGAGGCTCTCGTCGGGGAGCCCGAAGCAGCGCTCGACCACCTGAGGCGATCGATCGAGCTGGAGGAGCGCTTCCGCGAGTTCGCCCGGACGGACGAGGACTTCGAGTCGATGCGCGATCGCCCCGAGTTCCGCGAGCTCGTCGAGGCGGGCGCATGAGCGAGGGCTACCAGATCGTCAGCCTCCAAGACATCGAGGTCCCCGGACTCGCGAACACGGCGCGGTCGGCGAGCATCCGACGTCACTTCGGGATCGAGAGCTTCGGCGTCAACGCCTGGGCTGCGGACGCCGGTGACGACGTCATCGGCGAGCACGACGAGGTCAGTGGCGGCGCGGCCCAGCACGAGGAGCTCTATGTGGTGCTCTCGGGCAAGGCGACGTTCACGGTCGACGGACAGACGTTCGACGGCCCTGCCGGAACCATCGTCTTCGTCCGCGACCCGGCGGTGAAGCGAAAGGCCGTGGCCGACGAGGCGGGGACGCGCATCCTCGCGATTGGCGCGAAGCGCGGCGAGGTATTCGCTCCCTCGCCGTGGGAGCGATCGGCGCCGGCCTTCCCGTTCTTCGCGTCCAAGGAGTACGACAAGGCGATCGAGGTGCTCCAGGCGGCGCATGCCGAGTTTCCGGACGACGCGACCGTCCTCTACAACCTCGCCTGCGCGGAGAGCATGAGCGGACGTACGCGCGAGGCACTCGACCACCTGCGCCGGTCGGTCGAGGGCGGCGAGCGTTTCCTCGAGCTCGCCAAAACGGATTCGGACTTCGACCCGATCAGGGGCGAGCCCGCCTTCGCGGAGATCGTCGGCTAGTCGTCCGAGTCGTCGCCGCCGCCGGACCCTGAGCTTCCGGATCCGGAGCTGCCCGACCCGCTCGAGCCCGACCCGCTCGAGTCGTCGTCGCCGCCTCGCCCCCGCCCGCGACCCCTGCCGCGCCCGTCGTCGTCGGTCGTGGTCGTCGTCGTTCGCCCAGTCGTGGTGGTGCCGGTCGTGGTGGCCGACCTGCGCCGGCGCGGTGCGGCTTGCGCCGTCGTCGTGCGCTCGGTCGTCGTCGACGCCGGAGCGAGGTTCTCGCGCGCGTCCAGGCTCGCCACCGGCAGCGCAACGGTGTCGCGCGCGATCAGATGGGCCGCAAATCCGAGCCCGGTGGCGAACACCAGGCCTAACAGCGCAACGACGGCGATCCTCATGGAGACAAGGCTAGACGCGGCCGGGTAAAGCCTCGTCCAAGCTCCTGTTCGGGGTTTGCAAAGAGCCCGGAGCTGCAGGGAAGCGGACCTCGGCTCGCGCTCCGCCCGAAGCCCGGTTGGAGATCCTGGCGCTCCCGCCCCACCTCCGGGCGAGGGTGGCGACGATTGCCAGGCCCAGACCCGTGCCGGGTGCGCCCTGGCCGCTGCCGCCGCGCACGAACCGCTCGAACACCTGGTCCTCCTCGCCGGGCTTCACCCCGGGGCCCTCGTCCGAGACGGCGACGACGACCTCGGGCCCCTCGCGGCCGCACTCCAACGTGACCGTCCCACCCGCGGGCGAATAGACGAGCGCGTTCTCGACCAGGTTGTCTACGACGATCGCCAGGTCCTCTTCCGAGACGGCGGCCAGCCCGGGATCGCGGCAGTCGAGCTCCAGCGTGTGGCCGCCCTGTGCCGCGCGCTCCTCCCACCGCTCCAGCGCCCGCTCGAGCGCCTCGGAGGCGGAGATGACCTGACGCGCCGGAGGCCGGTCGCCCTCGCGGGCAAGCGTCAGAAGCGCGGTGAGGAGGCGCGCGAGCCGCTCGACCTCCCGCTCGGCGGCATCCAGCTCTCCGACGAGCTCAGGGCCGGCTTTCAGGGACGCTGCTTCCAGGCGAAGCCGGAGGCCGGTGAGCGGCGTCCGCAGCTGGTGCGAGGCGTTCGCCACGAACTCCCGCTGGGCGACGAGGACCTGCTCCAGCCGCTCGGTCATGTCGTTGAAAGCGTGCGCGACCTCCTTGTTCTCGCGCGAGCCCTCCGGCTCCGCGCGTGCGCCGAGGTCGCCGGACTCGACACGCCGCGCCGTCGCCGCGAGACGCTGAAGCGGACGGGCGAGCGTCCCGGCGAGGAACCACGCAAAGGCGAGACCCAGTACGAGCGCGATCAGCCCGATCCCGATCAGCCCGAGCACGTCGCGCCGCACTCGCCGATCGATGGCGTCCACGCTCTGCGTGACCCGGACGGCGCCGCCGACGTCGCCCTCGACCACGACGGGAACGGCGGTGAAGAGGAGCGACTCGCCGAGGGTCTCGCTGAACCTGCGGCCCTGGGAGACCCCGCCTTCGAGCGCCGCCCGGATCTCCTGCCGGTCGCCGTAGTTGCCCGTCTGCCCGGCCGAGTCGGCGACGACGCGGCCCTGGCCGTCGACGACGAGCACACGTCCTCCCGACTCCTCCGCGGCGCGCTCCGCGATCCGCGTCAGGTCTCGGTTGTCGCCGTCTTCGAGCTCGGCCGCCGCGCTCGCCGCCACGAGTTGCGCGCCCGCGGCCGCCTCCGCCTTCACCTCCGCGTCGACCCGCCGCGAGACGTTGAGGATGAGCGGGACCTCGAGCGCGACAATCACGAGGATCAGGACGTACGCAAAGGCAGCAAGAAGACGTGCTCGGAGGCTCACGAGAGGCTCCAACATGATGTGCTTCGTTGCCGGGGTGCGATTTTCGTTCCGAGGCAAGGACGCAGGGAGCGTTCGTATCGATGAGATACGAGCGCGACTGAGGACGCCGCCTCGGAACGAGCAGCGCGGCCCGGCGGCACAAGGCTCATCGTGTTGGAGCCTCTCCTAACTCGTCGAGGCCGGCGAAGCGGAAGCCGACGCCGCGGACCGTGTGGATGTACCGCGGGTCGGCGGAGTCGTCGCCCAGCTTCTTCCGGAGGCCGCTCACGTGGACGTCCAGGGTCTTCGTGGAGCCGAACCAGTTCGTGTCCCACACCTCGTCGATCAGCCGCTCGCGCGTGACGACCGATCCGGCGTTCTCCATCAGCAGGCGCAGGAGGTCGAACTCCTTGCGGCTGAGCTCGAGCTCCTCGCCCTGGAACGCGGTGGAGCGCCGGTCCGGGTCGAGGCGCACCTCACCAAGCTCGAGCGCGCCCTCGGGCCGTTGCTCGCCGGCCTCCGCGACCCGTCTGAGCACCGCCCGCACGCGAGCGACGAGCTCGCGCGCGCTGAACGGCTTCACGACGTAGTCGTCGGCGCCGAGCTCGAGACCGGCCACGCGGTCGGCCTCCTCGCCGCGGGCGGTCAGCATGATGATCGGCACCTTCGACGTGAGGCGAAGCTCGCGTGCCACGTCGAACCCGGACCCGTCCGGAAGCATTACATCGAGGAGCACGAGATCCGGCCTCGTCTCGGTCGCGGTCTTGAGCGCGGACTCTGCCGTCCCGGCGACGGACGTGTCGAAGCCCTCGCGTGCGAGGGCCTCCGAGAGCGGCGCCGTGATCGACTCCTCGTCCTCGACGAGGAGGATCCGGCGCTTTCTTCCGATCTGCATGGGACTCCTATACCCAAATGTGTCGAGGCGGCCCCGGGGAGAGAGCCAAGGGCCGCCTCGACGTTTGCCGCAATCGTCAGCGGGCGATGAAGCTGCCTCGCATTCCTTCCTCTGCGTGGTCGCTGACCCCGCACCAGAACGAGTAGCGGACGCCCTTCTTGAGCCGAACCGTCAGCGTCGCTGCGCGGCCGGGGATGAGGATGCTGGTCTTCCACCGCTTCCCGCCGCCGCGAACCCAGAAGTCGTGCGCGTCGTCACCGCGGTTGCGGACCACGAACTTCACCAGGCCGGCCCTGGGCTTCGCCGCGAGCGAGATCCGTCCGTCGACCTCATTCACCCGGACGGTCTGCGGGGCGCCGGCCCCGATTGTCGGGATGGCGAGCGCCGCAGCCGCGACTGCGGCGGCGAACAGGATTCCTACGGTCTTCTTCATCTGGGCGATCTCCTTGTGTTCGGTGGTTGGCTAGTCGTCGTCCGAGCCGTGGCCCGAGCCGGAGTTGTCGTCGTCTCCGCCGCGGTCGTCGTCGGAGCCGCGGTTCGAGCCCGAGCGGTCGTCGTCGTGGTCGTCGTCGTCACCCCGGCCGGGTCCGCGGTTCGGGCCCGAGCGGTCGTCGTCACCGTCGTCGTCGGTGGTGGTGCCGGTGCCGGTGCAGCGCGGGTCGTTCGCGTGCTCGGCCTCGTCACACGGGCCGCTGATGTCCCCGCCGGTCGTGGTTACCCCGCCGGTCGTCGTCACGCCGGGCGCGACGCCTGCGCAGCGCGGGTCGTTCGCGTGCTCGGCCTCGTCACACGGGCCGCTGATGTCCTCGCCGGTGGTGGTTCCGACGGTCGTCGTGCTCTCGGCCGTGGTCGTGCCGGCCGCGGTCGTCTCGTTCGTCGTCGTGCCCGTGGTGGTGAAGCCGGACGAGTCGTCCGAGATCGCACCGCCCGCGAGCGCGCCGCCTGCTGCCAGCAGCATCAGTGCCGCCAGCCCGATGATCAGCTTGTTCATTGCTCCTCCTTTGGGCATGGCCACAGGGTCGCGAACGACCTCCCAAGAACCGGCCAGGCGCGATCAAGGGGAGCGGAAAGCCTTGGTTAGGACTCGGTATCGCCCGGGAGCCGGATGCCGGCCGCCCGGTTGCGCAGCTCGGGAACCGGGTCTGCCTCGGGGCGGGCGACGAGCAGAACGGCCCCGTAGCCCTCGCCCGCGAGCGCATCCACGAGGAGTTGCAGTCCGAGGGCGAGCGCGAACGCCTTGTGAGCCTGCTCGCCGCCGAAGGGAACGAGCTCCTCGGGCTCCGCAAGGCCTGCGATCACATCGCCGTAGGTCACCGCGCCCATCGAGACGTCGACGACGACCGGCGCGCCGTCCGAGCTGGGGGTCGCGATCGAGAGCGGATTCGTGCCAGCGAGCGGCGGGCCGCCCTCAGGATGGCCGAGCCGCGCCGGTGAGCTCGCTGTCAGCGCGGCCACCAACCCCGCCTCTGCGAGCCGGCGCGTGTAGTGGCCAAGCATCCCGGTGGGGAAGCAGTGCGAGGCGACGACGACCCGCGCCCGCCCGGGCGGCGAGGCGATCTGGGCGTCGCAGATAGCGGCCAGCGTCAAGTAGCCGACGGCGCCGTTTCCGTCCCAGCGCTCGTACCCCTCGTCGGCGGCGAGCCGTGTCGGCTCGGCTTCCGGGTTCACGTCCTGCGTCGCGAGCCACTCGACCCGGGAGAAGCCGTGTCCACGCTTCCCTCGTCGCTCCGCATCGAGAAAGTGCTCGGCGAGGACGGCGGCGCGGTGCTCGTCGAAGCCCAGCGCCCGGAGGCTCGGCTCGACTTCGTCGGGCCGCAAAGAGCTAGGTCGAGGCGCCGACGACGGGGAGCGGCTTGACGATTCCGAGCCCCTCCTCGCGGCGCGTCGCGGCGAGCGCCTCGGCAAGCCGCATGATCTCGACGGACGCCTCGGCGTCCGGTTCGGCCCAGACGAGCGGCTCGCCCCGGTCCGCGCTCTCCCGCAGCCGCGGGTCGAGCGGGATCTTGCCGAGCAGCGGGATGTCGAGCTGCTCGGCGAGCGCTTGGCCTCCGCCCGCGCCGAAGATCTGCTCGCCGCTACCTACGAGCGACGACATGTTCTCCACGGCTCCGACCAGGCGCATATTGGTCGTGCGGGCCATCTGGGCCGCGCGCACCGCGACCTGCTGAGCCGCCGGCTGGGGGGTCGTCACGACGACGACCTCGGCGCGCGGCAGCAGCTGCCCGAGCGAGATCGAGACGTCGCCGGTGCCGGGGGGCATGTCGACGAGCAGCGTGTCCAGCTCGCCCCAGTGGACGTCCGACAGGAACTGCTCGAGCGCCCGGTGCAGCATCGGCCCGCGCCACATGACCGGCTCGTTCTCGTCCAGGAAGAAGCCGATCGACATCAGCTTCAGCTCGTCGCGGACTGGCGGCACGATCATCTTGTCGACGACGACCGGGCGCTGGTGGACGCCGAGCATGTGCGGGATCGAGTGGCCGTAGACGTCGGCGTCGAGGACACCGACCCGCTGGCCGAGCCGGTCGAACGCCGCGGCGAGGTTCGCGGTCAGCGTCGACTTGCCGACGCCGCCCTTACCCGAAGCCACGGCGAGAACACGGGTCGCACGGTCAAGCGAGATCCCCTTCGTGCGCTGGTTCACGCCGCCGCGGAGCCGGGTCGTCAGCGCCGTCTTCTCCTCCGGGCTCATGACGTCGAACTCGAGCGAGACCTTCTCGACCCCGGGCAGCGGCGAGAGCTCGCGCTCGACCTGCTCCTCGAAGCTCTGGCGGAGCGGGCAGCCGGGGACCGTGAGCGCGATGGTGACGACGATGTGCGATCCGCGGACGTCCACGTCGCGCACCATCCCGAGCTCGGTGACGGGCTTCTTCAGCTCGGGGTCGTAGACCTTTCCGAGCGCCTCGGTGATCTGCTGCGGCGTCGGCTGCTTCATCTCTCGACAGCCTAGACGCCGAGCAAGCGCTTGAGCCGCAGGCCGTTCTTGACCGCGTAGCCCTCCCAGTCGTTGTTGTAGTAGGCATAGACGTCGATGCCTTGCTTGCGCCAGCCGTCAATGCGCTCCGCCCACCCGGCGATCTCGCTCTCCGAGTAGTTGCCGTTGCGGCCGCGGGTGCCGTGGTGGAAGCGTACGAACGTCCAGTCGGCGGTCAGCTCGAGCTCCCGGAAGGGGTACCTGGGACTGTCGGGGATGACGAGCGCGACGCCGTGTCTCCGCAGCAGCTCGTAGACGTCCTCGACGTACCAGGTCGGGTGGCGGAACTCGAACGCGTGACGACCCTCCGGGAGCACGTCCAGCGTCGCCGCGAGGCGCTCGTCGTCCCGTTTGAAGGTCGGCGGCAGCTGCCAGAGAACCGGGCCGAGCTTCGGCGACGCGACCAGGGGTGCGATGCGCTCGTAGAAGAGCGGGATCCCGGTCTCGAGGCCGCCGAGCCGCCGGATGTGGGTGAGGTAGCGGCTCATCTTCACCGCGAACAGGAACTCAGGCGGGCTCTGCTCGACCCAGCCGCGCACCGCCTCCACCCGCGGCAGCCGGTAGAAGGTGCTGTTGACCTCGACGGTGTCGAAGAGCGTCGCGTAGTGCGGGAGCCAGCGCTTCGGCGGCAGCCCCTTTGGATAGACGCGCTCGCGCCAGTGCGGGTAGTTCCACCCCGAGCAGCCGACGCGAATCTCGCCCCTCACCGGGCAAGTAACAGACTGTTACAAGCCAGGAATTCCCTGCTGTCGCACGACACCCGCGGCTTGTAACAGAGTGTTACTTGGGCTCGGAGGCCGACCGGGAGCAACGTCACATGGTCAGGATTGCCCCCAGGCGGTCTTTCAACTCCTCGGTGGCGGCCGCGACGAGCACTCCGCGCGGGAGCAGGTCGAGCGGCGCGGCTTCCCACGGCCCGGCGTCGGCGAATCCGACCGTGAGGCCGACTTCCCGGATCAGTAGCTGCGCGGCGGCGGTATCGACCGCCCGGACCTCCCGCAGAGAGCACACCGCGTCCACCCGGCCGGCGGCAAGCTGGCACATCGAGAGCGCGAGCGAGCCCATGATCCGGAACCGGTGGGCATACCCGACCAGGGCCTCGGCGTGATCGGCGACCGACGCGCTGAGCGTCCCCTCCATCGCAAGGATCTCGACTGTGTCCTTCGGGCCGATTGCGCCGAGCGATTTGCCGTCGAGCTTCGCGCCGCCGCCCTTGGTCGCCGTCCACTGTTCGCCCGTGCCGAAGTCGTGGACGAAGCCGAACACGACGTCGCCCATCGTCTCGCCCTCGGCGACCGCAATCGAGAGACAGAAGTTCCGCAGCCCCCGCTTGGCGTTCACCGAACCGTCAATGGGGTCGACTACGACGCGCAGCTCGGAGGAGCCGAACACGCGCTCGCCGAGCTCCTCCGACACGAGCGTGAACTCCCGCCCGTCCCGGTGGAGGTCCTCGAGCCGGCCGACAACCGCGCGCTCGGCGGCGGCGTCGATGGCCGTCGTGTCGTCGCCACCCTCGCCGGCGGCGATCACCGGCTCGCGCTCGACGCGGGTCGGCAGCTCGTCCAGCGCGCGCGTGATGTCCTGCGCGGCGGCGCGAAAGGCGTCCAGCCAGGGCTGCACTAGGGATCCAGCGGCAGGAAGAGGAGTCCCGAGAGCAGCTTGGGATAGAAGTAGGTCGTCTTCTGCGGCAAGGTCTCGCCCGCCTGCGCGAAGCGGAAGACGTCCTCGATCCGCGTCGGGCGGACGATGAACGCGCCGTCGGCTTCCCCTCGCTCGACGGCTGCGACGGCCTCGTCCACGGACGGCGTGTACCGAACGGGGCCGGGCGCGAGTGACTCGACGAGCTGGACGTCGAGCGCGCCCTCCTCGCCCTCGACGAGCGAGGCGCCGCCCTTCCGGTAGACGACCGCTGCGGCACGCTCGGGCGGCTGGGCCTCGAGCTGCGCGAGCGCCTCGTCGAGCTCTCGGTCCGAGTTCGTTCCATTCAGCCGATCGGCGATCCGGTGCGTCGGGAAGATCATCAGCCCCGGGTCGTCAGTCGAGACGAGTACGACGAGGATGTCGTCAGCGCCCGACGCAACTGCCGTCTCGTACCGGTGGTGACCGTCGGCGATCAGCAGCTGGTTGTCGGCGAACGCCTCGGCGATCCCGTCCGACGGAAGCCGCCACAGGCGGGTGCCTTCCGCCTCCAGTGCCGGCTCGCCGGCCGGATGCTCGTAGGGCGGCGCGCCCTCGTAGAGCAGGAAGATCGGCTCGGGATGTGCGCGGAGCGCCTCGAGCAGCCGCTTCCGGCCTTCCTTCGGCGCCGCGTGCGTCCGCTCGTGCGGCAGCACGACCCGGTTCTCGTACGGCTCGACCTTCAGCCCGGCGACGAGCCCCCGCCGGGTGCGCTCGACGCCGTCCGGCCCGGCGTACTGCTGCTCGAGCGCCCAAAAGGCCGGCTCATCGTCCTGCACGAGGACGCCGTCGGAGAGCCACTCGCGCCACAACCGCCCCGCGTCGGCCTCGTCGTCCGGGAGCGTCAGATGGACGACGTTCAGAGGGCTGCGCGCCTGCAGCTCCTCGCGCTGCGCGTCGCCGATCACGTCGTAGGGCGGCGCCACGAGCCGTTCGAGCGGACCGGCGACGGACTCGTCGTAGCGCACGGCCCGAATCGGCTTGATCACGGCCATCTCGGCACGGACGTTACATCCTCCGTCGTCCATAGACTCGGGCCGTGAGCACGATCGCGGACCTCGCCGAGAATCGTGTCGTCGAGGGCACGTACGCGGTCGCGAGGAAGGAGCGGCGGCGAACCAAGACGGGCTCCGACTACCTCGCGCTGGAGCTCGTCGACCCGAGCGGGAAGATCGAGGCGCGGGTCTGGAACGACGTCGAGCTGCTCGACTCACGGTTCGGCGAGGGCGACGCCGTACGCGTCCTCGGCCGGGTGGACAAGTTCCGCGACCGCCTTCAGCTGGACGTGCGCTCGCTCGAGCCGGCGGAGGGGCAGGACGCCGCAGAGCTGACGCCGGCGATGCGGCGCGACGCCGACGAGCTGGACGGCTTCCTCGAGTTCCTCGGCGGCGAGATCAGCCACGCCGGGCTCAGGACGCTCGTCGGGCGTTTCCTCGCCGACGAGCGGTTCCGCGGGCGACTGCGGGAGCTTCCCGCCCACCCCGAGGTCCATCACGACTACGCCGGCGGACTCCTGGAACACACGGTCGCCGTCGCGACAATCTGCCGCGAGACCGCGCAGGTGCATCCGCGGCTGCGCCACGACCTCATCGTGGGGGCGGCGCTCCTCCACGACGCGGGCCGGACGGTGGAGCTGGGACGTGGCCCGTCCTTCAGGCCGACGGAGGAGGGGCGCCTGCTCGGCCATGTCCAGCTCGGGATCCGGCTGGTCGAGTCGCAGGCCGGCGGGCTGGAGCGCGGCGTGCTGGCCGAGGTCGTCCACGCCGTCGCGGTCCACCACGACGCGCGTGCGGCGCGCACGGCGGAGGCCGCGGTGCTCTACCACGCGAACCAGCTCGACGCCGTCGCCGCCACCAGGCCCGTTCCAGGCTAGCGCCCCATGTTGGCAGCCGTCTGCGCCCTCGGGGCGAGCCTCGCCTGGGGCGTTGGCGACTTCCTCGGCGGCCTGAAGAGCCGGACGGTGCCGGTCCTGGTCGTCCTCCTGGTCGCACAGGTCTCCGGAGTGCTCGCGATCGGCCTCGTCGTCGTGATCGCCGGGAACCCGCCGCCCGGGACCTCGATCCTGTGGGCACCGCTCGCTGCCGTCTTCGGCACGATCGGGCTCGCGGCGTTCTTCCGGGGGATGGCCGTCGGCTCGATCAGCGTCGTCGCGCCGATAGCCTCAGTAGCAGCCGCGGTGCCGGTTGTCTTCGGGATCGCGACCGGCGACGACGTCTCCTCGCTCCAGCTCACAGGCTTCGCGCTCGCGCTGGGGGGCGTGGCGCTCGCGTCGTTCGAACGACCCGCTGACGGATCCGTAAAAGTCGCGGCCGGGGTCCCCTGGGCGATCGCGGCCGTGATCGGCTTCGGCGGCTACTACGTGCCGATGCACGAGGCGAGCGGCGAGGACTTCCTGTGGGCCGCATTCACCTTTCGGCTGTCGGTCTTCGCGCTGGTGACCGCGGCCTGGCTCGTGCTGCGCCCGCCGCTCGACGCGGCGAGGGGGAGCCTGGTGGCGATCGCGATGATCGGAGTGATGGACACCGCCGGGAACTCGTTCTTCGCAGCGGCGTCGAGCCAGGGAGACGTCAGCGTCGTCTCGGTGCTCGCAACGCTGTACCCGATCGTGACGGTGGGGCTAGCGGCGGCCGTCCTCTCAGAGCGCGTCGCCGGCCTCCAGCTCGTCGGCGTGGTCGCCGCGCTGGCCGGCGTCGTCCTGATCTCGGCCGGTTAGGGCAGGCGGCGGTGTCGGACCCCGCGGGCTGTCAAGGGCAGGCGGTGCCTGAAGTGGGACGAGTTTTCCGGCTAGGCAAGGTTCCGTCGGTACAGCAGGAACCCGAGCGGCAGGAGCGCCGCGAGGAAGACGTACGGCGCGAGCGGGTCGATTTCCGTCCGCACTGTCCGCATCACGGTCTCGCCCTCTCCGACCACCTCACTGGCCGATTGCATAGCGTCGTCGAGCTCGTCCTCGTCGAACGCGCTGCCGCCGGCGGACTCGGCCAACTGCTGCGCAAAGTCCGCGCTGGCCGGGTCCGGCTCGTAGGGCTCGGGGGCGCCCTGCGGGCCGAAGACCTGTTCGCCCTCGCGCCAGAAGCGGACAACCCGGAGCTCGACGTTCGCCTGTGCAAACTCGTTCGCAATCGCCTGCGCGTTGAACGGCGCGGTCTCGGCGTCCGTGAACAGGACGACGAGCCGTCGGTCGGCACCGCGGAAGAAATTCCGCGTGGCGACGGCGGCGAGTGCACCGAAACGCGTCGCACGCACGTTTCCCGCCTCAGACGACGCCGGGCGGTCGACCCCGAGTGAAAGCTCCAGCGTCGAGGCGAACGAATCACGGTCGGCCGTCGGAAAGAGCAGCGGCAGCGTTCGATCGGTGATCGACGCGATCCCCACCGGCACCGTGGCCAGCTCATCTCGCATCCGCAGCGCCGCCGAGCGCGCCCGCTCGAACCGCGATTCCGCGCCCGCCTCCTCCGACGCGAGCATCGAGCGCGAGGTGTCGATGACGAAGAACGCCTGCGCGTCGGACCTCGCGGCGTGCTGCTGCGTCTCCTGCAGTACGGGCTGCGCGGCGCCGATCCCGACCAGAACGGCGAGTACGACGATCGCCGCGACCGTGTTTCTCTGAGAGCTCCCCGGCGGGGCCAGGCGCAACAGCTCTCGCACTCGCGCCGCCCGCTGCTCGCTCCGCACGAAGGCGACGAGCGGCACGGCGGCCGCAAGCGTGACGAGCCCTGCGAGCGGCGTGAGAAACGAGAAGTCCACGAGCTAGTAGCCCTCGCCCTGCCGCGACGGACCGCCGCCCGGGGCGCTTCGGCCGGGCTGATACGCCGGGATGTTCTCCCTGATCCGGAGCCGCTCCGCGCTCGGGTCCATCAACCGCAGCAGGTACTCGAGGTTGTACTTCGCCTCCTCGTTCGACGGGTCGATCCGGACTGCGCGCTCGAAGTCGCCGACCACGCGCCGCATCAGCGCGGGCCCGTTGACGGGATCCTGGATCGCCTCCTCGAAGGTGAGGACGCCCTGGAGGCTCGCCGCCTTGGAGCGAAGCGGCGCCTCGAGCTCCGACTCCTCGGCGGACCCGAGCGTGGCCTGCGCCTCGGCGCGGAACGCCGGGCGATCGAAGTCGTAGGGGTTCTCCCCCCGTCGCGCGTCCACGGCGAATGCGCGCAGAGCGCGCCGGTACAGGAGGTCGTCCTCCACCCCGAGGGCCCGCTTCGAGTAGGGCACGCGCGTGTCGATTTTCCAGAGGCGCTCCGCCGCAGGTTGAGCCTTGAACGCGAGGTCTCCCCCCTCGAAGCCGCGCTGGATCGCGGCAGCGTCGCGCGCGACGAGCGCGGCGAACACCGCCAGGACGACCAGGACGGCGATGGGCAGGCCCTTCCGGATGATCGGCCGCGCGCGCTTCACTCTCCCGTCCCCTTCGACCGCGCCGGACGCCAGGCGAGGCGACCGCAGAAGTGCTCGTTCGCCGCAAGCAGCATCAGCAGGAGCAGCGCCAGGCCGGCCAGCCCGGCCGGGACGCCTGCGCGCTCGGCCCGGCGCTTCTCGTCGGCCAGCCTTGGCGGAGCCATGTCCGCCCGGTCCACGAACGCCTCCTTGCCGATCAGCCGCTCGAAGAAGAAGCGGTCCTCGTCGAAGGGCGCCATGGCTACGAGGTGCAGCGGGATTCCCTTTCGCTCGTAGGTGATCAGCTCACGCGTCAGTGCCGGGACGTCGAGCAGCGAGTCGTCGAGGTCGCTGATCAGCAGCGCCCCGCGGTCCTCCTCACCATGTCTTTCGAGCATCTCGCGTGCCAGCCGTAGGCCGGTCGAGATGTTCGTCCCGCCCCGGAAGTTCTCTGCCCACGGCGTCACCGACATGCGCCGGATCTCCTCTGCCTCCGGGCTGTCGAACTCAACTCGCCGCTCCCCCGGTGGGCACACCTGCGCGGGGTCACGCACGTAACAGATGTTTGGGAACGGCGCCAGCGCCCGGAGGAACCCGCGGAGCTCAGGTCCTGGCGTTCCGGGGGGCATCGCCTCGTACGCCACGCTCGAGAACAGCACCAGGCCGAAGTCCTGATTCGTGTCGGCCAGGTACTCGAAGGGCTCCGTCAGGCGCCGGCGCGCCCCGCCGATGCTGGCGGACATGTCCAGGACGACCACGCCGCTCCGGCCGCCGCGCGCGACCTCAACGGAGGACGAGCCGGGGTCTCGCGAGAGCCAGGCGGCGAAGAGCAAGGTCCCGACGAGCGCGACGGCCAGCCCGATGCGGACGACTGCGGTGCGGCGCATCGGCTCAGTCAGGTTTCTGACGTCGAAGAGCGGGATCCCTTGCCGGCGCATCAGTGCCCGTTCTCCGAGATGACGCGCTCGACCTCGTCCGACAGCGGATCCACGCCCGCGGGAATCGGCTGACCGGCCGACCACGCGAGTCGGCTCGCATTCTCCGCCAGCTCGGGGTTCCTCGCCCGCCGCAGCTCGACGGCGAGCCGTTCCAGCGCGCGGCGCTCCTCCTCGGCCGAGCCGGACTCCGAGGACTCGCGCACGAGCTCGAGCGCCTGCTCGAGCGAGGAGCGCCTGTCGACGAACCGCGCTCCGAGCCGGGTCGAGAGCCGGTCGAGCGGCAGCAGCCGGAGGATCATGACGACGGCGGCGACGGCGAAGAGAACGGCCAGGACCAACGCGACGAGCTCGACCGTCCGGGGCGAGACGCTGTACGAGGGCGGCGGAAGGTCGCGGAGGTCGGAGCGAAGCGCCGCCTGCTCCAGCTCGTTCGGGTCGATGCGCCCGGCCGCCCGGATCGGGACCCACTCGACGGTGGCCGCGTCCGGCTGGGACTCGCCGCGGCGAAGGTAGTTGACGGCCACGCCGCCGAGCTCCACCCGTCCGGTACCGGTCGGGAGGCAGCGCGAGACCAGGCAGCCGAGGACGTAGTCGTAGCGCAGCTTCGTGATCGAGCCGTCCTGGCTGCTCGACACCTCCACCGGCCGGAGCTCGGTGTACGGCTCGAAATTCGCGCCGACCTCGACGCTGTCAGGATCGACGCGGTTCGTGTCGACGATCAGCTCGACGCGCGCGTCCACCGGGTCGGCGAACAGGTGCTGTTCCGGTACCAGCAGTGCGGTGCCGACGATCGGCTCCTCGCCGAGCCCCGGCCCGCCGCCCTTGTCCCAGGCATTCCAGGCGATGAGCCCGACCAGTGCGGCGAGGATCGCGGCCGCGGCGACTCCACCGATGAAGAGGCGCCGTGCGGTCACCACGAGTCGCGCACCCCCTCCTGCCGCAGCGCGGACCACTCGAGGAACCGCGTGTAGATCTCCTCCGGGTCGCTGCTCGAGATCAGCACGGGGTCAAGCCCGAGCCCCTCGAGATAGCCCAGCGTCTCGGCGAGCCGCTCCTCGTTGGCCTCGCGCCGCTCGCGCGCCTCCCGGCGGCTCAGACGGACGAGCTTCAGCTTCCCCGTCGGCGGATCGACGAGCGGGATGACGACCGAGGCCACGTCGGGAAAGCTCTGCTCCCAGACCGGATCCTGGATCACGACCGGCACGAGCTCCCACGGCAACTCGACGATCCAGGCCCAGGCCGCCTCGCTCGGCGGCGAGAGGAAGTCCGAGAGGATGAAGACGAAGGTGCCGGCCGGCAGCGACCGGCGCATCGGCGCCAGGTGCGCGAACGCCTGCTCCAAGGTGTCCTCCGGCGCGCCGTAGAGCGGGTAGTGCAGGTGCGACTCCTTGACGCGCCAGAAGTCGGCCTGGGCGTGCGGCGGCCGCCAGAACGGCACTTCCATGCTGGAATCGCCGCTCGCGGCCGACGCGCTCGCGTAGTCGAGGTAGCCGATCAGCCCGCGCGCCTTCGCGGCGCTGTCGGCGATCAGGTTCCCGGCGGCAACCATCGCATCCGGCTTCGAGAGCCAGGGCATGTCGGCCGGGTAAAGGCTCATCGCCGGCCGCCGGTCAGCGACGATCACGACCCGCGGCGCCTCTTCGGCGTACCGCTCGCGCACGACGAACTCGTCCGTGCCTCTCGCCGAGGAGAGCCGAGCCGACGCCGCCCAGTCGATCGTGTCCACGTCGTCGCCGGGCTGGTACGGCCTCGAGCTCGCGACGTCGGAGCCGGTCCCGCGCCGCACGCTGGTCACGGCGCCGAACGCGAGGCCGATCAGCCGCCGGCGCGGGACGAGCGGGAAGGTGAGATCAGTCGCCCCGCTCACCGGCGATCGGGAGGACCTCGCCGCTGAGTGCGGCCTCCGGCCGCGGGGCCACCTCGAAGCATTGCTCGACGAACCGCGCCGCTGCCTGTTTCCGACCCTGCTTGCGGATCTCGACCAGGAAGGTCGGGGTGAAGAGGATCCGGTGGCCCACGACCGGGAGGAAGAGCTCCTCGACGTCCTCCGGGATCACGTAGTCGCGGTCGTGGAGGAGCGCCCATGCGCGTGCCGCACGCTCGAGCGCGAGACTTCCCCGCACCGAGGCGCCGATCGCCACCGTGTCGAGCTCGCGGGTGGCGCGGACGACGTCGATCACCCAGCGCTGGATCAGCTCGTCGACGTAGACCTCCTCGCTCGCGTGGTGGAGCTCCTCCACGTCTGCCAGCGAGACAACCGGGCCGAGGTCACCGATCGGGTGCCCGTGGCGCTGGTCGCGAACGATCTGCAGCTCCTGGTCGGACTCGGGATAGCCAAGCGCGGTCTTGAGGAAGAAACGGTCGAGCTGCGCCTCTGGCAGAGGAAAGGTTCCCTCGAGCTCGATCGGGTTCTGCGTGGCGAGAACGAGGAACGGCTGCGGGAGCTCGCGCGTCGTGCCGTCGACGGTGACCTGGGTCTCGGCCATGGCCTCGAGCAGCGAGGACTGCGTCTTCGGCATCGCGCGGTTGATCTCGTCGACGAGCACGACGTTCGCGAAAATCGGTCCCGGGCGAAACTCGAAGTCCCGCTCCCGCTGGTTGTAGACCGAGAGGCCGGTGACGTCGGTGGGCTGGAGGTCGGGCGTGCACTGGATCCGCGACGGCGACGCGCCCTCGATGCTCTGCGCGAGGGCCCTTGCCAGGACGGTCTTCGCCGTGCCGGGCACATCTTCCAACAGGACGTGTCCCCGGCAGGCCAGGGCGGTGAGGACGAGCCGGATCTCCTCCTGCTTGCCGCGGACGACGAGGTCGATGTTCTCCAGCAGCTTGTTCGCGACCCCGACAGCGCGCTGGATCCGCTCGCCCTCCCGGCGCCGCTCGGGCTCGAAGCTGCTCATGGACGCCTCAATATAGGTTCAGCGTTCATTGACGTTCCATTAAGTACCGGCTTGCAGGTCTTAGACGTTGAAACGGATGTTCAGGACGTCGCCGTCCGCGACAACGTACCCCTTTCCCTCGAGCCGTTGCAGCCCTCTCCGCGCCGCCTCCGCGTGGGAGCCGGACGAGACGAGGTCGTCCCAGCGGATCACCTCGCACCTGATGAACCCGCGCGCGATATCGGTGTGGATCGAGGCGGCGGCCTCGAGTGCCGTCCTCCCGTTCCTCAGCGTCCAGGCGCGGGCTTCGTTGTCGCCGGCAGTGAAGAAGACCACGAGGTCGAGGACGGACGCGAGTCGGCGCACGACGTCCTCCAGCGCCGAGGAGCCGCCGTTCCGGAACTGCGCCGCCTCCTCGACCGGGAGGTCGCGGAGCTCAGCCTCGAGCGCGAGGTCGACGCCGTCGGGCCCGTTCACGATCGGAATCAGCGGCTTCGTCGTCAGCGGCTCCAGCTCCGGCGGCAGCCCGCCGGGCCAGTCGCGAAGCGGACGTTCGGCGTCGATGTGCTCGACCAGCCGCTCCAGGAGCTCGGCTTCGGCGCGGAGCGCCGGATCGCCCGACTTGGCCTCCTTCCGCATCCGCTCGAGGCGGCGCTCGACGTGATCCTGGTCGGCGACGAGGAGCTCGAGCTCGAGCGAGGGCAGCTCGCCCGGGTCGCGGACGACTGCGAGGAGCGCGTCGGCACGGCGCACGCCGCCGAGCTGCGCGGTTGCCGTTCCCGGCACGTCGATCAGCCGGATCGTCGCCGGTGTCTGCTTCGCGGAGCCCACGACCTCGGCGATCTGGGCCAGCCGCTCGTCCGCGATCGGCGCGATCCCGACGTGCGGAGTTCCGTAGCCCTCCGGCCGCACGCCGGTGAGCGCCGTGAACAGCGTCGTCTTGCCGGAGCCCGGCGGCCCGACGATGCCGACGTCCAGTGCCATGGAGAACTTCTAGCGCGTGACGTGCTTCTGGAGCGAGGCGAGCGCCCGGTGCTGGAGAGACTTGACCGCGCCCTCGGTCTTCCCGAGGACCGCCGCCGCCTCGCCGTTCGAGAGGCGGAAGACGAACTTGAGCGTCAGCACCTGCCGCTGCTCCGGCGAGAGGCGGGCCATTAGCTCGAGAAGACTGGCGTCTCCGATGGACGCCAGCGCCTGCTCCTCGGCGGAGTCCTCCTCTGCGCCGGCGGGCTCCGGGATTTCCTCCTCCGGCTGCCAGCGGCGCCGCGCGCGGAAGTGGTCCATGGCCAGGTTGTGGGCGATCCGGAAGAGCCACGCGGAGAACGGCACGGACTGCCAGCGGAAGCGCCCGATCGACTCGAGCATCTTCACGAACGTCTGCGTTGTCAGGTCCTCGGCGTCGTGCCGGCTGCCGACGCTCATGTGGAGATAGCTGTAGATCCGGTCGAAGTGGATCAGGTAGAGCTCTTCGAGCGCTGAGCGGTCGCCAAGCTGGGCCCGCTCGACGAGGTCACGAATCTGACCGCTGTCGCTTGCCGCGTGCCGCCCAGAATGACCGGTGAGGACCTGGTCGCCCACCCCACAAGGGGGTTCCCGGCGTGACTGTCGGCCTAAACGTTGCCGAAGCCGAGCCGGCCCTCGCGCGCGAAGCGCTTGAGGTAGACGACTCGCGCGAGCGGAACGGTGTACCGGCCGTCCTCGGTGTCGAGGACGACCGAGCCGTTGTTTCCGCCCTTGAGCGCGGCTTCCAGCTCGTCCGCCGTCTCGGGCGTGACGAGCGCGCTCATGATCTGCGTGCCGTCGAAGCCGATCTCGATCCGTACGTGATCTTCGGTTGCGCTCATGGAGTCACCAATTCTGAGAGGACGCCGTGGACGGCGTCGGGATGGACGAATGCGACCTGGAGCCCGAAGAGGCCGGAGCGAGGCTCCTCGTCGATGAGCTCGGCGCCCCGGTCGGAGAGGTGCCGAAGCGCGGCAGGGAGATCGTCCACCTGGTAGGCGACGTGGTGCATCCCCGGCCCGCGCTTGGCGAGGAACTTGCCGACGGGCGTGTCCTCGCCGAGCGAGCCCATCAGCTCGACCCGGCTCTCGCCGACGCGCATGGACACTGCCTGGACGCCCTGATCGTCGAGCCTGCCGCGATGCTCGACCCGCCCGCCGAAGAGCCGCTCGTAGGTGCCGACGGCCTCGTCGAGGTCCTCGACCGCGAGTCCAAGGTGATGGATGCGAAGGGCCTCCACGGCGTCGAGAATAGTCACCGGGGCTCGGGCTGCGAGGCAGTGCCGCTCGAGCTACGGAAGCAGAGCCGCGAGGTTCGGCACGCGGCTGTGGGCGCTGCCGAGGGCCTGCTCGGAGTTGGTCGTGAGCACGCCGATGACAGTCATCCCGGCTGCGACACCCGCTTCTACTCCGGCCGGGGCGTCCTCGAGCACGACGCTGTGCGCCGGGTCGACGCCGAGCAGGCACGCGGCGCGCAGGTACCCGGCAGGGTCGGGCTTTCCGTTCTCGACCTCGTCCGCCGTGACCATGACGTCCGGCACCGGAAGCCCCGCGGCCCGTAGCCGTGACTCGGCCAGCGGCCTCGATGCAGACGTGACGACGGCGAACCTCCCGGCGGGAACCGACTCCACGAGCTCGCGCGCGCCTGGGAGGGCACGCAGGCCGTCAACGTCCTCGATCTGCTGCCGGTCGATTGCGGCCGCCTCGGCCTCCGCATCCAGGTGCGGCGCGACTGCGCGGATCACATCGATCGTCGGGCGGCCGTGGCTCGCGTCGAGGACGACCTCGGCATCCAACCCGTGGCGCTCCGCGAAGCTTCTCCACGTCCGCTCGATCGCCGTCCACGAGTCGACGAGGACGCCGTCCATGTCCGACAGGACCGCACGGGGCTCGAACAGGAGACCGTGGAACTCGGAGCGGCGCCGCGGGCTCGCGCTTCCGGCGAGGAGAGCGAGCGCCAGTGTTGCGATGACCACGATCGACAGGGCTCCGCGCATTCCAACTGCGTCGGCCGTGACACCGATCGCGGGCGGGCCCGCAAGGAACCCCATCCAGCCGATCGTCGACACCGCCGCAACCCCAGCGGCGGCCGAGACGCCGGGAGTCGACCCGCCCGCGCGGAAGAGCACGGGCACGACGACGCCTAGGCCCGCGCCCATCGCGGCGAAGCCGACGAGTGCGGCGGCTGTCGAGCCGCTGACGAGCGCCAGCGCGAGCGCGGAGGCCGCGAGCAGCGCGCCGCCGCGGGCGAGCGCGACCGGACCGAGGCGGGCGTTGAGCCGATCGCCGAACAATCGGCTCGAAGCCATGGCGAGCGAGAAGGCCGTGTAGCCGAGCGCCGCCACGGCCGCGCTCGCACCGAGCGAGTCCGAGAGGTAGACCGCGCTCCAGTCGGCGGCGGCTCCCTCCGCGAGGAGCGTGAAGAAGGCAGCGGCGCCGAGCACGAGCAGCGCGCGCGGAGGGCGGACCAAAATCGGCGTCGGGTTGCGATCGTCGGCGTCCGGCGGCAGGAGCCGGCCGCCGGCGGCCAGCGCCGCGAGGCCGATCACGAGCGCCGTGGCGCCGAAGTGCTGCAGCGGATCGAGTCCGCCCGCGGCGGCGAGGGCCCCGAGCCCGGCACCGGCGAGACCGCCGAAGCTGAAGGCCGCGTGGAAGGACGACAGGATCGAGCGGCCGCCGAGCCGCTCGAGGGCGAGACCCTGCGCGTTCGCGGCCACGTTAACCGCGCCGAACCCGGCACCGAACAGGAAGAGCGCCGCGGCCAGGCCGAAGAGCCCGCCCGCAAGGGCCGTGAGGAGAAGCGCGGCGCCGCCGCCGAGCAAGGCTGCGATGGCGACCGGCCGGCTCCCGATCCGCTCCGACAGCCGGCCGGTCGCAGGCATGGCGACGAGGGCGCCGAGCGAGGCGGCGAACAGTGCGAGGCCGAGCTCTCCGCTCGTGAGCTCGGTTTGGCGCTGGACGGCCGGAATCCGGGCGGCCCAGGTCCCGACGAGCAGGCCGTCGGCGAAGAAGACGAGCGTGATCGCAGCCCGAGGGGAGCGCATCAGGCGAGCACCACCTCGATGCCGAGCTCCCGGTAATCCGCGATGTTCTCGGCCGACTTCTCGGTGACGAGATGCGTCAGCTCGTCGAGCGGCGCGACCACGTAGGGCCCCGCCGATCCGAGCTTCTCGGCCGAGGACACCGCCACCACCTCGGCGGCGTTCTCGATCATCGCACGCTTCACGTACGACTCCTCGAGGTCCATCACGGTGATCCCGACCTCGGGGTGGAGGCTGCAGACCCCCAGCACGAGCACGTCGGCGCGGACGGATTGCAGCGCCTCCACGGTCGCGGCGCCTACGAGGGCCTGGGCGTCCTTTGCAAGCGTCCCACCGAGCATCGTGACCGCGACCGTCGGATGCTCCGCCAGTGCAACCGCGATCGGAGGGCTGTTGGTGATCACCGTCGCTTCGAGGTCGGACGGAAGGCCGCGGGCAACCTCGAGGGTCGTCGTCCCGGCGTCGAGCAGAATCACCTGCCCCTGGCGGAGGAGACCGCTCGTCGCGCGGGCGATCGCTTCCTTCGCGGCCGGTGCCTGTTCGCGCCGGACCGCGTAGGGCCGCGCGCCGACCGCGGCAGGCAAGGCCCCGCCGTGGACGCGCCGGAGCCGGCCGGCCTCGGCGAGGTCCCGCAGATCCCGGCGCACCGTGTCGGGCGACACGTCGAGCTCGGCGCTCAGGTCGGCCGCGATGACCTTGCCGTCACGCGCGAGTCGTTCGAGGATGAGGTTGCGTCGTTCTTCGGTCAGCATGTGCCCATTCAAGCAAAAAAGGGCACGGTCGTGCAGAAGGCTGCAGAAACGCGGAGAGGCTTTACACCTGCTCGAGCTGTGGCAGCACGCGCACGGTGCCGACGGTGTCGCTCGAGTGCGACTCCGGAACGACGTCGGAGAGCAGCGAGTTCATCTCGTCCCGGTTCAGCGTCTCCTTCTCGAGCAGCGCGCAGGCGACGCGGTCGAGGGCCGACCGGTGCTTCTCGAGCAGTCGGATCGCCTCCTCGTAGGCGCCGTCGGTGAGCCTGGCCTGCTCACTGTCGCGAAGGCGCTTGGTCTCCTCCGAGAGCGCGTAGTTGTCCGCGCGCATCGTTCGTGAGACGACTCCTTCGGACATGCCGTACTCGAAAACCATCGCGCGGGCCAGCGAGGTGACCTTCTCGAGGTCGTTCGCCGCGCCGTTCGTAACCCGGCCGAAGACGACATGCTCGGCCGCCCGGCCGGCGAGTCCGATCGTCATCCAGTCGATCAGCTCCTCTCGCGTGTGCAGGTAGCGATCCTCGTCAGGAAGGTGGAACGTATAGCCGAGTGCGTCTCCGCGGGCGACGATCGTCGCCTTCTGCACCGGGTTGCCCATCAGGTACGCCATCACGGCGTGCCCGGCCTCGTGGTGGGCGAGGATGCGACGCTCTTTCTCCGTGACGATGCGCGGTTGCTGGAGCCCGGCGACGACGCGCTCCATCGCGGCCTCGAAGTTCGACTGCGAGATGTCGTCGCGGTCTTCCCGGCCGGCGAAGATCGCGGCCTCGTTCGCGACGTTGGCTAGGTCGGCGCCGGTCAGGCCTGCCGTCTGGCGGGCGACGAGGTGGAGGTCGACGTCCGGCGAAAGCGGTTTGCCGCGCGTGTGCACGCCCAGGATCTCCTGGCGTCCGGCGAGATCAGGGGAAGAGACGAGGATCTGACGGTCAAAGCGGCCGGGGCGGAGCAGAGCGGGATCGAGGTCCCCCAGGCGGTTCGAGGCGGCCATCACGATCACCTGGCCCTCCGACCCGCTGAAGCCGTCGAGCTCGACGAGCAACTGGTTGAGCGTCTGGTCGTGCTCGCGGTTGAAGCTCGCGCCGCTTCGCTTCATGCCGACCGCGTCCAGCTCGTCGATGAACACGATCGCGGGCGCGTCGCTCCGCGCCTGCTCGAAGAGCTTCCGGATGCGCGCGGCTCCGAGACCGGCGAACATCTCGACGAACGCCGAGGCGCTCTGCGAGTAGAAGCTCGCGCCGGACTCCCGGGCCACCGCCTTCGCGAGCAGCGTCTTCCCGGTACCGGGCGGGCCGTGGAGCAGGATTCCCTTCGGGACGCGGGCGCCCAATCGAGAGAAGCGCTTCGGGTAGCGAAGGAAGTCGACGACCTCGCGCAGCTCCTTCTTGGCCTCGTCGAGACCGGCGACCTCTTCCCACGTGACCGAGGTCCGCGAGGTCGTCTTGACCTGCGTCGTCTTCACTCGCGGCATCAGCGAGAGGCTGCGCCAGAGCAGGTAGATGATCAGCGCGAACATGATGATCGGGAGCCAGACGAAGGCGATGTCCCCGATCTCGCGCAGCAGCTCCCCCACATCGAACGGCATGGTCCCGCTATCGGCAGCGAGCCCGGTCCCCTGTAGGGCACACTGATCGCGTGGCCGAGCTCCCGGTCCCTCCGTATTTCGATCCGGGTCGCACGGGCGGGGTCTGGCCCGTTCCGTATGACGACCGGGCGCTTCAGGCTCAGGCCTGGGCCGAGGAGCATCGCCTCCGCCCGGCGCTCGAGGACGGCTTCCGGATCTGCCTCGTCGCCGTCGACGTGCAGAACACGTTCTGCGTCCCCGGCTTCGAGCTCTACGTCCGCGGCGCGGAGCACGACAACGCCCGGCTCTGCGAGTTCCTCTATCGGAACCTGGGCGCGATCACGGCGATCATCCCGACCCTCGACTCGCACCGGGCGATGCAGATCTTCCACCCGATCTGGCTCGTGGACGACGAGGGACGGCACCCCGAGCCGTACACGCACATCACAGCAAAGGACGCGCGAACGGGCCGCTGGAAGATCGACCCTGCGGCCGTCGAGAGCACCGGGACCGACCCGGACTACGCGCAACGCCAGTTCATCGACTACACGCGCAAGCTCGAGGAGAGCGGGAAGTACACGCTGACGATCTGGCCCTACCATGCGATGCTCGGCGGGATCGGCCAAGCGCTGGTCTCGGCCGTCGAGGAGGCGGTCTTCTTCCACACGATCGCGCGCTCGAGCAAGCCGGCGTTCCAGGTGAAGGGCGACAACCCGCTCACCGAGCACTACTCGATGTTCGGACCGGAGATCACGGACGGCCCGGACGGCGAGAAGATCGCGGGCAGGAACGATTTCTTGATCGAGCAGCTGTACACCTACGACGCGATCGTCGTGGCGGGACAGGCGAAGAGCCACTGCGTCGCCTGGACGATCGACGACCTGCTCGACGGAGACGACGAGCGGGTTCCGGCCCTGGCCCCTCGCACGTACCTCCTCGAAGACTGCACCTCCCCGGTCGTCGTGCCGGGCTTCGACTACACGGAGCAGGCGGACGCCGCCTTCGAGCGGTTCGCCGCGGCCGGCATGCACGTCGTGCGCTCGACCGAGCCGATCGAGAGCTGGCCGGGAATCCCGGCCCTCGTCGGCTGACGCGGGCTAGCCGGCGTCGTCGAGGAAGCTGAGCGAGCGCCGCTTGACCTGCGCCGCGGCGTCCTCGTCGTAGTCCGGCAGGCTGTTGTCGGTAAACAGGTGCCGGTCGCCCGGATAGAGGAACAGCTCCGCGCCGTCCACTTCGCCTGCGAGCTGGCGGGCGGCGGGGAGATCTTCCATCGCCCACTCGTCGTCCTCCATCAGGTGGATCTGGAGCGGGACGCCATCCGGCCACGGGCCACCGAACTCGGACGGTGGCAGGGCGGCTGAGAAGAACAGTGCTCCCTGGGCACCCGGACGCGTCTGGGCCAGCATCTGCGCAGGCATCACACCGAGCGAGAACCCCGCGTAGACCAGCTCGTCAGGCAGGCCTTCGGCCGCGAGCCGACCACGCTCGAGGATCGTGTCGAACCCGATCTCCTTGGCGTAACCGATGCCCTCGTCGAGCTCGGCGAAGGTGTTGCCGTCGTAGAGGTCAGGAGCGTGAACCGTGTGTCCCGCGGCGCGGAGCTCCTCCGCGAAGGCGATGATCCCCGGGGTCAGCCCCTGCGCGTGGTGGAAAAGGAGAACCTCGGCCACGGCGGCGCAGGTTACAGACTCTCCCCGCGCGCTACTGGGGCGCTACTCGACCAGCTCGAGCCGCGGGTTCGGCCGGTACCAGCGGCCGACCTTGGCGCTCGGCCTGCCGTCCGTCAGGACGACGTCGGCCGTAAAGTCGTTCTCGCCGCGGATCAGTGCCGAGCCGACGCCGTAGGAGTCCACCGGCACACCCTTCTCCTCGAACTCACGGATGCGCTCGGCGTTCATCCCGCCGGAGACGACGATCTTGATCCGCTCGAAGCCGTCCCGATCGAGCGCATCCCGCACCTTCGAGACGAGCCGGTCGTTGACGCCACGCGGGTCGAAGTCGCCCAGCTCGTGCCAGAGCGACTCGTCGACAAGCGAGCGCGAGGTGTCGAGCCGTACTCCCCAGACCCGGTCGCCGAGCGCCCGGGCGACCTCGAGCGCCGTGCGAACGGAGTCGTTCTCGAAGTCCACGAGGACGACGATGTTGACGTCGGGATCCATGTGCTCTGCGAACTTCGTCGCCGCGAGCACCGTGTTCCCGCCGTACGACGAGATCAGCGAGTGCGGCACGGTGCCGATCGCGCTTCCTCCCCACCACGACGTGTTCGCTCCAGTCGTCATCCCGATGGGCGCGCCGATCGTCGAGCCGGCGACGTATGCGGCGTACCCGTCCCCGGTCTGGACGCGGTGGTGGTCGTACCGGGCCGGCATGAAGATGATCGGCTTGCCGTTCGCCGCCTCGACGACCCGCTTGACGTTCGTGGCGATCATCGTCCTGCGGGCGAGGACGCCCAGATAGACGGTCTCGAGGTGGGCGAACCCCGTGTACTCGCCCTCGATCGTCATCACCGTCTCCCAGGGGGAGATCGGGTCGCCTTCGTACAGCGCATGGACCGTGAGGCTCTCCCAGTCGTCGGAGCTGAGCTTGAGAACGGCAATTGCCTCATCGATGCCGGCGAGGAGCGCCTCCTTCTTCTGAAACACCTGCATCACGACCCGCGGGTGCCGGTCGTCCTCGAGCAGCACCTGGCGCGTGCGGTTGAAGTACTCGTCCGTGTAGTAGCCCTCGCGGATCTTCTCGACCGGCAGGTCGAAGATCTCGGGCGGGAGCCGCTTGCCTCTAGTCTCGACCGCCATCGGCAGCCTCCTCGAGTCGCAGGCAGGCAGCGAGCGCGGCCTCGGCGACTTCCAGCTGCTCGGGGGTCGGCTCGGCCGTCGCAAGCCGGTGCTGGAGCTCGTGCCCCGGCCGGGCGAGGAGCTTCGAGAGCCGCCGCTCGGGGTTCCTGGACATCCAGTTGAAGACCTCGGTCGCCGCCGCGAGCGCGCCGACGGACGCCGCTGCCCGTGCGGTCGGCCGCATGTGCGCAGGCGCCTTGGTGGCGAGCGCGTTTCCGGCCGCCATCGTCACGATCAGCGGACCGACGAGGTGCGTCCCGCAGCGTTCGTGCTCCTTCGCGCGCGGCTCGCCGTGCTCGTAGGTGCCGATCGAGATGTGCTCGGCGCCGTGGTAGGCGGCGAGCGCAGAGCCCCGGAGAGCGATCGCCGCCGGCGCCAGCGACGCGACGCCGGCGATCAGCTCCTTGGCCGCCGGACCGAGACGCCCGGAGCCGCGCACGACGTGCGTGAAGACCGCGCCTCCGGCCATCGCCGCCAGGACGACGGGCCGCTCGAAGGGGAAGCGCGCCTCCGGTACCCGCCGGCGCACCTCGGGCAGAAGCGCGAAAATCTCCGCAACACGGGCCGGGCCGCGCAAGAACGGCTTCCCGACGTTCGCCGCCCGGAAGCGCTTGAGGTCGGACTCCACACGCAGCGCGCCGTCCGGTGTCCGCACGGCGCAGGCCCACGCATTCGGCCCGTGGACGAGCACGCCATTGGCGAGCGCCATGCCGCCGAACCGGATCTTCTCGCTCACGCCGTCGAGGGTAGCGATCCGACCTCGCGAGCCGCATGGCGCAGGAATCGGACGCCGAGCTCCAGATCCTCGACCTCGATCCGCTCGTCCGCAGAGTGGATCAGCAGCGCCGCATCCTCCGGCTCCATCGTCCGCATCGGGAAGAACCCGTACGAGACGGTGCCGAAGGCATGGCGCAGCCAGTGGCTGTCCGTGAACCCGGAGAGCAGGAGCGGGACGACCTCCGCGCCCGGCTCGAGCTCGGAGACGAACGTGGAGATCACGTCCCACAGCGGCGTGTCGATCGGCGAACGCGTCCCGCCGTGGCCCTCGATCCACTCGAAGTCGAACTCGAACTCTCCGAGGAGCTCCCGCAGCTGTGCCTCCACCTCGGCCTGGGTGCGCTCGGGGAGAATTCGGCAGTCGACGATGACCTCGCAGCGCGCAGGAATCACATTGCGCCCGTGCGACGCAGTGATCTGGGTGGGCGCCACCGTCGTCCCCAGCAGCGGCTCCACGAGGTCGCCGGCGAGCTGGTGGACCTCGCGCGCGGCCTCGACGGCGCGGCTCGGGGACGGCACCTCACCAGCGACGACGCGCAGGAACGTCTCCACCTCCGGACCGAGCTCCGGCGTGTCCTGGAAGCTGCCGAGGCGCTCGACCAGCGGCGCGGCCTTCACGAGCGCGTTGTCCGCGATGCCCGGCCTCGACGCGTGACCGCTTCGTCCGTGGACGATGATCCGGAACGGCGAGCTCATCTTCTCTGCGGTCGAGCAGGCATAGAAGACACGGTCGCCGAGCACGAGTCTGTCGCCCGCGCCCTCGTTCACGCAGTACTCGGCTCGAACGACCTCGGGGTGCGCCTCGCACAGCCACTGGAGCCCGAAGCCGGCGCCGACCTCCTCGTCGGCGCACGCGGCGAAGATCAGGTCGCCGCCGGGCTCGAAGCCCTCCCGTGCGAGCGAAGCGATCGCGACCGCGCTCGCCGCGACCTGGCCCTTCATGTCGAGCGCGCCGCGGCCCCAGACCTGCCCCTCCCGAAGCTCACCGGACCAGGGGTCGGTCGCCCACTCCGCCGGGTCGGCGAGCACCGTGTCGGTGTGGGACAGGAGGACGAGGCGCGGTCCTGTCCCGCTGCCGGGAATCCGCGCGACGAGGTTCGCCCGCTCCGGCACCTTCGCGTAGAACTCTGACTCGACTCCGTTCTCGCCGAGGTACTCCCGCAGGAGCTCCGCCGCCCGCGTCTCGTTCCCCGGCGGGTTGACCGTGTCCACCCGGATCAGCTCCTGGAGGAGCTCGGTCGCCTCCTGCCGCAGCGAGACGGTCGCCACTAGCGGCGGGCGCCCACTGTGAGGAGATACGTGCGCGAGAACCGGATGCCGCCGTTCACTCTCGAGCGCTCGTGAAGCTCCACGAAGTTGCGGTGCAGCTCTTCGCGCTTCTCGTCGTCAAGCGATTCGGCGAGCGTCTTCGTCGGCCCGTAGTCGCGGCTGAAGAGCTCCCAGACCCCTTCGCCGGAATCCATCTCGAGCGGGCTGTCCAGAGTCTCGAACTCGAGGTCGAAGTCGCGTGCAAGGAGGTCACGGACGTAGTCCTCGCGTCCGAAGTCGAACTGGTTGCCGACGCCCGGGGGCGGTGGTGGCTGGAACTCGCGCATCACGCCGAAGAGCTGGGCGAGACCGGATTCCGGCGTCCAGCAGGCGAGGGCGAGTCGTCCTTCAGGACGTGTGACACGCGCGAGCTCTCGCGCGATCGCCCCGTGATCGGGCGCGAACATGACGCCGCACGTCGACGCAACCCGGTCGAAGCTCGCGTCCTCGACGTCCAGGGCCTCGGCGTCGCCCACCCGGTAGTCGATCTCCAGGCCGCGCTCCTCGGCTCGGCCCTTCGCCTGTTCGATCAGCGCAGGCGCCAGATCGATGCCCACGACCTCCGCACCTGCCTCGGCGGCAAGCTCTGCGACCGCGCCCGTCCCGCAGGCGAGATCGAGAAAACGCTGGCCCGGCTCCGGCCGCAGGCGGTCGATCACCGCGGCGTGGACGTCCGCGATCGTCTCCGTGATCCCCTGGTAGGGACCGGAGCTCCAGACGGCCGCATGTCGCTCTTTCAGCTCCTCGAATGGCACTCACTACCTCCTTCGTCGCTCGACGCACGAGCATACTTTTCTCGCAATGAGCGATCTCTTCTCAGACGCCGCCAAGGAACGGCTGCCGCAGGTCGCGCCGCTCGCGCTCCGGCTCCGCCCGCAGCGGCTCGACGACTTCGTGGGCCAGGAGCAGATCCTCGCCGAGCGCTCCGCGCTGCGGCTCGCGATCGAGGAGGACCGCGTCGGCTCGATGATCCTCTACGGCCCGCCCGGGAGCGGCAAGACCACGCTCGCCCGCATCGTCGCCAACCAGACAGGCGCCGCCTTCGAGGAGCTCTCCGCCGTCTCGGCCACGGTTTCCCAGGTTCGCGAGGTGATCGCGCAGGCCAGGGAGGAGCTGGGCGCCCAGGGCCGGCGCACGATCCTGTTCCTGGACGAAATCCACCGCTTCAACAAGGCGCAGCAGGACGCGCTGCTGCCTGCCGTCGAGGAGGGCGTCCTGACGCTGATCGGCGCCACGACCGAGAACCCGTACTTCGAGGTCAACTCGGCGCTCCTCTCCCGAGCGCAGATCTACGAGCTCCAGCCGCTCTCCCGCGAGCAGCTCGCGGTCGTCGTTCGCCGGGGAGCCGAGGAGCTCGGCGCCGAGGTGCCGCCGGAGCTGGTGGAGCTGGTCGCGCTCCGTGCGGGCGGCGACGCCAGGAACGCGCTGAACATCCTGGAGCTCGCCGTCCAGACCGCACGGGCCGAGGAGAGCCCGCTCTCGGAGGAGCAGGTCGAGGACGCCGCCCGAAAACGGCCGCTCGTCTACGACAAGGGCGGGGATGCGCACTATGACTTCGTCTCGGCGTTCATCAAGTCGATGCGCGGCTCGGATCCCGACGCGTCCGTCTACTACCTCGCCGCAATGCTCGAGGGAGGCGAGGATCCACGATTCATCGCGCGCCGCATGGTCATCCTCGCGTCCGAGGACATCGGCCTGGCCGACCCGCAGGCGCTCGTCGTCGCCGTCGCGGCGGCGCAGGCCGTGGAGCACGTGGGGCTCCCCGAGGCGCAGCTCAACCTCGCCGAGGCCGCGATCTACCTCGCGCTCGCGCCGAAGTCGAACGACGTGATCGTGGCGCTCCGCGACGCCCAGAGGGACGTCCGTGACCATGGTCACCTCCGACCGCCGGACGCGCTCCGAGACACGCACTACTACGGCGCCAAGAAGCTCGGCCGCGGAAAGGGCTACATCTACCCGCACTCCGACCCCCGCGGCTTCGAGACCGAGAACCTGCCCGACGAGCTGAAGGGCCGCCGCTACTATCGGCCGTCCGGTTCAGGCCAGGAGAAGGAGGGCGAGGATGGCGGTTGAGCGGACCGCGAACGCAGAGTGGCAGGGGGACCTGATCAGCGGGTCAGGAACGGTCTCGACGGAGAGCGGGGCAGTCCGCAACGCGACGATCAAGTGGAGCTCACGCGCGGAGGCCGCCGACGAGAACACGAGCCCCGAGGAGCTGATCGCCGCGGCGCACGCGTCGTGCGTCTTGATGGCGCTCGCGAACGGGCTCGCGCAGGCGGGCACGCCGGCCCAGCGCCTGGAAAGCGAGGCTACGGCCACATTCGACAAAGTCGGCGACGGCTTCCGGATGACGACGATGCGTCTGCAGATCCGCGGCGAGGCCGGCGGCGTGGACGAGGAGGGCTTCCGCAAGGCGGCCGAGGACGCGAAGGACAACTGCCCCGTCTCGCAGGCGCTCAGCGACGACGTCGAGGTGACGCTCGACGCTGTTCTGGCCTAGGACGGCCTAGCGCAACGAGGTCCATGCCGTCGGGAGTGCGCGGCTCGCCCCGACGGCGAGCAACGTTCCGCCAAGACCCTCTAGTCCGAGCCCTTCAGGATCCGGTCAGCGGCGAACGCGGCGAAGTCACCGCCCATCGCGCGATAGGCGGCGGCCGCACGCTCGACGTCGTACTCGGTGCGGCGGAATTCGAAGTCGCCGTCCCACGTCGCCCACGCTGCGCGCACATCGCCGTCGAGCGGCATCCCGGCGCTTCCCGGGTTAACGAGGTCGGTGCCGTTCGGCCCCTGACGGCGGAACTGCTGGTGGCTGTGCCCGAAGACGATCGTCCGGTCGCGGACTCCGCCCAGCATGCGCTCCTCGCCTTCCTCCGGTCTAGGCGCGAAGCTCTCGACATCGGAGACGGGCGAACCGTGGACGTACAGGATCCCGTCGAGCTCGGCCCGCTCCGGAAGCCCGTACAGCCAGTTGATCTCCTCTTCAGTGAGCACTCCTTCGAACTCCTTGTACGCCTCGACAACCTCCGGGATGTCGGGCGGCTCGCGAAGCCAGCGCTCGCCGTTCCCGCGGATCCAGGTGGCCTTCGGGAGGTCGCGAAGCCTCGCGAGCGTCTCTCGGGGCGCGGGGCTCGGCGTGCCGTAGTCGCCGCCGAGGAGAACGCGGTCGCAGCCCACGTCCTCCAGCTCCGCAAGCACCGCCTCCAGCGCCGGCAGGTTTCCGTGGATGTCGTACAGAAGCCCTAACACACCGACGATTCTTCCTTGGAATGGGGTAGGTTCCGCCCGCCGCGATGTTGGTTTCCGAGAGGACGATCTCCGTCGTGCTGGCGGACGACGACGAGGGCTACCTCGAGACGCTTCGCGCGCTCGTCGAGCAGCAACCGCCCTTGAGGGTCGTCGGGGTCGCCCTCGACGGGATCGAGGCCGTGAAATGCGTCGAGACCATCGACCCGGACGCCGTCGTGATCGACCTGCACATGCCGAGGCTGCACGGCGTGGCCGCCGTGGGTCGGCTTCGCGCAGAGCATCCGAACCTGTGCCTGATTGCGCTCACCGGCGACACTGACCCCGCGCTGCATCAAGCCGCGACCGACGCGGGCGCCGACGCAGTCATGCTCAAGGGGCAGCTGCTGGAAGGCCTCAGCGAGCGCATCGCGGCGGTGCGACGGGGACGCGAGACCGCGGCGCTCCGCTGACACGTGCCAGGTGGCGAGGGCCGGAATCGAACCGGCGACACCACGGTTTTCAGCCGTGTGCTCTACCAACTGAGCTACCTCGCCGCAGTGCGGCCAGTCTAGCCGGACAAAAAGAGACGTCCGGGCCGGTGCAACCGCGCCACGAACGTCTCAGTGCGCTGGACGCTACCCCCCTTCGCCGCGCCGGGCAAGGATGGCGTTGCCGCGCCCGGCCGTAATTTGCGCAAAGTCCGTGAACCCGCGCCGCTCGAGCTCGCGGCGCAGGCGGTCGGGCGCGACGTAGATCGGCGTCTCCGGCCCCGCCGAGAACGCAAAGAGCGTCCAGCCGCCGGGCTTGAGGACCCGGGCGGTCTCGTCGAGGAACGGGATCATGTTCGCATGTGCGACGACGTCGAACTCGGCATCGTCGAACGGGAGCGCCGACGCGTCTCCCTGAACGAACTCGACGCCCGGAGCCAGTCGCCGAGCTTCCTCGAGCATCGCCTCGGACACGTCGACGCCTACGACCTTCGCGTCCTGAAAGCGCTTCGCGATCTCGAGGGCCCCCGCGCCGGTTCCGGTCCCGACGTCCAACACACGTCGCACGGGCCCTTCCACGCGGTCGAGGGCCGTCTCGTAGGAAGCGAGGGAATCAGGTTGCCGCATGGCCGCCCACACCGGAGCCATGCGGTCGAACTGCCAGCGGACCGCCGAACGGAAGATGGGCCAGAGACGGGGCCACCGGACGACGAGGTTGGTGACCAGCCGGACGAACCGCCGGCCAAGGTGTTCGCCTAGTCGGCCCGTAGCCGAACCTCCGTCCCGGCCCGCACACCGAATGTCTGGGCTGCGTTCCCGCGGGAGATCGCGAGCGCGATGTTCCGGTATGCGTCCTCGTACAGGACGATGTCGCCGGGCCGTGCGTCGGCGAACGTCCTCGCGGCCTGGGCGTAGAAACGGTCGACGGGGAGCTCCACCTCGACCCTCACGCCCGGCACGATGCCCAGCGGCTCGACGTCGCTCGCCGTCAGGTTCAGCTGGATGTTCCCGAACCGGTCGACGTAGAGACACTTCGCCCGGATCCGGCGCGTCCCGATCTCCGGCTGCGGATACTCGTGGCGGACGAGCGAGTCCGGCTCGACGGCATCACCGAGGTCTCCCGGGGCGAGGCCTAGCGCGAGGTGGGCCGCCGCCGGAGAGAAGATGTCCCGGCCGTGAAACGTCGGCGCAATCGGCTCGAGGGCGTACTCGCGGTTCGTGATCTCGTTCGCCGCCGCGATCCCGCCGAGGCGCTCTGCTGCAGGCACGAGCAGACCGTTGTCCGGCCCAACGAGGAGCCGGTCGTCCCCAGTGCGGATCACGAGCGCGCGGCGGGGCGTCCCGACGTCCGGATCGACAATCGCGAGATGCACGCCGGCCGGCATGTACGGCAGGGTGCTGGCCAAGACGACGGAGCCCTGCAGGATGCTCGTCGGCTGGATCCCGTGCGTGATGTGGATCACGTCCACCTGCGGCGCGATCCGCTTGATCACGCCGTGGCACGTGCCGGCGAAGTCGTCCTCGACGCCGAAGTCCGAGAGGAAGGTGATCACCACGGAGCTGGACGCTAACGCGTCGCCGCCTCCACGGCGGCCAAGAGGCCTCTTGTGTCCTGGCTCCGTGCCTCCGCTACCACCTCGAGGGCAAGCGACCGCGCCGCCAAAGTGGTCTCCGGCCCGATGGAGACCGCAGGCCCTCTGCGGCCGAGCGCCGCGTACGCCCGGGCAGCGGACGGCGAGGTGAGAACGACCACATCCGCGTCCGGAAGCTCGGGCGTGAGCTCGCGGGTCCGGTACAGCGGGACGAAGTCGGCGCCCAGCTCCTCGACGAGCAAGCGCCGGGCGGCCTCGGCGCCGGCGAACAGTACGCGCCCGTACGGCCGGGGCAGCTCGGAAAGCAGTCCCTCCTGGGTCGACACGCGCGGTACGAGGTCCGCACCGCCGAGCGCATCCGCCGTCACCCGACCGATCGCGGCAAACGCGCCCGGCCGGCCACGGCCCCGACGGCGAAGCTCCCGTGCAGCCATCGCGCTCGTGACGAGCACCCAGTCGTAGCCGTCGAGGTCGATCGGCTTGTCGCCGAGCGGCTCGAGCGCGATCAGCGGCACGCACTCGACCTCGTGCCCCGCCGCGTAGAGAGCGTCGGCCAGCTCCTCGTTCCGCCCCTCCGGACGGGTCAGCAGGATCCTCACGGAACGAGTGCGAGCAGCTCCCGCCCGAGGCTGACGGGATCGTCTCCGGTTCGGCGCTCGACCCAGCTCCCGTCCTCGGCCGCAATGAGCGCGGTCAGCCGGTCGCCGTCGTGGTACGCGGCGACTGGTGCGAGGCAGCCACCGCCGACGGCCGCGACGCATGCACGCTCGGACTCGACCCGCCGCCTGGTCGCCGAGTGGTCGGCGTGAGCGACCACGCCTTCCTCTCCGGCCCGGACCTGGAGCGCGAGCGCGCCCTGGCCGGACTCGGGCAGCAGCTCGTCGGGCTCGAAGCGCCGGCCGATCTCGTCTGCGAGGCCGAGCCGGTCGAGGCCGCAGGCCGCGAGAACGACCGCATCGAGGCCCCGCTCGCCCCGCTTCCGGAGTCGCGTGTCGATGTTCCCCCGCAGCGGCTCGATCCGAAGCTCGGGTTCGAGCGCGAGCAGCTGCGCCCGACGCCGGACCGATGCAGTCCCGACACGCATCCCCGGCCGGACGGCGTCCGAGCCGCAGAGCGCGTCGCGCGGATCCTCCCGCTCGAGGTAGGCGCCGACCGCGAGCCCTTCCGTGTCCGTCGACGTCATGTCCTTCGCCGAGTGGACGGCGACGTCGATCCGCTCTTCGAGCAGCGCCTCCTCGAGCTCCTTCACGAAGACGCCCCGCGAGCCGATCTCTCCGAACGGCTTCGTCCGATCGCGGTCGCCTGCGGTCGTCACCGGGACGAGCGCGAACTCCAAGCCGGGCCGACGCAGCGCTTCGACCGCGAGCTCGGCCTGCGTCAGGGCGAGGCGGCTACCCCTCGAGCCGACCCTGAGGAGCACGGCGCTCGTCCTCCTCTCCGAGCCCGGCCTCCTTCAGGCGCATGATCGGCTGATGGAGGAGCTTGTTGACGATCTGGCTTGTCAGGGATTCCACGGCGCGGCGCTCGGGGTCCGAGAGCCCGACGAGGCGTGGGCTCGCCTTCGCGAGCTCCCGGCGGCGAATGGTCTCGGCCCGCTCCCGAAGCGACGCGATCGCGGGAACCGAGTCGAGCGAGGCCAGCCACTGCTGGAATCGTTCTCCCTCCCTCGCGACGATCGCTTCCGCCCTGATCGCCTCTCCGCGGCGCCCGGTGAGCGTCTCCTCGACGACGGACTGGAGGTCGTCGATGTCGTACAGGAAGCAGCCGTGAAGCTCCTTGACGGCCGGATCGATGTCGCGCGGCACGGCGAGATCGACGAGGAGCAGCGGTCGACCGCGGCGGGCCGAGAGCGCACGCTCGACGTGCTCCCGCGCGAGGATCGTGTCGCGGGACGCCGTCGACGAGACGACGATGTCGGCTTGCACGAGCTCCGGCTCGAGCGCGTCCAGCGAGAGCGCCTCGCCACCGAAGCGCTCGGCGAGCGATGTCGCGCGGTCGAGCGTCCGGTTCGCGACGAACGAGAGCTCCGCTCCGCGGCTGACGAGGTTGCGCGCCGCCAGCTCGCCGACCTTGCCGGCGCCGATGACGACGATGCGGCGGCCGCCGAGGTCCCCGAAAACCTGCGCTGCGAGAGCTGCCGCGGCCGAGGCCACGGAGGCAGGGCTCTCGCCGATGGCGGTCTCCGTCCTCACCCGCTTGCCCGCGTGCAGCGCCTGCCGGAAGAGCCGGTCGAGGAGCGGCCCGACAGCGCCACGCTCGTAGGCGGACCGGACCTGTCCCTGGATCTCTCCCTCTCCCGGCACGAGCGAGTCCAGCCCGGCAGCGACGCGGAAGAGGTGCGTGGCGGCCGCCTCCTGCTCGAGGCGGTAGAGGTACGGCTCGAGCTCTGTTGGCGGGATCCGGCCCAGCTCTGCGAGCACGGCCGTCGCGCGATCGCCGGCAGCGTCTGCATCGGCGGCCGCGAGGTAGAGCTCGGTGCGGTTGCACGTCGAGAGACACACCGCCTCCCCGCTTTCTCCCAGTCGCTGCGCGAGTGCCGCCTCGCCCTCCCCGTCGAGTGCGACCCGCTCACGGACTTCGACGGGCGCGAGCCGGTGGGAGGTTCCGACGACGAGCAGCTTCATGCGACGTGGGCGAACAGGAGCCCAAGTTGGAGGACGATGACGGCGCCGACGCCGCCGAGCGTGAGCGCAGCTGCGAGCTCGCGACGACCCGCGCCTACACGGAGATAGAGAACGGCCGCGCCGAGTGACCAGAGGACGATCGTGCCCGCGATGAGGACATCGAGCCCGCGATCCGGAAGCCGCGCAAGGCCCGGCACGATCCCGGCAGTCAGAGCGACGAGCGACACGGCGACGGTCGTGACGGTGAGCCGGTCGAGCGACACCAAGGACGGGACGCGGAGCCGCAGCAGCCCGGCCGGATGGCTCTTCAGCTCGCGTTCCTGCCAGAGCTCGAGCGCCGCGAGGCCGCCCGCGACCGTGAAGCCGGCGAAGGAGACGAGGATGAGCCCGACGTGGAGGACGAGCACGACGTCGCCCCAGGCTGCCACCGCCGTGTTGTCCGTCCCCCCGGCGGCGTACGAGATCGCAAGAAGCGCGGCCGCGAGCGGCATCACCCCGAGCCCGAGGAGCCGGTAGCGCGGACTGCAGCCCCAGATCAGGTACGCGCTGACGACGAGCCAGACGAAGAGGTTGAGCGAGCCCGCCCAGGTGCTCCACGGGAAGCCGTCGGCATCGCTCGCCTGGACGACCAGGAGCGCCGTCTGCGCGAGCCAGCCGAGGCGGACGCCCCAGGTCCCGAGGCGCCCGAGCGATCCCGGCCGGCGCGCGTTCCCCGCGTACGCGACCGCCGCCTCGCCGTACGCAAGCAGGGCCGGCCAGACGAGCAGCTCAGCCACCGCGTGCCTCCCGCTCCCGCGCCAGCTGAGCGAGCGTGGTCAGCTCGCGCTCCAGACGCCCGACCTTCAGCGAAATGAGGACGACGTAGAGCAGCACGGCCGCGAAGACCACGAGATACGCCGCCCAGAGGTACTTCTCCCCGGTACTCACGCCAGCCTCTCCCCGGTGCTCACGCCAGCCGCTCCCGCAGCGCGCGGAGGCTCGCGTCGGCCCGTTTTCCGGAGAGCTCGATCAGGTAGAGGGCGCCGGCCAGCGCCAGCATCGCGGCCAGGCAGACGCAGAACGTGAGGAACATCGAGCCCTCCATGTCGGGCCCATCACGTTTGAAGACCACGGGATGGATCAGCCCCTCCGCAAGCCGGATCGCCAGGAAGCTGACCGGGATCAGCACGACCCCGAAGAGCGCGTAAACGGCGGACGTGCGGGCCCGGCGCGGCCCAGGATCGGTCGAGTACCGGAGCATGAAGTACGCGGAGTAGAACAGGAACAGGATTAAGAAGAGCGTCAGCTGCTGTTCGCTCCAGACCCACCACTGGCCCCAGGAGACCTTTGCCCAGATCGAGCCGGTGACCAGAGTGAGCACGCCGAAGATCACACCCATGTGCACGGCCGTGTAGCTCTCGAGGTCGTGACGCTCCTCGCCTTTCCAGAGCAGGCGAAGCGCCTTCCAGGCGGCCCAGAAGAACGCGGCGTACGAGGTCAGCGCGACCGGGACGTGGACGTAGAAGATCTTCTGGCTGATGCCCTGGTCGGCGTCCTCGGGCGCCCAGAAGATCGCGAGCGAAAGGCCCGCGACCAGGAGAGCCGCCGCTGTCAGCGAGAGGAGGGCGGCGCCGTTATTCCGTAACGACGTACTCAAAGCTTGCCCAGGACAGGATCGCAAAGATCAGGTCGTAGAGCGCGAGGAAGGCCAGGTATCGGCCTGGGTCGTCGTCGACAGTCGCGCCCACGCCGCCGATCACGAGTGGGATGGCAACGGGTAGGAACAGAAGCGGCAGAAGCAGCTCGCGTGCGCGGGCGGCGGCGGCCATTGCGCCGAGCAGGGTCCCGACCGCAGCGATCCCGACGTTCGCGAGAGCGACGCCGGCGATCAGCTCCCAGGTCACGGCCTCGTAGAAGAGCCCGAACGCCGGAAGCGCGACGGCCTCGGCGAACAACAGGAAGGCGAGGACGCTGAGCGTCTTTCCGAGCCAGATCGCGCTCCGATCGCACGGCGCGAGGATCAGCCCGTCGAGCGTCCCCTGGTCCCGCTCGCCCACGAACGCACGCACGAGGGCAAGCAGCGCCGTAAAGAGGAGCGCGATCCAGAGCATCCCGCTCGCCGCGAGGCGCGAGCTCTCGGCCGGAAGGGCGAAGTGGAAGACCACGAGCGCCGCGACGACGAAGAGAAGCATGGCAGGCACGGTGTCGCGCGTACGGAGCTCGACGAGGAGATCCTTCCGCGCGAGTGCCGCGACGTCCCCGAGGTAGCCGGTCACGCGAGCGCGAGTCGCTGGGTCGCGAGCGGCGCGATCCGCTCGGGCTGGTGGCTTGCAACAACGATGGTGCGCGGCTCCGCCTGGTTCAGCTCCGCGTGGAGAAGCTCGGCGCCGTCGGCATCAAGCGCGCTGAAGGGCTCATCGAGGAGCAGAAGCTCTGGGTCGTGGAGAAGCGTCCGGCAGAGCGCGAGCCGCTGCACCATCCCCCGCGAGAGCCTCGACACGGGCTCGCCGCGGGCATCCCAGAGCCCGAAGCGCTCGAGGAGCATTCCCGTTCGCTCGCGGTGCTCCGGGACGCGATAGAGCCGCCCGAAGAGATCGAGGTTCTCGAGCGCCGTGAGCTCGCGGTAGACAAGCGGCTCGTGGCCGAGGAAGCCGATCCGCCCGCGGTGGGCGCGAACCTCCAGCTCGCCCTCCGTCGGAGCGAGCAGCCCCGCAAGCAGCCGAAGCAATGTGGTCTTCCCCGAGCCGTTGGGGCCGGTGATCAGCAGGAATCCACGCTCTTCGAGGCGGACGTCGACCCCGGAAAGCGCGCGCCGCTCCCCGAACCGCCGGCCGAGCCCACTTGCGCTGATCATCCCGCGCCCACCTCGCTGGTCTCGCTCAGGAACCCCCAACCTCCTCCCCGAGGCGATCGTATCCGTGGGCGGCGCACGAGTGGGTGACGCAACAGTGCCGAAACTGCGCCAACTCGGTTGACTGCCGGTCCCGGGCTCAGGTCTGGCGGTGCCCTCCGGTCTCGCCCGCAAGCAGCCTCACGGCGTGCGAAAGCGCCTCCCGGACGACCGCAAAACCGTCACGGCAGCCACCCGGGGAGCCGGGCAGGTTCACAACGAGCGTCCGGCCCCGAGCACCCGCGATCCCGCGCGAGAGCATGCCGTGCGGCGTACGCGCCACGGCATCGGCTCGAATCGCCTCCGCTAGACCCGGAATCTGACGCTCGACGACCGCCGCGGTCGCCTCGGGAGTGACGTCGCGCGGCGCCACGCCCGTGCCTCCCGTGGTCAGGACCAGCTCGAACTCGTCGGCGAGCGCCTCGATCGCCTCCGCAATCTCGCTCCGCTCGTCCGGCACGACCCGCCGGGTCACCTCGTGTCCGGCCTCCCGGAGAAGCCCTTCCAGCACTGCGCCGCTCTCGTCCGGGCGCTCGCCGCCCGCGACGCCGTCGGAGACCGTCAGAACCGCGGCCCTCAGATCTCCTCCTTCGCCTTCTCCAGCAAGCGCACTTCCCGAACGACCATCGAGTCGTCGACCGCCTTCGCCATGTCGTAGATCGTGAGCGCCGCGATCGAGGCAGCAACGAGCGCCTCCATCTCGACACCGGTCTGCGCCGTCGTCGCCACCGTAGCCGTGACGTCCGCTCCGTTCTCTAAAATGGCAACATGCACGTCGATCGAAGTGAGCGGCAACGGGTGGCAGAGGGGGATCAGGTCGCTTGTCCGCTTCGCGGCCATGACGCCGGCCAGCTTCGCCGTTGTCAGCGCGTCGCCCTTGGGCAGCTCGCCGAGCCGAGCGGCGGTCTCGGGCCGCATCTCGACGAGAGCCCGCGCTCGCGCGCGCCGCCGTGAGAGTGGCTTGCCGCCGACATCCACCATCCGGACTCCACCCGCCTCGTCGATGTGCGAGAAGTCCGTCACGGACGGGCGCTGGCCCGCTCGGCCGCGGCGTCGAGATCCGCGAGCTGGCCCTCGACCCACTCACTGAGGTCGTGCTCGCGGATGTGTGCGCGGAGCGCTCGACTTCGGGCGGCGCGCTCATCGGCCGGCATCTCGAGCGCTGAGTAGATCGCGTCCGCCTGTCCCGCGATGTCGAACGGGTTGACCGTCACCGCCCAGTCGCTCAGCTCCTCGTGAGCGCCTGCGTTCTCGGAGAGGATCAGGACGCCGTCCTGCTCGTTCACGAGCGGCGCTTCCTTGGCGACGAGGTTCAGTCCGTCGAAGATCGCGTTCACGAGCAGGACGTCGTACTGTTTGTAGGCGGCCACAGACCCGAGGAAGTCATCGGCGATCCGCAGATCGATCGGCGTCCAGCCCTCGGCCTGGAACCGGTCATTGACCACCCGGGCCGTTCGTTGGATGGCGCCGAGATACTCCGCGTACTCGGGAATGTCCTGCCGGCTCGGGTCGAGCAGCGCGAGCATTCCAACCCGCCCGTGGTACTCGGGGTGGTCGGTCAGGAACCGCTCGAACGCCCGGAATCCGCGCACAACGTTCTTCGATGGGTCGGTCCGGTCGACGCGAAGGATCAGGCGCTCGGGTCGCGAAACGGCGAGCGCGGCCTCGAGCTCCCGGACGGCATCGCCGCCGGCGAGCTCGTAGAACTCGGCCGCATCGACGGAGATCGGACGATTCGTAGCCCACACCCGGCGGCCGTCGTAGTCCGCGGTGCCGTCGAGGAGGTTGCCCTCGGCGCCGACGATGTCCATGCACGAGCGGAGAAAGGCGCGGCGCCAGCGCTCCGTGTGAAAGCCGACGACGTCGTTCGCCAGCAGCCCATCGTGCAAGGCACGCCGGATCGCCTCGGGAAGCACCCGCCAGTAGTCCGGTTCTGGCCACGGGATGTGAACGAAGTGCGACAGCGCCGCGTCGGGCACTCGCGCCCGCACGAACCGGGGCGCGAGGTACAGGTGGTAGTCGTGGAAGAAGACCGGCGAACCGGGCTCCGCCTCCAACTCGGCGACGACAGCGTCGGCGAAGCCTGCGTTGACGGCGACATACCCCTCCTCCCACGCGTGGTGCAGCCCCCGATCGACGTTCGGCGCCTGCGCGAGGTTCCACAGGTAGTGCTGCAGGAACCAGAGGGTGGGGTTCGCGACGACGTTGTAGAACCAGTCGTACGCCGTGCGGTCGTGCGAGATGAGCCTCAGCTGGTACGGCGAGCCGTCGCGAGCGGTCTCGTCGATCGCCTCACCGCTCGCCTCCTCGGCAACCGCCCGATCCTCGTCGGTCATCGCGCTCGCGATCCACGTGACGTCGTGCATGGCGACCAGGCTGCGGAGCGCCGTCACGAGCCCGCCGCCGCCTCGTCTGGCGACGCGCTGACCGTCCGCATCGCGGTCGAAGGTCACGGGGCCGCGGTTCGAAACGACGATCAACCTTCGTCGAGCGCCCATCGCCGGGACCCTACCCGAGCGGTTTTTTGGCTCAACCGGGCCGCTTAGACGGCTTCGGCGGAGACGGTCACCAGCTGGGTCTCGCCCGTGTCGGTGCCGTCGAGCCTGTTGAAGAGTGCAAGCCAGTCGCGCAGAAGCCTCGGCGTGAGAAAGTGCTGGCGCACGTACTCCTTGCCCCGGACTCCGCGGCGACGAGCCCCTTCAGGCTCGGCGAGGATCTCCAGGCACGCGGCCGCACACTCCTCGACCGAATCCACGAGCCAGCCGGTCTCGCCGTCCTGGATCTGTGCCGGGATCCCGCCGACTCGCCCCGCTACGGTGGGCCGGGCCTTCCAGAGTCCCTCGGTCACTGTCAGGCCGAAGCCCTCCCGGATCGACTTCTGGAGGACCGCCGCCGAATACACCTGGAACGCATTGACCTCGACGGAGCCGATGTTGTTGAGGTTCGAGAGGATGAAGATGTCAGGGTCGCCGCCCGCGTGCTCGACCGTCTGGTTGTAGAAGTCCCAGCCTTCGGGGTCGTCGTGTGCCATCGACCCCACCAGCCCGAGCTGCAGACCCGGATGCGACTCGCGCGCGATCCTGAAGGCATCGATCACGCCGAGCGGGTCCTTCCAGGGATCGAACCGTGACACTTGCGTGAGCAGCGGCCGCTCCACGTCGATCCCGAACTGGTCGACGATGTACGCCGCATCTTCCGCCGAGAGCGCGATGTTCTTGGGCGCAAGCGGGTCGATCGCCGGCGGCCAGATGTACGCCTCCGGGAGATCGCCCGTCCGCGGGACGTACTGCGGCATGTGGAAGATCGCCGCGTCGTAGCGGGCAATCGAGGGGAGCAGCACGCCGAGCACATCCTCGTTCGGCGTGGAAAGGTCGATGTGGCAGCGCCAGATCCAGCGCGCCTCCGAGCTCGGGAAATGGTCGATCATCGCGACCGGCTGCGGGTCGTGGACGACGACGACGTCGTACTCGGAGTCGTCGAACTCCTTGGCGTTTGCCGCGTTGTACTGCTGGAAGATCCGCACCTCTTCGCCGGTCAGCCCGAGCGGGCTGCCCTGGAGCGCGTTGTGGATCTTCTTCGTGACGTCGAAGAACTCGTCCTTGCCCTTGATGATCCGCCAGTCCGTCTCGAGCCCGGCGCTGCGCATCAGCGGGATCAGCGTGTAGTTGATCTCCGCGACTCCGCCGCCGAACGCCGTCGCCGAGAGGTGGCAGACCCGCTTGCCCTCGAGCGGCCCGGCGAGGCGCTGGATCTCGGCCATCAGGCCACGGCCGCCGATGGTCGCGTAGTCCGAGAGCGGTTTGGTGCCGACGTTGACGATCGGGAGCATGTTCAAGCGTCCGGAGCTGTGCCGGTGGGTGAGTCTTGCGAGGTGCTGACTATGCCTGGATGAACTTTACGAGCCTGAGGCGAGATCCCTGCCCGTCATCTCCCGGCCCGAGCTCGAGCTCATCGGCGAGCGCCCGGATGATCGCGATCCCGAGGCCCCCCTCGTTGAGCCCCTGTTCGTTCAGGACCGCCGGCTCGGGCGCGGAGAACCCCGGGCCGTCGTCGCGCACTTCGACGACGAGGCGGTCGGGATGGAGCTCGTAGACGACCTGGACCGAGCCATCGCGGCCGTCGCCATAGGCGTGCCGGATCGAGTTGGAGCAGGCTTCGGTGACTGCGAGCTTGAGGTCGCCGAGCGTCTCGTCGGGAAGCTCACGGGACTGGGACAGGCCGCTAAGGGCGAGCCGAACCAGAGTGATGTACTCGGGCTTCGCCGGAATCGTCAACCAGATGGTCGGAGCACCACCGTTGGTCGCAGGGATTGAGCGGCTCGTCATGAATTTCGAAGGCTTTACCAGGTTTACGGAAAGGGATCCCCAACAGTTCCACTATTCCAAACCCGTGAAGAAATCAAACCCGGGGGCTAGTCCTCGACCTGCGGCCGTCTCGGGCGCTCGCCGAGCCGAACAGGGACGACCAGCCGGCGTCCCTGGCGCAGGATCGTGAACGAGACGACCTGGCCTGGCGCAAGGCGTTCGCTCACCTCGCGGACGAGGTCGTCTGCGCTCCGGACGTCCTGGGAGCCGATCTTGACGACGACATCGCCGCCGACCCGAACGTCGAAGCCGTTGAGCTGCCGGCGTTGGCTCCCGCCGCGCAGGCCGGCCTCCTGGCCCGGGCTCTTCGGGACGACGCTGGCGATCACCGCCCCGCGCTGAACGGGGTACCCGAATCGCTTGGCGATCGTCGGCGTCAGATCCTCCGCGTTGACGCCGACGTACGCGTAGGCGACACGGCCGTCGCGGACGAGCTGCCGAAACGAGCGCTTGGCGGCGTTGATCGGGATCGCGAAGCCGACGCCCTCGGACTGGCCCGAGTCGCTTCGAATCTGCGCATTGATGCCAATCACTAGGCCGCGCGCGTCGAAGAGCGGCCCGCCCGAGTTCCCGTGCGTGATCGGGGCGTCCGTCTGGATCGCGTCGCCGACGTTGTAGCCCGACGTCAGCGAGTTGATCGAACGACGCGTCGCCGAGACGACGCCGACCGAGAGCGAGCTCTCGTTGCCGAACGGACTGCCGAGCGCCGCGACGGGCTCACCGACGACCACACGGGCGGAGTCGCCGAGCGGCACTGGGTCGAGCGCGTGCGCTGCCGGATCGACCTTGAGGACGCCGACATCGTCGAAGACATCCCACCCGATCACCTTGGCCTCGGCTCGATCGCCGTCGCGGAAGCCGACGTAGACGCGGTCAGCCGCCTCCGGCTCGCCTGTCTCGTCAGGGCCGGCCGTCGTGACAACGTGCGCGCTCGTGAGGATGTAGCCCTCTCGAGAGATGACGAAGCCCGAGCCCTGCGCGGCATGGTCGGCGGGCGCGCGGTCGTCGAAATACGCGTAGATCGTGACAACACCGCCGCTGCGGGACTGGTAGATCGCAGCCGGGTCGAAGGTGTTCCCTGCAAGAGGCTTGGCCGCGCTATTCGGATTTGCAATCTCCCGCTCGACCGCCAGCGCTCCGCCCGAGCCGCTGACGAAGACCGTCTCGGTCGCATCGTCCAGCAGGCCCGACTGGTCGGCCGCGACGACGGAGACGAGGCCGCCGACGGCGGCAGCGACGAGCGCGATGACTGCGAAGGCGGACGGACGCACCGGTTCCGCACTGTAGCCGCGGGGTTTCTATCCGCCGCCTCTGTTTGCACGTGAAAACGTGTGGAGGTTTGGTGGGATGCCGCTCGTTGCCAGGGTGCGATGCTCGTTCCCAGGCAATGACGCAGGGAGAGCCGTATCGAATGAGATACGGGCGCGACTGAGGACGCAGACCTGGGGGCGAGCAGCGCGGCCTGGCGACACAGCCGTATTCCGCCGAGCCCTCTACTAGCGGACGAGCGCGTGCTCGGGCTCTTCCACCGCGAGCGGGCTCCGCGGGAGTTTCAACGTGAAAGCGGTGCGGCCGGGACGTGAATCGAGCACGATTTCGCCGCCCATCACGCCTGCAAGCTCCCGTGCAATGGCCAGACCGAGGCCCGAACCGGACGAGACCGCCCCGCCGACCCGGTAGAAGCGCTCGAACACGTGCTGCTGGTCGCCGGGAGGAATGCCCGGGCCGGTGTCCTCGACGCGCAGCTCGACCCCGTCGTCGGTTTCGGCGGTGTGGAGCCGGATCTCCGTCCCCGGCGGCGTATGGAGAATCGCGTTCTCGACGAGGATTCGTCCGATCTGGCGAATCCGTTCCTCGTCGGCGAGCGCGAGGGCGCCTGCCTCGCCGTCTGTCTCGAGTGCGTGGTCCCGCCCGCGGCCGACGCCGCCGAACTCCGCTGCGAGCGACTGCGCGATCTCCCCGAGATCCACCGGGGTCATTTCCACGTGCAAACGACCCGCGTCGAGACGGGAAAGGTCGAGAAGGTCGGTCGCGAGCTTTGTGAGGCGCTCGACCTGGAGGCGCATCTCGGCGAGGAACTCGCCCCGCGTTTCCTCGTCCATGTCCTCGTCAGTGAGCAGCTCGACGTGGCCTCCGAGGGCGAAGATCGGCGTTCGCAGCTCGTGGGAGGCGTTGGCGATGAACTCGCGGCGCGCCCGCTCGAGTGTCGCCAGCTGCGCCCGCATGCGGTCGAACGCCCTGGCCAGCTCCCCGATCTCGTCTGCGCTCGTGTCCACCACCGGCTCGTCGAATCGTCCGCCGGCGATCCGCTCGGCTGCGCGCTCCAGGCGGTGCACACGCCGCGCGAAGATCCGCGAGAGAAAGAATCCCGACGAGGGCGGCTGCGAGCAGCGCCAAGAGGCCGGCGAAGATAAAACGCTCGCGGACGAGCGAAACCGTCTCCAGCGTCTCTGGCAGCGGCGTGGACACCTGCAGGACGTACGCGCCTCCGAACGGCACCGCGACCGTCGCGAACTGGGTTCCCTGCCGCGCGACGATGCCGCTCTGGGTCCGGCGCCGGTCGGCCGCCGCCTGACCGACGGGATTGTCCTCGGACTGCCCGGTCGGCCGTGAGTCCATCAACGGACGCAGCACGACGGGAGAGCTCGTGTCGTCGAGATACTCGTAAACGACGATCCGCACACCGCGTACCTGGCTTTCCGTCGTGACGAACCCGGGCCAAGTGAACGTCGGCTCGTCCACTGTCTCCTGGAAGTCGGCGATGACCGCGTCCGCCGTCCGCTCGAGCTGCGCGATCCGGCCGTCGACGAGCCTGTCCTCGAGCGTCGGCACGATCGCGACGTAGACGATCGCGAGAGCGCCGGCGACCAGCGCGACGAGCGCGAGGCTGAGCTTGAGCCCGACGGTGCGAAGGCGCATCAGGAATCCCTGAACCGGTAGCCGGCGCCACGAACTGTGAGGATGAACTCAGGCGCGCTGGCGTCGTGCTCGAGCTTTTCGCGCAGGTGGCGGACGTGGACGTCGATCGTGCGCGGCTCGCGGTACGCCGAGTCCCCCCAGAGCGCCTCGAGCAGCTGCCGTCGGGTGAAGACCCGCCCAGGATTCGACGCAAGCGTGCGCAGGAGCTCGAACTCGACGTAGGTGAGCTGCACGGCGTCGCCGCGCACCTCCACCGTTCGCCGGGCCGGATCCACGAGCAGGTCCTCCGCCTCGATCACCTCGCCGTCGCGCCGGTCCTGCTGCGCGGGCAGGGACGCGCGGCGCAGAAGGGCCCGCACGCGGCTTCGGAACTCGCGGATCGAGAAAGGCTTCGTGATGTAGTCGTCGGCGCCGAGCTCCAGGCCGAGCACCTTGTCGAGCTCGTCGTCCCGCGCGGTGAGCATGATGATCGGGACGGCGCTCTGGGCGCGCAGGCGCTTGCAGACCTCGAGCCCGTCGAGCTTGGGCAGCATCAAGTCGAGCACGACGAGGTCGACCGGCTCGGACGAGAACTTCGCGAGCGCCTCCTCGCCGTCCTTGGCCGCAAGAACGCGGTACCCATCCCGTTCCAACGGGTACGAGAGGAGCTTCTGGACGGAGTCCTCGTCGTCTACGAGGAGGATTGTGGAGGAGTCGGGCACGGGCGCATCACCGCCGGGCGCGCGAGGCCGGGGCCCTCCCTACTATAGCCTCGGCATGCCGCCTTTCCGGCCCCCAACCTCGCGGAGGCGGGCGCGGCACGGCTCTCTCGAGCGCCCGGTCAACGCCCGCGCCTATCGGGGAACTGCGCTGCTCGTCGCCATACCGCTGCTGATCACGGCGTTCACGATCACGCGGCTCGAGAGCCTGCCTCCTCCGACCTTCCCTGCCGCCTTCGACGAGGTCGGCGCGACGCAGTCCGCCCGCGAGCTCGCGACGCAGTTTCCGAACCGGACGCCGGGGTCGCCCACCGCCTCGGAGGCGGCGAATTGGGTCGCCGAGCGGCTTGCGTCCTTCGGCTTTCGCGTGCAACGAGACCGCTTCGAGGCGCAGGTTCCGGAGCAAGGCCGCGTCGGGCTCGAGAACGTGATCGCTGTTTCGCCGGGCCGCTCGCCGGACGTGCTCGTGGTCATGGCGCACCGGGACAACCTCGGCGCGACGGGGCAGGGAGCGAACGACAACGCGTCGGGCACCGGCGTCCTGCTCGAGCTCGCCCGCGGCTACGGCCTCCGCGTCGCCCCGGCGCCGGGACAGGAGCGTGCGCCCGCCAGTCCGACGCACACGATCGTCCTCGTCTCGACGGACGGTGGCGCGTACGGCGGCATCGGAGCGGCGCGATTCCTCGAGACCTCGCCGTACCGGCGGCGGGTCGCGTCAGCGGTCAACCTCGTGGCGATCGGGGGAGAGGGCGGTATTCGCCTCGAGCTCGCCGCAGACCGTCCGCGCTCGCCCGACGCGACGCTCGTCGAGACGGCCGCAGCGCGAATCCTCCAGCGCGCAGGAGCAGAACCGAGGCGCACGAGCGCGGCGGGCCAGCTGATCGACCTCGCCTTCCCCTTCAGCCTGTACGAGCAGGCGCCCCTGATCGGCGCAGGGATCCCGGCGCTGAGCATCACAACCGCCGGCCCACGCCCGCCGCGGCCCGAGACGGACACACTCGACCGGCTGAGCGACCGGCGCATCGGTCAAGTGGGCCGAGCGGCGGAGGCGCTTCTCGGTTCTCTCGACGAGGGCGTCGCGCTCTCCCGGGACACGTCGACCTACATCTACCTCGGAGGACGGATCGTCCAGGGCTGGGCGGTGAAGCTCGCCCTGATCACGGCGCTTCTGCCGTTCCTGCTTGCGGCGGTCGACCTGTTCGCCCGCTGCCGAAGGCGCCGGATCCCGCTTGCGCCGGCGCTCCGGAGCTACAGGACACGACTTGCGTTCTGGCTCTGGATCGGCCTTGCGTTCGGATTCCTCGCACTGATCGGCGCCTGGCCGCAAGTGGACCGACCGCCGCCGCCGGGCACGAGCCTGGCGGAGGACTGGCCGGTCGTGACGCTGACGATCTTCCTCGTCTTCGCGTTCGTGAGCTGGCTGGTCAGCCGCGAGCGCCTGCTCCCGCGTCGGGCGGTCTCGGTCGAGGAAGAGCTCGCGGGGCAGACGGCCGCGCTGCTCGTGCTGGCAGTCCTGGCACTCCTGACGCTGGCGACGAACGCGTTCGCGCTCGTCTTCCTGCTCCCGTCGCTCCACGCCTGGCTCTGGCTGCCTCAGGTTCGGCACGCCGCGGTGTGGCTGCGGGCAGGCGTCCTCGCAGCGGGTTTCCTGGGCCCGGCGATCTTGATTGCGTCGTTCGCGTGGCGCTTCGAGCTCGGCTTCGACGCGCCGTGGTACGTGCTCGAGCTCGTGGCGATCGGCTGGGTGCCGCTGCCCGCGATCGTGATCGCACTCGGCTGGTGCGCGGCCGCGGGCCAGCTGGCGGCCCTGGCGGCCGGACGATACGCGCCGTACCCGGAAGCGCGTGAGCGCCCGCCCCGCGGGCCGCTCCGGCAGCTGATCGGCCGCCTTCTCGGCCTGGCGCTCGGCCGCCGGGTGGCCGAGCCTAGGCGAGCCGTAGGTAGCTGACCGGCGCACCGGCGGGCAGCTCGCCGGTACCGGCCGGAATCACCACCAGCGCGTCCGCGCCGGCGGCGCGCGCGATCATGTGCGAGTCCTGACCGGCCAGGACGTCGAGCTCGACCGCAGAGTCGACGACTGCGGTCCTGGCCCTCATCAGTTCCGTCCGCGCCGGGTTCGGACGCACGGCCCGCGCGAGGCGCCCCGGATCGAAGCGAGGGAGCGGGTCACGTGCGCCCTGGAGCGCGAGGAGTGCCGGCCGCACGAAGATCTCGAAGCCGACGAGCGACGAGACCGGGTTCCCGGGGAGGCCGAAGACGAGGGTCGGGTCGCGCACGCCGAACCACAGGGGCTTGCCGGGTTTGACGGCCACGCCCCAGAGCACCTCCTCGATCCCGAGCCCCGCCCCGACCGAACGCACGAGATCGTGCGGGCCGACCGAGACGCCGCCGGACGTGACGAGCACGTCGGATCGCAGGCCGGCTTCCAGCGCTCCCCGGTGCGCGTCCTCGTCGTCTTCGACGGCCTCGAGCTGCTCGACCTCCGCGCCGGCCGACCTGAGCTGCGCCGCGAGCAGCGTGGTGTTCACCTCGTAGATCTGGCCAGGCCCGAGGTCCTCACCCGGGCGCCGCAGCTCCGTGCCCGTCGCGAGCACCGCGGCCCGGGGTCGCCGGGAGCACGAGACCTCGGGAATCCCGACAGCGGCGAGGGCGCCGATCTGCGCCGGGCCTAGGAGCTCGCCCGCCTCCACCACGACGTCTCCCCGGCGCAGATCCCCGCCGCGAGGACGGATGTTCGTTCCGGCGGCCACCGTGTCCGGGATCTCGATCTCGTTGCCGTGATCGACAACAACCTCGAGCTGGATGACGGCGTCGGCACGGTCAGGAACCAAGCCACCGGTTGCGATCCCCATCGCCTCGCCGGGCTCGAGCGCTCGCCGGGCCGGCTTGCCCGCCGGGATCCGCTCGCTCACAGGCAGCCGGCCGGGCGTGTCGCCTGATCGCACCGCAAAGCCGTCCATCGCCGAGCTATCGAACGGAGGCAGGTCCACGCGGGACGTCGCCGTCTCCGCCAACACGCGACCCGCGGCAGCGTCCAGCGGAACAGGCTCGGCCTCCAGCGGCCGAACCCGCTCGAGGATGAGGCGCTGCGCCTCCTCCATTGACAAGAGCGCTCCCACCTCACGCATAAGCTACTGCCGTGATCTCGGTCGTCGTCCCCGTCCACGACGAGGATCGAAGCGTCGAGCTGCTCTACGACGAGCTGGCGAGCGCCCTCGACCCCCTCGGCCGACCGTGGGAGACCGTCTACGTCGACGACGGCTCCACCGACGGTTCCTTCGCCGCGCTCACGCGCCTGCACGACCGGGCGCCGAACGTCAGGGTCGTCCGGCTGCGCCGCAACTTCGGGAAGTCCGCGGCCCTCGCCGCCGGCTTCCGCCACGCTGAGGGAGACGTCGTCGTCACGATCGACGCAGACCTGCAGGACGACCCCGCCGAGATCCCGCGCCTGCTCGCGAAGCTCGACGAGGGCTTCGACCTCGTCTCCGGGTGGAAGACGGAACGTCGCGATCGATGGTCCCGGCGGCTGGTCTCGAAGGTCTTCAACGCCGTGGTTGGCCGAGCGTCCGGCCTGAAGCTCCACGACATGAACTGCGGGCTCAAGGCCTACCGGGCGGAGGTCGTTCGCTCCCTCCGGATCTACGGAGAGCTTCACCGCTTCCTGCCGGTCCTCGCGCACGACCGCGGCTTTCGTGTCGCCGAGCTGCCCGTGAACCACCGGCCGCGCGAGCACGGCCGGTCCCGCTACGGGGTCGAGCGCTACATGCGCGGCTTCCTGGACTTCCTGACCGTGTCGTTCATGGGCAGGTACCGGCATCGGCCGCTCCACCTCTTCGGCGGGCTCGGACTCGTGTTCGCCGCGATCGGCAGTGCCGTGCTCATCTACCTCACGATCATCAAGCTCACGGGCTCGGCGATCGGCCATCGGCCCTTGCTTACCCTCGGCGTGCTGCTCGTGGTCGTCGGGTTCCAGTTCTTCTCGCTCGGGCTCCTCTCCGAGCTGATCACGAGCCATCACGAGGAGCGGACGGGCTCAGCAGACGAGCTTCACGTCGACGAGATCCTCGAGCCCGTGCGCCACGAGCCTGTCGCGCGGTAGCCCCGCGTGCGTGTCCTTTACTTCGGCACCTACGAGCGCCGCTACCCGCGAAACGCACAGGTGATCTCGGCACTTCGCGGGGCCGGCGTGGAGGTGATCGAGCGCCATGAGCCGGTCTGGGATGGACGAGAGGAGAAGTGGTCACTCGGGCCGCGGGCTGCGGGCCGGCTTCTGCTCGCCGAGCTCCGGCTCCTGGCCCGCCTCGGGCCGAAGGCCGACGTCGTCCTCGTCGGCTATCCCGGCCACGTGGACCTGACGGCCGCGCGACGGGCAGCACGCGGGGCTCCCGTCGTCTTCAACCCGCTCGTCTCGCTCGCGGACACCTTGGTCGAGGATCGCGGCCGCTTCCGGCGGGGCTCCCTGGCCGAGCGGGCCCTTCGCGCGATCGACAGACGCGCCCTTCGCAACGCCGACCTCGTCGTCGCGGACACGGAGGCGCACGCCGGGTTCCTCGCAGGCATTGCCGGGCTCCAGCGCGACCGGTTCGCGGTCTGCTTCGTCGGCGCGGAGGAGCGGGTGTTTCGGCCGGGCTGGAGCCCGGAGGAGCCGTTCACAGCGCTCTTCGTCGGCAAACTGATCCCACTGCACGGCCTGGAGACGATCCTCGAGGCGGCGCGCCTCGTGCCGGGGCTGCGACTGCGGGTCGTCGGCAGCGGCCAGCTCGATGCGCTGCTCTCCGACCGGCCGGCGAATGTGGACTGGGAGCCCTGGGTCGAGTACGAGCGCCTGCCCGAGGAGCTCCACCGCGCCTCGTGCGCGCTCGGGATCTTCGGGACCTCCGGCAAAGCACAGCGTGTGATCCCCAACAAGGCGTTCCAGGCGCTCGCGTGCGGCACGCCGCTCGTCACGGCCGACACGCCCGCGGCGCGCGAGCTCCTGGACGGCGAGAGCGCGCTCCTCGTCCCGCCGGGAGATCCGGAGGCGCTGGCGAACGCGCTTCGGCGGCTCGCCGACGATCCGGAGCTCGCGCGGCGGCTCGGCGCCGGCGGCCACGCCGTCTACCAAGACCGCGCCAGCGAGGAGGTTCTGGGCCGCCGCTGGCGCGAGATCCTGGAGCACGTCGCGTGAACGAGCACGAGTGGGGCACCGCGCCGGAGTTCGTCGGCCCGAGGCACGAGCTGCGGGAGCGCCTGCTCCTCGACCTGTTCCTCTCCGCCTCTCCGGGGCCGGCGATTCTCGATGCAGGCGCCGGCCAGGGAACGCTGTCGGCACGCCTCGAGCGCCTCGGCTACGAGGTGACGAGCACGGACATCTCCGAATCGGCGGTCGAGATCCTGCGCGGCCGGCTCGCGGGGCCGGTGGCAAAGGCAAGCGTCACGGACCTCCCGTTCGGCGACGAGAGCTTCGACGGAGTGGTGCTCGGAGAAGTGCTCGAGCACGTGGAGGACGATCGTGGAGCGCTGGAGGAGGTTGCGCGCGTCCTCTGTCCCGGCGGCGTCCTGGCGGCATCCGTTCCCGCGAACCCGGCGCTCCACGGGCCGAGCGACGAGTGGGCCGGCCACGTCCGCCGCTACACGCGTCCGGCGCTGATCGACGCCTGCACGAGCGCGGGTCTCACCGTCAACCAGTGCCTCGGATGGGGCTTCCCGTTCTCGCGCCTCTACCATCGGCACGTCTATGAGCGGTACCTCGACCGGCACGGGCCCGCCCCGCCCGGCGGCCGGCACCGGCCCCTCGTCGGCGTCGTCGGTGCCCTCCTCCAGGTCGACCGCCTCTTCGTCGGCGTCGAGCGGGGAGCGCTGGGCTACCTCCTTCTCGCGACGCGCGCATAGCCCGAAGGCGGTCCTCTGGGCCGCGATGGCCGTCTACGCAGCCGACTTCAGTGCGCTGGCGGCACTCGAGCACCGTGCGTTCGAGACGGGGCGCTTCGACCTCGGCAACATGACCCAGGCGGTCTGGTCGACCGTGGAAGGACGGCCGTTGGACGTAACAGAGCTGGGCGGCGACCAAATCTCCCGGCTCGGAGCGCACGTCGATCCCGCCCTCGCGCTGTTCGCGCCGCTCTGGCTTGTCTGGCCGAGCCCGACCATGCTCCTCGTCGTCCAGGCAGCCGCGATCGCCCTGGGGGCGCTGCCGATCTTCTGGCTCGGGCGCAAGCATCTGGGGTCGGAGTGGGCGGGCGTCCTCTGCGGGCTCGCGTACCTGGTGTACCCGGCCGTCCAGTGGCTCGCGTTGGACGAGTTCCACCCCGTCGCCCTCGCCTGCCCCTTGCTGGCGTACGCCTTCTGGTACCTGGACGAGGATCGCCTCTGGGCCTTCGTGCCCTTCGGGCTCCTGGCCGCACTGACGAAGGAGGAGGTTCCGCTGATCGTCGGCGCGCTCGGCGTCTGGTACGCGATCGCCAGAGGGCGTCGTCTCGCGGGGACGGTGATCGCGGTCGCCGGCGTCGCTACAACCGCATCCTGGCTCGGGTTTGTGATGCCGCACTTCCGCGAGGGGGCAGAGCCTGCGTTCTACGGCCGCTACGACGCGGTCGGCGGTTCGCCGGAGGGGATCCTGAAGACAGCGGTGACCGATCCGCTCGCGATCGCCGAGACGGTGACGGAAGGACGCGACCTGCTCTACCTGGTCGAGCTCGGGCTGCCCCTCGCCGGGCTGTTCCTCCTCGCGCCCCTCGTGCTCATCGCGGCGCTGCCCGAGCTCCTCGCCAACCTGCTCTCGTCGGTCGGGAACCAGACGTCGATCCGCTTCCACTACACGGCGCCGATCACGCCCTTCCTGTTCGCGGCCGCGATCCTCGGCGCCTCACAGTTCGTGCGGCGGCGGGAGGCAGCCGCAGCGATCCTGGCCTGCTCCCTCCTGGCCGGGATCCTGATCGGGCCGCTGCGCGCGGGCGAGCTCGTGCCGGAGCCGCGGTCGGAGCACGACCGGATCGCGGAGCGGGCGGTCGGCCTGATCCCGGCGGATGCGGCCGTGTCGAGCACGAACGGCCTCGGCGGCCACCTCTCAGAACGCCGGCGCATCCACAGCTTCCCCGTCGTCGCCGACTCGCAGTGGGTCGCGGTCGATCTCCAGCGCGCGTCCTACCTCGACAGGCGCTCGGATCCCTCCACGACAGCCGTGCCGCTCGGTGAACTGCTTCGCTCCGGCTCGTGGTCGAAGGTCTTCGACGAGGACGGGATCATCGTCCTCAGGAGAACGCCGTAGAGCGCGACGAGCAGCAGGTCTCGGAGGACGACAAGCCACACGACTCCCTCCAGCGCGAACACCTCGCGGTAGTCGAAGAACCAAAGCCGGCCGAGCAACAGGGCGGCTCCGAGTAGCGCAGTGGCTGCCACTCCGGCCGCGCCCCCGACGAGCGGCACGATCGGAACGAGCCACACGAGGTACTGCGGTGAGACGAACCGGGCGAAAGCGAGAAAGCCCGCCAGCGTCGCCGCCGTCGCCACCGTTAGCCGCTCGCCGCTCGAGCGGCCCCGAAGGAAGAGCAACACGACGGCCACGACCGCGGCCAGTTGGAGAAGCGAGGTCGCCACGGCAAGCGTGTCCGGCAGGCCGCCCTCGAGGTCGCGGGTGAGCGCGGCGGTCGAGCCGCGACCGACTTCCGCCGCATACAGGCCCAGCTGGTCGGCGGCGAGCAGGGCCGCGGCGCCGAAGCTCTCGATCTGCAGCCCGCGCCCGGCCTGTGCGCGCACGCTCTCCACGAGGCCGTCCCAGCCGAGGAGCGCGAACGGGCCGACCAGCACGAGGACCGTGACCGCGAAGGCGGCAAGCGGACGCACGACGTCGCGACCGGACCGCCAGAGCCAGACCGCGAAGAGCGGCACGAGCGCCAACGCGTAGAGCTTGGCCGCGAACGCCACTCCGAGCAGGACGAGCGCCAGGGAGTCCCGGCGCCACAGCAGCGCCGCCAGCGCGCAGGCGACGAGCAACGCGGGGAAGGCGTCGTACGTGTTCAGCGAGACGGGCCCGATCACGAGCGGCGACAGGGCGACCGCGAAGACGCCGGCGTAGAGACGCCGCGGGCTCGCGCCGAGCCGCGCCAGGATCAGCCCGACGACGAGCAGCGTCGCCAGGCCGACGAGCGCCATGAAGCTCTTGAAGGCGTGGAGGTACCAGCCGTCGGGCAGCAGCGCGGGCGGCGTGAAGACGAGGAAGCCGCCCGGCGGGTACTCGACGAAGAAATCCCGGTACGGGACATCCCCGTCGAGCAGCGCCTGCGCGTAGTCGCCGTACAGCCCGACATCGCGGAACCGGCGCTCGCGGAAGAGCCCGCCCGGCGGGATCGCCGCCGCGAGGAGGTAGACCGGCGCGGCGAGCGCGGCCACCCGCACTGCCCGGCTCAGCTCGGAAGGCGTCCTAGTCGTCGCCGTCTTCGTCAGGCGGTGGAGGCGGAGGCTCCGGCTCTTCCTCTTCCTCGGGCGACGGCGCGTAGTAGTAATCGTCGTCGTCGTCATCGTCGTACGAGTCATTCGCGTACTGACCACGCTCGAACGGCACCCAGATCGGCTCGGACGACGGCTCCGGGAACTCGACCTCCGGCGTGTTCCCGATCGCCGAGCGCATGAAGAGGTTCCAGATGATCGTCGGGAAGGTGCCGCCGGCGACCTGGATTCCGTGGACGTTCTCCATCGGCACCTGGCCCTGCGGATAGCCCATCCAGACCGTCGTGCTCAGGTTCGGCGTGTAGCCGCAGAACCAGGCATCCGTGTGCTCGTCCGTCGTTCCGGTCTTGCCGGCGGCGGGGCGGCTGAAGAAGACGCCGGCGTTCGTCCCGGTGCCGCCGTCGATGTTCTCCTCGAGGATCTCGGTGACCTCGTCGGCCACCCAGTCGGCGACGACGCGCTTCTGCTGCGGCCTGCCCCAACCCGCGTCCTTGTCCTCGGTTCCGTCGGGGAGAACGACCTTGCGGATCGCCATCGGCTCGGAGTAGATCCCGCCCGCGGCAAGCGTCGCGTACGCGGAGGCCATGTCCAGCGGCGAGATCGCCGCGGAGCCGAGCCCGAGCGACGGAACGTGGACGCCCTCCTTCGTCTTCAGACTCGAACGGACGCCGAGGCGGTGCGCCATCGCCGCGACCTTCTCGGGCCCGAGGTCGAGGGTGAGCTGCGCGAAGACGGTGTTGTCGGAAGAGAGCGTGGCCGTCGAGATCGGCACGGTGCCGAGGTAGTCGTGGCTGTACGTGGAGACCTCCCACGGCTCCCTCAACGGATCGGGCTGGTAGGTGAACGGGCGCGACGTGTAGGTCGTCGAGTCGGGATCGACTCCCTCGGCGATCGCCGCCGCCAGCACGAACGTCTTGAAGGTCGAGCCCGCCTGGCGACGACCCTGTGAGGCGAGGTTGAACTGGTTGCCGCGCTTCCCCGGCGTCACCGCCGTCATTGCCCGGATCGCGCCGTTCGCCGGGTTGATGGCAACGATGGCCGCCGCGGGGTCGTCGGGATATGGCAGCGTCCGGAGGATCGCGTTTCGCGCCTGCTGCTGGAAGCGCCGGTCGACCGTCGTGTAGACGCGCAGGCCACCGGAGCGAACCGTGTTGGCGCCGTACTGTGCGACCAGGAGCGGTCTGACGTAGCTGAAGAAGTAGGGCTCCCGGATCCTGGAGTAGAGCTTGCCCGGGCGAAGCCGGATCTCGCGCTCGCCGACCGCCTGCTGGTACTGCCGCTGCGTGATCTTCCCCTGGTCCAACATGGCCCTGAGCACCTGGTCGCGACGGGCGAGCGCCGTGCGCGGGTTGTTGAACGGGTCGTAGATCGACGGCGCCTGCGTGAGACCCGCGAGCAGTGCTGCTTCGCCGAGCCCGAGCTTCCACGCAGCTCTCGAGAAGTACGTCTGCGCAGCGGCGTGCACGCCGTACGCCCGGCTGCCGTAGAAAACCGTGTTGAGGTAGCTCTCGAGGATCCAGTCCTTCGACTGCCGGCGATTGAGCCGGACGGCGAGACAAGCCTCGATCGCCTTCCGCTCGAAGGTGACCTCGTTGCCGACGTACAGGTTGCGGACGAGCTGCTGGGTGAGCGTCGAGCCGCCCTCGACGACCTTGCCTGCGCGGATGTCCTTCGAGAGTGCGCGCGCGATGCCCTCGAGGTCGATGCCGCTGTGCTCGTAGAAGCGACGATCCTCGATCGCGATCGTCGCGAGCCGCATCCACTTGCTGATGCGATTCAGCTTCACCGGCTGGCGGTTCTTCTCGGCGGGAATCGAGCCGAGCAGCGATCCGTCGGCCGCGTACACGAACGAGTTCTGGCCAATCTCCACAGGTCGCAGGCGGTCGAGGTCACACCGCGGAGCGATCGCCGCGGCGCCGGTGATCCCGGCCGCTCCGATCGCGGCGACGACCAGCACGAGGGCAGCGATGAGCAGCGCAAGCTTGCGACGATGGCGGCTCCTCGAACGGCGGCGCTGGCGCCTCGCGCGGCGACGGTAGGTCTCGTCCTCGAACTGGCGCCCGCTGCGCGCCCGGCTCCGGCGGTACGGGCTCACGCGTAGATGCCGGCTTCGAGCAGCCGGGCGTGCGCGCGAAGGCGCAGATCGCTCTCGAGCCGGCGAGCCGCCGACTCGTCGTCTGCCCAGACCCTGAGGGTGACGACGCCTTCGTCGTCGAGAGCGGTGACGAGGATGTCAGTCGGAGTCGTTGCTTCGCGAAGGAGGTCGATCACTACCCGGAGATCCTTGTCTCGCGGCACGGGAACGGTGACCTCGGCCAGCGTTTCCCGGCTCGCGATGGTGGAGTTCCTGATGGTATCGGCAGCCAAAAGCTCATTCGGGATCACGAGCCGGGTCCGGTCGTCCATGCGAATGTTGGTGTAGACGAGCCCGATCTCCTCGACGATCCCCTCACCGTCGGCCACCGCGACGCGGTCGCCGAGGCGAATCGGCTGCGCGAGCCCGATCATCACGCCGGCGACGAAATTCGAGAGCGTTCGCTGGGCGGCGAGGCCGATGACGATGCCGAGAATCGCGGTGGAGGCGAGCAGCCCGCCGGCGACAGCACGCACCTGCGGGATCAGGAGCAGCGCCGTCAGGACGCCGACGAAGATGATCACGCCCATGATGCTGCGGCGGAGGACGCGGTATCGGGTCACCGCACCCGGCGCGAGCTCGCGCTTGGCCATGCGCATGTCCACGAGCTTGGCGACGACGATCGCGGCCGTGATCACGGCGATGACGACGATCAGGCGCCCCCAGTCCACGAGCGCTAGTTCGACGCGCTCAGCGCGCCTCCCGCTGGTCTGAGCGCCCTGGGGCGTCGCTGGCAAGCGAGGCAGGCTGTGTTGCGAGGACAGGACGGTTGGTACGGACTCGGGGCACAGCCGCAGCATCGCGAAGTCCAGCGGCGTCAGACGTCGCGGAGGCCGCGAAGACGCATCTTGCGGCCGGCCGGAGCGGCGCCTGCCAGGACGCTCAGAGCGCTTTCCGGCCCGCGAAGCCCTCGTCGGGGCCGTGCCAGAAGCCGATCTCGTCCTCGCCCAGGCGCCAGCAGAGGAGGATCTCCTCGCCCTCTCGTAGAGCCGGAAAGTCGAGCAGCCCTTCGTCGAGGTCCTTGACCTGAGCGCCGGCCGACTGGATCCGCTCGATGCAGACCGCGAGCGAGGTCGCCTCGTCCTCGAGCTCGTGTTCCACCTCGGCGAAGTCCCCGGGCGTCAGGTCGCCGCCGTTCGAGCCGGCCTGCTCCGTGAGCACGCCGCGCTGCTCCTGGGCCTCGCGGAATCGCCGGCGGTGCTCGACCATCTCCTCCACGACCGGGCGAAGCTCGGCGACCGCACGGTTGGCTTCCTGGAGGGTGAAGTAGCGTGGCGCCATCGGCCGTATTCTCGACGTCTTCCTGTGGAGCCGGGCGGCGATCTGGTCGGCCGTCGTTCTCGCGTACCTGACCTTCGAGCCGAACCGGCACCCCGACGTCGCTCGCTGGGACCGGCCGGAGTACACACGGGACGCCGGATTCCTCGTCGACGTCTGGGCCCGCTGGGACAGCGTCTGGTTCCTGCGGATCGCCGAGGACGGCTACGGCGCGACCGAGGAGGCGGCCGCAGCGTTCTACCCGCTCTACCCGCTGCTCGTCGGAGTGCTCGGCCGGGTGCTGCTCGGGCACTACGTCCTGGCCGGCATCCTCGTCTCGCTCACCGCCTGTCTCGGCGCGTTCGTCCTGCTCGACCGGCTGGCTCTGCGGCGACTCGGCGACGCCGGCGCGCGGAGGACGGTGGTCTACCTGGCGGTCTTCCCGTTCGCGCTCTTCCTCGGTGCCGTCTACAGCGAGTCGCTCTTCCTCCTCATGGCCGTGGCGAGCTTCTTGCTCGCCGAGCGGGGGAGCTTTCTCGGCGCGGGAATCGCGGCCGGGCTCGCATGGCTGACGCGGCCGCTCGGCGTCGCACTGCTTCCCGCACTCGTCGTCCTGGCCTGGCGCTCTCGCGACAGGCGCGCTGCGCTCCTGCGGCTCTGCGCCGCACCGGCGCTGTTCGCGCTCTATCCGCTCTACCTCTGGTGGAAGCTCGGCGATCCCTTCGCCTTTCTCCACGCTGAAGAGACCTGGAGCCGCGAGCTCTCGCCGGCCGGCCCGCTCGGCGGGCTCTGGGACGGCCTGCGCGCGGGCTGGGCCGGAGTCAGGCAGCTCGCGTCGGGCTCCGATTCCACCCGCTACTGGAGCGCGGTGCAAGACGCCGATCCCGACCGGGTGGCGGCGATCAACCTGGCACAGCTGGGCTTCCTCCTGCTCTTCGCGGTCCTCACGGTCGTCGCCTGGCGGAACTTCGGCGCGCCCTACGGCCTGTTCGCGGCGGTCAGCCTTGCGATCCCGCTGAGCGTGCCGTCGGAGCGCTGGCCGCTGCTCTCGATCCAGCGTTTCGGCCTCGTCGTCTTCCCGCTTTTCATGGCGCTCGCCGTGCTCGGTTCTCGCCCACGGGCGCACACCGGGGTGGTAGTCGTGAGCGCCGTGCTGCTCGGAGTCGTCTGCACCCAGTGGGCCCTCTGGCAGTGGGTCGCGTGACCGAGCCCGCGCCTCCTCAGGAACGGCAGCCCGAGCTCGGGCGCAAGCTTCTCGCGTGGTGGGTGCTCGTCGGCACCCTCATCCTGATCGGCTTCCTCTCTGCGGCCGCCGCAGAGGACGACGCCGATCGCTCGGATGCCGTCTACCAGTACCAGTTCGGGATCGGCGGTCTCGTCGTCTACGCGGTGCTGATCGGAATCGTGTTCCTGATCGCGCGCGGGCTGGACTGGCGGGAGGCGTTTGCGTTCAAGCGGCCGACGTCATGGAAGCGCGCGGGCGGCCTGACTGTCGGGCTTCTCGTCGCGGTGTTCGTCGTGGGAGCGATCCTCGAGGCGATCTTCCACGCCGGCGAGGAACAGGGGCTCGACCCAGCCGGCTGGCAGCCGGATCGCGTCGGCGCGCTCATCCTCAGCTTCCTTGCAATCGCCATCGCGGCGCCGCTCGCCGAGGAGCTGACGTTCCGTGGCCTCGGCTACTACCTCCTGAGCCAGTTCGGGCACTGGGCGGCGATCGCGATCACCGGGATCACGTTCGCGCTCGCCCACGGCCTGATCGTCGGGATTCCGGTCTTCTTCGTGATCGGCGCCGGGCTCGCGTACCTGCGCTACCGCACCGACAGCCTCTATCCACCGATCCTCGTGCACATGGCCTTCAACGGCCTGCAGCTCGTGATCGGCGTGCTCGGCTAGCTGTAGATCCCGAGCCCCGTAGCCGGATCGAAGAAGTGCATCCGGTCGGGCGTGACACGCAGTTGCGCGCGGTCGCCCTCACGGAAGCTCGCACCGCGACCGAGCCGTGCAACGAACACGGTGCCGTGCTCCTCGCGGACGTCCACGGCGTCGGCGCCGACGGCTGCCTTGATGTCCTCACCGTGCACGGGCGGGCCGCCGACGGCGAAGTGGACGAAGACCTCCGACCCCATGTCCTCTCGGATGTCCACAGGTGCGGAGATGTGGCCGTCCGCCTCGTGGTCCGCGTAGGCGAAGTCCTCGGGGCGAATCCCGAGGACCAGCCGTTTACCCTCGAACCCGCGAAGCGCGGGCCGCGCTTGCACCAGCTCGTCAGCCACGACCAGCCGGTGCTCACCAAACCGCGCTTCGAGCCGACCGTTCTCCCGTACCAGGTCAGCGCCGACGAGATTCATCGCGGGCGAGCCGATGAACTCGGCGGCGAAGAGGTTCACGGGCTCGTCGTAGAGCTTCTGCGGCACGTCGTACTGCTGAAGCACCCCGTCCCGCATGACGGCGACGCGATCGCCGAGCGTCAAGGCTTCGGTCTGGTCATGCGTGACGTAGATCGTCGTGACAGCGAGATCGCGCTGGATCCTCGCGATCTCCGCCCGCATCTCCACCCGCAGCTTCGCGTCGAGGTTGGAGAGCGGCTCGTCCATCAGGAATGCCTGCGGCTCGCGGACGATCGCGCGGCCCATGGCAACGCGTTGGCGCTGGCCGCCGGAGAGCGTGCGCGGGCGCTTGCCGAGGACTTCACGGAGGCCGAGAACCTCGGCCGCTCGCTTGACCCGGCGGTCGATCTCGCCCTTGTCGATCTTCCGTAGCTTGAGCCCGAACGCCATGTTCTTGTAGGCCGACATGTGCGGGTACAGCGCGTAGTTCTGGAACACCATCGCGACGTCGCGGTTCTTCGGGGGCAGGTTGTTGACGACCCGGCCGCCGATCCGAACCTCGCCCGCGGTGACCGGCTCCAGCCCGGCGACCATGCGCAGGGCCGTGGTCTTCCCGCACCCGGACGGGCCGACGAGCACGGTGAACTCCCCGTCGGCGATCGTCAGGTCGAGCTCCTTCACGGCCTTCGTGCCGTCGGGATAGACCTTCGTCAGCTGTTCGAGTTCGATCTCAGCTATCGCCAATCACCGCCGTGGGAACAGCTGGGAAAGATACTCCCGTCACGACGTTCGTTCACCGTTTACGATCGGGGCGACGTGGCGACCGTCGCGGCCGGCTCACACCGTCGGCGCTGGCAGGACATTTTCGAGGAGCGCCGCTTCCTCGGCCCGCTCCTGATCGCTCCTGCAGTGCTCTTCATCGTCCTGCTGGTCGGCGCTCCGCTCATTCTCGCGGTCTATCTCAGCCTCACAGACGCCACTGCAGGCTCGCTGACGGGCGAGTTCGTCGGCTTCCAGAACTACACGGAAGCCTGGCAGAGCGAGAACTTCCGCCGAGCACTGCGCAACACGGTGATCTTCACGCTCGTCTCGCAGGCGATCGTCCTCGTCGGCGCCGGCGTGTTGGCGCACGCGCTCGTTCGCGACTTCCCGGGGAAGTGGTTCCTCCGCTTTCTCGTCGTGCTCCCCTGGGCCACGCCTGTGGCACTGAGCACCGTCGGCTTCCTCTGGATCCTCCACCCGCTCTACAGCGTCGTGAACTGGACGCTCACCCACGACGTCGTCCCTGGAAGTCCCGCCTTCTTTCCCTATAAGGCGTTCAACTGGGCCTTCGCTCGTGACTTCTGGCCGGGATGGATTCAGATCTCGCCAATCGAGCCGATCGACCCGCCGCAGTGGCTCGGCGAGCCCAACCTCGCGATGGCGGCGATCATCTTCGCCCACGCCTGGCGGATCCTCCCCTTCGCCACGGTGATCTTCATCGCAGGCCTCGCCTCGATGCCTCCGGAGATCGACGACGCCGCCAAAGTCGACGGCGCTACCGGGCTGAAGAAGTTCTGGTACGTCACGCTCCCGCTGCAGCTCCCCATCGCGCTCGTCGCCCTGCTCTTCGGGATCGTCTTCACGGCGACCGACATGACGGTCGTCTACATCCTCACCCATGGCGGGCCGTTCAACAGCACGCACATGCTGACGACCTTGGCATTCGACACCGGGATCAACAGCGCGGCGCTCGGGCAGGGCGCCGCCATCTCGCTCTACCTGCTGCCCGCGCTCGCGCTCGTCGCGATCCTGATGCTCGGCTTCGCTCGACGAGTGGAGGTGACCTAGTGGCGACGCGGCGCGAGAACGTGCTCCCCTGGCTGATCGTCGGGCCCTTCGCGATCGTTCTCGCCTTCCCGTTCTACTGGATGCTCATGACCGCGCTGCGCGCCGACAACGACCTCTACGACATCGAGCAGGTCCCGTTCAAATTCAACGCCGACTCGCCGACGCTGGACAACTTCAGATTCCTCTTCGAGCAGACCGACTATCGCGAGTGGCTCCAGAACACCGCGATCATCGGCGGCGCCGTCGTCGTCATCACGCTCGTCCTGGCGCTCCCCGCGGGGTATGCCCTGGCCCGGCTCTCCGGCGGCTGGGGTCAGACGATCGGGGTTGGAATCTTCCTGACATACCTCGTGCCCCCGACCCTCCTGTTCCTGCCCCTCTCGCGGGTGATTGCCGAGCTGAATCTTCACGACCGGCTGTGGTCGCTCATCCTGGTGTACCCCTCGTTCACCGTCCCCTTCTCGATCTGGCTCCTCATGGGGTTCTTCAAGACCATCCCGCACGAGCTGGAGGACGCGGCCCTCGTCGACGGCGCTTCCCGGCTCACGGCACTCGTCCGCGTGGTGTTCCCGCTCTCCCTGCCCGGGATCCTCACCGTTGTCATCTTCTCGTTCTCGCTCGTCGTCAACGAGTTCGTCTACGCGATCACGTTCATCTCGAGCACCGAGCAGAAAACGCTCTCCGCCGGCGTGCCCACGGAGCTCATCCGCGGCGACGTCTTCTACTGGGGCGCCCTCATGGCCGCCACGCTGATCCCGGCCATCCCGCTCGCGCTGCTCTACAACGTGTTCCTCAACCGCTTCATCGCCGGCTTCACCGGCGGCGCATTCCGTTGAGCCAGAGAAAGGAGAACGACCGGACAGAAACCCCAGGAGGCCCTCGGCAGAGAACGGAAGGAGAGGTGATCTGAGTGAAAGACCGGCGAGAGCGCGTCGACATCACAAGGGTCGACGACGAGCTCACGCGACGCGAGCTCCTGCGGAAAGCCGCGCTCGGAACCGTCGTCCTCGTCTACGGGTCGGCGGGGGCGAAGACGGCAGTCGCGGGCGTGCCGCGATTCCGGCACAAGGAGCTCGCCGGAACGCTCCGCATCATCCAGTGGAGCCACTTCGTGCCCGCCTACGACCGCTGGTTCGACGACGTCTATGTCAAGCGCTGGGGCCAGGCGAACGACACGGAGGTCCGCGTCGACCACGTGAACCTGGCGGAGTTGCCGGCGCGGGCGGCCTCAGAGGTGGCTGCCCAGAGCGGCCACGACCTGTTCCAGTTCCTCTCACCCCCGGCGGCGTACGAGGACCGCGTGATCGCGGTCAACGACCTCGTCCAGCAGGTCGAGCGAAAGGTCGGGAAGATCGGCCGCGTCGGGCGGAAGAGCACCTACAACCCGCGAACGAAGAAGTACTTCGGCTTCGCGGACAACTACGTCCCGGATCCCGTCCACTACCGCGCCGACCTCTGGGGAGAGGTCGGGCTCAGGCCGACGACGTGGGAGAACATTCGCCGGGCCGCTCCAAGGCTGAAGGCGATGGGCAACCCGGTCGGGATCGGCATGTCCCAGGAGCTCGACTCGAACATGGCGCTCATCGCCCTGTTGCAGTGCTTCGGGGCGTACATCCAGAACGCCGATGCCCGCATCACGATCAAGAGCAAGGGCACGCGCGACGCACTCAACTTCATGCGTGACCTCTTTCGGCGCGGCATGACGAACGAGGTGTTCGCGTGGACGGCTGCGTCCAACAACGATGCGTTCCTCGCAGGCCGGCTGTCGCTGGCGATGAACGCCATCTCGATCGCCCGGAGCGCGGAGCAGCGGAACCTGCGCTTCAACAGGGACATCCGAATCCTGCCCATCCCCGACGGTCCCGGCCCGCGCATGGGCCTGGAGCACGTGATGGGCGTCTACGTGATCTGGAAGTTCGCGCAGAACAAGCAAGCCGCGAGGAAGTTCCTGGTCGACATGGGCACCCAGTACACCGGGCACTTCCTGAACAGCTACTTCTACAACTTCCCGGCCTTTCCCGGCTCGGTGAAGAACATCCCCGCCCGACTGCGCAGGAACACGAGCTATCCGAACGAGGTACCCGGGCGGTATCCCATCCTCGAGCGCATCTCGAAGAACTGGACGACGAACGTCGGTCACCCCGGCTACTCGAACGCGGCGATCGACGAGGTCTTCAACAAGTTCATCATCCCGCAGATGTTCGCCCGGGTTGCCCGCGGCGACATGTCCGCGGATGAGGCGATGCGTGCAGCGCATCGAGAGATGACGCCGATCTTCAAGAAGTGGCGGGACCGCAAGAAGATCTAGCGGGCCGCATGGATCGGAGAGCGCAGGGCCGCCGAAAGGCGGCTCTGTGTCTAGGAGGCCAAACGCTCCCTAGTTCTCTTCTTCGCCGACGGCGAACTGGTCGGGGGAGACGTCGTCGAGAAACTTCTTGAACTCGTCGACGATCTCCTCCTCGTTCACGTCCTCCCCCTCGAACTCGATCGCCGACTCCTCGATCACTCGCTCGGCGGCGAAGATCGGCGCGTCGGAGCGGACGGCGATCGCGATCGCGTCGGACGGACGCGAGTCGATCTCGATCTCGGAGCCGTTCTGCTGCACGGTGATGCTCGCGTAGAAGGTGTTCTCTCTGAGCTCTGTGACCGTGATGCGAATGACCTCGCAATCCAGCTGGTCGAGGACGTCTGCGAGCAGGTCGTGGGTCATCGGCCGCGGCGTGGAGGCGCCTTGGAGCTTCATCAGGATGGCGGCCGCCTCGGGGTGGCCGATCCAGATCGGCAGGAACCTGTTTCCGTCGGCCGTCTTCAGCAACACGATCGGCTGCTTGCCGACCAGGTCGAAGCTGACGCCGTAGATGACCATCTCGTGCATGGGCGACCTGCTTCTGATGATAGCCCTGGGCTCCTCCGTCAAACCGTAGGGGTGCGCTACCATCGTCCGTCCCCGGGCGATTAGCTCAGTTGGTTAGAGCGCCGCTCTGATAAGGCGGAGGTCCGTGGTTCGAATCCACGATCGCCCATCACGGAGTGATGCCCGCGAAGCGGGCCGTGGAAGGGGTCTGGGGAAACCGGGAGGTTGCCCCAGCGGGCGCCGAGCCCCCGCGAAGCGGGCCGTGGAAGGGGTCTGGGGAAACCGGGAGGTTGCCCCAGCGGGCGCCGAGCCCCCGCGAAGCGGGCCGTGGAAGGGGTCTGGGGAAACCGGGAGGTGTCCCCAGCGGGTGCCGGGGCTCTCAGTGAACGGCCGCGGTCTGACGGAGATAGTCCGCAACCGCAAGCAAGAAGGCCGTGTCGCCGGCGAGCTCTGCAACCGAGCCCTTGGTCTGCTCGTCCAGCTCGTCGTCCCTCTCCAGCTCGGTGAGGAACGGCTCGAGCCGCCCCTCCTGCGAAAGAGTGGCCATGCGGAGGAAGAGCGCGCGGGCGTCCTCGTCCTGCGAAATCGCCTCGAGCCACTCGATGTCCTGCTGCCAGAGTCCGAGCATCAAGGGGTCAACGAACGTCCCCGTGCTCTGGTTACGGCCCGGAGGGTTGGTGGGAAATTCGGCCGCAGTCGGGGGCTCCAGACCAAGCCGGGCAGTGCGGTCGTTCGTGGCGCGTAGCAGCGCTACGTGTCGCGGGCGAACGCGCTGATCCGGCGCCGTGTCTGGGGCGTCATCCGGCCCGGCGGAATTTCACATCAGGCCTCTAGTTCGCGGCCGCGGTTTCCAGGACTTCCACGAGCTCGGCGAGCTGCACCTCGTCGGCGAACGCGATCTCGAGCCGGCCGTTTCGAATCCGGACAGAGCGGCCGGTGAGGCGCTCACCCGCCGTCCTCGCCCGATCCGCGAGGACGGGGTCGACGGGCGTGCGCGCCGACTTTCGCGGCTTGCGGCGAGCCCCCGACCAGCGGGCGGCGCGTTCGGCTTCCCTAACGGAGAGCCCGCGGCGGACGATCTCGCGGGCCAGGCGACGGCGGTCCTCGTGATCCGGAACGGCGAGCACGGCGCGGGCGTGGCCCTCACTGAGCTCACCCCGCTCGAGCATTGCAAGGACGTCCTCGGGAAGGTCGAGCAGGCGCATGCGGTTCGAGACAGACGGCTTCGAACGCCCGACCTGGTCGGCGATCTCGCCGAGGCCCAGCTCGAACTCGTCCACGAGCAGCGCGTAGGCGCGGGCTTCCTCGACGGGGGAGAGCTGCTCGCGCGCGACGTTCTCGACAAGCCCGAGCAGCAGCGCTTCCCGGTCGCCGCTCTCACGAACAACCGCCGGAATCGTCTCGAGGCCCGCTTCCCGCGCGGCGCGCCACCGCCGCTCGCCGGCAATCAACTCGTAGCCTCCCTCGCGCCGGGAACGGACGACGACTGGCTGGACGAGGCCCTGGGCGCGGATCGAGTCCGCGAGCCCGGCGGTCGTCTCGTGGTCGAACCGCCTCCGCGGCTGGCGCGGGTTTGCGTGGACGAGGCCGATCGGAAGGTGGGCGAGCTCGGTGGTCGGCTGACCGCCGATCAGCACCTCGAGCCCGCGGCCGAGGCCTCTACGCGGGCTAGGCGCGCTCGACAAGCTCCATCGCCGCCTTCCAGTAGGCGTCAGCGCCGGGGGAGGTGCGGTCGTACGCGATCACCGGCAATCCGTGGCTCGGCGCCTCGGCGATCCGCACGGACCGCGGAACACGGGTCTTGAAGAGCAGCGGGCCGAAATGGCGCTCGAGCTCCGACCCTACGTCGGCGGCAAGGTTCGTCCGACCGTCGACCATCGTGAGCAACAGCCCGGCGATCGTCAGCTTCGGGTTGAGCCTCGCCCGAACCGCCTCGATCGAGCCGAGGATCTGCGCGACGCCCTCGAGTGCGTAGTACTCGGCCTGCACCGGGACGAGCACCCGGTCGGCTGCAGCGAGCGCGTTCACGGTCAGCGCCCCGAGCGAGGGTGGGCAGTCGAGAAAGACGAACCGGTAGCGGTCGGTCACCCCGGCGAGCGACTCGGCGAGGAACCTTTCGCCGTCCCCCCGCTGGGCCAGCTCGGCGGCGGCCCCTGCCAAGTCGGTCCGGGCCGGGATCAGCTCCAGGTTCTCGAATCGGGTGCGGGACGCCAGGTCGAGGGCCTGCGCGCCGTCGAGGAGGTCGTAGCTCGACGTCCCGTTCGCGCGCTCACCGAGCCCGGAAGTGGCGTTCGCCTGCGGATCGAGATCGATGAGCAGCGTTCGCTCGCCGGCCTCCGCGAGGCAGGCGGCCAGGTTCACCGCAGTCGTCGTCTTGCCGACGCCGCCCTTCTGGTTCGCGAGTGCGTAGATGGCCATGCCAACGGCCAACGCTACTCAGGCCAACGGACGTTTCCTGGCCATTCCCGGCCTGCGCGGGAAACCCTCAGGCGTCGCCGTGAGCTTGGAAATGACGACGAGGCCACCGCGATCCTCGGGCGCTCCTCCGCCGACGAGCTCCGCAACTCGTGCGATTGCTTCCAGGTCGGCGGTCGGCCCGAGCCAGAGCACCGCCGCTCCGCCTGGACGAACGAGCGGGAGTAGCCATTCCGCCGCTACCGGTGGCGGCGCGAGCGCCTTGGCCACGGCGACACCGAAGCGATCCGTCTCTTGCTCCTCGGCGCGGCCCCAAACCACCTCGAGGTTCGGCAGCCACTTGCGCCACCGCTCGAGGAACTCCGCCTTCCGCCGCTCGGCCTCGATGAGCGTGACCCGCCGGTCGCGCAGAGCCGCGGCCAACGGGATGCCGGGTGCACCTCCTCCGGAACCCACGTCGACCACCGGACCCTCGAGGGCCCGCACGACCTCGACGCCTCGCAAGCTGTCCTCGAGCAGCATCCGCCGGGCCTCGGCGGGATCGTTGATCGAGGTCAGGCCGGCGGTCTCGACAACCGCGCGGATCCAGTCCTCAAGAACTGGGAAAGACGACGACGAAGCGATTCGGCTCGGTCCCCTCGCTGGTCGTCTCGACCCCGGGTGCGTCCTTGAGCTCGATGTGGACGATCTTCCGCTCGACCGCGGTCATCGGCTCGAGCTCGACGCGATCGCCACGCCGCAGCGCGTCGTCCGCGGCCCGGCGCGCCATCGCACCGAGCGACGCCTCTCGCCGGGCCCGGTACCCCGCGGCATCCACGATCGCCGGTGTTCCCGGCAGCCGGCGGGCCAGAATCGCGTTCACGAGGTACTGCACGCCGTCGATCGTCTGGCCATGGCGTCCGATCAGCAGGCCGAGATCGCGACCGGAGCATGTGGCCACGACGGCGTCCTCCCGCTCGTGGATGTCGATACGGCACTGAACCCCCATCCCGGCCGTGATGTGCGCGACCAGCTCGCGTACGAGAGATGCGACCTCGCTCTCGTCCGCCGGCGGCTCCTCGTCGGGCACGGTCGCCGCGCCGTCCTCGTCGACCGTCGCAACCACTCGGGCCGGCGAGTAGCCGACGCCGAGCAGGCCGCGCTCGCCCTCCGCGACCACCTGGAAGTGCACCGCCGACTTGTCCAGACCGGGACTGAGCCGCTCGAGCTCACGAACAGCCGCCCACTTCGCCTCGCCAACGGTCTCGCCCGTCGCCTCGACGCTGAGCTCCGCGGTCACCTCCTGGCGCCCCTCTTTTTCTTCTTCCGCTTGACCCGGCGAGCCTGTCCCTGAGGCGTATGTGCCTGCGCTGCGGCCTCCGGCTCGGCAGGAGCTGCGCCGTCCTCCTGCTCGCTCTTGGGAGGCGTCCGCGACGAGCGCTTCACCGGCTCGGGGGCAGCCTTCGCGCGCAGGCCGCGCGTGACGATCCCCTGCCCGACCGTCCAGAGGTTCGTCGTCATCCAGTAGATCAGCAGCCCGACCGGGAAGACCGTGCCGCCGGGCGGATCGAGGATGAAGATCGCGAAGATGAACGGCAGGACGAGGAAGATGATGCGCTGGCCCCTGCTCTGCGTCGGCATGAACCAGGTCGACGCCACCTGGCTGGCCACATAGACGGCAAGTAGCACGTAGCCGGACCAGTGCGCCGTGATGTTCGCGGTGATGTCTGGGACGAACTGGAGCCAGCCGAGATCCGACGCCGGGTACTCCGGATAGATCTCCTCGTCGAAGTCCCGCAGCACGAAGTACAACGCGAAGAAGATCGGGATCTGCGGGATGATCGGCAGGCACGAGGAGGCCGGATTGATCTGGTTCTCCTTGTAGAACTTCATCAGCTCTTCGTTCTGCTTTCGGCGGTCGTTCTTGAAGCGCTTCTGGATCGCCTTCATTTCCGGCAGGTGCTCCTGCATCCGCTGCATCGAGTGGATCTGGCGAACGGTGAGCGGGACGAGCAGCATGCGGACGGCGATCGTCAGCGCCACGATCGACCAGGCCCAGGTAAGTCCGAGCGTCGTGTGGAGCCACTCGAGCGCCCACGTGAGGACGTCCTCGATCGGCGTGAGGATGCTGAGAAACCCGATCATCGAAGCAGCCGCTGGTCCTCGGCCTTGTCCACGCCGCCGTGGCTCCATGGGTTGCAGCGGAGCAGCCGCCAGCCTGCGAGGATCGACCCGCGCACGAGCCCGTACCGGCGCAGGGCGTCCAGCGCGTACTGCGAGCAAGACGGGTGGTACTTGCAGGTCGCCGGAAACAGCGCTCCGAGCGTGTAGCGGTAGGCGTAGACGCCTGCGATCCCGACGTACCTCATGCGCGTGCCTTGCCCAGGACTTCCTCGAGGCGCTCGCGCATCCAGTCGGCGCCGCGGCTCTCCTCGGCCTCGCCGAGCGGCGCGCGGACCAGCAGCACGTAGTCGGTCCCCGGCGGCACTTCGTCGAGGAGCTCACGCCAGCCTTCGCGAAGACGCCGCTTGATCCGGTTTCGCGTCACGGCGCTGCCGATCTTCTTCGGGATCGCGATCCCGAGACGAACGTCACCGTCCCCGTCGCCCTCTCGGTCGAACCGGTAGAGGACGAGATAACGCGTCGAGACGGACCGGCCGTGCCGGTAGACGGCGTCGAAGTCGCGCGAGCGTGAAAGACGGTTGCGACGTTGCACGGCGGCGGGCTTCTCGCCGCCGGCTAGGCGGAGAGCCGCTTCCGCCCGCGCGCGCGCCGCCGCTTGAGGATGGCGCGGCCGGCCTTGGAAGACATCCGCTGCCGGAAGCCGTGACGCCGCTTCCGTCTACGCACGTTGGGCTGGTAGGTCCGTTTCACAGTCCGAATGAAAGGGTGGGACGCGCCTCGATCGGGGCGCGGCGCCAGTATAGAGAGACAATCTCGTATCAGTTTTTCCACAGCCTGAACGGGCAACACGCCGGACGAAAACGTCCTGCGAGTCAGGCGTTTTCCCCAATGAATACAGGTCAAGATCTGCCGCTTTCCACACCTGTGGAGGGTCCTGTGGACATTGAGGAAATCCCTGCAAATTGGCGGGTTTTTGGCCATTTGGAGACTCCCGCGAAGGCTTTGAACCGCGTCCGCGACGCTGCTATGCTCGCCACTTTCCGGCAGCGCGAGGGAGGAACGAACAGTCAGCGTGAAGCGCCAGCAGTTGCTCACTGCAGAGGATCTGTGGACCGAGGTTTCGGAGCGCCTGCGGGCAGCCCTCAACGATAAGACCTACCGCACCTGGTTCTCCCAGGCGGAGGGTCTCGACCTGTCGGACCAGTCGTTCGTCCTCTCCGTCCCCAACGACTTCACCCGCGAGTGGATCGAGAGCCACTTTCTCGGGCTGATCAACGCAGCCGTCCGAGATGCGACGGGACACGAGCGGCGCATCAAGCTTTCCGTAAGCCATGTCGAGAACGGTGGCGGGGCCGGGCCGGAGGAGAAGGCCGAGGTCGAGGACCCGCCTCGGATCGAGGGGTTGAACGAGAAGTACACGTTCGACTCGTTCGTCATCGGCTCGTCGAATCGCTTTGCTCACGCGGCCGCGCTGGCCGTGGCAGAGGCACCGGCCCAGGCGTACAACCCCCTCTTCATCTACGGCGGCACCGGGCTCGGGAAGACGCACCTCCTTCAGGCGATCGGCCACTACATCGGCGAGCACTCGAGGGACCTGTCCGTCTGTTACGTGACGAGCGAGCGCTTCATGAACGACTTCATCAACTCGCTTCGCGACAAGCGGATCGAGGGCTTTAAACAGCGCTACCGCACGTTCGGCGTCCTCCTGATCGACGACATCCAGTTCCTCGAGCACAAAGAGCGGATCCAGGAGGAGTTCTTCCACACGTTCAACACGCTCTACGAGGCCGGTAAGCAGATCGTGATCTCGTCGGACCGCCCTCCACGCCAGATCGCGACGCTGGAGCAACGACTTCGCTCGCGCTTCGAGTGGGGCCTGATGACGGACATCCAACCGCCTGACCTCGAGACCCGGATCGCGATCCTGCAGAAGAAGGTGCGCACGGACGGGATCCAGGTCGCGGACCCACAACTCCTCACGTTCATCGCCGGCCGGGTTTCGACCAACATCCGTGAGCTCGAAGGCGCGCTTACGCGGGTCGTGGCCTTCTCCTCACTGACGGGGCGCCCGATGACCGTCGACCTGGCCCGAGACGTCCTTCGCGACGTCTTCCCCCAGGGGGAAGCCGCGCAAGTCTCGATCGAGCGGATCCAGGACGAGGTTTCAGAGCGCTTCGGTCTCTCCAAGGAGGAGCTGATCGGCGACCGGCGCTCGCAGAACATCGTCTATCCACGACAGGTCGCGATGTACCTCTCGCGCGAGCTCACGGATTCGTCGCTCCCACGCATCGGTAGGCACTTCGGCGGGCGCGACCACACGACGGTCATCCACGCGACCTCGAAGATCGCTCGGCTGATTCGCGAGGATCGCTCTGTGTACAACCTTGTGCAGGAGTTGACCGCGCGCGTCAAGCAGGCCGGGTAAAACTGTGGATGTCTTGAGCGCTTCTCGCGAACCCTGTGCAAAGCGGCTGTTTGTCCCCCGCCTGTGTCCCCAGGCAGATCACGCTTACCGAGCCGAACTCCGCCGTCTTCCCCGGGATCCACACTCCCTACAACTACTACAAGCTTTTTCTTTCTAAATGCTAGAAGCAGAGACTGTGGTTCAAGGCACGTCGTTGAAGCTCTCGGTTTCACGAGAGGAACTGACCCGTCAGGTTGGCGTCGTGTCGCGAGCTGCCTCCACGCGAACGACCGTGCAGGTGCTCGCCGGGTTGCTGCTTCGCGCCGGCGAAGGAAGGCTGGAGCTCGCTGCGACCGATATGGAGATCTCGCTGCGCTCCTCGTTGGAAGCGAACGTGGAGTCAGAGGGTGCGGTCGTCGTGCCAAGCAAGCTGTTGGCTGACCTGGTGCGGCTCCTCCCGGGAGACGACGTGTCGATCGAGCATCGCTCCGGCGAAGGCGTCGTGGAGATCGTCAGCGGTGCTGCGACGTACCGGTTACACACCTACAACGCCGAGGATTTTCCGCGATTGCCAGAGGCGTCCACGGTGGAGCCGATGTCCGTGGATACGGATGCGCTGCTCGAGACAGCGGCTCGCGTCAGTCGCGCAGCGTCGCGGGACGAGTCACGGCCGGTCTTGACCGGGATCCTCGTTCGCTTCGAAGGCGAGAAGCTCGTCATGGCGGCGACAGACTCATATCGCCTCGCCGTCAAGGAGACGTCCATGGGCTCGAGTGGCCCAGAGCTTGATGCGATCGTGCCGGCGCGCGCGCTCGGTGAGCTGACGCGGATCACCCAGGGCGAGGGCCTCGAGATCGGCGTGCTCGAGAACCAGGTGATCTTCACGACCGACGGCGTGCTTCTCACGACCCGGCGCATCGAGGGCCAGTTTCCGAACTACCGGCAGCTTCTGCCGGAGACGTTTGAGCACGAGTTGGCGCTCAACCGCGACGAGCTGCTCGAAGTCGTCCGGCGTGTGTCGGTGATGGCGCAGCGGAACGCGCCCATCCGTCTGCGGTTTGCCGAGGGCGAGCTCACGGTGTCGGCGCAGACGCAGGACGTCGGCGAGGCGCGCGAGACGATGCCGGCGCCGTTCTCCGCGGAGCCGCTCGAGATCGGCTTCAACCCCGACTTCCTGCGGGACGGCATCGAGTCCGTCGAGGGCGACGAGGTGCGTCTGAAGCTGATCAGCTCACTCCGCCCGGCTGTGATCCAAGGCGAAGGCGACGATTTCTCGTACCTGATCATGCCGATCCGCCTCGCCGGCTAGCCGGGCTGATCGTCGAGACGCTCTCGCTCCGCGACTACCGCTCGTACTCGCGCCTCGAGCTCGAGCTTGAACGCGGGCTCGTGCTTGCAGTCGGGCCGAACGGCGCGGGCAAGACGAACCTGCTCGAGAGCCTCCATCTGGCGACACAGGGCTTCTCGCCGAGGACGCGGACCGACGCGCAGCTGATCCGCTTCGGCGCCGACGCGTCTCGCGTGGTGGTGGCCGGTGAGCACGGCGGGTCGCCTGTCGAGGTCGAGGTGAGGCTCAAGAGCGGCGAGGCAAAGCGGGCGCGGCTGAACGGCGCTGCACTGCGGGCCGCGGAGGAGCTCCGCACGCGGCTTCCGACGCTCGTCTTCACACCGGACCGGCTGTCGATCGTGAAGGGCGGCCCCGCGGTGCGCCGCGCCTACTTCGACCGCTCGCTCGGACGGCTCTTCCCAAGCAGGTCTGCGGCCTCGACCGACTACGGGTCCGCGCTTGCGCAGCGAAACGGCGCTCTCAGGAGGGTTGCCGCCGGCTTCTCGACGACAGAGGCGCTCGAGCCCTGGACGACCCGGGTGTCGGACCTGGGCGCTGTGCTCGTTGTTGCCCGCCGCGAGCTCGTCCGGATGCTCTCGCCGGTGTTTGAGGCCGTTGCCGGGGAGCTTCGGCTCGAGGACGCCGAGCTGACGTACGAGGGCGAGCCCGTTAGCGCCAAGGAGCTCGATGCACGGCTCGACCAGGACCTCGCGCGGGGTTTCACGGGGATGGGGCCGCACCTGCACGACGTCGCGGTGGTAGCCGGAGACCGCGATCTCCGGAGCTTTGGCTCGCAGGGCGAGCAGCGGCTCGCAGTGCTGTCGCTACTGCTCGCGGAGGCGGATCTCCTCGCCGAGCGTGGTCCCGCCCCGCCGCTCCTACTCCTGGACGACGTGCTTTCGGAGCTCGATCCCGAGCGCCGGGCGACTCTCGCGGCCCGGGTGCGGCAAGCCGGCGGCCAGGCGCTGCTGACCGCAACTTCCGCGGCGGCACTGCCTGACACGCCGGACCTCCTCGTCGAGGTCAAGCCTGGCTCGGCGGTGCCTGCGTGAAGCCCGAGCGCATCGGCCGGGATGTTCGGCGTGAGCTCGACCGGTTCGGGCCGGCCGGAGCCATCGCCGACGTCGTCGCCGTCTGGCCGGACGCGGTCGGCGACTCGATCTCGCGGAACGCCTGGCCCGCTCGCATCGCCCGCGACGGAACGCTCCACGTGTCGACGAGCTCCTCCGCATGGGCATTCGAGCTCGGGCTGCTCCAGGCCGACCTCCAACAGCGGCTTGCCGAGCAGCTTGGAGACCGGGCTCCGACGCAGCTCCGGTTTGCGCCCGGACGGCTCCCGGAGCCCCCCGCGCCCGACGCCGGCGACGTCGCTCGACGCGCCCCCGAAGTCACCGAGCAGCACCTGCAAGCCGGGGAGGAAGTGGCAGCGGCGATCTCGGATGAAAATCTGCGCAAACTTGTCGCGAAAGCGGCCGCGGCAAGCCTCGCCAAGCCGTCGGACGACCGCTCTGTCTGATAGACTGTCATCAGCCCTGAAAGCGGCATTTTGCAGGGCTTTTTCTCATGACTGAAGCAGCATACACAGCGAAGGACATCACGGTCCTCGAAGGGCTCGAGCCGGTCCGGCTCCGACCCAGCATGTACATCGGGTCGACAGGGTCCAGAGGCCTGCATCACCTCGTTTACGAAGTGGTGGACAACTCGGTGGACGAGGCCCTCGCAGGGCGCGCGGACCGTATCGAGGTCACGCTGCATCCCGACAACTCGGTCACCGTCTCGGACAACGGATCCGGAATCCCCGTCGACGCCATGGCCGAGACGGGCCTTCCCGCGGTCACCGTCGTGCTGACGAAGCTGCATGCCGGCGGAAAGTTCGGCGGCGAGGGCTACAAGGTCTCCGGCGGGCTGCACGGCGTCGGCGTCTCCGTCGTGAACGCCCTGTCCGAGTGGCTCAAGGTCGAGGTGCGGCGCGACGGGACGATCTACCGCCAGGAGTTTTGCCGCGGCGAGCCGACGACCGACCTGGATGTCGCCGGCAAGACCGAGGGCAAGAAGGACACGGGGACGACGATCTCGTTCCTCCCCGATCTCGAGATCTTCGACGAAGACGAGTTCGAGTGGTCGATGGACACCCTCGTGCAGCGTCTCCGCGAGACCGCGTTCCTGACCAGGGGGCTGCGGATCTTGATCACCGACGAGCGCGAGGGCGAGGTGCGGCACGAGTTCCACTACGAGGGTGGGATCAGGGATTTCGTCGAGCACGTGAACAGCGCCAAGGACCCGATCCACAAGCGGATCGTCTTCCTCGAGGGCCAGATGGAGAACGGCACAGTCGAGGTCGCAATGCAGTGGAACGGCTCCTACGTGGAGTCGGTGTTCTCGTTCGCGAACAACATCAACACGACCGAGGGTGGCGCCCACCTCTCCGGCTTCAAGGCAGCTCTGACCGGCACGCTGAACAAGTACGCGCGCGACAAGGGGCTCCTGAAGGAGAAAGAGGAGAACCTCGAAGGCGAGGACGTCCGTGAGGGGCTCGCCGCCGTCATCTCCGTGAAGCTCCGCGAGCCGCAGTTCGAGGGGCAGACGAAGACGAAGCTCGGAAACCCGTGGGTCCGCGGCCTGGTGGAGCAGACCGTCAACCAGCGCCTCGCCGAGTTCCTCGAGGAGAACCCAACCGACGCAAAGCAGATCGTGTCGAAGGCGGTGGCAGCGCGGAACGCACGCCAGGCCGCTCGCAAGGCGCGACAGCTGAGCCGGAAGAGCGCGCTCGAGAGCTCCTCGCTGCCGGGCAGGCTCGCCGACTGCCAGACCGGCGATCCCGAGGACGCCGAGCTGTTCCTCGTCGAGGGCAACTCTGCCGGCGGGTCCGCTGTCGAGGCGCGAAACCGCGTCAACCAGGCGATCCTCCCGCTGCGCGGCAAGGTCATCAACTCGGAGAAGAACCGGATCAACAAGGTGCTCTCCAACGTGGAGATTCAGTCGATGATCACAGCGATCGGCACCGGGATCGGGGACGAGTTCGACATGGAGAAGCTCCGGTACCACCGGATCATCGTCATGACCGACGCCGACGTGGACGGCGCCCACATCCGGACTCTGATCCTCACGTTCCTGTTCCGGCAGATGCCAGAGCTCGTCGAGGCCGGCCACGTCTACATTGCCGCCGCCCCGCTCTACCGCGTGAAGTTCGGCAACCAGGAGCTCTACGTCGAGAAGGAGTCCCAGTTCGAGGATCTCCTCGTCCGGGAGCGGATCAAGGACATGGAGGTCTCCGACCGGGGCGGATCGTCTTTCAAGCTCACCGAGACGCGCTACAAGCGCTTCACGACGGCCCTCGCCGAGTTCGAGGGGTGGGCTTCGCGCCTCCGCGCCGACTACGGTGCGCCGACCGTCAACTTTCTCATCCAGCACCGCCTGATCGAGGGTGCAGACGCGGGCGCCGACCTCGAGCGCGCGCTGAAGGGGCTCGACACCGACGGGTACGAGCTGGATCTCGTGGAGCGCTCAGCGGAGTCGTTCCGCGTCAAGGTGACGGAGAAGGAGACGAGTGCTGCGAGCCACGTCACGGTCCCTGCCGAGCTCCTCGCGTCGCCGCACTACGCGAGTCTCGCCAAGTCGTACGCGCGTCTCGTCGAGCTCGCCGGCCCGCCGCCGTTCCGCATCGAGCTCGGCCGGAAGTGGCGCGAGGCGGACACATTCGAGTCGCTCCGTTCCAAGGCGATCGACCTTGCGAAGGACGGGATCGAGGTGGGCCGCTTCAAGGGTCTCGGTGAGATGGACGCCGAGGATCTCTGGGAAACGACCATGAACCCCGCCAACCGGATGCTGATCCGCGTCGAGGTCGAGGACGCCGCTGCGGCGGACCTCGCCTTCTCGATGCTGATGGGTGACCAGGTCGAGCCGCGCCGCCTGTTCATCGAGCAAAACGCCAGGGACGTCCGCTTCCTCGATGTTTGAGATGGCCCCCACCTCGCCACCTCGCACTCACCGAGGCGCTGCAAACCGCCGCCTCGCCGCGTCCTCAGCCGCGCCCGCAGCCTCCGGCTACGAACGCGGCCTGCGTCCTTGCGACGCGGGGTTTTCGCGGTCGGTGAGCACGATCTGTCGAGGCGGTGACCATGTCTAACTTGGAGCCGCTCGGCGCCGGCCGCATCGAGTCGCGCGACCTGGAGCAGGAGCTCCGGTCCAGCTTCCTCGACTACGCGATGAGCGTGATCGTCTCGCGCGCACTGCCGGACGTGCGGGACGGGCTCAAGCCGGTGCACCGGCGCGTCCTCTACGGGATGCACGAAGCCGGCATGCAGCCGAACCGGCCCTTCAAGAAGTCCGCGCGCATCGTTGGTGACGTGATGGGCTCGTATCACCCGCACGGCGACTCCGCGATCTACGACACGCTCGTGAGGCTCGCGCAGCCGTTCTCGATGCGCTACCCGCTCGTCGACGGCCAGGGCAACTTCGGAAACATCGACGACTATCCGGCGGCGGCGATGCGCTACACCGAGTCACGCCTCGCCCGGATCGCGACCGAGCTGCTTCGGGACATCGACGCCGACACCGTCGACTTCCAGCCGAACTACGACGAGTCCCGCCGCGAGCCGTCCGTGCTCCCTGCGCGCTTCCCGAACCTGCTCGTCAACGGGTCCGCCGGCATCGCGGTCGGCATGGCGACGAACATCGCTCCGCACAACCTCGGCGAGGTGACCGACGCCGTCGTCGCGCTCATCGACGAGCCCGACATCGACGTCGACCGTCTGACGCGGCACATCAAGGGGCCCGACTTCCCGACCGGCGCGATCATCCTGGGTCGGGAGGGCATCCGCGAGGCCTATCGCTCCGGCCGCGGCCGGATCATCATGCGCGCGCGGGCGCACATCGAGGAGCTGCGCGGCGGCAAGTCCGCGATCATCGTCACCGAGCTGCCCTACGGCGTGAAGAAGGGCGGCGACGCCGGCGTGATCAAGAAGATCGCCGACCTCGTCAACGACAAGGTGCTGACGGAGGTCTCGGACCTCGCCGACCATTCGGACCGGACGGGGATGCGGATCCAGATCGAGCTCAAGCGCGACGCGATTCCGCAGGTCGCGCTGAACAAGCTCTACAAGCACACGCCGCTGCAGTCGACCTTCGGCTTCAATGCGGTGGCGCTGGTCGACGGTGTCCCGCGGACGCTGTCCCTCCGGGACATGCTCCAGCACTACCTCGACTTCCAGCGTCAGGTCATCACCCGCCGGTCGAAGTTCGAGCTCCGCAAGGCAGAGGCGCGGGCACATGTCCTCCAGGGCTACCTGGTCGCGCTCGACAACCTCGATGCTGTGATCGCGCTGATCCGCGCCTCGGCGGACCCTGACGAGGCGCGCGAGGGGCTCCAGCGCGAGTTCGAGCTGTCGGAGATCCAGGCGCAGGCGATCCTCGACCTCCGGCTCCAGCGGCTGACCGGGCTCGAGCGCAAACGGATCGAGGACGAGTTCGCCGATCTCCAGGAGCGCATCGCGGAGCTGCGCTCGATCCTCGGCGACGAGGCCCGCGTGGATGCGCTCATCCGCGAGGAGCTGCTCGAGATCAAGTCGATCTACGCCAAGAACGATGACCGCCGGACGGAGATCGTCGCCGCCGAGGAGGAGCTCGAGCTCGAAGACCTGATCGCCGAGGAGGACATGGTCATCGCGATCACACGCTCCGGGTACATCAAACGGCTGCCTGTCTCGACCTATCGGGAGCAGCGCCGGGGCGGCATCGGCGTCATGGGCATGGAGCTCAAGGACGACGACTTCATCCAGCACTTGTTCGTCGCATCGACGCACGACTACCTGCTCTTTTTCACCTCGGTCGGAAAGGTCTACCGGCTCAAGGTGCACGAGCTGCCGCTCGGCAGCAGGCAGTCAAAGGGCCGCGCGATCCCGAACTTCCTGCCGTACACGCAGAGCGAGACCACGCGCGCCGTGATTGCGACGCGGGATTTCAAGGAGGCGAAGTACCTCACGCTCGCGACGAAGAACGGCATCGTGAAGAAGAGCAAGTTCGAAGACTTCAACACGCCGCTGAAGGCGGACGGGATCATCGCGATCAACCTCCGCGACGACGACGAGCTGGTCGGCGTCGTCCACACCGACGGCGACGACGACATCCTCATGGTCTCGCGCAAGGGTCAGGCGATCCGCTTCCACGAGAAGGAGACGCGTCCGATGGGGCGGGCGACCGGCGGTGTCCGTGGCATGAACCTTCGCAAGGGCGACGCGGTCATCGAGATCGCCCGGGCCGAGAACCTCTCCGATCTCCTCGTCGTGACCGAGAACGGCTACGGCAAGCGGACCCGGGTGGACGAGTATCCGGTCAAGGGCCGCGGCGGGCTTGGCGTGAGGACCGTCCAGCTGACGGAGGCGAAGGGCCAGCTCGCCGGCGCGCGCGTCGTGCGCGACGGCTACCAGGTGATGCTGATCTCGACCGGCGGGACAGTGATCAAGATGCCGGTGGAGGACGTCAAGCGGCTTGGCCGTTCGACGCAGGGCGTGATCGTGATGCGGCTGCGTGAGGGAGAGCAGGTCTCTGCGCTGGCACCCGTTGTCGAGTCCGAGACGCCCGAAGAGTCCGTGGTGCTGGAAGTGTCCGAGACACCGGCCGCCGAGCCTGTTCCGGAGTAGTTTTCCGGGTCGCGAGGGTTTTCGCCTCGCATTGCGCAGCTTTCCCTAGGCAAGCACGACCTTGCGCGTTACATTGATTGGGCGATCTATTAACGAATCGAACGAGGGTGTCGTATGTCTCCAAGCACACAAGCTGACCTGCTCGAGCCAATCGACCTGGCCGAGCACCTGGGGAAGGTCGAGCTCTATCTCGGGCAGGTCTGCCAGATCGCAGGCATCTCGAAGATGCAGCTCGACTACTGGACGAACAAGGCCCAGATTCCGACAAAAGGCCGCAAGCAGCGGATCTACGACATGGACGCCGTCGAGACCGTGATGCTGATCAAGCAGGCCAAGGACAAGGGTCTCAACCTCGGAGCTGCGATCGAAGCGGCGCGCCGTTTTCGCGAGCGGCAGCAGCCCGAGGCCGCGGTCAGCTCGTCGCCCTGAGCCTCTCGGCCGCCTGCTCGGGCGGCACGGCATTAACATAGAGCCCAGCGCCGAGCTCGACTCCTGCGAGCGCGGTGAGGCGTGGGACGAAGTGCACGTGCTTCGGATCCGTGGCGTGGAGCCAAGCGTTCCACGCAAACGGCCCCTCGGCGTTGCGCACGCGGCCGGCGAGGTCCTGTAGCGCATCGAGCAGGTCGACCAGCGCTCCCCCCAGGATGAGGCTTTCGTACGGCGAGGCGCCTACGGGGTGGACGACGGCGATCGTGTCGTTGCGCTCGATCACGCGCAAGTTGTCGTGCCGGAGCAGGTCGTCGAGCGCTCCGCGGTCTTCCGCGACCACCGGCGGAGGCACTTCATCCAGCACGACCAGTTGGGAGTGGCTGTGGGGGAGGCTCGAGCCAGCGAGCCGACCTTCGTTGATCAAGGCATGGACGTAGCCAAAGCCTTCGGCAGTCGCTGCGTCAATGCGGTGCTGCCAGCCTTCGGCGATCGATTCGATCTGGCCTTCACCGAGATCCGCGAAGGCGCGGACGTGGTCGGGCGCATGGATGACGACCTCCTGGCGCTCGAACGCCGGGTAGAGGTTCGGGACGACCCGGACCCGCCAGGGATCCCCGATGCGGAGGGTCTCGGGCGGCGTGCGATCCTCGCGGCCGGCGCAGAAGGGACAACGCTCGAGCTCCTCGGGCGTCGCCTCCCCCGGCGGCGGCAGCCAGGCTCCTGGCCGTCCCGCGCGGCCCGGCGCGAAGACGACGCGGCGACCCGTCAGGGGGTCTTCGCGGATCTCCCTCAGGAGGGGGGCGTCTTGCGGCCGGCTTCCAGGAACGGGCTGAAGAGCTCGATGGGCAACGGAAGGATGATTGTCGAGGACCGTTCCGAGCTGATCTCGAGCATCGTCTGCAGGAAGCGGAGCTGAAGCGACATTGGATTTTCGGCCAGGACGAGCGCGGCATTCTTCAGCTGCTCCGAGGCCTGGAACTCGCCCTCGGCCGCGATGACCTTCGCGCGCCGCTCACGCTCGGCCTCAGCCTGCCGCGCCATGGCACGCTGCATCCCGCCTGGGATCTCGACGTCCTTGACCTCGACGATCGAGACCTTGACGCCCCACGGCGAGGTCGCCTCGTCGATGATCCGCTGCAGGATCTCGTTGATCTTGTCCCGCTCGGACAGGAGCTCGTCGAGCTGGTGCTGGCCGAGGACGCTCCGGAGCGTGGTCTGGGCGATCTGGGAGGTTGCGACCATGAAGTTCTCGACTTGCACGATCGCTCTCTCGGGATCGATGATCCGGAAGTAGGCGACGGCGTTCACGCGGACGGGAACGTTGTCCTTCGTGATCACCTCCTGCGGCGGGACGTTCAGCGTCACCGTCCGCAGGTCGACGCGGACCATCTTGTCGATGATCGGGATCAGCAGGAAGAGGCCCGGGCCCTTCGGCGGAGACTTCAGGCGGCCGAGACGGAAGATCACGCCCCGCTCGTACTCCCGCGCCACCCGGATCGCCGCCGAGAGCAGCAGGATCAGCAGGACGGCGACAACCGCAAGGACGATCAGCGCAGCCACGCCCAGATCTTAGTGCCCTACTGGGCGCCACGGGCGGCCTCTGCACGGCTGCAAAGCGCCGCCAGACTGGAGCCTCCGACCGCGTCCATATTTCTCAATATGAACGCGGCCTGAGTCCGCAGCCTGGCGGGGCTTTTCGCGCGTCAGAGGCGCGCCCGCGACACCCAGCAGGGCACTATGCGGGGGCGACGGTGAGCGTGAGCGCGTCGTCGAGGCCCTCGACGCGCACCTGCTGTCCGGGGCGGATCGCCTCGCCGTCGGTTTTCGCGCGCCAGAGCTCGCCGTGGACGAAGACGAGGCCGACCGGATCGAGCGTCTGGCGGACGACGCCGACCTGGCCGATCAGCTCCTCCTGGCCCGTGACGACCTCGGCGCGCCGCACCTGGACGAGCTTCGTGACGACAAGCGCGACCATCAGCGCCATCGCGGTGGCGACGCCGAGCGCGACCTGCAGCGAGACCTGGTAGCTCTCGCCGGCAGGGTCGAAAAGCATGAGCGAGCCGATCACGAAGGCGACGGCACCGGCCAGCGCGAGCGCGCCGTGGCTCATGACGAACATCTCGGCCACGAAGAACCCGGCGGCGAGGAGTAAGAGCAGCACCCCCGCCCAGCTGACGGGAAGGACTTGCAGGCCGAAGAGGCCGATGATCAGCGAGATCGCGCCAACCGTCCCAGGGAGGATCAGGCCGGGGCTCCAGAGCTCGATCGTGATTCCGAGCACCCCGATCGACATGAGGATGACGATCAGGTTCGGGTCGATCAGCGTGTCGAGGATCTGCTTCCAGAACGACATCTCGACCTCGTCCACCTTGGCGCCGGCGGTCTCGAGCATGATCATCTTCGGCACGGTCTCCGTGCCGTCGACCTGGTTCAGGAGCGTCGGTAGGTCGGGGGCGATCACGTCGATCACGTTCATCTGGAGCGCCTCGCGCGCGCTGAGGTTTGCGCCTCGGCGAACCGCCGCATCGACCCACTTCACGTTCCGTCCATGCTCGCGGGCGAGCGCGCGCAGCGAGGCAGCCGCGTCGTTCACGACCTTGTTGCGGAGATCCTCCTGGATGTCCTCGCCGCCGACGCTGACCGGTGTCGAGGAGCCGATGTTGGTCTGCGGCGCCATGGCGAGGAGATCGGCAGCTTGGCTGATCCAGACTCCCGCGGAAGCTGCCCGCGCGCCTTCAGGCGAGACGTAGACGATCACCGGGACCTTCGATGCGAGCTCGGCCTCGTAGATGTCTTTCATCGAGCTGGCCAGCCCGCCGGGCGTGTCGAGGAGGATGACGATCGCGTTGTAGTTCTCCTCGTTCGCGCGCTCGATCTGGTCGATGACGTAGTCGGCCGTGACCGGATTGACGTCGTTGTCGAACTCGACCGCCAGGACTCGAGGCTGGGAGGGCGCTGCGAAGGCGGCCGCAGGAACCAGCATCGCCACCGCCAATGCGGTCAAAACTCCCCGCAGAAAGCGGCTTTTCACGGTGTAAAGATGCTATCAAGAGCCCTTGTCAGCCCAGCACGGCACTGCCACCCTGGCGTGGGGTCGTCTATGAAGGTCTTTGCTGCCACTCTTCTCGTGCTTGCCTTTCCGGCCACGGCCTGGGGCGAAGCGACCATCGCCACGCGCGACATTCCGCTCTCCGGTCAGCGCACGCTGGCCTCGGCAACGGCTCCGGAGCGCTTCAACCTCGTCGGCCTCCACTGGAAGGGCTCGGGCCGGGTGGAGCTCCGCATACGCCGCGTGTCAGGCTGGAGCTCCTGGCGGGAGACCGAGGCCGACTCGGGAGACCTGCCCGACCTGGGAACCGACGAGTCGCGGCGGATGCGCGGCTGGCGGCTCGGCACGCCGCTGTGGACGGGCGAGGCACGGCGCCTCGAGATTCGCGTGCGAGGCCGCATCAGCCGCGTCCGTGCGCACTACGTCTGGAGCCCGGAGGAACCGATGGGGCGGTCGCTCCAGATGGCCGGTAGCCCTGCGATCATCACCCGTCGGGCCTGGGGCGCGAACGAGGCGATCCGGCGCGACAGCCCCGCGATCGCGAAGACGCTGACGACGGCCGTCGTTCATCACACCGCCGGCGGCGAGCCGTCGACGCCCGCCCAGTCGGCCGCCGTCGTGCGCGGGATCTACCTGTACCACGTGCGCGGGAACGGCTGGGACGACGTCGGCTACAACTTTCTCGTCGACCGGTTCGGCCAGGTCTTCGAGGGCCGGTACGGCGGGATCGAGCGGAACGTGATCGGCGCGCACTCGCAGGGCTTCAACACCGGCTCCGTGGGTCTCTCGCTGATCGGGAACTACGAGCGAAAGTCCCCGACGCCGGCCGCGCGGTCGGCGATCGTGCGGCTGCTCGCGTGGCGGATGGACGTCGCCCACATCGACCCGCTGTCGAGTGCGCCGGTCGTCTCGAACGGCAATCCGAAGTACCGCAAAGGCGTGCCGCTTTTCCTCCGCGCCATCTCCGGCCATCGCGACACGGGCTTCACGACCTGCCCGGGCCGGCTCTATGGAGATCTCCGCGGGATCGCCTCGTCGGTCGCGGGGCTCGGCTTGCCCAAGCTCTACACGCCCGAGGTCGAGGGCGGCCTGGGGCAGTTCGTCAGCTTCTCCGGGCGGCTCACGACCGCACTTCCGTGGACGGTGACGATCACCGACACGACCGGGAGGCAGGTGGCGCAGGGCTCAGGGTTCGGGACGAACGTGCGGTGGACCTGGGACGCCCGCTTTGCCACGCTGCCCGGCTACCGCTGGCGGATTGCGGCTGGGGCCGCCGTACGGCCCGCGGCGGGGACACTTGGGGTTGCTGCCCGGCCGGCGGTGATCGAGGCCATTGCAGCCGATCCCACGGGATTCACGCCGAACGGCGACGGAAAGACCGACACGACCGCGATCTCGTACGAGCTCGGCAGCCCGGCGACTGTCCGGATCGACCTCCAAACGGAGCAAGGCAGCCCTCTGGCGACGTTGCAGACGTCATCGAAGGCCGCCGGCCGCCACATCTTCGCCTGGAACGGGGCCGGCTACCCAGACGGGCGCTACCGGATCGTCGTCGCGGCGCGAGTGGCCGCCCGCGAGGTGTCGGCGACGACGAACGTCGTCCTGAGCCGGACGCTCTCGGGCTTCGGGATCCTGCCCACCGCGATCTCGCCGAACGGCGACGGCCGCGCGGACTCGTTGGCCGCGTCGTTCAGCCTCGGGACCCCGGCGCTTGCGAACCTGTCCATCCGCCGAGGCACGGCCGGCGTAGTCTCGGTCTTCGACTCGCTGCTGCCGATCGGGCTGCACACGATCACGTGGCCAGGCGGCGTGCGCGACGGCTTGTACTCGGTGGCGCTGACGGTCACCGACGCGACCGGCCCGGTCACGCAGCTCCTGCCGGTCCGCGTCGACCGCGTGGCGCCGAAGCTAAAGGTCGTCAACAAGCGGCCGCTTCGGGTCTCGCTCTCCGAGCCGGCGCGCGTGACCTTCACCGCCGACGGTGTCACGATGACCGTCCTCAGGCGCAAGGCGGGTGTGTTCACCGTCGTGCTCGGCCGTCCGTTCAAGCGGCTCGACGCCTTCGCCGAGGACGGCGCGGCGAACGTCGGACCGCGTCTGCGCCTCCGCTAAAGGTCTGGAGCGCCCCCGGCGGCGGCCGAATTTCCCACCAGCCCTCTAGCCGGCGACCCAGGCGTCGTACTCCCGCTCGAGCTCGAGCAAGATCTCCGCGAGTAGCTCCGCCCTGTCGACTTCCTTCCCGAGCTCTGCGAGGAGAGACGTGGGCTCGCGCTCCAGATCCGGCGGGAGGTCCCGAGCGGCCATGTTGACGTTGATCCCCATGCCGAGCACGACGCGGTCCTCGCGGGCCTCGGCGAGGATCCCGGCCAGCTTTCGGCCGCCGACGAGCAGGTCGTTCGGCAACTTGATCTCGGGCATGAGGCCGGTCGCCCGGCGAATCCCTTCCGCCGCTGCGACTCCGACGACGATGGTCAGGCCGGGGAGGCGTGACTGCTCGACGTCGGGTCGCAGGTTGACGGAGAAGAGCAGGCTGGTGCCTGGTTCCGCAAACCACGTGCGGCCGAGCCGTCCGCGTCCGGAAGCCTGCTCGTCGGAGGCGACCACGGCGCCCTCGGGCGCATCGGCCGGCAGCTCCTGCTGTGTCGACTCACAACGCTCGAGGTAGCGGTAGGGACGGCCGAAATGCCCCTTCAGCAGCGGCTCGACGCGATCCGGGAGCAGGGAATCCCGGGGCGTTCGCGCATAACTAGACTCATTCCGCACGTGTCCTCCCTGACTCGCGAAGAGATCGAGGCGATCCTGCCTCACCGTGACCCCTTCCTGCTTCTCGACGAGGTCGTCGACCTCCAGCCGGGCGAGAAGGTCGTGGCCCGGAAACGTGTGCGGCCGGACGAGTGGTACCTGTCCGGCCACTTTCCCGGCCGGCCGATCATGCCCGGCGTCCTGATCGTCGAGGCGATGGCCCAAGCAGGCGCGGTTGCGGTGCTCTCCGAGGACCAGAATCGCGGCAAGCTCGCGCTCTTCGCCGGCATCGACGGCGTCCGGTTCAAGCGGGTCGTGGAGCCGGGCGACGAGCTCGAGCTCACCTGCGAGCTGGAGCGCGTGCGCGGCCCGATCGGCCGCGGCAAGGCGACGGCGACGGTGGATGGCGCGCTCGCCGCCCGCGGAACGCTCACCTTCGCCGTCGAGCAATGATCGGCCGGGCGAACGGCGCGCCGGTGTCGATCACCGGCCTCGGCACCTATGCGCCGGAGCGGGTGCTCACGAACGACGAGCTGTCCGAGCTGGTCGACACCACCGACGAGTGGATCGTCGAGCGCACCGGCATCAAGGAGCGCCGGATCGCCGCGCCGGAGCAGGCGATGACGGACCTCGCCCTCCCGGCGGCGCGAATGGCGCTCGAACGCGCCGGCGTGGAGCCGGAGGAGCTCGACCTGATCGTCGTCGCGACGGTGACCCCGGACATGATGTTCCCGACCACGGGCTCACTGCTCGGTGATCTCCTCCCGGCGCCCAAGGCCGCCGCCTACGACCTCCTGGCCGGCTGTACCGGGTTCGTCTACGCACTCGCACAGGCGCACGCAATGGTCTCGGCCGGGCTCGCGAACAAGGCGTTGGTCGTCGGAGGCGACGTGCTCTCGAAGATCCTCGACTGGACCGACCGCTCGACGATCGTCCTCTTCGGCGACGGGGCCGGTGCGGTGGTGCTCGAACGGGTCGATGAAGGAGGCTTCGTCGGATTCGAGCTGGGTGCGGACGGCGGTGGCGGTGAGCACCTCTGGCTGCCCGGCAGCGGCTCCCGGAACTTCGAGCACCCGGACAAGCTCGTGAAGATGAACGGTCGCGAAGTGTTCAAGTTTGCGACGCGCGTGATGGTGACCTCGGCCGAGGCGCTGCTCGACGAGGTCGGGCGGTCGATCGACGACGTCGACGTCTACGTCCCGCACCAGGCGAACACGAGAATCATCGATTATGCGACGAAGAAGCTGGGAATCCCTGAAGATCGAGTGATCGTGAACGTGGACAGGTACGGGAACACGTCCTCCGGGTCGATTCCCCTGGCGCTCGGCGACGCGGAAGCCGACGGGCGGCTGAAGGCAGGCTCGCTTGTCCTCATGACAGGGATGGGCGCGGGCTTGACGTGGGGATCCGCCCTGATCGAATGGACGGCGAACGGAAGGACGACATGACCAAGGTTGCGTTTTGCTTCCCCGGCCAGGGGTCGCTGGAGGAGGGAATGGGCCGCGAGATCGCGCTCGCGGTTCCCGAGGCGATGGAGGTCTATCGCGTTGGCAGCGAGGCTTCAGGCCTCGACCTGCAGAAGCTCTGTTTCGAGTCGCCTCTCGACGAGCTCGTCAAGACGGAGGTCCAGCAGCCGGCGCTCGTTGCCACGAGCCTGGCGGTGCTCGCTGCGCTGAACGCCAGAGGACTCGCGCCTGATTACGTTGTCGGGCACTCGGTCGGCGAGTTCGCTGCGATCGCCGCAGCCAACTCGATCGACACGTCCGAGGCGATCGGCCTCGTCCGCGAGCGGGGGCTTGCGATGGCGGAGGCTGCCCGCGAGAGCGACGGGACGATGGCCGCGATTCTCGGCCTGGACGACGAGGTGGTCGAGGAGCTGTGCTCGGAGATCGAGGGCGTGTGGCCCGCGAACTACAACTGTCCCGGCCAGATCGTGGTGTCCGGCGAGGAGGGCGCGGTCGAGAAGCTGATCCACAAGGCCACCGCTCTCGGGGCGCGCCGCGCGGTGAAGCTGAAGGTCTCAGGCGCCTTCCACAGCCCGCTCGTCGAGAAGGCTGCGGAGATGCTCAAGCCGGCAGTCGAGCGGGTCCGCTTCGCCGATCCGGTCGCGCCGTTCATGTCCACGGTGACGGCGAAGATCGAGCCCGCGCAGCGGATGGCCGGACTGCTCGTCAACCAGGTGACGGCCCCGGTGAAGTTCACGCAGGCCGCGCAGGGACTCGTGAAGGAGGGCGTGAAGACCTTCGTCGAGGTGGGGCCCGGCAACGTCCTGTCCGGTTTACTGAAGAGGATCGACAAGACCGTGAAGGCCGTGTCCGTCAACAACGTGGCCGGCCTGAAGAACGTCGAAGAGTCGATCTAGGTAGTGCCCCACCCAGCAATACATGCCGGCTTCTGGCCCGCGATCACGCGGCGCCAGAGCGGACCCTCTTCCTCGCAAAGGCTGACCAGCCTTGGCTCGCCGGAGTGCGCGCTCTGGCTTGGTGCTCGCGACCCAGAATTCCGGCGGCATTACCGGACGGGGCACTAGTGCCCGACTTCTGCTCTCTCGAAGGCCGCACGGCCCTGGTGACCGGTGGGTCGCGCGGGATCGGGAAGGCGATCGCGGCCGAGCTCGCGAACGCCGGCGCGACCGTCGTGCTCGGCTACCGGTCGGGCGCGGAAGAGGCTGAGGCCGTGGCGTCCGAGGTTGGCGGTCGGGCCGTCCAGGCGGACGTCTCGCAGGCCGAGGACGCGCAGCGGCTGGTCGAGGAGGCCGGTGACGTCGACATCCTCGTGAACAACGCGGGCGTGACGCGCGACGGGCTGCTCGCGCGGATGCCGGACGAGGATTGGCGTGTCGTGCTCGACACGAACCTCGGCGGGACCTTCAACACCTGCCGGGCCGTGTCGCGCGGGATGATGCGGCGGCGGGGCGGCGCGATCGTGAACGTGTCCAGCATCGTCGGGCTTCACGGCAACCCCGGCCAGACGAACTACTCTGCCTCCAAGGCCGGGATCATCGGCTTCACGAAGGCGCTCGCGCGCGAGCTCGGGAGCCGCGGAGTGCGGGCGAACGTCGTGGCGCCGGGCTATATCTCGACCAGACTGACGACCGAACTCCCCGAGGAGCTCCAGAACGCGATGCTCGCCAACACACCGCTCGGACGCTTCGGTGACCCGGAGGACGTCGCCGGCGCCGTCAGGTTCCTCTGCTCGGATGCCGCGTCGTTCGTCACCGGCGAGGTGTTGCTGGTCGACGGCGGATTGGGAATGTAGAGCCCGATGTCGATGAACGGACGCAGGCGGGTTGTGATCACCGGCCTCGGGGCGGTGAGCCCGCTGGGCAACGATGTTGCGACGACGTGGGAGAACCTCGTCGCCGGCAGGTCCGGCGCCGCGGAGATCGCGCAATTCGACGCAAGTGAGTACCCGGTTCACTTCGCCTGCGAGCTGAAGGGCTTCGAGGCGGCGGACGTCATCGAGAAGAAGCAGGCGCGACGCATGGACCGCTTCGCGCAGATGATCGTTGCCGCCGCGCTCCAGGCGCGGGACGACTCTGGAATCGACATCGAGGCTGAGGCCGACCGCATCGGCGGCTCGATCGCCACCGGCATCGGCGGCCTGAAGGCGTTCCAGGACTGCTACGACACGCTGCTCGAACGTGGCCCCGACCGGGTCAACCCGTTCTCGATCCCGCAGATCATCCCGAACATGGGCGCCGGCTGGGTCTCGATGTACCTCGGCACCCGCGGCCCGCTCTCGTCGCAGTGCACGGCCTGCGCGGCGTCCAACATGGCGATCGGCGAGGCGGCGGACGCGATCCGGCTCGGGCGCGCCGACGCGATGCTCGCCGGCGGCACCGAGGCGGGGATCACCAGGGTCGGGATCGCCGGGTTCAGCGCGATGCGCGCGCTCTCGCGGCGTAACGAGGCTCCGGAGAAGGCGAGCCGGCCGTTCGACGCTGCCCGCGACGGGTTCGTGATGGGTGAGGCGGCGGGTGTCGTCGTCCTCGAGGAGCTCGAGCACGCGAAGGAGCGTGGGGCGAAGATCTACGGCGAGCTGCTCGGCTACGGGCTCTCGTCGGACGCTAGGCACGTCACGGAGCCGGATCCGACCGGGGACAACCCGGCCCGGGCGATGCGGATGGCGATGGCGGACGCGGGCGTGAATTCGGACGAGATCGACTACATCAACGCTCACGGCACCTCGACGCCCCTCGGCGACGCGAGCGAGACGCGGGTGATCAAGATCGCGCTCGGCGAGGAGAACGCCCGCAAGACGCCGGTTTCGTCCACGAAGGGTGCGACGGGCCACTGCCTCGGCGCTGCGGGCGCCGTGGAGGCGATCTTCACGACGCTCGCGGTGGAGCGGAACACGCTCCCTCCGACCATCAACTATGACGAGCCCGACCCCGAGTGCGACCTCGACTACATCCCGAACGAGGCGCGCGAGGCGGACGTGAAGACCGCGATCTCGAACTCGTTCGGCTTCGGCGGGCACAACGCCTGCATCGTGATTCGTCAGTTCGACGGTTGATCCGGCGCCGTCTCGGCGCGACGATGGCGATGTGATGGCCGCTTCATCGCCGATGCCTAAGGGCACGGTCACCTTCCTCTTCACCGACATCGAGGGATCGACTGACCTGGCGCGGCGGCTGGGCGCGGACTTCGCGTCGTTGCGCGCGGAACACCGGCGCGTCCTACGCGAGGCGTTTTCGGCCTATGACGGACATGAAATCGACACGGCCGGCGATGGGTTCTTCGTCGTTTTCGAGCGAGCAGGTGACGCCGTCGGGGCGGCTCTCGCGGCGCAGCGGGCGGTCGCCGGGCTCGAGCAGCCGCTGCGCGTCCGCATGGGACTCCACACCGCGGAGCCACATTTGAGCGAAGACGGGTATGTCGGGGTTGGCGTGCATCGCGCCGCTCGAGTCTGCGCCGCTGGTCACGGCGGGCAGATTCTCCTCTCGGCCGCGACCGCGGGAGTCGTCGAGGATCTCGATCTCGAGGGCGTCGGGTTGCGAGACCTCGGCGAGCACCGGCTTAAGGATCTCGTTCGGCCGCAGCGAGTGTTCCAACTAGACGTTGGCGGGCTCGCCTCCGAGTTCCCACCTTTGAAGACGCTGAGCGGCGCGAACGTCTTCGGCACGCTGCTCAGGACGGATCTCGCAGGCTGGACCACGCTTCTGCGCGTGCTTGGGGACGAGGCCGCGCTCGCGGCCGCCTCCCGTTACCACACCATCGTCGATCGGGCTGCGGAGTCGCATGGAGGGCGCGCGCTCGAGCTGGTGGGGGATCACGGAATCGCGTTCTTCGAGCGGCCCAGAGACGCCGTAAGAGCTGCTTTAGCAGCTCGCGACGCGGTCCGGCACGAACCGTGGGTCCCCGACGAGCACCGGTGCGCGCTGAGGTGTGGAATCCACTCGGCCCGAATCGTGTCGGTGCAGCCCGGACAGCTCGGATCTGCCGCGCCGTACGTCATTCGGCTGTGCGACACCGCCGCGCCGTGGCAGATCCTCGTCTCCCACGCGACCGAAGCTCTCCTCGAGGGGGACGCTCCGGAGTTCGAGCTGGAAGACCTCGGAGAGCGGACGCTTGCCGGCCGGGACAGGCCCGAGCGCGTGTTCAGCCTGCCGGCCTGACCGATCGGTCTCAGCGCTAGTGTCCGACGGGTGGAGCGCTGGGCGACGTTCGACTGCTACGGCACGCTGATCGACTGGAACGGCGGGATCCGACGTGAGCTCGCGCGGATCTTCGGAGAGGACCGAGCCGGCCGGCTCCTGCACCGGTACCACGAGCTCGAGCCGGGGTTGGAGGCGGACGGGCGGCTCACCTACCGAGAGGTCCTGACGCAGGCCCTCGAGCGGCTGGCGGAGGAGGAAAACGCCGATCTCGACGACCCGAGCGCGCTCGCCGACTCGCTGCTGTCCTGGGAGCCCTTCCCCGAGGTGCAGGCGTCGCTGGAGGAGGCGCGCGCTCGCGGCTGGCGGCTCGCGATCCTCTCGAACACCGATCCAGACTTCATCGCTGCATCGAAGGAGCTGATCGGCGTGCCCTTCGACGAGACGGTTGTCGCGTCCGAGATCGGCTCATACAAGCCGGCGCTCGGACACTGGGAGGAGTTCTCCCGCCGCACCAACGCCGACCCCGCGGGCCATGTGCACGTCGCCGCAAGCCTGTTCCACGACATCCGTCCGGCGAACCAGCTCGGCATTCGGAGCGTCTGGATCAACCGGCTCGCCGAACGGCCCGGGCCGCAGCCCGATCGGGAGCTGAAGGATCTGAACGGCTTGGCCGACGCGCTCGACGAGCTCGTGGCACCGTGAGCATCTCGCTCCGCTCGCCGCTCGTCGACGAGGCCGCAGCCATTGCTGACCTCATCAACCGCACGACCGAGGAGCTCGTCGGCGAGAGCGAGGAGAACGAGAAGACGGTGCGGCAGTGGCTGACGGCGCCCGAGCTCGACGTCGACAACGACATCCGCGTCGCCGAGCGAGACGGCAAGCTCGTGGGCTATGCAGACGTCGCGCCCCATCCCGAGCCGAACTACTGGGTGGATGTCCGCGTGCCACTCTCGGAGTCGGACGAGGTACGGGACGCATTGATCCGCTGGGCGGAGGAGCGAGCGGCCGAGCGAGGCGGCGAGAAGATGCGCGCCTTCAGCCTCGACTCCGACGAGCCCGAGATCGCCGCGCTCGGGCGGCACGGGTACGCCGTGATCCGGCACTCCTACCGGATGCGAATCGACTTCGATGAGCCGCCGACGCAGCCGCATTGGCCAGAAGTCCTCTCCGTCAGGCCGGCGACGGAGGCGGACATCCGCACTGCCTACGACGTCTACTCGGAGACGTTCGCCGACACCTGGGAGTTCGGGAACGACCCATTCGACGAGTGGTCGCACTGGATGCTCGAGGAGGGCCTCGACCTCTCGCTCTGGTTCGTCGCCGAGGACGACGGCGAGGTCGCCGCAATCGCGCTGTGCAAGCCGTTCGAAGGCGAGGAGGGGCTCGGTTGGGTTCGCGTGCTCGGCGTCCGGCGACGCTGGCGGAGGCAGGGCGTCGGGCGGGCGTTGCTGCTCCACGTTTTCGGCGAGTTCCACCGCCGCGGCTTCCACGGGGTCGGTCTTGGGGTCGACGCCGAGAGCCTCACCGGGGCCCACCGGCTCTACGAGAATGCTGGCATGCGCGTCAACCGCCGGTACTTCGTCTACGAGAAGGTGCTGTAGGCCGTGTCCCGGCTGCGCGCCAAGTGCCCCGACTGCCGGACGTACACGGCGGTTGCGCTCGGACCGGAATACGAGTGCCACGCCTGCGGGCGGACGTTTGCCGCGGGCCTCGTCCGGGTTCCGCGTGCCTGGGGACAGGGCGGGGAAGCGATGGCCGAAGCGGCATCGCTTCCGCTGCCGTATCCGGAAGCCGCGGTGATCGAAGAGGGCTCGCTGGCCGAGCAGAGCCTTGCGCTCGCCCTGGAGCTCCCCGAGCGGCCGCTCGTCCTCGGCGGCTGCTGCTGCTCGCACGTCGGCGCCGTCGAAGCCCTCTCCGCTCGCCACGGCCGGATCGCCGTCGTCTGGTTCGACGCGCACGGCGACCTGAACACAGTCGAGAGCTCCCCGTCCGGGAACGAGTGGGGGATGCCGCTCCGCATGCTGCTCGACTCAGGCGCCGTCCAGCCTCAGGACGTCGCGCTCGTGGGTGCGCGCAGCCTCGATCCACCCGAAGAGGAGTTCATCGCCACGGCCGGCGTCGGAACCGGATCGGAGGCCGTTGTCTCCGCGCTCGACGGAACCGTCGGCGCCTACGTCGCCGTCGACTTCGACGCGTTCGGAGAAGACGAGGTCGCGTCGTTCATGCCCGAGCCGGGCGGGCTCTCGCTCGAGGAGGCCGAGGAGGTGCTCACCGCCGTCCGAGGGCGAAAGGACGTCCTCGGCACCGGCCTCTCGGGCCTCGCTCCTGACGAGCGGAACCTGGAACCGGCAAGCCGTCTGACCGCCGCGCTCGGGCTGTGACGAAGGAGGACTAGACTCGGCCCATCGCCGAGCGCATCGACATCTCGATCGAGCATCGGAACCTCCCCGAGCCGTCGCAGAACGACAAGCCACACCCGAACACGTGTCCCGAGTGCGGCTCCCACTACCGAGACGACGAGCTCGCCGTGAATCTCTGGGTCTGTCCGCACTGCAACTACCACTTCCGGATTCGGGCGAAAGACCGCATCGCGCAGCTCGCCGACGAGGGGACGTTCAAGGAGGAGGCTGCAGATCTCCGCTCCGAGGATCCGCTGGAGTTCTTCGACATGCGGCCCTACACGGAGCGCCTGGTCGAGGCGGAGCAGGCGACGGGACAGGGCGACGCCATGGTCATCGGCTCGGCGGCAATCGAGCGCGTCAGCTGCGAGCTGGCAGTCATGGACTTTGCGTTCATGGGCGGGTCGATGGGCAGCGTCGTCGGGGAGAAGTTCGTCCGGGCGTGCGAGAGCTCGGCCGAGCGCGGAGTGCCGCTCGTCAGCATCACCTCGTCCGGCGGTGCGCGGATGCAGGAGGGGATCCTGTCGCTGATGCAGCTGCCGAAGACGGTCTGTGCCGTGGAGGACCTGAAGGACTCCGGCGGCGCGATGATCAGCGTCATGGCCCATCCGACCACGGCCGGCGTGCTCGCGAGCTTCGCGTCCCTTGGCGACGTGATCGTCGCGGAGCCCGGCGCGCTCCTTGCCTTCACCGGCCCGCGGGTCGTCCAGCAGACGACGCGCGAGAAGCTGCCCGAGGACTTCGGCCTCGCCGAGTCCAACGTCCGCTTCGGCCACCTGGACGGGATCGTCGGCAGGCGTGACCTGCGCCCCTACCTCGGTCGAGTGCTCAGACTGTTTTCCAAATGACGGCCCCCTCACGAACATTCCGTGTCCGTCGCGCCGCTGCAAAGTGGCGCTGGGGGGTGTCCTCAGTCGCGCCCGTAGCCTCCGGCTACGAACGCTCCCTGCGTCCTACCCCAGCTTGCTTTTCACGGGCGACGAACGCGGCCTGTTCGAGAGGTGACCGTCGCAATGGCACGTGAGGACGAGCTTCACCTGCGGGACCGACTCAGCCGCCTGAAGGGGCTCCGGCTCCTGCGTGGCGCGGGGATCACCGAGGAGGTCGATCGCCTCGAACGCCAGCTCGAGCGCATGGCGAGCGCCGGTGACGAGGAGATCTGGGAGCGGGTCGAGCTCGCCCGCCACCTCGACCGGCCGTACACGCTGGACTATGTCGAGCGGATGTTCGACGACTTCGTCGAGCTCCACGGCGACCGTGGTCGCGCCGAGGATCCGGCGATGGTGACCGGCCTGGGCCGTTTCGGCGGCCGGACGGTCGCGCTGCTCGGCCAGCAGAAGGGCCGGGACACCAAGGAGCGAATCCGGCGCAACTACGGCATGACCTATCCCGAGGGATACCGCAAGGCCATGCGCGTGATGGAGCTCGCCAACCGCCACCGCTTTCCGATCGTCTCGCTCGTGGACACTCCGGGCGCATTTCCCGGGGTCGCGGCTGAGCAGCACGGACAGGGCGGCGCGATCGCCCGGTCGCAGGCAGTCATGAGCCGGCTGACGATTCCGATCGTCGCGTGCGTGATCGGAGAGGGAGGCTCGGGCGGCGCCATCGCCATTGCCCTCGCCGACCGGGTCTTGATGCAGGAGAACGCGATGTACTCGGTGATCTCGCCGGAAGGCTGCGCGGCGATCCTCTGGCGCGACCAGGACGAGAAGATGAAGGCCGCCGCGGCACTGAAGCCCGACGCAGTCCACACGCTCGAGCTCGGCGTGATCGACGCGATCGTGCCCGAGCCGGAGGGCGGCGCGCATACGAACTGGGACGAAGCGGCAAAGCTCCTCGGTGAGGCGATCCAGAGCTCACTCGATGATCTCTCGAAGCTGTCCGGAGAGGAGCTTCGGCGCCGTCGCCGCGATCGCTTCAGGTCGCTGGGTGTCTACGCCTCGTCCTCAGATTCCACAGTTTCCACAGGGTTGTCCACCGAGCCTGCACCGACTCGCAAGTAATAAACGGCACGTTTCCGCTGCCCCGCACTCGGGGTAGAACGGGGTCATGAGGCCGATCTGGAGCGGCACGATCTCGTTCGGGCTGGTCAGCGTGCCGGTGAAGATGTACTCGGCGACCGAGTCCAAGGAGCTCAAGTTCCACTTCCTCGACCGGCGCGATATGAGCCCGATCGGCTACGAGAAGGTCAGCAAGGAGTCGGGCAAGGCTGTGCCGCCCGACGAGATAGTCCGCGGCTTCGAGATCGAGAAGGGCCAGTACGTGCCGATCGAGGACGAGGACCTCGACCGGCTGGACATCGAGCTGACCCATTCGATCGACATTTGCGACTTCGTCGACCTGGACGAGATCGACCCGATCTACTTCCGGAAGGCCTACTACCTGCTGCCCCAGGAAGGCGCCGAGAAGCCCTACCGGCTCCTTGTTCGCGCGCTGGACGAGACGGGCAAGGTCGGCATCGCGAAGGTCGTGATCCGCAACAAGCAGCACCTCGCGGCCCTCCGGCCCTACGACGGCAGGCTGGTTCTCGAGACCATGTACTACCCCGACGAGATCCGGCAGCCCGAGTCCGTCGACGGCAACTCGCGGATTCAGAAAGCCGAGGTCGACATGGCGAAGTCGCTCGTCGAGAACCTCAGCGAGCCGTTCAAGCCCGACAAGTACGACGACACCTATCGGAAGGAGTTGCTCGACCTGATCAAGGCGAAGGCCAAGGGCAAGGACCTGCCTGAGCCGAAGGAGGAGGAGGAGGGCGAGGTCATCGACCTGATGGAGGCGCTCCGGGAGTCCGTCGAGCAGACGCAGAGGAAGCAGCGCAAGAGAACCCGGAAGGCGACGAAAAAGGCAAGCTAACGGGCGTGCCGCGCCCCCGCCTCGACGAGTACGAGAAGAAGCGAGATCGAAAGAAGACGCCGGAGCCGTTCGGCGGGAAGAAGCGTGTGAGGGAGCCGATCTTCGTCGTCCAACGGCACGACGCGCGCCGCCTCCACTACGACTTCCGGCTCGAGCGCGACGGCGCGCTCGCGAGCTGGGCAGTGCCGAAAGGGATCCCGCTCGAGCCCGGACAGCGGGCGCTCGCCGTGCACGTCGAGGACCACCCGCTGGAGTACGCGACGTTCGAGGGCGTGATCCCCAAGGGCGAATATGGTGCCGGGCCCGTCGAGATCTGGGACAACGGCACCTATGAGCTCGTGGAGGAGAAGCGCGACGGCGGCCTGACCGTCCGGCTGCACGGACGCCGGCTAGACGGCACCTGGACGCTCGTCCCGGCCAAGCTCGACGGCAATCCGAAGAACTGGCTCATCCTCCGCAAGCGCGAGGACGGCGCCGCGGCACCGCGCGAACGCCGGCGCTACAGGCCGATGCTCGCCACGCTCACCGACGCGGTTCCCAAGGGGGGCGACTGGCTTCACGAGGTCAAGTGGGACGGCTACCGGGCGATCGCGGACGTGCGCGGCGCGGAGACGACCCTGACGAGCCGAAACGACAACGACCTGACGACGCGCTTCGGCTCCGTCGCGAGGGAGATCTCCAGGGCGGTGAAGACGCCGGACTGCGTGCTGGACGGCGAGGTGTGCGCCCTGGACGAGCAGGGGCGGGCGACCTTCTCCGCGATGCAGCAGGGAAAGGACGGCACCCGCTACGTCTACGTCGTCTTCGACCTGCTCGAGGTCGACGGGCAGCCACTGGTTCAGCTGTCGCTGACCGAGCGGCGCGAGCGCCTGGCGCAGCTGCTCGACCGCCGGAACCAAAACGTGCAGCTCTCCGAGTCGTTCGACGACGGCGACGCGCTCTTCCGGGCCGCCCAGGACCAGGAGTTCGAGGGGATCATCTCGAAGCGGCGGGACTCGCGGTACGAGCCGGGCCGCCGGAACCGGAACTGGCTGAAGATCAAGACACACGGCCGGCAGGAGTTCGTCGTCGCCGGCTACACACGGGGCCAGGGGCGTCGGTCAGGCCGCTTCGGCTCGTTGATCCTCGGCTACTGGCGCGACGGCGAGCTCGTCTACGCGGGCAATGTCGGCACCGGGTTCACCGACGGCGAGATCGATCGGCTGCTGAGCAAGCTGCGGCCGCTGGAGCGCAAGGAGCCGCCGTTCGAGTCGGTCCCGAAGATGCCCAGGGTGCGCAAGGACGCGATCGTCTGGGTCGAGCCGGAGCTCGTCACCGAAGTCGAGTTCGCCGAGTGGACGCACGACGGCAGGCTTCGGGCGCCCTCCTACCAGGGACTGCGAGAGGACAAGTCCACGACCGACGTCCGCCGGGAGGAGCCGGAGCCGATGGAGACCGAGATCCGTAAGGGCAAGCGTGTCCTCAAGCTTTCGAACCTCGACAAGCCGTTCTGGCCGGACGAGGGGATCACCAAGGGCGATCTGCTTTCGTACTACCGCTCGGTCGCCGGCGTCGTCGTTCCGCACCTGAAGGACCGGCCTTTCACGATGAAGCGTTACCCCGACGGCGCGTACGGCAAGTTCTTCTTCCAGAAAGACGCGCCCAAGCACATGCCCGACTGGATCAAGAGCGTCGAGATCACGGTCACAACACGGGACAAGCCGCGTGAGCGACGCAAGATCCGGGCGCCGCTCGTGAACGACGAGCTCGCGCTCCTCTGGATGGTCAACATGGGGTGCATCGACCTGAACACGTGGTACTCGCGGGTCGACAAGCCCGGGCGGCCCGATTTCGTCCTCTTCGACCTCGACCCGTCAGACGACGTCGGCTTCAACGAGACCGTGCAGGTCGCGCTCCTCGTCAAGCAGGCACTCGACACCGTCGGGCTCGAGAGCTACCCGAAGACGAGCGGGTCGGACGGGATTCACGTCCTCGTCCCGATCGCGCGGCGGCACACGTACGACGAGACGCGCGAGTTCGCCGAGATCATCGCGTCGGCGCTGGCGCGCACCCACTACGGGCTTGTCACGACGGAGTGGGTGCGGCGCAAGCGGCGGGGCGTGCTCATCGACTCGAACCAGAACGGCGAGGGGAAGACGATCGCCTCGGTCTACTCGGTGCGGCCGCGGAAGGGTGCGCCGGTCTCGACGCCGCTTCGTTGGGACGAGGTGGACGAGAAGCTCGACCCGAGCGAGTTCACGATGGATGTGGTCCGCGAGCGAATCGAGAAACACGGCGACCTTTTTGAGCCGGTCCTCCACGGGCGGCAGTCGCTGACGACGGCGCTGAAGTCCGTGCGCGCAAGCCGCGGCGACCCCGGCAAGTAACAGTCTGTTACAAGCCGGATGAAGCGGCTCGGCAAGCCGCCCCGGCCTCCAAGTAACAGCCTGTTACTTGTGTCCTGGTGCGACTCAGCCGGTGAGGAAGAACTTCGTCAAGCGCCCGACTGTGTCGAAGCCGAGCTTCCCGTAGAGCGCCTTCGGCCAGTCGTCCCCGTCGGCGACGAGGAAGACCAGGTCGGCGCCCTCCGCGCGGGCTTCCTCGGCCGCTCGCAGGACGACGGCGCTCGCGTAGCCCTGGCCGCGGTGCTCCTCCTTGGTCGCGACGTCCTCGACTTGGCCGACGCCCTGGGCGACGTAGAGATCCGCCCAGCTGACGATCTCGCCGTCCACCGGCACTCCGAAGAACCGCGTCTTCGCGCGGTGTCCGAGCAGGAGCTTCGCGTCGAGCAACTGGCGCGCGACCTCCTCGCTGCCCCAGGGGTAGCTCGTGATCTCATGGGTGCGACCGGCGCGCAGATCTGCTTCTCCGACCTCGTGCACGACCGAAAGGTCGGGGCGGCGATCCGGTTCGCGGAGCTGCGCCATCCAGATGTGGCGGCGGACGTTCCAGCCGAGCTCCTTGAACTGTGGCTCGAGCTTCTCGCCGAGATCTGTGTCGAAGCACACCACCGATCGGTGGGCAAGTCCGGCGCCTCCGAGGATCCGCTCCGCCTCGTCCGCCAGCTCCTGGGCGCCGGCGCCGAGCGGGAGCCGCTCGACCAGGAGGTAGTTCGAGTCGTGGCGCAGCGGCAGTGACGGCTCGAGGACGCCGACGCCGAACGGCGACTCCACCGCCCGCGAGCCGGCCATCTCGATCTCCCGCTCGAAGCGGTGGATGCGGTCGAGGACCTCAGACACCTCCGACGCGCTCCCGGTCGCCAAGCGTGCCGAGCTCCGCGATGTCGCGGCGGAAGAACAGGGCGACCGTCCAGTCGGCCACGACGCGCAGCTTCGCCGACAGAAGCGACAGCTGGTACAGGTGGTACGTCCGCGTTACCCACCAGCCCAGGATGAGCGTCCCGCCTCGGGCCTCGTGGTCCGCCACGCCGTGGTTCTACACCACGAAGCCTGGAGCTATGCCAGAGCGGCGCGGCGCTGCTCGAGGAATCGACGTTCGGCCGCGTTCGTGGCGAGCTCCAGCGCTCGCTCGTACGCCTCGACCGCCTCCTCACGGCGGTCGAGCCGGCGGAGCAGGTCGGCGCGCGCGGCGTGGAGCAGGTGGTAGTCGTTCAGCCCCTCGATCCGGTCGATCAGGTCGAGGCCGCGGTCGGCGCCTTCCGCCATCGCGACGGCCACCGCGCGGTTGAGCTCGACGATCGGCGACGGGGAGACCTGCGCCAGGCGGTCGTAGAGGGCGGCAACCGCCGGCCAGTCCGTCCGGCCTCCCGAGTGGACGGCCGCAATCGCCGCCTGGAGCTGGTAAGGGCCGACACCGCGCAGGTTCGCTGCCCGCTCGAGCACGCGACGGCCCTCGTCGATGCGCTCCGTGTCCCAGAGGGAGCGGTCCTGATCCTCCAGGAGCACGAGCTCGCCGCCGACAGTACGGGCCTCTCGGCGGGAGTCCTGGAAGAGCATCAAGGCGAGCAGCCCGAGCGCCTCCGCCTCATCCGGCATCAGCACCGCGAGCAGCTTGGCGAGCCGGATCGCTTCGTCGCAGAGCTCGCGCCGGACGAGATCGTCGCCCGAGGTCGCCTCGTACCCCTCGTTGAAGACGAGGTACAGGACGGCGAGCACCGACTCCAGCCGGTCGGGGAGCACTTCGTCGGGAGGCACGCGGAACGGGATGCCCGCCTCACGGATCTTGCGTTTCGCGCGGACGAGTCGCTGCGCCATCGTTGGCTCCGCGATCAGGAAGGCCCGGGCGATCTCCCCGGTTGCGAGGCCGCCGACCTCCCGGAGCGTCAGCGCGACGCGGGCCTCGGTGGCGAGCGCCGGGTGGCAGCAGGTGAAGACGAGCGCGAGCCGTTCGTCGGGGATCGTGCTCACCTCGTCGTCCTCGCCGGGCAGCTCCTCGAGGCGCGCGAGGAGCTCGGTCTTCCGCTGGAGGGTCCGGTCTCGGCGGATCCGGTCGATCGCCCGGTTGCGCGCCGTCGTGACGATCCAGGCGCCCGGATTACGCGGCATGCCCTCAACTGGCCAGCGCTCCAGCGCTGTGGTGAACGCGTCCTGCACCGCGTCCTCGGCGAGGTCGAAGTCGCCGAGGACGCTGATGAGGATCGAGACCGCACGTCCCCACTCCTCGCGGAAGACGGCCCCGACGTCGGCCAGCTACCCGCGCTCCACGATCGGGCGCACCTCGACGGAGCCGTACTCAGCCGCCGGGATCTTCGCGGCGTACGCGAGCGCCGTGTCGAGATCCGGGAGCTTCGTGTCGAAGAAGCCGCCGATCTGCTCCTTCGTCTCGGCGAACGGGCCGTCGGTAATCAGCACTTCGCCGTCGCGCACGCGGACCGTCTTCGCGGTACGGATGTCGTCGAGCTCCTTGCCGCTCATGTCCGGATCTGCCTTGCCGAGCTCCTCGAAGAACGCGTACCACTTCGGCAGCGACGCCTCGCTTCTCTTGGCGGCGTCCTCCTCGGACAGCTCGAACCGGGGCTCCTGGTCGCTGTAGATCATCAGTGCGTAGCGCATCTCAGTTCTCCTCTCGCACGAAGACCGGTCGGACCTCGACTGCGCCGTGCTCGGCGGCGGGGATCTCGGCCGCGAGCTTGCATGCCTCGTCGATTGACTCGGCTTCGAGGATGAAGAAACCGCCGAGCGCCTCCTTGACCTCGGCGTACGGGCCGTCCGTGACCATCGAGTCGCCGTCCCGAACCCGGACGGTCGTGGCGGCAGTCGTCTCCTGGAGCTCGGCGCCTCCGACGACCCCGGGCCGCTCCGAAAACTCCATGTAGCGCTGGTACACGGCCTGGCGCTCGTCGTCGCTCAGCTCGTTCCAGCCGTTCTCGCTCGCGTGAATCAAAGCCAGGAACTCCATTCGTCTCCTTTCTCAGGCTGCCCGGAGCCGTGCCAGCATCGTCTCATGGACGAGCAGCAGCTCGGGCCTCCCGAAGGGGTCGTGGTGGCGGAGCTCGTCGGTGATCGCCCGCCTCTTCGACGTCTCCCGTTCGATCAGATTCCTCCGAAGGCGCCTCACCGCCTCCTCCTTTCGTCGCTTGCACAGGAACGACGAACGGGCGGCGCCTAGATCGACAGCATCCGTTGGAGGAGCTCGAGCGCGCCGGCCTTGTCGAGCGGCTCGTTCAGGTTGCCACACTTCGGCGACTGGACGCAGGACGGGCAGCCGTGGTCGCACGGGCAGCCCTCGAGCATGCGCGCCGTGTCTCCCACCCAGCCCTCGAAGACCTCGAAGCCGCGCTCGTTGATCCCGACGCCGCCGGCATGGCCGTCGTAGACGAAGATCGTCGGGCGCCCGGTCTGGAAATGCAGGTTCGTCGAAAGCCCGCCGATGTCCCAGCGGTCGCACATCGCCCAGAGCGGGAGAATCGCGATCATCGCGTGCTCCGCGGCGTGGAGCGAGCCGAGGAGACGTGGCATGTCGGTCAGGCCCTCGAGCTGCACATCGGTCGGCGTGTACCAGACGGCCTCCGTGTCGAACTCGGTCTCGGGGAGGTCGAGCGGGACGGTCTCGATCGTCTCGCCGTCGCCGATCCGCTTCCGCTGGTAGGCGACGACCTGCTCGGTGACCACGACCCGGCCGAAAGAGAGGTCGAGGCCGAGCCGGCGCTCTTCGCGGAGCGGCTCGACGATTGCGGTCATCGTGTCCTTCTTCGCCTGGGTGTACTCGTCGCCCGTGTACGGCTCGACGAGGGCGGTGCGGTTCTCGAGGTCGAGCTCGGCGACGCGGTAGGACTCGCCGAGGTGGAGATAGACCGCGCCCTGGTGGACAGTCGAGTAGGCGCGCTCCCGCTCGACGAGGCCGAGGAGCGACCCCGTCGAGACGTCCACGACGGTGAAAGAGTCCGGCGTTGCCGAGCGGAGGCCGAACCGGCCCGCCGGATAGTCGCGTCCCGCCCAGACGAAGCCGCCGTTCTTCCGGCGGAGGTCCGGAAGCTCGGCTGCCCGCTCGAGGGCCTCAGGGCCGAGCGTCTCAACGTCGCCCTGGTCGAGCGGCGCCTCGAACGCTGCGGCGCGGACATGGCCGTCAAGGACGCGTGGGTTCGCGTAGTCGAGGATCGCCGCCTCGACCCTTCGGTCGAGCAGCGACTCGGGGTCGCGCATGAAGAACTGGTCGAGCGCGTCCTCGGTCGCGATCATCGCGGCGAGCCCGTGGTCCCGGCGGCCGGCGCGGCCCCACTGCTGCCTCAGGCTCGCGACAGTCCCGGGAAAGCCGACGCAGATGACTGCATCGAGAAGGCCCACGTCGATGCCGAGCTCGAGCGCGTTCGTCGCGCTGACCCCGAGGAGGTCGCCTTCGACGAGCCGGCGCTCGATCTCGCGGCGCTGGGCGGGGGTGTAGCCCGCGCGGTACGGAGAGAGGCGGGTGGCGTCGCCGAGCCGCTGGGCGGTGAAGCGGTGGACGAGCTCCGCCGACTTGCGGCTCTTGGCGAAGCAGAGCGTCCGTACACCGCGCTCGACGAGCGAGGCCATCAGACGCGAGGCCTCGCCGAGTGCGCTGGCCCGCAGCCCGAGCTCTTCGTCGGTGAGCGGCGGGTTCCAGAGCAGAATTGTCCGTTCGGCCTTGGGTGCGCCGTCGTGCTCGATCGTGGTCGCCTCCGCGCCGACCAGCCGGTGCGCGAGCTCTCCAGGGTTCGCGATCGTCGCCGAGGCAAGGAGAAACTGCGGATCGGCGCCGTAGATCCGGGCCAGGCGACGGAGCCGGCGAAGGACGTTCCCGACGTGTGAGCCGAAGACGCCGCGGTAGACGTGCGCCTCGTCCACGACGACATAGCGGAGGTTGTGGAGCACGTCGCCCCAGCGGTCGTGGTGCGGGAGGACGCCGACGTGGAGCATGTCCGGGTTGGTCAGGATCAGGTTCGACCACTTGCGGATTTGCCAGCGGCGACTCGACTCGGTGTCGCCGTCGTAGATCGCGGGCTTGATCGCTGGCGGCTTCAGCTCCGTGAGCGACCTGATCTGGTCCTGTGCGAGCGCCTTCGTCGGGTAGAGGTAGAGCGCGCGGCTCTTCGGCTGGCGGGCGAGGGCGTCGAGGACCGGGAGGTTGAAGGCGAGCGTCTTGCCTGAGGCCGTTCCGGTCGCGACGACGAGGTGCTCGCCGCGCTGCGCCGCGTCCCAGGCGTCGGCCTGGTGGGTGAAGAGCTGCTCGATTCCGCGGGCGGCGAGGGCGTCGGCGACCTTGGGGTGGAGGCCTCCTGGGAGGGGTGCGACCCGGGGCTGGCGAGCAGGCTCCCCACCGACGTACGCGACCTCCTCGCCCTCCAGGAGGTCGCTCCAGAGGTCGGCCGCAACGCTCATCTGCGGGCCACGAGGGCGACGAGGTACGGGTAGTCGTCCTCTCCGTCCTCCTCGAAGTGCTCGACCCGGAGGCCGGCCGATGTGAATGCGGACAGGAATTCGCCAAGCGGGACATGCGAGGCGCCGACACGCGCGCGGAGCCCGTCGGGGTTGAAAACGCCGGGCTCGGCATCGTCGTACCGGCGGGCCGGGCGGTAGCCCGGGTGGAGCTCGGGCACCCCCCGGGCGAAGCGGAACAGCGCGTGGGGCCCCACGAAGCACGGGTGCCCGCCGGCGTAGACGAACGGCCCGTTCGCTCTGAGAACCCGTGCGACCTCTCGCACGGCAGCGGCGAAGTCGTCGATGTCCGTGTGCGTCCAGGTCGAGACGGCCGCGTTGAAGCTTGCGTCCTCGAAGGGAAGCGTCGAGGCATCGGCCTGGACGACGTCGATGCCTCGGGCGCTGGCGCGGCGCAGCATGTCCTCCGACGCGTCAACTCCGGTGACCTCCCATCCCCGGTCGCGGAAAGCCAGCGTGTGTGCGCCGGTACCGCACCCGAGGTCGACGAGTGTGCCGGGGCCAGGGCCGAGCAGGCGGAGCGCCGCGGCGCGCCCGTGATCGTGTAGCTCGCCAAGGAACTCCGTGTCGTACCAGTCGGCGATTCCGTCGTAGCGCGCCATCGTTCGATGCTAGCCCCGTGCCTGGAACCTCCAGAGCGCGTTCGGTGTAGAGGAGCGAATATGTGGATCCGGGCCGGGTTCATCCTCGCTGCACTCGCCGTTGTCGCGGGCGGCCCCGCGTCCGCTACGGAAAGTCCTAGGGTCTCCCTGACCTCGCCTCGCTCCGGCCTTGTGGCCGGTCGGCCATGGACGGCGGTGGTGCGCGTCCGCGGCGCACGACCTGCCCGCGTAGCGCTGACGGCGACGATTGGACGCCGGCGCGTGGCGGCGTCGGCTCGAAGATGGCGCGGCGACCGGTACCGGGCCCGTCTCGTCTTCCCCGCTCCGGGCCGGTGGCGCCTCACCGCCCAAATCGGCCGGAAGCGCGTTCGGCTCGGTACCGTCGCGGTCCGGGCGGCGATCCGTCCGCCCGTCGTGCTCGCCGCTCCGACCGAGGCGGTCCTCGAGCCGAACGGCTCGATCCTCGTCGCCGAGAGCGGGCAGTCGCGCCTCGCCCGAATCGACCCCACCACGGGCCGTGCCACCCTCGTCACCCGGATCGTCCAGCCGTACGGCCTCGTGCTGACGCCGTCGGGCGTCCTCTACTCCACGTCCGAGAGCACGGTCGTCCGGGTCGAGAGCGGCGGCTCGAAGACCACGATCGCCGACGCCGGTGAGGATGTCGGGCCGCTCGCGCTCGACTCGTCGGGCAACCTCTACTTCAGCACCGTCTCGCGAATCTTCCGCATCGAAAATGGCACGGGCGCGGTGACGCACTATGCGGGCACCGGGATCCGCGGAGGCGGGGGCGATGGCGGGCCTGCGCTCGCGGCGGAGCTCGACGCTCCGCATGGCCTTGCTGTTGGGCCCGATGGAGCGCTCTACGTTGCGGACACGGGAAACCACCGCGTCCGTCGCATCGATACGGCCACCCGCGTGATCACCGCTTTCGCGGCTGCAGTCGGTCCGGCCGGCCTAGCGTTCGGCCCCGGCGGGGCTCTGTACGTCGCCGAGCGGGACGGCCAGCGGGTGTCCCGGATCGACCCGACCGGGGCGAAGACCGTTGTCGCGGGAACCGGTGTGAGAGGCGGAAGCGGTGAAGGCGGTCCCGCGGTCGCGGCTCAGGTCGACGAGCCGTTCGACGTCGTGCCGGCGCCCGGCGGCGAGCTGTTCATCGTAGAGAGCGGCGTGTCGGGAGGCATCCGCCATGTCGACGCTTCGGGAGTCATTCGCACGATCCGCCGCCGCTAGACTTCTCCCACCGGGGTGCCGCAAGGGCGGCTGAGATCACACCCGTCGAACCTGATCCGGGTCATGCCGGCGGAGGGAGTCTTGGAAGTTCCTCGAGCACTGACGATTGCGGGGTCCGACTCCGGCGGCGGCGCGGGGATCCAGGCCGACCTGAAGGCGTTCGCGGCCGCCGGCTGCCACGGGATGTCGGTGATCGTCGCGCTGACCGCGCAGAACACCCTTGAGGTCACGGCGGTGCACGAAGCACCGCCCGAGTTCGTTCGTGCGCAGCTCGAGGCGGTCTTCGACGACATCGGTGTCGACGCGGTGAAGACGGGGATGCTGTTCTCCGCGGAGCTGATCCGGACCGTGGCCGACTTCCTCGCCGACGTCCCCGTTCCCCTGGTCGTGGATCCGGTCATGGTCGCAAGCAGCGGCGCGAAGCTCCTCCAGGATGACGCGATCGACGAGCTCGTGGCGAAGCTTTTCCCTCTCGCGACAGTCGTGACGCCGAATTGGCACGAAGCACAGGTCCTCGCGAGCCACGCCCGAGGGACAGTCCCTCGCGAGCCGCGCGCGCTCGCGGAGGCGATCGTCGAACGAGGAGCACCAGCAGTCGTCGTCACCGGGGGACACGGACCGGAGCCGGTCGACCACCTCTTCGACGGCGAGCAGCACGTCGAGATCCCCGTCGAGCGGCACGACGTCCCTGCCACGCACGGTGCCGGATGCACGCATTCCGCCACGCTCGCGGCGCTTCTCGCTCGCGGGTATTCGCTCGTGGAGGCGAGCCGCGGCGCGGCCGCCGCGGCCGCCTCCTCCGTTCGGAACGGTCTTACCGAGATCGGCGCAGGCGACGGGCCCGTCGACGTCCTCAACGTGAAGGAGCGCGATGGCGATCTTGCCCGGAGCGACGCTGCGCATACTGCGCGCGCGTAAGCCGCTCGTCCACCAGATCACGAACTACGTCGTCATGAACGAGACGGCGAACGCGACCCTCGCGCTCGGCGCCCTGCCGGTCATGGCGCACGCGCCGGAAGAGGTCGAGGAGATGGCCGCGAACGCGGGCGCGCTCGTGCTCAACATCGGGACGCTCTCCGAGCACTGGATCGAGGCGATGCTGCTGGCCGGCAAGGCGGCGAACGGCCCGATCGTCCTCGATCCGGTCGGCGCGGGAGCGACCCGTTACCGGACGGAAACTGCCAAGCGCCTCCTGGACGAGCTGAACATCACGGTGGTTCGTGGCAACTCGGCGGAGATCGCCACTCTCGCCGGGCGGGAGGCCGAGATCCGCGGCGTCGAGTCGATCGGAGTGACAACCACCGCCGAGGTCGTCCGCGACGCGGCCCGGACTCTTGGCACAGTCGTCTCGGTCACCGGCCCCACCGACCACGTCTCGGACGGCAAACGAGTCGTCACGATCTCGAACGGCCACGCACTCCTTGCCACAGTCAGCGGCACCGGCTGCATGTCCACGGCGGTCACTGGCTCATTCCTCGCAGCCAAGGGGAAGGAGCCGCTCGAAGCAGCGGCCGAGGCACTAGTCGCCTTCGGCGTCGCCGGGGAGGACGCCGCACGCCACGCCCAGGGCCCCGGCACATTCCACGCCGGGCTTTACGACGCGCTCTACAACCTCGACCCGGACACGCTGGACAGCCGCGCGAAGGTGACTGAATGAAGCTTCACGCGATCGTCGACGATCTCGACACGGCGAAAATTGCCCTCGAAGGCGGAGCCTCCGTCCTCCAGCTGCGGCTCAAGGGTGCGACAACGGAGGAGTTGATCGACCGAGGTGCGCCTTTCCGCCTCCTTGCCACCCACTACGAGGTCACGTTCGTCGTCAACGACGATGTCCAGGCGGCTCTCGCGTTGCTCGCAGACGGCGTTCACCTGGGACGAGATGACGAGGGAAGCGAGCTTGCCGTCGAGGCCGGGATGATGCTCGGGCGCTCGGCCACCGATCCGGCGGAGGCGAAGGAGGCGGAGCTCGCAGGCGCCGGGTATATCGGCGCCGGCCCGGTCTGGTCGACCCCGAGCAAGCCGGACGCCGATCCGCCGATCGGCCTCGACGGGCTCCGCGCGATCAGCGGCGCGGTCCAGATTCCGGTGATCGCAATCGGCGGTATCGATGCGACGAACGCACCCGACTGTGTCGCCGCCGGCGCGTTCGGCGTTGCGGTCATCCGCGCCGCAAGTCAGGCCGCCGAGGTCAGTGCGGCTCTCTGAGCTCGGCGAGCTCGGCTTCCTCGCCGAGCTGGAGCGCCGCGGACTCGCCCACTCGATAGAGCACGATGCCGCACAGGTCGGCGGCCTCGTCGTCACGCAGGATGCGCTCGTCGAGGGTGTGCACTTCCGGCTCGACTGGATCTCCTTTCGCGAGCTCGGGTTCCGTGCCGCGGCGGTCAACCTGAGCGACCTGGCCGCCTCGGGCGCCGAGCCGTTGGGACTCGTGGTCTCGCTCGGCGCACCGGCCGACACAGCCGTCGACGAGCTCCTCGAGCTGTACGAGGGGATTTCCGAGACCGGCGTGGCGGTGGTCGGAGGGGACACCACCCGCGCAGATCTCCTCATCCTCTCCGCGACCGCGGTCGGCCGGTCAGACCGGGTTCCCGGCCGCGCCGGTGCGCAGCCGGGGGATCTCCTCGTCGTGACCGGTCCGCTGGGAGGCGCGGGCGCCGCCTTCCGCGAACAGCGTTTCCTGCGGCCGCCCCTCCGGCTGGAAGAAGGGCGACGCCTCGCCCGGACCGCGCACGCCATGCTGGACATCTCCGACGGGATCGCCCGCGACGCCGGGCACATCGCACACCGTTCGGGCGTCCGCTGCGTGGTCGAGCTCGACCGGGTCCCGCTCGCCGAGGGCGCCACGATCGACGACCTCGGCTTCGGCGAGGACTTCGAGCTCCTCGCTGCCGTCGCTGAGCCGGACTTCCACGTCGTCGGCCGCTGCGAGGAGGGCGAGGGCATGTTGCTGCTCCGCGAGGGCGAGCCCTACGCACTCACGGGCTGGGACCATTTTATGGAGCCCGACCCAGCGCGGGACTGAGCCGCCAGGCCGCGCTGGGCGGCGCCAGGCGTCGTCCTCAGCCGCGCCCATATCTGCGGATATGAACGCGGCCTGCGTCCGGGCCTGGCATCCACCCATCGCACCCTGGCGACGAGTCCCGCACTGGGCCGAACTCCCCAAACCGCCTAGCGCCAAGGGGCGTACCGTGCTAACGGTTCCCCGTGGCTCTGTTCCTCCTGCGTCGAGCAGCGTGGATGGTCGTGATGTTCCTTGCCGTCACGGTCGTCACGTTCATCATCTTCTTCGTCATCCCGTCCGAGGACGACCAGGCGAGCCTCGGCCGCGGCGGGACCGAGGTGGACGTCCGAACGACGGTGCAGATCGAGGGGCCGCTGTACGAGGAGTACGCCGAGTTCCTCCGCAAGATCGTCACCCAGGGATCGCTCGGAAACTCCTGGGTGATGCGCGGACAGGAAGTGAACGAGATCATCGTCCGCGCCGCGCCGGTGACGCTCTCGCTCGTGATCGGCGGGGCCCTCCTCTGGCTCCTGATCGCGATCCCGACGGGGTTGCTCTCTGCGCTCCACCCGCGCAGCTTCGGGAGCCGGCTGACCACGGTCTTCGTCTTGGTCGGGATCTCGGCGCATCCCCTGTGGATGGGCCTGATGCTCTCGTACATCGTCGGTGCCCAGCTGGGGCTGACCCCGACCGGCGGGTACTGCGAGGTGTTCAGTCCGGCGACGAACTGCGGTGGGCCGGCGCAATGGGCGTACCACCTGATCCTGCCGTGGTTCACGTTCGCGCTGATGTACGCGGCGATCTACACGCGGATGATCCGCGCGAGCACGCTCGAGACCCTCGACGAGGACTACGTCCGCACCGCGCGCGCGAAGGGCGCGCCGGAGCGGCTCGTGCTCCGCTCGCACGTGTTGCGCAACGCGATGCTGCCCGTCGTGACCATGCTCGGAATGGACATCGCCGTCTCGCTGGGCGCCACGCTCTTCGTGGAGACGGCGTACGGGTTACCGGGGCTCGGCCGGCTGTTCGCGACGAGCCTCGCTCGCCGCGACTTCCCCGTCCTCCTCGGGATCACGATGTACACGACCCTCGTCGTGATCCTCGTCAACTTCCTGATCGACGTTCTGTACGGGGTCATCGATCCTCGAGTGCGCGTCGACCGTCGTACGGAGGGCGCGCCCGCCAGCTCCAAGGAAGGCAAGCAGGCTCCGGAGTCGGCTACTCAGCCAGCCACGTAGCCCAGGCTCGCTCGTAATGCGAAGGCGACCGGGCGCCGACGACGGTCTCCTGCGCTTCGCCGTTCGCGAACAGGATCGCCGTCGGGAGCGCGAGCACCTCGTATCGGGAAGCGGACACAGGGTTCTGGTCGACGTTCAGCTTGGTGAACTCGACGCGACCGCCGGCCGCGTGCTCCAGCCGCTCCAGCACCGGCTCGAGCGCGTGGCACGGTCCGCACCACGGCGCCCAGAAGTCGACGACGACGGGGCGCTCTGCGCCGAGCACCTCGGCGTCGAAACTCGAATCCGTCACCTCACGCACGTGGACGAAGCCTACTCAGGCGAAGCACCGGCACCTTCCAGACGGCTTCGAGGACGATCGACCGGCTCATCTTCGAGCCGCCGACCTCTCGGTCGGCGAAGACGATCGGGACCTCGACCACCCGGAACCCTGCCTTGATCGTCCGGTAGGTCGTCTCGATCTGGAAGGCGTAGCCCTTCGAGCGGATCGCGTCGAGGTCGATCGTCTCGAGAACGACGCGCCGGTAGACTTTGAACCCCCCGGTCAGGTCGCGGATCCGCAGCCCGAGGATGATCTGCGCGTAGAGGGACCCGCCTCGCGAGATCACCCGTCGGAGCAGGCCCCAGTTCTTCGTCCCGCCGCCCGGGACGTACCGCGAGCCCAGCACAAGGTCAGCGTCGTGTGCGGCGGCGGCGAGCCGAGGGACATCCGCCGGGTCGTGGGAGAAGTCGCAGTCCATCTCCATGACGAGGTCGGCGCCCATTTCCAGCGCCCGACGGAACCCCGCGAGATACGCCGGCCCGAGCCCTTCCTTCCGCGGCCGGTGGAGCACGTCGACATCATCGCGCGCCGCCGCGAGCCGGTCGGCGATCTCGCCGGTCCCGTCGGGCGAGTTGTCGTCGACGACGAGGATCCGGCCGTCGTCGGGCAGGACCTCGATGAGCGCCGAGACCATCGCCTCGAGGTTCTCGCGCTCGTTGTAGGTGGGGAGGCAGACCACAAGCACGTCCTTATGATCGTGGGATGGCGACGACGCTGCCCCGGAACGCGCAGGTGGCCGAGCAGTTCGACCTCCTCGCCGATCTGCTCGAGCTCGACGGCGAGGAGCAGTTCCGGGTGCTCGCCTACCGGCGGGCGGCTGACCAGATCCGCTCCGCCGCGGGGCCGATCGCCGAGCAGGCACTGGCCGGCGAGGCCAAGAACCTGCCGGGAATCGGCAAGACAATCGAGTCGAAGATCGTCCAGATCGTCGAGTCCGGCGAGATCGAGGCGCTGACCAAGCGCAAGGGGCGCGTGCCGGCCGGCGTCGCCGAGTTCCTGAGGCTCCCGGCTCTGGGACCGAAGACCGCCCGGCGGATCTGGCAGGACCTGGGGATCACGACCATGGACGACCTGCGCAAGGCAGCGGAGGCGGAGCAGCTCCGGTCGCTGCCCGGCCTCGGTGCCAAGACCGAGGAGCGAATCCTCAAGGCGCTCGAGGAGACCAAGAGGCCGCGCGAGAAGCGGACGCTCCTCGCGAGGGCGCTGCCCGCCGTGCAGGCGGTCGTCGAGGTGCTGCGCGAGCACCCGGCGAGCAACGAGGTGTCCGAGGCCGGCTCGGTCCGACGCCGCACCGAGACTGTCAAGGACCTCGACATCATCGCCACGGCCTCCGACCCGGCGGCGCTCACCGAGTACTTCACGAAACTCACCTGGGTCTCCGAGATCAAGGCGCACGGGAAGACGAAGGCGACTGTGGTCTCGCACGACGGGCTGGTCTTCGACCTGCGCGTCGTCCCACCCGACTCGTACGGAAACCTCCTCCAGCACTTCACGGGCTCGAAGCAGCACAACGTCGAGCTGCGCGAGAACGCCGTGAAGCGCGGCCTCTCGGTCTCGGAGTACGGAGTCAAGGACACGGAAAGCGGCGAGGTGCTGACCGCCCGGACCGAGGAGGAGCTCTATGAGCAGCTCGGCTACGCGTGGATCCCTCCGGAGCTCCGAGAGGGCGCCGGCGAGCTGGCCGCCGCTCGCAGCGGTGAGCTGCCGACGCTCGTCGAGCGGAACGACCTCCGCGGCGACCTTCACATGCACTCCACGTGGTCGAGCGACGGCAAGAACACGCTCGAGGAGATGGCCGAGGCGTCCAGGGCGCTGGGCTACGCCTACATCGCCATGACCGACCACGCGCACTACCTCCGCGAGGGGCGGCTCGAGGAGCAATGGGGCGAGATCGCCGAATTGAGCGGCCGGATGGAGCCGTTCCGCATCCTGCGGGGGATCGAGGTCAGCATCCGGGCCGACGGCTCGCTGGACATGCCCGACGACGTCCTCGCCGAGTGCGACTGGGTGGTCGCCTCGCTTCACTCGGCGTTCGACAAGAACCCGACCGAACGGCTGCTGGCGGCGCTGGAGAGCCCGCACGTCGACTGCATCGGCCACATGACCGCGCGGAAGCTGAACCGGCGCGAAGGAGCCGACATCGCGCTGGACAAGGTCTTCGCGAAGGCGGTCGAGACCGGGACGTTCGTGGAAATCAACTCGCAGCCCGACCGGCTCGACCTGCGCGACACGCACGCGCGGGCGGCGGCGGAGGCGGGAGTCCGGCTCGTCGTGAACACGGACAGCCACGAGGTGGAGGCGCTCGCCTACGCCGAACTGGGGATCGCGCAGGCGCGGCGCGCCTGGCTGACCAAGGAGCAGATCGTCAACACGCGCACCTGGAAGCAGATCGAGAAGCTCAAGAAGTGATGAGGTACCGCGCGGTGATCTTCGACCTGTGGCAGACGCTGGTCCCGTGGCCCGTGGAGGGCGCGAGGCGGATGTACGACGGGTTGGCGGCGCACTTCGGCGCGGACCCGGCGCGCTTTCGGATGCTCTGGCTCCGCGGCCGTCGCGACCGCGAGATCGGCCCGATGGAGCCGCACCTCCAGACGATCGCCGCGGAGCTGGGATCCGAGAGCGACATCGCCGCGGCGGTGGCCATCAGGCGCGAGTGGACGCTCGAGCACATCGTTCCGCGGCCGGACGCGGTCTCCACGCTCGAGGAGCTGAGGCGCCGCGGTCACCGGCTCGGGATGATCAGCGCCTGCTCAGCCGAGGTGCCGGAGGTCTGGGAGCAGACGCCGTTCGGCGGCCTCTTCGACTCGACGGTCTTCTCGTGCTCGGTGGGCGTCAGCAAGCCCGACCCGAGGATCTACGAGATCGCGTGCGAGGAGCTGGGCGTCGCGGCCGAGGACTGCCTGTTCGTGGGCGACGGTGCGAACGACGAGCTTCCGGGCGCCGAGCGAGTGGGCATGGCCGTGGTGCAGGTCCGCGCTCCCGGCGAGCCACTCACCGAAGACGGAGAGCGCTGGACGGGGCGCTACGTCGAGCGGCTCTCAGACGTCCTCGAGCTCGCCTAAGGCGCCGACTCGGCGGCGCCGACCAGTGAAGCCGTGCCGGCTTCGCCGGGGCGGCTGATCGGCTCCTTCGGTTCGCGCGGGCGGTCGTCGAAGCTGAAGAGCGAGAGGAAGCGCTCGGCCTCGGCCTGATCGCCGGTCACCTTCAGCGCCTTCGTCTTGACGGCGTCTCCGATCGACGTCTGGCCCGACGCGATGCAGAAGAGGGTCGCGGGATCGGTCTCGATCACCGTGTCGGCGTCGGGCGACGTCCTGGACTCCACGATCAGCTCGCGGTTCTCGAACCGAGCCGTCACGGCCTCGTCGTCGACGCGGAGCTCGTAGACCTTGTCCGTCGAGCAGCCCTTGCACGTTGCCTGCACGGCGTTGACGAGCCAGCCGGGGGCAAGATTGTCCTTCGCAGTCGGCGGCCCGAGCGACCTCGCACCCCAGCGGCCGAGCGCGTAAAGCGGCTCCCGTAGCTCCTCGCCGTACTCCGTGAGCTCGTAGACGTTCGCGGCCGCAGGCGGCGGCAGCCGCCGCTTCTGCACCACGCCCGCGCCCTCCAGGTCGCGAAGTCTGCTTGCCAGGATGTTCGTACCGATGCCGGGCAGCGCGCCGGCCAAATCCGTGTACCGCTTGGGCCCTCCGAGCAGCTCGCGCACGACGAGCAACGCCCACCGCTCACCGACCAGCTCCAGAGCATGTGCGACCGGGCAGTACTGGTCGTAGCGCTTCGGCATGCCGGGAAGTATAGCGCGCATACTTGCGTTTGAGAAGTCAAGACTTGCAAAACGCAAGTAGATGCTGTAGCTTCGCAAGCCGTGACTGTCGATTTTCAAGCCCCCGTTCGTCTACCAGCCAGGTGATGGCAACCGAAAGGATGCTCTGATGGTCGAAAAGACCCAACGCAAGTGGCTGGCACTGGCTTTGCTCGCCACCGTGCAGTTCATGGTCGTGCTCGACATCGCGATCGTGAACGTGGCACTTCCCTCAATCCAGACCGACCTCGGCTTCTCTCAGGAGAACCTCCAGTGGGTGATCAGCGCCTACGCGCTGTTCTTCGGAGGCTTCCTGCTGCTGGGCGGCCGCGCGGCGGATCTTCTGGGACGCCGGCGGCTCTTCATCGTCGGCACGATCGTCTTCAGCGCGTCTTCGCTGCTCTCGGGCTTCGCCTGGAGCGAGGAATCGCTGATCATCGCGCGAGCGATTCAAGGGCTCGGCGCGGCGATCATCACTCCCGCCGCGCTCTCGATCCTGATGACCACCTTCTCGGAAGGACGTGACCGCAACGCCGCGCTCGGCGTCTGGGGTGGGGTCGGCGCGTTCGGCGCCGTCGCCGGCGTCCTCCTGGGCGGGATCCTCACGGACGCGGTCAGCTGGGAGTGGATCTTCTACATCAACGTTCCGGTCGGGCTCGCAGCCCTGGCGCTGACGCCGCTGCTGCTCACCGAGAGCCGCGACGCGCTCGTCAAGACGTTCGACGCCCTCGGAGCGGTGCTCGTGACGGCCGGGCTGGTAGTGCTCGTGTTCGCGATCACCCAGGCCAACGAGTACGGCTGGACCTCGGCGGCGACGATCGGGCTCTTCACCGGCGCAGCAGCGCTGCTCGCAGGCTTCGTCGGCTGGGAGCTCCGCGCCAAGGAGCCGCTCGTGCCATTCGCGATCTTCCGCGTGAAGACGCTGACCGCGGCGAACATCGCCGGCCTGATCCTCGGCACGGTGACGTTCTCGATGTTCCTGATGCTGACGCTGTACATGCAGCAGGTGCTGACGTACACACCGATGAGGACCGGCGTGGCCTACCTCGCGGTGGCCGGCACGGCGATCATCTGGTCCGGCGTCGCCGCCCAGCTCGTGAACCGCGTCGGCGTGAAGCCGGTGATCACGGCCGGAATGACGCTGCTGACCATCGGGCTTCTCTACTTCACGCAGGTGTCCGTCGGCGGCTCGTACGCGGGCGACCTCCTGCCCGGGTTCCTCGTGATCGCCGCCGGGCTCGGCTTCTCGTTCGTGCCGATCTCGATCGCGGCCCTCGCCGGAGTGCGCGCATCCGAGGCGGGCTTGGCGTCAGGTCTCTTCAACACGTCGCAGCAGATCGGCGGCGCACTGGGGATCGCGGCGCTGTCTGCGATCGCCACCTCGAAGACGAGCGGCGCGGTGGACTCGGGCACTCCGGTCCCGAAGGCACTGACCGACGGCTTCGAGTCCGCGTTCATCTGGGGCGCCGCCGTCGCGGCGGTCGGGATCCTCGTGTCGCTGGTGCTCATCCGGCGCGATGAGCTCGAGACGACGGTGGAGGAGGAAGAAGTCCCCGAGCCCGCGCTCGAGGCCGCCTAGTCCTCCTACAGGGTTCGCAGGAGATACAGGAGCTCACCGGGGCCGTCCACGACCAGGTCGGCCTCGGTGAGCAGCCGGGGGTTGATCTCCGGTGAGCCGACCGCGACCTTGACTGCCACGTCCAGTCCGGCCTCGTCCAGGCCGCGGAAGGCGTCGAGGTCGGTCGTGTCGTCGCCTGCGTAGAGCGCCCGTGCGATCCCGCGCCGCTCGAGGAGCTCGCGGACAGCGGTTCCCTTGTCGACGTCGATCGGAGGCTTGACTTCCACGACTTTCCGCCCTCGCTGGACGGCGAGCCCGAGCGCCTCGGCCGTCTCCACCACGCGCTCGACTGCGTGGGCCGCCTCCTCGTCGTCCACCTCACGGTAGTGGAACGCGGCCGTTACTCCGGCTTTCGTCTCGACTCGCCAGGGCCAGTCCGCGGAGTCGATCAGGCGCTCGATCAGCGGCGTGTACTCCGGCACGCCTGGATGGCCCTCGAGGCCGTGGACGCCGATGTACTCGATGCCGTCGAGGCCGACGATCCGCCGCGCGTCGGCCGTGGGTCGGCCACTGACGCACGCGACCAGCCCGTACCGGCCGGCGAGGCGCTCGACTTCGCTCCGCGTCCCCTCCGGAACAGCCGCATCCTCGGGGCGCTCAACGATTGGCGCGAGCGTCCCGTCCACATCGAGGAGGACAGCGGCCTTGTCGGGCTCGCTGCGGAATCGCACGAGGCGGACGGGGGCGCTCACCGATTACGGACACTAAGCCACTTAGACTCTCGCCATGGCGCGGCCGGAGGACCTCTGGATCCCGCTCGTCGACGAGCCGATCGGAAGCATCGTCGCTCGCGTCCAGGAGGAGGACCCGAGGCTCGCCGGGCTCGTCGCTTCGCCACACCGCCTCCTCGCCTTCAGGACGTTCGCCTACATCCGCGTCGGGATCCTCCTCGGCGAGCTGCTCATGGAGAGCGATCTCGATCCCTACGACGGAACCGAGAACTGGGTCGACCAGCTGCTCGCCGACCCGGCGCACCGCGAGGCGGTAGCCCGCGAGGTCAGGGCAGTCGCCGAGGAGATCGCGGCAGACCCGTCATACGCGGACGAGGATCCGCTGGGCCCGGACGAGGAGGCCCGCCGGCGCTTCCGCGAGTTCGCGAAGAAGCGCCTCGAGTCCTAGTAGGAGGGTTTGGCGCGAAAACGGCTGAGTCCCCAGGCCGCGCTGCTCGCCCCCAGGACTGCGTCCTCAGTCGCGCCCGTATCTCATTCGATACGGGCGCTCCCTGCGTCCTTGCCTGAGAACGAGCATCGCACCCTGGCAACGAGCGCTTTCACGCCAAACCCTCCGAGCCTCAGTGCAGCGCGATCTGGGTGATCGCGAAGATCGCCGCGAAGCCGGCGAGCGTCACGGCAACCCGTAGACGTGACGGATCGTGGCTGTGCGCCTCGGGCAGGAGATCCGAGGCGCCGATGTAGAGGAAGATCCCCGCGTAGAGCGCGAGCAGCTGGCCGAGCGTGTACTCGGAGACATCGATCGTCGCGCCGAGCGCAGCTCCGAGGAGCGGCGCGACTGCGACCAGCGCGAGCCAGCGAATCGCGGATCGGCGGCTTCCGCCCTGTCGCAGGATGAAGGTCACGGCGTTCAGGCCGTCGGCGAAGTCGTGGGACATCACGGCGAGGAGGACGAGGACGCCGGTTCCGGTGTCCAGCCCGAAGGCGAGCCCGATCGCGAGCCCGTCGGTGAATGTGTGGAACGCGAGAGCCGCGGCGCTCAGGGCGCCGACGCGCGAGTGAGCCTGCGTCTCCTCCGGATCGTCTCGGTGGTGCAGGACGAGGTAGCGGTGGGCGACGAAGAAGAGGACGAACCCCGCGCCGACGAGAGACATGACTCGGTGTTCGTCGCCGACCGCCTCGAACGCTTCGGGGATGAGGTCGAAGAGCGCGACCGCGACGACGATGCCGCCCGAAAGGGCGATCGCAGTCTGAAGCTCGCGGTGCAGGCGCAGGCCGAGACCTCCGCCGGCAAGCGTCGAGACGACCGTCAGACCGGCCAGCGGGATCGCGATCCAGGTCACCGCGGGTGAGCCTACATGAGAATGAGAACCGGTATCATCCGCGGAATGACTTGGGCCGAGCACGCGAGGGACGTCATGCGGAGCGCAGGCGTCAAGCCGGGCGCGGCCAGAGGGGCCGTGATCGACGTGGTCGCCAACCAGCGCTGCTGCCTCTCGGCGCCCGCGATTCACGAGGAGGTTCGGCGGCGTCGGCCGGGAGTCGGCCTTGCCAGCGTCTACCGTGCGCTCCAGACCCTCACGGAGCTCGGTCTCGTCCACCGGCTCGATCTCCGTTCCGGCGGCGCGCGCTATGAGCCGGCCCAGCCGAGCGGCGACCACCATCACCACCTTGTCTGCGGGGACTGCGGGAAGGTCGAGGCGTTCAGCGACGATCGTCTCGAGCGTGCGATCCACACCGTCTCGGAGGCGTCGGCGTTCCGAATCGACGAGCACGACGTGGTGCTCCGCGGTCGCTGCACGACCTGCGGCTGACGACCGCGATTTCTTCGCGAGGAGGCAAAGCGGCGCGCGATTGCGAATACTCTTGCGAGGTGCTTCGCCGTGCCACAATTCTCTGCGGCGCCGCTCTGGTCCTGGTGCTCACGGGATCCGGCGGCGTGTCCTCCGCTGTCGGCAGCGGGACCTCCAGCGCGGAGGCGTTCGCGATCCAGGTTTCCGTCCCCGGCCAGGGAGGCGCGGTCGGCGGCGCGGTCTCCGGCCCGCCGGACGCCGTAGGTATCGGCGGTGGCTTTGCCTACCCTGCGGACGGCTCGATCGCACAGGCAGGGTCGATCTCCTCCAGCGTCTCGGCCTCCGGCGCCAACGCCGAGGCCTCGGTCTCCGTCTCCGGCCTCTCGCTCTTCGGCGGCGAGGTCACCGTCGGCTCGATCACCGTCAAGGCGAGCGCGACGGCATCGCCGAAGGCGGCGTCCGGTGGGACCGGCGGCTCCTCGGTGAGCGGGATGGCTGTTGCCGGCGCTCCCGTCGCCTCGGGGGCGGGCTCGGTTCCGATCGGCGACTGGGGAACAGCGACGATCCTCCAGCAGTCCGCGTCGCCGTACGGCTCGCGAAGAGCGCGCGGGTTCAACGCAGGAGTGACGGCTCTGCACGTCCACGTGAACGTCGAGCACGCCGGCGTGCCCGCCGGGACGGACATCGTCGTCGGCTACGCAGACGTCGCCGCCGAGGCGCTCGAGCCACAGCCGGTGGGGGCCCCGCAGGACGACACCCGGCGCCCGATCAAGCCGAAGGTGAACAGGGAGCCGGTGAAGCCGCGCAAGAGCAGTCGGCCGGCCGTGCCGCCGGTGCGGAGCGTGCCGACGGACGTGATCCCGCGCCTGACGGAGAGCGGCTACGTCTTCCCGGTCTACGGCGCTGCGTCGTACTCGAACACCTTCAACGCGCCGCGCGCGACGACCGGCTGGCACCACGGCGAGGACATCTTCGCTCCGCTGGGCGCTCCGATCCTCGCCGTCGCCAACGGGATCGTCTACTCGGTCGGGTGGAACGACGTCGGCGGGCTCCGCTTCTGGCTGCAGGATTCCGCCGGCAACGAGTTCTACTACGCGCACCTCTCGGCGTTCTCGCCCCTCGCGATCAACGGCGCGCAGGTGCGTGCGGGCGACGTGATCGGCTTCGTGGGGAACACGGGTGACGCCGAGCACACGCCGTTCCACCTCCACTTCGAGATCCATCCCGTCTCGCTGCTGTACCGCGGCTACGACGGAAGCGCGGTGCCGCCCTATCCGTACCTGACGGCATGGAAGCGGCTCACCGATCTGCCGTTCGCCGCCGTGTCCGGCTGGGCGCCGCCGCTCTCCGACTCGAGCCGCGCGCCGAAGCCCGGGGCGATCCTGCTCCAGTCCCGCGACATCTCGACCGGGAGCGGCCTCGACCCCGGGTCGCTCGAGCGCGCGATGCGGGCGGAAGGCGAGTCCGGCGCCGAGGGCGCGCTCGCCGAAGCGATACCTTCGCGCGCGCGGGAAGGTCTGCGCGCCCTAGCGCGCCAGCTCAGCGGCCCCTAGGGTCAGAAGCTAGGCGGCTTTGCTGTTGCCGCCCAAGCCGGACGGGCCTGTCGAGCCCTCGTCCCCGCCGAGCATCTTGTCCGCGAGCCACTGACGAGTGGCCGGCCCGGTGACCGGGTTGAAGAGGATGCCGAGGGCGATCCCTGCGATCAGCAGCGTGGTGTTCCGCGAGCTGTGCTCCTTCTTGCCCTGCACGCGGGTGGCAGCCTTGCGCAGATCGTCGATCGCGCTCTTCAAGCTCTCCTGGATCTCCGAGTCGGTGGCGACCCTGGTGGCGACCGCGGCCGTCGAGCGCCCGCCCAAGAGCTCGTCGTAGATGTCGCGCGCGGTTGCGATCGCGTGCTTGACGTTCTCGCGGACTTCCTCGTCCTGGAGCGCCCGAGTGACGTACGGCTTCATGTCGGAAACTCGATCTCGTGCCTTGGCCATTACGGCGGCCATCCTTTCGTTTCGCTTTGCATGCCAAGTACCCCGGCTGACAGGGGCTAAAACTCCGCTGGTAGTGCGGCTTTTCGCTCAGGCGATCCTACTCCGCTGGGCCTGCGGGAGGGGACGGCGCCGTCGAGCGCCGCGTCGAGAACTTTGTCGACATGCTCGGCGAGGACGAACTCGAGCCCCTTGCGCGTCTCGGCGGGGAGGTCGTCGAGGTCCGGTTCGTTCTCGCTTGGGAGGACGACGGTGTGCACTCCCGCCCGCTGGGCCGCGAGTACCTTCTCGCGGACGCCTCCGATTGGAAGCACCTGCCCCGTCAGCGTGACCTCGCCGGTCATCGCGACGTCGTCGGAGACGGGCCGGCCGGTCACGAGCGAGACGATCGCCGTGACCATCGTGATGCCCGCCGACGGGCCGTCCTTCGGCACGGCTCCGGCCGGCACGTGGACGTGGATGTCGTGCTCGCCGAACCAGGCGGGGTCGATGCCCACCTGCTCCGCGTGGGATCGGACCCACGAGAGCGCAGCCTCGGCCGATTCCTCCATCACCTCGCCCAGCTGGCCGGTGACCTTGAGCCGGCCGCGTCCCGGGTAAGCGGTCGCCTCGATGAAGAGGACATCTCCGCCGACCGCCGTGACCGCGAGGCCTGTGGCGACGCCGGGATCCTCTGTGCGCTTGCGCACCTCGCCCGAGAACCGCCGCGGTCCGAGCCACGAGCGCGTCCGGCGCTCGTCGATGCGGGTCGCTCCCTTCGCCTTCCCCTCGGCCACGCGCCTTGCCGCCTTCCGGCAGAGAGCAGCGATCTGCCGCTCGAGGTTTCGGACGCCGGCCTCGCGCGTGTACTCGCGGATCACCGTGCGAAGCGCTCCTTCGGTGAAGGTCACCTGGTCGGCCGGCAGGCCGTGCGCTTCGAGCTGCTTGGGGACGAGGTACTTGCGCGCGATCCCGAGCTTCTCGTCCTCGGTGTAGCCCGAGAGCTGGATGATGTCCATCCGGTCGAGGAGCGGGGCCGGGATCGTCTCGAGCTGGTTCGCGGTGCAGATGAACAGCACCTTCGAGAGGTCGAACGGCAGATCGAGATAGTGATCGCGGAAGGTCGAGTGCTGCTCGGGATCGAGGACCTCGAGCATCGCGCTGGCGGGGTCGCCGCGGAAGTCCGAGCCCATCTTGTCGATCTCGTCGATCAGGAACACCGGGTTGCGCGACTCAGCGTCGCGAAGCGCGCGGATGATCGTGCCCGGCATGGCGCCGATGTAGGTGCGGCGGTGCCCGCGGATCTCCGACTCGTCGCGCACACCGCCGACCGAGATCCGCGTGTACTTGCGCTCCAGCGCGCGTGCGATCGACTGGCCAAGAGACGTCTTGCCGACGCCGGGCGGGCCGACGAAGCAGAGGATCGAGCCCGAGACGTCGCCGCGCAGCTTTGCGACGGCGAGGTACTCGATGATCCGGTCCTTGACCTTCTCAAGGTCGAAGTGGTCCTCGTCGAGGACCTCACGCGCGTGGGTGAGGTCGAGGTTGTCCTCGGTGGTCTGCGACCAGGGCAGCGAGAGGATCCAGTCGATATAGGTGCGGATGACGCCGTACTCGGCCGCGGCGGACGGGAGGCGCTCGAGACGGGCGAGCTCGCGGTCGACGGCCTTGCGCGTCTCCTCGGGCAAGCCGGCCGACTCGACCCGCTCACGCAGCTCGCGGATCTCCGCCTGCTCGGGGTCGCCCTCGCCGAGCTCCTCCTGGATCGCCTTCATCTGCTGGCGCAGGAAGAACTCGCGCTGGCCCTTCTCCATCTCCGACTGGACCTGCGACTGGATCTTGGTGCCGAGCTCGAAGACCTCGAGCTCGCGATTCAAGATCCGTGAGAGCTCGCGCAGCCGCGCCTCGACGTTCGCCTGCTCGAGAAGCTGCTGCTTCTCCTCAGTCTTGAGCCGAAGCGTGGAGGCGACGAGGTAGGACAGCGCGCTCGGGTCGTCCACGTTCGCGGCGGCAAGCTCGAGCTCGGCCGGCAGGTACGGGACGAGGGCGACGATGCGTCCGTAGAGCATCTGCACGTTGCGCGTCAGCGCCTCGAGCTCGGGCGTCTCCTCGACGACGTCAGGCAGCTGCTCGAACTCGCCGACGAGGTACGGGTCGTCCTCGACCCGGCGCTCGAGCCGAATGCGCTCGACGCCCTGGACGAGGATCCGGAGTGTCCCGTCCGGAACCTTGATGAGCTTGTGGACGATTGCCGCGGTGCCGACGCCGTAGAGGTCGTCCCACCCGGGCTGCTCGACGTCTGGAGTCCTCACGGCGACGAGAGCCAGCAGCCGGTCCCCTGCGACGACGTCGTCGATGAGCTTGATCGATCGCTCCTGGCCGATCGCCAGCGGCGTCGCCGAGTCGGGGAAGACGACGGTCTCCTTCAGCGGCAGGATCGGGAGCGCCGACGGCAGCTCGAGATCGTCCGGCGCGGTCGCGTCGGTCTGCTCGAAATCGATGTCGGTCACGCGTCCCTCCTGACCTGGATCGGCACTGCCCGTACCCGTGCCTCCCGCTTCGCAATCGGGATGACGATCCGCAGCAGGCCCTTCTCGTACGTTGCCTTTGCCTGGGCCGCGTCTGCGTCCGCGGGGAGCTGGACAACCCGCTGGAACGGGCCATATTCGATCTCCATCTGCTGATACGTGCCTCCGCTGCAGTCGGCACGGGCGCGCGCGCCGGTGATGACGAGTGCGCCCTCGGCGGTCGACACGTTGACTTGCTCGGGATCGATTCCGGCGATGTCAATGATCACGGTGAAGGCGGGGGGATCCTCGGTCCGGACGCAGTCCAGCTGCGGCCTGAATCCACGCCGAAGCCCGCCGAGCCGCGAGACCTGCCACAGGTCTGCGAAGAGCTCGTCGATCTCTTCTCTCAGGTCTTTTCTACGCGGCATTCGCGACGACCATCGTAGCCTTGACAGTCCCTCCAGAGTTCCGTAACTTAGCGAGCACTAGCTTAGTGTCTACTAACACTCCGGGAGAGAGGAGGCCGCGCTGATGGAGCAGTGGGCGCGCACCATGATTCGCTTTCGCTGGTTCGTTCTCGCGGCCTGGCTCGTGATCGTCGCCGCCTCGGCAATCGCCTCGGCCGGGCTCACCGACCTTCTTACGAACCGTTTCGTCCTTCCCGGCGCCGAGAGCGAGAAGGCCGGCGACATCCTCAAGGACGAGTTCGGCCAGCGGCCCGAGGGCTCGTTCTCGGTGGTCGTCAAGGGCAACCCCGGCTCTGCACAGTCACTTGTCGAGCCCACGCGGGCCGCGGCGACCCGCGCCGCCGCCGCGCTCGAGACGGGCAAGCTCGAGGACGTCCGCCCAGTGGCCGGTGACGTCGTGACCGCACGCATCGTCTCGCAGCTCCAGCCCGCCGACGCCAAGGGGTACACGGGTGCCATGCGGGAGGCGGCCGGTGAGATCCCCAGCGCCACGCTCTACGTGACCGGCCAGTCGGCGATCGAGAGCGACCTCGAACCGGTGCAGAACCGCGACCTCTTCGTCGGCGAGGTGCTGATCGCGATCCCGATCGCGCTCGTGATCCTCGTCTTCGTCTTCGGGACCCTGTCGTTCCTGCTCCCGTTCATGCTCGCCGCGGTCGCGATCCCGACGACGCTCGCGTTCGTCTGGGTCTTCGCGAACTTCATGACGCTCTCGACCTACCTGACCAACATGGTCACGCTGATCGGGCTCGGGATTGCCGTCGACTACTCGCTGCTGATGGTGCACCGGTACCGCGAAGAGCGGACGGCCGGGCGGTCGAAGGAGGACGCCCTCGCGGCGACGATGTCCACCGCCGGCCGAGCCGTCGTTTTCAGCGGCACTGCGGTCGCGATCGGGCTGGCGCTGATGCTCTTCATGCCGCTGCCGTTCATGCGCGGCTTCGGGCTCGCGGGCCTGCTGATCCCGCTCGTCTCGGTGGCCGCCGCGATCACGCTCCTTCCCGTGCTCATGTACTGGCTCGAGGACCGCTTCGACCGGGTGCGACTCATCCCCAAGCGTGTGATCGAGCGCCGCGAGGACTCCGAAGGGAACTTCTGGGCTCGGCTCGCGGACCGGATCATGCGGCGCCCGGTTCTCTTCGCCGCAGGCACGACCGCGGCGCTGCTGCTGCTCGCCGCGCCGGTACTCACGCTCGAGCTCGGGCCTGGCTCCAACGAGGGGATCCCGCAGGACCTCGAGGCAGTCCAGGGCCTGACCGTCCTGACCTCTGCGATCGGAGAGGGCGCGCTTTCGCCCACCGACATCGTGATCGACACGGGCCGCGCGGGCGGAGCGGCGGACAGTGAGGTCCGCAGCGGCGTGGAGCGCCTCGCGAGCCTCCTTCGCGGCGACTCCGAAGTGGCGGACGTGGTCGTGGCCGGGCCGCAGACCGTGGACGAGACCGGCCGCTACCTGCACGTGCAGGCGATCGGCAAGCACGAGTACGGCCTGCCCGAGTCGCAGGAGTTCGTCGAGCGCCTGCGCGACGTGATCATCCCCGCCGCGGCCTTCCCGGCGGAGACCGAGGTGCTTGCCGGCGGCGGGCCGCCGTTCGGCGTCGACTTCCTCGACATCACGTACGGCGCGTTCCCCTGGCTCGTGCTCGCCGTCCTGCTCTTGACCTACGTGCTGCTCGTGCGGGCATTCCGCTCGCTGCTGCTGCCTCTGAAGGCGATTGTCCTGAACCTGCTCTCGATCGCGGCCGCGTACGGGATCCTCGTCCTCGCGTTCAAGCTCGGCGCCGGCGAGCCGTTCGGGCTCACCCAGTTCGACCAGATCGAGGGCTGGATCCCGGTGTTCCTCTTCGCAATGCTCTTCGGGCTCTCGATGGACTACGAGGTGTTCCTCGTCTCGCGGATGCGCGAGGAGTGGGATGCGACGAGGGACAACGAGGCCGCCATTCGCCAGGGTCTCGCCAAGACGGGCCGGCTGGTCACGGCTGCGGGCCTGATCATGGTGGCCGCGTTCATGGGCTTCGTCGCGGGATCGATCGTGGGACTGCAGCAGTTCGGCCTCGGCCTGGCGGCGGCGATCCTGATCGACGTCACGATCATCCGAGCGCTGCTCGTCCCGAGCGCGATGAAGCTCTTCGGCCGCTGGAACTGGTGGCTCCCGGAGGGCGCGGCGAAGGTCTTCCGCGTCGAGCCGTCGCCCCTCGAGCAGCCGCCGGCGCCGGCACTGCGCCCGGCGGGCAGGTAAGGGCTAGCGCAGGAGCGCGATCACGATCAGCAGGACGGCGACCGCGATCGGGATCCACGCCAAGCGCAGGACTCGGTAGGCCCGCTCCTCGCCCGGTCCGGGTCCTGTGTCCGGCGTGTAGGGGTCGAGGGGCGGCGCGGGCTGGACGGGGAACTCGTCCTCGCCCTCCAGGACGGGGATCGGCTCCTCGTCGTCGACGATGTGCTCGTGCTCCTTGTCGCTCACGCTCGGAGCCTAACCCCAATGCCCCACCCAGCAATACATGCCGGCCTCTGGCCCGCGATCACGCGGCGCCAGAGCGCACCCTCCTCCTCACTAAGGTCTTCTGACCCTCGCTCGTCGGAGTGCGCACTCTGGCTTGGTGCTCGCGACCCAGAACCTCGGCGGCATTACTGGCTGGGGCATTACCATCGGCGACCGATGAAGGGCGTCATCCTCGCCGGCGGCAGCGGAACGCGCCTGCACCCGCTCACGCGGATCACGAACAAGCACCTCCTGCCGATCTACGACCGGCCGATGGTCACCTACGCGATCGAGGCGCTCGTTTCCGCCGAAGTGCGCGAGCTCATGGTCGTCACCGGCGGGACGCACGCCGGCGAGTTCCTCCGCCTGCTCGGCAACGGGCACGAGTGGGGCATCGACCGCCTGTCGTACGCGTACCAGGAGCGGGCCGGCGGGATCGCGGAAGCACTCGGCCTCGCTGAGCGGTTTGCCGGCGGGGACCCGATCGTGGTCATGCTCGCCGACAACGTCATGGAGCGGTCGATCAAGCATGCGGTCGACAACTTCCTCGAGCAGGGCAAAGGCGCGCGGATCCTGCTCGCGCGCGAGAACGATCCCGAGCATCTCCGCCACCTCGGCGTCCCGGAGCTGGACGGCGACCGTGTGATCCAGATCCACGAGAAGCCCGAGGAGCCGCCGAGCTCGTTTGCCGTCACCGGCATCTACTTCTACGAGTCGGCGGTGTTCGAGATCATCCCGCAGCTCGAGCCGTCCGGTCGCGGCGAGCTCGAGATCACGGACGTGAACAACTGGTTCATCGACCGCGGCTCGATGGAGTACGACATCCTCGAAGGGTTCTGGGGCGACGCAGGCGAGTCGATCGACGCGTACTACGCGGTCAACGACTTCGTCCGCTCGAACGGCGCCAACAAGCCGTGAAGCTGATCACCGGCGCCGGCGGCCAGCTCGGCGCGGCCCTGGCGGAGGCCTTCCCCGATGCGCGGGCCGTGGCTCGCTCGGAGTGGGACGTGGCCGAGCCGTACCCGCTGGAGAAGCGGCCGGAGCTCGTGCTCCATGCCGCGGCCTGGACGAAGGTGGACGACGCGGAGTCCGACCCGGACGGCGCTCGGCGGGTGAACGTCGATGGGACGAGGAACGTGGTCGCGCTCGGCGCGCCGGTCATCTACTACTCGACCGACTACGTCTTCGACGGGGCGAAGCGCGAGCCGTACGTGGAGAGCGACGTGACGAATCCGCTCGGCGTGTACGCGCGGACGAAGCTCGAGGGCGAGCAGGAGGTGCGCGACGGCTGGATCGTGCGCTCGTGCTGGCTCTTCGGCTCGACCGGCCACAACTTCGTCCGGACGATGCTCCGGCTGGGCGCGGAGCGCGACGAGGTGTCGGTCGTCGCGGACCAGCGCGGCGCGCCGACCTACGTCGCGCACCTCGCAGAGGCGACGCGCGACTTGCTCGACCGGCCCTCCGGCGTCTACCACGTGGCCGCGGAGGGCGACTGCACGTGGGCCGACTTCGCGGAGGCGATCTTCGCGGAGGCGGGCCTGAACTGCCGCGTGAATCGGATCGCCGCGGCGGAGTACGGCGCGCCGGCGCCGCGCCCGGCGTACTCGGTCCTTCGTACTGAGAAGGGCGCGCCGAAGCTCCCTCACTGGCGGGAAGGGCTTGCCGCCTGCCTCGCGCGGCTGGGCACGTAGGCACAACTCGGTCCGATCCGGGCTAGGCTCCCGCCCGCAATGGACGCAGAGCGGCGTACCGAGATTCGCCGCTGGGCGGAGGGACTCGAGCGATCCGAGGTCGCGGAGGTTCGCGCGGCCGGCCGGGCGCTCATCATGCTGGTCGAGGAGAACGAGGAGCTCGCCCGCCGGTTGGAGCTCCTCGAGCCCCCCGGGCCGGCAGGCCCGCCGATCGAGGAGGAGACGCGCCCGCGCCCTCGCCGCGAGCGGATTGCGCCTCGGGCGAAGAAGGCTTTCCCCTGGCGCCTGGCCGGCGTTTTCGTCGTCGTTGTTGTGCTGGCCGCCGCCGTCGCAGCCCTGGCGATGGCCGCGGTGCGGCCGGACCTGGAGGCCGGCGGCGCCGAGGACGGCGCGACGCTCGGATCCGGCGCGCTTGCCCAGCTCAGCTTCTGGGCGAGCGGAGAGGGCGAAGCAAGGGCCGAGTGGCGGCTGGACGGCCGTCCAGTCACGCCGAAGCGGAACGGGGACCGGGTCGTGTTCCGGCCTGGCAAGCTCGCCGACGGGGAGCATCTGCTCGAGATCCGCGTAGGCGGGCCGCTCTTCACGACGACGCACCGGCGGATCTCGTTCGACGTCGACACGGCGGCGCCGTTACTCCGCCTGAACTCGCCGGCAGCGCACCGGGTCGGCGAGCCGGTCCGCATCGCGGGCAGAGTCGAGCCCGACGCGCGGCTGAGCCGCGCCGGTCGTGAGATCTCGCTTGACGACGACGGCGCGTTCCAACTCGAGCTCGCGACGCGGCCTCCGCGAGGAACGCTCCTTCTGGAGGCCGCCGACAAGGCAGGAAACCGGAGCCGCTGGCAAGTCCCGGTCTCCGTGATCCCGCGCCAGCCCGTGCATCCAGTCCGGTCAGTGCACGTCACGGCCCACGCGTGGGCGGATCCAAGCCTTCGCAAGGGCGTGCTCGCGCTCATCGAGGCGAGCAAGGTGAACGCGGTCGAGCTCGACCTCAAGGACGAGTCGGGGCTCATCGGCTGGGACGCTCCCGTCCCTTACGCCAAGCGCGTCGGAGCGGTCGAGGACGTCTTCGACCTCGGGCAGGCGGTGGAGGAGCTGCACGCGAAGGGTGTTCGCGTGATCGGGCGGCTGGTCTGCTTCCGTGACCCCATCCACGCCCAGGCCGCCTGGCGGGGAGGCCGGCGCGACGAGGTCGTCCAGACGCCGGATGGCCAGGCCTACTCCGGCTACGGCGGTTTCACGAACTTCGCAAGCCCCGCGGTGAGGCAATACAACATCGACGTGGCAGTGGCGGCCGCGAAGGCCGGCGTGGACGAGATCCTCTACGACTACGTCCGCCGCCCCGACGGCCCGCTGTCATCGATGCGCTTCCCCGGCTTGAAGGGGAGAACGGAGCGGGCGATCGTCGAGTTCCTCGAGCAGTCGCGGGACGCCTTGGCCGGCACCGATGCGCTCGTCGGCGCCTCGGTGTTCGGCGTCGCCGCCACACGGCCCGAGGAGGTTGCGCAGGACATCCCTGCGATGGCCCGCACGGTCGACTACATCGCGCCGATGGTCTATCCGTCGCATTGGGGGCCGGGCGAGTACAACGTCGCGAACCCGAACGGCGAGCCCTATGCGATCACCCGCCGCTCGCTCGCCGACTTCGCCCGCAAGACGAAGTTGACGGGCGCCCGCGTCGTCCCGTGGCTCCAGGACTTCTCTCTGGGCTGGGACTACGGGCCGGCCGAGGTGAACGCGCAGATCCGCGCGGCGCGGGACGCCGGCATGGACGAGTTCATCCTCTGGGATCCCTCAGTCACGTACACCTCCGACGCCCTCGAGCCGACGGCGAAGCGTCCGGCGCTCGAGTTGCGAACGGCGCCGCCGAAGGGCCTGCCCGGCCCGAAGCGGCTCCCGGACCCGAAGCCTGCTCCGGCTGCGACCGCCAAGTCGGCGGCGGTGAAGGGCCCGGTCAGCGGCCTGCCGCCGAACGAGCTCGGGGTCGTGCCGGTGCTGATGTACCACGAGATCCGCCCCGATCGAGTCGGCGCCTATGACCAGACGCCAGGCGAGTTCCGGGCGGAGCTCGAGCACCTCTGGAAGCAGGGGTATGCGCCCGTCAACGCATCCGACTTCGCCGACGGGAAGATCGACCTGCCGGCCGGGAAGAGCCCCGTCGTCCTCACCTTCGACGACTCGACGACCTTCCAGCTCGAGCTTGGGCCCGACGGAGAGCCAAAGGAAGGCACAGCCGTCTCGCTGCTGCGCGAGTTCGCCCGGACGCATCCAGGCTTCGAGCCCAAGGCGACTTTCTTCCTGCTCCGCCGGCCCTTCGGCGGAAACGCGCGCTCGTCCGAGCATGTCCGCTGGCTCGCCGAGAACGGGTTCGAGCTCGGGAACCACTCCCACGACCACACTCCGCTGCGGCCTCTCGACGACGCCGAGGTCCAGCGTCAGCTCGTCGCAGGCGCCCGTGTGATCCTGGATGCAGTCCCCGGGTACCGCATCAAGTCGCTGGCATTGCCGCTCGGGTCGATGCCGGAGCGAGCCGAGCTGGCCATCCGCGGTCGCTCGGGCGGCCAGAGCTACGGGCCGTACGCCGTTTTCCTCGTTGGGGCGAACCCGTCGCCCTCGCCGTACTCGAAGGACTTCGACCGGACCGCGATCCCGCGGATCCGCAGCTCGCACCTACCGTGGTCCTCGGCGGAGGAATACACATTCGCGTACTGGATGCGCGAGCTCGCGCGAAACCCGGAGCAGCGATTCGTGTCGGACGGCGACCCGCGAACCATCACCGTGCGGCGCGCTGAACGCGGCTCGGTCGCGCGTCGCTTCCGCAGCTACGCGCGCCTCCGTTAGCGCCAGGCGGTCTCTTCGACTGGGGCGCGGTCGCGGAGCGGCTCCCACCACTCGCGCTTGGCCGCGTACCACTCGACCGTCTCGCGCAGGCCGTCCTCCCAGCCGACCTCGGGCTTCCAGCCGAGCTCCCGGCGGAGCTTCGACGAGTCGAGGAGATAGCGGCGGTCGTGGCCGGGCCGGTCCGGGACGATCGTCTTCAGCGATTCGGGCTTGCCCGTGTGTTCGAGGACGAGGTCGGCGATCTCCTCGATCGACGCCTCGATGCCGGAGCCGACGTTGTAGGTCTCTCCCACATTGTCGGAGGCCAGCACGAGCTCGATCGCGCGGCAGTGGTCCAAGACGTGGAGCCACTCGCGCTTGTTCTGCGTGGAGGCGTACATCGGCAGCGGCTTGTTATCGAGCGCGTTGGTGACGAAGAGCGGGATGACCTTCTCCGGAAACTGGAACGGCCCGTAGTTGTTGGAGCAGTTCGTGATCGAGATCGGGAGCCCGTAGGTCTCGTGGTAGGCGCGCACTGCATGGTCGGCTGCTGCCTTCGAGGCGTTGTACGGCGTCCGCGGCTCGTAGGGCGAGTCCTCGGTGAAGACCTCGTCGGTGTCGAGCGCGAGGTCGCCGTAGACCTCGCACGTCGAGACATGGTGGAAGCGCTGGACGGTTCCCGCCTGGCGGGCGGCGTCGAGCAGCGTCTGCGTCCCGATCACGTTGGTGCGGAAGAAGCGACCAGGGTCGACGACGGCGAGGCTGTTGTGCGACTCGGCCGCGAAGTTGACCACGACCTCGGCGCCGTCGTCCTCGAACAGGCGTCGCCCGAGGTCGGGGTCGGCGATGTCACCCTCGACGAAGGTGATCCGGTCGTCCACGTCATCGAGGTTCGCGCGGTTCCCCGCGTACGTGAGCAGGTCGAGCGCGATCAGCTCGTCCTCAGGATGCCGGTCGAGCCAGTAGTGCACGAAGTTGGAGCCGATGAATCCGGCCGCGCCGGTCACGAGGATCCGCATGCTCGGAAGCTTAGGCGGTGCCGGACCAGGCACAACTGACCGATTGGGTCGTCCAGGATGGACAGCCTCCACCGGCCCGCCGCTCCACCACGATGGCGCGCGTCCTCGATTGTTCGGGAACCCGTGGACGAACGGTCACACTCTCGCCACGAACTCCGTGTCCCGGGCCGCCAGGCCCGAGGGACAGTCCCTCGCTAGGAGCAGCGCGCGCGCGCCTCGCGGATCTCCCGGCGGCTGCCCTGGATCGCCTCGGAGCGATCGAGGTGCGGCAGCGCCTCGTCGCAGCGACCCTGCTCGACGAGCGCCCGGCCGAGGTTGTAGTTCGCGTACGCCTCGTAGAGCTCGCCTGTGCCTTCCAGCTTCGCGAGCGCCTGGCGTGACACCGCCTCCGCCTCGGCCCAGCGTCCCTGGCGGAGCAGCGCCGTCGCCTGGTCGGTCAGCTCGACGCCGCTCTGATCGGACGGTGCCGTTGTCGCCGTCGTTGCCGTCGTGGCTTGAGTCGTGGGCGGGGAAGGAGGAGGCGCCGCCGTCGTCGTTGTGACGGTCACCGGTTGCCTCACCGTCTTCGTCTCTCCCTCGGTCGTGACGACCCTCGTCTGGGTTTGGATGACCGTCCGAGCTTGCTGCGGCTCGTCGTCGCTGTCGAGGATTCCCGCCATGCTGAGGCCCGCGCCGAGGGCGAGGAGCCCGAGGAGCGCGGCTGCAACCCAGACCCACGTCTTCGGTCGCGACGCAGCCGGCGGGAGGGCCGCGGGTGCGTGCTGCTCCTCCTGGACGGCCGCCAGGGGTCCCGTCGTGCCAGCCGCGTGAGAGAGCCCCTCGCGCAAGGCCGCGACGAAGTCGGCCGAGCTCTCGTAACGCTGATCGGGATCCTTTGCAAGCGCTCGGCGCAGAACGGGGTCGAGCTCGGGTGGAACGTCGCCGTGCTCGCTCGGGTACGGGATCGGTGCGTGAACGTGTGCCGCGGCTTCCGCGGTCGCCGAGTCCGACTCGAAGGGCCGCCGTCCCGTGAGGAGCTCGTAGGCGACGACTCCCAGCCCGTAGCGGTCGCTGGCCGGCGTTGCGCGCTCACCCCTCGCCTGTTCGGGCGAGAGGTACCCCGCGGTGCCGAGCACGGTGCCGGTCATCGTCATCGAGTCGAGCCCGACTGCGCTCGCGACGCCGAAGTCGCCGACCGAGACCTCCCCTCGGCCGTTGAGGAGCAAGTTGCCGGGCTTCACGTCGCGGTGGACGACGCCGGCCTCGTGCGCCGCATCGAGCGCTTGTGCCGCCTGGTCGAGCCACCGGAGGACGTCGGCGGGGTCCTGCGCACCGCCGGCCTTCAGGCGATCCCCGAGGGTGCCGCCCTCGAGGAGCTCCATCACGATGTACGGATGGCCGTCCGAATCCCCGACGTCGAAGATCGTGACGATGTTCGGCGAGCCCGAGAGCCGCGCCGCGGCGAGCGCCTCGCGCTTGAACCGCTCCCGCACGGACTCGTCGTCGGCGTACCGGTCGGCGAGCACCTTGATCGCCACGGCGCGCCCGAGCTGCTCGTCCATCGCGCGGTACACGTCGCCCATGCCGCCGCGGGCCAGGTGCCGGGGATCGCGGTACCGCGAGGGAAAGGATTGAGGGTCCTTCACGGCGAGGTCGTTTCCGTTGGAACCGAGCCAGAAACGCGTCTGTTAGGAAAGCGTACGAGGGGGAGGTCGCCGGCGGAAGGATGCGCTAGCCTCAGAAAGGTTCCTGCGGAATTCCGGGTCACCTTGATGTCCATGTCTCGCGGCCTCGTCCTGACAGCCGGCGTTCTCGCTGCGCTTCTCGCGGCAGGGCTTGGCACAGCCAAAAGCGGGCGCGCCACACAGGGAGAAAGGGCCGCTCAAGCCGGTGCCCCCGTGTTCCTGATCAGCGGCCGCGGTTGGGGGCACGGCGTCGGAATGAGCCAGTGGGGAGCCAACGGCTTCGCCCGGAGAGGTCACGACTACCGGCGCATCCTCGCGCACTACTACCGCGGGACGACGATCGGCAAGGCGCCGGTCGCCAAGGTTCGAGTCCTGCTCGCCGGCAGCAAGCCGACCTTGACGATCTCCTCCGAGGCCCCGTACCGCGTCCGTGATGCGTCCGCCCGCGCGAGAACGCTCGTCGGGACGCAGGTCGTGGGTCCGGGCCTGAAGGTCAAGGTCAAGGGCGTGAAGAGGCGCGTCAAGCTGGCGCCGCCGCTCGTGTTCCTGCCCGGCGACGAGCCGCTGCACCTCGGACGCCGCTACCGCGGGACGATCCACGTCGACAAGGTCGGCCGGCGCCTGCGCGCGATCAACGTGGTCGGGCTCGAGCAGTACCTGTACGGCGTCGTCCCGGCGGAGGTTCCCGACGACTGGACGCCGGAGGTCCTGAAGGCCCAGGCCGTCGCCGCGCGCTCCTACGCGCTCGCGACCAGAAAGACGAGCGGTGCGTTCGACCTTTTCCCCGACGTTCGCAGCCAGGTCTATCGTGGCGTCGACGAGGAAGAGGACTCGACGAACGCCGCCGTCGACGAGACCGCGGGCGAGGTGCTCATGCACGGCAGTCGCCTGGTGATTGCGTACTTCCACTCGACGTCCGGTGGACGGACCGCTTCCGTCGAGGATGTCTGGGTGGGGTCGAAGCGCACGCCGTACCTCACCGGCGTCGACGATCCATACGACTCGATCTCGCCGCACCACACGTGGGGCCCGGTCGTCATCCCGGTTGGGCGATTGCAACGGGTGCTGAAGGCCCCGGGCCGGCTGCTCGACGTTCGGACGACGACGAACGCTTCGGCCCGGGCTGACACGGTCGTGGGCGTGGGGATCGGAGGAGAGGCCTCCGCCAAGGCCGGCGACGTCCGCCGCGAGCTGGGGCTCCGCTCCACCTGGTTCCGCGTCGGAGTGCTTGCGCTGCCGCAGCCCGGGAAGCCGCACGTGTTCGGCGGGACGACGCGCCTGACGGGCACGGTGCGCGGTGTCGAAGGAGCCCGGCTGGAGCATCTCGGGCCGACGGGTTGGCGCTCGGTCGCTTCGCCGAAGCCGGCCGGCAACGGCTCCTTCTCGGTCGCTGTTCGGCCAACGGCGACCGCGCAGTATCGGCTCAGCGTCGGCAGCGCTCGAACCGGCGTCATCCGGCTGGGAGTCGCGCCGCAGGTCAAGCTGTTGCCCGTCACGGATGCGATGGAGCTTCGAGGCACCATGCGCCCCGCGGTCATCGGCGCAGCGGTCGAGATCCAGCGGCTGAGCGGGAAGGCGTGGGGCACCGTTGGGCGCGCGACGGTCGCCGAGGGCGGGACGTTCACCGCTGCGATCCACGTCCCGCCTGGAAGCTATCGCGCTCGTATCGCCCGGCCGGGCCGCGGCCTCGTCGCCGGCACGAGCCAGATCCTGGTGGTGGCCGGATGAGACGATTCCTCGCCGTCGCGGTACTCGCCCTTGTGCTGCCCGGCGCCGCGGATGCGGCCCGGTTCGCTGTCGGGATCGCGCCCGGCGCCGACAGAGACGCGGTGGCTCGCGCTGTCGAGGCGCGCACCGGTGGAACCGTCGAGCCGCTGGCTCCCTTCGCGTTCGCGCTCGAGGCGACCCGTGTCAAGGGGGTTGCGGACATCCCCGGTGTCGCGTACGTCGAGCGGCTCGGCTCGCGGGGCCGAGCACTCTCCTTCATCCCGAGTGACCCGTTGGCGACCCGCCAGTGGCACCTCGAAGCCGTCCAGGCATTCGACGCCTGGCTGCAGCGCCCCACGCTTCCCGCGATGCGCGTTGCAGTCATCGACTCAGGCATCGATGCCGGGCACCCGGAGTTCGCGGGCCGGATCTTCAAGGCGCAGAGCTTCGTCGGCGGTTCCGCGCGCCGCGACCGCCACGGGCACGGGACGTTCATCGCCGGCCTGATCGCGGCGTCGCTGAACAACGGTGCGGGGATCTCCGGCATGGCGTTCCCCGCCCAGCTCCTCATCGCGAGGGTCGTCCGTCCCGACGGCGTCGTCCCGCTCGAGGCGGAGGCGCGCGCGATCCGCTGGGCGGTCGACCAGGGCGCGACCGTCATCAACCTGAGCCTCGGCGGCGTGCGCGACCCGATCGACCGAAGCAGGGACAGCTTCTCCCCGCTCGAGGCCAGCGCCGTCGAGTACGCGATCCGCAAGGGCGTGATTGTGGTCGCGGCCGTCGGGAACGGTGACAACGCGCCCGAGCAGCCGTGGCGCTACGCCAGCTATCCGGCCGCCTTGCCGCACGTTCTCGGAGTGAGCGCGTTCTCGCGCGACGGCTCGGTGCCGACCTTCTCGAACCGCGACCCGGTCTTCAATGACGTGGCTGCTCCGGGCGACGAGCTCTTCTCGACGCTGCCGCGAGCGATCACCGCTCGGCGGCCACTCTGCGCCGATCAGGGGTACTCCGACTGCGGCCCGCAGGAGTACCTGCGACCCCAGGGGACGTCGTTCGCGGCCGCCGTCGCGTCGGCCGCGGCCGTGCTCGTCCGCGGGTCGTGGCCGAATGCGCGGAGGGAGCAGGTCATGTCGATTCTCCAGCGCACCGCGACGGACATGACCCCGACGACCGGCTGTCGGCGCTGCGTCGACGGTCGTGACCCGGTGAGCGGCTGGGGCAAGTTGAACGTCTCAGCCGCCGTCGGCTATTCCGGTCGCCTGGCCGCCATCGACCGGAACGAGCCGAACGACGAGGCGGGCGCCCGGTCGTTCCGCCTGCGGAGGCCAACGGTCACCAGGACCTTCTCGCTCGACTTCTGGGACGACCAGAACGACGTCTACGCGGTGAGGTTGCCGCGCGGCGGCCGAATCGTCGCAACCCTGAGCCGGTTCACTGCCAACGTGAGCCTCGTGCTCTGGAAGCCCGGGACCCTGCGGGTGAACGAGCGCCGCTCGCTCGCCAACGTCGCCGCCCAGTCGGTGAGCGTCGGCCGCGTGAAGGTCGTGCGCTTCGGCCTCCAGCGCCGCGTCCAGCGGGCCGGCATCTACTACCTCCAGGTGTCGATCGCCGAGCCGAGCACGACCGCGTACACCCTGCGCATCGTCAGGCGCTAGAGCAGCTCTTCGTCGGGCACTTCGCGGATCTGCCGCGCCGGGCTCCCGACCACGACGGCCCGCGGGGGCACATCCTTCGTGACCACCGCTCCGGCGCCGACGAATGCCTCCTCCCCGACCTCGATCCCCGGCAGGAGCACTGCCGCGCCGCCCACACGCGCGCCGCGGCGGATCGTGGGGCCCTTGCGGAGCTCGTGTCGTCTCTCCGTTCGCCCCATGAAGTTGTCGTTCGTCGTGACGACGCACGGCGCGATGAAGACGTCCTCCTCGAGCGTCGAGTAGGCCGTCACGTACGCGTTCGCCTGGATCTTCGTCCGGGCGCCGATCGTCGTGTCGTTCTCGACGAGCGAGCCGCGGCCGACGACGACGTCTTCTCCGAGCTCGCAGCGCTCACGGACGCAGCTCTGGTCGCCGACGATCGATCGCGCGCCGATCCGCGTGCCTGCGAACACGACCGCGCCGGTCGAGACGATCGTCCCCTCGGCGAGCTCGAGGGGAGGCAACTCCTCGCGCTTCGCGGTCGAGCGCGGAGAGAGGGCCGGTTGCTTGCCGAGGACGACGTTGTCGCCGATCTGGCACCCGTCGCCGATCACCGTCCCCGGGTAGATGACGGTGTTCTCGCCGACCGTGTACTCACTCACGCCGGCGCGCGTTCCAGCGAGTGCTGGAGTTGCTCGAGCACCCGCACGACGACAGCGCCGTCACGTGCCGCAGCGCGCCCGTCGCCGTCTCCTGCGACGAGCGAGAGGAAGTGGCGGCACTCGAGCCGCAGCGGCTCGTCGTTCGGGATCTTCGGGATGTAGATGTCGCCGGTGCGCGTGCGCCACTCGCCGTAGCTCTCGGCGCGCTTCTCGCTGCCCTTGTCGTAGACCGTGATCTTGCGCTCGAGATCCATGTCGTCGAAGACCGCCATCTTGTTCCGGCCGACGACGGTGATCTTCCGCATCTTGTGCGGATCCAGCCAGGACACGTGCATGTGTGCAACGACCCCCGAGGGGAACCGGAGGTAGCAAAAGACGACGTCCTCGACGCCCTCGTTGATAAACGATTCGCCGCGAGCCCAGACCTCGGTGGGCTCCTCGCCGATGAGGTGGAGCATCACGGAGAGGTCGTGGACGCCGAGCGACCAGAGAGCGTTCTCGTCTTTGCGGAACTGGCCGAGGTTCTGGCGGTTCCCGTAGAGGTAGAGCACGTCGCCGAGCTCACCGGCCTCGATCAGCTCCTTGAGCTTCGCCACCGCCGGGTGGTAGAGCAGCAGGTGTCCCGGTAAGAGGACGAGGCCGCGCTCCTCCGCGAGCGAGACGAGCTCGTCGGCCTCCGTGCCCGAGAGCGCGGGCGGCTTCTCGACGAAGACGTGCTTGCCGGCCTCGAGCGCCCGGCGTGCGAGCTCGTAGTGCGTCGTCACCGGCGTCGCGACGACGACGGCCTGGAGCGAGTCGTCCTCGAGGAGGTCGTCGAACCGGTTCGTCGTGCGGGCCCCGGGGTATCGGGCGCCGAACCGGTCGAGCAGGTCGGGCGAGAGGTCGCAGAGCCATGTCAGCTCGGCGAGGTCCTCGAAGTTCCTGGCGAGGTTCGGGCCCCAGTAGCCGAGGCCCGCCAGGCCCACGCGGATCACAGCTTCCAGACCTTCTCGCTGGTCCTGCCCGCTTCCCCGGTGACATTGCGGAGGTCGACCACCACGTGCGCCCGCTCGACGACTTCCTCGTAGTCGATCCCGGAATGGGCCGTGACGACGACGACGCAGTCGTGCTCGGCCGGGTCGAGCACGGCCGAAGTGAGGCCGGCCTCGGGAAGCTCGTCCACGAAGGGATCGTGGTACGAAACCTCGGCCCCGGCGGCCCGCAACAGCTCGATCAGCTTGATCGCGGGCGACTCGCGCGTGTCGCTGATGTCCGCCTTGTACGCCACTCCCAGGACGAGCACCTTCGCGCCGCTCAGCGATCGCTGGCGGCCGTGGTTGAGCGCCTGCGAGATGAGCGAGCGGCAGTAGTACGGCATGTTCTCGTTGACCTTGCCGGCGAGCTCGATGAACTCGGTCGAGAAGTCGTACTCGCGCGCCTTCCACGTCAGGTAGAAGGGGTCGATCGGGATGCAGTGCCCGCCGAGGCCAGGTCCCGGCTGGAAGCTCATGAAGCCGAACGGCTTCGTCGCGGCGGCCTCGATCACCTCCCAGACGTCGATCTCCATCCGCTCGCAGAGCTGCGCCAGCTCGTTGACGAGCGCGATGTTGACGGAGCGGTAGATGTTCTCCAGGAGCTTGGTGAGCTCGGCCGCCTCCGGCGTCGAGACCCGGTGGACGGTGTCGACGGCGCCCTCGTACAGCTGTGCGGCGCGCTCGGTGCACTCCGGCGTGATCCCGCCGACGATCTTCGGGACGTTCTTCGTCGTCCACGTGCCGTTGCCGGGGTCGACCCGCTCGGGCGAGAACGCGAGGTGGAAGTCGCGGCCGGCCTTGAGGCCCGTGCTCTCCAGGATCGGCTGGATCACGTCGCGGGTCGTCCGTGGGTAGGTCGTCGACTCGAGCACGACGAGGTGGCCGTTCCGCAGGCGGGCGCTGATCTGCTCGGCGGCACCGATGACGATCGAGAGGTCCGGCTCCCGCTGCTTCGAGAGCGGCGTCGGCAAGGCGATGAGGATCGCGTCCGCGCGCCGGATCTCGTTGTAATCGGTCGTCGCGCGGATCTGTCCGTTGCGGACGAGCGGCGCGAGCTCCTCCGAGGGGACGTCGATGATGTGGCTCTCGCCTCGGTTGATCCCGTCGACGACCTCGGACGAGACGTCGATCAGCAGGACCGAGCGGCCTGCGGCGGCCAGCGTATGCGCGAGCGGGACCCCGACGTAGCCGGCCCCGAGGACGGCCGCATCCCAGGTCTTGGCGTCCTGGGTAGGTGCGGCGTGAGTCTCTGTTCTCTCTTCAAGCATGCGTCACAGGCTAATCAGTACGTCCGCGATTCGGCCCGCAGCCCGGCCGTCGCCGTACAACTCTGGACGGTTCGGGGGCATCTGTGCATTCGCCGCCGCTTTCGCGATCGCGTCGGGATCGTCGTCAACGAGCACGTTCGCGCCCAACTCGACGGTGTCCTTCCACTCGGTCGACGGGCGGAGGGTCACGCACGGCACGCCGTACCAGTACGCCTCCTTCTGGAGCCCGCCCGAGTCGGTGACGATCACCCTCGCCTGCGAGGCCAGCGCCGCAAAGTCCATGTACCCCAGGGGATCGATCAGCGCGACATTCGTTCCAAGTAACAGTCTGTTACTAGCCACCGTCTGCCGGGTGCGCGGGTGGGCTGGGAAGATGATCCGCTCGTCCAGTCGGGATAGGCCGTCGAGGATCCGCGCCAGCCGCTCCGGGCGGACGTTCGCCTCGCGATGCACGGTCGCGACTGCGTACCGGCCGGCCGCGAGTCCGAGACCCGCGAGGATCCGCGAACGCTTCCGGGCCAGGGGCGCAAGTCGCATGTTCGCGTCGGCCATGACGTCTCCGACCACCTCGATCCGGCCGGTGACGCCCTCCGCCTCGAGCACGTCCTTCGAGCGCTCGTCCGGTGTGAAGAGCAGTGTCGAGATGCGGTCGACTTCGATCCGATTGTGCTCCTCGGGCATCGAGAGGTCGCCGCTCCGGAGCCCGGCCTCGACGTGTGCGACCGGCGTCTCCCCCGCCGCTCTCGCCCCGGCCAGCGTCGAGTTCGTGTCGCCGAAGACCAGCACCAAGTCCGGCTGCTCGGCCCGAACGGTTCCGGCGATGGCCGGCGCCAGCCGCTCGACGTCCGCGGTGTGGAGGTCGAGCCGGTGGGCCGGCGGCGGGAGCTGGAGCTCCTCGAAGAAGACCTCTGAGAGCTCGCGGTCGTAGTGCTGCCCGGTGTGAACGACGACCTCTTCGATGCCGCGCTCACGGAGCGCGACTGACAGCGGCCCGGACTTGATGAACTGCGGGCGGTTCCCGACGACGGACAGGACCTTCACGGCCCGCAACGATATGAGTCAGCCGGTGGCCGCGAACCAGGGCTTCGCCGTCGGCTCCGCCTTGAAGAAGTCCGAGAGCAGCGTCGACACCTTCCGGACACCGCTTGGCGAGGGGTGCATTCCGTCCTCGAGGACGTCCTCGCAGTTCCAGACCAGGCCGTCGCGGCGCCCGGACACCCCGTCCGTCCAGAGGTAGGGCCCCCAGCCGACCCAAACCCGGCCCAACCGGCCCTGGATCCCTTCCTGGACGAGCCACTTCGCCGCGAAGCCCGTCTCGTACGCGAACGGCTCCGGGTTCAGATGCGTCACCGCGTAGCCGCCGTAGGTCCGGCTGGAGACGTAGATCAGCTTCAGGTTGGGGAGGCGGTTCGACAGGAGCCGGACGATCGTGCGGAGATGCGCCTGGAGCACCTTTGCGTCCTGCGGGAACTGTCGGTCCTCACCGGCGATCGCCTGCTTCATCCAGACGACCTGGATCTGGCCCCGCTTGAGCCGGGCACGCCGGATGCGAGCGTCGAGGTCGGTCCAGTACCGGGCCTGCGGCTTCGAGATCCGGGTCGCGTCCCAGCCACCTCCGGGCCCCTCTACGAAGGTCAGGCTCGTGCTCGTCGCGGGATCCCGGCCGGCGTCTCTTGCGAAGGCCGCGAACTCGGTCATCGCGTTCGACATCCCGACACCGAGGACGCCGATGCGGCCTCGGATGGGACGGACGCGTCGCGCCGCCTCGAGGCCGCGGCGCAGGTGGGCCCGCGGAGGCTTGTTCGCGGCACCCGGATACAGGCCGCCGAGGTACCCGCGATGGCGGAACCTGTTCATGTCCGTGAGCGGCCGCAGGCCCGTCTGGCGCACGGAGCAGTCGGCAGCAGTGCGCGCCTCGCCGGCTTGTGAGTAGGCACCGGCCGGAAGGAGCACGAGCGCCACGAGCGGGATGATCCGCAGGCCCTTCACGATCTTCAGGGTAGGCGGCCTCTGTTAGCCGGAAGTAAGTGGCCGGCTCGGCTGAAGGGGCATGTCCCCCGCGACGCGCGTGGCATTCTGAGTTCGTGCACATCCTTGATCGCTCTCTCTCGCGGCTTCCGAAGAGCCTCCGCACCATGATCGATTGGGGGCTGACGATCGCTCTTGCGTTCGTCGCGGTGTTGATCTTCCAAGCGGAGGTTGCAAAGCCCTATGTGATTCCCTCGCCATCGATGGAGCCGACTCTCCACTGCGCAAGACCCGTCAATGGCTGTGAGGGGCGGCTTGCGGATCGAGTCATCGCGAACCGACTCGTGTACCGGTTCCAGGCTCCCCGGCGCGGCGAGATCGTCGTCTTCAAGGCACCGGCCAAGGCCGATGCCGTGTGCGGAACTGGGGGCACCTTCATCAAGCGCCTTGTCGGACTACCCGGAGAGAAAGTGTCGATGCGGAACGGGTACGTCTTCATCAACGGCATCCGACTGGACGAGTCCTATCTGCGGCCGGGTTACCGGGACGGCGAAACGGGAGAGTGGCGTATTCCAAGCGCCAAGTACTTCGTCCTTGGCGACAACCGCACGATGTCATGCGACTCGCGCCGATGGAGCTTCGTTCCTCGGGACAACATCATCGGCCGGGCCGAAGTGATCTACTGGCCGCCCAACCGGGCTGGAGAGCCGTAGGCACAGGTTTGAGGAGGCCGTGCCGTGTGTAAACAGGCTGCCCGAAATGGGCCGTGAAGGATTCGAACCTTCGACCTTGGGATTAAGAGTCCCCTGCTCTACCAACTGAGCTAACGGCCCGTCGGGAGGCGAGTATAGCCGGGCGTTTAGGCTCTCCTGAACCGCCGACTGAGAGGAGAGCCATGGCCTTCGAACTGCCCCCGCTCCCGTACGACTACGCCGCGCTCGAGCCACACATCGACGAGCAGACGATGCAACTCCACCACGACAAGCACCACCAGGCGTACGTGGACAACGCCAACAAAGCCCTGGCCGGAACCGAGTGGGAAGACAACTCCGTCGAGTCCGTGCTCGCACAGCTCGACGCGATGCCGGAGGAGATCCGCACGACGGTCCGGAACAACGCCGGCGGCCACGCGAACCACACGCTCTTCTGGGAGATCATGAGCCCTGAGGGCGGCGGAGAGCCGGAAGGCGACCTGAAGGCCGGGATCGACGACGTGTTCGGCTCCGTCGACGAGCTGAAGGCGCTCATCAACGACAACGGCGTGAAGCGGTTCGGAAGCGGCTGGACCTGGCTCGTCCATGACGGAACCGGCCTCGCCGTGTACTCCACCGCCAATCAGGACAGCCCGGTGATGCAGAGCGACGAGCCGCTTCTGGGTATCGACGTCTGGGAGCACGCCTACTACCTGAAGTACCAGAACAGGCGCCCGGAATACCTGGAAATTTGGTGGAACTGCGTACACTGGGCTGAGGTAGGACGCAGATTCGAACGGGCTAAGAAACGCCCACGCTAAAGAGAACTCTTTAGCGGCCGATCAGGCGCAGACCCTTCTTTCGAGGGAGGTGCATGTGGATGAAGAGAACGGCGGCCGCAGCACTCTTCGCGTTTCTTCTGCTCGCGCCCGGCGCTTTCGCCGCCGGGAACCCCGAGGTCGCCGCTCTTCAGGTCGGTTTACGCCAGCGAGGGTTCTATCTCGGCACCGTTGACGGCGTCCTCGGCCCAGGCACCGTCTCGGCCGTACGGCGGCTCCAGCGGCGCGCGCGGCTGACGGTCGACGGCGTCCCCGGGCCGCGCACGAAGCGGGCGCTCGGCCGGTTCGGCAGGCGGCCCCCGCTCGGCGGACGTCTCCTCGTCGCGGGCACCCGCGGCTGGGACGTCGCCGCGCTCCAGTTTGCGATGGCGTCTCACGGCTTCCCCTCGGGGATCCTGGACGGGCACTTCGGCGCCGCCACCGAGCGCGCACTGCGGACGTTCCAGCGGTGGGCCGGCCTGCCGGCCGACGGCATCGCGGGGCCTGGAGTCTTCTCTGCGCTGAGGGCCGCACCGCCCACCTGTCCGATCTCGCTCAGCTCTCCGGTCGCGGCCGCCTACACCGATCTCTTCGGTCCGCGCGGCAACCGCTTCCACACGGGGATCGACTACCCCGGCGCGACGGGAACTCCGGTCACGGCCGCGGCGGCCGGGCGAGTCACGTTCGCCGGCTTCAGCGTCGGGGGCTGGGGGAACCTCGTGACGATTGCGCACGGGGCCGGCACGAGGACGATGTACGCCCACCTGTCTCGGGTCGGCGTTCGTGTCGGCCAGTCCGTCGCGCCCGGCCAGCAGATCGGCCGCATCGGGTCGAGCGGCTACTCAACGGGGCCGCACCTGCACTTCGAGGTCCGCGTGCGAGGCGGCGCGGTCGATCCCCTGACAGGCCTCTAGTGCAGTGCCACGGGCTCCCGCGGGAGCTCGAAGTGGAAGCGTGCGCCCGACGGCTCGGCGGGCTCGTAGCGTAGGTCGCCGCCAAGAGCCTTCGCGAAGGACTTCGCAATCGCGAGGCCGAGGCCCGCGCCCTGCCGATGGCGCTTCGCCGAGTCCGTCTGCGAGAAACGGTCGAAGAGGACCGGGACGAACTCGTCGGGCACTCCCGGACCGTGATCCTGGACGATCACGTCGACGAGGCCGTTCCACCGCGTCCGCACCTCGATCGGCGGGGAGCCGTAGCGCAGAGCGTTCGTGAGGAGATTGCCGACCACGCGCTCGAAGGCAAGCGCGTCCGTGACGACCTCGAGGGCCGGCTCCACCCCCACGTCGACGTCGTCGATCCGCTCCGGCGCGATTCGCACCAGCAGCTCGTCGATCCGCTCACGAGGATGGAATCGCTCCGGGGTCAGCGCGATGGCGTGCGCGTCGAGGCGCGAGAGATCCAGCAGCTGATGCGTCAGCTCGGCGAGCTGCAAGCTCTGCTCGTAGAGCGTCTTGCGGAGATCCACCACCTGCTCGTCGGCGAGCTCGTGGCTACGTAGATGCAGCGTCGCGGCGATCCCGTGAACGACGGCGATCGGCGTTCGCAGCTCGTGCGAGGCCAGGGAGATGAACTGCGTCTTCAACTCGTCGAGCCTCTCCAGCTCGGCGAGCCTCGACTCCAACCCCTCGACCCTGTCCCCCCTTAGGCTCATTAGCGGAATAGGGCACGCGCGGACGGTCTCGCCGCCCGCGCTGCCGTGCTCCCTCAGGCTGGGGGCGGGCCCTCTTCGACGTAGGTCGAGCGACGGCGGCTAGAAACGCCACCCCAGCTGGACCAGAACATCATCGAGAGGATCAGCCCTACTGCGCCGACGACCATCAGGATGACGCCAATGGCGTCCTCGCTGATGCCTGCGACGTCGCTCTGCAGACCCCAGACGAGAATCGCCCCGACGGCAATCAGTAGCAGGCTTACTCCGAGTCCCATTAGTGCCTCCTTTTGCGGCTGCGCAGGAGCGGATGCCCTGCCGCAACTGCACCCCGTGTACCCGCTCCGGCTGCGCCACTAACTCGGTAGGCTCGCGGGCGGTGCGCGCTGGGTCCCTGATCAAGGTTCTCCTGGTTTCCCTAGTGCTCGCGGCGATCGCGACAGCGGTCGCAATCTTCGTCCCGTGGCTCCCGGATCAGTCCTCCAAGGAGGCGGAGCGGATCGACTTCGTCTTCTGGTTCGTGACCGCGATCTGCATCGCGATCTTCGCGGTGGTCGCGGGGATCAGCGTCTACTCGCTGTTCAAGTTCCGCGCGCGGCCTGACGACGACTCGGACGGCCCGCCGATCCACGGTCACACCGGAATCGAGATCGCGTGGACAGCGATTCCGCTCGTCCTGGTGATCGCGATGATCGTCGTCAGCTCGGTCGCGCTGGCGCAGAACGACCGTGTGCCCGACAACGCACTTCGGGTGGAGGTCTGGGGGCAGCAGTTCGCGTGGACGTTCCTGTACCCCGAGCAGGGCACCGAGGCCGGCGAGGACAAGATGGCCTGCGTCCGGCGCGACGAGGGGATCATCGAGGAAGGCTGCAAGATCTCGGCGAACCTCCGCCTTCCGGTCGACCGCCCGACCCGCCTCTACTTGTCGGCCCGGGACGTGATCCATTCATTCTGGGTCCCCGAGTTCCGCCAGAAGCAGGACGCCGTTCCGGGAATCACGACTGAGATCACGGTCACTCCGACCGAGACCGGGAACTACCGCCTGATCTGCACCGAGCTCTGCGGGCTCGGCCACGCACTGATGCGGACCCGGGCGATCGTTACGTCGGCAGCCGACTTTGAACGCTGGCTAACGTCCCGCACGACTCCAGGTGGCATGAGTTGACCGCGGTTCACGAGCACAGCGAAGAGCACGAAGCGCATGCGGCGCCGCCGCCACCGCGCCGGACGGGCCTGCGGCGGTTGATGGCGCCGGGCTGGGTGCGTGCGGCGTGGATGACGGCGCTCTTCGCCGGTCTCGGCTTCGGCCTCGTCGTGGGGATCCGCGCGCTCGCCGGCTGGGAGCCGATCGTCGAGTGGGAGCCGATCATCACGGTCGCCTTCCTGGTTGCTGCCCCGATCGGGTTCCTCTCAGGGCTGGGCGCGTTCGACTACTGGCTCCGCTGGGCCTTTGGCTTCCCGACGCAGCCCGAGGACCACTCCGGCCACGGCGCCAAGCGCTGGACCGACTACTTCCGGATCAACACCGACCACAAGGTGATCGGCGTCCAGTACGTCGTCACGACGGTCTTCTTCTTCCTCGCCGGCGGGATGATGGCGATGCTCGTCCGCGCCGAGCTCGCGCGGCCCGAGGCGGACTTCGTCGACCCGCAGACCTACAACGAGCTGTTCACGGCGCACGCGGCGCTGATGATCTTCCTCTTCGTGATCCCGGCCTTCGCCGGGCTCGCGAACTACGTGCTGCCGATCATGATCGGGGCACCCGACATGGCGTTTCCGCGCCTGAACGCCCTGTCGTACTGGCTGCTCCCGATCGCCGGGATCATGATGCTCTCGAGCTTCTTCTTCCCGGGCTTCGGCGCCGGCTGGACGAACTACGCGCCGCTCTCGGTGGAGCAGCCGTTCGGGAACATCTTCTTCACGATGGCGGTCCAGTGGGCCGGCGCGTCATCGATCGCGACGGCGCTGAACTTCCTGGTCACCATCATCACCATGCGCGCGCCGGGGATGACCTTCTGGCGCATGCCGCTGCTCGTCTGGGCGAACTTCACGACCTCTCTGCTCGTCGTCATCGCGACACCGTTCATCGCCGGCTCGCAGTTCTTCGTCACCTTCGACAAGCTGATGCACACCCACTACTTCGACGTGGAGGGCGGCGGCTACCCGCTCGGCTACCAGCACATCTTCTGGTTCTACTCGCACCCGGCGGTCTACATCATGATCCTGCCCGGCTTCGGGATCGTCTCGGAGGTGATCTCCGCGATGTCGCGGAAGCCGATCTTCGGCTACCGCCTGATGGCGCTCTCGCTCGTCGCCATCCTCATCCTCGGCTTCTCCGTGTGGGCGCACCACATGTTCGTCGCCGGGATGGCGCCTTGGCTCCGCATCCCGATGATGATCACGACGCTGCTGATCGCAGTGCCGACCGGAATCAAGGTCTTCTCCTGGCTCGCGACGACCTGGGAGGGGAAGATCAACTTCGCGACCCCGATGTTATTTGCGCTCGGGTTCGTCTCCATGTTCGTGATCGGCGGCCTGTCCGGGATCTTCCTCGGCGCCGTCCCGATCGACATCCACTCGTCGGACACGTACTACGTCGTCGCCCACATCCACTACGTGCTCTTAGGAGGGTCGCTGTTCACGATCTTCGCCGGCTTCTACTACTGGTTCCCGAAGATGACCGGGCGGATGTACAACGAGACGCTCGGGAAGATCCACTTCTGGGGCACGTTCCTCGCCGTCAATGCGACGTTCTTCCCGATGCACATCATCGGCCTGCAGGGCCAGCCGCGGCGCGTCTACACGTACGAGGACCGGTTCAGCGAGTGGAACTTCTTCATCTCGATCTCGTCCTTCCTCCTAGGCGCCTCGTTCATCATCTTCGTCTACAACATGACCGTTAGCTGGGCCCGTGGCGCGCCCGCTCCGGCCAATCCGTGGCGGGCAATGACGCTCGAGTGGCAGGTCTCTTCGCCGCCGCCGGTATTCAACTTCGACGAGATCCCGCAGGTGGTCGGGAACCCGTACGAGTACGGCGTCCCGGGCGCAAAGCACGCGATCCTGAACGGGGACCGTGATCGTGAGGCCGCGACGGAGGAGGTCCGGCGGTGAGGCACCTCCTCGTCGTGGCGAACGAGACGGTGACCGGAAGTGGGCTGATCGACGCCGTCAAGGGGAAGGCAGACGAGCAGGGGGTCGAGCTGGTGACCGTTCTCGCACCGGTGTCGACGCCGGACGCGGGCTACGTCGTCTACGAGGACACCCGTCGGGCCGCGGCCGGGCGGAGGCTCGACCGGACGCTCACGCAGCTGCGCGAGGCCGGCATTCCCGCGCACGGGCTCGTGCTCGAGACCGACCCGGAGTCCGCGGTCAGGGATGCGTTCGGGATGCTCGACCCGACACCGACCGACATCATCGTCTCCACCCACCCGCTCCAGAAGTCCGGCTGGCTCCGCAAGAACGTCGTCGACCGGATCCGGAAGGCGGCCGGCGACGTCCCCGTCGAGCATGTCGTCGCCGAGGATTCGGACGAGGAGGGAATGCGCAACGTGCTCGTCGTCGCGAACGAGACGGTCGTCGGCAAACCGCTGATCGACCGGATCCACGAGCGCGCCGAGCGGGGCCCGGCGAGCTTCCTGATCATCTCGCCGCAGAGCGACCCCAGCCAGGGCGAGCATCCGGCCGCCGAGCGGCGGCTCCGCCGCACGCTTTCCGAGCTGCGCGCTGCCGGCATCGAGGCCCACGGCCAGATCGCCCACCCGGATCCCTATACGGCTGCGATGCAGGCGATCGAGGACGAGCGCGTGGACGAGGTGATCGTCTCGACGTTCGAGCCGTCGCGGTCACCGTGGATGCGGCGCAACCTCGTCCAGCGGCTGCACAACGACGCCAAGGTCCCGGTCGAGCACGTCGTCATCGCGCCCGAGGAAGTCGGTGCCGACCCGCCGGCGGTGACGGCCGAGTGAGCGCGCACGCCGAGGCACATCACGGACTGCATCCGCCCGAGGCGCATCGCAGCTCCCGGGTCGATGCCCCGACCCTCGGGATGCTCCTCTTCATCGCCTCGGAGATCATGCTCTTCGGGTCGTTCTTCACGGCGTACTTCTTCACACGCGTCAACGGGAACTCCGAGTGGCCCCTGGAGCCCTTCCACCTCCCGGTTTTCGTCGCCGGCGTGAACACGGCGATCCTGGTCACCTCCAGCTTCACGATCCACTGGGCTCTGCAGTCGATCAAGCGCGGCAACCGGGCAGGCCTCCAGGCCGGGCTCGTCCTGACCCTCGCGCTGGGCGCCACGTTCCTGATCACGCAAATGCTCGAGTACGCGCGCGTCGGCTTCTCGCCGGCGGACGGGGCGTTCGGGACGATCTTCTACGGACTGACCGGGCTCCATGGCGCGCACGTGTTCGTCGGGCTCACGCTGCTCACGTTCGCGACGATCAGGGCCTTCCGCGGCCACTTCACCGAATCGCACCACCACGGAGTCGAGATCCCGGGGATCTACTGGCACTTCGTGGACGTAATGTGGATCGTGGTGTACGCGACGATTTACCTCTTGTAGCGCGATGTGCTCCTCACGTTCCCGAGGTGCTCCTGGGCGGCTGGAGGGAAGGGGGACAGTGCTATCAGCACGGCCCCCTGACTGGAGGCCGGCCAGCGGCGCCAGCCTCGGGCGGAGCGCGGCTCTGCCGCGCGGGAGCCAGAGGCGGTCGGGGGCGTGAGGAATCCGTTCCGGAATGAGGCAGATGCGTTCCGGCTGGTGCTGCTCGCGGTCGGCTACTTCGCGCTGATCGTCATTGCGGCAGCCATCAACACCTGGCTCGGGGTCGCCGTCTTCGTGCTGCTCACGCTCCTGGCGATCGCCGCGGTCGTCCGGGCCCGAAGGGAGCCGCCACGGCAGGCCGTGATCCGGCCGAGCGCGCCCGGCGAGCGCCGCATCCTCGTGATCGCCAACGAGACCGTCGGCGGAGCTCCGCTTCGCGACGTGATCCACCGCCGGGCCGAGGGCGTCGAGGAGATCGTCCGCGTCGTCTGCCCGGCGCTGATGTCGCCCGTTCGGTACTTCGCTTCCGACGAGGACGGCCCCAGGGCCGCGGCGCAGGTACGGCTGGAGCGGAGCCTCGAGCGCCTTCGCGAGCTCGGCGTGACGGCGGAGGGAGAGGTCGGCGACGCTGACCCGCTCCAGGCGATCGAGGACGGCTTACGCACCTTCGGCGCGGACGAGGTGATCATCTCGACGCACCCCGAGGGCCGGTCGGTCTGGCTCGAGAAGGGAGTCGTCCGCGCGGCGCGCGAGCGCTTCGACGTGCCGATCACGCACGTGGTCGTCGATCTCGAGGCCGAACGCGACGAAGCACCGGCCTAGTCCTTTCGGGCGGGTTCTGGTGCCAGGCACCGAGCCGTGGCCCGGTTGGGCAGTGAGGGCTTGGTGCTCACGCTGATCTGCGCACCAGTCCCCGTCCGCCAGGCCGCGTCCTGGTGCCAGGCACCAAGACGCGTCTCACCGGGACAGGGCTAGCCGCCGCTGACGTATCGAGCGAGCGCGCGGATCTGTTCGTCCGTGAGCTGGTCGCCGAAGGCCGGCATGCCGCCGCCGCCGTTCGTGATCTGCTGGACTGCGTCCTCGAAGCTGGGCTGAGACTCGTCGAGGTTCGGTCCGACGGTGCCCGAGGTCCCCGCCTTCTCGAGCACGTGGCAGGAGCCGCAGTTGGCGGTGAACAGCGACTCCGGATCGTCGCCGCCGGCGGCCGGTCCGCCGCCGATCGATGCGTCCGGGTTCGCCGCGACGAGGGAGACGTAGAGCGCCACCGCGTCGGCGTCGGGATCGTCGAGGAGATCCTCCGGCATCGGCGGCACCGGGTAGTCGATCTGGTGGCGGACGGTCTCTCGGATCGCGCTTTCCTCGAAGCCCTCCATCCGCGCGGCGGCGAACGCGTCGTCGAGATTCGGGCCGCTCGACGGGTTCTGCACCGGGTTCGAGCCGTTCGTACGCGCCTCGCGAAGGGTATGGCAGCCGCCGCAGGTCTGCTGGAACAGCTCCTTGCCCCGGGCCGGGTCGGCGGTCTCCTCGACGAGCCCGTCCGTGCCGCAGCCGGTGACCGCGAGTGCGGCGAGAACCAGGAGAGCGGCGCCGACCGCCCGCAACTTAGGCGGACGGCTGGGTCGCGGACCCGATTCCGGCGATTGCCTCGTCCCGGCTTCCGTAGATCGTGAAGACCCGGTCCAGGCCCGTGATCTCGAAGATCTTCGTGATGTTACGGTCGCTGGAGACGAGCGAGAGCTGCCCGTCGTTCGTGCGGAGCCGCTTGACTCCGCCGACGAGGACGCCGAGCGTCGTCGAGTCGATGAAGGTCGTGTTGGAGAAGTCGACGACGACCTCCTTGGCACCCTGGTTGATGACCTCGAGGAGCTGCTGCTTGAACTCCGGCGCCGTGTAGAGGTCGACCTCGCCGGTCAGCGAGATCACGTAGGCCGAGTCGCCCAGCTGTTCGGTGTTGATGTCGAAGTTCACGCGCCTCCCTCGGTTCGTAAAGCAGCCGGGATTCTAGTGGGTCGCGACGCTACTGGCCTGCGGGTGGGGTCGGCGTGTTCGCGGCCTTCTTGAGCGCCGGAAGCTGGGCCTTCACCGCGGGCGCGCTCGCCGAATCGGGCGCGACCTCGAGGTAGCGCTCGTACGCCGTGACGGCCGCCTTCAGGTCGCCGGCGGACTGGGCGGCCTGGCCGAGCTGGAGGAAGATCAGCGGCTCCTCCGCCTCCAGATTGTCCGGCGTCACCGCCACGAGCTTGTTGAACACTCGCGTCGCGTCCTTGTAGGACTGCTGGGCGCCGAGGAAGGCGTTGTTCAGCTGCTGGTTGTACTTCTGCGACTCGAGCGCCGTGATCTGCGGGTTGGCGAACGCCTGGCCGAACGGGCTCGAGGTGCCCGGACTCAGCACGTCCCCGCCGGTCAGCTCCGTGAGCTGCGCGCGTGCGACCGCGCCCTGCTCCTCGTTGACGCGGGCCTGAGCCATGTGCAGCGCACCGAGCTGGCGCAGCGCTTCACGGTCGGTCGGCCGCATCTGCACATAGCGCTCGAGCGGCTGAATCGCCTCTGCGTTCCGGTTCTCCCGCTGGAGCGCCGAGGCGAGGTCCCGGTAGCCCTGTGGGTTGTTCGGCTCGTCCTTGATCTTGTCGTTCGACTCGTCGACGCTCGGCCCGGCATCCGACGTCTGAGCGAGGCCCTGGAGGACGTCTCCGAGGCCTGTCCCGGGGATGGAGCCGCCGACGTTGAAGATCACGTAGCCGAGGCCGAACACGACCGCGAGGAAGACGAACATCCACTTCGCCTGCCGTCGCAGGCGGGGGAAGAACATCGTGTCCTCGTAGGTCGCGGTGGGCGTGCGCGAAGGCGCCGGAGGCCGGGGATTCGGCCGGCGCTCTCGCTGCTGCCTGCTGCGTCGCTGTGCTGAGCGTGCCATGCAGGCCCTAGGGTAGCGACCGCCAATCGCACGACTCGCCCATCGAGCCCAGCCGCTCCCGCGTCACGTCGTCAGCGTCCCCAGCGACGCCGTTCTCGTACGCAGCTCGTCGTCCCAGCTGGCCCCTCGCGAAATCCGCTCCGCCGGGGAGAAAATGGCCTCGAGGTACACGGCCCCTGCACGTCGATGAAGTGCGCGAATTCCCGATACGCGTACAACCGGGCGAGCCCTTCGACGGTATCGGTCGGGAGGGCGTAGTCGTTCCGCCGCGCGATCTCGAGGAGCGTCTCGGGCCGCACCGTCCCTTCCAGGTGGACGTAGAGCTTGATCTTCGGGAAGGTCACTCGGTGGCGAGGCGGCCGTCAGCCGCATGCCAGCGGCGCTCGAGCACGACTGAGAGCCAGATCGAGAGCTCGAAGAGCGCGAAGAGCGGCAGCACCTCGAGCGCGAGCGACACCGGGTCTACGGTGGGCAGCAGGATTGCCGCGCCGAGCAATACGACGTACCCGATCCGCCGGTTCGACCGCAGCTGGGCGGAGGTCAGGACCCCGAGCCGCACCAGGCCGAGCACGAAGATCGGCAGCTGGAAGACGAGGCCCGTCGCGAAGATCATCAGGGCGACGAACGAGAGGAAATAGCTCGCGCGGATCTGGATGTCGTAGAGCTCCTCGTCGTACTGCGTGAGGAAGTCCAGCGCCCTCGGGAGGATCACAAAGTACGCGAACGCCATCCCGCCCGCGAACAGGAGCGTCGCCAGAGCCACGAAGCGCGCGACGACCCGCTGGTTCTGCTCCTGCACCGCCGGTGCGAAGAAGCTCCACGCCTGCCAGACGAGCACCGGGAAGGCCAAGGCGAGGGAGGCGTAGAAGCTGACTTTCAGCCCCGTCGTGAACGGCTCGGCGACCCCGAGCGTCACCAGCTCTCGATCCTCCGGCAGCAGCTCGAGCAGCAGCTCGATCAGGTCTTCGTGGAAGTAGAACGCGACCGGGAAGGCGACGACGAGCGTCAGCACGCAGACGATCAGCCGGCTGCGCAGTTCCTCGAGATGCTCGACGAGGGTCGCCTCCTCGCCGTACGAGAGGCGGCGTGGGAGTCGCCTCATCGGACCGCTAGTGAACGGTGTCGCGCTCGCGCGGCGCTGCGGGCTCGGCTGCGCGCTCTTCGTCCTCGGGCGCCGCGGGCAGCCGCGGCGGCTCCTCGTCGCCCCTGCCGGTCACGGCGTCTTTGAACTCGCGCATGCCCTTGCCGACGGAACGTCCGATCTCCGGAACGCGATTGGCACCGAACAGGAGGAGGACGACTACGAGGAAGATGATGATCTCGGGAAGCCCGATGCCGAAGGGCATATCGCCACCTTAGCAGCGGTTTCGGAGTTGCTCCCGAGGCAGAACCACGCTGGTACCATGAGGTCTCGAGGCGGGCGTTTGCCCGCCACTTGTCTGAAAAGGGAGCGGTTTGGCGCTACTGGAACTGAAGGACCTGCACGTCGCGCTCGAGGACGGCACCGAGATCGTCAAGGGCGTCGACCTCGAGATCGACACCGACCAGATCCACGCGGTCATGGGCCCCAACGGTTCCGGGAAGTCGACCCTCGCCTACGCGCTGATGGGCCACCCGGCGTACGAGATCACCGAGGGGCAGATTTTCTTCGACGGCGAGGACATGACGGAGATGGAGGCCGACAAGCGCGCCCAGAAGGGTCTCTTCCTCGCGTTCCAGTACCCGCACGCCGTCCCCGGCGTCACCGTCACGAGCTTCATGCGCTCAGCGATCAACGCGATCCGCAAGGCGCGCCAGGGCGAGGACGACCCGGTCCCGATCCCCGAATTCCGCAAGGAGATGCTGGCGGCGATGGAGCGGCTGAGCATCCCGCGCGAGCTCGCCCAGCGCTACCTGAACGACGGGTTCTCGGGCGGCGAGAAGAAGCGGGTCGAGATCCTCCAGATGGCGATGCTGAAGCCGCGCATCGCCGTCCTCGACGAGACGGACTCAGGGCTCGACATCGACGCGCTGCGCATCGTCGCCGGCGGCGTCCGCGAGCTCGTCGGCCCCGACATGGGCGCGCTCGTGATCACCCACTACCAGCGAATCCTCAACTACATCGAGCCGGATTTCGTCCACGTCTTCGTCGACGGGAAGATTGTCGCCGAGGGCGGGTCGGAGCTTGCGCATACACTGGAAGCAGAAGGGTACGAGGCGTTCATGCCCGAGAAGGTGAAGGTGGAGAGCTGATGGCGGTCACCGAGAGCGAGACCAAGGTCGTCGCCGAGATCGGCAGCGACTACAAGTACGGCTTCCATAGCCCGAGCGCCGAGGACTACTTCTTCAAGTCCGGCCGGGGCCTCTCGCCCGAGCTCGTAGCGGCGATCTCCGAGCACAAGGACGAGCCGCAGTGGATGCGGGACTATCGGCTCAGGTCGCTCGAGTACTTCCTGGCGCGCCCGCTTCCGGACTGGGGCGGCGACGTCTCCGAGATCGACTTCGACAACATCTTCTATTACATCCGGCCGACCGAGAAGCAGGCCAAGTCCTGGGAAGACCTCCCGCCGGACATCAAGAACACCTGGGATCGGCTCGGGATTCCCGAGGCCGAGCGGAAGTTCCTCGCCGGCGTCGGCGCCCAGTACGAGAGCGAGGTCGTCTACCACAAGCTCAAGGAGGACCTCGAGAAGCAGGGTGTCTTGTTCCTCGACATGGACTCCGGGCTGCGCGAGCACGAGGACCTCGTCAAGCAGTACTTCGGGACGATCATCCCGGCGAACGACAACAAGTTCGCGGCGCTGAACTCCGCCGTCTGGTCGGGCGGGTCCTTCATCTACGTCCCGCCGGGTGTGCACATCGAGATGCCGCTGCAGGCCTACTTCCGCATCAACGCGGAGAACATGGGCCAGTTCGAGCGCACACTGATCATCGTCGACGAAGGCGCCTTCGTGCACTACGTCGAGGGCTGCACCGCGCCGATCTACTCGAGCGACTCGCTGCACTCGGCCGTCGTCGAGATCATCGTCAAACCGGGTGGGCGCTGCCGGTACACGACGATCCAGAACTGGTCGACGAACGTCTACAACCTCGTCACCAAGCGCGCGGTCGCCTACGAGAACGCGACGATGGAGTGGGTCGACGGGAACCTTGGCTCGAAGCTGACGATGAAGTACCCGGCAATCTGGCTGATGGGAGAAGGCGCCCACGGCGAGGTGCTCTCGATCGCGTTCGGCGGAGCCGGCCAGCACCAGGACGCGGGCGGCAAGGCAGTCCACGTTGCGCCGAACACGACCTCCGTCATTACCTCCAAATCGGTCTCGAAGAACGGCGGGCGAGCCGGCTACCGCGGCCTGCTCGAGGTGGCCAAGGGCGCACACGGCTCGAAGTCGAAGGTCGTCTGCGACGCGCTGATCCTCGACGAGGACTCGCGCTCGGACACCTATCCGTACATGAAGATCGACGAGGACAACGTCGACATCGGCCACGAGGCGACGGTCTCGAAGATCGGCGAGGAGCAGCTCTTTTACCTGATGTCGCGCGGGCTCTCCGAGGCAGAGGCGTCCGCGATGATCGTCTCCGGCTTCGTCGAGCCGATCACGAAGGAGCTTCCACTGGAGTACGCAGTCGAGTTGAACCGGCTGATCCAGCTGCAGATGGAAGGCTCGGTTGGCTGATCTCGGCGTCGAGCGCGCCGATTTCATCTCCGTGCCCGTCCAAGATCTGGCGCGCGCCCAGCAGTTCTACGGGGAGACACTCGGGCTCCGCAGAACCCGAACACGGGCTCACCGTGGGTGGAGTACGAGCTCGGCAACGTCTCGCTCGCGCTCGTCCCGCCGGAGATCATGGGCTCGGAGTGGAAAGCGCGGGGCCACCAGATGCCGATCGCGTTTCGCGTCGCGGACGTGAACGAGGCACGCATGAAGCTCGAGGCCGAGGGCGTCGAGTTCCCGGACGGGACGATCGACTCCGGTGTCTGCCACCTCGCGACGTTCTCCGACCCGGACGGCAACACGCTCCAGCTGCACCGTCGGTACGCACCGTTCGCCGACGGCTCCAAGCCCTGATGCAGGTCGAGCAGGTCGACTTCGTGTCGGTCCCGACGCGGGACAGCGCGCGGGCCGTGGCCTGGTACAGGGACGTGCTCGGGCTCCCGGTGTCCGAGTACACGGACGGGGAGATCGAGACTTCGAACGTCACGCTGTCGTTCTGGAACCCCGAAGAGCAGGGCGAGACCTTCGTGCCGAACGAGAGCGGGATCGGGCTCCGCGTGGCAGACGTCGAGGCGGCGGTCGAGGAGGCTCGCACTCACGGCGCGGAGGTGATGGGCATCCAGGACTCGGGTGTCTGCCACATGGGCTTCGTCAAGGATCCCGACGGCAACGTCCTGATCCTTCACCGGAGGTATAAGCCTCGTGGATAGGGCAGCAGCCGCCTCCCGCTACGCCGAGCTGCCGATGCCGTCCACGACGGACGAGCACTGGCGCTTCACCGACCTGAAGGGCTTCGATCCGGAGTCCTTCGCCTCGAACGGCCAGGTCTCGGGGTCAGACCCCAAGACCGGTCTGCCGGAGACGATGCTCGACGTGGACACGTCCGGCCTGGCCGTGGTCCGCGAGGGCGGGATCTCGATCGTGCGCTCACCCGATCCCCGGATCACGTTCGAGCCGTTCACCGACCACGAGCGACTCGGCGAGCTCGTCGGGACGGACGAGAAGTTCGCGGCCCACAACGCCGCCGTCTGGGAGCACGGCCTGCTCGTCGTGGTGCCGAAGGGCGTCGAGCTCGAGCAGCCGCTCGCCATCCAGATCGTCAACTCGACCGAGGGCGGCGCGCTCTTTTTCCGGCTGCTCGTGATCGCCGAGCCTGAGAGCCGCTTTTCGCTGATCGAGGACTCCGCGTCGGCCTCGCCCGAGCTCGAGGGCTACACGAACTCGGTGACCGAGCTCTTCGTCGAGCAGGCCGCGAAGCTCGAGTACGTCTCGATCCAGAACCTCTCGCAGAACACCTGGCACTTCGCCTCGCACCACGCCCGCGTCGAGCGGGACGCCGAGCTGGACTGGGTGGCCGGCGGCTTCGGCTCGCGCCGCGGGAAGGTCTGGATCCAGAACGATCTGACCGGTCCGGGCGCCACGTCACGCGTTACCGGCGCCTACTTCGCGGACGGCGACCAGCACCTGGACTACGACACGTACCAGCTCCACTCGGCGCCGAACACGACATCAGACTTCGCATTCAAGGGCGCGCTGCGCGACAAGGCGACGGCGGTCTGGCGCGGGATGATCCGCGTCGAGAAGGACGCCCAGCGAACGAATGCGTACCAGGAGAACCGCAACCTGATGCTGTCGCCGACGACGCACGCCGTGCCGATTCCGGGCCTCGAGATCCTCGCGAACGACGTGCGGTGCACGCACGGCGCGACGGTCGGCCAGGTCGATCGCGACCAGCTCTTCTACCTGATGGCCCGCGGCCTCTCCCGCGGCGAGGCGGAGCGGCTGATCGTCCGCGGGTTCTTCACCGACGTGCTCGACCGAGTCGAGCTCGAGCCCGTGCGCGAGGCGCTCGGCGAGGCGCTCGAAGCACGCATTCCACAGGCTTAGGAGGGCTCGGCGAAACGCCTGCTGTGCCGCAGGGCCGCGCTGCTCGCCCCGAGGACTGCGTCCTCGGTCGCGCCCGTATCTCATCCGATACGAACGCTCCCTGCGTCCTTGCCTCGGAACGACCATCGCACCCCTGCGACGAGCGACGTCTCGCCAAGCCCTCCAGCCGAACATTAAGCCGGCCGTAATGGTCGTCGGCCTACGCTGAGCCCGTGATCCTGCTCGGGATCGCCTTCCTCGCCGGCCTGATCACGGCCATCTCGCCGTGCGTCCTGCCCGTGCTCCCGATCCTGCTCGGCGGCGGCGCTTCGGGCCGACGGCCGTTCGGGATCATCCTCGGCCTCGTCGGGAGCTTCAGCGTCTTCACCGTCATCGGCGCTTCGCTCCTCGATTCGCTCGGGCTGCCACAGGACAGCTTGCGGAACCTCGCGATCGTGCTGCTCCTCCTGCTAGCCGCGACGCTGCTCTTCCCGGTGGTCGCGCGGCTGGCGGAGCGCCCGTTGCTCTTCCTCACCCGCCGGCGGCCGCTCACCGAGAGCAACGGCGTCCTCCTCGGCGTGAGCCTCGGGCTCGTCTTCGTGCCCTGTGCCGGTCCTGTGCTCGCGGCCGTGACCGCGCTGTCGGCGACCGGGGGCGGCGGCCTCGAGACGTTCTTCGTCGCCGTCGCGTACGCGAGCGGCGCAGCGGTGCCAATGCTGGCGATCGCGCTGGGCGGCAAGCGCCTGACGGACGGCGTCGGCTTCCTCCGCCGCCACGCGGAGACGACCCGGCGCGTCGCCGGCGCCCTCATCGGCGTCTCTGCGATCGCGATCGCGCTCGGGGCCGACCAGCGGTTCACGACCGCCGTGCCCGGCTACACGGAGGCGCTGCAGGAGAGGATCGAGCAGAGCCCGACGGCGGAGCGCGAGCTCGCGAGGATGCGACGCACCGGCGACCAGCCCGCGCTGGCTGCGAGCGAAGCGCAGCGTGCGCCTGAGCTCGGGGGAATCGTCGGCTGGATCAACAGCGACCCGACCTCGCTCAGCCGGCTCCGCGGCCGGGTCGTCCTGGTCGACTTCTGGACCTACTCGTGCGTGAACTGCCTCCGTACGCTGCCTCACCTCAAGGAGTGGGACCGCGCGTACCGAGATGACGGACTGACGATCGTCGGCGTTCACTCGCCCGAGTTCGCCTTCGAGCGAGAGCCCGACAACGTCCGCAGTGCGGTGCGCAAGCTCGGGATCCGCTACCCCGTCGCGCTCGACAACGACTTCGTCACCTGGACGAACTACGCGAACCAGTACTGGCCTGCGAAGTACCTGATTGACCGGTCGGGACGCGTCCGCTACTACCACTACGGCGAAGGCGAGTACGACGAGACCGAGCGGCAGATCCGCCGCTACCTCGGCTCGGGCGTCAGCGGCGAAGTCTCGGAGATGGCCGACCGGACGCCGAGAGGCCCGCTCACACCCGAGACGTACCTCGGCTTCGAACGGCTCGCCAACTTCGTCGGGAGCCGGGTTGTCCCGAACCACGAGGGCTTGTACAGCTTCCCGGCGTTGCTCGCGCCCGGCCAGCTCGCCTACGAGGGGCGGCTGGTCGTCGAGCCCGAGCGGATCGTGGCGAAGCGCGGGGCCAAGCTGCGCATCCAGTTCACCGCCCGCGAGGTGAACCTCGTCCTGGGAGGGACCGGCAGGCTCGAGGTCCTGCTCGACGGCAGGCTACGTCGGACGATCTCGATCGGCGGCGAGCCGCGTCTCTACCGGTTGCTGGAGCTGCCGGAGCTCCACGAGGGCCTACTCGAGCTGCGCTTCACGCCGAACCTCTCGGCGTATGCGTTCACGTTCGGCTGACCCTAGGCGTTCGCGCCGCGTAGACAATCGACGTAGTACTGGCCGGCGAGGAAGCGGCGACAGTCGGCGCGCCTGGCGGCCACCGAACTGTGCTTGACGGCGACGATCGAGCCGATCCCGTACGCGCAGTAGGACCGGTGCGCCGACTTCGCGAGCTCGCAGAGCCTGGCGGCGCCGAGGTCGGACGGATCGGTGTTGAGGAAGTCCCGGACCGCGCCGAAGATGCACTGCTCCTCACCGCTTCCCGCGTTCGCGCAGAGGGCGCGCGTCTTGGCGGGATCCTGCCGGGAGTTCCCCGACGCGTCGCGTCCGTACGACTGGAAGCACAGCTCCACGAACCCCTCTTCGCTCTTGCGGCACCAGTCGGCGGTCTTCTTCCAGTCCCAGCCCACCCTCGGGAGGATCTGCGAGGTCACGAGCAGGTAGCAGTACGTCTTGTCCGACCGCGAGACGATCCCGCACGGGTAGAGCGGATTGTCCTTCTTCAGCCACGGCGAGGTGATGCCGTAGGACGACTGCTGGTTCTCCATGAAGACGCCGCCGCTACACGAGACCCGGTCGAAGTTGGTGCCGAGCCGGTGGCAGAGCCGCAGGGCGCCGGGCAGGTCGTAGAGCGTGTAGAGCATCAGCCCGTGGCCGAGGCCGTGGACGCACTGGTAGTAGACGAACGAGCTCGACGTGCTCTTGGTCTGCTCGCAGACCGTGCGCGCGACCGACGCGACCTCGTCCTTGGGGACATCGGCGAGCTTCCACTCGAGCAGGCCGTGGTAGTAGCCGGACGCGCAGATCCCGTTCCCCTCCGCGAGCGCGGTGCCGACGTCGCCGTCGTGGTGCTGGAGCGAGGCGGCGCCGATCGTGTGCGCGATCCGGTGGCAGTCAGCCTCGATCGGGTCCTCGCCGAGCTTCTCCTGGAAGAGGGCGAGTGCGGGCTTCGGCCCCTCCCGGTATGCGATGTTGCCGAACGCCTGGCGCCGGCACTCCGCGTCGAGGCACCCTTCGAGCCGCTGCGTGTTGGGCTTGAACGGCTTGATCTTCGCGACTGCCGCGGCGGCCTCGCCCGACTCCCCGCCCGACACGAATGTGGCGACGTCGCGGATCTCCTGCTCGGAGAGCTCGCCCTCGAACGACGGCATCCCGCCGCCTCCACTCTTCACCTTTGCGACGACCTCGTCGACAGACGGGTTCGCGTCGTCGAGGTTGGGGCCGACCGAGCCGCTCGACCCGGCGGCCTCGAGCGTGTGGCAGCTTCCGCAGCCGGCGTCTGCGAAAACCGACGCGCCCGGGTTGCTCGACTCGGAGCCGGAATCGCCCCCGCCGCAGCCGGCGAGAAGCCCGGCGCAGGCGAGCGCGAGCAGTGCGAGTCTGGGGCGCATGGCCGAAGAGTAGTGGGGATACCCTGACGAATTCGATGGCCGGATGCTGCTCTCGGCAGGGATACGACAGATTCTTCACAGAGAAGATCGCAAGGCGTGACGCCTCGCGGTACCGGCGCCGGGGTCTCGACGACAACGCCCGTCGGATCGTCGCGTTCGTCGCACGCTGTGGGGTCCAGGGCACCGTGCTCGACGTCGGCGGTGGAAACGGCGCGCTCGGGCTCGAGCTGTTGAAGGCCGGGGCCGAGCGTGCGATCACCGTCGAGCTCTCGTCGTCCTACGACGCGACTTCGGCGGCGCTCGCCCGGGAGGCGGGCGTCGAGGATAGGGTCGAGCGGCGGGTGGTGGACTTCGCGGACGCCGCCGAGGAGCTTCCCGACGCCGACGTCGTCGTCATGCACCGCGTCGTCTGCTGCTACCCCGACGGCGAGGCGCTCGTTGCAGCCGCCGCCGGTCGCGCACGCCGTCTCCTCGCCTTCAGCTTCCCGCGCCGAACCTGGTGGATGAGGCTCGGGGCCGCCGGAGTCAACGTCGTCCTCGCCGCTCGCCGCATGGAGTACCGCTCGTTCATCCACCGGCCCGAGCGGCTCCTCGCGGCTGCGGAGAGCGAGGGGTTGATCCCGGCGTGGGAGCACGAGGGCACGCTCTGGCGCATCGCCGGCTTCGAGCGCCCGACCTAGGCCTCCACCGCCGGGGCTACGATGGCTTCATGGCCGTCGAGACACGCGCGACGCTCGACGCGCAGAAGCTGCGCGTCGACTTCCCGATCCTCCAGCAGGAGATCAACGGCAAGCCGCTTGCCTACCTCGACTCGGCCGTGACGGCGCAGAAGCCGCGTCAGATGCTCGACGCCATGACCCACTTCTACGAGACGTCGTACGGGAACGTTCACCGCGGGGTGTACGCGCTCGCCGAGCGGGCGACCGAGGCGTTCGAGGGCGCCCGTGACCGGATCGCGAAGTTCGTGAACGCGCCGACGTCGCGCGAGCTGATCTTCACGCGCAACGCCACCGAGAGCCTCAACCTCGTCGCGTACGCCTACGGCCTGGCGAAGCTCGGGCCGGGCGACGTCGTGGTCGTCACCGAGCTCGAGCACCACTCGAACTTCGTCCCCTGGCAGTACATCGCGAAGCGGACAGGGGCGTCGTTCCGGATGGTGCGCGTGACGGACGGCGGCGAGCTCGACCTGGACGGGCTCGAGGAGATCAGCCGTGAAGGGGAGCTCAAGATTGTCGCCGCAAACCTCGTCTCCAACGCGCTCGGGACCGTCAACCCCGTCGAGAAGCTCTCGGCGTGGGCGCGCGAGCACGGCGCGATCACCGTGGTGGACGCTGCGCAGGCGGCGCCGCACCGGGCGATCGACGTGCAGGCGCTCGGTTGCGACTTCCTTGCCTTCTCCGCCCACAAGCTCTGCGGGCCGAGCGGCGTGGGCGCCCTCTGGGGCCGCCGCGAGCTGCTCGAGTCGATGGAGCCGTTCAACCTCGGCGGCCACATGATCCGCAAGGTGCAGTTCGAGGAGACGACCTGGGGCGACCTCCCGCACAAGTTCGAGGCCGGGACGGCGCCGATCGCGGAGGCCGTCGGCTTCGGGGCGGCCGTTGACTACCTGAACGAGATCGGGCTCGAGGCGATCGAGCGGCACGAGCACGACCTCGTCGCCTACGCGCTCGACCGGCTCTCAGACGTACCGGGGATCGAGCTCTACGGCCCGGCGCCGGAGAAGCGCGCCGGGATCGTCTCCTTCAACATGGAGGGGATCCACCCGCACGACGTCGCGCAGGTGCTGGACTGGGAGGGCGTCGCGATCCGCGCGGGCCACCACTGCTGCCAGCCGCTGATGGCGCGGCTGGGCGTCTCCGCGACCAACCGGGCGAGCTTCTACCTCTACACGTTGCAGGAGGAGATCGACCGGCTCCACGAGGGGCTCCTCCGCGCGCGAAAAGTCTTCGGCTAGCCTCATTCCCATGGAAGACCTGTACAGGGAGGTCATCCTCGACCACTACAAGAACCCGCGCGGGCACGGGGTGATCGAGGATGCCGACGCGCAGGCGGAGGGGCTGAACCCGCTGTGCGGCGATGAGGTCGCGATCTACGTCGCGTTCGGCGAGGACGGGGAGACGATCGACGAGGTCAAGTTCTCCGGCCGCGGCTGTGCGATCAGCCAGGCGGCCACGTCGATGCTGATGGAGATGGTCGAGGGCCGGACGGCGACCGAGATCGGGGAGCTCTCGAAGGACGAGCTGCTCGACGAGATCGGGATCCCGCTGACGCCGATCCGGCTCAAGTGCGCGCTGCTCGGGCTCGGCGTCCTGAAGGTCGCGCTGCACCGGTCGAAGGGCACGCCGCTGCCGGACGAGTGGGCCGGCCTGGACGACCAGTTCAAGGTCAGCTGATTGGCCCTCATCGAGGTCGCGCCGCTGGAGGAGTTTCCGCCCGGCAGCGTCAAGATCGTCCACGTGGGCCAGGTCGCGGTCGGCGTCTACAACCTCGACGGGAAGCTGTGTGCGATCGAGGACCGGTGCTCGCACGACGACGGGCCGCTGGCCGAAGGTGAGCACGATCCCGAGCGCGGCGTCGTGATCTGCCCGCGGCACGGGTCGGAGTTCGACATCTGCTCGGGCCGACCGCTCTCCCTCCCTGCGTACCAGCCGGTGGAGACCTTCCCAGTGGTCGTCGAGGACGGGGTCGTCAAGGTCGACGTGACCTGACCTCTTCGGCCGCGTCTTGGGCTCAAACCCCAGGACCTGTCCGAATAGGCTACGCGCGTGCTGGACGACCGTGTGCGCGCCGTGCTGAAGCGGCTCGAGGCCGAGGACGCCGCCGAGCGCGAGCAGGGCGTCTCGCGTGAGCTTCGCTCGCGCCAGGTCGCGAGGACGACCGGGCAGTTCCTCTTCGACCTGGTCGCGCCGCAGACCGACTGTGAGGTGCTGGAAATCGGAGGCTCGCGCGGCTACTCGACGGTTTGGCTCGCCGCCGGCCTGCGCTACTTCGGAGGGAGGATTCTCTCGCTGGAGGCCGATGCCGTGAAGGCCGAGGCCTGGCGCGCGAACATCGCCGAGGCCGGGCTCGAGGAAACCGCCGAGCTCCTCGAAGGCGACGCCTTCGAGACGCTGCCCGAGATCGACGACGTCTTCGACATCGTCTTCATCGACGCGGAGAAGGACGACTACGAGCGGCTGTTCGAGCTCGCGCGGCCGAAGGTCGAGCCGGGCGGGCTCTTCGTCGCCGACAACGTGCTCTCCCATGAGGAGACGCTGGGTGCCTACTCGCGGGCCCGGCAGGCCGACCCGACGCTCGAGTCGGTCACCGTTCCCCTCGACCGCGGGCTCGAGCTCAGCGTCGTGCTCCGACCGGCGGAGACTCTTCCGACGGGAAGCTGACCGACCTCCTCCCGCTCCGCTACATTTCGGCTACCGCGGAAAGGAGGTGGTCCGGTAGTGAAATCTTCAAGTACGGGCAGTGGAGGTACCAGCGGGTAGGGGCGTGTCCCCGAGACCTGTAGGGAACCGCCTAGCCAGCGTGGGGGACGTCGCGCTACGCGCCACCGGCAATCGTGCCGAGTAGGTAAGCGCCTCTACCAAATCCACCGCTGGTATCGGAACGGGGCCGCTGGAAACAGCGGCCCCTTCTTTTTTCGGACAGCCATGGCAGTCGTGATCGCAAACCAGCTCCGCAAGGAGTTCGCGGGAGACCCGCTCTTCGACGGCGTGTCGTTCAAGGTCGAGCGCCGCGACCGGCTCTCGCTTGCCGGCCCGAACGGTGCGGGCAAGACGACGCTGCTCCGCATGCTGGCGCGCGAGCTGCCCGTCGAAGGCGGCGAGCTCGTGTTCTCCAAGGGAACACGGGTCGCGCTGCACGATCAGCGCCCGCCGCTCGACCGAGGGCTGACGCTGCGCGAGTACGTCCTCTCCGGCGCCGCCGATCTGATCGCGCTCGAGGAAGAGCTGCGGAGCCTGGAGCAGGCCATGGCGGCCGGCGACCACGAGTCCGCGACGTTGAGACGCTACGCGGATGCGCAGGCGCGGCTCGAGCACGCCGGCGGGTACGCCTGGCGCGACCGGACGGCCGGCGTGGTTCGCGGTCTCGGCTTCGCCGACGCCGATCTCGACCGCCCGCTGGAGACGTTCTCCGGCGGAGAGCTGACGCGGGCCTCGTTGGCGCGCGCGCTCGCCGGCGATCCCGACCTCCTGCTCCTCGACGAGCCGACCAACCATCTGGACGTCGAGAGCATCGAGTGGCTCGAGCGCGAGCTCCAGTCCCTCGACGCCGCCGTGATCCTCGTTGCCCACGACCGCTGGTTCCTCGAGGCGGTGACGAACGGCGTGCTCGAGCTTTCGGGCGGTCGGTCGCTGTACTTCAAAGGGCCGTGGCACCAGTGGCGCATGGAGAAGGCCGCGCGGGCTCAGCATGCCCAGAAGGCGCTCGACCGGCTCGACGTGGACATCGCCAGGCTCGAACGATTCGTGGAGCGCTTCCGCTACAAGAAGAACAAGGCCAAGCAGGCGCAGGCGAAACTGACGCACATCGGCCGTCTGGAAGAGGAGCGGGGCGGCCAGGCGGAGACCCTCGACCGCCTATCGACGAAGAAGCGGTCACTTGGCTTCGACTTCCTGAAGCCGGCCCGGAGCGGCCGGACGGTCGTCGAGGCGTCCGGGCTGGAGGTCAAGGCGGGCAAGAAGGAGCTCCTCGACGGGGTCGACTTCGCGCTCGAGCGTGCCGAGCACGTCGCGCTCGTCGGGCCCAACGGCTCGGGGAAGACGACGCTGCTCGAGACCATGCTCGGCCGGCGGGACGCGGCCGCCGGCACGGTGCGGCTCGGGCACGGTGTCGAGGCCGCCTACTTCTCGCAGCAGGAGCTGGAGCTGGACGAGCGCGGGACCGTGCTCGACTGCGTCCAGGGCTCCACCGGGCTGCCGCGCCAGTCGGCGCAGAACCTCCTCGGCCGCTTCCTCTTCTCCGGCTGGGACGAGCAGTCGAAGCCGGTGACGATTCTCTCGGGCGGCGAGCGCCGCCGGCTGGCTCTCGCGATCGTGGTCGCGTCGGGCGCGAACTTCCTGGTGCTCGACGAGCCGACGAACCACCTCGACCTCGAGAGCCGCGAGGCGCTGGAGGCCGCGCTCGAGGCCTTTCCTGGCACTGTCCTGCTCGTCTCGCACGATCGCGCGCTGATCGACGCCGTCGCTCAGCGGACGATGGCGATCGAGGATCACGGCCTCCGCTCGTACGAGGGCGGTTGGGCGGAGCTGGTCCGCCGCCGCGAGGAGGTCGCGCAGGCCGTCGAGCCACCGGCGCCGAAGGTCACAAAGAAGGCCAAGCCTGCTCGGGCCAAGCCGGCCGGGCCGACTGCCCTCCAGGTCGTCGAGGCGGACATCGCAAAGCAGGAGGAGCGCGTCGCCGAGCTCGAGCGCGAGCTTGCGGATGACTGGGGCAACGCGGATCTTCTCCGCCGGCATCGTGCGGCGCGCGACGAGCTCCAGGCGCTGCTTGCCCGTTGGGAGCGCCTGTTCGAGTCCTCAGGCGTCTAGCGCGATCAGCGCCTCTGCGACGACCTTCAGCGGCTTGCCCGAGAGCTGGCTGGCCTTGCGGAGACGCTTGAAGGCCTCCTCCTCGCTCAGGCCGTCCCGCTCCATCAGCAATCCCTTCGCCCGCTCGATCGCCTTGCGGGCGGCGAGCGCCTCGGCGAGCGAGTCCGCCTCATCGCGCAGCGACGCCAGCTCCTCGTGGCGGGCCCGCGCGGTCGCGATCGCCGGGAGCAGGTCAGCCTCGCGGAACGGCTTGACCAGGTAGCCGAACACGCCCGCCTCGACGGCGCGTGACACGAGCTCGTCCTGCCCGTAGGCCGTGAGCATGACGATGGGGATCGGGCGCTCCTCCAGGATCGTCCGTGCCGCCTCGATCCCATCGAGCCGCGGCATCTTCACGTCGAGGATTGCGAGGTCGGGCTCATGCTCACGGGCGAGCTCGACTGCCTCCTGGCCGTCGCGCGCCTCGGCGCACACCTCGTGGCCCGACTCTTCGAGCAGGTTCCGGAGGTCGAGCCGGATGATCGTCTCGTCCTCTGCGACCAGGATCCTCATGCCGGGAAGACGACCTCCGCCCGCATGCCGCCGTCCGAGCTCAGGTCGAGCGTGCCGCGGAGCTCGTCCCGGACGAGCGCCTCGACGATGGAGAGGCCGGTCCCGGACGGCTCGTCCACGATTCCTGCACCGTCGTCCGCGATCGCGAGCACGACGTTCCCGTTCCGCCGCCCGAGCTCGACGCGAACCAAGTCGCCGCCGTGCTCGAGCGCGTTCTGGAGCAGCTCGCTGAAGACGAGCGCGAGCGCCGTCGCCTGGTCGCCGGCGAGGGAGACCGGCTCGAGCGCGGTCTCGACCCGCTTGCCCGACCCGAGGCCCTGGACGAGCATGGCGCGGAGCCTGTCGAGCAGCTCGTCGAGGTCGACGTCGTCGTGGCGGCTCTCGGTCAGCACCTCGTGGACGGCGGCGATCGCGAGGATCCGGTTCGCGGAGTCGTCCAGCGCCTTGCGCGGGTCGACCTGCTCCCCGGAGCGCGCCTGGAGCCGCAACAGCGACGCGACGGTCTGGAGGTTGTTCTTGACGCGGTGGTGGATCTCCTGGGCGAGGACGCCTCGCATCACTGCCCGTCCGTGCTCGACCGCGACGGCCGCGTGGTTGGCGATCGAGGAGAGCAGCGCGCGCTCCTGGTCGGTGAAGGGCGTGTCGCGGTCGCAGACGAGCTCGCCGATCTGCCGTCCCTTCCAGCGCAGCGGGATCCTGATCGCATGCGCTGCCGCCCGGCCCTCGGGCCAGGCGATGTTCCCGTCCTCGAGGACGAGCGCCGCCCCGGTCGCGCCGACCGCGTCCACCGTGGTCTGCACGATCGCCTCGAGCGACTCCTCCAGGTACAGCGACTCGGACACTGCCTCCGAGATTCGGGCAAGCGCCTCCAGTTCGCCCACCCGGCGCTGCGCCTCGCTGTAGAGCTTCGCGTGCTCGATCGTCTGTGCGACCTGGGCGGCAATCGCCAGCAGCAGCTCGATCTCGTCGTCCGTGAACTCGCGCGGCTCCACCGTCCGGACGTTCAGCGCGCCGGCGAGCTTCTCGCGGGCAAGGATCGGGACGGCGAGAATCGACTCGTACTGATCCTCCGGGAGGTTGGGGAACCCCTTGAAGCGCGGGTCGAGGTGTGCCTCAGCCGGGATCGCGATCGGCTTTCGCTCGGCGGCGGCCGTGCCGGTGATCCCCTCCCCGGGTCGCATGCGCGGGCGCCGGGTCATGGCCTCGACGGCCGTGCCCTGTGTCGCACGGAGGACGAGCTCGTCAGCCGGCTCGTCGTAGAGGTAGACGAAGCACGCCTCGGCGTCGAGCGCCTCCGCGACCTTGCTCGCCACGAGCGACAGCACCTCCTCGAGGTCGAGCGTGGAGTTGACTGCCGCGATGCTCTCCGTGAGCAGCTGCAGGTGCCGCTCGGAGGCGTTCACAGGCCGATTGTAGAAGCGGCCGGGCGGACCGGCCGCTTTGTTGAAGTTGCCACAAACCTGTGGGAAGATCGCTGACAGGCGGCGCGTCAAGAGATTAAGACAGTGGCGCCAACAGGCGCCCTGAGATGAAGGGAGCGGCGTATGGAGCAGGTATCCGCACGAGCAGCACTCGTGCCTGCCTCCGATCTCGGCGATGGTCTCACCACGACCATTCCGCGGTCGGACATCCAGGCCGTTCTCGCTGCGGAAGAGGAGCCGATCGAGCTGGTTCTCGACGTCGCTCGCTCTTCCGACGGCGAGGCGGCCGAGACCCGGAACGTCTCGGTGGCGTGGGAGCGCACCGACCTCGAGCGGCTGCTGGAAGAGGCGCAGGGCGACCAGATCGTCCTGACGTTCGATCGGGAGGCGCTGGCGCGGGCAACCGACGACGTGGAAGCCCATGGCGTTCGCGAGGCGGCTCTCGCCATCGCCGTAGCAGCGACGGTAGCGGCGGGCGGGGCACAAGCAGCGGCGGCGGAGCCCGGGCCTATGCTGGGCCAGACGGCACCGATCACCCAGTCGACGGCCCCGGCGGGTCCGCAGATCCCCTATCTCAGCCAGGGTCAGGGTGTGACCCCGGCCGAACTGGGGATCGCCACCGGCACCGCCCCGGATGATCGGGCGGTTGCCCGTGTCGACGAGCCGACGCTGAGCCCGGACGACAGGGCGGTTGCACGGACCGACCCAGCCGCCGCGCCAACGCCGGCGGGTCCGCAGATCCCCTATCTCAGCCAGGGTGAGGGTGTCACCTCGGCCGAACTGGGGTTCCCCACGGGCGTCGCCCCGGATGATCGGGCGGTTGCACGGGTCGACGAGCCGACGCTGAGCCCGGACGACAGGGCGGTTGCACGGACCGACCCAGTCGCCGCGCCAACGCCGGCGGCTCCGCAGATCCCCTATCTCAGCCAGGGTGAAGGTGTGACCCCGGCCGAACTGGGGTTCGCCACCGGCACCGCCCCGGATGACCGTGCGCTTCCGCGCACGGATCCGGTCGCTACGACTGGAGGCACGGTGTCGGACCCGGGCACCTTCTCGGTCCCAGGCCCCGAGACCGTTGTCGTCGTCGGGGCAATCGCGCTGTTGATCACCGGCGCGTTCTTCCTGATCGGCACCGACCGGCGGCGGATCGGGACGGCCTAAACCACGGACGCGGGGCGCCGCCTCAGGGTGGCGCCCCGCCTCCGAGCGCAGCGCGCGGCTTACACATTCCTTACCGCGCGCAACCCAAACGCTGATCCGGGAGGAGTACGTTCGAGTAATGAGCGAGGCGCTGCCCGTCCTCCCTGACCTCCGTCAGACGATCGGCTACCTGGTGGCTGACACGAGGGGCAGGATCGTCGGCCGAGTCGAGTGTGCGATGTACGGCACGGTCCGGGACGTCCCCGATGCGCTGTCCGTCCGCTCCGGCTTCCTTGCACGCCGTCGACGCCTCGTGCCCGCCGCGACGATCCAGGAGATCGACCGCTCGAGCGGCGTCGTGGGACTGAACGTCGAACGCGAGTCCATTCGCGCGTTTCTGTAGGAGGGGCTTGGCGGAACGCCAGCTGTGCCGAGCGACGTTCCGCCAAGCCCTAGAAACGCACGGAAAAAACGGCCACAATGCCTAGTTGTCCCACTCCGCCTGCGGTGGGTGGGACAAACTGACGGCCGATCGCGAGCTGCATTTGCAGCTCGCGGTCGTTCCGGCCTCAAAGCACAGGGAGATACCGCTCGAGCTCCCACGACGTGAGCTGTACGCGGTACTCGTCCCACTCCTTCCGCTTGAGCTCGATGTAGCGCTCGAAGATGTGGCGCCCCAGTGCCTTCTTCGCCAGCTCGGAGTGGGCGAGCTCGTCGATCGCCTCGCCGAGTGTCTCCGGCAGGGCGACGATTCCCCTCTCCTCCCGCTGCTCGGGCGTGAGGTGGTAGAGGTTCGTCTCCATCGGATCGGGCAGCTCGTAGCCGTGCTCGATCCCCTCGAGGCCGGCGTGGAGCAGCGCGGCGAACGTGAGGTAGGGGTTGCAGGCGGGGTCCGGGCACCGGATCTCGGCGCGGGTGGCCTGCTCCGAGCCCGGCTTGTAGAGCGGGATCCGGATCAGGGCGGAGCGGTTCCGCTGCGACCACGCGACGTAGACGGGTGCCTCGTAGCCGGGAACGAGCCGCTTGTAGGAGTTGACCCACTGGGCGAACACGCCCGAGATCTCGCGCGCGTGCCGTAGCTGGCCGGCGATGAACGCCTTGCCCGTGTCGGACAGGTGCCACTTGTCCTCCTCGTCGAAGAACTGGTTGCGGCCGTCCGTGAACAGCGACATGTGCGTGTGCATCCCGGAGCCGTTCTCGCCGAAGATCGGCTTCGGCATGAAGGTCGCGTGGTAGCCGGCTTTCTTGGCGATCTCCTTGACGATCAGCCGGTACGTGATCGTGTGGTCGGCCATCTCCAGCGCCGGCGCGAAGCGCATGTCGATCTCATGCTGCGACGGGCCGACCTCGTGGTGGACGTACTCGATCGGGATCCCCATCGACTCGAGCGCGCGCACCGTCTCCTGACGGAGCTCGCTCGCCGCGTCCAGCGTCGTCATCGCGAAGTAGCCGCCCTCGTCGAGCGTCTCGGTGCCCTTCGAGTCCTTGAAGAGGAAGTACTCGAGCTCGGGACCGACGTTGAAGGTGTCGAAGCCCATCTCCTTCATCCGCTCGAGCGCGCGACGAAGGACGTAGCGCGGGTCGCCGTCGTAGGGCTCGCCATCAGGGGTGACGACGTCGCAGATCATCCTCGCGACCTTCGTCTCGCCCTCCCGCCAGGGCATCAGCTGGAAGCTACGCGGGTCGGGGATCGCGACCATGTCGGACTCCTCGATCGCGTTGAACCCGGTGATCGACGAGCCGTCGAAGCCCATCCCGTCGTCGAGCGCCGCCTCCATCTCCGCCGGCGTGACGGCAAAGCTCTTCAGGTGCCCTTCGAGGTCCGTGAACCAGAGCAGGAGGAACTCCACGCCCTCGTCCTTGATCCGCTTCAGGACCTCCCGGCGGTCCTCCGTGCTCGACGTCGCTCTCGGCTTGCTCTCGACCTGCGCCATGAAATGCCTCCTTGAATGCGAAAAGCCCCGGGCGACCGCCCGAGGCTCCGTTGCCTCCGTGCCCGCACGAGACTACTAATCGGACCGGGCTCCCGCAAGTGCTCGGTCGGGATCCTCGGCCGGAGGGACTGCAGTCTCGGTCGGCTCGCTGAGGATCACGCGGCTCGTGTGGCCCGGCGTCTCCGTGTCGCGCATTCCGGGCAGGAAGTAGAAGAGCGCGGTCAGCGCGCTGGCAGCGACGCCGGAGATGAGGAGCACGGGCTTCACTCCGAGCCAGCCGGCGAGCGGGCCGGTGACGGCGAAGGAGAGCGGAGCGAGGCCGAGGGACAACAGCCAGTCGACGCTCTTCACGCGGCCCAGGAGCTCCGCCGGCACCACGCGTTGCATCAGCGTCACCCAGACGATGAGGCCTCCGGCCCAGCAGCCTTCACCCACCAACGAGATCGCCATCGCCTGCCACGGCACATCGGCGAGCGCGAAGGCGGCGATCTGCAGGCAGGCGACCATCCACAGCGCGTACATGAACGTGATGTGGCGCCGCGGCAGCCCGATCTGCCCCACGACGAAGCGAAACGAGGATCGCGCCCAGCCCGCCGGCCGCGAACACCAGTCCCAGGTCACCCGCGTCGCCGCCCAGCTCGTTGCGGACGAGGAACGGGAGCAGCACGGTGAACGGGCCGTAGACGAGGAAGATCGCCGCGAGCGCCCAGCCGAGCGTGCCCCAGAGCCAGACCTTCTGTCTGACGTAGCGGAGCCCCTCCGCGATGTCCCGGCGCATGGACGTAGCGCCCTCCGAGATCTTGGCGGCCGGCCGTGGGCGCAGCAGGAGCAAGGTGACGATCGCGACGCCGAACGTCGCTGCGTCGATGAGGAAGGCCGAGCCCGCGCCGAGGGAATGCACGACGAAGCCGCCGAGCGCCGGCCCGACGAACGCGAACGCCGCCTGGCGGACGAACTGCGAGAGCGAGTTCGCCTGGACGAGGAGGTGCCTCGGGACGAGGTCGGGGATGATCGCGCCCGCCGCCGGACCTTGGAACGCCTGTCCGGCGCCGAAGAACGCCGAGAGGACGAAGATGTGCCACAGCTCGACGGCTTCGGTGACCGCGAGCACTCCGAGAACGGCGACCGCCACGCCGCGGAGCGCGCTGGAGAAGATCAGCACCTTGCGGCGCTCGAACCGGTCCGCGACGACCCCGCCGACCAGTACGAAAGCGACGATCGGAATCGTCTCGGCGACGCCGACCACGGCCAGGGCGGTCGGCGAGTTCCAGATGTCGAACACCTGCCATGCGATCGCGACGAGGAAGAAGCCGTCGCCGATCAGCGAGACGGTCCAGCCGAGCCAGAAGAGCGCGAAGTCGCGCTCGCGCAGCGGGCGGATGATCTGGATCCGGTTCAGGCGGGCGCCTCGGCCTCTTCGAGCTCCGGCTCCTTGCCACCATGGCGGAGCGCGCGTGCATAGAGCGCGATCGCCGGGGTCAGCAGGAGTCCACTCGCGACGAGGGCGGCGCGCAGCGATGCGAGTGTGCCGACCACACCGATCACCGGCCCGCCCGCGACCTCGCCCACCGCGCCGGCCTGGCTCGCCATCGAGTTGACCGTCGCCCGGACGCTCGAGTCCTCGACGTTCTTGTTCAGCCACGTCAAGTACAGCGGGTCGGCCAGCCTCCGAGCGAGGCGGGCGACGAGGTACGCGGTCGCCGCGAGCGCGAAGCTCGTCGCGAACCCGAAGACTGCGACTGAGACTGCCAGTGTCGCCGTGAGCCAGAGCAGAGCGCGCGCGAGCTTCGCGTTGCCGGCATCCTCGAAGCGGGGGACGAGGAGCGAGGTGATCACGATCCCGGCGACGAGGCCGGCGATGTTGAAGACGCCGAACCAGACGACGGGGTCGAGGCCCCAGAGCTCGGGCAGGCCCACGTCCGTGAGGAGGTGCGCCTCCCAGAGCCGGTCGAGACCCTCCGACGCTGCGCCGGCGAAGAACGTGATCCCAACGATGATCAACAGCACGCGATGTCCGCGGACGAGGCGCCCGCCGGTGAGTGCGGTCGTCCTGAGGGCGCGCATCGGCGAGGTCCGGTCTTCGACCGGACGCCTCGCGAAGCCGTGCTCCGGCATCAGGAAGATGCAGGCGACGCCGGTCGCGAGCGAGACCACGCCGCCGTAGACCAGCGCCGCGCCGAGGTCGACGGTCGCCACCGCCACGCCGGAGGCCGCTCCCACGATCGCCCCGAGATACGACCACTGCGTCCCGCGGAGGAAGACCCGGCCAATGCCCTCGACGCCGTGCTCGTCCGTGATCCACGCCTCCCAGGCGCCGCTCAAGAACGTTCCGCCAATGCCGCGAAGAATCGCCGCCGCGACGATGATCCAGTAGACCGCGACCAGGCCGACGACGATGCTCGAGACCCCGGCGATCAGCAGCCCGATGATGATCGAGAGGCGGCGGCTGTACGTGTCGGCCACGACGCCGGTCGGAACCTCGAACAGGAAGATCGCGATCTCGCTGACCGTCCCGAGCAGGACGAGCTGAAACGGGTTCACGCCCACGTCCTGGACGAGATAGACGGCCCAGACGGTGAAGGCGGCGTGGAGGCCGACCGAGTCGAAGAACTCGACGCCGTAGAAGACCCTGAGCGCGCCGGGCCGCTTCAAGGGCGGCGGCGCATCGTGATCCAGGCCGGCTGCTGCTCGTACCCGAGCGCCTGGTTGATCGTCTGCATCCCCTCGTTGCGGTCCTGCGTGAAGGTGATCAGCTCGGTGTAACCGTTCGCCGCCGCCCAGGCGATCTGGTGGCGCTTGAGCGCCGTCGCGATTCCCCGCCGACGGTGAGTGCGTCGGGTCGCGGTCAGGCCATGCTCGAGCAGCCCGGGTACGTCGCGCTCGATCAGCCCGGCGAAGCCGACCATCTCGCCGTTCTCCATCGCGGCAAAGGAGATCGGTCCGGGCATGTCCTCCTCGAGCCAGACGTCGAAGGGCGCGACCTCAAGCGGCGCGGCGACCGGGAGATCCTCCCAGGCCTCTTTCGTCAGGTCGTAGGCGGCCTCGTGCAGGTCCGGCGTGACCTCGACGATCTCGATGCCGGGCGGTGGAGGCGGAGGCTGCTCGTCACCTCGGAGGCTCAGGATGAGCTCCACCTCCCGGGAGCTCTCCTCGAATCCTCGCCGCTCCGCCCAAGCGACCGACTCGGGATCGGCCTCGGAGACCGACGTCGAGATCCATTCCGGCTCGAGCGCCTGGGCGTGCGCCAGGGCCGGTTCGTACAGCGCCGCGCCGATTCCGCGTCGCCGCCGGTCGGGCAGAACGCGGACGTCCACATACCTGCGGTTCGGCGAATCCGTCGGCGCGACGAGGGCGAGGCCGACGGCCTGCCCGTCCTCCTCGGCGAGGAGATAGAGGCGCTCGGGCTGGCGCTCCTTCCTGCGCAAGAGCTGCCCGGGCGTCATGGGCCCGCGCGGCGTGATCGCGGCCCAGATCTCGCAGAGCTTCGCGAGATCGTCGCGCGTCTGCGCCTCGCGGATCACGCGAGCTCCCTCCGGACCTCCACGAGTGGCGGCAGCGCTCGGTAGCCGCACGACTCGTTGAGCCGGCGAGTCGCCACGTTCGCCCAGTGAGTGTCCGTGGTCAGCCGCCGGTAGTCATGCTCGGCGGCCCATGCCATCTGTGTCTGCTTCAGGGCTCGGCCGATTCCGCGCCGTCTGTGCATGCGTGTGACCGCGGTCAGCTCGTGGCCGAGGGCGTCGTCGCTCTGTCGGCCGAGCTCGGCGTAGCCCACGATGCGGCCAGCCTCTCGGGCCACCAGCACGAGTGGCGCCGCCTGCGCCTTCGTCCACCACTTCTCGAAGGACGAGTCGAGGGGCTCGGGCGAGGGGATGTCGGCCACTCCCTCCGCGTAGACGCGATGCGCGTCCTCGAGCTCGTGCTCCTGGAGCTCTCCGATCTCGATGCCCGCCGGCAGGTCGGGCCACTCCAGGGTGCCCGTCAGGTCGAGTACGAACTCGACCTCGCGATCGAAGGCCTCGAAGCCGCGCCGCTCCGCCCACGGCAGCTCCGTCTCGGACAGCGACCCCGAGACCGAGGTCGCACCGAGGTTGCGTGCATGCTCGACCGACGCGTCGAGCAGCGCCGACCCGATGCCGCGCCGGCGGTATCCCGGGAGCACGGCGACGACCGCGGCAGCGCGACTCCTCGTACTCGTGCGGCTGGCGAATCCGGTTCCGACAACGATGCCGTCCGCCTCGGCGACGAGGTATCGGCGGCCGTCGTCCCATTCCGCGAGCCGGCGCTGCACCTCCTCGCCCGAGATCGGCCTGTGAGGAAGGATCTCCGACCAGACGCGCGCGTAGGCGTCCAGATCGTCAGGAGTGTCTGCCCGGCGGATCACGATGCCGCCGGGAGCTCCTCCAGCTCCGGTTCACGCCCGCCGTGGCGGATCGCGCGCCCGTACAGCGCCAGCGCCGGGGTCAGAAGCAGCGCACCGAGGCCGAGCGCGGCTCCGGTGCCGAACCTGTTCCCCACGAGCCCGAGCACCGGTCCGCCGGCCGCCTGGCCGATCGCGTCGGCCTGTCCCGTGATCGAGTTGACCGTCGCCCGCACGCTGGAGTCGGTGATCTGCTGGTTCACCCACGTGTCCCAGAGCGGGAAGATCAGCTGCCGCGCCAGCAGCGAGACGAGCAGCGCCGCGACCGCCACTGCGGCGGCGCCCGTGAACGCGAAGACGAGTTGCGCAGCCGCCAGCATCGCCGTGAAGGCGAAGAGGAGCTTGGCGATCCCCTCCGTGCCACGCCGCTCGAAGCGCCGCAGGAGCAGGCCCACCGCGAAGAAGCCGAACAGCATCGAGACAGCCGTGAAGGCTCCGAACCAGACGACGGGGTCGAGACCGCCGACGGAGGGCAGGCCGATGTCCCGGATGAAGTGCGCCTCCTTGAGCCGGTCGAACGCCTCGCTCGCAGTCCCGATGAAGAAGGCGATCCCGAGCAGCATGAGCAGGACGGGTTGCCCGCGCACGAAGCGCCCGCCCGTTAGAGCGGTCGTGCGCAGCTCCGCGAAGGCGCTCTTGCGTTCCTCACGGGGTCGCCGGCGGAAGCCCGTCTCGGGCATCAGGAAAATGCAGCCGACGGCGCAGGCGATCGAGACTGCACCGCCGGCGATGACGGCAGCCTGGAGCGACTGCGTGCCGATCAGCACCGAGAGGAAGAGTCCGAGGAACGCCCCGCCATAGGAGAATCTCGCTCCTCGAAGGAAGACCTGGGGAATGCGCTCGACGCCGACCTCGTCGGTGATCCATGCCTGGTAGGCGCCGCTCGTGAACGTGTACGCGACGCCCCACACCGCCCAGAGCACGATGATCAGCCACGCCTCGGAGGCGACGCCGACGAGCAGCCAGGCCGTCCCCATCCCGACGAACCCGACGATCAGCGAAAGCTTGCGCCCGTAGGTGTCCGCGACCACGCCGGTCGGAATCTCGAACAGGAACACCGCAGCCTCCATGGCTGTCCCCATCAGCACGAGCTCGAGCGGCGAAAGGTCGAGGTCGCGGACGAGGTAGATCGAGATGACGACCCACGTCGGCATCGAGAGCAGGAACTCGAGGCCGTAGTAGACCGAGGTCGCCGCCGGCCGTCTCATCCCGATCTCTTGAGCTTGCCGTGTTTCTTTGCGTAGATCTCGCCACGGCGGAAGACCCAGAGCCCGAGCGGGATCGTGACTGCCCCGATCAGGACGAGCGGCCAGAGCTCGTCCCCCATCTCCGTCAGTCCGTCGCCTTCGATGATCGCGTCGCGGAGCCCGTCCAGCGCGTAGGTCGCCGGCGAGACGACCGACAGCCACTGCATCCAGTCCGGCAGGACGTCGACCGGGTAGTAGACCCCCGAGATCACGAGCAGGATCCCCTGCGCCATGAACCCGAGCTGCGTCCCCTTCTCCGGAGAGATCAGCGGGAGGACCGCCGTCATCATCCCGATTCCGATGAACGAAACCGAGGCGACGAGCAGGACAACGATGGCGGCGACGAAGTCTGCCTGGCTCAGGTTGAGGTCGAAGAAGAGCGCGACGACCCCGAAGAGCAGGATCGCTCGGATGATTCCGTAGACGATCGAGAACAGGCCCATCCCGAACAGGTGCACGGGCCGGGAGAGCGGGGCCATGAACGTGTACTCGATCGTCCCCTCCCAGCGCTCCCAGGCGACGGTCTCAGTGAGGATCTCGAAGATCACGCCGAGGTACGCCCAGACGACCGCGCCGACGAGGAGCTGGGTCGTCACCAGCTCGACGTCGATGTCGCCGCCGGTCGCCTCGACGCCTTCGCCGATGAAGACGATCGTGAGCGTGTTCGCGATCGTCCAGACGAAGAACGCGAAGTCCCACCAGATGTAGCGACGGACGAGGTAGACGTTTCGCTCGAAGACGCCCGCGAGCCCGATCAGCTCGTGTCTGAGGACTGCAGCTGCCCCTGGCATTAGTGCGCCTCCAGGTGATGTTGCCGTGGATGACATTGCCTGGTGGCGCACTTAGTCCTCGTCCTCCGGCGGCTCGTCCTCGAACGCCTTTCCGGTCGCGGCGAAAAAAGCCACCTCGAGCGTCTCGGCGTCGTACTTGCGCTTCAACTCGTCGGCCGGCGCGAGCTCGATCAGCCGGCCACGGTCGAGGATGCCGACCCGCTCCGCCAGCTGCTCGGCCTCGACGAGGTCGTGCGTGCAGAGCAGCACGGTCGCGTCGTGCGTCTCGCGGATCTCACGGATGAACGTCTGCACCTCGACCTTCGAGCGCGGGTCGAGCCCGGTCGTCGGCTCGTCGAGCAGCAGGAGGATCGGACTGGTGAGCAGGGCCCTGGCGAGGGCGACTTTCTGCTGCATTCCGCGGGACATGTCCTCGAGCGGCTCGCCGATTCGGTTGCGCGGGAACCCAACTCGCCCGAGGATCTCGGGGATCTGCTTACGGGTCGAGCGAGGCGCCATCCCGTAGAAGCGGGCTGCATAGCTCAGGTTCTCGGCCGCAGACATCTTCTTGAAGAAGGAGGCCTCGACGGACACTCGGTTGATCAGGCGCCGGACCGCCCGGGTCTCCGTGAAGGCGTCGTGGCCGAAGATTCGGGCCGAGCCGCCGTCGTGGAGGAGCAGTGTCGAGAGCAGCCGGATCAGCGTCGACTTCCCCGAGCCGTTCTGGCCCAGGATCGCCACCGTCTCGCCTCGCGCGACCTCGAAAGACACGCCGTCCAGCGCCGCGACGCGCTTCCGGCGCCGGCGCAGGCCGTGCCGCCCGTCGTTGCGGAAGAACTCCTTGCGGAGGTCGTCGACGACGACGGCGGGCGTTCCATTCGTGTTGTGCCTTGCGGTCATGCGATGTCTCCTACGTGCGTTCGAGTGGGTGAGGACAGGCTTCAGCAGGCCCTTAGGAGGCCCACGAACCCGTGGAAGTGCTCAGCCCAGGCGAGACATCAGCGCAGGCACCTTAGCCAGCGGCCGCTGCGACGGTCAAGTTCGGCTCAGCAGGAGCGCGGAACCGCCGAGCGGAGGCGCTCGAGCGTCAGTCCCGCAGCCACGCCTCGCAGCTCGACGGGAAGCCGGTACCAGAGCGCGCGCGCCGCACCGCAGACGCGGAGCTCAGTGTCCAGCGGGATCTCCTTCGCCGACGCCGCTGAGGCTCCGAAGATCAGCAGGACGATCGCCAACGTCGTCGTGAGCCCTCTCATCGCTCGTAGATACGTCCGAGACGGCTCTCACGCTCCGAACACTCGGGATCGCGAGGATCGCGACGCTCGAGAAGATCGTCCAAGCAGCCGCAGCGTAGAGCACGTCGGCGGCGCCGAACTGGGCTGCGAGCGGTCCGACCAGGATGAATCCGAGCGGGGTGAAGAGCACCGAGCCTGCCCAGTCGTACGAGCTCACACGTGACAACGCGTGCTGCGGGACGTGCTGCTGGAGCGCGGTGAACCAGATCGTCCCTGCGAAGTTCATTCCGGCCGCGGCGACGAGCGCCAACGCGGAGATCGCCCACACCGGCGCAGCGACCGCATAGGCGACCAGGACGGGAGTCCAGATCAGCAGCGAGAGGAAGGCGGCGACGAGCTGGCGGTCCGGTCGGAACTTGATTGCCGCCAGGCTTCCGATCACCGAGCCGACGCCGCCGAACGCGGTGATCGTCGCGAAGGCGGATGCGCCGCCCAGGTCCTCCTCGGCGATCAGCGGCCCGAGCACGAAGAACGGTGCGAGCGCGGCGAACTGGAAGAGCGCGAAATGGCAGACGCAGACCCAGACCCAGGTCCGGCGCGTGAACTCGCTCCAGCCCTCCCGGAGGTCGGTGATGAACGTCTGCTTCGCGGGCTTCGTGAACGCCACCCGCATGAGGAGCAGGAACGCCGCGCTGACGCCGAAGGTCGCCGCGTCGACGGCGATCGCCCACCCTGGGCTCGACAGCGCGATGACGACGCCGGCCGCGGCCGGCCCCGCGACGGCGGTGACGTTGCGGGAGAGCGACATCAGGCCGTTCGCCTGCTGGAGCCGCGCGGGGCTCACCGTTTGCGGGACAAGTCCCTGCGAGGCTGGGCCGAAGAACGCCTCCGCAGCGCCGTAGACCGCGGCGAGCACGACGAGGTGCCAGATCTCGGCTCGGCCGGTCAGGAGGAGGATCGCCATCGCGGCCGTGGCGATGCCGCGTCCGACGTCGGACGCGAGCATGACTCGCTGCCTCGGGAGCCGGTCGGCCCAGACGCCGGCGACGAGGAACAGCGCGATGCTGGCGATCGTCCGGGCGGCGAGCACGTAGGCAAGCGCCGCAGCGGACCTCTCGATCGCGAGCACCGCGAACGCCAGGCCGATCATGCCGAACCGGTCGCCGAAGTCCGAGACGATCCGGCTGAACCAGAGAAGCCGGAACTCGCGCTCCTCGAGCGCACCTAGACGTCCGCGCAGTTTCACGGCCCGACCCTAGCGCTGCGTCCGGTGCATCCCGTACTCTCGGAACAGGCTGCGCCGCCGACGGCGCGCGTCGAGGCAATGGAGCCTCAGGACTCTCGGGAGCCCTGGGGCTTTTTCGCGTTCAAGGAGGGAGAAAGTGAGCGAGATCGAGACGAGGCACTACCTGGCGAACGGGCAGAAGACGACGCCCGCGGCCAAGGAGGCGATCGCCTGGGCCGGGCAGACGCAGGCCCAGATGGTCGACCTGAAGTTCTGCGACCTGCTCGGGACCTGGCAGCACATGACGCTGCCGATTTCGGCCTTCGACGAGTCCTCGTTCGACGACGGGCTCGGGTTCGACGGCTCCTCGATCCGCGGCTGGCAAGGGATCTCGGAGTCGGACATGCTCCTGATGCCGGACGCGGCGAGCGCGATCCTCGATCCGTTCACGGAGGCGCCGACGCTCTCGATCCTCTGCGAGATCGCCGACCCGGTCACGCGGCAGCCGTACGGGCGGGACCCCCGCGGCGTCGCCCGGCGGGCCGAGGCCTACCTCGAGGCGAGCGGGATCGCCGACACGGCGTACTTCGGGCCCGAGTGCGAGTTCTTCGTCCTCGACGAAGTCTCGTACGACCTCGGCCCGAACCACTCGCACTATGCGGTCGACTCGGCCGAAGGGCACTGGAACTCGGGCAAGCCCGGCCTCGGCTATACGGTGCGCGAGAAGGAGGGCTACTTCCCGCCGGCGCCGCACGACACGCTCCACGACCTCCGGACGCGGATGGTGCTGACGCTCGAGCGGCTCGGCATCCCGTGCGAGTTCCACCACCACGAGGTCGCCTCGGGCGGCCAGTGCGAGATCGACCTGAAGTACGGCGCCCTGACGCGCATGGCCGACCAGGTCATGACCTACAAGTACGTCGTCAAGAACGTCGCCCGCGCGGCCGGCAAGACGGTGACCTTCATGCCGAAGCCGCTCTTCGGCGACAACGGCTCGGGCATGCACTCGCACCAGTCCCTCTGGAAGGACGGCGAGACGTTGATGGCGGACGCCGACGGATACGCCGGCCTCTCGGCGACGGCCCGCACGTACATCGGCGGGCTGCTGGCCCACGCGCCGGCGCTGCTCGCGTTCTGCGCGCCGACGACGAACTCGTACCGGCGACTGGTGCCGGGCTACGAGGCGCCCGTGAACCTCGTGTACTCGCAGCGGAACCGCTCCGCGTGCATCCGGATCCCGATGTACTCGGATTCGCCGAAGGCGAAGCGGATCGAGTTCAGGTGCCCCGACGCGGCGGCCAACCCGTACCTCGCCTTCGCGGCGATGTTGATGGCCGGCATCGACGGAATCGAGCGGGGGCTCGACCCGGGAGCCCCGGCCGACTACGACCTGTTCGAGGAGTCGCACGGAGAGGTTCCCCAGGTGCCGTCGTCGCTGGGCGAGGCGCTCGACGCCCTCGACGCGGATCACGAGTTCCTCACCAAAGGCGGCGTCTTCAGCGAGGAGCTGATCCGCACCTGGATCGACTACAAGCGTGAGAACGAGGTCGACGTCGTCCGGCTCCGGCCCCACCCGGCGGAGTTCGGGCTCTACTTCGACTGCTAGGTGCGGTGCGGTACGCCGTCAAGCGAATCGACGAGATCCCCGGGGTTCCCGATCCGGACCCCGGGGATCCGGACTGGAAGCCGCTCCGGCACCACTTCGGGCTCGAGGCGTTTGGCGTGAACTGCTTCGTCCAGTCGGAGGCGGGCGGGCGGCTGATCGTCGACCACCGCGAGACCGACACCGAGGCGGTTGGGCACCAGGAGCTCTACGTCGTGGTGGGGGGCCGTGCGGAGTTCACCGTTGACGGCGAGCCCTTCGACTGCCCGGCCGGAACCTGCGTGGCGATCCGCGATCCCGAGGTACGACGTAGTGCGACCGCGGTCGAGCCGGGCACCGCGGTGCTCGTAATCGGCGGAACCCCGGGGAGGCCGTACGAGATCTCGAGCTGGGACGCGAAGTGGACGAGCGGACTGCAGCAGGCGTGACCGTGCGGCCGCTCGTCTCCGACGACTGGCCCTCGGTCCGACGGATCTACGAGGAAGGCATTGCAACGGGGAACGCGACCTTCGAGACGGAGGCGCCGGACTGGGCTGCGTGGGATGGGGGACACACGCTCAGGCTCGTCGCCGAGGAGGGCGGCGAGGTGCTCGGCTGGGCCGCGCTCTCGCCGGTGTCGGAGCGCTGTGTCTACTCAGGAGTGGCGGAGGACAGCATCTATGTGTCCACAGGCGCCCAGGGACGAGGGGTCGGCCGGCTGCTCCTCGATGAGCTCGTCCGGCAGGCGGAAGTCGAAGGCATCTGGACAGTGCAGACAGGGATCTTTCCGGAGAACGAGGCATCGCTCGGGCTCCACGAACGCTGCGGCTTTCGCGTCGTCGGCATTCGCGAGCGCCTCGGACAGCACCACGGCGTCTGGCGGAACGTCGTCTTCATGGAACGGCGATCGAAGGAGGTTTCGTGATCAAGGTTGAGGCAGTCGTCATCCGCGAGCGCGTCGAGACCGTGATCGATGCAGTCGAGGAGCAGACCGGGCACGTCGGTGTCACGGTGGTCGAGGCGATCGGGCACGGACGGCAGCGCGGGATCACGCATGAGTACCGGGGCCGGACCTTCGAGTCGCGGTTCCTGCCGAAGGCTGTCCTGACTTTCGTCGTCGCCGAGGAGATCGCCGGCGGCGTGGTCGCCGCGATCTCGGATTCGGCGCGGAGCGGCAACGAGTCGGGCGACGGAATCGTCTGGACGACGCCCGTCGGAAACGTCACTCACAACCGGACGGGAATGAGGCTTGAGGAGGTGGAACGCGTATGACGAACGAGGAGCTGGCCATCGCCGCGAGCACGGTCTGGGTCGTCGTCGCGGCGGTTCTGGTCATGTTCATGCAGGCCGGCTTCGCGTTTCTCGAGGCCGGGCTGACGCGGATGAAGAACGCCGGCCACATCGCGGCGAAGAACGTGCTCGTGCTCGGGATCGCGTCCCTCGTCTACTACGTGGTCGGCTTCGGGATCGCGTTCGGCGACGGCGGGAACGGGCTCGTCGGCGGCTCCGGGTTCGTGCCCTCGTCCGACGAGCTGCTGGCGATCGGCGCCGAGCCGTTCTCCTGGTTTGGCTCGATCCCCGCCGGCGCCGCGTACTTCTTCCAGGTCGTGTTCGCCGCGGTCTCGCTCGCGATCGTGTGGGGCGCGATGGCGGAGCGGACGAAGCTCTGGGTCTACTTCGCGTTCGGCGTCGTCTTCACGCTCGTCTACTCGGTCGTCTCGCACTGGATCTGGCATCCGGACGGCTGGCTGTTCGCGATGGGGATGCAGGACTTCGCCGGCTCGACAGTCGTCCACTACCAGGGCGCGCTCGCCGCGCTGGCCGGCGCGCTCCTGTTGGGGCCGCGGATCGGGAAGTTCGACTCGGACGGCAGGCCGAACGCCATCCCGGGCCACAACATGGCGTTCGTGACGCTCGGCGTCCTGATCCTGTGGTTCGGCTGGTTCGGGTTCAACCCGGGCTCGACGCTCGGCGTCGTCACCGGCGACCGGATCGGCTACTTCGCGTACGTCGCGCTGACGACGAACGTCGCGGCCGCCGCCGGCGCGATCGGCGCCGTCACCGCGGCGTGGGTGGTGCTGCGGAAGCCCGACCTCTCGATGATGCTGAACGGCGTGATCGCGGCGCTCGTCGCCGTGACCGCCGCGGCGGGCTTCGTCGCACCCTGGGCGGCCATCGTGATCGGGCTCGTCGCCGGCGTGATCGCCGTGCTGGGCGTCCTGCTGGTCGAGCGGATCCGGATCGACGACCCGATCGGCGCCGTCGCCGTCCACGGGATGGCGGGCGTGTGGGGAACCCTGGCGACCGGGCTCTTCGCGGTTCCCGCGCTGGCCGAGAACCTCGCGACCGGCCAGGGAGGCCTCGTGTACACCGGGAGCTTCGCCCAGCTCGGCACGCAGGCGCTCGGGCTGCTCGCCGTCGGCCTGTTCACGTTCAGCGCGTCATTCGGCTCGCTCTGGACGATGAAGGCGCTGTGGGGGATCCGGGTCGAGCCCGAGGTCGAGACGGCCGGACTGGATGTCTCCGAGCACGGCATGTGGGGCTATCCGGAGTTCTATATCCCGGTCCCGGGCGGCTACGGAACCGAGACCCACTCGCACCTGATCGGCCAACGTCACGCCCCTGAGCCGAGTCCGCTTCCGCTCGTCGAGACCGAGGCAGCGGCCTGATCACCCTCTGGTCCGGTAGTGGAGGTGAACTACGCCGTTGCCGAAGCGCCGTTGGTCGAGGAGCTCGAGGTTCAGGCGGATGTTGCTGGGAAGTGACTCCGTCCCGCCTCCGACCACGACCGGCGCCACGAGGAAGTGGTACTCGTCGACCAAGCCTGCCTTGATCGCCTGGGAAGCGAGCTCGGGGCCGCCCACGCTCAGGTCACGCACCGCTTCGGCTTTCATCCGACCGACGGCGTCGGCGTCGAAGTCCGGCTCGATTCGTGTTCTGGCGCTCGACACGGTCGCCAGCGTCTTCGAATAGACGATCTTGTCGGTTGCCTGCCAGATCTCCGCGTACTCCTGGATGTGGGGAGGTAGGTCGGACAGGGTGTGCGCGGTCTCCCAGTAGGCCATGACCTCGTACATCCGGCGGCCGTAGAGGTGGGTGCCGACCATCCGCTCAAGCTCGTTGGCGAAGCGGTGCACCTCCTCGTCCGGCGCGGCCCAGTCGAAGTTGCCGCTCTCGTCCGCCACGTACCCGTCGAGTGACGTGAGAGCCGAGTAGATCAGTGTGGCCATGCGCCTGAGGCGGGCTAACTCCCCGGCAGCCAGCCCTCGCGGTAGCGCGAGGGCTGCGACTCCGTCCAGCTCGCGGAGGCATCCTCGTCGTCCTGGGTGGTCTCTTCGGGGCTCGCTCCATAGCGGCCTGCGACCTCGTTCGCGACGTACTCGCCGTACGGACCGAACGCCTGGTTCTCGCGCGAGCTCATCGCCAGGACGACGCACGGGCCGTCGCCGGCACCGACGATCACGTGCTCGGTCTTGGGCGGGCAATGCACGAAGTCCCACTGGCGCAAGGGCCGCTCCTGGCCCTCGACGATCGCCAGGGCGTCGCCGGAGAGGACGAGAAAGGCTTCGGTCTCCGTCTCCCAGTGGTACAGCGAGTTGGGCTCGCCCGGCTCGAGCACGGCCAGCTGAACCCCGAGCATCGGGAAGAGCGTGTCCGCTTGCCAGTCCGTCTTGCCCGTGAGCGAGACGCTCTGCCTCCCCGGCCGCTCGTGCCACCGCAAGTCGCGCACGTTCGCCACGAACCAGCCGGCGCTGACGGGCTGGAGCCCGGTGTCCGTCTCTTCGAGCTTAGCCTCGGGAATCACGGCTCGATGATAGGAGTAGCCGGCGCTACTCGATCGCGAAGGTGATCGTGACCGTCGCCTGGATCTCGTGTGTTCCCTTCTCGATCGGTGGCGAGGACGCGGCTGCGTCGGCGGCTCGGGCCATGAGCTCGGGCCCTAGCATCGAGGGCGTCTCGCTGATCGCGGTCACCGCGCCCAGGTCGACACCGGCCGCGTCCGCCAGTGTCTCGGCCCGCTTGCGCGCGTTCGCGACCGCGTCCTCGAGCGCCTTCGCCTCGAGGCCTTCGCGGTTCGACCGCGTGAGCGAGGGGCCGTAGACGTTGTTCGCGCCGGCCCGGGCCGCGGCGTCGAGCATCGCGCCCGCCCGATCGAGGTCACGGATCAGGACTGAGACGGTGTTGGTGGCAACGAACTCGTCAGAGCGTCCGTCGGCGTCGTACTGGGATCCGACGCCCACGTCCTGCGTCTGGATGTCGCGCTCCGCCACGCCTGCGGCCTTCAGCGCGTCGATCAGCGCCCGCATGCGCTCGGAGTTTGCGGACAGCGCTCCGCGCGCCGTCCGGCCCTTCGTCGTGATCCCGAGCGAGAACTCCGCCTCGTCGGGAACCGTGTTCACCCGTCCCACCCCGGTGACGGTGATCCCCTCGGGTGCGTCTTCGCCTGCGCTCTGGGCGGCCTCCGGGCGGCCGACTCCCGAGAACGCCGCGATCGCGAGCACGACGAGGGCTGCGATGGCGATTCTCAATGTCTTCATGGCCTGAATACGCCGCAGCAAGCTCGCCCGTCACAATCGCCGCGTGCGCTACCAGTTCGTGGACTGCCGCTTCGAGCTCGGAAGCCCCGGCCGAGGCCGCGAGCTGTACCTCGCGGGCCACATCCCGGGCGCATCGTTCCTCGACGTCGACGAGGACCTCTCCGACCTGTCGGTCGAGGGCCAGGGCCGTCATCCGCTGCCGTCGGCGCGTCGTTTCGCCGAGGCGGCGAGCCGCGCGGGGATCGAGCAGGGTGTCTACGTCGTCGCGTACGGGACCATGGGAGGTGCCGAGCGGCTCTGGTGGCTGCTGCGCCACTTTGGGCACGACGAGTGCGCTGTCCTGGCCGGTGGCATGGAAGCGTGGCTCGGCGCGCTCCGGGTCGGAGAGGAGCAGCTCGAGCCGGCGACGTTCGTCCCGGCCGAGCGGGGCGGCGACACGATCGACGGGCCCGAGCTCGCGCTCAGGTTGGACGACTTCGTCCTCGTCGACGCACGCATCGAATCGCGCTGGCGCGGCGAGGAGAACCCGATCGACAACGTGCCGGGCCGGATCCCCGGCGCGCACAACTCCCCCTGGAACGAGCCGCTGCGCGTGCTTCCCGAGGGCGAGCTCGTCGCGTACTGCGGCTCGGGGGTGACTGCGTCGGTGGTCGTGCACCGCCTCTGGCTCGCAGGCCGGGAGGCGCTCCTCTACCCGGGCTCGTGGAGCCAGTGGGAGACGCTGGACCTGCCCGTCGAGCGGGGCTGAGGCGCCGGCTTAGGCTGCGGTCGCCTTGCCGAGCTCCGGCAGATACGGCCGCCAGCCGTGCGGGATTCTCGGTGTCGCCAATCGGATGTAGAGCACCGGCTGCGGTACGCGTGGCTTCGTGCGAAGCACCATCTCGATCTCGTGCAGGAGCCGGTTGCCCTTCTTCAGGTTGCACGGCGCGCACGAGGTGACGACGTTCTCCCAGACGGAGTCGCCCCCTCGGCTGCGCGGGACGATGTGGTCGAGCGTCAGCCTGCCGGTGGAGGTGCCGCAGTAGCCGCAGCGCCAGCCGTCCCGCGCGAACAGGGCTCTCCGGGAGATTTTCCGCTGCACGGTGCGGGGCACCGAGACGTAGGTCACGAGCCGGATCACGTGCGGCCACTGAAAGGTGTCGGTCGCCGAGCGAAGCGGCTGCTCGAGCGCCTCGACAACCTCGGCCTTGCCCTTGAAGACGAGCACGTGCGCACGTCGAACCGACGTCACGTTCAACGCCTCGTAGCTTGCATTCAGAACCAGTACCTGCTTCATGACCGTGCTCGAACGATAGCCATGTAACTAGAGGGAGGGCTCGGCGAAACGACGGCTGGGCTGCAGGGCCGCGCTGGTCGCCCCGAGGCGGCGTCCTCGGTCGCGTCCGTATCTCATTCGATACGAACGCTCCCTGTGTCCTTGCCTCGGAACGACCATCGCACCCCCTGCAACGAGCGACGTTCCGCCGATCCCTCCTAGGATCTGCGCCGGAGTGGACGTCTCCCCGTCGACCGCGGCCTGGATCGCGATCGCTGCCTGCGCCGTGGCGGTCGTCGCGCTGCTCGTCGTCCTCTGGCTCCTTTCGCGCCTCCACCGGATACGCGAGGCGCAGATGACGCTACTCGGCGGCGGTAAGGCCGACCTCGTCGACTTCGCCGTGTCGCTGCAAGCGCGGATCGATGACCTGCACCGGGCGGTGGACGAGGTCGCGGCCGGCCTGGCCCGTGTCGACCGCCGTGTCGACGGCGCGGTCACCAACACGTCGGTGATCCGCTACGACGCGTACGAGGGCGCGGGGGGCCACCAGTCGGCTTCGCTCGCATTCCTGGACGCGGCCCGCTCGGGCGTCGTCGTCAGCGCGATTCAGGGCCGCGACTACGCGCGCATCTACGTCAAGGAGCTCGAGTACGGCAAGGCGCCCGTGGCGCTCTCACCGGAGGAGCAGGAGGCAGTCGAGCGCGCCATGGCCCCTTAGTAACAACTTGTTGCTAGCAGTGATACGCGCTCGGTTACGCGGCAGGTCGACGTAGTAACAACGTGTAACTAAGCCCTGGGACGAAGCTGGTTAGCCGCCCGGGTACGAGAAGATCACTGGGTACTCGGCGGAGTTGTTGTCTGCGTTCTGCTCGCTCGGGACCGGCTTGACGCTGACCTGAAGCGTCGTCCGCTGGACGAACGGGACCGGGCCGACGTTCCTGAAGGTCACCGTGGTCTCCTCTCCCGGCTCGGTCAGATCCACGCGCTGCGTCCTGGTCAGCGGCTCGGTCTCCTTCTGGATCGTAAGCTCGACCTCGACGCCGGTCTCGGTCGAGTCGCCGGAGTTCTCGAACAGGACCTCGAAGGAGAGGTCGGTGGTCGCGATGATCTTGTTCAGCGCGTTCGGGTTCAGCCGCGCGCCGCCGACGACGCTGACGGAGACCAGGTTGTGGCCGTGCGTGCCGGGTCGTACGGTTGTACCGCCGGCGCTCGACTGGCCGCGGACGCGCTGCCAGATGTTGCTCAGCGCCCGCGCCGTGCCGAGACCCGGGTTGGCGACGAAGTTGGAATCCGGGACGTTGATCCCGCGCAGGTCCTGACGGCGCAGCTCGGCCGTGGACGGAGCCGCGAACAGGTCGTCCCAGACGACGTCGCTTGTCGTCAACCGCCGGTACTGCGCACCCGTCAGCTCTCCCACCCGCGTCGCGTTTCCGGTGCGCGTCCCGAACGCGTCCGCAAGTCCGCGGAGCCCGCTGACCCGGAACTGGAGCGAGTCGATCAGGTGCTCGTGCTGCACGCGCAGCGGCCCCGGCGGGTCCAAGCCCTCGGCGGTCGCGACGAGCTGCTCATGCTGCTGTGCGTAGCCGTCCAGGGTGCGGACGATCGCCGCCTGCCGTACCTCCGGCCGCGTGAGCGTCGTCGCGAGCTGGGACCCGATCCGCTGTGAGCGGTCGCCGACCACCTGGACGTCTTGCATGTACCCCTGGTACCGGTCGCGCTTCGCCTCGCCACGACAGCTCGAGACCCAGAAGACGAGCAGGACGACGACGAGGATCGCAAAGCTGATCAGCCCCACGAGGCGCAGGAGCGGCGTCAGGCCCGAAGGCGGGCCCTGTGGACGACGAGGGCCGCGGGTACGGCGGGGCGGGCGTTCGGTCTGGACGGCCTCCCGCGTCGCCGGCTCCTCGAAGAAGTCGAACTCGATTTCTGTATCGCGCTCGGTCATGGCGCCAGGCCGGGGTTCCGACTCGGTCCACTGTAACGGCTGCATCGGCGGTGAAAGGAGTTGAAGAAGCAGTGGCCAACCCCAATCGCACATGGCCACAGCGGTCGCGTCCTTCCCTGCAAGTGAACTCGTTCTCGGCCGGTACAGGCCCCTGCGCCCCCTCGGGAGCGGCGGTTCGGGCTCGGTGTGGCTGGCCCGCGACGAGCAGAACGGCCTCGACGTCGCGCTCAAGATCGTTCCGCGCGAGGGGAAGGCGCATACGCGCGCCGAGCGGGAGGCGTCGGCGGCCGCCCGGCTGCGCCACCCGCGCTGCCTGCGCGCCTACGCCTTCGCCGGCGACCAGCAGAACGTCTACATCGCCTACGAGTATGTCCCTGGCAGGACTCTGCGCGATCGGCTGCGGGCCGGTGAGCTGGACGACGCGGCAGTGCTGGAAGTCGCGGCGCAGATCCTCGACGGGCTCGCGCACGCGCACCGCCACGGGATCGTCCATCGCGACGTGAAGCCCACGAACGTCCTGGTCGCCGACACGGCTGAGATCTCCGTGAAGCTCCTGGACTTTGGACTCGCGCAGTTCGCCGAGGCGGAGACGCTCACAGCGGCCGGTGATGTGCCGGGGACGCTTGCCTACATCTCCCCGGAGCGACTCGCCGGCGAGGAGGCGACGTTCGGCGCCGACCTGTGGGCAGTCGGCGTCGTGCTCTGGGAGGCGCTTGCCGGCTACCACCCTTTCTGGGCGTCGTCCCCGATCGAGACCGCGCGCAGGATCGAGGCCGGCCCACCGCCGCTCGAGTCCGTTCGACCGGATCTGCCCAAGCATCTGACCGAGGCTGTCGCGCGCGCCACTGCGCTGGATCCTTCGCGCCGCCCGTCCGCCGTGCAGCTCGCGGACCGGCTCCGAACTGCCCTCGAGACCCGGGACCGGAAGCGCGGCCGCGCGCCGCGCGGAGTTCCGGCGCCGCCTGTCCGGCGCGCTCTCGCCGGAATCGCCGCGACCGTGTTCGTCGGCTGGACGGCCGCAACGCTGCCGTTCTATCCTGCAGGCTGGAGCTGGGGCCTCGCGGCGCTGGCGGGGGCCCTGGCGGCGTTCAAGCCGCGCTTGGGGCTCGTGGCGGCGCTCGGCCTTGCCGTCCTGCCGCTGGGAAACGTTTCGTTCGGGCTCGCCGTCGTCTACGCCGCCGCCGCCGCCGCCTGGCTCGTCGCGACCTGGAACCGGAGCGACGAGGGCCTCTACCCACTGGCCGGAGCGGTTCTCGCGCCGGTCGGGCTCGCGCTGGCGCTGCCCGCGGCGCTGCTGCCGGTCCGCCGCGCGGTCTGGCGTGCCGTGTTCGGCGCTTCCGGCGTCCTCCTGGCGGCGATCGTCGCCGGACTCAGCGGCGCCACGCTCCCCCTCAGCAGCCGCGAGCCGTCAGCGCTCCGCCTGGACGGAAGTGAGGCTCCGGGTGTCGTCGCCGGACGACTCATCGACTCGCTATCAGCGAGGCCAGAGCTGCTGCTCACCGCCCTCGCCGTCGCCGCGCTGGCGGCGCTGCTCCCGCCGGCGGCCGAGCGCGGGATCTGGCCGGTTGCAGGGCTCGGTGCGGCTGCGACGGCCCTCCTGCTCCTCCCCGTGGAAGCCGCGAGCGCACTGCCGGTGGTCGTCGGAATCTGGCTCTGCTGCGTCGGTGTGTCCGTCAGAGCCGAGGTGCTTCGCCGCTAAACTCGACCCCCGCCGAGGAGGTCGCCACCAGTGCTCCGGACGATCGAGCAAAAGATCGAATCGCTCTTCGAAGGCGCCTTCGGGCGCGCCTTCCGTCGCAACGTGCAACCGGTCGAGCTGGCGCGGAAGCTGGCGAAGGAGATGGACGACTACAAGATGGTCTCCGTCTCGCAGATCTACGCTCCGAACGAGTACGTCGTCTACCTCTCACCCAAGGATCGCGAGCAGTTCGAGAGCTACGAGCCCGCCCTCGTCAAGGAGCTCGAGGAGTACCTGGCGGAACACGGTCGACGCGAGGGCTACCAGCTCCTGTCGCGGCCGCAGGTGTCCATCCGGACCGACGAGGACCTCGAGGTGGGGCTCTTCGGCATCTCGAACCGGATGATCCAGCGTGAGCTCCCGGACCAGCCGGTCGAGCCCGAGGTGGAGCCGGGCGCGACCCGCATCTACCGGGCCACTTCGCCCTCCGAGACGGAGGCGGCCTCCGCCGAGGAGCTCGGCGTCGAGCCCGACCGGGAGCCGGCGACGGTCACGATCGACGGCTCGCAGCACAAGCTCGAGAAGCCGGTCATGGTCATCGGCCGGTCGAAGGACAGCGACATCCGCGTCTCCGACCCGAACATCTCCCGGAGGCATGCGGAGATTCGCCAGGAGGGCACGACCTTCTGGATCGTCGACCTCGACTCCACGAACGGCGTCGCGGTCAATGGCCGCGCGCTGAAACGGGCGAAGCTCGACGACGAGGACCGCATCACCATCGGCTCGAGCGAGCTCGTCTTCCGGCGCCCGACATGAACATCGCGGCGATCGAGGTCGAAGCGGTCCTCCTCGGCCTGAAGGTCGCCTTCCTCGTCCTCCTCTACCTCTTCATCTGGCGGATCGTCCGCACCGTGGCGCGCGACGTCCGCCTCCCGCAGGAGAGCTTCGTGCTCGCCCCGCAGCAGGCGGCGGCCGCCGGCTTGGGGCCCCGCGCCCGCATCGGGAGCCTCGTTGTCCTCTCGAGCCCGGCGCTGAAGGTCGACAGCGAGCGGACGCTCGACTCGGCGCCCGTTACGCTCGGGCGCTCGTCCGACAACGACATGCAGCTCGGCGACGACGAGTTCGCCTCGGCGTACCATGCGCGCGTCGAACCGCGCCGCGACGGCATCTGGGTCGAGGACGTCGGCTCGACGAACGGCACCTTCGTGAACGGGAACAAGCTCAACGGCCCGAGGAAGCTCACGCCGGGCGACGTGATCCGCGTGGGCGAAACCGACCTGAGGTTCGAGGCATGAACATCGGCGTCGCCACGCATCCCGGGCGCAAGCGTCGCCACAACGAGGACGCGTACGTCGCCGAGCCGCCGATATTCGCCGTCGCCGACGGGATGGGCGGAGCGAAGGCCGGCGAGGTCGCGTCCGGCCTCGCCGCCGCGGCGCTCAAGGAGACCGGCGCGGACGGCAGCGGCGAGGAGCGCGTCGCGCAGCTGATCCAAGAGGCGAACCGGCGCGTCTTCACGCGGGCGAGCGAGGACCGCGAGGCGTCGGGCATGGGGACGACGATGACCGTGGCACTCGTCGAGGACGGCACCGTCGTGTTCGGCCACGTCGGCGACTCGCGCGCCTACCTGATCCGCGGGGGCTCGATCGAGCAGCTGACCGACGATCACTCGCTCGTCGCGGAGCTCGTGCGAAGCGGCCGGCTCACGCCGGAGGAGGCCGAGGCGCACCCGCAGCGATCGGTCATCACACGCGCGGTGGGGACCGAGCCCGACGTCGACGTCGACACGTTCACGGTCGAGCCGGAGGAAGGCGACCTGTTCCTGATCTGCTCCGACGGCCTGACGGACATGGTCGACGACGGCACGATTATCGACGCGATCGACCGCCACCGCGGCGACCTGGACGACGCGGCAAAGGCACTCGTCGGTGCGGCGAACCGCGTGGGCGGAGAGGACAACATCACCGTCCTCCTGGTCGAGGTCGGCGGGGAGGCTGAGGCCGGCGACACCCAGCGCGCCGAGGCGGTCGAGGTCGACGAGGACACGCTGTCCGGCCTCGAGGCCGTGCAGCCGGTGAACACCGCCGTCATCCCGCCCGAGGAGGCCGAGGAGCTCGCGGAGGCGGAGCCGCCCAAGCGGCGCGGTCGCGCGGTGCCGATCGTCTCGGGGCTTGCGCTGCTGCTGATCGCGGCTGCCGCCCTGCTCTGGCTCCTGGAGAACGTATGAGCTTGCTCACGTCACCGGGGAGGCCTGTGGCGTGAGCGCGAGGACGCGCGAGCTCTTCAGCCTGATCCTGGTCGGGATCCTCGTCGGCACCGCGTTCGCGAGTGTCTACATCGCGCGCCAGGAGGTCGTCAGCACCGAATCGCTCTCCTACGCGCTCTTCTTCCTCGGCCTCTACGTCGCGGCCCACGTCGTCACGCGGATCACGGTGCCGCACGCCGACCCGTATCTCCTGCCGATGGCCGGTCTGCTGACCGGGATCGGCCTGACCGAGATCTACCGCCTGAACGAGGACGAAGCCTTCCGGCAGGGCGTCTGGATCGTGATCGGCCTCGCCGCCTTCGCCGGGACGCTACTCGTGCTTCGCCGCGACTACCGACGGCTCGAGAGCTACAAGTACCTCTTCGGCATCGGGGCACTGGTGCTGCTCGCCCTGCCGGCGATGCCGTTCATCGGCAGGACGGTGAACGGCGCCAGGCTCTGGGTGGAGCTCGGGCCGATGCGGTTCCAGCCGGGTGAGTTCGCGAAGATCTGCCTGATCGTCTTCCTTGCCGGCTACCTGCGCGAGAAGCGGGAGGTGCTGGCGCAGGCGCGGCTCAAGGATCTCGGCCCCTTGCTCTTCATCTGGGGCGGCGCGATGGCCGTGCTCGTCCTCACCAACGACCTCGGCGGCGGGCTCCTCTACTTCGGGATCTTCCTGGCGATGCTCTACGTTGCCACCGCGCAGCTCTGGTTCGTCGTCGCGGGGGCGGCGATGTTCGTGGGCGGCGCCGCGCTCGTCTACACGCAGGTCGGGCGGGTCGCGGACCGGGTGCGGATGTGGCTCGACCCGTGGAAGGACGCCGACGGCGGCGGCTACCAGACGATCCAGTCGATCTACGCGATCGCGAATGGCCACTTCGGCGGCACCGGCTTCGGGCAGGGCACGTTCACGGACGCCGACGGCAACCAGCTGATCCCGTACGTCAGCACCGACTTCATCTACTCGGCGCTCGCGCAGGAGCTCGGGCTCGTCGGGATCTCGGCGTTCCTGCTCGTCTACATGCTCTTCGCGGCGCGCGGCTTCCGCATCGCGATGCTCGCCCAGGACGGCTTCTCGAAGCTCCTCGCAGTCGGGCTGACCTTCTGCTTCACGCTTCAGACGTTCATCATCGTCGGCGGGATCGTCCGGATCATCCCGCTGACCGGGATCACGCTTCCCTTCGTCAGCTACGGCGGATCGAGCATCGTGGCGAACTTCGTCCTGCTCGCGGGACTGCTGCTCGTCTCCAACAGAGCGAACGAACGGCTGGGCTCGTGAACACGCAGATCTCGCGCCTCGCGGTCGCCGGGCTCGTGCTCGTGTCCTCGCTGATCGTCGCCACCACGTACTGGCAGGCGTGGGCGGCGCCGGGCCTCGCCGAGCGGCAGGACAACGCGATCAAGGTCGTCGCCCAGTTCACGATCAAGCGCGGGCTCATCTACGCCGGCGACGGCGTGACGAGGCTGGCGGTGAACCGGCGACGGCGCGTCTCCGGCCAGACCTTCTACCTGCGCCGCTATCCCAAGGGCGAGCTGACGGCGCACGCGGTGGGCTACTCGACCCGCTCGCGGTCGCGGACCGGGCTCGAGCGGTCGCGCAACGACTTCCTCACCGGCGCGAACCGGAACCTGAGCACCGTCCTGGATACGACGCTCGACGAGCTGCGCGGCAAGACGATCGAGGGCAACGACATCATCACGACGATCCGCTGGCGGGCCCAGGCGGTGGCCCTGCGCGCGCTCGGAGGCCAGTGCGGCGCCGCGGTCGCGCTCGAGCCATCGACCGGGAAGGTGCTCGTCATCGCCTCCAGCCCGAGCTTCGATCCCAACCTCGTCGAGCGGAACTTCGGTGCCGTCCAGCGTGGCCGTGGCGCCTGTCCGATCGCGCCGCTGCTGAACCGCGGCACCGCGGGCCTCTTCATCCCCGGCTCGACGTTCAAGGTCGTGACCGCGGCGGCGGCGCTCGACTCGGGGCGCTACTCGACCAACTCGTCGTTCGTCGATCCCGGCTACTGCATCGAGTACGGCCAGCGGGTCAACAACTACGACACGTCCAGTCCCTTCGGCCGCGTGAGCTTCTCCCAGGCGCTCGTGAACTCGATCAACTCGTCATTCTGCGAGATGGGCAAGGAGCTGGGCCCGAGCGTGATCCTCGACTACGCGCGGCGCTTCGGCTTCTACGAGGACCCGCCGGTCGACCTGCCCTCGGACGAGCGGCTGCCGAGCGGTCTCTACCAGGACGGCAAGCTGGTTCCCGAGTCTGAGGAGGGCCGCGCCGACCCCGGCCGGCTTGCGTTCGGCCAGGAGCGGATGCTCGTCACGCCGATGCAAATGGCAATGGTCGCGGCCACGGTGGCGAACGGCGGCGTCGTGATGGAGCCGTACCTGACCGACCGGGTGCGGGCGCCCGACGGCTCCATCGTCCAGCGCATGAAGCCGGACGAGCTGCGGCGCGCGATCAAGGAGGAGACCGCCCGCGAGCTGACCGCGATGATGGAGGGCGTCGTCTCGGGCGGGACCGGCACCGCGGCGCAGATCGCCGGCGTTCGCGTCGCCGGCAAGACCGGAACCGCCGAGACCGGCCGCGCCGGCAGAAACGTCGCCGGGTTCATCGCGTTCGCGCCTGCCGACCGCCCTCGGGTCGCGGTCGCCGTCTACCTCCAGAACCAGAGCGGCACGGGCGGCACCGTCGCAGCCCCGGTCGCGAGGCAGATCATGCAGGCGCTCCTACGCGTCCCGTCGAACTCGGAGAGTTAGGCCGTGGCGGTTTCCGACACCCTGATCAACACGCTCTTCGACGGGCGCTACCGCATCGTCCGGCGGCTCGGGTCGGGAGGGATGGCCAACGTCTACCTCGCCGAGGACGAGGAGCTAGGCCGCCCCGTTGCGATCAAGATCCTCAACGACCGGCACGCGAGCGACGAGTCGTTCATCGAGCGGTTCCGGCGCGAGGCGAAGAACGCGGCCGGCCTGTCCCACCCGAACATCGTCTCGATCTACGACCGCGGCGAGGCCGAGGGCACCTATTACATCGCGATGGAGTACCTCGAGGGCCGGTCGCTCAAGGACCGGATCGTCGCCGAGGGGCCGCTGCCGATCCCGGCCGCGATCGACGCGACACGGCAGATCCTCCATGCGCTGGGGTTCGCGCACCGGGGCGGCGTCGTCCACCGGGACGTGAAGCCGCACAACGTGCTGCTGTCGCCGGACGGCTCTGAGCGACGCTACAAGGTGACGGACTTCGGGATCTCGCGCACCTCGGCGAGCCAGATGACCGAGGCCGGCTCCATCGTCGGCACCGCGCAGTACCTCTCACCCGAGCAGGCGCGTGGCGCAGCCGTCGACCAGCGGTCCGACATCTACTCGGTCGGGATCGTGCTCTACGAGCTGCTGACCGGGAAGCTGCCGTTCACCGGCGAGACGCCGCTCGAGATCGCGATGAAGCATCTCTCGGAGATCCCGAAGCCGCCGTCGGCGCTCCGGCAGGAGGTCTCGCCCGACCTCGACATGGTCGTCCTACGCGCGCTCGCCAAAGATCCGGGAGACCGGTTCGAGAGCGCGGAGGAGATGGACCGGGAGCTCGCGCGAGTCGCCGCCGGATCGGCGGTGACCGCGGAGACGGCCGATGCGGCCACGGCCGTCCTGGCCGGTGCGGGGCTGGCGGAGTCGGCGCCGACGATGGTCTCACGCCGCCCGGTCGTCACCCCTCCGCCGCCGCGCTACCGAGAGCACGAGTACTACGACTACGAGCCGCCGCGCCGCCGCCGGAAGTTCTGGCCGTGGCTCCTCACGGGGCTCCTGCTGGTCGGCGCGCTCGTCGCGGGCTTCTACGTCTGGCAGCAGATCCAGGACGAGATCAACGAGTCGAAGCCGGTCGCCGTCCCGTTCGTGGAGGGCGTTCGGGCGCCGGTCGCAAGGCGGCGGATCCAGGACGCCGGGCTGCGGCCCGTTCCGCGACAGGAGTCCAGCGACAGCGTTCCCCAGGGGATCGTGATCCGCCAGGAGCCCGATGCCGGCGAGCGGATCCAGCGCGGCAACGCGGTGCGGTACTTCGTCTCGACCGGCAGGCCGAGGGTGCAGGTGCCGGAGGTGGTGGGGGCCCGCGAGTCGGACGCCGTCGCGACCTTACGCGCCGCCGGCCTCGTGCCGCGGGTGGTCGACATCTTCTCGACCGAGCCCGAGGGGACCGTGATCGCCCAGGATCCCAAGGGCGGGACGAGCATCGTGGAGGGGAGCGACGTGCGGCTCAACGTGTCGAAGGGCCCGCAGCAGGCAGGGCTCCCGAACGTGATCGGGCGCTCGTTCGACGACGCGGCCGCGGCGCTGCGCGAAGCGGGCTTCACGCCGGTTCGACGCGACGTCGAGGCGCAGGAACCGGAAGGGACCGTCATCGGGATGACCCCCGGCGCCGGCACGCTCGCCCCGCCAGGAACCCGCGTGACGCTAAGTGTGTCCTCGGGGACGTCGACGACCGCGGTTCCGGACGTCGTCGGCGACGAGGAGGCGAGCGCGAGGGCGACGCTGCAGAACGAGGGCTGGCGGGTCCTGATTCGTGACACCCCGACGACGAACCCCGACGAGGACGGCCTGGTCATCACGCAGACGCCGTTCCCGGGCGAGCAGGCTGAGCCCGGCGCGCAGGTGATCATCTACGTGGGGCGCTACCAAGAGATCCCGGAGCCGCCTCCGCCGCCCGAGATCACTCCGTGAGCAAGCGGATTCGCGTCGCCGTCATCGCCGGCGGACGCTCGAGTGAGCACGAGATCTCCGTCGTTTCTGCGCGCTCGGTGATCGACGGGCTAGACCCGGACCGGTACGACGTCGAGACGATCGAGATCCGTCGAGACGGGCGCTGGGAGCTCGGCCGCGGGGACGCGAAAGAGTTGGGCAGGCCGGTGGCGGAGACGCTGCCCGTGCCCACCGGCTCGCCGCCAGAGGTGCTGGGCCGGGTCGACGTGGTGCTCCCGATCCTCCACGGGCCGTTCGGCGAGGACGGAACGGTCCAGGGGCTGCTGGAGCTCGCGGGCGTCCCGTACGTCGGCGCCGGTGTGACGGCGTCCGCCCTCTGCATGGACAAGGATCTCTTCAAGGCCGTCTGCCGCGACAAGGGGATCCCCGTCACGCGCTCCGTGACTGTCCGAAACGGCGACCGTCCCGAGAACCCGTACGGCTATCCGGTCTTCGTCAAGCCGGCGCGGCTCGGCTCTTCCGTTGGGATCACGAAGGTTCGTGAAGAGGGCGAGCTCCAGGGCGCCGTCGACCTGGCCCGGAGGCATGACGAGAAGGTGCTGATCGAGGAGTTCGTGGCCGGCGTGGAGGTCGAGGTGGGCGTGCTGGGCAACAAGGAGCCGATCGCGTCTGTGCCGGGCGAGATCGTCGCGCACGGTTTTTCCGGGGTGGACTGGTACGACTACTCCGCGAAATACGACGTGGGTGGGATGGACCTGGTGATCCCGCCGCGGATCCCGGAGGACAAGGCCGAGCGCGTGCAGCGGCTCGCCGTCGAGGCGTTCGTCGCCACCGACTGCGAGGGCATGGCGCGCGCGGACTGCTTCGTGCGTGCCGACGGCGAGGTGCTCGTCAACGAGCTGAACACGATCCCCGGCTTCACGGCAACGAGCGTCTACGCGAAGCTGTTCGAGGCGTCGGGGATCCCCTACCCCGAGCTCCTCGACCGGCTCGTCGAGCTCGCGCTCGAGCGCCACGAGCGTCGCGGCAAGCTCGAGTTCTGACTACCGGGCGGTGACTTCGTTTACGTGCTTGGAGCCGGAGTCGAGCTCGGTGATCCAAACGAGAAAGTAGCGCGCCTCGGCGTTTTCGAGGGTGTACCGGTGGCGGTTCTGGATCGTCCGTGACTGGGAGACCGTCTCCCACGGGCCCTGCGGGCTGTCGCCCGCGCGGATCTCGGCGGTGAATCCCGGCGTGTCCGTCGTCACCGTCATCGTCTTCGGTTCCACGGTTTCGCGGGCGTCCAGGACGAGGCCGACACCCGGCTTGTTCAGGCCGGAGCGGTAGCTCTCCGTGCTCCAGTAGGTCGACAGGTCGCCGTCGGTCGCGAGGCCCACCTCGTCGTCGTGCTCGGAGTTGTCGCCCGGTCGTGGGTCGTAGGCGGCAATGCCCGTCAGGGGGACCGGTCGCGTCGGTGCGGCCTGCGGATCGTCCGAGTCGTCCCGAAGCGCCATCGTGGCGTACCCCGCCACCGCGGCGACCGCGAGCACGGCCAGCACCGCGGCGATCGACCAGAGGACACCGCTCAGCCGCCGCTTTCTCCGCCGAGCTCGCGGGGCTCGCTGTTGAGCCGCTGGCCGCCGCTGGATCATCGTCGCCTGCTCGCCGCCCGGATCGACGTCGGCGAGACAGGCCTGCAGCTCGTCCACGAACTCGTTCATGGACGCGAAGCGATCGCCGGGCGACTTCGCCATCGCCCGCTCCACCGCCAGTGCCACCCTGGGAGGCACGTCCGGCCGGCGGTCGAGCACGGAGGGAAGCGGCTCGTTCACGTGCTTCAGCGCGACCGTCACGAACGTCTCGCCCTCGTACGGCACGCCGCCGACGAGCAGCTCGTAGAGGACGACTCCGAGCGAGTAGACGTCAGTCTGCGCGTCGACCTGCTGCCCGCGCGCCTGCTCCGGCGCGATGTACTCGCTCGTGCCGAGCACGGTGCCGGTGATCGTCATGCCCTGGACGTCGACCGATCGGGCGATTCCGAAGTCGGTCATCTTGGCCTGCCCGTCCGCGTTGAGCAGGACGTTCTGGGGCTTCACGTCCCGGTGGACCAGTCCGCGGCTGTGCGCAAATGCGAGCGCACGGCCCATCTGCAGGGCGAGCTCGAGCGCTTCGCCGACCGGCATCGGCCCGGTCCGCTCGAGCAGCTGCTTGAGGTTCTCGCCCTCGACGTACTCGAAGACGATGTACTGCCGTCCCTCGTCCTCACCACGATCGATGACGGTGACGATGCTCGGGTGGCTGAGCTGCGCAACGGCGCGCGCCTCCCGCCGGAAGCGCTCGACGTACTCCTCGTCCTCGGTGAAGTGCGGGTGGAGGATCTTGACGGCGATCTGGCGGTCGAGGAGCCGGTCGTGCGCCTTGTAGACGCTCGACATGCCCCCTTTTCCGATCAACTCGAGCAGCTCGTAGCGACCGGCGATGACCTCGCCTTGCACGGGACGAAGGGTACTCGCGGGTTAGACCGGGTCGGCCGTTCGGGTCGCCACTGTGGGCTCCCCGGGAGGCGTCCCGCGAAGCCCGAGCCAGCGCATGTCGCGGTAGGCGATGTAGGCCGCGTACACGAGAACGATGAGGGCGAACATGCCGTGGAGGCCGTGCACCCAGCCGCTCGCCGGATCCTCGTCGGGCGGCGAGAGGAAGATCTGGATCGTGCCGAAGACGAAGAGCCCGAAGTTGACCGCGATCCACCCCCACCTGCGCCAGAACCCGACGAGGGCGGAAAGGAAGACGATCAGCTCGGAGCCGTGGATGATCAGGCCGCCGACGAAGCCATGCAGGTCGAGAGCGTCCTCGCCGGCGCCCGTGACGTAGGCGGTGATGAAGTAGGCCTGCAGGAAGACGCAGACCACGATGATCGACGCGAAGACGAGGTTCACCCAGACAGCCGCACGGCTCCTCATGCGCGCGGGAGCTTAACTCAGCCCGCAGACAGCGTGGACTCGAGCGCCTGCTCCCACACGCCGAGCGCCTCGTCGAGCTCGGCGTCCGAGAGCGTCAGCGGGGCGAGCACGCGGATGCAGTTCGAGTAGATCCCGGACTTCAAGAGCAGCAGGCCGTTGCGGGCCGCTTCCTCCACGATCGCCGTGGCCGCGTCGGCGTCCGGCTCCTTGGTCGCCGGGTCGCGCACGAGCTCTACGGCGAGCATCATGCCGAGGCCTCGAACGTCGCCGACCTGCGGGAACCGCTCCTTCCAGCTCTCCATCCGCGCGCGTATCGTGTCGCCGAGAACCGTCGCGCGGGCGCAGAGGTTCTCCTCCTCGATGACGTCGAGCACGGCATGGGCGGCGGCCTGCGCGACCGGGTTGCCCACGTAGGTCCCGCCGATCGCCGAGTCGCCGGGGGCGTCCATGATCGGCGCCTTGCCGATGACGCCGGAGAGCGGCAGGCCCATCGCTATCGACTTGGCGACGGTGATCAGGTCGGGCTCCAACCCGTAGTGCTCGATCGCGAAGAGCTTCCCGGTGCGGCCGAAGCCGGTCTGCACCTCGTCCACGACCATGACGATCCCGTGCTCGTCGCAGATCCGGCGGACGCCTTGCATGAACTCGCGCGGCGCGACGACGAACCCGCCCTCGCCCTGCACGGGCTCGATCACGATCGCGGCGACCGATTCGGCTGCGACCTGCGTGACCAGGGCGCGCTCGAGCGAGTCGAGCGCCGTCTGCCAGTCGGGGCCGCGGTAGTCGTTCGGGAACGGCACGCGGTAGACCTCGGGCGCGAACGGCCCGAGCCCGGCCTTGTACGGGTGCGTCTTCGAGGTCAGCGAAAGGCTGAGCAGCGTCCGCCCGTGGAAGCCGCCCTCGAACCCGATCACCGCCGGCCGGCCGGTGAAGGAGCGCGCGAACTTGATCGCGTTCTCGACTGCCTCGGTGCCGGCGTTGAAGAACGCCGCCTTCGCGTTCGCGATCGGCGCCAGCTCGCAGAGGCGCTCGGCGAGCCGGACGTAGACCTCGTACGGGACGATGGTGAAGTCGGTATGGCTGAACCTCTCGAGCTGTTCCTGCGCGGCCTCCACGACTCGCGGGTTCGAGTGGCCGACGTTCAGGCAGCCCACGCCGCCCGTGAAGTCGATGAACGTGTTGCCGTCTACGTCCGTCAGGGTCGCGCCCTGCCCGCGCTCGATCACGACGGGGATGTAGATCGAGAGCGGGTCGGCGATCACGCGCTCCTTGCGGTCGAGGATCTCGCGGGAGCGGGGGCCGGGGATGTCCGTGCGCAGCTCGATCGTCTTGGTCGTCGCCATACGCGCGACGATAGCGGAGTGGTCGGCCGCTGTGAATAGTGAATAATCCGTATTCATGAGCGGGCCGGACCGGGACGCTTCGGCGGGACGATCTCGACCCCGACCCGGCCGCTCAGTTCCGGCGCTGGTACGGAGAGGCGGAGGCCGTCGTCGACATGCCCGAGGCGGTTGCGCTCGCCACCGCCGATGCCGAGGGGCTGCCGTCCGTTCGCATGGTGCTCGCGAAGGGTCTCGACGACCGCGGCTTCAAGTTCCACACGGGTCACGGCAGCCGCAAGGCGCGCGAGCTCGCCGCGAACGGGCGCGCTGCGCTTCTCTTCTACTGGGCGCCGCTCGGCCGCCAGGTGCGTGTCGAGGGCACGGTCGAGCAGGTGCCAAACGACGAGTCCGAGCAGTACTTCCGCACGCGGCCGCGCGGCGGGCAGATCGCCGCCTGGGCGTCCAGCCAGAGCGAGGTGATCGGGTCGCGCGACGAGCTCGACGCACGTGTTCGCGAGTACGAGCGCGAGTTCGAGGGCCACGACGTCCCGCTGCCGCCGCACTGGGGCGGGTATCGCCTGGAGCCCGAGACCTGGGAGTTCTGGCAGCACCGCGACAGCCGCCTCCACGATCGCTTCCGCTACTCCCGCCAAGATGGTGGGAGATGGACGATCGAGCGGCTCGCCCCGTAACCAGGAGGCTCCAACACGATGAGCCTTGTGCCGCCAGGCCGCGCTGGGCGGCGCGAGCCGGCGTCCTCAGTCGCGCCCATATTGCACATATGGGCACTCCCTGCGTCCTTGGCTCGCACCACCCATCGCACCCTGGCAACGAAGCGTCACCGTGTTGAAGCCTCCGATCCTCGCGCACCTGGACCTGGACGCCTTCTTCGCGGCCGTGGAGGAGCTGGAGAACCCGGAGTTCCGCCGGAAGCCGCTCGTCGTCGGCGGCGACCCCCGTGGCCGCGGCGTCGTCGCGACCGCGAACTACATCGCCCGGCAGTTCGGCATCCACTCGGCGATGAGCTGCGCCGAGGCGCTTCGCCGCTGCCCGCACGCCGTTTTCGTCCGGCCTCGCCACCGGACCTACTCGGACTACTCGAAGGAGGTCTGGGACACCGTCCGCCAGGTGGTCCCGACCGTGGAGCGCACCGGTCTCGACGAGGGCTACCTGGACATCGGCGAGGTGGCCCGCGACTTCCACGAGGCGCGCGCCGTCGCCGAAGCGGTGCAGACGGCGGTGCGCGGAGCCACGAGCCTCACTTGCTCGCTCGGGGTCGCGACGACGAAGGTGGTCGCCAAGGTCGCGAGCGACCGGCGGAAGCCCGGCGGCCTCGTCGTCGTCCTCCCCGGCCGCGAGGCGGAGTTCCTCGCGCCGTTCGAAATCCGCTTGCTGCCGGGGGTCGGGCCGCGGTCGGAGGCCCGGCTCCGCACCGTCGGCATCGAGACGATCGGCGCGCTCGCCGGCCTCTCCGACGAGCGGCTGAAGCAGCTCCTGCCCGGCAAGGTCGGGACGTTCCTCCGCGACCGGGCACGCGGGATCGACCCACGCGGCCTCGAGCTGCAGACGCAGCGGGTCTCGATCAGCCACGAGGAGACCTTCGAGCGGGATATCGCCGACGTCGAGCAGTTGCGGGCCGAGCTCCGCCGGATGTCCGCGTCGCTGGCCGAGTACCTGCATCGCAAGGGCGAGACGGCGCGCACCGTGACGACGAAGGTGCGCTACCCAGACTTCGCGATCCGGAGCCGCTCGACCAGCCTCGCGATCGGCACCGACGACGCGGACCGAATCGCCGAGCTCGCCTGTGCGTTGCTCGACCGCGCGCTCGCCGACCGGCCCGGAGCGCTGAGACTCGTCGGCGTCGGGCTCTCCGGCCTCGAGGCACACCGCCAGCTCACCCTCGTTTAGAGATGGGTGACGCCCCGACCTCGCGGGTCCGATGCGCGCGCTGACGCGTCTGGGCCGTCCGCTCACGTCGCCAAGTCGTCACCGATGCTGGCAAGCATCGGCGACGCCTTGCCGCCGCGCCCCAGAGCGGCCAGCGCACGCCTCGAACCAACGATCTCGTGGCATCACCCATCTAGTAGCTTCCGGCCGATGGCAGCCGAGCCGACGACGAAGCCGGCAGCAGCCGCGGGCACCGTCACCCTCGGCGACCTGACGGTGAACCGCATGGGCTTCGGTGCGATGCGCCTGACCGGCACCGGCGTGTGGGGCGACCCCCCCGACCGCGAGGGCGCCAAGGCCGTGCTTCGGCGCGCGGTCGAGCTCGGTGTGACGCTGATCGACACCGCGGCGTCGTACGGGCCCGAGGTGAACGAGGAGCTGATCGCCGAGACGCTTCACCCGTATCCCGAGGGCCTCGTGGTCGCGACCAAGGGCGGCTTGACGCGGCCCGGACCGGGCCGCTGGCAGCCGGACGGCCGGCCCGAGACACTCCGCGAGTCGCTCGACGGCAGCCTCCGCCGGCTCCGGCTCGAGCGGATCGATCTCTATCAGCTGCACTCGGTCGACCCCCAGGTGCCTCTCGAGGAGTCGGTCGGCGCCCTAGCCGAGCTCCAGCGGCAGGGGAAGATCCGGCACGTCGGGCTCTCGAACGTCGATGCCCGGCAGCTGGCGACGGCGCAGGAGATCGTCCGAGTCGTCTCGGTCCAGAACCGCTACAACGTCGGCGACCGCTACTCGGACCGCGTGCTCGACGCATGCGAGCGGGCTGGGATCGCGTTCCTGCCCTGGTTCCCGCTCGCGTTGGGTGCACTCGCCTCGGCGACGGGCCGGCTGGCAGAGATCGCGCGGAGCCACGGCGGGACGCCTGCTCAGTTCGCGCTCGCCTGGCTGCTTCGGCGCTCCCCGGTGATGGCGCCCATCCCGGGAACCTCGTCGGTGGAGCACCTCGAGGAGGACATGGCGGCGGCCGAGCTGGAGCTCACCGAAGCCGAGTTCGCCGAGTGCTCCTCCAGCATGGCGCCTACTTCCGGCCGCGATCACGCGGCGCCAGAGCCCCCCTCCTCCTCGCCAAGGCTGCCTGACTCGTCGGAGTCCAGACTCTGCTGGTGCTCGGACCAACTGGCACCATCCGGAACACGATCCGCCGGCTGCTCGACGAGGGCCGCATCGAGATCGACCCTTACGACCCCTCGCTCCTCCAGCCGTCCAGCGTGGACGTGCGCGTCGACCGGTTCTTCCGCGTCTTCCACAACGCCCGGTATCCCTACATCGACGTCAAGGAGCCGCAGGAGGAGCTGACCGAGCTCGTCGAGATCGACCAGGAGCGGCCCTTCATCCTCCACCCGGGCGAGTTCGTGCTCGCCTCGACGCTGGAGCGGATCCGGCTCCCCGACGACCTCGTCGCGAGATTGGAAGGGAAGTCGAGTTTGGGCCGGCTCGGCCTGCTGATCCACTCGACCGCCGGCTTCATCGACCCCGGCTGGGACGGCCATGTCACGCTGGAGCTCTCGAACGTCGCGAACCTCCCGATCACGATCTACCACGCCATGAAGATCGGCCAGCTCTCGTTCGTCCAGCTGACTGAGCCGGCCGAGACTCCATACGGCGCCGGCAAGCTCGGGTCCAAGTACCAGGGCCAGAAGGGCCCCACGCCGAGCCGCTACTACGAGAATTTCCGCGAGCCCGTTCGGTGAGGGTTCTCGTCACCGGCGCGACGGGGTTCGTCGGGCCCGCGGTGGCGAACGCGATCGTCGACGCGGGCCACGAGGTGCGCGTGCTGGAGCGCAAGCCCGGCTCCTGGCGGAAGGCGGGGATCAGATGCCAGGAGGCGGTTCAGGCGGACATGACGGACGCGGACAGCCTGCGTCGCGCGGCCGAGGGGGAGGAGGTCGTCGTCCACCTCGTCGCGATCCGGCAGGGGAAGGCGGAGCAGTTTCAGCGGGTGATGGTCGAGGGGACCCGCCACCTGCTCGCCGCGGCGGAGAATGCGGGCGTCGGCCGGTTCGTTCTGATGAGCGCGCTCGGCACGAGCGAGGAGACCAAGGACCTGGTCCCGTACTACGGCGCGAAGTGGCAGCAGGAGCTGGACGTGAAGTCTTCCCGCCTCGAGCATGTGATCTTCCGGCCGAGCTTCGTCTTCGGACGGAACGGCGGGATCCTCCCCACCTTCGTCAAGCTCGCGAAGCTGGCACCGGTCACCGGGATCGTCGGCAGCGGCGAGCAGCGCATCCAGCCGATCTGGGTCGACGACGTCGGCGCCTACTTCGCCGCCTCCGTCGACAAGCCCGAGGCCGCGGGCCAGACGTTCGAGCTCGGCGGCCCGGACGTGGTCGACTGGGACGAGCTCTGGCGGCGGATCCGCGCGGCGCTCGGGATCCGGCGCCGCCCGACGATGCACCTGCCAACCCGGCTGATGAAGATCCCGGCCACGCTCACCGAGCGCCTGCCGGGCGACATCCCGCTCACGCGCGACCTGCTCACGATGCTCGAGGCGGGCGACAACGTCGTCTCGAACGACCTCGCGGTGCGCACCTTCGGCATCCCGCTCGTCCCGCTGGACGAGCAGATTCGCCGCGCCGCAGCTTGATCGTGGCCGAGCGATCCGTCGCTGCGCCGCCCGAGCGCGTGTTCGACTTCCTCGCGGACCTCCGCAACCACTGGCGCCTCGAGCAACGGTTCCTCGAGCTCGACGACCTCGCCGAGGACGGCGGGACGATCCGGCTGAAGGGCCCGCTCGGGCTCACACGTACCGTCCAGACGCAGGTCCTCGAGGCCGGCGGCCTGTGCGCGTCGCCGGGCGGGCCGATCTTCGGGGCGGCACGGTCGGGCTCGTGGCGTGGGACATCAAGCCGTCCGGCTCCGGCTCGACGGTCCGTCTATCGGCGGAGGTGCCGGAGGCTTCGCCGTTCGACCGGATCTTCCTCGCGCTCGGCGGTCGAGCCTGGTTCCGGGGACTGTTCCGCCGGGCGCTCGAGAACCTCGACGACGTGCTGTGAGCAAGCGACGCTTCACGACGGCGCTCTCCCGCTATGTCGTCAACCCGGTCGTCAAGCTCGCGGTGCGGCTACGGCTCGTGCGCCGCTGGGCGATCCTCGAGACCCGCGGGCGTCGAACCGGCGAGCCGCGGCAGAATCCGGTCGGGAACGGGCTGATCGGCGACACCTTCTGGATCGTCGCCGAGCACGGGCGGAAGGCCGGCTACGTCCGGAACATCGCGGCTGACCCGCGGGTGCGCGTCTTCGCCGGCGGCCGCTGGCGAACCGGGACGGCGCACGCGCTGCCCGACGACGATCCGCGCGAGCGTCAGCGCTCGCTTTCGGCCTTCAACGCCCGCGTCGTCCGTCTGATGGGCACCGAACTGATGACTGTGCGGATCGACCTCGATCCGGAGGAGTGATCAGGCGGGCGTTCGTGCCCTGACGAGGGCTCGGGCTGCGGCGACGATCGCGTCGGCGTCGATCCCGGCTGCGGCGAGGAGCTCCGCCGGCTTGCCCGAGTGGGGCAGCTCTCTGACGGCGAGGATCTGAACCGGCGGCCGGTCGTCCACGTCGGCCAGCGCCGCGAGCACGGCCTCGCCCAGGCCGCCCTCGGCCCAGTGGTCCTCGGCCGTGACGATCGGCGTACGGATCCCGCGGATCGTCTCCGCGTCGATCGGCTTGACGGAGTAGAGGTCGATGACCCGCGCGGCGATGTCCTCCTCGGCCAGGCGGTCCGCCGCGGCCAGCGCCTCGTGCAGCGTGATCCCGGCGGCGACGATAGTGACGTCGTCGTCGTCGGTCGAGCGCACCGTCCTGGAGCCGCCGACCCGGAACTCCTCGCCGGCGTCGTAGATCACCGGCGTGTCGGCGCGCGTCGTCCGGAGGAACGAGATCCCGTCGAGGTCGGCCATGGCCTGGACGAGCTTCGTCGTCTGATTCCCGTCTGACGGGTAGAGGACGGTCGAGCCGTTGACGGCGCGGAACTCGGCGAGGTCCTCGAGCGCCATCTGGGAGGGGCCGTCCTCGCCGATCGACACTCCCGCGTGCGAGCCGCAGAGCTTGATCGTGGCGCGGCTGATCGCCGCCATGCGGACGAAGTCGTAGGCGCGGCTCCAGAACGCGGCGAACGTCGAGGCGAACGGCTTCCACCCGAGCACCTGGATCCCCACGGCCGCGGCGGCCATCTGCTGCTCGGCGATGTACATCTCGAAGAAGCGCTCGGGGTGCGCGTCGCGGAAGATCTCGGCGTAGGTCGAGTTCGACACCTCGCCGTCGAGCGCGACCACCATCGGGTCCGAGCCTCCGAGCGCCGCGAGCGCCTCGCCGTACGCCTTGCGCGTCGCGACCTTGGAGCCGACCTCGTAGCTCGGCCACTCCGGAGTGCCCGGCGCATCGAACCGGTGTCGTTCGCCGGGCTCCGGCCTGGGTACGTCCACGGTGATGTTTCGCACGCCGCCGAGCTCCTCGACGGCCTCCCCTGCGACTGCCTTCCCGTGCCAGCCCCCCTGGTCCTCGACTTTCGAGTACCCCTTGCCCTTCAGCGTCTTCGCGACGATCGCGGTCGGCTTGCCGCTCGTCGACTCGGCCTCGCGGTAGGCGGCGTCGATCTGCTCGACGTCGTGGCCGTCGATCTCGATCGCGTGCCAGCCGAAGGCGCGCAGGCGGTCCGAGTAGGAAGAGAGATCCCAGCCGTGCATGGTCTCGCCCCGTTGGCCCAGCCGGTTCACGTCGACGATCGCGGTCAGGTTGTCGAGCTCGTAGAAGGCGGCGTGCTCGGCGGCCTCCCACATCGACCCCTCGGCCATCTCGCTGTCGCCGCAGATCACCCAGACCCGGAACGGCAGCCGGTCGAGACGCTTTCCGGCGAGCGCCATGCCGACGCCGATCGGGAGCCCCTGGCCCAATGAGCCGGTCGCGACGTCGACCCAGGGCAGCGACGGTGTGGGATGCCCTTCGAGACGGCTCCCGAACTGGCGATAGGTGCCGAACTCCTCCTCCGAGAGGGCTCCGGCTGCTCGAAAGAGGCCGTAGACGAGCGGCGAGGCGTGGCCCTTGGAAAACACGAGCCGGTCGTTCGCAGGGCTCTTCGGCTCGTCGAAGTCGTACCGGAAGTGGTTCGCCAGGAGCACGGCGGCCAGGTCCGCGGCGGACATCGACGACGTCGGATGGCCTGAGCCCGCCTCGGCGCTTGCGCGCACGGCGTCCACGCGCAGCTGCTGTCCGAGCTCTCGCCAGAGGTCTGGGCCGGTCATCAGCGAGTAACGTAATCGAGCGATGCGTGTTGCGGTTGCCTTCGACCACAGGGGCGTCAAGCTGCGCGGGCGAGTCCTCGAGGAGCTGACGGCGCTCGGCCACGAGGTGCTCGACCTCGGGACGGACGCGCCGGAGCCGGCCGTCGACTACCCGGACAAGGCCCGCGAGGTTGGCGAGGCGATTCGCTCCGGCGACGCGGAGCGCGTCGTGTTCGTCTGCGGCTCGGGCGTCGGCGCCTCGATCGCCGCCTGCAAGCTGCCGGGGATCCGAGCGGCGATCTGCCACGACACGTACTCCGCCCACCAGGGAGTCGAGCACGACGACATGAACGTCCTCTGCATCGGCTCCGGCATCGTCGGGCCCGACATGGCCGCCGAGCTCGTCCGCGCCTTCCTGGCGGCGCAGTTCGACGGCGGCGAGCGGTACCGCAGGAGGCTTGAGAAGATCGAAGCGATGGAAAGAGAGGCTGCGAATGCCTGAGTCACGACTTCACGAACTGAGCGCGCTCGGCCAGAGCGTCTGGATCGACTCGCTGTCCCGCGAATGGCTCAGGACGGGCGAGCTGCGCCGGATGATGGACGAGGACGCCGTCGTCGGCGTCACGTCCAACCCGACGATCTTCCAGAAGGCCATGTCCGAGGGAGACTGGTACGACGACCAGCTCCGCGAGGTGCTCGCGCAGGAGAACGATCTCAAGGAGATCTTCTTCCGGCTCGCCTTCGACGACATCCGTGAGGCCTGCGACCTCATGCGCGAGGTCTGGGACGTCACCGAGGGGCAGGACGGCTACGTGTCGCTCGAGGTCGATCCGCACCTGGCGAACGACACGCAGGCGACGATCGAGCAGGCGCAGCGCTTCCACGACGCGATTGACCGGCCGAACCTCTACGTGAAAATCCCCGCGACCCAGGCGGGGCTGCCCGCGATCGAGGAGATGATCGCGCGCGGCAAGAGCATCAACGTGACCCTGATCTTCGGCCTCGACCGCTATGCCGCCGTCGCGAACGCGTACATCCGCGGCCTGGAGCGGCTGGTGGAGAACGGCGGCGACGCGTCACTCGTCACCTCGGTCGCGAGCTTCTTCGTCTCCCGCGTCGACACCGAGGCGGACCGGCGGCTGAACGAGCTCGGCGGCCACGACGACCTCAAGGGCAAGCTTGGGATCGCGAACGCCAAGCTCGCGTACCAGCGGTTCAAGGAGATCTTCGCCGGCGGGCGGTGGGACGCGCTCCTCCCGGCCGGCGCCTCGACCCAGCGCTGTCTCTGGGCCTCGACGTCGACGAAGAACCCGGCGTACCGGGACGTGATGTACGTCGAGGAGCTGATCGGCCCGCAGACCGTCAACACGATGCCGCGGGAGACGATCGAGGCGTTCCAGGATCACGGCGAGGTCCGTGGAGTCACGCTGGACGAGGACGTCGACGCGGCGACGCAGCTCTTCGCCGATCTCGCCCGGGCCGGGGTCGACTACGACGACGTCACCCGCGTGCTCGAGGAAGAAGGCGTCCAGAAGTTCAGCGACTCCTTCGACGAGCTGATCGACGGCATCCGGTCCAAGAAGGAACAACTCGTAGCCGCGTGAGCACCCTCGCTCCCGCTGAGCTGGTCGAGCGGATCTGGGAGCGGGATCCCTCGGTCTGGACCGGAGGCGACGAGGCGCACTGGCTCGGCTGGCTCGACGAGCCGACGCGGATGCGCGAACGCGCGCACGAGCTCCTGGAGTACGCCACTCGGCTGGAGATCGAGGTCGACCAGGTGGTGCTGATGGGCATGGGCGGGTCGAGCCTCGCGCCGGAGGTGATGAGCCGATTCTTCGGTGCCGAGCGCTTCCAGGTCCTCGACACGACACACCCCACGGCGATCCGGCGGCTCGAGGAGGCGATCGACGTCGAGCGGACGCTCTTCGTGGCGGCGTCGAAGTCCGGGACGACGATTGAGACCCGCTCGCACGCGGACTACTTCCGCGACAGGGGTGGGCGCTTCGCGGTCATCACCGACCCCGGCTCGCCCCTCGCCGAGCTCTCCGAGGATGTTTTCTACGGCGAGCCGACGATCGGCGGGCGCTACTCGGCGCTGTCCGTCTTCGGGCTCCTGCCGGCGGCGCTCATGGGCGTCGACCTCGCGCGGCTCCTCGACCGCGCGGAGGAGATGCGCGAGGCGTGCCGGCTCTCGGAGGGGAACCCCGGCCTCGAGCTCGGCCTCTGGCTCGCCGAGCAGCAGTTCCTCCACGTCGACGCCGACTTCGGTCTCTGGGTAGAGCAGCTCGTCGCCGAGTCCACGGGCAAGGACGGGAAGGGCATCGTCCCGGTCCGCGAGGGCGGCGAGGCGCCGGACATCCGGCTCCCCGACCCGTACGAGCTCGGCCAGGAGTTCTTCCGCTGGGAGTTCGCCGTGGCCGTCGCCGGCTCGGTGCTCGGCATCAACCCGTTCGACCAGCCGGACGTCCAGGCGGCGAAGGACAAGACCAACGCTGTCCTTTCGGGCCAACGGCGAGTGTCAGACACTCGTCATGTCTCCGAGGGACAGGTAGACGAGCTGTTGGCCGAGGCCGGACCCGGTCGCTACGTGGCGATTCAGGCGTTCATCGACCCCGATCGCGAGGGTGAGCTCGAGCCGCTCGTCCGGCGGGCGCGCGAGACCGGCGCGGCAGTCTCGGTCGGCCTCGGGCCGCGCTACCTCCATTCGACGGGGCAGCTCCACAAGGGCGGGCCGGACACCGGGCTCTTCGTCCAGGTGGTCGACGACCTCGGCGAGGAGCTGCCGATCCCGGGCCAGAAGTTCGGCTTCCGTGCGCTGATCCAGGCGCAGGCTGATGGAGACCTCCAGGCGCTCGAGGAACGCGGCAGACGCGTGGTGAGGGTCGAGCTGTGAAGCTCGGGATGGTCGGACTCGGCCGGATGGGCGGCAACATGACGATCCGTCTCCGGCAGCATGGGCACGAAGTCCAGACCTACGCCCGCAGCGGCGAGCGGACCGCGACCTCGCTCGCCGAGCTCGTTTCGCAACTGGAGACGCCGCGCGTCGTCTGGCTGATGATTCCGGCCGGGCCTCCGACCGAAGAGTCGGTCGAGGAGCTGCTCGGGCTGTTGGAAGAGGGAGACGTGATCGTCGACGGCGGCAACTCGAACTTCCGCGACTCGCAGCGCCGAGCCGCCCAGGCGGCCGAGAGCGGGATCCGCTACCTCGACGCAGGCGTCTCCGGCGGGATCTGGGGGCTCGAGGTCGGCTACGCGCTCATGGTCGGAGGCGATGGCGAGGCGGTCGCGGTCGTCGAGCCGGCCTTCCTCGCGCTGGCGCCGGAAGGCGGGTACGCCCACGTCGGGCCGTCGGGCGCGGGCCACTTCGTGAAGATGGTCCACAACGGGGTCGAGTACGGCCTGATGCAGGCGTACGCCGAGGGCTTCGACCTGATGCAGGCATCGGAGTTCGAGCTCGATCTGGCAGCCGTTGCCGAGCTCTGGCGCCACGGCTCGGTCGTGCGCAGCTGGCTGCTCGATCTTCTGGCCCGAGCGCTCGAGGAGGACCCAAGCCTCGAGAGCATCCGCGGCTACGTCGAGGACTCGGGCGAGGGCAGGTGGACCGTCGAGCAGGCGATCGACACGGCGGTGCCGCTCCACGTGATCACGGCGGCCCTCTACGCGCGCTTCGCGTCCCGCCAGGACGAGTCCTTCGCGGCCAAGGTCAACGCGGCACTTCGGGAGCAGTTCGGTGGTCACGCAGTCAAGCGCGACTGAGCCCCGCACCGCCGAGAACCCGCTCGCCGAGGGGCTCGAGCTGCGCCGCCGGCCGGAGCCGTGTGTTCTCACGATCTTCGGCGCCTCGGGCGACCTGACCCGTCGCAAAATCTTCCCCGCGCTGTACGCCCTCGCCTACCGCAAGCTCTTGCCCGAGCAGTTCGCTGTGCTGGGCGTTGCGCGCACCGAGATGCCGACCGAGGAGTTCGTTGCGTCCATGGAGGAGGCCGTGCGCGAGTTCGGCCGCGACGAGTTCACCGCAGAAGCTTGGGAGGCGCTCGCGAGCAGGACGCGCTACGTCGCGACCGAGGTCGCAGACGAAGAGGGAGAGAACACCGTCGCCTCCACCCTGGGCGCCCTCGACGACGAGCTCGGCACTCGCGGGAATCGCGTCTACTACCTCGCCGTCCCGATGGTGGCGATGCCGAAGCTCGTAGAGGAGATCGGCGAGCGCCGGACGACGGCCGGCTGGACCCGCCTGATCGTCGAGAAGCCGTTCGGCCACGACCTGCAGTCGGCCCGCGAGCTGAACGAGCTGCTCAGCCGTTCCTTCACCGAGGACGAGGTCTTCCGGATCGACCATTACCTCGGCAAGGACACCGTCCAGAACCTGCTCGCGCTGCGCTTCGCCAACGGCATCTTCGAGCCCGTCTGGAATCGGCAGTTCATCGATCACGTCCAGATCACCGTGGCCGAGTCGATGGGAATCGGGACCCGCGCCGCGTTCTACGAACGGGCGGGCGCGATTCGCGACGTCTTCCAGAACCACCTCCTTCAGCTGGTCGCGCTGACCGGCATGGAGCCGCCGATCGACTTCACCGCCGACTCCGTCCGCAACGAGAAGCTGAAGGTCCTGAAGGCGCTGGCGACGCCTGCGCCCAACGAGGTCGTGCGCGGCCAGTACGGGCCCGGCTTCATCGAAGGCCGGCCGGTGGCGGGCTACCGGGAGGAGCCCGGCGTGGATCCCGCCTCGGACACCGAGACGTTCGTTGCAGCCAAGCTCGAGATCGAGAACTGGCGCTGGGCGGACACGCCGTTCTTCGTCCGCACAGGCAAGCGTCTCCCGCGCCGGGAGACGACGATCGCGATCCAGTTCAAGCGCGTGCCCCACCCGCTTTTCGAGGACGCCAGCGAACTGCGCCCGAACGTTCTGATCGTGCACATTCAGCCGAACGAGGGCGTGTCGCTCGCGATCGGCGCGAAGGTCCCCGGCGAGGGGATGCGGGTCCGCACCGTCCACATGGACTTCCTCTACGGCGGCGCGTTTCGCACCGGACTTCCCGAGGCCTACGAGCGGCTCATCCTCGACGCGATGCTCGGCGACGCGACGCTCTTCACCCGCTCGGACGAGATCGAGGAGCAGTGGGCGCTCGTGGACGCGATCGTTGCGGCCTGGCGGCGAGACAAGCCGGCGTTCCCGAACTATCCCGCCGGAACCTGGGGCCCGCAGGCGGCGCAGGAGCTCGTCGAGTGGCACCGGTAGCCCACGTCGAGGAGTGGACCGACGACTGCGCGACGATCGCCGAGATCGAGGCCGCACTCGTCGACCTCCGGTACCGGCACTCGCACGGCCGCGAGCCGGACCTGCGGACGAGCGTCCTGACCCATCTCGCGTGGGTGCCGTCAGAATGGCAGGAGGCCGCAGCCGAGACTCTGGCAGGGCTCGGCGAACGCCACCCCTCGAGGACGCTCCTCCTGTTCCCGCAGGCCGCGGGACAGGACGAGCTCGCCGCCCGCGTGAGCCTCGAGTGCTACGACCTGCCCGGCATCGAGCGCCATCTCTGCAGCGAGATCGTCGAGCTGCGGCTCCGCGGCGCAAGAGCCGAAGCGCCGGCGAGTATCGCGGTCCCGCTTCTGCTGCCAGACCTCCCGGTCTTCCTCCGCTGGCGCGGCCGTCCGGAGTTCGGCTCGCCGGTGTTCGGTCAGCTGGTGGAGATCGTCGACCGCCTGGTGGTCGATTCGGGCGAGTGGCCCGACGTGCCTGCCGCCTACGCGGAGCTCGTGGAGCTCTTCGACCGCGTCGCCGTATCCGACATCGCCTGGCGCCGCACGCTGCCGTGGCGGCGGGCGCTCGCCGAGGCCTGGCCCGAGCTCCCGGACCGGCTTACCGGCCCGCCGGCGGAGACGGCGCTCGTGGCCGGCTGGCTCGAGGACCGCGCCGGCGTCGAGGTCGAGCTGGAGCGGGCGGACGCGCTTCCGGTCGGGGGCGAGAGGCCGCCGAGTGACCTCCTGTCGGACGAGCTCGACGTCTTCGTCCGCGATCCGGTCTACGAGTCGGCGGTCAGGAAGCTCGCGGATCTTCCCTGATCGCGATCCCGGCCGGGCCGCCCGGGAGCTTCTCCACGATCAGGTAGCTGTCGTGCTGGTCCATGACGCGCTCGAACTCGAGCAGCTCGTGGCCGGGGACGATCACGAACCACTTGGGATCCGAGCGAACCTCCTCGTAGTCGCGGAGCGAGAGTTGGATGCGGTCCGTGCAGGAGGTATCGGCGCACTCGCAGACGAAGTCGCTGACCTCGGTGACCAGGCTGAAGCTCTCTCCGAGCTCGCGGAGCCGCTCGTTGACCTCGCGAAAGATGACCTCGTTCTGGCCGACGCGCTTCCCCATGTCCTCCATGGAGCAATTATGCGTTCCACGTGCCAACCTGTGCGAGTGGCTGGGGTCACGTGAGCGAACTCGAAGAAAGGGTCCTGGAGCGAACGGCAGCGCTCGAGGAGCAGCGCGCGTTGCTCCAGGCGGTGGTCGAGAACATCCCTGCCGGGCTGCTGGTGATGGACCAGAAGGGCGTCTCGCACACCGCAAACAAGGAGGCTATGCGGATCCTCGGAGCCGAGTCGTTGGACTCGCCGATCTTCTCGAACTGGCGGAACCTCGAGGTCTTCCGGCTCGACGGCTCACCAGTTGCGCTCGACGAGTTGCCGATCTCGCGCACGCTCGGGGCGGGCGCCGTGGTGACCGGCGAGCGCTACGAGGTCGTGCTTGCGGACCGCAGGGTGATCCTCGACGTCAGCACGGCCCCGGTCATCGCGCCATCCGGCGAGCAGACGGGGGCAGTCGCCGTCATACGCGATGCGACCGTCCGCGAGCACGCCGAGCGCGCCGAGCGAGACTTCGTGACCAACGCTGCGCACGAGCTCCAGAGCCCGCTGGCGGCGATCGTGAGCGCGATCGAGGTCCTCCAGGCAGGTGCGAAGGACGGGCCCGAGCGCGACGTGTTCCTGGGGCACATCGAACGGGAGGCCGACCGGCTGGCGCGACTCGTCCGCGCACTGCTCGTCCTCGCCCGTACGCAGATCGGCATGGAGGCGCCGCGAGACGAGCTGGTCGCCCTGTGCCCGCTTCTCGAGGAGATCCGTGCCGGGTTGCGGGTGCCGTCGGACGTGGAGCTGGTAATCGACTGTCCCGGCGACCTTGCGGTGGTGACGAACCGCGAGCTCGTGGAGCAGGCCGTCGTGAACCTCGCCGAGAACGCAGCCAAGCAGACGGAGAGCGGTCGGATCGTGCTCAGCGGCGCGGACCTGGGGGAAGGGACTGTCGAGATTGCCGTGTCCGACACGGGGCCAGGCATTCCCGCTCCAGAGCGATCTCGGATCTTCGACCGCTTCTACCGGAGCGACGCCGACTCGAAGCCCGGTTTCGGGCTCGGTCTGGCGATCGTGCGTGCGGTCGCCGACGCGCTCGACGGCGAGCTCGCGATCGAGTCGGAGGTCGGAAGCGGCACGACGATCCGCGTGCGTCTCCGCAACGCTGCTGCGATGGTGTCGAAATGAGCCGCGTCCTGGTCGTCGACGACGAGCCCGCGATCCGCGACGCCGTCGAGTACGCGCTTCGGAGCGAGGGATTCCAGGTCCAGAGCACCGACGACGGCGAGGCGGGCCTTCGCGCAGCACTCGCGGACGAGTTCGACGTCGTGGTCCTCGACCTCATGCTTCCGAGGATGTCCGGCATGGAGGTCTGCCGCCGCCTTCGGAGCGAGAGCGCGGTCCCGATCATCATGCTGACCGCGAAGGGAGCGGAGCTCGACCGGGTGCTCGGCCTGGAGATCGGCGCCGACGACTACTTAACGAAGCCGTTCTCCATGGCCGAGCTGATCGGACGGATCAGGGCGATCCTGCGGCGCCGCGAGCTCGACCGGTCGGGCGCGGCGAGCGTCCTTCGCGTCGGCGACCTCGAGCTCGATCCGATCCGCCACGAGGTCACGCTCGGAGGCCGGCCGATGCGGCTGACGCCATCCGAGTTCAAGTTGCTGCTCCTTCTCGCCAAGCAGCCCGAGCGAGTGTTCAGCCGTCGAGAGATCATGCAGCACCTCTGGGATTCCACGTACGTCGGCGACCAGCGCGCGTGCGACATCCACGTGTCCAATCTCCGGCAGAAGATCGAGGAGGACCCGGGCGACCCTCGGCGTGTGATCACCATTCGTGGCGTCGGATACAAGCTCTCGGCGATCCACTCCTCTGTGAGCGAATCCACAGGCTTCCACAGCTGAACGCCCAGGAAACCGCGGCTACGGTGAGCCTATGGAGCTCGACTTCGAGCTGAAGACGGCGGGCATCGGAAACGACGCCTTCGTCGTCTCGGTCAGCGGCGAGGCCGACCTGTACCGCGCGCCGGAGCTGGAGGAGGAGCTGCGGGACGTACTCCAGCTCGGCGGCTCTTCGGTCGTCGTCGACCTCGCCGAGGTTGGCTTCATCGACTCGTCCGTGCTGGGCCTCCTCCTCCGGTACCAGCCCCGATTCCGGGACCGCGGCGGCGATCTCGTGCTCGTCTCCGACGACCGCCGGATCCTGCGCACGCTGCAGATCATGGGGCTGGACCGGCACTTTCGGATCGAGAACCGGCTCGGCGACGCGGTGGCGGAGCTCGCAGGCCACTAGAGGCGGAAGCCCGGGCGGATGCGCTAGTACCAGGCTCCGCGCCGGACCGGCAGCACAGTTGCCGTTGCCTCAAACGAGAGATCCCTCGAGTGCCTCACCAACAGCCAGGACAAGCGCGTCCTGGCCCGGGCGGCCGACCACCTGCACGGAGGCGGGAAGGCCGTCCTCCGCCGTACCGGCCGGAAGGGCCAGGGCCGGCCAGCCGAGCGCATTGAACGGGTACGTGAACCGGATCAGGTCCTCGCGGATCTTCAGCTCGTCGTCCGGAAGCGGTGGAGCGACGAAGGCGAGGGTCGGCGTGAGCAGAAGGTCGAGATCGCCCATCGCGGCCTCCGCTTCGATCCGGTAGGCGTTACGCCGGTCGAGCGCCTCCGCCGCCTCGGCGTCGGTGACCTTGAGACAGAGCTCGATCTTCGTCCGAACGTTCTCGCCGTAGCTGTCGGCGCTCCCGGCGAAGAGGTCGCGGTGGACGTCGGCGACCTCGCGCATGAACGCGTTGCCGATGGCCTCCGGGAGCGGGAACTCGTCTGCGCGGGCATCGAGCAGCGCCGCGGCTTCGCGGATCCGGTCGCCGACGAGGGGCGCGCAGCGATCGGCCCAGGCGACCCCGACGGAGACTCGACGTGCCGGCTCGCGCTTGAACTCCGGGGCCAGCGCATCGAGCATCGCGGCGCAGTCGGCGACCGTGCGAGCCATCGGGCCTGCGTGGTCGAAGGTCGGCGCGAGCGGGAAGCAGCCGTCGAGCGGGACGAGGTCGTACGTGGGTTTGAACCCGACGATCCCGCAGCAGGCGGCAGGGATCCGGATCGAGCCCCCGGAGTCGCTGCCGAGCGCTGCGTCGACGAGCCCGGCTGCGAGCGCGGCCGCCGAGCCTCCGCTCGAGCCCCCGGCGATCCGGCCTGGCGCGATCGGGTTCGGGACGGTTCCGAAGTGCGGGTTCTGCGAGGTGACCCCGTACGCGAACTCGTGGAGGTTCGTCTTGCCGACGTTCACGTAGCCGGCGCGCTCGAGGCGGAGGAGCGCCTCGGCGCTCCGGTCGGGCACGTAGTCGGCGAAGAGGATCGACCCGTAGGTGGTCGTCAGGCCCGCCGTGTCGAAGAGATCCTTGACGGCGAGCCGAGGCCCGCCCGTCCGAGGAAGCTCGTCAGGCTCGGCGAGGAAGATCCCGTCCACGGAGGGTCGTTGGTGTCGGACACCGCGGACTGTCAAGCCCGATCTGTGTCAAGACTGAGACAACTTGTTCGGCCTCGAATCGGCTCGGCGAGCCGCTAGGCCAGGGCCAGATAGACGAATGCGACCGCCCAGGTGCCAGCGAAGAGCAGCACGAAGAGGCCGAACAGCGCCCAGCCGAGCTCCGTGTTCTTCTTGGCCAGCGCGGCGTGCGGATCCTCGGGCTCGACAGGATCAACCGGCTCCGGCACCGCCTCGGCCGGCGGCGGCTCCTCGACCGGCTCGGTCAGGTGGTCGGTCACAGAACCACCATCGGGTCGACGGCCAGGGCCACGAAGAGCAGGGCGAGATAGGCGAGGGAGTAGTGGAACAGCCGTCCCGCCTGGGGCGGAGCCGTCGAGCGCCAGAGTTGGATTGCGAGCCGGATGAACTGCCCCCCGAGCACCACCGCGGCGACCAGGTAGAGCCAGCCGAAGGTCCCGGTCAAAGCCGGCACGAGCGTCAGCGCGACGAGGACGACCGTGTACAGGAGCACCTGCCTCGCCGTCTCGCGGTCGCCGCGCACGACCGGCAGCATCGGGATGCGCGCCGCGGCGTAGTCGCGCTTGATCAGCAGCGCCAGCGCCCAGAAGTGCGGCGGCGTCCAGAAGAACACGATCAGGAACAGAAACAGCGCCGGCAGCGCGAGGTTGCCGGTCGCAGCCGCATAGCCGACGAGCGGCGGAACCGCCCCGGCTGCGCCGCCGATGACGATGTTCTGCGGCGTCGAGCGCTTGAGCCAGCGGGTGTAGACCAGGACGTAGAACAGGTTCCCGACCAGCGCGAGGCACGCAGTCAGCACGTTGACCGCCGACGCCAGGAGGACGAAGGAGAGCGCCGATAGGGCCAGCCCGAACTCGAGCGCGAGCTCCGGGCTCACGCGGCCGTCGGCGACCGGCCGCGAGCTCGTCCGCTTCATCGAGCGGTCGATGTCCCGGTCGAGCACGTGGTTCAAGGCGCTCGCGCCGCCGCAAGCCAGTGCCAGCCCGAGCATCGCTGCGAGGAAGAGACCCGGCGCAGGAAACCCTTGTGTTCCAACGCACATGCCCGCCGCCCCCGTCAGGAGCAGCAGCGACATGATCCGTGGCTTCGTCAGCGCCACGTAATCCCGCCAGGACACGCGTCCCGGACGCTCGCCGCGGTAGAGGAGGGCCGTGGCCACGGCGGTCGCGGCTGCGGCCACCGCGGCCAGCGAAACGTGGAGAAACGGCGACCACCAGCTGGCTACGGCCGCAAGGAACAACAAGAGAGCCACGCTCGTCACATGGAACACAAGCCGGTCGGCCCACCAGGCGCGCACGAGCATCGCAACGAGCAGCGGCAGCGCCACGAGCACGAGCGCGCGGTGGGCGATGCCGAGCTCGCCACTGGCGACGACGAGGACGACGGCTACGGACGCACCCAGTCCGCACAGCCGGAGCCAGGGCCCGGCCGCGAAGCGGCCCGTCCGCGAAGCGGACCAGGTGGAGGGGGTCTGGGGGAACCGGAAGGTTCACCCAGCTATCTCCTTTCCCCGATCCTGCGCCGCAGATCCCGCAAGGGCCGCGCGCTCGTCACGTACGGAACCTTGTCGAAGTTGTGGGGCGGCGGCGGCGAGGTCGTGTACCACTCGAGCGTGTCCGCCAGCCACGGGTCGTTCGGCGCCCGCGGCTCGCGCCCCTTGCGCGACCAGAAGACGTTGCACACGAAGACCAGGATCCCGAGCCCCATGATGTACGAGCCGATCGTCGAGACCAGGTTGTACTCCGCCAGGAGATCGGCGTCGCGGTAGTTGTAGACGCGCCGGGGCATCCCGAGCAGTCCCATCATGTGCTGCGGGAAGAACGTGAGGTTGAAGCCGACGAAGGTGAGCCAGAAGTGCCACTTGCCGAGCTTCTCGTTCAGGATCCGGCCGAACATCTTCGGCCACCAGTAGTAGAGCGCGGCGAAGACGCCGAACATCGAGCCGCCGAACAGGACGTAGTGCAGGTGCGCGACGATGAAGTACGAGTCGTGCACCTGCCAGTCGAACGGGAAGACGGCGACGTAGATCCCCGACAGGCCTCCGATCGTGAACACGGCGACGAAGCCGAGCGCGAAGAGCATGGCCGTATCGAAGATCAGGTTGCCGCGCCAGGTCGTCGCGATCCAGTTGAAGATCTTCACCCCGGTCGGAACCGCGATCGTGAGCGACGCGATCATGAACCAGACCTGCAACCCGAGCGGCAAGCCCACCGTGAACATGTGGTGGCCCCACACGAGCAGCGAGTAGAAGCCGATCGCCACCGTCGAGAACGCGATCGCCTTGTACCCGAAGATCGGCTTGCGCGCGAAGACCGGGATCACCTCGGAGACGATCCCCATCGCGGGCAGGATCATGACGTAGACCTCGGGGTGGCCGAAGAACCAGAAGACGTGCTGGTAGAGGATCGGGTCGCCGCCTTCGTCGGGCGTGAAGAAGCTCGTCAGGTCGGCCCGGTCGAGCAGCAGCATGGTGAGACCCGCGGTCAGTGCCGGGAGCACCACCACGAGCAGCGCCGCGTAGATCTCGATCGACCAGACGAAGAGCGGCAGGCGCATCCAGGTCATGCCGGCCGTGCGCATGTTGTGAATCGTCGCGACGAGATTTATCGCCCCGGCCAGCGACGAGATCGAGAGGATGTGCAGGCCGACGATCCAGAGGTCCTGGCCGTTGCCTGCGACCTCGGCGGAGAATGGTGGATACCCCGTCCAGCCCGACTGGGCGGCGCCTCCATCGGCGAAGAAACTCCCAAGGAGCACGATCCCGCCGAACAGGAACAGCCAGTAGGAAAGCGCGTTCAGGCGCGGGAACGCCATGTCGGCGGCGCCGATCATCAGCGGGACCAGGTAGTTCGCGAAGCCGGCGAAGATCGGGACGACGACGAGGAAGATCATCGTCGTGCCGTGCATCGTGAAGAGCTGGTTGTAGTCGTCGCGAACGACGAAATCCATGTCGGGCGTCGCGAGCTGCGTTCGAATCAGAAGGGCCATCACACCGCCGGCCAGGAAGAACACGAGGCTCGTGACGATGTAGAGGATCCCGATCCGCTTGTGATCGACGGTCGCGACCCAGCTGGCGAACCGGCCGGCCGTCCACGGAACCGGGTAGGTCGGCGTCTCGGCGCGGGTCGCCACTAGCTCTCCTCCGGGAACCGCTCGCGCAGGTAGTCGGTCAGCGCCTCCATCTGGAAGTCCTCCCACTCCTCCCCGATCGCGGGCATCCTCCCGCGGCCGTTGCGGACGATCTCCGCGATCGCCTCGGGATCGGCGACGCTCGCGGACGTGAAGCCGGGCCCGATCAGGCCTTCACCCTCCGGGCCGTGGCACTTGCTGCAGGCACCGACGAAGATCTGCTCGCCGAGGTCGGAGCTACCGGCCTCTTGGGCCTGCGCCTGCTCCTCGAGCCAGGAGTCGAACTCGTCGACGGGCTTCACCTCGATCTCGGCCAGCATCGCGGCGTGCTGGATCCCGCAGAACTCGGCGCACTGGCCCTCGAAGACACCGACCTCCCGCGCCTGGAACGCCGTCTCGATCGTCTTGCCGGGGATGGCGTCGAACTTGCCGCCGACGCCCGGCACCCAGTAGCTGTGGTTGACGTCGCTCTCCGGCGCGGTGATCTCGAGCACGACGAGCCGGCCCTGCGGCGCCACCAGCCGGTCGATACCGATCACGCCGTTCGGGTAGCGGTACTGCCAGTAGAACTGCCGGCCCTCGACCCGGACGCGCAGGTCCCCGGCCTCCGCCTCGTCCTCGAGCGTGATCCCCGGCAGCTTGTAGAAGGTGAACGCGGTCACGATCAAGAGGATTACGACCGGGACGAGCGTCCAGGCGATCTCCAGCCTGGTCGAGCCGTGGATCTGCGGGCCTTCGACGGTGCGGTCGCGTCCCCGGCTGCGGTAGCGGATGACGAAGATCGTCAGCGGAACGGCCACAGCGAGCAGCACGAGGGCGGCCCAGAAGGAAACGAACCAGTAAAGGTCCTCGATCCGCTCGGCGTTCGGAGACTCCGCCGTGACGGGGGTCAGGCCGGTAGCGGCGAACAGGGCTGCAGCGACCACAGGCTGCGCCATTCTATGGGCGTGTCCGAAGACGAAGCCACATCGAGCGGCATGTCGCAAGGGGAGTCACGGGTCGGGCTCCCGGACGACGTCCCGGAGCAATTCGAGGTCTTCGTGAACGGCGTCCCCCAGCAAGCGGGGCAGGACTACCGCGTGCAGGGCAGGACACTCGTCTTCACCCGTCCGCTCGCGCAGGAGGGCCGGCTTGGTGCGCTGCGCTGGACGAGCATGTTCCTCGGCGTCGCCGGCACGTACCGGAAGCACGACACGGTCGACGTGGTCTACGAACGGGACGGTCGGCGCGTCGTCGCGACTGGGCTCAAGCCGGAAGCTCGCTAGTAACAGAGTGTTACTAGCCTCGCAACGCCGGTCGCCGAGCCGCGGGGTGGGGCTTGTAACAGAGTGTTACTTGGAAGAGAGCGCCAGCACCTCGTTCGCGCCGCTGACGGTCAGCCCCGGCTGGGGCCCGCCGGCGAGCGCGTAGGCGCGGCCTCGCCAGCCGACAAGTCCAAGGCCGTGGCGCGACGTCCGCATCCCCGGTAGCTTCGTCCACCGCCGGGTGGACGGCGAGTAGGCGTAGACGGTTCGAATCGTTCCGCCGGGCTCCTCGCCGCCGACCGAGAGGAGCCGTCCTGCGACGGAGGCCGCGGCAGTGCCGCCGCGCTTGCCCGGCACGGGCGGAACCGCCCGCCAGCGCGCGCTGCGCGGGTCGAACGCCTCGACGACGTCCTGGTTGGTGTCGAGTCCTCCCGTTCGTCCCGCGACGGCGTAGACCCGGCCGCCGAGCGCGGCCGCGCCGAGGTGCTCGCGCGGCCTGGGCCCGCGGATCGTCGTCCAGCGCGCCGTGTCGAAGTCGAAGGCGAAGGCGGTGCGGGCCAGCCTGCCCGGCGCCTCGACACCGCCGACGACATAGAGCTTTCCTCCCACGATGGCCGCGCCGGCCGCCGCGCGCGGCGCAGGCATCGACGGCAACGGCGTCCAGTGGCCGTGATGGAACGCGAAGGCCGTGTTGCGCGCGACGGAGCCAGGCCCATAGCCGCCGACCACGTACAGCCGGCCGGCGACTCCCGCCGACATCGCATGATCCACGGTCACGGGAAGATCCGGAAGCCGGCGCCACCGGTTCCGTGCGGGCGAGTAGGCGTCGGCGCGCCCCGTGTTCGCACCGGTGCGCAGGAAGCCGCCGACGACGGCGATCTCCTGGCCGAGCGGTGCCGCCGTGACCTCGGTGCGGGGAACCGGAACAGGTCGTGCGGGCCGCCAAGCCGGTTGTGCCGCAGCACCCGCACCCCCCGCGACCAACACGGCGGATGCGGCTATCAGCACCAGCCTCACGGCCCGCACTGTAGTTGGAGCCGCACCTCCAACCACCGACCGGGCCGGGTCGTCCGGGCCTCGGGGCGCCACGCCGCATCTGGCCTCCCGGACCCGGACGACCAACCCGGTCGATATGTGGATGCCGGCACCTCGGCGTCCTTGCGGTCTTGTGACGACTTGGTGCGCGTGGGCACGCCGGGGTTCCCGCAACTGCGTGCGCACTGCTGCAGAATCCCCGCATGTCGTCGGATGAGATCGGCCGGATCGTCGTCGGTGTCGACGGATCCGAGCATGCACGGAGGACGCTCCAATGGGCGGTCGACGAGGCTCGCCTCCGCAAGGCGGTGGTGCTCGCGGTTCACGCGTACACCATCCCGACCTTCTTCGTGACGCCCGAGCCCATCCTCGGAGCGCCGCCTTCGATGCCCGATCCGTCTCTCATCGAGAGCCTCGAGGCGGCGGCGGAAAGGCTGATCGCAGAGGAGATCGACCAGGTGGACAGCGACGACGTTACGATCGAAGGCCGTGTCGTCACCGGCTCGGCTCCGGACGCGTTGCTCCAGGCGGCGCGCGAAGGAGACCTGCTCGTCGTGGGCTCACGGGGCCTCGGCGGTTTCAAGGGCCTCCTGCTCGGCTCGGTCAGTCAGCAAGTCGTGCACCACGCGCCGTGCCCCGTGGTGATCGTGCCACCGGCCGAGCGCGACTAGCGGCCCAGGCGGAACGGCGGATACTCGTCGCACATGAGCGCGGCGTAGGCGACGACGCGCGCGACCCATCTATCCATGCCGAGGACGAGCTCGAAGAGGCTCCGCGGGTAACGGCTCTTCACGAGCAGGACGACACCTGCAAAGAAGACGAGGACGCCGATGAGCCCCGGGCCGTGCCATTGGTCGTACCACCAGCCCGGTCCGACGAAGAACGAGATCACGATGTAGTGCGGGATCGCGAGCAGCCACCACTTCACGAGGACCAGCCCGCGCGAGAGCCGCTCCGGGTACGGGACGTGAAGCCGGGCCGGATACTCGACGTCGGCCAGTGTGAACGGTGGATAGCGGTCGGTCCCGAGCCCTCCGTAGCCGTACCAGGCCACGCGCCAGGTCCAGCGCATCACGCCGAGGTTGAAGCCGAAGAGGCCGCGCGGGTAGCGCTCCGTGAAGAGGATCGCGAAGAACGCGATGATCGTGACGACGAAGAACGCCGCCCACAGGAACGCGAGCACGAAGAAGTGCGGGATCAGCAGGAGCCACTTCACCAGCCAGAGCCATCGGCTGAGCCCCGGCTCGAGCTCGCCTTCGACCTGCACCGGATAGACACCTGGCGGAGGCGGCGCCTCGGGCGCTGCGGCGACGGCGGCCGGTGCTCCGCGGACGGCGAGGGCGATCAACCCCGCGGCGGCCGCCCCGAAGAGGAGGCCGAGGCCGAGCAGGATGAGCACCGCCCAGAGAATCAGGTCGCTCTTCGCTCCGACGCTGACCTCGGCGACGATCCCTTGTGACGCGTCCGCGTTCATGACGACCGCCATCCACCGGCCCTCGTCGACGTCCCACTCGATCGCGCGCACGCCCCTGGCCGCCCAGAACGGCTGAGACACTGGAGGCTCGGGCGTGCGGTCGCCGAGCACCCGGCGGTACTCGACCTCGAACGGGTCGACCTCGACGTCGACGACGATGTCGTGCTCGACGCGGCTGAGATACCGCTCGACGTCGCTTGCCGGCCCGATACCGAGGAAGAGCCGCTTGCCGGGCTCGGCGCTCGTGCCCTCGAGACGAATCGTCGCGAGCCGACCCTCGTCGAACAGCCAGTCCGGGCCCTCGGTTCCGAGATCGAGGTCGTCGGAGCGAAGGGCGTATCCCTCGGTAACGAAGGTTTCGTGCCGAGTCGTGTAGTAGCCGTCGTCGTCGCGCTGCGTGGTGTGGGCCCAGAGCGCTACGCCGCCGCTCGCGAGGAGCGCCAGCGCGACGAGGGCCACCACGCAGCCGGTGACGAGGAGGGCGATCCGGCCCGCGCTCATCCCGCGTCTCCGTCGGCTACGTCAACCAGTCGTCCCTAGCGCTTCGACCGAGTCGAGCAGCGCCCAGTTCCCGATGAGCGCCCGCTCCGCAGCGTCGACGATCCGGTCCCCGTCCTCAGGCGCCGCATGGCGCTCGAGGAGCTCCCGAGACTCGGCGGCGTGCTCGTGGTCTCGCTCGACGTGAAGCGTGAAGTACGACGTCGCCGGGCTCTCGGGCTCGAAGCCGTAGTGCTCGACCAGTCCGTCCAGCTTCGTCCGCGAGACGTCCGGCTGCCCGGCCTCGATCGCGTAGAGGACTCCCAGCGCCTCCAGCGGATCACCGGCCGACGTCCACGCTGCGACGCACTTCGAGGTGCCCTCGAGACGAGCCGGGCCCGGCCGGGCGTCGACTGCCGCCGCGAAGTCGTCCCAGAGGTCGACGTGCGCGCGCTCCTCGTCCACGTGCTCGGCGCCGGCGAACGGCCCGGCCTGCTCGGCGGCATCGGCGAGAGCGACGACGGCGTGGCGGTACTCGCCCGCGTACGCGGTCAGCTCCTCGCGCGAGAGCTCACCGCACTCCCAGCGCCGGTAGAAGGGATGCTCGAGAACGTTCCAGCGCCGCCGGGCGGCTTCGAGGCGGTCGATCAGCTCCATGGCGGTCCTTCCGTCGGGGGTTGTACCGATGCTAACTGGAGCGCGGCGTGCGCTGATGGAGCCGGTCCCGGGGTCTTTCATTTTTTCAGCGAGGGTGCTAATAACCCATGCAACTTTCGATACAGAAAGGGGCCGCTTTGAACACTTCGAAGAACATCGCTGCCCGCATGGGCCACTGGAGCGCAACGCACCGCAAGAAGGCGATCTGGGGCTGGTTCGCCTTCGTCGTGCTCGCCTTCGTGATCGGAAACGCGCTGGGCATGAAGTCCCTCGACCCCGAGGAGACGGGCGTGGGCGAGTCCGGCCGGGTCAGCAAGATCCTCGGCGACGAGTTCGAGACGCCGGCGACCGAGCGGGTGATGATCCAGTCGCAGGACCTCGCCGCGAGCTCGCCCGCGTTCAAAGCGGTGATCGCGGACGTAGTTGCGCGGATGGACGCGCAGAAGGACGTCGCAGAGGTTCAGTCGCCACTCAGCCCGCTGAATTCGAACCTGATCTCGGTCGACGGGCGTACGGCTCTCGTGGACCTGAAGATCGTCGGCGACCCGGACGACGCCGTCGACAAGATCGGCGCGATCTCGAGCGCGGTCACGGCGGCCCAGAACGCGCATCCGGGCTTCGCCATCGAGAGCTTCGGCGTCAGCGCCGAGGATCAGGTGAATACGGCTTTCGCCGATGACCTCGAGAAGGCGGGGATGCTCTCGCTCCCGATCACGCTGATCATCCTGATCATCGCGTTCGGAAGCCTCGTCGCTGCGGGGATCCCGCTGCTGCTGTCCCTCACTGCCGTCCTTGCGACCATGGGTCTGCTGGCGCTCGTCAGCCAGGTGTTCCCGTTCGACCAGTCGATCGGCGCGCTCGTCCTTCTGATCGGCCTGGCGGTCGGCGTCGACTACTCGATGTTCTACTTGAAGCGCGAGCGCGAGGAACGTGCGCGTGGCCGGAGCGAGCAGGCGTCGCTGGAGGCGGCCGCCGCGACGTCGGGCCGTTCGGTGCTGATCTCGGGCCTCACGGTGATGATCGCGATGTTCGGCATGTTCTTGACCGGCGACCCGACCTTCTCGGGCTTCGGGATCGCCACGGTGCTGGTCGTCGCAATGGCCGTCCTCGGCTCGCTGACCGTCCTGCCCGCGATTCTTTCCTGGCTCGGCGATCGCGTGGAGAAGGTGCACGTGCCGTTCACGGGCCGGAATCGGCGCCGGGACGGCGAGGGGCGGTTCTGGAGCGCAATCCTCGGTCCCGTCCTCAGGCATCCGGTTATCGCGATCATCGTCGCGGCGACGCCGCTCGTCGCCCTCGCGCTCGTGAGCACGACGATGAAGCTGGCGCAGCCGGGGCCTGAGACGTTTCCCGACAGCCTGCCGGCGGTGGGCACGTACAAGAAGCTGCAGGCGGCGTTCCCGGGCGGCGAGGTCCCGGCGGAGGTCGTCATCAGGGCCGACGACGTGACGACGCCGCAGATGGAAGAGGCGATCGGCCAGCTGAAGTGGCGTGCGCTCGTCTACGCGGACATGCGCGAGCCGATCACCACGGACATCAACGACCGGCACACCGTCGCGGTTGTCTCGATTCCGGTTCCGGGCGGGGCGACCGACGACTCGGCGAAGGACGCCCTGGCGTCGCTGCGTGACGAGGTGCTTCCGACGACGATCGGCACGCTCGGTGACGACGTCGAGTACGGCGTCACCGGGTTGACGGCGCAGTCGGTGGACTTCAGCGCGCTCATGCGCGCCAAGGCACCGCTCGTCTTCGGGTTCGTCCTCCTCTTCGCGTTCATCCTGCTGCTGCTCACGTTCCGGTCGATCGTGATCCCGATCAAGGCGATCGTCCTGAACCTGCTCTCGGTCGCGGCGGCCTACGGCGTCCTGGTGATCGTGTTCCAAGGCGGAGTCGGCAAGGACATCCTCGGCTTCACGTACGAGGAGGGCGTGGTCTCGTTCCTGCCGATCTTCCTGTTCGTGATCCTCTTCGGCCTCTCGATGGACTACCACGTGTTCATTCTGAGCCGGATCCGCGAGAGCTACGACAGCGGGATGAAGACCGAGGACGCGGTCGCGCACGGGATCAAGGTGACCGCCGGCGTCGTGACGAGCGCCGCAATCGTGATGGTGTTCGTCTTCGCCGTCTTCGGGACGCTCTCGATCCTGTTCCTGAAGGAGTTCGGCGTCGGGCTCGCCGCGGCAATCCTGATCGACGCGACGATCATTCGCGCTGTGCTCCTCCCGGCGACGATGAAGCTCCTCGGCGACTGGAACTGGTACCTGCCGAGCTGGCTCGAGTGGCTGCCGCGCATCGGCTACGAAAAGGAGGAGGAGGCGCTCGAAGCGCCGGCGGCGAGGCCGGTTTCGTAGCCGTTACTTCACGGATCGCGAGGCTGCGGCTTCGCGGCGGGCATCGGCCTCGCGATCCTGCACGTTCTCGACGACGCGTTCGTCGGGAAGCAGCCGGGGCAACGGCGGTAACCACGCGCTGACCGCGGTCGTCCTGCTCCAGGACGGCCGGAAGACGGTGGGAGCGATGGGCGAGCAGCCGGACGAATCCGAGCGGCGCGTCATCGGGTTCTGCGACCGCCGGCTGCTCGCACGCTAGGGAGGCTCGCCGCCGCTTCCTCGGTCCAGCGGAGGAGCGCCTCGGCGTAGAGACGCCCCCAGCGTCGGGTGATCGCCTCGAACGGCGAGCCGCTCCAGCCGGCCTCCTCGAGCTCCCCGATCTCGGCGAGGAGTTGCTCGGCATCGGCCCGCCGCTCGGCGAGCTGGCGGCGAAGCGCCTCGGGGTCGGCGTCCTCGCCGAAGTAGAGCTTCATGAGGATCAGGTTCCGGCCTTGCCCAGCATCGAGCGGCGCGTCCTCGACCCACTCGCGCAGGGCCTCGCGGCCCGAATCCGTGAGCTCGTAGATCGTCTTGTCCGGCCGAGCGCTCTGGACGACCTTCTGCTGCGTCGCGTGACCCGTCTCCACCAGTCTCGGCAGGGTGGCGTAGATCTGCGTCTTCGCCGGCGCCCAAAAGTATCCGACGCTGCGCTCGACGTCCTTCCGAAGGTCGTAGCCCGACATCGGGCCCTTACGGAGCAGCCCCAGGAGCGCCGCCTCGGTCGTGGTCAGCATCAGCGCAATGCTGCCGCGAGCACAGGATCCCGACCGCCGAACCAGTCGGCGGCCGTAATCTCGACCGGGACCTGCGGCATCGTCGCGACCCGCGTGTCGCCCGGGTCGCCGACATACTCGATCGCCGTTCCGGAGTTGACGCCCAGGGAGGGAAGCGGGATCGGAACATGGTCGCCCCACTGGCTCGGCGCGCCGCCTGTCGGTTCTCCGAAGAAGCGGGCGCGGGTGCGGCGATCCACGTCGGCGGCGAAGTTGCCGGCGGCGGAGAACGTGCGGCGGCCGATCAGGACAGCGAGCCTGTTCGGACGGTTCACCCGGCGGTGCCGCAACGCTTGGACGAGCCCGTAGTACGTGGTGTTGTTGCCGCCGCCGTTCATGCGGAGGTCGACGACGATCTTGCGGACACGCTTCCGGGCGGCGAGCCGGACGAGCTTCTGCGGCACGCGACCGGGGTCGGTCGTCTGGTTGTACGAGACGTAGAGGGCCCGCCCGCGGTCGATTACGGAGATCCCGTACGGGACGTGGCTCAGCCGGATGAAGAGCGGCGCGCGCCGCGACTGCTGCCACCAGCTGCCCAGGAGCGTCGACGCGTACTCCGCGTTCGAAATCGCGGCGAAGGTTCGCTCCACTCGGCCGCCGGTGCGCAGCTCGAGCTCCCAGGTCGGCGCGATTCCGAGACCGTCCAGCACCTCTACCGTGACGACGAAGTACGGCAGGTTGTCGAGCAGGCTCCACTCGTTGTCGCGTGGCACGAGCGGCCGGACGCGAGCCTCCACCTCCGCCATCGGCAGGCCGCCGATCGACACGACCCGGGCGCCGACCAGGCCGGCCTCCACCGACCGGATCACGTGCATCCCCTCGGGGAACCGCCACAGCCGCAGCGGGTAGGAGTGCAGGCCGCCGTAGTTCGACGGGATGAACGGGAAAAGGCCGCTGTGGCCGTCCCGCTCGCCGAGCATGTGCATGAGGCGCATGACGCCGACGATCGTCTGGCTTCTCGTGAGACCGGGGCTGCGTGCGGAAAGGTCGTCGGCCGCACGGTGGAACTCCTCGCGCGAGACGGCGTGGTACGGGTTCGGGTGGCGCAGCTCCAGCTCCGTGACGAGGTTGCGGATGTCGGACGAGGCATCGAGGCGCGCGGCCGATCCGCCCGGGACGAGCACGGCCGAGACGGCGATGATTGTGAGGATAGTCCGGAGTGGCATAGTTCCTAGCGGACTATAACGCCGTGCTGGCGCAGAAGTTAGAAGCTCACTCCCACGTCCCGATCGGGCCGCCCTCGTGGTAGAGACGGAGGCCGTACGGCACGCTCTCGGCGTCGTCCAGATCGCGCTCGCCGGGCGCGGTCGCGGAGACGTACCGGTGCCAGGCGAGCGCCCGGCCCAGCGTCCCGGTTCGATAGGCGAGGTCGGCCGCTTCGGCCGGCGCGCCGAAGGGCTCGAGGTAGGCGTCCCGGAGCCGAAGCAGCCGCTCGGAGCCCGGTTCGATCCCGTGACGCCAGGCGAGCGCCCGAAGCGTGACCGTCAACGTGTGGAAGGGGTGCGAGATGCAGCTGTCGCCCCAGTCGAGGATCCGGATGTGGCCGTCCCGCACAAAGACCTGCCCATCGTGGAGGTCGTCGTGTTGGATCGTTTCGGGGATTCCGAATGCCTCCAGCCGCTGGACGAGCGCGCGAAGCTCGGGCAACCGGCGGCGCAGCTCGTCGCGCCCCTCGGGGCTCAGCTCCGCGGACTCGCCGAGCATGAGCGCGCGATCGTCTCCGAGCAGAGCCTCGACCTTGCCGGGAATCCCTGCAAGACGCTGGTCCGGGACGCCGAGCGCTAACAGCTCGGCAGCTCTCGGCGCCACGGCGATCTGCAGCTCGGCGTACCGGGGGAGGATCGTCTCCCAGGCGCCCGGATCGGGCGGTTCGAGCTCGCGCAGCCGGGTGCCCGCGTCCTGCATGAGCATCCACGCGCGGTCGGCGTCGATCTCCACGAGCTCCGTTACGCGGTCGGGACAGGTTTCCGCGAGGATTTCCGCGAGCCGCGGCTCGAATCCGTGTACCTCCGGCGTCGTCGCCTTGAACCAGAGCGGATCCTCGGCGGTCGGAACCCTGAGCACCGTCGACCAGGGATAGACATGCGGCTGTTCGATCGCACCGGCGACCTCGACTCGCTCGCGGATCCACGCCTCGGCCTCGGCGCGCCAGGAGGGGTCGAGCCAGCGCATCGGTTGAGGATTCTGCCGTCGGGGTACGAAGGAGTCATGGCGAAGCGAGCCCTCGTTGTGACGACCGTGCCCGCGGAGGAGTCGAGCCTCCGCGAGGCGCTCGCCGACGTCGACGAGATCCGCGTGGTCGCGCCCGCGGCGGACGTCTCGTTCCTCGAGTGGCTGACGAACGACGAGGACGAGGCGCGTCGCGAGGCGGACGAGGCGGCCCGGCGCGTGGCGTCCGCCGCCGGCGACGACACCAGGGTCGAGATCGACCGCACGAGCGAGAGCACCGACGCCGCGCAGGCGATCCGCGACGCGCTGCGCGACTTCGACGCCGACGAGATCGTGGTCGTGACGAGGCCCGGGGACGAGGCCACCTGGCTCGAGGACGAGACCGTTCGCACCGCGCTCGACGCGCACGGAACCCCTGTCCGCCACCTGGAGCTCAGCCCGAGCTGACTCGATATCGTCTTCCCGATGCGGAAGGCGCTGATCGTGCTCGCCCTCGGCGCGGGGGCGTGATCCTCGAGCAGGGCCCGCCGGAGCAGATCTTCTCTACGCCGCAGGAGCCTCGGACGCGGCAATTCCTCCAGCGGATCGTCGAGGCCGGACGCCTCTAGGCGCTCGGCGACTACCTTGATGGCGTGAAGGATCTACTTGCGAGGATCGCAGCCCGTCGCCGACTCGTCGTCGCGCTCCAGATCGTGTTCGTCACGGCGTTGCTGGGTTTTCTCGCCTGGGCGGTCCGGGACACGTGGAGCGACGCACTGCCACGGCTTCGTGACGCCGACCCCGTCGACCTGGCGATCGCCTGCATCGTCCTCGCCGCCTACTACCTCATGTTCGTGCTGGGGTGGCAGTGGATCCTGCGCGCGCTCGGGATCCACACGTCCTACGGGATAGCGCTCCAGTCGGAGATGGCGTCGATGCTTGCGAAGTACATCCCCGGCGCGATCTGGACCCCGGCCGCGCGGGTTCTCTGGCTTCGGAAGGCGGGCGGAATCGACAAGACGTCCATAGTTGTCGCTTCGATCCTGCTCGAGGCTGGCCTCTCGGCGGTGGCCGGGGTGCTCGTTCTCGTCTGCGCCCTCCCGTTCGTCTCCGGGTGGGACGCGCCGATCTGGCCGGTCGTCCTCTTCGGCATCGGGATCGCGGGGCTGCTGCACCCGCGCGTCTTTCGGACCGTCGCCGGGGTGGTGTTCCGGCCGTTCGGCGCCGGCCCGCCGCCGACCCTTCCCTGGCCGACGATGCTCGGGCTCCTGGTCTTCTACTCGGCCAGCTGGGTCGTCGGAGGAGTCGCCGTGCTCTTCCTGATCCGGGCGGTCGGTGGAGACGCCGGGCTGGAGGATGCGCCGTACCTCGGCGGCACCGCCGCCGTTGGTGCGATCGTGGCGGTGCTCTCCGTGCTCGCGCCGTCGGGGCTCGGTGTACGGGAGGCCTCGATGTACGGGCTGATGCTCGCCGTCGCCTCGGCGCCCGTGGCGCTCGGCGCGACGGTACTCAACCGGCTTGCGATTACTTTGGTCGAGGCCGTGCTGCTCGGAGTGGGATACCTGGTGTGGAGAAGCACCCGAGGCACTCCCGGCGGTCAGCTCGCGCGCAGCAGCTCTTCCTCGACCTGACGGTAAGCCGGCGACTCGGGCGGAAGCTTGCCGAGGGCCTCGTGGAGTAGGCTGGCGGCCTCCTCGTCGTGGCCCTGGCGGCGGTGGACGAGCCCGAGATTGGCGATGACGCGCGCCTCGTACTCCGCGTCGCCCAGGTCGCGCAGGACGTCCCGCGCTTCCTCGAGATGCTGAAGGGCGGCGTCTTCGGCGCCGCCGTGGGCGAGCGCGAGGCCGAGGTTGTTGAGTGTCAGCGCCTCGGCGTGGGAGTCACCAAGGTCCCGGACGATCGCGAGGGCGGCCCGATGGCGTTCGGCCGCCTGCTCGGGCTCGCCGTCCCGCCGGAGCTGCGCGCCGACAGCGTTGAGCTGCTGCGCCCGTTCGCTCGGGTCGATCGAGTGGAGCCTCAGGAGCTTCAGCCGGTACATGGTCCTGACGTAGCCCTCGAACGCCCGGGTCGCGAGATCTTCGGTCCGGCGTGGCGTCGCAGCGGCGGCCGTCCTCGCCTGCGCACGGACCGTCCTCGCCTGCGCACGGAGCTTCCGAGCGTGCTCGCGAGCGTGGAGCTGCGGAGCCCGCGGCCTCGGCGCCCGCTCGCGCGCCACGTGGAGCGTCGACGCGGTGCGCTGGGTCGCTGCGCGCACGCCCTTGCGCAGCTGGAGCCGCCGAAGCTGGCCAATCCCGATCACCGCGAGGCTCGCCACCAGCAGGAGCGCGGAGGCCGCGAACACGACGACGACGAGGCCAAGCGCCGTCAGCAGGCCGCCGAGCAGCAGCCACATCCCGCCCAGCGCCAGGAGGCGTCGCCGAGAGCGTGTATGACCTTCCGTCACCGTCGAGCTCGCCTAGGGATGCGATCCTCCTCCGGAACTGCCGCCTTCGGCGCGCCGACGGCTCTTCCTTCGCTCCGCTCGGTGCGACGACCGCGGGCGAGACACTAACGGGTCACGCGGGCTCGCCCGCAGAACCCGCTTCGGCTCGTGCGCTGAACCGGTCAAGTCACTATGATTCGACCCGGCCGGTGCGGCGCCGGTCTGCCGACCGTCGGCCACCTGGAAAGGAGCCCCTTTTGGCCGAGCCCGCTGAGCGCGCTCGCCGAGTGACGATCAGTGACATCGCGGAGCGAGCCGGAGTCTCGAAGGGCGCCGTCTCGTATGCGCTGAACGGGCGCCCCGGAGTCTCCGACGGCACCAGGGAGCGAATCCTCGAGATCGCCCGCGAGCTCGGCTGGTATCCCAACCGTGCTGCGCGTGCGCTCTCCGTCGAGCGCGCCGACGCCTGCGGCCTCGTGCTCGCCCGGCCCGCGAAGACGCTGGCGCTCGAGCCGTTCTTCATGGAGTTCATCGCCGGCGTCGAGGCCGAGCTCTCGGCACGTTCGATCGCCCTCTCCATCCAGCTCGTGCAGTCGCTCGAGGACGAGATCGAGGTGTATCGGCGATGGTGGGGCGAGCGCCGTGTCGACGGCGTCTTGATGGTCGATCTGCGGGCAGACGATCCCCGCGTCCGCGAGCTCGTCCGCCTTGGCCTGCCCGCCGTCGTCATCGGCGGACCCGTGGAAAACGGCGCTCTACCTGCGGTTTGGCACGACGAAGCCGGCGTCGTGGTCGAGGCGGTTCGCTACGTCGCGGCACTGGGCCACACGCGAATTGCGCGCGTCGCGGGCGTCGCCGAGTTCGTCCACACGGCCCAGCGCACGGAAGGATTTCTCAGCGTCACCGAGGAGCTCGAGCTCGAGACCGAGGTGATCGAGACGGACTACTCCGCCGAGAGCGGCGCCCGCGCGACGCGGAAGCTACTCTCGTCGCCGCAGCCGCCGAGCGTGATCATCTACGACAGCGACCTCCTGGCCGTCACGGGCCTCGGAGTTGCATTGCAGATGGGCTTCGTCGTCCCGGACGATGTGTCGATCATCGGCTGGGACGACTCGCTGATCAGCCAGGTCGTGCATCCGCCGCTGACAGCGATCACTCGCGACATCGTCGCCTACGGCGGGACCGCCATCCGGCACCTCCTAGAGGTCATCGAGGGCCGGACGACGGGAGACAAGGAAACGCAGCGGGGCGAGCTCACGCCCCGAGGAAGCACCGGTCCGGCGCTCCAGACGGACGGTCTCGTCGGCGGTCGCCGGCGCTCGCTGCGCCGCTGAGCGGCAGCAAATTGTCGCCAGCTGGTTGACACTGAACCGGATAAGTGATGGAGTTTGGCCATCCGGATGCGACCCTCGAGAAGATCCGAGACGGAAAGTCCGCTCACACGGGACGCTTCGACCCCCTGGATCGGCGCGAACTTCTGGTCACGCACCGGCGGACCGCGTATGTGGATGCACTACGACCCCGCGGTTGTGCGGAATGAGCTCGAGGTTCTGTCCGACCACGGATGCACCGTCACACGCTCGTTCTGCTACTGGCCGGACTTCGTCCCGGAGCCGGAGACCCTCGACGATCAGGTCCTCGACCGGTTCAGCGACTTCCTGGATGCGCACGCGGAGCTAGGGCTCGAAACGATCCCGACGCTCATCGTCGGGCACATGTCGGGGGAGAACTGGGATCCACCCTGGCGACAAGGGCGTGACCTCTATCGTGACGTCTGGCTGGTCGGCCAGCAGGCCTGGTTCGCCGAGGAGATCGCGCGCCGATTTCACCGGCACGCAGTCGCCGCCTGGCTGCTCTCGAACGAGATGCCGCTCTACGGCGGGAGCGCGAGCGCCGCAGAGGTCACCGCCTGGGCTCGCATCCTCATCCAGGCCCTGCGCGCGGGTGGTGCGACCCAGCCGGTTTCGATCGGCGACGGGGCGTGGGGCGTGGAGGTGTCTGGTCAGGACAACGGCTACTCGCTGCGGGCGCTCGCGCCGATCGTCGACTTCTTCGGCCCGCACTCGTACCCGATGGAGGACGACCCGGTCCGGCAGGTCCTCACTCCCGCGCTCGCGTGTGAGCTCGCGGGAAGCCTGGGCAAGCCGGTCGTGCTGGAGGAGTTCGGCGTCAGCTCGGACTTCGCCGCCGACGAGCACGCCGCCGCCTACTACCGCCAGGTGCTCCACACCTCGCTCCTCGCCGGAGCCCGTGGGTGGCTTGCGTGGAACAACACGGACTTCGACGACCTCCGGCACCAAGACCCGTATCGCCATCACGTCTTCGAGCTGCACTTCGGCCTGACGGACGTCCGCGGTCGTCCGAAGCCGCAGCTCCGCGAGATCAGGGAGTTCGCCGAGCTCGTGCGCGGCCTCTCGAGTGGCGAGTGGGAGCGCGTGGCGGGCGACGCAGCTCTCGTCGTCCCCGAGCACTTCGAACGGGTCCTGCCGTTCACCGACCCGGCGTACCGGCAGGACCTGCGCGACAACCTGCTTCAGGCGTACGTCGCCGCCCGCGAGGCGGACCTCCCGGTCGAGCTCGTGCGAGAGCGCGACGGCCTTCCCGGAAGGGCACGGCTCTACCTCGTGCCCTGCGCGAAGCTGTTGACGTCGCCCGGGCTCGACCGGCTCCGCGAGCTCGCCGAGGCCGGCGCCACGGTGTACGCCTCGTACTTCGCTGGGAGCACCACGACCCAGCGCGGCCCGTGGCTGTCGTGGCTGGAGGAGATCTTCGGCGTCCGCCACAAGCTGCGGTACGGCCTCGTCGACCCGATTGAGGAGGACGAGGTCATCTTCCAGTTCGTCGACGACCTCGGCGACATCGCGGAGGGCGCTCGTCTTACCTTCCGCGTCGCCGGCGAGCCCAGCGCGCGCGCCTTCCTACCCCTGGAACCGCAGGGCGCGCAGGTCGTCGCGGTCGACGGGCACGGCCGGCCGGCTCTGCTCCGCCACCGCACCGGAGCCGGCTGCACCGTGCTCTGCACGTACCCGATCGAGCACATGGCCGCGAAGACGCCCGGCGCCAATCCGGAGGACAGCTACCGGATCTACTCGGCGCTGGCCGAGGCGGCGGGCGTGGAGCGGCCCATACGGGTCGACGACCCGCGCGTCCTGGTCGGCCGGATCCGCAGCGGGGGCGCGGAGACGGCGCTCTTCGTCAACACGTCAGGGGACATGCTCTCGACCCAACCAGTTCTGTCAGGCATCGAGCTCGATCCCGACATGGGCGAGCTGACGCTCGAGCCGTTCGGCGCCGCGTCGATCCGGTACGTGGGATCACCCCCAGCCCGCGTATCGGTGACCGCGGCGGGCGAAGGGAGTGATGCCCGAGCCTGAAGTGGCCGCTGAAAGGCGGTCAACGTCGTCTAATCCACGAATGGAAGCAGGAGGGATGAGGAGGAGGATCATGGCAAGCCGCAAGTCAAGGAGGAAGACCGAGGTCTTCGGGTTCGTCGCCAGTGTGGTCGCACTCGCGGTCGTCGCGACGCTGACCGCAGGCGGGGCCGGAGCCGGGCCGCAGGGCGCTGCCGCGGTGCCGCGCGGTCAGACCCTCTACACGTCGGGCAAGCAATGGGGTCCCTACACGAACTTCAACCCGCTCAAGCCCGACTACAACACGGGCGTCGTCGGCCTCGTCTACGAGACGCTCTTCCGCTACGACCCGCTCAAGGACAGGTTCATTCCGTGGCTCGCGAGCGGCGGGAAGTGGGTAGGCCGGAACTACGTCGTCACGGTGCGGAGCGGAGTCAAGTGGAGCGACGGGAAGCCGCTCACCGCCGCGGACGTGAAGTTCACGTTCGAGACCCAGAAGAACACGGGCGCCCAGTACGGGACGATGTGGAAGACCGGGCTCAGCCGGATCACCACGCGCGGTCGGACCGTCACGTTCCACTTCAGGGGCGTCCCGAACTATCAGGAGTGGGACTCCAACCGGTACACCGTCCCGATCGTGCCGAGGCACATCTTCAGGGCCTACAGCGCCAAGGAGCTCGTCTCCGGCAACGCCTCCAGCACCAGGCGGATCGTCGGGACCGGCCCGTTCACCTACGGTGGCGGCGCCGGCGGGAGTCAGACGCTGCAGTGGAACAGGCGTGGCAGACTGGTGGGCCACGAGGGCCTACGGAATGAGGATGCCGATGAAGCACATCGTCGACATCCACAACACGTCGAACACCGCCTCCCTGCAGAACTTCCTGCAGAACCGGATCGACCTGAGCAACAACTTCTTCCCCGGGATCAACAGGCACGTGGGAGGCAGGGTCGGCACCTACTACAAGCGGGCGCCGTACATGCTCGCCGCCAACACGGCGTGGCTCGTTCCCAACCTGACCAAGCGACCGCTCAACGACGTCACGTTCCGCAGGGCGCTCGCAGAGTCGATCGACATCAACAGGATCGTCGTCGCCGACTACCAGCGGATCGTCTCCAAGGCCAATCCGACCGGGTTGCTCCCGAACTGGAACAAGTGGGTCAACCAGGCGCAGGCCCGGAGCCTCGGCTTCAACTACAGCACCTCGAGGGCGAGGAACCGCCTTTCGCAGGCCGGGTACCGCGACCGGAACGGCGACGGCTTCGTCGAGGACAAGGACGGATCGACCATCAACCTCCGGCTGATCGTCCCGAAGGGGTGGTCGGACTGGGAGACGGCGATCCAGATCATCGCCGACAGCGCCAAGGACGCCGGCATCAAGATCACGCCGGCCTATCCGGACTTCAACGGCCTCGTCGACGAGCGGAACACTGGCAAGTTCGAGCTCGTGATCAACAACGAGAAGCAGATCGGCAACACCGCGTACACCTACTACGACTACTTGTTCCGCCTGCCGATCCTGGCGTCGCAGACCGCAGCCAACTTCCAGCGGTTCTCGTCGCCGCAGACCTGGGCGCTTACTACGCAGCTGAACAAGGTCCCGAGCACGAGCGTCGCCCGGGCAAAGAGGATCCACTCGCAGATCCAGCGGGTGATCCTCACGCAGTTGCCCGCAATTCCGCTCTGGTACAACGGCATGTGGGCGCAGTACAACACGACGCATTGGACGAACTTCCCGACCTCCAGTGGAAACCAGGCGACGCCGTCGACCTGGAACGGCTATATCAACATGACGGGCATCGATGCCCTCGCGAAGCTGAGGCCGAGGTAGGTCTTCTCGATCAGTGACGGCAACCTAGCGTCGGGCCGCTGCTCCTCCTTCGGGAGGGGCAGCGGCCGTTCTTCGACGTGAGCCGCTACCTCGCTCGCAAGCTCTCCATCTACCTGCTGACGTTCTTCGTCGCCGCGTCGATCGACTGGGCGATCCCGCGGCTCATGCCCGGCGACCCGATCAACGGGTTGATCGCCAGGCTCCAGGCCGACCCGACCGCCGCCCAGGAGATGCACGGGTACTACACCGAGTCGTTCGGGTTCGACGAGCCGCTGTGGAAGCAGTACCTCAACTTCTGGCTCGGGCTCGCGCACGGCGACCTCGGGCCGAGCATCGCGTACGTCGGCTCCTCGGTCAGCGACCTGATCCGTGAGGCGATCCCCTACACGCTCGCGCTGCTGATCCCCGCGATCGTGCTCAGCTACATCGCCGGGAACCGCGTCGGAGCTCTGGCGGCGCGGCGGAAGGTGCTCGACAACACCGCGCTGCCGGTCGCCTACATCCTCACGGCCACTCCGTACATGTGGCTGGCGCTCGTCCTCGCCTACTTCCTCGCGTTCCGCTGGCAGATCTTCCCGATCTCGGGCGCCTACGACTTCGCGTTGCAACCGGAGTGGACGTGGGAGTTCGCCCGCAGCTTCCTCCACCACTGGTTCCTTCCGTTCCTCACCCTCTTCCTCGTCTCGTTCGGAGGCTGGGCGATCGGGATGAGGAACCTGATCATCTACGAGCTCGAGGCGGACTACGCGAACTACCTTCAGGCGCTCGGCGCGCCGAATCGGCTGGTTCGCAAGTACGCCTACCGCAACGCCGTGCTCCCGCAGATGTCCGGCCTCGCGCTCGCCCTGGGAGTCATCGTCGGCGGAGCGCTGGTCACCGAGATCGTGTTCGGCTATCCCGGCGTGGGCACCCTGATCATCACGGCGATCACGAACCGCGACTACTTCCTGCTCCAGGGCATCTTCCTGTTCATCATCATCGGCGTTCTGATCGCGAACTTCCTGGTTGACATCGCCTACGTGATCGTCGACCCGCGAACGCGCACGGGGCTCCAGGGGTCGTAGCCGATGGACACCGTCGAGCCCCAGCACGAGACCGTCGTCGCCGGCGCGGTCGTCGCGCCGACTGTCACGACCCAGAAGCGCCGGCGGAGCGAGACTCTCTACTTCGCGTTCCGCAACAAGAAGCTCGTCGCGGGGCTCTCACTGCTCGTGTTCCTGCTGCTGTTCGCGATCTTCGGGCCGATGCTCACGGACCGCGACCCCTTCGAGTTCTACGAGGCGCTCGGCCAGCCGCCGTCGAAGGAGCACTGGTTCGGCACGACGGCCCCGGGCCAGGACGTCTACGCCCAGTTCGTCTACGGGATGCGCTCGAGCTTCATCGTCGGCGCCGTGGCGGGGACCGTGGCCGCCGTCATCGGGATGGCGGTCGGCTTTACCGCCGGCTACTTCGGCGGCATCGTCGACGACATCCTCAGCATGCTCACGAACGTCGTGCTCGTGATCCCGACGATCGCGGTCTTGATCATCGTCTCGGCATACCTCTCGGTCGGAAGCCTGATCTGGGAGGCCATCCTGATCGGGGTTACGTCGTGGCCGTGGGCGGCACGAGCGATCAGGGCGCAGACCTTCTCGCTCGCGACGCGCGACTTCGTCAGCCTGGCGCGTCTCTCCGGCCAGGGGAGCTTGCGGATCATCGTCAGGGAGATCGCCCCGAACATGAGCTCCTACCTCTTCCTGACGTTCATCCTCCTGTTCGGCGGCTCGATCCTCATCGCGGCGACGCTGGACTTCCTCGGGCTCGGCCCGTCGGAGGTCATGTCGCTCGGGCTGATGCTGAACGTCGCCGTCTCGAACAGCGCGCTCGTGCTCGGAATGTGGTGGTGGTTCATCGTCCCGGGAATCGGGATCACCGCGATCGTCGCCACGCTCTACATCATGAACGTCGGTCTCGACGAGGTCTTCAACCCGAGGCTCCGGCGGACATGAGCGTCAAGGTCGACAACCTCCGCGTCTACTACCGCACGCTCCGCGGGGACGTCCAGTGCGTCGACGGCGTCACGTTCGGGATCGCGGACGGCGAGATCATGGGCCTCGCCGGCGAGTCAGGGTGCGGGAAGTCGACGCTCGGAAAGAGCTTGATTCGGATGGACGCCCGCATGCAGCACATCGAGGGACGGGTCGAGCTCGACGGCGCCGAGCTGCCGATCGACGACTCCAAGGCGATGAACCAGTACCGGTTCAAGAGCGTCTCGATCGTCCCGCAGTACGCGATGAGCGCGATGACACCGACGCGCAAGGTCGGGAAGATGATCGAGGAGCTACTGGAGTCGAGGGGAGTGCGGTTCTCGACCGTGCGGGCCGAGCTGGAGCGCCGGCTGACGCTCGTCGGGCTGTCGCACGACGTCCTCGGGATGTACCCGATCGAGCTGTCAGGCGGGATGAAGCAGCGGACGGTGATGGTGCTCTCGACCCTGCTGAACCCGGCGCTCCTGATCGCGGACGAGATCACGTCTGCGCTCGACGTCTCGACCCAGAAGGCCGTTGCCGAGACACTCGTCGAGTTTCGCGACCGCGGCTATGTGAAGAGCATGATGGTGATCACGCACGACCTGGCGATCCTCTACCAGGTCGCCGACACGATCCTCGTCATGTACGCGGGCAAGCTGGCCGAGAAGGCGCCCGCCGAGGTGATCATCGATGCTCCACTGCATCCGTACACGCAGCTGCTCGTCTCCTCGCTGCCCGAGGTCGGTGTGACCTACGAGGAACAGAAGCTCACGGGAATCCCGGGCCGGCCGCCGCCACTGCTCGATCCGCCGACCGGCTGCAGGTTCAGGGACCGCTGCCCGTTCGCCTTCGAGAAGTGCGTCGAGGAGCCGCCCTTCCTCGAAGTCGCGCCGGGCCACGAAGTCGCCTGCTGGAAGGTCTTTTGAGCTGATGCTGAAGCTCGAACGGGTCACGAAGGTCTACAAGGTCGGCACCTTCGGCGGGAAGCGCCTGACCGCGGTCCGCGACGTCTCCTTCGATCTCCGCCCCGGCGAGGTCGTCTCCCTGATCGGCGAGAGCGGCAGCGGGAAGTCGACTGTCGGGAAGATGATCCTCCGGCTGACGCCGGTCACGGACGGCTCGATCACGTTCGAGGGGACCGACGTCTCCACGCTCGAGCGGCGGCGCCTGAAGGGCTACCACGGCGACGTGCAGGGCGTCTTCCAGGATCCCTTCAGCTCGTACAATCCGATCTTCAAGATCGACCGCGTCTTCAGCATGATCCGCGGCGCGTACTTTTCGGGGATGAGCGGCTCGGACTGGGGCCGCAAGCTGGACGGATCCCTCCACGCCGTGAGCCTCGAGCCCGAGGCGGTGCTGGGCAAGTACCCGCACCAGCTCAGCGGCGGCCAGCTGCAGCGGCTGCTGATCGCGCGCGCGCTCCTGCTCGACATCAAGTACCTGGTCGCGGACGAGATCATCAGCATGCTCGACGCCTCGACCCGGATCGATGTGCTCAACCTGCTCGGCGAGTTGAAGGCGCGCGGGCTCGGCGTCCTCTTCATCACGCACGACCTCTCGCTCGGCAACTACATCAGCGAGCGGACCGTGATCCTGCGCCGCGGGAGCATCGTCGAGATGGGGGCGACGGAGAAGGTCTTCGGGAACCCGATGCACCCCTACACCAGGCTGCTGATCGCCTCCGTGCCGCAGCTGCACAAGAAGTGGGCGGAGGTCGAGCGGGAGATCTTCGGGCCCGACGCGGGGATCGCCGAGCCGGCCGACGCCGTGCCGCTGCTCGAGGTCGAGGACGACCACCTTGTCGCTCTCGGCCCGGACGACTAAGAGGTTTCGGGCTCGAGCAGCTGTCCGGCGCCGATCAGGTCCCGGTACCAGTAGAAGCTCGACTTCGGGACGCGCTCGAGCGTCGAGTAGTCGACGTAGAGGAGCCCGAAGCGCCGGGAGTAGCCGTACGCCCACTCGAAGTTGTCGAGCAGCGACCACACGAAGTACCCGCGGACCGGGATGCCGTCGGCGATCGCGCTGCCGACTGCGCCCAGGTACTTGTGGAGGTAGTCGATTCGATCGCGGTCCTCGACCCGCCCGTCGTGGAGGAGGACGTCGGGGAAAGCGCCCCCGTTCTCCGTCACGTACAGCTTCTGGACGCCGTAGTCGCGGTGGAGCCGGGTGAGGACGTCGGAGATCCCGCTGGGATAGATCTCCCAGCCCATCTCCGTCGTCGGGCCGCCGTTGGCGACGGTCTGCGGCTTCCCCTCCGAGTCGGCCTCGATGACAGTTCGCGAGTAGTTGTTCAGCCCCACGAAGTCGATCGGTGCGGAGATCGCCGCCAGGTCGCCTTCCTGGACCGGGGGCGCCGAGTCGCCGAGGTGCGCGAGGACATCATCCGGGTAGCTGCCTCGCAGGACCGGGTCGAAGAAAAGCCTGTTCCGGAAGCCGTCCTGCTCCCTCGCGGCCTCGACGTCGCGCGGGTCGTCGCTCGCCGGGTACACGGGCCACGAGTCGAGGACGATGCCGACCTCGGATCCGGGGCTCTCGCGGCGAAGGGCCTCGAGGGCGAGGCCGTGCGAAAGGAGCACGTGGTGCGCGGCGGCCGCGGCGGCGGGGAGCTCGGTCCTGCCCGGGGCGTGGAGGCCCAGTGCGTATCCGAGCCACGAGACGCAGTACGGCTCGTTCTGCGTCAGCCAGTCGCGGACCCGGTCGCCGAGTCGCCCGGCGACGACCTCGACGTACTCGCCGAATGCTTCCGCCGTGGCGCGCGAAGGCCAGCCGCCGGCGTCCTCGAGTGCCTGCGGGAGGTCCCAGTGGTAGAGAGAGACGAACGGGCGGATGCCGGCTGTGAGCAGGTCGTCGACGAGACGGTCGTAGAAGTCGAGGCCTGCTTTGTTGACGCGTCCGCGTCCCTCCGGCACGATGCGCGGCCAGGCGATCGAGAAGCGGTAGGCGTCGAGGCCGAGCTCCTGCATGCGCTCGATGTCCACGCCATAGCGGTGGTAGGAGTCGCACGCGATGGCTCCCGAGTCGCCATTCCGGATCTTGCCGGGCGTGTCGCAGAACGTGTCCCAGATGCTCGGGCCTCGCCCGTCGGCCTCGGTCGCGCCCTCGATCTGGTACGCCGACGTCGCCGCGCCCCAGATGAAATCTGGGGGAAAGTGCTGTCCGTTCGTCTGTGTCATGACGGTAGCTTAACCGGTCAAGCACGTTTGTCCAAGCCGAACTGCCCCGATCGGCATTTCTCAGCTACCGTGTGGCGCAGGGACGGCATCCGGCCGTGCCCGTGAGGTGAGCTTCTCGTTTCTTCTTCGGCGGTTTCGAGGCAGGCGAATCTCGAACCGAACTGAAGGAGAACCACATGTCAAAGCAATCATTCGCGGGCCTCGGCGTGGCCGAACCGATCGCCGCTGCACTCGCGCGGCGCTCGATTCACACGCCGTTCTCGATCCAGTCACTCGTCATCCCGGACGCTCTGGCCGGGAACGACGTCCTGGCCAAGTCCCCCACTGGGTCGGGCAAGACCCTCGCATTCGCCGCGCCGATCGTCCAGCGTCTCGATGCCGCCGACGCGCGTCCCTCGGCACTCATCCTCGTCCCCACCAGGGAGCTCGCGACGCAGGTCGCCGAGGAGTTCGAAGACATCGGGCGAACGAGGGGCCTGCGCGTGACGGCCGTGTACGGCGGCACCTCGGTGTCCGCGCAGGGGAAGGCTGCGAAGAGCGCCCACATCCTCGTCGCGACGCCGGGCCGGCTCCAGGATCTCGCGAACCGACGGTTGGTCAACCTCGACGGCATCCGCATTCTCGTCCTCGACGAGGCCGACCGGATGCTGGACATGGGCTTTCAGCCACAGGTCGACGCGATCGTCAGGCGGCTGCCGAAGAAGCGGCAGACGATGTTCTTCTCGGCCACGCTCGACGGTGAGGTGGCCGAGCTCGCCCGGGCGTACACACACAACCCGAGCCGCGTCGACGGCCAGCTCCCGGGCGTGCTCGAGCTGGGAGAGACCGATCACCGATTCGTCGGGGTGACCGCCGACAGCAAGGTCGAGACCCTGGTGGAGATCCTTGGCCACGACGAGGGCCTCACGCTCGTCTTCGTGCGGACGAAGCGCGGCGCCGACCGGCTGGTGCAAAGGCTGCGGCGGCACGGAGTCAAGGCGGCCGCGATGCACGGCGACATGGGCCAGGGTGCCCGGGAGCGCGCGCTCGCACAGTTCGAGGCGGGCAAGGTCAAGACGCTCGTCGCGACCGACGTTGCGGCGCGGGGCCTCGACCTCGACAACATCTCACACGTGATCAACTTCGATCCACCGGCTGACAACACCGGATACACCCATCGGGTCGGGCGCACCGCCCGCGCCGGACGAGACGGCACCGGCATCACGCTCGTCCTGCCCGAGCAGCAGGCCGAGGTCAGCCACGTCGCGCGGAGCGTCGGTGAGCACGAGCAGTTCGAGCAGCAGGGCATGCGCGTCGCACCCAAGCGGCTCGTCTACTCAGGCCGGGGGCGGCGCTCCAAGTGGGGCCCGCCGCGGCAGCGGCGGAAGATCTAGGAGGGATTGGCGAGACGTCGCTCGTTGCGGGGGTGCGATGGTCGTTCCGAGGCAAGGACGCAGGGAGCGTTCGTATCGAATGAGATACGGGCGCGACTGAGGACGCAGTCCTCGGGGCGAGCAGCGCGACCCTGCGGCTCAGCAGGGCGTTTCGCCGATCCCTCCCTAGGACGAGAGGACCAACGCGACGGCCGCGTACTGGCACGCGGCCGCCGCGATCACGAGCGCGTGAAAGAGCTCGTGGTAGCCGAACACGGCCGGGATCGGATTGGGCCGGCCGCTGGCGTACACGAGGGCGCCGCCCGTGTAGAGAACACCTCCGATCGCGAGCAGGAGGATGCCGGCCAGGCCCGCGTGGTCCCAGATTTGCGGGAGCGCCACGACGCCGACCCAGCCGAGCGCGATCCCGAGTGCGGCGGCCAGCCATTTCGGCCCGTCCACCCATGCCAGCTTGAGGACGATCGCCGCGAGCGCGCCGCCCCAGACGATCGGGAGGACAGTCCAGCGCCACGCGCCCGAGAGCACGAGCAATCCAAAGGGCGTGTACGTACCGGCGATCAGGAGGTAGATCGCGGCGTGGTCGAGGCGTCGCATCCAGCGCCGGTGCCCGGGCCGCCAGGAGATCCGGTGGTAGAGCGCGCTGACGCCGAACATGGTCGCCAGGGCGGCGGCGAAGACGGCAGCCGAGAGCTTCTCGCTCGCTCCAGACGCGACGACGACGAGTGCGCCGCCGAAAACGAGCGAGACGAAGAAGGCGTACTGGTGAAGGACGCCGCGAAGGCGTGGCCGCGCCGCATCCATGTGGTCGAGCATAGATGCGGA
>CAWDIJ010000006.1:0-110065 GCA_963802375.1 uncultured Actinomycetes bacterium
GGAGCGGCCCTCGGCCGCGCGGCGCTCGTCTTCCTCGCGCTCCCTCTGTTCGCGGTAGGCGATCCGCTCCCGCGCCAGCTGCTGGGTTTCGCGGCGCTGCGCCAGAGGCGAGGAGACGGCACACGCATCGGTGTTGGCTCGGAGTCGTTACGGCTCGGACACATAGAGGAACGAGATGCACATCTCGTCCGAGGAGTCCTCGCCCCAGGTGCGCCCGACCTTCGTGCGGTTCTCGTGGTCGCAGCGCAGCAGCAGCTTGTCGCCCGGCCGGAAGCGCACGGGCTCGGCGAGGTGGTACTCGCGCTGCCAGTGGAACTGCCACCGAGGGATGAAGACCAGCACCTCGCGCTCGCCTGAGGCTCGCTGCACCGTCACTCGTGTTTCCAGGCCGAGCCGGTGCATGTGCGGCAGGACCGTGTGGATCCGGAAACCGTCGGGAAAGTCCATGCCGGCGAGGATCCGGAACAGCTCGCGCGGCTCACCCAGGAAGGTGTGCCTGACCCGCTTCCTGCCTGCCGGAATCGCGAAGCTGCGCGGACTGAGGACCCAGCCGGCGTCGACGAAGGGCGCGTAGACCGCGCGCCGCTCGACGCTCGAATCGAGCTTCAGCTCGACCGTCGAGCGGTCGGGCCGCACCGTTTCGACGGACTCGAGGTTGTAGTGAACCTGCAGCACCAGCCGCGAGCCGGGCGCGACCTGAATCCCGGTGCCGCGTGCGAAGTCGCTGCCGAACGACCCCGGCACCCAGCCGGCGAGGAACTGGAAGCGGAGCCCCTGCCGGCCCGTCGCACTGGGCCCGCCGTAGCAGCCGTAGCCCGGTCTCGCGTCCTGCGATTCCCAGCCTGCGAGCATCCCGGAGCTTCCCGGTGCGGCGAGGTAGACGATGATGTGGTGAACCTGATTGGGCCGGCCGGGGCGCAGGTTGAACCCGGTGACGTAGGTCTCCCGGTCTGGCGTCCAGGGGAGCACGAAGCACCGGTAGTCGTCGCCGCCCGGCCGCCGCTGCGGGCGGTAGGCGGCCGGCATGGGCGTCCGGACGTCGACGCGCGAGAGGCGCGGTGCGACCGAGGGCAGCGCCGGCCCCGGCTGTGACGCGTCGCCTCTCGGCGCCCGGCGCGCGGCCCAGCGCGTGATCGTGTCGATCTGGCCGTTGGTGAGCGAAGGGTCGTAGAGGTAGCCGCGCACGCGCGAGTCCGCGTGCCACGGCGGCATCGCACGGCTCTTCACCGCGGCGGCAATCGCGTCGCGATACCGGTACGCGTCCTTGTAGCCGCGAAGCGCGAACGGCGCGATCCCGCCGGCGAAGTGACATCCGGAACAGCGCGAGTCGAGGATCGGCTTGACGTCCTGGAAGTACGTCGGCCTCGCCGGCGCCGCGTGTCCGAAGGAGACGACGCCGACCGCGGTCGTTGTGACCAGGCCGCAGGCGAGGATCGCAGCCAGTCTCCGCACAATCGGACATTAACGCCCTTTTCACCATCCTCCCTCTACCTGTTTGCACCAGATCCGCGTAGGATCGGGCCGTTCACATTTCAGGGGAACGAGGGAGAGGAGTCACGTTGAAGAGATTTGGACGCTTGGGCGCCGCCGTGCTCGCAGTCGGTGCGCTGGCCACGGTTGCGTTCGCCGGCGCCGGCGCCGGCCACGGCAAGAAGCCTTCGAAGCCAGAGGCGAAGAAGGTGATCATCTTCTCCTCCGACGGCATGCGACCCGATCTGATGAGGCGCTACGCGCGCAAAGGCCTGATGCCGACCTATCGCGACCTGATGCGCAACGGCGTTCGTGGGCGCAACGGTCTCAAACAGGGATTTCCGCCCAACACGGGCGTCGGTTGGGCAACGCTTGCTACCGGTGCGTGGCCGGCCGAGCACGGTTCGATGAACAACACCTTCCACCGCACCGGCGGCGACTTCAACACGTCGACGAGCTTTGCGGCGCCGGGCATCCTCCAGACGGACACGATCGCACAGGCTGCCGAGCGGGCAGGGAAAAAGGTCGCCGCCGTCGAGTGGGTGGCCGCGCGCCGTATACCCCCGCCCTCCAGGGCCCAGTCGTCGACTTCCGGTCGTTCATCGGCGGTCGCGGCATCGCCCTCAACTTCGACATTCCCGGTCAGACCTCGGCCGCATTCGGCGTCCAGTACCAACAGCGGGTGCTTGAGCCGGCAACCGGCTGGACGAACGTCCCGACGTCCTTCAGCCCGGCGAATCAGACCTTCTTCTCGCACGCCAACGCGCAGATCCCGGGCGACGGCATCTGGGACGTCTACATCTACGACTCGACGAACGATTCCAGGGTCAACTACGACCGGGTGGTCGTCGTCAACCGCTCTGCAGCCAAGAACGGCAGCGGCATCGCGCCGCTCGCCCGCGGGCAGTGGCAAGACCGGAAGGTCGTGCTCGCCTCTGGGACGTTCGCCGGTAGGACGGGCGGCTTCTTGATGAAGCTGATCGACCTCAACGCCGATGCCTCGAGGTTCCGCATCTACTTCACCTCGGTGCAGCGGGCCAACGCGACGTACAACGCCCTCGGGCCTGCCGGCTCGACGGCGTTCGAAGAGACGCTGAACCGTGACTTCCCCACCTCGACCGCGGCCGACTTCGCTCCGCTCGAGGCCGGCATCGTCGACGAGGACACGTACGTCGAGCAGGGACTGAAGTGGAAGGACGCGCATTTCGCCTACCTGAGGTACATCTTCGACACACTCGGCTACCGGCCCGACCTACTCCTGCTCGGGAGCCCGGTCACGGACGAGTTCGGGCACCAGTTCACCGGCCTGATCACGCCTCGGGACCTCGACGGCGACCGAAACCCCTACTTCGACGACGTCAACGGCGACGGCACCCGCGACAACCGTGTCAGGCAGCGCGAGGGCTACATCCGTGCGTCGTACGAAGAGGCCGACGAGACGCTCGCGCTCGGCCGCCGGCTGATGGGCAAGCGCGACACGACCGTCTTCGCGTCGTCCGATCACGGCATGGCGCCTCAGTGGTACGCGGTCAACGCGTCGAAGGTGTTGCTCGATGCCGGTCTCCAGACGGCGGAGCAGAACGGCAACTGCCGCTGGTTCCCGCCGGCGTTCCCGACTCTGCCCGCGAACACCAAGGCGAAGGCGTGCTACGCGGGCGGCACGGCGGGGATCTACGTCAACCTCGCCGGCCGGGACACCCCCGGAACAGTTCCCGCAGCCGACTACGAGGCCGTCCGGACGCAGATCGTCAACGCGTTCCAGAACCTGACCGATCCGGCCAACCCCGGAAAGCAGGTCGTGCTGAAGGTCTTCAAGAAGGAAGAGCTGATCGACGTCGACGGCACCGACGCGCTCAACCCGACGCGGAGCGGCGACGTCGTAGTCGTCCTCCGGCCGCCCTACCAGTTCGACGCGGCGACGCCGGGCACGCGCATCGCGTTCTCACAGTTCTTCGGACAGCACGGCTATCTGCCCGACCTGGTCAACCTCAGGCGGAACGTGAACATGCACGGGACGTTCGTCGCCGCGGGGCCGGGAATCGCCGGCGGCCACGGCGGTTGGTCGTACCACCACGGTGACGACGATGACGACGATGACGACGGCGGCGGTCGCCGCAAGCACGGCGGGCGCGTCATCAATGACGTCGAGGCGGTCGACCTCGCTCCCACGATCGCGTTCCTGATGGGGATCCCCGGGCCGACGAGCGCTATCGGCGACGTCCTCTACCGGGCGCTCGACAACGGCCACCGGTACATGGAGGTCCAGCTCCTCGGCTTCAACGACTTCCACGGCAACCTCGAGCCCCCGAGCGGCTCCAGCGGCCGGGTTGGGACGACGAACGCAGGCGGCGTCGAGTACATGGCGACCCACATGAAGCGGCTCAGGACGCGCAACCCGAACACGTTGATCGTCTCGGCGGGGGACCTGATCGGGGCCAGCCCTCTGATCTCGGCCCTCTTCCACGACGAGCCGACGATCGAGTCGGCGAACGCGTTCGGAATGTTCGCGAATGCCGTGGGCAACCACGAGTTCGACGAGGGGGCAACCGAGCTCCTGCGAATGCAGAACGGCGGCTGCCATCCGGTCGACGGATGCCAGGACGGCGACGGCTTTGCCGGCGCGGACTTCCAGTTCCTCGCCGCGAACGTCAAGTACAAGTCGGACGGAAAGACGCTCTTCCCGCCCTACAAGGTCGTCCGGTTCGGGTGGACGAAGGTCGCCTTCATCGGGATGACGCTCGAAGGAACTCCGTCGATCGTCTCACCGTCGGGGATCGCGCACCTGGACTTCCTGGACGAGGCCGATACGGTCAACGCGCTGGTGCCCGAGCTGAAGCGGCAAGGCGTGGAGACCATCGTCGTCCTCATCCACGAGGGCGCGACGCCTGCGGCGGCCCTGACCGAGAAGTCCGCGAACGAGTGCGGTGTAAGCGGCCCGGTGGTCGACATCGTCAATCGGACCGAGCGACGAAGTCGACGCCTTCGTTACGGGCCATACGCACCAGGCGTACAACTGCGTGATCGACGGTCGGCACACGACGAGCGCCGGCTCGTTCACGCGGATGATCACCGACATGGACCTCGTGATCGACCGCTACACACGCGAGGTCGTCGACGTCCGGGCTGCGAACCGCATCGCGCACCGTGATGTGGCCAAGGATCCCGCGCAGACGTCGATCGTCACCGAGTACAAGACGCTCTCGGCGCCGTTCGCGAATCGCGTGATCGGCAAGATCACCGCCGACATCACCCGGGCGACCAACGCGGCGGGCGAGTCGGCGCTCGGCGATCTCATTGCGGACTCGCAGCACGCTGCGACCGCACCGGCCGGGCTCGGGAACGCCGTGATGGCGTTCATGAACCCGGGAGGGATCCGTACCGACCTGGTCTACTCGCAGATCAGCGGCGGTGAGACGCCCGGTGAGGTCACCTATGCCGAGGCGTTCAACGTGCAGCCGTTCGGCAACAGCACGGTCACCATGACGCTCACCGGCTCCCAGATCGACACGCTGCTCGAGCAGCAGTTCGACAATCCATCGGTCGGGTCGAACCGGATCCTGCAGGTGTCCGCGGGATTCACGTACGAGTGGAGCGCGTCGGCACCGACGGGCTCGAAGGTGAACCCGATGTCGATCAAGCTCAACGGTGTCACGATCGACCCGCTGGCCGGCTACCGGGTTACCGTCAACAGCTTCCTCGCCGACGGCGGTGACAACTTCGCGGTACTGAAGGACGGCACCAACCGTCTCGGCGGCGACGTCGACCTGGACGCCCTGGAGAAGTTCCTCCAGGCGAATCCCGGCGGCGTGTCGCCGGCACCGCTCAACCGAATCGTGCGCATCCCGTAGCGAACCCACGAGGGAGCCCGTCGCTCCGGCGGCGGGCTCCCTTAGTCTTCGGAGAGCTACGAGCCGGCTGATTCGGCCACGTAGGCCGCGACCGCTTCGATCTCCGCGTCGCTCAGTTGACCTTCGAAGGCCGGCATGGCGCCGCCGCCGTTCCGGACCTGCTCCTCGACCGTCTCCTTGTCGGGCATGAGCTCGTCGAGGTTCGGGCCGGAGGTGCCGCTCGAGCCGGCGGCCGCGAGCGCATGGCAGTCGCCGCAGCCCGCGCTCGCGAAGACGGCCGCTCCGTCGTCGCCGGCCTCGGTCGTCGTCTCAGCCGTGGTGGCCGCGCCACCGGACTCGTCGTCGTCGCCTCCGCAGCCGGCCGCTCCGATGACGAGCACCGCCAGGACCACTCCGAGTATCAACACACGGGATCTCATAGTCGCCTCCTTCTACGGCGCGAGCCTAACGCCGGATTCTTACCCGCGCGCGGTCGGTCTAAGGTGCGGGCCGTGTCCCTCGGCGACGTCGTCGCGATCTTCCTCACCGGCCTCGTGGTCGGGGCGCTCGGGCGACTCGCCGTCCCGGGACGTGACCCGATGCCGCTCTGGCTCACGATCCTGATCGGGATCACCGGCTCCCTCGTCGGCGGGATGGTGGCAATCGCGCTGGGATTCGGCGTCGGCGGCGTCTTCGTCCTCTCCGTGCTGGCCGCGACCTTGCTCGTGATCGCCTACCGGCGACTCGTGCAGAAGCGCACGGTTACGGGGCCGGGCTCGAGATTGTAGGAGGCGTTTCCCCGTTGCCATCTAAGGGAACTCCGTCGCCATAAAACACCCTCGCGAAGGAGACGAAATGGGCATCATCGCGTTCATCATCCTGGGCCTCTTGGCCGGCTGGATCGCCAAGGCGCTGCTGCCGGGAGACGACCCCGGCGGGATCATCGTCACCACCATCATCGGCGTCGTCGGCGCAATCCTGGGAGGATTCCTCGCGGCGGCACTGTTCGGCGCGGATCCAATGGATGAGTTCTTCGACATCTCGAGCTGGCTGACCGCGATTGTCGGAGCCATGATCCTGCTCGTGATCTACCGAATGGTTGCCGGCGGTACTCGACGTACGGTCACGTAGAGCGACCTGAAGGAGGCAGCATTGGGCGGAATCGGTCTTGGTGGGATCCTGGTCATCGTCGGGATCATCCTGATGATCGTCTGGAGTTTCTGGATCGGCCTGATCATCGCGCTGATCGGACTCATCGCCTTCGGCGGATTCGCAAGGGGCCGCTGGTACTGAGCTTCTAGGAGGGATTGGCGGGACGTCGCTCAACCGACATTTCGCCACTCCCTCCTATTGAGGTGGGACCGGCTGGGCGGCGAGCGGCCCGCGCCCTCGCGGAAAGCGGCGAACAGCGGAAAGCCCCCAGTCGTCCTCCCGCCAGATGTACGTCTCCACCGTCAGCGTGGCGTCGTCACAGTCGTAGACGAGCAGGCCGCGCGCCTCGCCCCTCCGGTCCGGTCTCGGCTGGCCGAGGCCGGGCGCGATCGAGACGGTGACGCCGCGGATGTCGCCGCGCACGACCTCGAACTCGTGCCGCTCGCTCACCGCGGCCTGGTGGATGTGGCCGGCGAGGATCAGCTCCGCGCCGGCGTCGACGAGCGCGGCGAGCACCTTACTCCGCTTTGCTACCGGCTTCTTGCTTGACCGCCAGGGCGCGCCGAGCAGGTGGTGGTGGAGGACGACGACCCGCACGGCCGACGGCGTCGCTTCGGCCAGCAGCTCGGCCGCGCGCCGGAGCTGGGCCGAGCGAAGTCGGCCCGACTGGTGGAGCCAGGGGCGCACGGAGTTCAGCCCGACGACGAAGAGCGTGTCGGAGCGGTAAACGGGCTCCGTCGTCTCCCAGTGGCGCTCGAACTGCTTCCACGTGCTCGTGAACCGCGCGATCGGCGTGTAGGGGATGTCGTGGTTCCCGGGCACCGTGAAAACGGGCCGGTCGAGCCCGCGCAGGAAGGCGGCCGCCCGCTCGTGCTGCTCGGAGCGACCGCGATGCGTCAGGTCGCCGCTGGCGACGATCAGCTCCGGGTCGGCTCGCGCGATGAGCGCCTCGAGCCCGGGCTCCAGACGAGGGTCGCTATGGCTTCCGAAATGCAGGTCAGAAAGGTGCAGAACTCGTATCCGCTGCCCGGCCACGGACGGGGCAGGCTATACACTCAGACTCGTGGTCGATGAGCCCACCGAGATCTTTGACGACCTCTATCTTGGGTTGAGAGCGGGCGGCGCGCTGCGCAAGAAGCGGCGTGGAGAGCCGCTGACGACCGACGAACAGGAAGCGCTCGGGCGTTGGCAGCGCCTCTCGAAGGTGCGCAAGGCCGTGACGCTCGGTGCCTTCACGCTCGGGACGTTCGGGCTCGGGTTCACGATCGGCGGCCTCATCTTCGGCAAGTGGAAGAAGGCGTAGGCCGCTAGCGTGTTTCCGCGTCTTGGGCGGGGAAGAGGACCGTCGGGACGTCTTCCTCTGCCGGGTTTTTGTTCCTGACGATCACGTCGAAGAGGGTGGCCACGACCGCCGCCAGCGGAATTGCCAGCAGCACGGCGAACTCGCCGAACAGGAGCGCGGCGGCGGCAACCGACACGAGGACGACGAGCGGCGAGAGCCCGACCGCATCGCCCAGCACGCGCGGGATCACCAGGTAGTCCTCGAGCAGGCGCACGACGAGCACGGCGATGCCGGCGGCGATGCCCACGCCGACCGACACCGTCAGCCCGACGCCCACCGCGAGCGCGCCCGCGACGAGCGGCCCGATCACCGGGACGATCTCGACGATCCCGGCGAAGATCGCGATCAAGAGCCAGAACGGGAGCCCGATCGCCCAGAAGCAGATCGAGAGCACGGTGGCGACGAGCGTGATCAGCAGCGCCTGCCCGCGGACGTACGCGCCGAGCTTCAGGTCGATCAGGTCCCACGTGTCGTGCACGAGCTTCCGGTGGCGTTGCGGCAGGAGTGAGGTCACGAAGCGGACGGCGTCGTCGCGCTCGAAGATCCAGTAGGCGGCGGACGCCAAGATGAACAGGAGACCAACGGCGATCTCGACGCCGAGCAGCGTGACCTCCAGCGCGGGGTCGACGAGCTCCTCGGGGCGGGGGAGACGCTCGAGCCGTTGGTCGAGCCAGGTGAGCAGCTCTCCCTTGAGGCCGGTCTCGTCCTCGGAGTCCCCGATCGCGTTCTGCACCTGCGTGATCGCGCGCGGTACGACCGCCCAGAGGAGCAGCCCAAGTGCCGCGACGAGGGCGGCGTAATGCAGGAGGACGGCGGCGCCGCGTGGGACTCCTCGACGGCGGAGCGCCTCGACCCCCGGACGCATGGCGGCGGCGACTGTGAACGCCAGGAAGAGCAGCGCAAGGAGGATCTTCAGCTGCCAGAGGGCAAGGGCGCCGACGACCACCCCGAGGACGACCATGGAGGCAACGAAGGTGTGGCGCGCGGTTTCCGTCACGTTCCCTGGTGTTCCGCTCCTTGTGCGGGAGGAAACGTCCTGGATGGTGGCGAAGCCGCGTGACGTGATCGTCGATCGCGACGAGGAGGTCTGCCTGGAGGCCCGGCGCCACGGGATCGTCCTCGCGCGGCCGCTCCTGTGGGCCGTGGTGCTCTCGGGTGTCGGCGGCGTGGTGTCAACAGCGCCGCGTCCGTACTCGCTCGCCGGAGCCGCGCTAATTGCGCTGGGCGTGTTCCTGGCGGTGCGAGCCGTCTGGAAGTGGGAGCGGACCCGTGTCGTGGTGACGACGAAGAAGGTGTTCCTCGTCGGTGGAACGTTTCGTCGCCGTGCTCATTCGGTCCGCCTCGCCGGCCTCGACGCCGTCGAGCTCGAGCAGACGCTCGTCGGCCGGCTCTTCGGCTACGGCACAGTCGTCGTCGGCCCGCTGGCTCTCGACCACGTCCCGAAGCCGAGGAGCGTCTACCGCCTCGTAGAACGCCTAGCCAGCTAGTCGCCGTGGCCCTTCGGGCCACGGCGAGTGTCTGACACTCCGCGTGGCACGCGAAGGCGTGTCTCAAGTGGGGAGGAAGTGAGTCAGCCGACGGAGTGGGCGCCGGCCGAGCCATAGGGTCGGGGCGTGGCGCGAATCCTCCGCACCCAGCTACCGGATGGCTGTTTCCACCTGACGGCGAACGCCGTCCACGAGGCCTGGTTGTTCTGCGACGGGGACGACTACCGGGCGTTCATCGCGCTGCTCAAGCAAGGCGTCAAGCGCTGGAGCATCGGTCTCAACGCCTACTGCCTGATGGGCACGCACTACCACGCCCTCGTCGACGCCCGGATCGAGGACCTCTCGCTGGCAGTCCAGTGGTTCCAGAGCCACTACGCGCGAGAGCACAATGCCCGCTTCGGCCGCAAGGGCGCGCTCTTCCGCGAGCGCTTCTCCTCCTGGGTGATCCACGACGAAGAGCACTACGCGAACACGCTCGAGTACATCGTCAACAACCCCGTGCGCGCAGGACTCGTCAGCGACCCGGCCGACTGGCCCTGGACCGCCGTCCGACGCGAAAGCGAACATCTGTTCCCCCATGACCGCGCGGCTAAACTGGCCTGTTATGGCCCAGGACGAACTCGTCGTTCACGGCGCCCGGGAGCACAACCTCAAGGACATCACGGTCCGCCTCCCGCGGCACAAGCTGATCTGCGTCACCGGCCTCTCGGGCTCCGGGAAGTCGAGCCTCGCGTTCGACACGATCTACGCCGAAGGTCAGCGCCGCTACGTCGAGAGCCTCTCCGCGTACGCCCGTCAGTTCCTCCAGATGATGGAGAAGCCGGACGTGGATTCGATCGACGGCCTCAGCCCGGCAATCTCGATCGACCAGAAGACGACGAGCCGAAACCCGAGATCCACCGTGGGTACGGTCACGGAGATCTACGACTATCTGCGCCTGCTGTACGCGCGGATCGGCCGCCCGCACTGCCCGATCTGCGGCCGCCCGATAGCCGGCCAGTCGATCGAGGCGATCGTGGACCAGATCCTCCAGCTCCCCGAGGGCACCCGCTTCACGGTCAACGCGCCCGTCGTCCGCGACCGGAAGGGCGAGTACCGCGAGCTTCTGGAAGAGCTCCGACGCGATGGGTTCACGCGCGTGAAGGTGGACGGCGAGCAGCGCCTCCTCGAAGACGAGATCCCGCTCGACAAGAAGTTCAAGCACACCATCGAGGTCGTGGTCGATCGCCTCCGGATGAAACCGGAACTCCGCTCCAGGCTCTTCCAGTCCGTCGAGACCGCCGTCAACCTGGCCGAGGGCCTCGTCGTCATCGACCTGCTCGACGAGGAGAAGGAGCTGACCTTCTCCGAGCGGTTCGCCTGTCCCGAGCACGGCGTTTCACTGCCGGAGCTTCAGCCGCGCATCTTCTCCTTCAACTCGCCGCACGGCGCCTGTCCTCGTTGCACGGGCCTCGGTGCCCAGCAGGAGATCGATCCCGATCTGCTCGTGCCCGACCCGACGCTGCCGCTGGCGGAGGCCCTCGTCCCGCTGAACGGGAACTGGTACGAGGCCGTGATCCAGGCGATCGCCGACCGTTGGGAGATCGACCTGGACACGCCCTGGCAGGACCTGACGGAGGAGCACCAGGACCTCTTCCTCCACGGCACCAAGGGCGAGCGGATCTACGTCAGCTACCGGAACCGGATGGGACGCAAGCGGTCATACATGCTCGCCTTCGAAGGCCTCGTCACGAACCTTCAGCGCCGCTACCGCGAGACCGACTCGTCGTCGATGCGCGAGCGGATCGAGGAGTACATGAGCTTCCGTCCGTGCCCCGAGTGCAACGGCGCCCGGCTCAAGCCGGAGGTGCTCGCGGTCACCGTCGGCGACAAGAACATCCACGAGTTCACGAAAATGTCCGTCACCCGCGCGCTCGCCTTCTTGGACGAGCTCGACCTGACGGAGACGGAGCAGCTGATCGGCGCGCGGATCGTCAAGGAGATCCGGGAGCGCCTGACGTTCCTCGACAACGTCGGCGTCGGCTACCTCCAGCTCGACCGCGCCTCGGCGACGCTCTCGGGCGGCGAGGCCCAACGCCTCCGCCTCGCGACGCAGATTGGGAGCCAGCTCGTCGGCGTCCTCTACATCCTCGACGAGCCGTCGATCGGGCTCCACCAGCGAGACAACGGGAAGCTGATCACGACGCTCGACCGGCTCCGCGACCTCGGGAACACGGTGCTGGTCGTGGAGCACGACGAGCAGATGATGCGCGCGGCCGACTGGCTCGTGGACATGGGTCCGGGCGCCGGCGAGCACGGCGGCTACGTCGTCGCCGAGGGCCCGGCGGCCAAGATCGAGCGCAACGCGAAGTCGATCACCGGCCAGTTTCTCTCCGGCGCTCGCGAGATCGCTGTCCCCGAGCGGCGGACCGAGGATCTCGGCTCGTTCTGGGTCCGCGGAGCCTCCCAGCACAACCTCAAGGGGATCGATGTCGAGTTTCCGGTGGGGAAGCTTGTGTGCGTGACGGGCGTGTCCGGCTCGGGCAAGTCCACGCTGGTGAACGAGATCGTCTTCAAGGCGCTCGCGAACCGGCTCAACCGAGTGCGTGTGAAGCCCGGCGACCACGTTGCGTGCGAGGGGATCGAGTGCTTCGACAAGGTGATCGAGATCGACCAGTCGCCGATCGGCCGGACGCCGCGGTCGAACCCGGCCACCTACACGAAGCTCTTCGACCACATCCGTGAGCTGTACTCGATGACGCCCGAAGCGAAGGTGCGGGGCTACAAGCCGGGCCGCTTCTCATTCAACGTCCGCGGCGGGCGCTGCGAGACCTGCAAGGGCGACGGCACGATCAAGATCGAGATGCACTTCCTGCCCGACGTCTACGTCCCCTGTGAGACCTGCCATGGTCGGCGCTACAACCGCGAGACGCTCGAGGTGCGCTTCAAGGGCAAGTCCATCGCGGACGTGCTCGAGATGTCCGTGGAGGAGGCACTCAATTTCTTCGCCAAGATTCCGAAGCTCCGGCGCCGGCTCCAGACGCTCCACGACGTTGGGCTCGACTACATCAAGCTCGGCCAGCCGGCCACGACGCTGTCGGGCGGCGAGGCGCAGCGCGTCAAGCTGGCCTCGGAGCTCTCGAAGGTCGCGACCGGGAGGACGCTCTACATCCTCGACGAGCCGACAACCGGCCTCCACTTCGCCGACATCGAGAAGCTGCTCGAGGTGCTCCAGCGGCTCGTCGACGCCGGGAACACGGTGCTCGTGATCGAGCACAATCTCGACGTGATCAAGCAGGCGGACTGGCTCGTCGACCTCGGCCCCGAGGGCGGCGAGGCGGGCGGCGAGGTGCTCGCGACCGGCACGCCGGAGGCAGTCGCGGCCGTGGACGAGTCCTATACGGGGCAGTTCCTGCGCGAGGTCCTTCCCGCCTTTGCCGCAGCCGCCGCTTAGATCTCGTTTCAGGATGTGGCTCGTCGCCAGGGTGCGATGGGTGGATGCCAGGCCCAGACGCAGGCCGCGTCCATATCTCCTGATATGGACGCGGCCGAGGATGACGCCTGGCGCCGCCCTGCGCGGCCTGGCGGCACAGCTCTCATGCTGAAACGAGATCTCAGCCTCCTCGCGCGCTACACGGCGCCCGAGGAGCAGATCTACCTCCGGACCCATGCTCAGCGGTACGAGCGGCTGCTCGAGCTCGTGCGCCCGCTTGCTCCCAGACGGATCCTCGTCGTAGGCCCGAGCTACGAGACGGTCCTGCTCCGCGACGCCTTCCCCGGAGCGACCGTCAACACGCTCGGCTGGCACGACAACCGTTTCCCACTCCGCGAGCACGAGGCGCACACGCAGTTCGACCTCAACGGCCCGGACTATCCGCCGCTCGAGCCGCACGACGTCGCCATCTGCAGCGAGGTGATCGAGCACCTGCACGTCGCGGTCGTCCCGGTCCTACGCTTCCTGGCTTCCGGTCTCGCGCCCGGCGGGCACCTGATCTTGCAGACCCCGAACGCCACGGCGCTCGCGAAGCGGATCCGGATGGCCCTCGGCCGCAACCCGTACGACCCGATCCGCGAGGAAACGGCCAATCCGGGGCACTTCCACGAGCACACCGTGGGCGAGCTAGTCGCGGCCGCGGAGGCCGCCGGTCTCGACGTGACCCGCGTCCTGACGGAGAACTACTTCGACCACGGCTCCCGGAAGAACCGGGTGTACCGGGCACTGGGCCGGGCTCTGCCGGGGAGCCTCCGCGAGGGAATCACCCTCGTGGCCCGCAGACCGTGAGCCAGGGCGTGTGGGCGCGCCGCGCGGGACTCGTGCTGGCCCGTCCGCGCGAGGTGTTCGAGGCGCTTCGAGAAGACTCCGCGGAGACGGCCGAAGACCGGCAGGACGTCGTCGTCGCACTCGCCTTCGTGGGCGGCGTCGCGGGAGCGCTCGCGACCGCAAGTGCCGGCGCGCTCGACGACCTCGATGTGTTGGAGACGTTCGTCTGGCTCTTCGCGACCGGCTTTGCCTATGGATTTGTCGGCTACTGGCTGCTCGGCTGGGCCCTGTCGTTCGTCGTGGAGCGGCTCGGCGGCAGCGGGAGCCGGCGCCGGACGCGTCACGTGTTCGCGTTCGCTCTCGTGCCGCTCGTGCTCGCCTTGCCTGCGTGGCTGATCTTCGTTCCGCTGCTCGTGCTCCCGGCGCTCTGGACGATCGCGCTGCTCGTGTTGGGGCTCGCCGTCGTGCAACGCTGGTCGTACAACCGCGCGGCGGCGGCGGTGGGGCTGGCCGTGGTGTGGCTCGGCGCCCTAGCGGCCGGCGTCTTGAGCGTGCTCGCGCTCCTCGGCCGCGGCGTCGAATAGCGCCAGCTCCTCCTCCGGGATCGCGTAGGTGTGCTCGGCGGTCGGAAACGCCCCCGAGCGGACGTCCTCTGCGAAGGCCTGGAGCGCCCGCCGAATCTGGTCGCCGATGTCGGCGTAGCGCTTCACGAACCGCGCCGGCCTACGGTCGTTGAGCCCCAGGAGGTCGTGCCACACCAGGACCTGCCCGTCGCAGTCAGGTCCGGCTCCGATACCGATCGTCGGGACATGGAGAGTGTCTGACACTCGACGTGCCACTTCGGCCGGGACTGCCTCCAGGACGACGGCGAAGCAGCCGGCCGCCTCGAGGGCCCGGGCGTCTGCGAGGAGCTGCCGCGCCTTCGCCGCCGTACGGCCCTGCGCCTTGAAGCCGCCGAGGATCGTCGCGGACTGCGGCGTCAGGCCGACGTGCCCCATCACCGGGATCCCGGCGCCGACGAGCGCCTGGACACGCGCGAGTGACGGCCCTGCACCTTCGATCTTCACGGCGTCGGCGCCCGCCTCCTTCACGAACCGGACGGCGTTCGCGACCGCCGTCTCGTCCGAGACCTGGAACGAGCCGAACGGCATGTCCGCGACAACGAGCGCGTGCTCGGTTCCCCGTGCGACGGCCCTGACGAGCACGAGCAGCTCATCGACGGTGACGGGGACGGTCGTGTCGTAGCCGAGCACGTTGTCGGCGGCGGAGTCGCCGACGAGGATGATGTCCACGCCGGCCGCGTCCGCGAGCCGGGCTCCCGGATGGTCATAGGCGGTCACCATCACAAGCTTCTCGCCCCGGTTCTTCCGCTCGGCGAGCTCCGTCAGCGAGACCTTCATGGACGGGTCCGGGTGCGAGGTCATTCGTTCGCTCCTTCCAGGAGGACGTTGTCGATGAGACGGGTGGAGCCGACGCGGATGGCGGCGGCGAGAACCTTCGGTTCGAGCTCTGCGACCTCGACGTAGTCGACCACGACGCCGTTGAGCAGCACGCGCGCCCGGGCCGGATCGCGCGTTGCGAGCGCGCGTGGGAGGGCGAGCGCCTGCTCGCGCTCTTCGGCCGAGAGCAGGGCGTTGCGCGAGGAGAGCGCGAGCCCGTCGTCGTCCCGGACAGTCGGCAGCACGCGGATCTCGACCGGGAGATCCAGGTCGCGGGTCATTCGGCGGACGACGGCGGCCTGCTGTGCGTCCTTTTGGCCGAAGTACGCGCGGTCCGGGCGTACGAGGTTGAACAGCTTCAGGCAGATGGTGGCCACGCCTCGGAAGTGACCCGGGCGAACCTCGCCCTCGAGAATCGAGCCGAGCCGCTCGACCTCGACCCAGGTCTCGAACCCGTCGGGGTAAAGCTCCTCCGGGCTCGGGGTGAAGAGCACGTCCACGCCGGCGCGCTCAGCCAGCTCGGCGTCCCGCTCCTCCTCGCGCGGATATGCGGCGAAATCGCCCTGATCGTCGAACTGCGCCGGGTTGACGAACAGGCTCACGACGACGCTGTCGTTCTCAGCTCGCGCAGTACGGAAGAGCGACAGGTGCCCGTCGTGGAACGACCCCATCGTCGGGACCAGTCCCACGGTTCCGTGCGGCCGCTCTGCCCGAAGCTCCGCGATCGTGCGGACGACCTTCACGGCGCGGTTGCCTCCGCGAGGACGCGGTAGAGCAACTCGAGCTGCGGCTTCCGCTCCCGAAGCGCCTCGAGGTGGCGCTCGACCGTCTCCCAGTCGCCGCGCGCGATCGGCCCGGTCAGCTCGAACCCGTTTCCGATTACCCGGCGCATCAGCGGCTCGAGCCCGGCCGGCGGCGCTCCGGCCTCCTCGAACAGCCCGCTCGCCGCCTCGTGGAGGGTGACGAGGTAGTTGGAGGCGATCGTCGCGCCGGCGTGATAAACGGCCCGGTCCTCCTCGGCCAGGTCGAACGCGGTCAATGCGAGCAGCGCTGCGAGCTCCTGGCCGACCTGGCGCGCCTCCTCCGTCTCACCGGTCACGGCCGCGTGGGCCCCGTCGAGCTGGGCCGGGTCACCGGACCGATTGAACGTCTGCAGCGGGTGCAGGCCGAAGCGGCGCGGGTGCGTGATTGCGGTCAACGGCGTGGCGCCGCTCGTGTGACCGACCCATTGGGACATGACGAGTGTCTGACACTCGGCGGTGGCGGCGATGGCGCTGTCCGGAACGCACAGGAGAACGACTTCTGCGTCCTCTTCGCGCAGCGCGACGCCCCGCTCCTCCAGGCGAGCGGCGACGGCCGAGCCGACACGGCCGCGGCCGATCACGTTCACGCTTTCGATCGTCATTCGCTCCAGTTCCGGTTCGGATACCGGGCTGGGGCGGAGTGTAGCTCCGAGCGGAGAGCTCAAGCGGGTGAAAATGTCCAGGAGCGGGCGATTCGCGGCCGACAGCGCAGGCAAGGGGAGCGGAGCACGACCCTGCGGCCGCCAGGGAGAGAGGTCCTCAGCTCTGGGAGGGGACGCTGGACGCCAGCTCCGAACGTCCGTCCACTCCGCAGCAGCGAGGGCCATACGGTTATATGTCGCTTCCCCGCGGGTATGGACACAATGCGTTCGGGGTTGGCGCTACCGTGAAGATGCATCGCTACAGACGTGACGGCCGGTTCCGGCTCGCGTACCTCGAGTCGGAGAGTGCCGTCCTCGAGCTCGAGCGCTAGCCGCCCAGGAGCGCTCGCACGGTGGGGGCCGGTCGGCCGCAGCCTGGCCCCCGCCACCTTCTCTCGCTCTCTGGCCGGCAGGCGCTCCCGCCCCGGCGGAGCCGGGCTCCGCGCCCGCCTCTTGGCCCCTGACCGCACGCAGCTCTCCGGGCCTGTGCTGGAGCACTGTCCCCTCCGGCCGCGCACGCCCAGGAACCGAGCCAGAGACCGAGAGCTCCGCAGCTTGGGCCGGATACACTCTTGGCCATGCCGATCTACGAGTACGTCTGCATGCAGTGCGAGTCGCACTTCGAGGAGCTCGTCCGCAACGGCGCGCAGCCCGACTGCCCCGAGTGCGGAGCGGCGGACGTGCGCAAGCAGCTCTCCGTGTTCGCCGCGCACGGGTCCGCCACGCAGGTCAGCGTGAACCCGTCGCCCCGCGCCGCCGGCGGTTGCTGCGGCGGCTCCTGCGGCTGCGGCTAGTAGCCCGCCCGCAGCGCGTCGCGCGCAGCGGCGGCAAGATAGCGGGGTGCGGGAACTGTCCGCAGCTCGTCCTAGACTCGTCGGCATGGAAGCCCTCGCGACCTTCGCGGAACAGGTCTCGGGTTGCACCCGCTGCCGACTTTCCCAGGGGCGTACACAGGTCGTGTTCGGCGTCGGGAGTCCGCAGGCGGACTTGATGTTCGTGGGCGAGGCGCCCGGCTTCCACGAGGACAAGCAGGGGGTCCCTTTCGTGGGCCAGGCCGGAAAGCTGCTGGACAAGCTGCTCGCCGGCATCGGCCTCGAGCGCTCGGAGGTCTATGTGGCGAACGTCTTGAAATGCAGACCTCCCGGCAACCGTGACCCGCAGCCCGACGAGATCGAGTCCTGCGAGCCTCATCTGTTCCGGCAGATCGGACTGATCCAGCCTCGTGTGGTGGCGACCCTTGGGAACTTCGCGACGAAGCTGCTCTCGGGCAAGCCGACAGGGATCACGCGCGTGCACGGGCAGGTGCAGGAGGTCACGCTCGGCGGTAATCGTGTCCTCCTCTACCCGCTCTACCACCCGGCCGCCGCGCTCTACACGCCCGCAATGCTGAACGTCCTCCAGGAGGACTTTCGCCGGATTCCCGAGCTGATGGGCCGCGAGGAGATCCCGGAGCTCGCGCCGGAGCCCGTGCTGGCCGCGCCCGAGCCGGCCGTGCAGCTAGGCCTCTTCTAGCTCGCGGGGCTTGCGAGCCACGCGACGAGCGTGATCGCCGCGCCCGCCGCCACCGGAAGCGGAGCCGGTCGCCGCAGCCCCCGCAGCTCCGTTGCGACCACCCAGGCGCCGGCCGTCACGATTCCTGCGAGGAACGCAATCGCCGACACACCCGGCTGCGCGTCGTCCTCGCGAAGCAGTCCCCAGATCTCGTCGGCCACGTCCGCCGCCGCGACGGCCAGAACCCCGACGGCGAGACCCGCGAGGTTGCGCGAGACGGCGTGCCGGCGCGCGAGCACCAGGACGCCGACGACGACGGGCAGCAGCCAGAACGCCCCGTCCCACGGCCTCCTCAGATCGAGCGTGTCGGCATAGGCGACCACGAGGAGCGGCGAGCGCTCCGACGGGTACAGGTAGCCGAACAGCAGCAGTCCCGCCGCAATGACCGGAACCAACGGAGGGACGGACGGCCGGTCGCCGCGCAACCAGACCGCTCCTGCCGCGATCGTGCCTGCCGCTCCCGCGCCGGCAGCAAGAAATCCGCCGAGCCGCGCGTCGACCTCGGCGATGCCGTCCGGCCCGCGACCGCCGGCGTCGCGAGTCTTGAGGAAGAGCAGTGCGAAGACTCCGACCATGCCTGCCAGCGGCGCCCAACCCGGTTGCCAACCCCGAACCGACGCCAACAGGCTCAGGACGAACGCCAGGAACGCCGCCGTCGCGAGGCCGCCTCCATACGCCACGACCAGCTCGCCGAGCTCGACTCCCTGTGGGGCGGCGAACCCCTCCGTCTCCGGCGCGGTGCGCAGCACGAGCTCGGCTCCGGAGACCTCGACCGACGACTCATCGCACGAGACGGTTGCGAACGGCAGGGCGAAGGCGAGGAGCGCGAGCGCGAACGCGAGCGGGACGATTCGCCGGGTCAAGGATTGACGCGCAGGAGCAGCGTGTGGCCGTGGGTTGCGAAGGGCCCTTCGTCCGAGACGACCCCGGTGACGACATCGAGCTCGAGGCCGTCGTCCGTCTCGCGCTTCTCGACGAACGTCCCCGGCTCCGCGACGCGCCCAAGAAGCGCGAAGGCCGCGACGCTTGCTCTCCAGCCGTCCCAGTCGCTCAGGAGACGGCACTCGACGACGAGCGTCCCGTCCTTCTCGGTGCGAGCCTCGACGAGCTCGAGCGGCACCTCGCCCTGTTCGCACATTCTCCTCAGGTGTGGGAGGAGGTGCGCGTGGGCGTCCTCGGTGACCCAGAGCGGCGTCTCCATGCGCTCGAGCAGCGCCCGGGCCTCGGGAAGGAGCCGCCTGGCGTCACCGATGCCCTGACCTCGCTCGTCGATGTCCCAGCGCGGCCGCACGACGGCCAGACTAACGGGGTGAAGGTCCAGTCCTCGTCCCCCGAGCAGACCGAGGAAGTCGGCGCGCGCCTCGCCGAGGGCCTGGCCCCGGGCGACGTCGTGACCGTCTCGGGAGAGCTCGGGACCGGGAAGACGACGCTCGTGCGCGGCGCGTGCCGGGCGCTCGGCGTGGAGGGCCCCGTCACCAGCCCGACCTACACGATCGGTCACCGCTATCCCGGCCGTACGCCCGTCTCCCACCTCGACCTCTTCCGCTTCGCCGGCGTCTCGGCCGCCGAGTGGGGCGACCTCGAGCCGTACTTCCACGACGCGGTCTGCTTTGTCGAGTGGCCCGAGGCCGGCGAGGGCGTCCTCCCGTCACCGCGGCTCCAGGTTGTGCTCACACACGCCGGTGAGCATCAGCGTCGAATCACCGTGACGAAGTGCTGATCCTCGCCTTCGACACCGCCACCGATCGCGCGACGAGCGCGCTCGTCTGGGACGGCGAGTTGCTCGGCGAGCTCGTCTCGCGTCCTGTCACCGTGCTCGAGGACCTCGACGCGCTCCTCCGCCGTGGCGGCGTCCGCGATTCCCAGGTCGAAGGCATCGCGGTCGGCATCGGCCCGGGAAGCTTCACCGGTCTCCGGATGGGCCTCATCACCGCACGAACACTCACGTTCGCGTGGGGTGCCGGCCTCGCCGGGGTCTCGACGCTCGACGCGCTCGCGGCGGGAGCGCCGGGCACGGTTCCCGTGATCGACGCGCGCCGGCACGAGGTCTTCGCCCTCGTCGGCGGCGAGCCTGTGGTCGTCCCGCCGGCTGAGCTCGCTGTCGAGGCCGGCCGGTCGTACGTCGGCGACGGCGCTGTCCGGTACAGAGAGGAGATCGAAGGGCGCGGAGGAAAGGTGCCGCCGGACGACAGCGAGCTCCACCTACCGCGTGCCCGGTTCCACGCCGAGCTCGCGCAGGACTTCGGCGCGCCTGACCTGGTCGAGCCGATGTACCTTCGTATCCCGGACGTGGACAGGCCTGGCACGTGATCGACCTTCGCCCCCTCACGCTCAGCGACCTCGGCGCGATCGAGCGGATCGAGCGGATCGCCTACCCGACGCCCTGGTCGCGCTCGATGTTCGCCGGCGAGATTGCGAAGCAATCGTCGATCTGCCTCGGCGCCGTGGACACCGACGAGGAGGAGCGCCTCGTCGGCTACCTGATCATCTCCCGCTACGCCGACGCCTGGCACATCATGAACGTGGCGGTCGATCTGGACTACCGACGACGGGGGGTCGCGACCCAGCTCCTCAACCGCCTCTTCGAGTTGACCGCGACCGACGATCGCCGCGGCTACACGCTCGAGGTACGGGTCTCGAACGGGGACGCAATCAAGCTCTACGAGGGGCTCGGGTTCGTCGCCCGGGGGATCCGGCGCGGGTACTACACGGACAACCGGGAGGACGCGCTGATCATGTGGAAGGACCCCGTCCGGGAACGCGCTTCGGCGTGATCCTCGGAATCGAGACCTCCTGCGATGAGACCGCGGCGGCGCTCGTCACGGAGGACGGCCGGCTCCTCGCGAACGTCGTCTCCTCCCAGGCCGAGCTGCACGCGCGGTACGGCGGCGTCGTTCCCGAGGTCGCGTCGCGCCACCATCTCGAGCTGCTGCTGCCAGCGGTGAGGCGCGCGCTCGACGACTCGGGTGCCGCTCTCGACGACGTCGATCGGGTCGCCGTCACGCAGGGACCCGGCCTCGTCGGCGCCCTGCTCGTCGGGGTCTCGGCCGCAAAGGCCCTGGCCTGGGCACGCCGGCTGCCGCTCGTCCCGGTCAACCATCTGCATGGACATGTCGCCTCCCTCTTCCTGGCTGTGGATGGAGTGTCAGACACTCGTCATGGCTCCGGGGGACAGGTCCAGCCGCCGTTTCTGTGCTTGCTCGCGAGCGGCGGGCATACGCTGCTTCTGGACGTGCGCGACCACGCGGCGTTCGAGGTGCTCGGAACGACGCTCGACGACGCCGCGGGCGAGGCGTTCGACAAGGGGGCGCGCCTGCTCGGGCTCGGTTACCCCGGCGGGGCGCTGATCGACAGGCTCGCGAAGGACGGCGACCCCGACGCGTTCTCGTTCCCGGTCGCCCGCGTGCCCGGGCTGGACTTCTCCTTCTCCGGCCTGAAGACCGCGCTGCTCTACACGGTTCGCGACCTCGGCGAGGAGGAGGCCGAGCGCAGGCGGGCCGACCTCGCCGCCTCCTACCAGCGGGCGATCGTCCGTGCGCTCGTCGAGCGAACGCAGGAGGCCGCCGAGTCGACCGGCGCGGAGCGGATTGCCGTCGTCGGCGGCGTGGCGGCGAACTCCGAGCTCCGTGCCGCGCTCCCGGACGCCGCGCAGGCGCCGCTCGAGCTCTGTACCGACAACGCCGCGATGATCGCCTCGGCCGCCCGGTTCGTCGAGCCGATCGCCTACCCTCGTTACCTTGCTCTCGACGCCTTCCCATAGACGGATCGCCCAGCTCGGCCTGCTCGCGATCGTCGCGCTCGCCGCGGCCGCGATCTCAGTCGCCGCCGCGACTGGAGGCTCCTCCGAGAGCGCAGGCGACGAGCCGGTCTCGTGGCGCGGCCTCGTCGGCGGGCCGCGTCCGGAGGTGCCGGTCGGGCAGCGGATGATCGTCGTCCTCCGCACGCCGTCGCTCGCGCGGCGCGTCGCGGCGGCGGGCGGGCGAGCCAGCGAGGCGAACCAGCGTCGCTGGCACACCGCCGCCCAGGCAGCGCAGCGCCAGCTCATCGCTCGGCTCAGCGTCGTCGGCCTCCAGCTCCGTCCGGAGTTCAGCTTCTCGCGCGTGCTCTCGGGCTTCTCGGCACCACTGGACTCCCGTGCGGTCGCGCTCCTCCAGCGCTTCCCGGAGGTCGAGGGCGTCTACCCCGTCCGGATCGCCTACCCGGCGTCGACCACGAGCCAGCTGCTCGAGCGGGACGACCTCGCTCCGGGCTCGGGTGTCCGGGCCCGGCTCGGCCTTCCCGGTTTCACCGGCCGGGGAGTGACCGTCGCGCTCCTCGACACGGGCGTGCAACACGCGCACGACTACCTCGCGGGCGCCGTCCTCGAAGGGGTCGACATCCTCGACGGCGACGATCTTGCCAGCGCGAAGAGGCACCCTGACGAGCCGTCGGAGTGGGAGCGCCACGGGACGCAGCTCGCGGGCCTCGTCGTCGGCTCGGGCGGGCCCGGCGGGCTCTCGGGCCTGGCGGAGAACGCCACGGTGCTCCCGATCCGGGTCGCCGGCTGGCAGCGGGACGTCACCGGCCGGTGGGCCGTGTACTCCCGAACCGACCAGCTGATCGCCGGTCTCGAGCGGGCGGTCGACCCGAACGGGGACGGGAACGCCCTCGACGCGGCGCGCATCGCGATCGTCGGTGTGGCCGAGCCCTACGCCGCCTTCGACGACAGCCCAGCCGCGCGGGCGGTCGCCGGCGCACTCGCACTCGACACACTCGTCGTCGCTCCTGCCGGGAACGACGGGCCGGCCGGGCCCCGCTACGGCAGCATCTCGGGCCCGGGCGGCGCCCGCAACGCGCTCACGGTCGGAGCAGCGGACGACCGGCCGACGATGGAGCACGTCCGGGTGACGATCCGCTCGGGCCTTCGCGTGGTCTTCGACGGCGAGGTGCCTCTCGGAGGAGCGCGCAGTCCAGGCGAATCCCTCACCCTCGACCTCGCGGTGCCCGCGGCGCCGAGTCAGCTGCTTCCGTCGGGCCTCGCCCAGGGTGCGCCGCCGCTCTCGGCCGCGGACTTCTTCGACCGAAACGGCTACAGCCGTGTGGCAGGCAGGGCCGCCCTCGCGCCGGCAGGCGACTCGCCCGACACGGCGGCCGCTGCAGCCGCCCGAGCAGGCGCTGCCGCGGTCGTCCTGCACGACTCGCGGATCCCTGCCGGCTCGCTCGGCGCAGACGAGCGAATCGGCGTCCCGATCGTGAGCGTCCCCGCTGGAGCCGCGACCGAGGCGCAGCGCCTGCTCCGCGCGGGCGAGCCAGCCACGATCGAAATCGGCGCGCCACGTGAGCGCGAGAACCCGTTCTCCGGCGGCCCGGCGGCGTTCTCTTCGCGCGGGCTTGCTTTTGACGGCGGCGCGAAACCGGAGGTCGTCGCACCGGGCGTTGCGCTCCTGACCTCCGAGCCGGGACGCGGGGCCGACGGCCAGCCGGCGTTCGGCACCGTCAGCGGCTCGAGCGCGGCCGCGGCGGTGGCCGCTTCCGGCGCCGCGCTCCTGGCCCAGGCCAGGCCGGACCTTGACGCGAGGGGGCTGCGCGGCGCGCTCGTCGGCACCGCCGCCCCCGTGGACGGCGCCCGCCGGCTCGACCTCGGCGCCGCGGCCGCGGTCGAGGCGATCGCCGAGCCGGCATCGGTCCCGCTCGGCCACGCGAACGCCCGCGGCTGGCAGGGAAAGGCCCGGTTCACGGTGCGGAACGTCTCCCAGCGACCACTCGGCATTGCCGTCTCCACGGGAGAGCTCGGCGAGGTTGGCGGCGCCGCGCTCGCCGTCTCCCCGGCGCGCTTCCGGCTCCGGCCACAGGAGACGCGCAACGTCTTCGTCGTCGCCAGGATGGCGTACATGCCGCCGGGCGTTCGACTGCTCTCGGCCAACTTCGAGCTCCGGGCCGGTGGCGGCGCGCCGACGCGGGTTCCGTGGACGCTGACCTTGGGGCGCTACGAACGGGAGCTTCTGGGCTCCGTTCAGCTCTCGACGAACCGGTTCAAGGCGTCCGACTCTGCGCCGGCGCTGCTCGAGCTCCGAGCCGGCCGCCTGGCCCAAGGGAGGACCGGCAGCGAGGTGCTCCCGCTGTCGTACCTCGACCTCGAGCTGTGGCGCGGCAGGGAACGGGTCGGGCGGCTCGCCCGGCTCCGAAACCTCCTGCCGGGCCGCTACACGTTCGGTCTGACCGGCCGGGGCCCGGCCGGCCGCCGCCTGCAGCCAGGCCGCTACACGCTCCGCCTGCTCGGCTATCCGCCCGGAGATGCGCCTCCAAGCAGGCAATTCGTACAGTTCACGATTCAGTAGCGGAGTCGTATACTCGCCCGGCGTGACCACCGTCGAGGCACCTTCGCACCTTCGCGAGAACCCGTTCGAGATCGCACAGCACCAGCTTCGGCGCGTCGCCAAAGAGTTCCAGATCGACGAAAACCTCGTCCGCGTGCTCGAACAGTGCAAGAAGACCGTGGCCGTCTCGATCCCGGTCGTGATGGACGACGGCGAGATCCACACGTTCGAGGGCTTCCGCGTCACGCACAACATCGCGCGCGGCCCCTCGAAGGGCGGGATCCGCTACCACCCGGATGTCACCCTCGACGAGGTGAAGTCGCTCGCGATGTGGATGACCTGGAAGTGCGCGCTGATGGGGATCCCGTTCGGCGGCGCAAAGGGCGGGGTCATCTGCAACCCGAAGAAGATGTCCCCCGGCGAGCTCCAGAAGATGACCCGGCGCTACACCTCGGAGATCATCAACGAGATCGGCCCCGAGAAGGACATCCCGGCGCCCGACGTCGGCACGACACCGGCCGTCATGGCCTGGATATTCGACACCTACTCGATGAACAAGGGCCACTCCGTGCTCGGCGTCGTCACCGGCAAGCCGCTGAACGTCGGCGGCTCGCTCGGCCGGCTAGAGGCGACTGCGCACGGCGCGCTGTACATCCTGCGCGAGGCGGCCAAGAAGCAGGGCAAGTCATTCGACGGCATGCGGGTCGCCGTCCAGGGGTTCGGCAACGTCGGCAGCTACCTCGCCCGGTTCGTGCAGGAGGACGGTGCAACGGTGATCGCTTTGTCGGACTCCGTGGGCGGCGTCTACAACCCCGACGGCATCGACGTGCAGCTCGCGCTCGCGCGCAAGCAGGAGACAGGCCGCCTCGAGGGCCTGAAGGACACCGAGGCGATCACGAACGAGGAGCTCCTCGAGCTCGACACAGACGTGCTCGCCCCGTGCGCGCTCGAGCAGGTGATCACCTCCGAAAACGCCGACAGGATCAAGGCGAGCATCGTCGTCGAGGGCGCGAACGGCCCCACGACGCCGACCGCTGACGAGATCCTCGACGAGCGAGGTGTGATGGTGCTTCCCGACGTGCTCGCCAATGCCGGCGGTGTCGTCGTCTCGTACTTCGAGTGGGTGCAGGGCCTCCAGGAGTACTTCTGGAAGGAGGACGAGGTGAACCGGCGCTTGAACGAGATCACCTCACGCGCCTTCCACGAGACCTGGGCGAGCTACGAAAGCCGGAGCTCGACGATGCGGACGGCGGCGTACGGCCTCGCCGTCCAGCGGGTCTCGGAAGCCACGATGACCCGCGGCCTGTACCCGTAACCCGCGTCACCCTCTACCAGGCCGAGGAATGCCACCTCTGCGCGGCGGCGAAGCGTGTCGTCCAGGCCGCGCGGGACGAGCTCGGCTTCGAGCTGGAGGAGGTGGACATCGGCGGCGACCCCGAGCTCGAAAGCAGCTATCGCGAGTGGATCCCGGTCGTTGAGATCGACGGCGAGCGTGCCTTCACGTACTTCGTCGAGCCGGAAGCGCTCCGCCGGAAGGTCGCACAAGCTCAGGGCCCAGAGGGGACTTTGTGACTACGCGACGCAAGGAACGATCAGCACTGGCACAATCCTTGTGTCGTGTTACAAGCGCCACCGCAGGGGTCGGTTCCTGATCGCCTCACCGTCGGCGTCGCCGCCAGGCTCAGCCGCTATCTCCAGGTTCTGACGCAGGCCCGCAAGATGGGGAAGGAGCGGATCTCCTCGCAGGAGATCGCCGATTACACGAACATCAACGCGACCCAGATCCGACGCGACCTCTCGACCTTCGGGAAGTTCGGTAAGCGCGGGGTCGGCTACAGCGTCGAGGGCCTGCTCGGCGAGATCCGCCGCATTCTCCGGACGCAGGGCCAGCACAACATCGCGCTCGTCGGCGCAGGACGGCTGGGCGAGGCGATCGCGAGCTCGCCCATCTTCGCGGAGCACGGCATCAACATCGCGGCGATCTTCGACAAGGATCCGGAGAAGGTCGGCCGCAGCGTCGGCAACGTGGAGGTCAGCGAGTATTCGCTGCTCGCCGACACCGTCCGGGAGAAGAACATCGTCGTCGGCGTGCTCGCCGTTCCCGCCGAAAGCGCCCAGTCGGCCTCGGACGATCTGATCGACGCGGGCGTGCGGATCATCTTCAACTACTCCGAGGCGCTGCTCGACACGCCGCAGGACGTCGCGGTCCACACGTCGAACCCCGCGGTCGAGCTCCTCTACGCGCTCTACTTCCACCTCGCGTAGCGCTCCCGCAGTGTCGTGGCGCAACGGTGGTCGTGGGCGAGCGTAGTCCGACGGCTTGCCCGATCCATTCACATAACGTTCAGCGCCCATGGGAGACGAGCAGAAGCTCAGGCCGGAGGAGCAGATCCGGTCGGCACGCGAAGCCTTCGAGCAGGCCGAGGATTTCACGGTCGCCGTGGAAGAGGAGTTCGCGATCCTCGATCCGGAGACCCTGTCGCTGACGAACCGGTTCGAGGAGCTGCAGGCCGCCGCCACGGGAACCGAGCTCGAGGATCACCTCGTCGGCGAGCTGATCGCCTCCGAGGTCGAGATCCGCACGGGCCGGTGCGACAACTTCACGGAGGCCGCGGCGCGCATGGGCGAGCGGCGCGACCAGCTCCTCGCGCTTACCGACCAGCTGGGCGTCGTCCTGGGTGGAACGGGCACGCACCCGTGGAGCCCGTGGCAGGAGCAGCGGATCATCGACACGCCGCACTACCGTAGGAACGACGAGGTTCTTCGCTACGTCGTCTGGCGCAACAACAGCTTCGGGCTCCACGTCCACGTTGCGATCAACGGGCCCGACCGGGCGCTGAAGGTGCACGACTGGCTGCGGCACCTGCTCCCGGAGATCCTCGCGCTCTCGGGCAGCTCACCGTTCCACGAGAACGTCTTCACGCATCTGCACTCGACGCGCACCGAGATCTTCACCAAGTTTTTTCCGCGGTGCGGGATCCCCGACGCGTTCGGGGACTGGCAGACATTCGAGGACTACGTTCGCGCGCTGTTCCGCACCGGCTCTATCACCGAGCACACCCAGCTGTGGTGGAGCGTGCGGCCGCACCTCGCCTTTCCGACGATCGAGATCCGGATCGCCGACGCGCAGCCCGAGCTGGGGGAGGCGCGCTCCCTCGCCGCGTTCGCGTACGCGCTGACCGTTCGGATCGCGCGGGCACTGGACGAGGGCGAGCCGGTGCCGCTGCCGCCGCGCCGCTTCATCGAGGAGAACTTCTGGCGCGCGACGCGCTACGGCCTCACAGGCGAGCTCCTCGATCTCGGGCGGCTGGAGAACGTCAACACGCGCGAGCGGCTCGAGCAGCTGATCGAGTGGGTCGGCCCGGTCGGGGACGAGATCGGCGCCGCGCCGTTCCTGGGAGTGCCGGCCGCGAACGCTGCTGAGCGCCAGATCGCGCGCTACGAGGAGGGCGCGACGCTCGAGGAGATCTACGCCGAGCAGGTGCGGCCGAAGGAAACAGTTGGCTGAACCGGAGCAGCCGTCGCCCGACGAGCTGCTGGACGCCGTCCGCAAGATGAAGGTCTCCGACCTCCTGCTCTCGACGGCGGCGACGCTCGCGCAGCTCGGCTTCGCGAAGCTCGACGAGTCGACGAGGGACCTCGAGCAGGCCCGGCTCGCGATCGAGGGGATGAAGGCGCTGCTGGGAGCCCTCGAGGGCGCCGTCCCGCCCGAGGTACTGCGCGATTTCAGCCAGGTGGTCGCGAATCTCCAGGTTGCATACGCCGCTGCCGCGGCAAGCGGGCCAGGACAGCAGCAGCACGACGAGCACGAATAGCGCGTTCGGCAGAGCAGGCGTCCGGGACTCCGGCTGCCGCGCGGCACGCAGGTTCACGAAGTCGTGCGCCGCGGCCGCCGCTAAGACTTCTCCGCGTGTGGTAGAAAGCCGCGTCGCGGCGGGGAGCCCGCGCGCCTTTCTCCATGGCCGACTTCATCACTGACAATCCCGTCCTGATCGCGCTCGTCTGCTCGGGCGTCGCGATCGTCTACGGCGTCCTCCAGACGCTCTGGCTGCTCCGGCTCCCGGCCGGAACGGAGCGCATGCAGGCAATCGCCAAGGCCATCCAGGAGGGTGCGTCCGCCTACCTCCGCCGCCAGTACACGACGATCGGATTCGTCGCGATCGTCCTCTTCCTGATCATCGGCTTCTGGAACGACCTGGGGTGGGGGACGGCGTTCGGCTTCCTGATCGGCGCCGTCTTCTCGGCGGCCGCAGGCTTCATCGGGATGAACGTTGCGGTCCGCGCGAACGTCCGGACCGCCGAGGCAGCGAAGCAGGGTGTCGCGCCGGCGCTGCGTGTCGCGTTTTCCGCGGGATCGGTCACCGGCCTGCTCGTCGTCGGGCTCGGCCTGCTCGGCGTCGCCGGCTACTACGGAATCCTCATCGAGTGGTTCGACCAGGGCCAGGACGGCGCGACTCAGCATCTGATCGGTCTTGCCTTCGGAGGCTCGCTGATCTCGGTCTTCGCCCGCCTCGGCGGCGGCATCTACACCAAGGCTGCCGACGTCGGCGCCGACCTCGTCGGCAAGGTCGAGGCCGGGATCCCCGAGGACGACCCGCGCAACCCCGCGGTGATCGCGGACAACGTCGGCGACAACGTCGGCGATTGCGCGGGGATGGCCGCGGACCTCTTCGAGACCTACGCGGTCACGCTCGTCGCGGTCATGTTCCTCGGCGCCGTCAACTTCCCGGCGACCGAGATCGTCCACTACCCGCTGGTGATCGGCGGCGTCGCGATCCTCGCGTCCGTTGCTGGCACGTTCTTCGCGCGCATCGGCCGCGGCGGCTCGATCATGGCGGCGCTCTACAAGGCGGTCCTCGCGTCGACGGTCATCTCGGCGCTGCTCTTCATCCCGGTCACCGCCGCCTTCGACGGCGACGCGTTCACCTTCTGGGAGCTCTACGGCGCCACGCTGATCGGCCTCGCCATCACGTTCCTGCTCGTGGCGATCACCGAGTTCTATACCGGCACCCGCTGGGGCCCGGTGAAGGGGATCTCGCGCGCCTCGCTGACCGGACACGCGACGAACATCATCGAGGGGCTCGCGATCGGGATGCAGGCGACGGCCCTGCCGGTGATCGTGATCGCGGCGGGGATCGTGGGCGCCTTCTCGATCGGCGACACCTCCACCGAAGGCCTCTTCTACATCGGGATCGCCGTCATGGCTCAGCTCTCGATGACCGGCCTGATCGTCGCGCTCGACGCCTACGGCCCAGTGACCGACAACGCCGGCGGCATCGCCGAGATGGCCGAGCTGGACGAGTCCGTCCGCGCGGTGACCGACCCGCTCGACGCTGTCGGAAACACCACGAAGGCCGTCACGAAGGGCTACGCGATCGGCTCAGCGGGGCTCGCCGCTCTGATCCTGTTCGACGGCTTCACGACCGAGCTCAGCGACGAAGGCCTGACCGATGTCCGCTTCGAGCTCGGCGACGCCTGGGTGATCGCCGGTCTCTTCCTCGGCGGGCTGATGCCGTTCCTTTTCTCCTCGCTCGCGATGCAGGCCGTTGGCCGCGTTGGCGGCCAGGTCGTAGAGGAGGTGCGCCGCCAGTTCCGCGAGATCCCGGGGATCCTCGAGGGCACCGGCCGGCCGGATTACAGCCGCGCCGTCAACATCGTCACCGGCTCGGCGATCAAGAACATGATGCTCCCGAGCCTGATCCCGGTCGCCTTTCCGATCATCGTCGGGATCATCAGCGTCGAGATGCTCGGCGGGCTGCTGATCGGGACGATCGTCACAGGGATCTTCCTCGCCATCGCGATGACGTCGGGCGGCGGCGCGTGGGACAACGCCAAGAAGCTGATCGAGGACGGCCAGTACGGGGGCAAGGGCTCGGACGCCCACGCCGCCGCGGTGACGGGCGACACCGTCGGCGACCCTTACAAGGACACCGCCGGCCCCGCGATCAACCCGATGATCAAGATCACGAACATCGTCGCGATCCTGATCATCCCGCTAATAGTCTCGATTCACGGCTAAGGCCTAGTCCGTTCGAGACACAACGAGTGTCAGACACTCGTCATGTCCGTGCAGGACCGGTCAGATCCGCCAGTAGTGACGGCTGAGAAGGACGGCGACGGGGATGATCTCGAGCCGCCCGAGCCACATCAGCACGATCATCGTCAGCTTCGAGACGTTGCTGAAGGGGTCGAACGACCCCATCGGCCCGGCGAAGCCGAACGCCGGCCCCACGTTTCCCAGTGTGGTCGCCGACGCGGCGATGGCGTCGAGGAGGCGCAGGTCGAGGTCGATGCGTGCGGCGTCTCCGACGAGGGCGAACGTCCCGAGCGCGAAGACGCCGATGTAGAGCAGCACGAAGCTCAGGATCGCCCTGAGGATCCGCTCGTCCACGGGCGCGCCGTTCAGCCTTACGCGACTCACGATCTCAGGGTGAACTGTCTGGTCGAGCTCCCGCTTCAGGATCCTCCCGATCAGCAGGTGACGGACGACCTTGACCGAGCCGGACGTCGACCCCGCCGAGCCGCCGAAGAACATCGCGGCCACGAGGACCACCGCGGCGAAGGTGGTCCATAGGTTGAAGTCGGCGCTGGCCGCCCCGGTCGTCGTCATCATCGAGACGAACTGGAAGACGGAGGCTCTGACCGCCTCTTCGCCCTTCGCAATCCCCTCCGTCCAGAGCTCCACCGTCAGGACGAGCGAACCGAGCAGGAGCAGCGTGACGTAGAGGCGAAACTCCTCGTCGCGAAGGAGCGGCCTCGGGTTCGCGCGGACGAACAGGCGGTAGAGCAGCGCGAAGTTGGCGCCGGCCAGTGCCATGAACCCGGCGATGACCCATTGAGAGGCGGGGGCGAACGTCTCGACTCCCCGGGCCTCCGTCGAGAAGCCGCCCGTCGGGAGCGTCGAGAAGGCGTGGGCGATCGCGTCGAACACGCTCATGGCGTCGTCGATCCCCGTCCAGCCGAAGATGCTGAGGATCAGCACCATCGCGAGCGTCAGCGCGACGTAGAGGGCCCAGAGCCTCCGGGCCGTGCCGCGGATCCGCGCCGTCAGCTGCTCGAACTCGGGCCCTGGAAGCTCGTGCTCGAGGAGCTGCCGGCCCCCGACGCGAAGGCGCGGGAGGACAGCGAGGGCGAGCACGATGATCCCCATCCCGCCGAGCCACTGCGTCAGCTGCCGCCAGATCAGCATGGAGTCGGGCATCGCCTCGATGTCGGTGAGGATTGTCGCGCCGGTCGTCGTGAACCCGGACATCGCCTCGAAGTAGGCGTCCACCGGATTCGAGATCTGATCCTCGCCGGAAAGGACATAGGGGAGGGCGCCGAGCGCGGCGGCGACGAGCCAGGTCAGCGAGACGATCAGGAACCCCTCCCGCACGCCCACGGACTCGCTTCGGCCGCCGAGGCGTTCGAGCGCCCAGCCGGCGATCCAACCGATGGCGCCGGCGAGCAGGAACGGCCAGACCGGCTCCGAGTAGGCCAGCGCGAAGGCGGTGGGGAACAGGGTCGCGAGGCTCAGGTACTTGAGCAGGGACCCGACGAGGTTGAGGCTCCCCCTGACGTCGACGCCGAGAGCGGGCCCGCGGGCCGGGGGCTTCAAAGCGTCCGCTCGACCTCGGACACGCGGCTGGACGGAGTGAAAAGGATCGCCCGGTCCCCTGCCTCCAGTACGTCGTCGCCGTGGGGGAATAGCGCCTGGCCGTCGCGTACGACGGCGCCGATCAGCGAGCCGGTCATCGGCAGGTCGCGGAACCGCTTGCCCGCGAGCTTGCTCTCGCTTCGCACCGTGATGTCGAGGATCTCGAAGCGATCCTGCTCGAGCATCGCGACCTGCCTTGTCCGCGGGTCGCGCGCAAACCGGACGATCTCCTCCGCGGTCAGGAGCCGCGGGTTGATCGCGACGTCCACGCCTGCCCGCTCGAAGACCTCCATCGAGACGTTGTCGTGGACGACGGCGATCGTCAGGTCGACGCCGTGGAGCTTCGCGAGCGTCGCCGCGTAGTAGTTCTTCGCGTCGTCGCGCATCGCGAAGACGGCGGCGCCTGACCTGCCGATGTGCTCCCGCTCCAGGAACTCCGGATCGGTGCCGGCGGCATGGAAGACGCGGGCCTCCGGCAAGAGCTCAGAGACGGCCTGCGCGCGGCGCAGGTCGCTCTCGATCAGGCGAACCCGGATCCCCTGCTGCAGGAGTGCGCGGGCCGTCGCCGTCCCGATCCGGCCGCAGCCGAAGATGACGATGTCGTCGATCGTCCTCCGCGCCGGAGTGAGCAGGCGGCTCCATTCCTTGGCAGCCTCCGGCGAGCCGATGACGACGATCCTGTCGCCGGGGCGGATCGTCTCCTCCCCGCGGGGCATGGCGATCTCCTCGCCGCGGATGATGCTCGCGACCTTCGAGTCGGCCGGGAGCACGGCGTCCTTCAGCGCCGGGCCGACGACTCGCTCGAAGCGCTCGGCGGCCGCGACCGGCTTCTCGACGTCGAACTCGACGATCTGCACCTGACCGTCTGCGAAGACGTCGGTCTGGCGCGCCGCCGGGACGCCGATCGTCTGCGAGACCGCGAGCGCCGTCTCCCGTTCCGACGAGACGACCCAGTCCACGTCAAGCTGGCGCTCTCGCCAGACGTCGAGGTACTCCTCGTTGCCGGTCCGGACGATCGTGCGGGCGTCGGGCGCGAGCCTCCGCGCGAACATCGAGACGATGACGTTGACCTCGTCGCGCGAGGTGCACGCGATCACCAGCGCCGCATCCACGAGCCCCGCTTCCTCCAACACGCGTCGGCTCGAGCCGTCCCCTTCGACTGTCCCCACGTCGTACCTGCTGCCGAGCGCCTCGAGCCTGCCGGCGTCCGTGTCGATCACCGTCAGCTCGTGCTCGCCGTGGAGTGCCTCCACGATCGTGGAGCCGACCTGGCCCGCGCCGATGATGAAGATCCTCATCGCCAGCCCGAGGCTAACGCCGCCGCCAGCCGGATCGCAGGCGTAGGGTTCGCCGGTGCCGCGGCGGAGGCGACGGCAGCAGGGTCTCGAACGGGTGCTCGGCACGCCCGCGCTCTTCGCAACCGCCTACGGCAACGTCGGCTCCTCGATCTACTACGCCCTCGGCGTCACCGCGGCGTTCGCGCTCGGGCTCACGCCGATCGTCTTCGTCGTCGCCGGGCTGATCTTCGCCGCGACGTCGGCGACCTACGCGGAGGGAACCGTCCGCTACCCGGAGGCCGGGGGCTCGTCCAGCTTCGCCCGCCACGCGTTCAACGAGCTGGCGAGCTTCGGCGCCGCCTGGGCGCAGATGCTGGTCTACGTCGCGACCGTCGCGATCTCGGCCTTCTTCGTCCCGCACTACCTGTCGGTGTTCTGGGAGCCCTTACGCGAGAACCCCTGGGACATCGTGGTCGGCTCGATCGTGGTCGTCCTCCTGGTCGGGATCAACATCGTGGGCGTCAGGGAGGCGGCGAACGTGAACGTGCTCCTCGCCGTCGTGGACTTCGCGACGCAGGCGCTGCTGGTCGGGATCGGCTTCTTCCTCGTCTTCGACGTGGACACGCTCACGTCGAACGTCGAGCTGGGTGTCGCTCCGACGTGGGACCAGTTCTTCATCGCGATCCCGATCGCGATGCTCGCCTACACCGGCGTCGAGACCGTGTCGAACCTGGCGGAAGAGGTGCGTGACCCGCCGCGCAACGTCCCGAATGCCTACAAGCTGATCGCGGTCGCCGTCTTCGCCATCTACTTCACGCTGCCCGCGATCGCGCTTTCGGCGCTGCCGGTCTTCGAGCAGGACGGCGAGTTCGTCACGAAGCTCGGGTTGAGCCCCGAGGAGGGAGGCTTCACGAACGACCCGGTGCTCGGCGTCGTTCAGAACCTTGGGCTTTCCGAGGGCTTGCTGCTCGACGGTCTCGAGATCTACGTCGGCGTACTCGCCGCCACCATCCTGTTCATCGCGACGAATGCCGGCGTGATCGGGGCGTCGCGGATCACGTACGCGATGTCCGGGTACCGGCAGCTGCCGCTCGGCTTCCGCCGCCTCCATCCACGGTTCAGGACGCCCTGGATCGCGCTCGTCGTCTTCGCCGGCGCCATCCCGATCCTGACGCTTCTCCCCGGGCAGACGGACTTTCTGGGCACGATGTACTCGTTCGGCGCGACCCTCTCGTTCACGGTCGCGCATGCGTCGATCGTCGCCCTCCGCTACCGGCAGCGCGACGAGGAGCTCGTCTACCGTGCCCGGCCGAATCTCCGCCTCCGCGGCGTCGACTGGCCGCTTTTCGCGATCGTGGGCGGGATCGGCACGCTGCTCGCCTGGTTTGTGATCGTCGTCCAGGACGCGACGACGCGCTGGGCCGGGATGGGCTGGATCGCGCTCGGCTTCGTCGGCTATGCGATCTACCGGCGGCAGACGCTGAAGGTTCCGCTAACCGCGACCGTGCGGGCGCCGGTGATAGTGCTCGGGCCGTCGCTGACGGTCGAGTACCGGACGATCGTCGTCCCGGTGCTTCGCACCGCCGAGTCCGAGGAGGCGCTCGTCGCCGCCGCGCGGCTCGCGGCCGAGCGCGGCTCCCGCGTCGCCGTCGTCCACGTCATCGAGGTGCCGCTCGACCTGCCGCTCGACGTGCAGCTGCCGGACGCGGAGGCGGAGGCGGACGAGATCCTCGACCAATCGACGGCCCTCGTCGAGAGCTACGGCATCCGCGCCGTCGCCCGCCTGCTCCGGGCGCGCGCGGCCGGGCCCGAGATCGTGGCCGAGGCGGGACGGCGGAACGCGGAGCTCGTGATCCTCGGCGCACCGCGACCGAGGTTCGCGCGCGGACGGATCTTCGGCCGCACCGTCGACTACGTGCTCAAGCACAGCCCCTCTCGCGTGCTGATCGCCGCCGGACGCCGGGCCGCATGACCGTCGGGCTCGCCTGGCTGATGATCGCGCTGGGCATGGCCGTCGTCGTCCGGACGCTCGCGGCGGGTGTCGGGGGAGGGCTCGGTCTCGTGCTCGGCGTGCTGCTCGTTCTCGCCGGCGGCCTGCGGCTGTACCTTCACCGGGCCAGAGGTCTCTAGACAGATGGTTGATGCCACGATCTCGCCCGCTCGGCTACGCGATCTGACGCGCCTGGGCCGCTCCCGAGCCGGCCTCGGCCCGCTGCGCGGGCCAAACCCGGCACGTGCGCTTCGCACCGCCGGCCCGGCACCGATGCTGCCAGCATCGCCGCCGAACCGCCGCTGCGCCCCAGGCGGCCAGCTCACGCCCCGAGCAGACGATCTCATGGCATCACCCATCTAATGGCGAAGAAACTCCCCGGACTGCAGCGCGTCCTCGACGTCCCGTCCCTCGCAGCCGTGGCGTACGGGGAGATCGCCTCCTCGCTGTACTTCGCGCTCGGCGTGATCGCGCTCTACGCCCTCGGCTTCACCCCGTGGGTGCTCCTTGCCGTCGGCCTGCTGTTTCTCGTCGTCGCCCTCTCCTACGCGGAGGGGACAAGCGCGATCCCGGAGCCCGGAGGCGCCGCCACATTCGTCCGCCGAGCGTTCAACGACCCGGCGGGGTTCCTCACCGGCTGGGCGCTGATCCTCGACTACCTGATCGTGATGGCGCTTGCGGGGCTCTTCGTCCCGCACTACCTGGGCCACGCGATCGGCTGGGAAGGGCTGACGGACGAGCCGTGGGACACCGTCGTCGGCGTGCTCGTGATCCTCGTGGTCGGCGCGCTCCGTCTGCTTCGCCGGACGAGCCTGTACCGCACGGCGATCCTGGTCGCCGGGGTCGCGCTCGCTTCCCATCTCCTGCTGATCGGCCTAGGGTTTGCCTTCCTCTTCTCGACCGACGCGCTGTCCGTCGGGGTCGACCTCGGGACCGCGCCGACCTGGGGGGACATCGCGTTCGCGCTGCCGCTCGCGATGCTGGCGTACACGGGCCTCGAGACCGTGTCCAACCTCGCAGCGGAGACCCGCGAGCCGGGAAGGACGCTGCCGCGCAGCCTCTTCGCCGGGATCGGCCTCGTCGTCGCGGTCTCGTTCGCCATCGGCCTCGTCGGCATCTCGGCCTTTCCGGGCGGGGCCGGCCTCGGGACCGAGTGGCTTCGCGCGCCGCTGATGGGGATCGCTGCCGCGCTCGACACGGAGCTGCCGGCAGCGCTCGGCGACGGCGTGCGGATCACCGTCGGCCTGACCGGCGCGCTCGTGCTGCTGGTCGCTGTCACGACGTCCATCTCCGGCGCCGGACGGCTCGCGTACTCGATGGGCCAGCGTCAGATGCTCCCGCACGCCTTCGGGAAGCTGAACCGCCGGACACTGATTGCACCGGTCTCGATCGTGAGCTCCACGCTCATTGCGGCGACGCTGCTCGTGATCGGGCACTTCATCCCGACCGAGGCGGTGCGGTTCCTGGCCGGCCTCTTCAGCTTCGGCGTCTTGCTGGCGTTCACCGCCGCCCAGATCGCCGTCATCCGGCTTCGCTTCACCGAGCCGGACCTCGAGCGGCCCTTCCGCGCTCCGGGCAACGTGCAAATCCGCGGAGCGGACGTGCCCATCGCAGCACTCGTCGGTGCGCCGCTCACGTTCGCGATCTGGATCTTCTCGATGGCCACCCACGACGCGACGCGCATCGCCGGCCCCGCGTGGCTGCTCGTCGGCGCGGTCGTCTACGTCGGGACTCGCTGGTCGCGCCACAAGACGATCTTCGGCCGCGTCCTGCCGGCCGATCCCGACCTCGTCCCGGAGGTGGAGGGGGTCTACGAGCGGATCCTCGTCCCGATGAAGCTCGGCATCATCGGCGAGGAGGTGCTCGCCACCGCCATCCGGCTCGCGGAGGAACGCGGAGCTGCGCTCTTCGCGATCAACGTCGTGTGCGTCCCGATGGACAAGCCGATCGACGCGCCTATGCACGACGCGGAGGAGCGCGCGGAGGCGTCGCTCGCCGAAGCCAAGCTGCTCGCCTCCGAGCACCACGTCGAGGTGGAGACCGAGGTCGTTCGCTCCCGCGCGATCGGCGAGTCGATCGTCGAGAGGGCGACGACCCACGCAGTCGATCTCATCGTCATGGGCTCGGCGCCCCGGTGGCGGCGTCAGTCCCGGTTCTTCAGCCCGACCGTCGACTATGTCCTGCGCCACGCGCCCTGCGAGGTGATGGTGATCGCCTACCCGCAGGGCGTGCTCGAGGAGGAGGAAGCGGGCGTACTCCTCGGCTAACCTCCGACCGTGAAAGTGATCGTCGTCGGCTGCGGCCGTGTGGGATCGGCGGTGGCACTGGAGCTCGACCGGACCGGGTGGGAGGTCACGGCGATCGACGAGAACGAGGACGCGCTCCAGCGCCTCGGCGAGCACTGGTCCGGCGGGTTCGTCGTCGGCCACGGCATGGACGTCGACGTCCTACGTGAGGCCGGGATCGAGGACGCCGACGCCGTCGTCGTGGCAACGAACGGCGACAACACGAACCTCGTCGTCGGCCAGATCGCGCAGAAGCAGTTCGACATCCAGACGACGATCGTCAGGGTGCTCGACCCCGCCCGCGCGAAGGTCTACGCCTCGCTCGGGCTGCGAACGATCTCCCCGACCTCGACCGCGATCGACTTCCTGACCGACGCGGTGCGGAAGTCCGCCGAGTCGCCCGAACGGGTGGAGGCGCGGGGCTAGGTGTACATCCTGATCGCCGGCGGCGGGAAGGTCGGCGCCAACCTGACGAGAAGCGTCCTCGACCTCGGCCACGAGGTCACGCTGATCGAGCAGCGGCGCGACCGCTTCGAGCGCCTCGAGGAGGAGTTCGAGCATCGCGCGCAGCCCGGTGACGCCACCGAGCTCTTCGTGCTGGAGCGGGCCGGAATCGCACGGCCGCCCGACCTCGTGGTCGCGGTCACCGGCGACGACGAGGACAACATCGTCATCTGCCAGATGGCGCGCGAGCACTACGGCGTCGAAAAGGTCATCGCGCGCGTCAACGACCCGCGCAACCAGCCGCTCTTCGAGCTGACCGGGATCTCGCCGACCGTCTCCGCGACCTCGATCATCCTCGCGATGATCGAGCACGAGGTGCCCGAGCACGGGCTGATCCACCTGCTCGAGCTCCGCAAGGAGAACCTCGAGATCGTGGAAGTGCAGCTCGACGCCGACTCCCCGTCCGTCGGCAAGCAGGTATCGCGGATCCAACTGCCCGCAGGCTCGCGGCTGATCACGGTCATGCGGGACGGGCAGGCGCAGATGGCCGAGGGCGAGACGGAGCTTCGGGCGGGGGACCAGGTGCTCGCCGTGCTCGAACCCGGCAAGGAGGAAGAACTGCGCAAGGTCTTGCTGCGTAAGGGGGGTTGATGAGGGGTTTCTGGACACTTGGGGCGCTGGCCGCCCTGGCGCTCGCTGGGTGCGGCGGTGGATCCTCGGAGGCCGAGGAGCCGGCGGCGCCGGCCGGGTACCGGTTCGTGCAGGTCGCATCGGGCCTCGAGTCGCCCGTCCATGTCTCCGCGCCGCGGAACCAGCCCGGCCGTCTCTACGTCGTCGAGCAGGAGGGGCGGATCCGGATCGTCCAGAACGGGCGGATCACCGGGACGCTGCTCGACATCCGGTCGCAGGTGCAGTGCTGCGGCGAGCAGGGCCTGCTCTCCGTCGCCTTCCACCCGCGCTACGCGCGAAACGGCAAGTACTACGTCAACTACACCGACAATCGCGGTGACACGCGGGTCGTCGAGTACCGCGGGAAGCGGCGGCTCCGCCAGGTCTTCTTCGTCGCGCAGCCGTACTCGAACCACAACGGGGGCCAGAGCGCGTTCGGGGCGGACGGGCTCCTCTACGTCGGGACCGGCGACGGCGGCGCGGGCGGCGATCCCGAGAACCGCGCCCAGAATCTCGGTTCGCGGCTCGGCAAGATGCTCGCGGTCAACGTCGACCGCCGCGCGCCGCGGCCGCGGCTCGTCGGCTACGGCCTGAGGAATCCCTGGCGCTTCTCGTTCGACCGTCGGACCGGCGACCTCTACATCGGCGACGTCGGCCAGAACTCGTGGGAGGAAGTGAACGTCACTCGCCGCCGCAGCCCGGGGGTCGAGAACTACGGCTGGGACGTCTACGAGGGCCGCGCGCGCTTCGAGAACAAGCAGCCGAGCGGCAACGGGCAGGCTGGTCTTCCCCGTCGTCGTCTATCCGCTTGGCGGCGGGCACTGCGCGGTCAGCGGCGGCTTCGTCTACCGCGGTTCGGCGGTGCCGGCTGCGGCCGGCCGCTACTTCTACGGCGACAACTGCTCAGGGACCGTCTGGAGCTTCCCAGCGGGGCGCGCGCGCAGCGTCAGACGCGAGCCGTTCACCCTCGGCGGCCTCTCGTCGTTCGGCGAGGACGCGGACGGGCGAGCTTTACGCGGTCACGCTCAACGGCCGCCTGTACCAGCTGCGCTCCTCTGGCTGAAAGTCTCCCGACTTTCAGCCACGTTCCGGAAGCCGGGCGCCGCGCCGCGGCGCGCGGCGCGACCGCTTTGTCCAGCTGCGGTCGCGAGCGTCTGACTACTGGTGAGCGGAACGGGCCAAGCCCGTTCCGCGACGATCCTATCCGGCCCTTCTTCGCCTTTGGACTTGAGGGCCCGACTGGCCGAGTGCGGCGTAGGCCAGCGTCTGCAGCGACTCGTTGAGCAGCGCGAGCTCGCGCACGACCGGCGCGAGGTTGTCGCCGCTGTCGAGGCGGCGGTTCAGCCCGTGCACCTCGGCGGTCAGCCGGTCGAGGCGCTCGAGCAGAGCGTCCAGCTGGCGGTCGCCGACGTCCTTGGGTGCGTCCACGACCCGAAATCTACCCGGGCCGACCGGATGGATCGCCGGTCCAGAGCCTCGAGGCGAGGAGCACACCGACCAGGACTCCGATCGAGTCGATGCCCACGTCCAGGGGCGAGCCCTGGCGTCCCTCGACGAACGACTGGTGGACCTCGTCCGAGATCGCGTAGGCGATGCCGAGCACCGCGGCCCAGCCCGGCCGGCCGAGGGCGCGGACCAACAGCGCGGCGAGGATGGCGAACTCGGCCGCGTGCGCGATCTTCCGGAGGACGAGGTCCCAGCCGCCCAGGCCCGTCCCGAGGTCGGAAACTGACGAGAGGCTGAAGATCAGCGCCGCCCAGGCGACGACCGGTAGCCAGAGGGAGAGCAGCCGCCGCACGGCGCGTCATACTAGGGCCGACAACCAAAGGCGAGCGGAGAGGGAACCCGGTGCGAGTCCGGGACGGTCCCGCCGCTGTGAGGGGAGACGCTCCCGCGCCGAACTGCCACTGGCCCGCGGGCCGGGAAGGCGGCGAGGGAGGGCGCCCCGAGTCAGAAGACCTGCCGCTCGCCGGCACTCAGAACCCCTCGCGGAAGGAGGATTCGTGCGTAAGAGGCTTCAACTTCATGTGCTTCGTCACCGTGGCTGCGATAGGCGGTGGGAGCCAAGGACGCAGGGAGCGCCCATATGGCGACATATGGGCGCGACTGAGGACGCGGGATCGCGCCGTCTAGCGCGGCCACGGGGGCATAAGGCTCATGGAGTTGGAGCCTCTCAGACCCTCATTGCCCTCGCGGCGCTCGTCATGCTCGCCGCTTTCCTCGTCCCCTCGGCCCTCGCGGCTTCGGTCTCGGTCCGGGTCGAAGGGAGGAACCTCTCGATCTTCGGCTCGCTCGAAACCCGGTTCGAGGCCGGCGCAAACGCCATGCAGGCGCTGGACGTCGCCAGCCTGCGCGGCGAGTTCTACTACCACGTCACCACCACGTCGTTCGGCCCGTACGTCGACCAGATCGGCCGTCATCCGGCCGGCGGCACCAACGGGTGGGTGTTCAAGGTCAACGGTGCCTCGGCGCCCGTCGGAGCCGACCAGGTCCAGCTGAACGACGGCGACCGTGTGATCTGGTACTGGGCCACGTTCGGGCCCACGGGCGGGCCGCCCACGCTGCACCTGACCCGTACCGGCCGCAACTGCTACCGCGTCGTGTCGGAGAACGACCAGGGCACCGATCGGGCTGCGGCGGGAGCCGTGCTGCACGTGGACGGCCGGCGGGTCCGCACCCGCGCGGGCCGCGCCTGCGTCGGCAAGCACACCGGCATCGTGCGGGCGACGCTCGCGGGTGCCGTCCGCTCGAACGCGCTTCGCTAGGTGTACCGCCGGCTCGCACTCCTCCTCGCCGCCGCATGTCTGCTTGCAGGGTGCGGGGAGGAGGCGGCCGGCGAGGGCTCGGCGCAGCTCTGGATCACCCGTGACCGAGGCTCCGACGTCGTTCTCTCGACATCGGTCCCAGCGGGGATCTCCGCGCTCGAGGCCCTACGGCGCAAGGCCGACGTCGAGACGCGCCACGGCGGCCGGTTCGTCCAGGCGATCGACGGGATCGAGGGCGACATCGGGCGGCAGCGCGACTGGTTCTACTTCGTGAACGGCTACGAGGCCGACCTCAGCGCCGCCGACTACGAGCTCCACGAGGGGGACATCCTCTGGTGGGACCACCGCTCGTGGGAGAAGGAAATGCGACAGCCGGTGGTCGTCGGCGCCTTCCCCGAGCCGTTCCTGCACGGGTGGGACGGGAAGCGGCGTCCGGTGGTCGTCGAAGGCCCGCCGTCCGATGTCCGCGACCGGCTCGTGGAGCTGCTGGGAGCCGAGAGCGGCGGTGCGAGGGATGCGAACCGGCTCGTCATCGTTCCGGGTTCAGGTCTCCAGGGTCGCCTCGACGGGGGGCCGGGTGATCCGGTCGTGTTCCAGCTGGGGGAGGAGCTCGCACGCCGGCTCGTCGAAGTTCCTTCCACTGTCCGCTACCGGTACGAGGTTCCGTGAGCTCGGTTCCGGCAGCCGCTCTCCTCGCCGGCCTCGCGGCCGCCGCGCTCCTCGCCGACCGGACGATCTCGGTCGCGATCATCGCTGCCGGGCTCTTGGCCCTGTGCCTGAGGGCTCCGCGTGGCCGTCGCTGGCCCTATCTCGTCGGGACGCTGGGCTCGGGCCTCGTGCTCTTCCTCTTCAGCCCGCTGGTCGCCCGTTACGGCGGGGTGGTCTACTGGGAAGGGCCGGAGATCCCGGTCATCGGGCAGTTGGACATCACCAGCGAGGAGCTCTCGGAGGCGCTGTTCCAGAGCCTCCGGCTGACCGCAGTCGGGCTCGCGTTCGCCGCCTATGCGCTCCTTCTCGACCTTGACGCGTTGCTGCTCGCCGGGGGGAGGCTGCGCCGGTCGGTGCTCGCGGTCGCTCTGGCTACGCGCCTGATTCCGACCCTCGAGCGCGACGCCGCCGGCTACGTCGAGGCGCTCCGGGGCCGTGGTCTCGTCGTCGAGGGCGTTCGTGGACGTGCGCGACTGATCTCTCCGCTCGTCGCGGGATCGCTCGAGCGGTCGCTGAACCTCGCCGAGTCCATGGAGGCTCGCGGGTTCGGGCGGCCCGGGCGGACCAGGGCGCCGTCGCCCGCGTGGACCACTCTCGATCGCCTCGCGATCGTGGCCGCCGTCGGCGTCGTCGTGGTGGGGGCGCTGTGGCTCTAGCGCGAATCGACCGACTGACGTACAGCTATCCGGGCGACGGGCGGCCGGCGCTCGACGCCGTCTCGCTGGAGCTCCATCCCGGCGAGCTCATCTGTCTGCTCGGGCCGTCCGGGTCCGGGAAGTCGACGCTGTTGCGCGCGCTCGCCGGCCTGGTTCCGCACTTCCACGGCGGCCGGTTCTCCGGCCGGGTCGAGGTCGCCGGGCAAGATACGCAGACGACTCGGCCGAGCGACCTTGCGGGAACTGTCGCGAGCGTCTTCCAAGACCCGGAGGACCAGGTCGTGATGACGGGTGTCGAGCACGAGCTCCAGTTCGGCCTGGAAAACCTCGGCGTGCCGCCCCTGGAAATTCACGATCGAGCTTTGGAAGCCCTCCGGTCGATGGGGGCGGAGCATCTCGCCGGCCGGAAGACGCACGAGCTCTCGGCGGGCGAACTCCAGCGGGTTTGTGTTGCATCGTCACTTGCGCTGCGTCCTCAGTTGCTCCTGCTCGACGAGCCGACCTCGCAGCTCGATCCCGAGGCCGCGGAAGCGCTGCTCGAACTCGCGACGACGCTCGGCTGTGCGGTTGTCGTCTCCGAACAACGGCCGGCCCTGCCGCTCGAGCGTTGCGACCGGGTCGTCTTCGTCGAGCACGGGAGGATCGTGATCGATGCAACACGAGCCGAAGGCTTGCTCTGGCTGGCGCGAGAGCATCCGGCCTTCCTCGCGCACGAGCCGGCCGTTGTCGAAGGCGCTGTCGCCGGTGAGGTTCTCTGCGAGCTCAGCGGCGCCGCGTATGCCTACGGCGACCGCGCGGTGCAGGTGCCGGATCTCCAGTTGGGCCGCGGAGAGGTCGTCGCGCTGCTGGGCCCGAACGGCTCCGGGAAGACGACGCTCGCCAAGCTCGCAGCCGGCTTGCTGGAGCCGTCCAGCGGCGAAGTGCGCCGCCGCGGCCGTGCGGCGTACCTGAGCCAGGATCCCGGCCGCTACGTCGTCGCCGAGCGGGTCGACGAGGAGGTGGCCCTCGGCGTCGGCGGAGACCTCGAGCGGGCGCGGAAGGCGCTCGCGCTCGTCGACCTGCCCGGCTTCGAGGCCCGACATCCCCGCGACCTCTCGAGCGGAGAGCGGGAACGGCTCGGGCTGGCGGCCGTCCTCGTGACCGACCCCGACGTGCTCGTCCTCGACGAGCCGACGCGGGGCATGGATCCGGAGCGGAAGCTGGAGCTCGCAGCGCTGCTCCGCTCGCAGGGGGAGGGGCGCGCCACGCTCGTCGTCACCCACGACCTCGTCTTCGCGGCGGACGTGGCCGACCGGGTCGTCAGCACGGCTGAGGAGCGGGAGCCCGTCCATGCCTAGGGCCGCGCTCCTTGGCTGCGCCGCGGTCGCGTTCGCCGCCGCGGCCTGGACAGCGCTGTCGCCGCAGGACGCGGCGCTGTCACTCCTGCTTGTCGCTCTCGCTCTCGTCCTCTCCGGATTCGTCTGGCTGGAATCGGGGACCGGCTCGGCGAAGGAGGTCGCCCTCGTCGCGGTCCTCGGCGGCGCCGCAGCCGCCGGGCGCGTCCTCTTCGCCGCTGTCCCGGGGGTCCAGCCGGTCACGGTGGTCGCCGTGGCTGCCGGCGCCGCGCTGGGGGCTCGCGTCGGCTTCGCGGTCGGCGCCGTGGCCGCGCTCGTCTCGAACTTCTACCTCGGCCAGGGCGTCTGGACGCCGTGGCAGATGCTCGCCTGGGGAGGCTGCGGGGTCGCCGGCGCCCTGGCCGCCGGGCTGATCCGGAACCGGTGGGCGTTCGCCGCACTCTGCTTCGCGCTCGGCTTCGCGTTCAGCAGCGCCATGGATCTCTGGCACTGGTACAGCTTCTGGCCGCACACTTGGGAGGCGCTGACGCTCGTATACGCGCGAGGCGTCTGGTTCAGCGCCGCCCACGCGATCGGCAACGTCGTCTTCGCGGTGATCATCGGGCCCGAGCTGCGCCGGCTCCTGGAGCGGTACGGCCGCAGGCTGCGCGTGGAGGTCGCGTGGGCCTGAAGCTCGTCGCGATCGCGTTCGCGGCATTTGCCCTCGCTGCTGCGGCACCCGACTACGTCGCGTCGCGTCAGCAGGCCGATGGCGGATTCGCCGAGCCCGGCTCGCGCTCCGATCCCGCGCTCACGGCCTGGGCGGTCCTCGGCCTGAAGGCCTCGGGACGCGCGCCACGCGGAACGGCTGTGTACCTCCGGGCCGCGCCCGTCGCGGACACGACGGACCTCGCGCTGCGGGTCATGGCTCTCCGGGCGTTGGGGGAGAGCCCCGACCCGTTTCTGACCCGGCTTCGGCGGCAGCGGCGGAAAGACGGTCGCATCGGGTCGCTTGTCAACTCGACGATCTGGGGCGTCCTCGCGCTCCCGCGAGGCGAGCAGCGGGCCGTCCGCTATCTGCTTGGACGTCAGCGGCGATCGGGTGGCTGGTCGTGGGCCCCGAACGGCGCACCGGACTCGAACGACACCGCCGCGGCGATCCAGGCCCTCCGCTGGAGCGGCGTCCGCGGCCGGCCGATCCGGCGCGGGCTGGCGTTCATCCGCAGCCTCACGGCTCGAAACGGCGGCGTGCGGCTGGTCGCCGGGCGGGAGCCGGACGCCCAGTCGACCGCGTGGGCGATCCAGGCGTACCTCGCGGCCGGCGTGAAGCCTCCGGCAGCCGCCTCCGGGTTTCTCGCGTCGCTCCGCCGGTCGGACGGGAGCTACCGCTATAGCAGGCGTTATGCGGTCACGCCGGCGATCGTCACGGCGCAGGTGCTGCCGGCTCTCAGCCGGAAGCCGTTTCCGCTGCGCTGACCCAGTCCGGCTCGGGCCGCCACAGCCGTCCTGCGGCGACGAGCTCGTCGACGAGCGTCTTGCGGTACAGCCAGCTCCAGCTGAACCACCGGCTGACCTGGCGCTCCGGCGCCACGACAGCAGCTCGTACCGCGGCAACGGTCACCTCCTCGAGGCCGCCGCGGGCGGAGGGCTCCGGGTAGACCTGATCCCAGCGGGCGAGCTCCGTCGTGTGCGGATGCGGCCCCGAGGCCGTCGCGGAGACGGCGAGCGAGCGGCTGACGATGACGCCACAGCGCTCCAGCGGGCTCGTGATGTGCTTGAGCGCCTTCGAGGACAGCCCCAGCTCCTCGCGGAGGTCCTCGACCTCGGAGGGGCCGGCGGCGTCGAGGTGGTCGAGCAGCAGCGCCCAGTCGTCCGCCTCGGAGCGCATCCGCTCGAGCTCGCTGCGAAGGATCGGGTCGAGCGCCGCGGCGACCTCCTCCGCAACGAGGATGTGCTTCCCACGGTGGATCTTGAGCGCATACGCGCCGTCTCGGTCGGCGAGCTCGCCGAACCACGGCCACTTCGTCTCCGGCCACTGTCCGAAGCCGCTGCTCGCGGGCAGGTACGGATCCTCGTGGCAGGCCGCGTAGAGGCTCGGCAGCGCCGACTGCTCGGTGCGGGTGAGCATCCCGCGGTCGTGGAGGAAGTCCTCCGCCTCGTCCAGCGTCTGGAGCGCGCGGTCCGGCGTCAGCCTCAGCTCGTAGGCCCGGCGCTCGAGGAGGTCGCCGAGCGTCTCCATCAGTCCGCGTCGAGGTCGCGAAGGAATGCTTTCGGCGGGGCCGGGCGACCGTCCCGCCCGACGTAGCCTTCCTTCGCACCAATGACGAGCATCATGAGCTCGTCCGGACCCGGGTTCGTGACCCGGCGGGCGGTCGTCGACTCCACGTGCAGCAACCCGCCCGGCCCGAGCTCGACACGGTCGTCGGGCAGGTCGAAGATCGCCCTACCCTTGTGGACGAAGTACAGCTCGTCCTGCTCCTCGTGGTAGTGCGGGCGGCCGACGACGCCGGGCTGAATGACGAGCACGTTCGCCCCGAATGCATTGATCCCGAGCTCTCGGCGGACCTTGCGGAAGGTCTCGTTGCCGAGCTCGTCGACGGAGGAGGCCGCCCAGCCCATCGGTTTGACGCTACCACCCGGATTCGACCCGAAGTCGTCGCACTCTCGTGTCCCATGCGTGCGCCAATCGCCGCTAGCGTCAGGCACGGAGGGAGGCTCGCGGTCGGCCCCGGGGCGGACACGTTGATTCGAGCCGGGTCGGTGCCTCGCTAGCATCGAGCGGCAATGGCCGTCGCCTCCCCGGACGCCTATCTCGCCGACCTGAACGCTGCCCAGCGCGAGGCCGTGCTGCACACAGAAGGCCCGCTGCTGGTCGTCGCCGGGGCGGGCTCGGGCAAGACACGCGTGCTCACGTACCGGGTCGCGCACCTGATCTCCGCGGTCGGCGTCCAGCCGAACGAGATCCTCGCGATCACGTTCACGAACAAGGCCGCGGGGGAGATGCGCTCGCGCCTGGAAGACCTCCTCCCGGAGGTCGCCCGCCGCATCTGGATCCTCACCTTCCACGCCGCCTGCGGCCGCATCCTCCGCCGCGAGGCGCCGAGGCTCGGCTACCGGACGAACTTCACGATCTACGACCAGGCCGACCAGGTGCGCCTGGTCAAGCAGTGCCTCGAGGAGCTCGAAAGAGACCCAAAACGGTTCGTCCCGCGCGGGATCCACGAGCAGATCTCGACCGCCAAGAACCAGCTAGTCGACCCCGCCGAGTACCGGAAGCGCGTGGAGTCCTTCTACGACCAGACCGTCGCCGACGCGTACGAGCTCTACCAGCGCCGGCTCTTCGCCGCCAACGCGGTCGACTTCGACGACCTCCTGATGCTCACCGTCCAGGTGCTCGAGCGATTCCCCGAGGCGAAGGAGCGCTGGCAGAAGGCGTTTCGCTACGTCCTCGTGGACGAGTACCAGGACACGAACCATGCGCAGTACCGGCTGCTCCAACTCCTGTCCGAAAAGCACAGGAATGTCTGCGCAGTCGGCGACCCAGATCAGAGCGTGTACGGCTTCCGCGGAGCCGACATCCGCAACATCCTCGAGTTCGAGCGCGACTTCGGGGAGACGCGGGTCGTGCCCCTCGAGCAGAACTACCGTTCGACCAACACGATCCTCCGCGCGGCCAACAACGTGATCTCCCACAACGCCGAGCGGAAGCCGAAGAACCTCTGGTCCGACCTCGGCGACGGCGAGCCCGTCCGCGTCCTCGAGGTCGAGGACGAACACGCCGAGGCGCGCTGGGTCGCCTCCGAGATCGCCGGCCTCGTCGACGAGGGTATGAACGGCGACGAGATCGCGGTCTTCTACCGGACGAATGCGCAGTCACGGGTGCTGGAGGACGTGCTCGTGCGGAGCGAGATCCCGTACCAGGTGATCGGCGGCCCACGCTTCTACGAGCGCGCCGAGGTCAAGGACGCGATCGCCTACCTCCAGGTCATCGACAACCCGTACGACGCCGTCAGCCTCCAGCGCATCGCGAACCGTCCGCGCCGCGGGATTGGCGACGCCTCGCTCGCCCGGCTTCAGACCTACGCCGACTCACACGGATTCTCGCTCTGGGAGGCGCTCGAGTTTCCCGAGGAGGCCGGGCTTGGCCCGGCGCAGGCGCGCGCCGCGACAGGGCTTCCGCAACCTGCTCCTGTCTCTCCAGGCCGGCGCGCTCGACATGCCCGTGGACGAGCTCGTCGAACGGACGCTGGAGCGCAGTGGCTACATGGAGGCGCTCGAAGCCGAGCGGACGATCGAGGCGCAGGGGCGCATCGAGAACCTGCACGAGCTCATCGGGGTCGCGCAGGAGTACCAGGCGAGCACGGAGAGCCCGGCCCTCTCGACGTTCCTCCAGGAAATCTCGCTCTTCTCCGACCAGGACAGCCTTCGCGAGCAGCAGAGCCTCGTCACACTCATGACGCTCCACAACGCGAAGGGCCTCGAGTTCAGGGCCGTGTTCATGATCGGGATGGAGGAGGGGATCTTCCCGCATTCCCGCTCGCTCGAGGAGAACTCGCTCGAGGAGGAGCGGCGCCTCGCCTACGTCGGCATGACGCGGGCGCGCGAGCGCCTCACGCTCACCCATGCCGCGGGCCGGTCGCTCTACGGGTCCCGCAACTACAACCTCCCGTCCCGCTTCCTCGACGAGCTGCCGCAGGAAGAGATCCACCGTGAGCGGCTCCGCCCGTCCTCCTGGTCGGGCTACGGCGCGCCGGTCGCGCGGATCCAGCCTCGCGGTAGACAGTCCTGACCTCTCGACAGGCGACACGGTTCGCCACGGCACCCTCGGCGAGGGGATCGTCACGGCCGTGGAGCCCGGAGGCGTCGTCAGCGTCCGCTTCGCCGGCGAGGACATGGATCGCCGCCTGGTGCTCGACTACGCGCCGCTGGAGAGGATCGGATGAGCGTCGAGATCCGCACCGCGACCGCGGACGAGTTCCCCGAGGTCATCCGGCCGATCATGCATTACTTCGGGCGGACGCCCAGCGAAGAGTTCGCGGCGCGTTTCGGGCCGCTGATCCCGCCGGACCGGATCCACGGCGCGTGGGAAGATGGCCGTGTCGTCGGCAGCGGCGGCGTCTTCCCCTTCGAGACCGGAATTCCGGGCGGCCTGATCCGGGCGGCCGGCGTGACGCTCGTAGGCGTCATGCCGACGCACCGCCGCCGGGGCATCTTCGGCGACCTGATGCGAGCCCAGCTCAAGGACGTGCGCGAGCGCGGCGAGCCGATGGCGTACCTCTGGGCGTCGGAGGACACGCTCTACGGCCGGTTCGGCTACGGCATCGCGTCGTTCTCCGGCAGCATCGACCTCCCGCGGGAGCGCATCGCGTACGCCGACCGGTTCGAACCCACGGGCGAGGTACGGCTCGTCGAGCCGGACGAAGCCGTCGAGCCCTTCTCGGAGATCCAGCGCGCGGCGGCGGCGCAGTACCCGGGCATGTTCGTGCGGACGAAGGAGTGGTGGACGGCCCGGCGGCTCGCCGACCCGGACTGGGTACGCGCCATCGAGGGCGGCAGCGAGCAGGTCAGCGCGCTTCTCGAGCTCGACGGCAGGCCGGCAGCGTACGCGCTCTATCGGCTCCACTTCTCGGCCGACCGCGGGACCGCGACTGGGTTTACGAATGTGATCGAGGCGGTCGGCGTCTCGCCTGAGGCGACCCGCGGGATCTGGCGCTACCTGCTCGACATCGACTGGATGGCTCGCGTGAAGGCAAGCCTGCTGCCGCGGGACCACGAGCTCTTCCTCCTGCTACGTGAGCCGCGCATGCTGCGCTTCGAGTACCGCGATGGCCTGTGGGTGCGGTTGGTGGACGTCCAAGCGGCGCTCGCGGCCCGCTCGTACAAGGCCGGCGAGCCGGTGGTGATCGGCGTGCGCGACGACCTTTTCGCGGAGAATGCCGGTCGCTACCGCGTCGGCCCCGACGGTGCGGAGCGAACGGACGCGGACGCCGAGCTCGCGCTGCCGATCCAGGCGCTGGGCTCCGTCTACCTTGGCGGCTTCGGCTTCGGTGAGCTCGCGCGGGCCGGCCAGGTGGAAGAGCTGGTGGATGGAGCGCTCGACCGGGCGGACACGCTCTTCCGCGCCGATCGGTATCCGTGGTGCCCGGAGATCTTCTGAGCGCTGACGAAAACGCGCCCCGCGCGCGTTAGAGCTGATGTGGCCCGGTCCTGTGGGCCTCGGCCTTCGTCGGGATCCGTGCGGCGGGCGAACGCGCTGTCGAGGACGACCGCCGGGCGCCGGCTGCACTCGCGTTCGTCGGCGGGGCGCTCTCCCTCGGCGGCGTGGTCATCACGCGCCGCTGAAATCCGTCGAGCAGCTTGTTCGAGCTACTTGCAGAGCAGGTCAACGCTGGCCGTTCCGGCGTACCTGGGCGAGCACCTCTGCTCCGTCGTTGATGCTGCGTACTGCCTCAGCCAGGCCGTTTCCTGCGGCGATCGCCGAGGACGGCGCCGTGATGGCGGCCGGCATGAGCGCGATGGTCGCCTCCAGCCGCAAGAGCGGGATGCCCAGCAGCCGAGCACGGACAGAGGCCTGAACAAGTGCTCCCTCCGAGAGGCGTCTGCTGGGATCAATCGCCGCGCTCATGGCGGCCGGAGGCGAAGTTCTGACACCCCGACCGGCACGACGCTGTCTCATGAGCCGCTCCCCGCCGTGCGGCGCCGGATCGAGGAGATGGCCGCGCTCCCTGCCGTGAGTGCGGCCAGCCCACCGGCAATCAAGCCCGCCTTCAGGAGCTTGCTCCTATTCACGCCGCTGCCCAGAGCCGCAAACGAATCTCCGACCGAGTCGAGAACCCGGTCAGGTTCGCTCTTCGTGTGAAGAAGTCTCATGACCTCGCTCCTTTTCTCGCCCGCCGACCAGCGGCCTTCGTAATGGCGTCGACGAGTTCCTCTTTCGTCATGCTCGACCGGTTTTCGATCCCGATCGTGGCCGCGAGCTCGACGAGCTCCGGCTTCTTGTACGCATCCAGACCGCCGTTCGTCGTCTCCCGATCGAGCTCGCGCGCGGTGTCCTTCGCGATTGCCGTTGCACGTTGGCGCAGGTCCTCGGCCTCCTTCACGCGGGCCTCGGCGTCGCTCGATCTCTGCTTCGCCTCGTCTTGGAGCTGCTGGGCCTGGCGGTTCGCTTCCTGCGCGGCTGAGCGCGCGGCCTCGGCGGCCTCGTCGGCCATCCGCCTCGACTCCGCCAGCGCCTCGGCTGCATCCTCGACGAGCTCCTCCGCTCGCTGCTGGGACGCCTCTGCTTCGGCTTCTGCTTCCGCGATCTCGTCGTCGACCTCTTCCTCGACCTCCTGTCGCTGGTCTTCGGCGTCCGCCTCGGCTTCCTGGCGCTCGCGCCTGACGAACTCCGCGGCGGCCTTCTCCGCGTCGGAGACACGCTTTTTGACCTCCCGGTTCGTCTCGCGCTCCGTGTCCTTGATGCGAGCCTGACCGCGCTCGCTCACCTCGCGCGCGCGATCGGCGCGTGCCTTGGACTCCCGCGCGGCCTCGACTGCCCGCTCCTCGGCCTCCCGGGCACGCTCCGCGGCGTCGCGCGCGCGCCTCGCGCGGATCTCGACGGAGTCGCCGACCGGCGCGGCGTCGACCACGGCCGCCGTCACCCTCCGCCCCTGGTCGCGTGCGCCGCCCGCAGCGTCTCCGAGTGCCTCAGCCGGCTTCAGCGCCTGGGAAAGGAGCCAGGCGGCATTCGATGGCATCTCCCGTAAACCAGTTCGCGTTCGCTCAAACATCGATAGCTCCCTTCGGACGAAAACATGCAAATTCTAAAAAGCTGGTTCCCTTCAGCTGGTTCCCTTCCGGAGCGTGATCAAACCTCGCGGCTGGGCTGCAAGATCGACAGTGTTTCGCGGTCTCTGTCGCCGGGAAGGTATTCGCAAAATGGGAACTTTGTAGAGGAGGAGTGAGATGGCAGAGGTCAACAAGATGTCTGAGGGTCTGATCGACCTGGCGGAGCGATTCGCCGACGTCGTGGACGCCGCCCAGGGACGAGGCGCAAGGAAGGCCAGTGGCGGCGCGAAGTGGTTGATCCTCCCGGCGGCGGGGGCGGGTGTGTATGCGTTGGCGACCAGCAGCTCAGCGTTTGCGCGTCGAACGAGGAAGCTGATGAGCGAGGCCAAGGACCGTGCTACTGATCTACCGGATGCTGATCTGTTCGGCCGGGTGAAAGAGGTGACCGGCACGGAGCAGAGCGCTTCAAGCAGCAGTCGGCCAACCCAGAGCACAAGACGAAGGCAGACTCGACGAAGCGGCTCCGGCCAAACTCAGCAGCGCCGGAAGACGAAGACAAGCGCATAGCCGAGGCGGGCCAGCGCCGCTCCTAGGTTCTAAGCCGACGCTCGGACTCCAATTCAATGAGTACCGAGCGTCGGCAAGGAGGGTCGACAGAATCCGAACGGCGTCGCTCGCGGTAGGACCGACGATGAAGGTGCTGAAACTGCTCGCCGTCTTCGCCGCCGGACTCGCGCTCGCACTGAGCGGGTGCGGCTCGGACGACGACGGCGGGGGAGGCGGCGCCGGCACGACGAACGGCACGACGACCGAGGACGACGGCTACAGCCGCTACTGAGCCTGGCTAAACTGGGCCTCCCAGGGCGGTTAGCTCAGTTGGGAGAGCACCAGCTCGACAAGCTGGGGGTCACTGGTTCGAGCCCAGTACCGCCCATTCTGACCTGCGGAGCGATGAGCAAACCCGCATGGCCCCAAGGGTCAGGTGGGTCGGTGGCCGTGGGAGCTCAGAAGCTACTCCCCTGGGTCCTCCCCTCAGAATCCGGACTGGGCGAGGGGCGAGGCCGTCCGTCCTGACCGTCCACGACTGGCCTAGAGAGCGTCTGGCGCAGAGCTCACATCGCGGCGAGTACGCCGAGCGTTGACTCCCAGTATGACGGGTGAGACGATCCGTCGGCAAGCTCGAGAGGCTTGGAGTGCTGATCGAGCATGAACAGGAAAGGAAAGGAGATTCTTATGAAGCGACTAGCTAGCGCAGTCACCGGGACTCTTCTCCTTGCGCTCGCCGCGGGCGGGGGCGCATCTGCGAAGGCCCCCGTCGGTTCCTGCCCGCCGAAAGGCGGGGAAGATCCCTTTGAGCTCTACCCGGCGTCGGAATTCCCCACCGTCGACATCGACCTCAACCAAAACGGCTTCGTATGCGCCTTCAACCTGCCACAGGATCCGCGGCTCTTCCAAATAATTGACGACGTCGCGCAGGTGCCGTAAAACCGGCGGGCCGATCGTCACAGGACTGGGCGGCATACCTGGGCACGGATCGGCGATTGTCGTAGGGGCAGCGCAACCTGGCGGTCAGCGCGCAGCCTGATCGGGAATGCCAGACCTGCTCAGGCCAGCTCGTCTGCTACCCCCCTCGGGCTGGAGAACTCTGGGATTTGCAGGGAGCTCTGAGCCCAGTACCGCCCACCTAGGAAAGCCCCGCACAAGCGGGGTTTTCGCTCTCTAGGGGGCAACGCGGACCCGGGCATGCTCGCAAAATGCTCGCAGCGAGGCGGGCATTCCCCCGATTCGCCGACGTACCGCCCGGTCTAGACTCGCCCGTCTCGAAAAGGAGGCCACGAGGACGTCGTAGGGCTTCACTTGAGCCAACGCCGCCTAGGATCGGTTCATGGCCGAGTTCGTACCGCCCGACTTCGAGGTCCCGGTCGGGCTCGAGTCTTCCGAGTTCTTCGTCGAACCGCTTAGGCCCGAGCACAACGAGCAGGATTAGGACGCCTGGGCGTCGTCGATGGAGCACATCGCGGAGACGCCTGGGTTCCCCGGCGGCTCCTGGCCGCGAGAGATGACGCGGGACGAGAACCGCGCGGACCTGCAGCGCCACGCCGACGACTTCCGCAACCGGAATGGGTTCACGTACACGGTGCTCGATCCGGGCGGCCGTGACGTGATCGGGTGCGTTTACATCTACCCGCTCCCCGACAGCGACTACGCCGCCTCCGTCCTCTCCTGGTGCGGAAGAGCCACGCGCACCTAGACACCCCGCGCGGGCGCGCCGTGACTGAGTGGCTCGAATCAGACTGGCCATTCGCCACCGTCGAGTACGCGCGGCGAGCTTAGGCGTCGCCAAGCGGCCGTCAGCTCGAAGCGGCTCATGCGCATTCCCGAACTGTGACCCAGGGTCACGGCTACCTGTCCGGGAATAGCGACTCGACCGCAGGGCTTGACGGTCTCCGCGTGCGCACGCGGGGTCTCTTTCTGCAGTGTCTCTTCCTGCGGCTTGTGCGTGATCGCTACGCGGGGTCGATCTCGCGGCTCACGATCCACGCGTTCTTGCCGACCTGCCGTCCTCTCGTGAACCCGTACTGCTCGAACAGCTCGGCGGTCGCGCTGAACAGGAACCGGCCTTGAGCCTCCCGTCCGGCGGTTACCTCGGAGATCGCCTCGACGAGACCGCCGCCGGCGGCGGCGATCTGGGCGAGCGCGCCCTCCAGCCCGGCCCGCGCGACTCCGCGGCCGCGATGGCCCTTGTCGACGAAGATGCAGGCGATCCGCCAGCGCGCACGAGGCGGCGGGTTCTTCGCGTACTCACGGTGGTGCTTGAGCCCGAGTTCCTCCGGACTGCCGTACTGGCACCAGCCCTGCGCGAGGTCGTCCGCGTCAAAGACCAGTGCGGCATGCGCGCGGCCCGCCCTGACCAGCTCCTCCTTCAGAGTGCGGGGATCGCTGACGCCGCGTTGGTACTCGGCGTGATGGGCGATGCACCAGCACCCTCCGTAGACCCCGTTGTTGCGCTCGACCAGCTCCGCAAAGGCGTCCCACGTCGACGCGTCGAGCGGGCGGGTCTCGTACGAAGCCCCCTCGGCCGGGCTCGCCCCTCCGGATATCGGTGCTGAGCGCTTGGCCATCGGCGGCTTCAGCCGAGAGCGTAGGCCGGACTAGTGCCGCTGGCGGAAGGAGCCAGCTGATCGAACGCGGATTCGTCCCGAGCATGCCGCCGGCCGCCGATTGACCCCTCGGCGCGGGCATTGACGTTCTACCCGACGGATGATCCCGCGGCGAACAACTCGTGCTCCCGCTCCAGACCCTTGAGGCGGTATCGGCCGCGCGACTTGAACGCCAGCCCTGCAGCGCCCTCGGCTAGGTCGCGCGTGGTGCCGGACACGAGCACCTCGGCCGAGTCCGCCTCGGCTTGGATGCGAGCTGCAGCGTGGACCGCGACACCTCGGACACGGTCGCCGGACAGTGTCACCTCGCCGCTGTGAATGCCGACGCGGATGGAGACCCGGATAGCCGCCAGAGCCTCAACGAGCTCCAGTCCGCAGCGGATCGCGCGCTCGGCGCCGTCGAACACGATGAGAAATGAATCCCCCGCGGTCTCGACCTCCCGGCCGCCGAAGCGGACCAGCGCGGTGCGGACGATGTCTTCGTGCATCGTCACGGTGCGCTTCCAGGCCGCGTCACCCTTCTTCCGCGCCTGAGCCGTGGAGTCGACGATGTCGGTAAACAGGATGGTGGCCATCACGCGTGCGCCCTCCCCCGGCGGTGTGTCGAATCCAGCGCCCCCGGCCCAGTCGACCATCACCAGTTCCTCGTCGCCCTCGACCCAGGTCACGTGGCCGGGTGCCAGGTCGAATACCTGGTTGGGCCCGATGACCACTTCCTCGCCTTCGTCGGTCCGGATGCCCATCCGTCCCCTGAGGACCACACCGCGGTGATACAGCTCGCACGAGGGGGTGCCGACCTCCGGCTGGGCGTATGCCTCCCAGCTCCAGCCTGGCTGCAGGACATGGCGGGTGACCACCGTTCCGGCCAGGCGCACCTGGTGGCTCGCACCAAGCGGATAGGTCACCACCGCCTCGGGCTCGCCGAGGTCGCGGACCTCGACCGGGCTCACGGTGATCGTCCCCGCCGGGACTCCGAGCGCCCGTGCATCACATCGAGACCGTAGCGCTTCGACGTTCGTAGTTCGAGGAGGGCCAGGAGGCGTGGCAAGCGCCATGGCGTTCGGATCGCTGCCCGGCTCGGCGTGCTCGCCCGCTACTCCTCTAGCTACTCCCCTCGCGGGCGAAAAGGTGCTGATTAGTAGGGAGCTTCAAGCCCAGTACCGCCCATTTCAACCTGCGCGTTCATTCGGCTCTCGCATAGCTATGCGGGTCAGGCGTGCCCAGGAAGGCGAGAAGGCCTGATGGTTCCCTCTCGGTTCGAGCGGCGGCGTGAGTCAGGTGGCGGCGGGACGAAGCGGTTCCGACCCGTCCCAGCCCTCGGCGCCCTCGCGCACCATCTGGAAAAAGTCGCGCAGTCCCTGGCTGTCGACGTGGATCTCGATGTCGTGACCCAACGAGGCGGACGCGTCGTGGAAGGTGATGTCGAGTTCGCCGAGCTGGGCGCTGAGGTACTCCGGTAGCCCGCGGTCCTCGAGTTCGCGCCGAAGGTCCTCTACTGATGCCGCCGGTACCGCCCAGGCGACGTGATGAACCCCCGGTAGGGCGCCTGAGAAGCGGCCCTCGATCCGCTCCGGAACGAGGCGGATTATCTTCATCAGCTCGATCGGGCCGCCGCCGCAGTAGCCGAACGCCGAGTGATGGACGAACTCCGCCGGCTCACCCCTCGAGGTGATGTTCTCGAGGGGGACGTTTTCGACGAGGAAGAACGGCCCGGCTCCGAGCTGCTCCGCCAAGCGCGTCGACGGTCGACTCGATGTTCTCGACGACGTAGGCGTAGTGGTGTGCTCCCTCCAGCGACGGTCGAAAACGATCGGCTGGCACGATTCTCTCCTTGGTCTCGTTCAAGCAGCGGGGTTTACCGGAGACCGCTCCAGCTGGTCCTGTTCTCCATTTCCTGGGCCTAATCTCCGACCACGAACCAGACGACGAACACCATTGCGCCCCAGAGCCAGACTGCACCGGTGACGAGCGCGACGAGGCGGAGAGTGGTAGCCCGTACTGCTGTTCCGCCGACCACGAGCGCGGCGGCAACCGCGAGGGGGATCCCAAGGGGAAAGGCGACGAGCGCCCAGCCTTCGTCCCACCCGGGCCAGTCGTCTCCGTGACCCGCATCTTCCACCATTAGGCCGAGGACTCCAGCGAGAGCCGCAAGCACGAGGACGGCCACTCCTATCCGCAGAAGGGTCACCAGATCCTCCACGGTACGGTGGACCTTCGGGCCGGCACAAGGAGCCAGTTGACCGTGTCCGCCTCCGGCGTAAAGCACGGCCTATCCGAGCGGCGCGAACAGAGCGACCGTGTTCCCGTCCGGGTCGCGGAGGTATGCGAAGCGCTGACCCCAAAACGCATCCCAGGGCTCTGCCTTGCTCTCGAACCCGCGCGTCGACGACGCGCACGTATGTCGCGTCTACGTCGGCGGGGTCAGCACAACGGAAGGCCAGCACGATCCTCTGACGAACCGGGGTCGGCAAGTCGGGCTCGATCTGCCTGATCAGTTCCTCCGTGTCCCACATCAGGTGCAGTGGGCCGCGTACCGGGGCCTCCACGTGGTCCTCGCCGGGATTGGGAACCTCGACCCCGAGCAGGCCGTAAAAGCGGAGCGACGCGGCCTGGTTTGCGGTCGTGATCCCGATCGCCTCGAGCTCGGCCACGTGGAGACGATACTGACCGGCGTCGAAGCTGGGGTCACTGGTTTTTCAGGGCCGGCTGACCGAGTAGGCGCGACTCAAACGGGCTAGTCGGTCCACCGGACAGGTACAACCCGCTGCGTGTCGCCGCGGTCGGTCCGCCTCACGAGCCCGGAACGGGTCCTTTTCCCCGACGAAGGGATCACAAAGCAGGACCTGTTCGAGTACTACCAGGCGATTGCGCCGGTGCTTGTCCCGCACCTGCGCAATCGGCCGTTCACGATGAAGCGCTCGCCCTACGGAGTGGGCGGGGAGGCGTACTTCCAGAAGCAGGCGCCGAAGGGGATGCCCTCCTGGATCCGGACACGCACCTTCCGCACCTACCCGCGAGAGGGCGAGTCGCGGCTCGTCGACTTCCCGCTCGTCAACTCGCCGGAGGCGGTGCTCTGGATGGTGCAGATGAACTGCATCGACATGAACGCTTGGTACTCGCGGGTCGACAAGCCGCACCGCCCGGACTTCGTGCTCTTCGACCTCGACCCGCCCGACGGCGGCTTCGCGCTCGCGATCCGCGTCGCTCACCTGATCCGCGAGGAGCTCGAGCGGCTCGAGCTCGAGTCTTATGTCAAGACGAGCGGCGCCGACGGGATTCACGTGCTCGTCCCGATTGCGCGCCGAGCGACCTTCGAGCAGACCTACGCCTTCGCGGAGCGCGTGGCACGCGAGCTCGAAGAGCGGCACCCAGGGCTGGTCACGACCGAGTGGCTGAAGCGCAAGCGCGAGGGCGTGCTCGTCGACCACCGTCAGAACGCGCGCGGGAAGACGATCGCCTCGGTCTACTCGGTGCGGCCGAAGCCGGGCGCGCCGGTCTCGACGCCGCTTCGCTGGGACGAGCTGACAGAGGACGTGACGCCGCGCCGCTTCGGGATGCGCGAGGCGCTCGAGCGGGTCGAACAGCACGGCGACCTGTTCGGGCCCGTGCTCGCGGGCGGCCAGGCACTCGGAGGTGCCCTGAAGAAGCTGCGCTAGTGCAGGGCCGGGCAAACGGTCGCGCTCCACGAGAAGCCTGGTCTAATTCGACGCATGCAGTTCGACCGGCACACGCTCGTGCTGCTCGTGCGTCGGCCCGATGCACCGGAGCTCACGGACGAGGAGGCGGCCGAGCTCCAGGATCGGCATCTCGCCTACCGAGCCGATCTGCGCCACCGCGGCTACCTCGTCGGCGGAGGGCCGCTCGTCGACCAGGACGACGAGCGCCTGCGCGGCATCTCGATCATGATGTGCGACCCCGAGACGGCGCGCCGTCTCAGCAACGAGGACCCGGCGGTGCGGGCGGGCCGGCTCGCGGCGGAGGTGATGACCTGGATGGTTCCCGCGGGCAACGTCCGCTTCGAGAACGTCCCCGCGCCGCGGTCGATGGCCGAAGCGGCGGAGGACTGACGACCGCCTGTCCGAGCTGGGGGAACCTCACCGGGCGCGCTTCTCACGGCCCGCGCCACTCATAGGGAGCACGTGCCCTAACTCGCATCGATGGGCGCTACCCTCATTGAGTGGGGAGTCACCTCCCGCGTAGGATGCGCTCGAAGTGACGGCCGCTTCCGAAAAAGCGGCCGAACAGGAGGAACCGCCACACGCCGAGCGTCGGCGTCTACGTGTGCCGACGTCGGTGCTGGTGACGGTGCTCGTGGCCGCTCTCTCCGTCTGGGTAGCCCCGGCGTTTACGCGGCAGTGGGAGGATCGGAAGCAGGCACGACAGTTACAGGCGCAAATCGCGGAGCAAATGGTTCTCGCGACAGCGACATTTGCCAACCGCGGCCGCAACGCTCTTGCTAGTCGCAAGGAGTGGCGAGCGATCGTTAATGATTGGGAGCTTTCGCATACCCGGATCGATGCGAGGCTACGGGTCTATTTCTCGCCCGAGCTGCGTTCGTTGTGGAGCAGGTTCGGCCGCGGTATCCACGCCGTAGCGTTCTTAGCAAGGGTGGCGCACACTGACCCGCTTGAGGTGACCCCGGACAGAATCAAGGAGCAGCTGGCCCTCGTCGAAAATCTCTCGGGGTCGACCAGGGAGGAGGTGGAAACAAAACTCACTGACGCGGATGTTCGTACGCGCAGAGCGGGCGCCAGGGCTCTGCTGATTGCAGTGCCGGGCAGTGCGAATTCGATCATTGACCGTCTGATGGCGGCCGATCCGGACGCATATAGCACCTCACGCGGCGATCTGCTTCGCGACCTGCTCCCGTAGGCACAGACAGCCGAACAGCCCGCGAGTGCGCGGCTGCGTCGAGGGGGATGACTCACACACGGTCAGCGCCGCCGTGAGATTCAGACTCACCTGCACGTTCGTCTGGACGCTCTCGGCTGCCTAATCTGCTGATCGTGATGAAGCACGCCGCGAGTCTGGTGGCTGTGGCGTTCGTCCTGGCCGGCTGCGGCGGCTGGGAGGGCGGCCAGACGCCTGGGATCCAGACCGTCCTCCATATCAAGGCGTGGCCGCATGGCAACGACCGAGGAGCGCCTCGGGAATGGAGGCTCCACTGCGATCTGGCAGGTGGAACGCATCCAGCGCCCGAGAAAGCTTGCGAGCAACTCTTCGACCTGGCCGATCCGTTTGCGCCCACTCCTGCCAACGCCGTCTGCACCGGGATCTACGGCGGCCCGGCCGTCGCCGAGGTAGAAGGTCTGTATCGCGGCGAGACCGTCGACGCGAGGTTCACGCGCACAGACGGCTGCGAGATTGCACGCTGGGACCGCCATGCGTTCCTGTTCCCGGTCAAGCGAGAGTCGTCCTAGGCCCGGGTCTCCTCGCCGGCTACCGGCCCTAGCCGCGATCCGCCCGTTGACGGTCGCGCCGACGAAGGAACCCCGTTGCGGCGATCGCGGCCAGCGTCGTGATTGCGAGGACGCCGGCAGCGATGAGCGGCGCCAGCGAGCGCTCTTCGTCTCCAGGTGTCGGCGACCGGGAAACGAGGCTCACCTGGAGTGGGAAGAGACCGCTTCGCGGCACGCTCGGGTACACCTCCTCGCCCTGGAAGGTGATCGTCGTCCCTTCGTTCGGCAGATCGGCCTCGAACGCGAAGACGCCGGTTGCCCCCGCCGCGACCGATCCATCACCCCATACGAGCGTCGAGCCCTCCATCGTCGTCGACCACTCCTTGGCGTCGACGACGCGCACATCGACGCCCGCCGGTGCGGTGAGCCGAAACCCGGTAATCGGGACGTTCACGGATGTGTTGGGGACCTGGATCTCGAATCGCTGCGTTGTTCCCGTCGGGGCTTCCGCAGGAGTAATCGTCCCGTGGGCTCTCGCTTCGGGAACGGAGCCGATGAGCCCTCCCGCCGCGAAGAGGAGCACCAGGCTCGGCGCGACTCGAGTCCTTCCGCCCATGAGGGTGGCATCGTGACAGCGCTCGAGTCGGCAAACGTTGCCCCGTTCCCGGCTTCCCGCCGATGCGCCTGGCGTACCTGGAACGCATGTGTCGCGGAACAGCGCAGAAAGCGCTCATGCACGATCGGAGCAAGGGATTCTTGGCCCAAGGCTGCTAGGCTCGAAGCGTAAATCTAGAGCGAGTCCGGTTCGCGCGAGGCGCCTTCCTGCTTGTTCGTGCAATTTTTCAAGGGAGGTGTTTTCATGGCCAGCGGAACCGTGAAGTGGTTCAACGACAGCAAGGGGTACGGCTTCATCACCCCGGACGAGGGCTCGAAGGATCTCTTCGTCCACTTCAGCAACATCGCCGGTGACGGCTTCAAGAGCCTCACCGAAGGCGCGCGCGTCGAGTTCGAGGAGCGCGAGGGCCAGAAGGGCCCCGAGGCGACGAACGTCGCCCTCATCAGCGCCTAGCACAGGTTTCGAGCAGGTCGTGGCCGTGCGGCGGTCACGACCTCTCCACCCGAAAGGACGAGGATTGGGCAAGGAAGAGAAGGTCGAGATGGAGGGCGAGGTGATCGAGGCGCTGCGCAACAGCATGTTCAGAATCCGCCTCGACAACGGCCACGAGACGCTCGGCTACTCGGCCGGAAAGATGAAGCGGTACCGGATCCGCCTCTTCCTCGGCGACCGCGTGAAGGTCGAACTGTCGCCGTACGACCTCGACCGCGGCCGGATCGTCTACCGCTACCGGTAGCCGGCCCGAGAGGGTTGGACAACCCTTAACCAAGCCCTTGCCCGTGCTTTCAGGGCACCGAGCTAGCGTCCTTCGCATAGTCGAAGGAGGTTGGAAATGCGCAAGCTCACAGTCCTCACAGCGCTCCTCGCCGCCGCCGTGGCGCTTCCCGCGGTCGCTCCGGCCAAGAACAATCCCGGGGTGACGCGAGCCGGCGCTTGCTCCGGTGGAGCGAGCTGGAAGCTGAAGGCCAAGCACGACGACGGCCGGGTCGAGACGGAGTTCGAGGTCGACCAGAACGTCAGCGGTCGCCGGTGGAACGTCGTCATCAGCCGCAACGGCGTCGTCGTCTTCCGCGGGGCCCGCATCACGCGGCCGCCGAGCGGATCGTTCTCGGTCAACCGGCGGATCGCAAACGCTGCCGGCCGTGATCGCATCGTCGCGACGGCCCGGTCCGTCGCCGGCGGACGTGTTTGCCGCGGCGTCGTCACCGTCTAGGAAAGCGCAGGGACGAGCCGCTGAAGCCCTTGCTCGAGCGGCTCGTCCGCTACCGCGAGCGAGAGGCGGACCCAGCCAGCCCCGCTGGGCCCGAAGCCCTCGCCCGGCGCAAGCGCGATCCGCGCGTCGCTCAGGAGCTTGTCCACCGTGACCCCTTCCGGAAGCTCGAGCCAGACGTAAAAGCTTCCTTCCGAGACCGGCGGCCGTACGCGTGTGGCCTGCAGCGCGTCCACGACGCGGTCGCGACGCGCCTCGTATCGCGCGACCCGTTCCGTGACTGAGTCCTGAGGCCCGGTGAGCGCAGCGATCCCCGCTTCCTGGACTGCAGCGAAGATCCCGGCGCGGGCGTGATCCTGGAGCAGGTTGATCCGCTCCACGATCTCGGCGTTGCCGAGCACGAAGCCGAGTCGCCAGCCGGCCATCCCGTAGGTCTTTGACATCGAGAACATCTCGACGCCCACATCTTTCGCGCCTGGTGTCGCGAGGAAGCTCTGCGGGCTTCGCCCGTCGAAGACGAGGTCGCCGTAGGCGAAGTCGTGCACGATCGCGGCGCCCGTCTCCCGCGCGAAGTCGACGGCCGACTCGAAGACGCCTTGCGGCGCGGCGGCGGCGCAGGGATTCGACGGGTAGTTGAGGTACACGGCCGCGATGTCCTCCCGGGAAACGCCGTCCCAGGCCGGCGCCCAGCCTGTGGCCGGATCGAGCTGGAGAGGGACGAGCCTCGCGGCGGCCAGCGCCAACCCCGACGGATAGTCGGGGTAGCCGGGGTCGGGGAGGAGTACGGCGCTCTCCCGCTCTGCAAGGACGACCGTGAGCTCCACGAGCGCCGTCTTCGTGCCGGGGACGACGGCGACCTCGGTGTCGGGGTGGACGTCCACCCCGTAGACCGTCCGGTACCGGTCGGCGATCGCCTCCCGCAGTGCCGGGAGCCCGCGGAAGGGCGGGTAGCCGTGGGCGCGATCCTCAGCAGCGACCTCCGCCAAGCGCTCGATCACGTGCGGCGGCGGCCCGACCTCGGGGTTCCCGCGGCCGAGGTCGATCACCGGGAGGCCGTCGGCAGCAGCCGCCCGGGCCACGCTTGCGAGGAGCTGCGTGAAGTACTGCGGCGGGAGCCGGTCGAGTCTCGCCGGCCTGGGTCGCACCGGGCGATCTTAGTTCTGCAGCAAGGCTTCGAGGACGAGGTCGTCGAACTCGCCGTCCTCGGCTCTCATGACGAGACGGGGGCCGGAACGGGACTCGCGGCTCCCGAAGGAGATCTCCCGCCCGCCGCGCGTCGTGATCGCCAGGCTCACTTCCTCGCCTCCTGCGGGGGCGACGAACGACGTGACGTCGACGGCGCTCCAGGCTCCTCGTCGTATCGGTCGCGACGAGGTGAAACGCGGAGACGGATCCGGCGCAGTCGCGTACGTCAGGCGCCGCTCCCGCCACTCGTTGTCGGCGACGCGACGCACCGCGTAGCTCGCTCGACCGCTGCTTCGGGAATGCAGGAGGAGGGTGACGCTCGCGGCCGGCGATACCTTCCGCGGAAGTCGGAAGCGTACGAAAGCGATCGTCTCGGGCGACGCGTCGACCCGGAGCGTTCGGTCACGCCCGAAGTTCGCATGGGCGCGCGCCGCCGTCACGTACGTGTCTGCGACTGGCTTGTAGACGCGGAACTTTTCCTGAGGGCTCGCGGCCGACGCGGAGGAACCCGCAGCGCCGATCGACGCAGCCAGCGCTACGAGGGTGATCCGAGCAAACGCACGTGAGCTTCCCATTCGTCACTCGAAGTAGCCCCTAAGCAGGCAAATCCTTACGGACTCGCGATTTCGTCTCCAAGCGCGGCGAACCCCGCCCGGGGGCGGGGTTCGCGATCGTTCTCGTGGAGAGGTGCGCTACTTCGAGATCTGCTCGACCACCTGGCCGGTCTCGCTGTCGTCGCCGTGCCGCGCGACATCCGCCTGCGCGAGGACGCCCACGAGGCGGCCGTCCTCCTCGACGACCGGCAGACGCCTCACCTGGTGCTGCGCCATCAGTCGCAGCGCCTCGTCGAGGCTCTGGGCCGGGTCGATCGTGACGAGGTCGGTCGAAGCGACCTCGCGGACCGTCGTCGACTCGGGGTCGCGCCCCTCCGCGACGACGCGGATCGCGATGTCACGGTCGGTGAGGGTGCCGACGAGCCGGTCGCCCTGGACAATCGGCGCTAGGCCGACGTCCTCGTCGCGCATCATCTTCGCCGCGTAAGTGACGGGCTTCTCGGCGTCGATCGCGCATGGGTTGTTCGTCATCAAGTTGCGGATCTGATGTTCCTGTCCCATGGAACTCCTTTCCTCAGTCGGCCTGCGGCACGTCCTCCGCCGTACCGGTCTCCTCTTCGGGGTCCGGGACCGGGGTGCCTTCGGCCTCGTCGTTTCGGTCGTCCTCTCTGGGGTGCTCCGGTAGCGTTTCTTCCATGCGTGTGGTCCTTCCCGATTCGTCCGAGCTTGAACTTCCCGAGGGCGCGACTGGGCTCGACGCCGCCGCCGCAATCGGGCCGAAACTGGCTGAGCAAGCGGTTCTCGTCCGCTCGAACGGGCGCGTGCAGGACCTGCGCGTTCCGCTCGAGGACGGGCAGCCGATCCAGATCCTGACGACCCGGGATACGTCCGATCCTGATGCCCTCGCAGTGTTGCGCCACTCGGCGGCGCACCTGCTCGCCGAGGCCGTCCGCCGGCTCTACCCGGGCGTCAAGATCGCGATCGGCCCGCCGATCGAGAGCGGCTTCTACTACGACTTCGAGTTCCCTGAGCCGATCGGCGAGGACGCACTCGAGCGGATCGAGGAGGAGATCCGCCGCGAGCTCTCCGAGGGCCGTTCCTGGGAGCGGGAGGAGATCCCCCGAGACGAGGCGCGGCAGCGCTTCGAGCAGGAGGGGGAGCCCTTCAAGGTCGAGCTCGTGGACACTGCCGAGGGCGACATCTCGCTGTACACGCAAGGCGACTTCACCGACCTCTGCCGCGGGCCGCACCTCCAGGACTCGAAGCCGATCAAGGCGTTGAAGCTGACCGGTCTCGCGGGCGCCTACTGGCGCGGCGACGAGAAGAACACGCAGTTGACGCGGATCTACGGGACGGCGTTCTACTCCGAGGAGGACCTGAAGGCGCATCTCGAACGGCTGGAGCAGGCGCGGCAGCGAGACCACAGGCGGCTCGGCGTCCAGCTCGATCTCGTCCACTTCGACGAGCACTCGCCCGGCTCGCCGCTCTGGCACCCGAAGGGGATGATCCTGTGGCAGGAGCTCGAGAAGATCCGGCAGCGCGAGAACGCGAAACGGGGGTATCTCGAGGTCAAGACGCCCCTGATCTACAACGAGGAGACCTTCATCACTTCGGGCCACTTCCCCAAGTACGAGGACCTGATGTTCAAGCTCGAGGTGGACGGCCACCGCTGGGCGATGAAGGCGATGAACTGTCCCGGGCACATGCTCCTCTTCGGCAGTCGGCTGCGGTCCTATCGCGAGCTGCCGCTCCGGTTCGCCGAGCCGGCGCCGCTCCATCGCAACGAGATCACCGGCACGCTCCACGGGCTCCTTCGCGTCCGGCATGTCACGCAGGACGACGCCCACATCTTCTGCACCGAGGAGCAGATCCAGGACGAGATCGCCGGCGTCGTCGACTATGCGCGCACCCTCTACGAACTGTTCGGGATGTCGGCGTCGGCGGAGCTCGCGACCCGCCCGGAGAACAGGATCGGCAGCGACGAGCAGTGGGACATGACGGAGGCGGCCCTCGAGGAGGCGCTGAAGCTGAACGAGATCCCGTACACGGTCTCCGAGGGCGAAGGCGCGTTCTACGGGCCCAAGATCGACCTCTTCATGGACGACGCGCTCGGCCGCAAGTGGCAGATGGGGACGATCCAGCTCGACTCGCAGATGCCGTCGCGCTTCGGGCTCAAGTACGTCGGTCCGGACAACGCCGAGCACGACCTCTACGTCGTCCACCGGGCGCTCTACGGCTCTTTCGAGCGCTTCCTCGGCATCGTGATCGAGCACTACGGCGGGGCGTTCCCGCTCTGGCTCGCCCCGGTCCAGATCCGGATCATCCCGGTGGGCGAGGACCATCGGGAGGCGGCCCGGGCGCTGGCTGACAAGCTGTCGCAGTTCCGTGTCGAGGTCGACGACTCGGACGAGACCGTCGGCAAGCGGATCCGGAACGCCGAGGTCGAGAAGATCCCGTACACGATCGTCTACGGCGACCGCGAGTCGGATGATTCGCTCGCGGTGCGAGAGCGGGGCGGGGAGCAATCGACACGAAGTCTCGACGATTTGGTGCAAGAACTGGCTGCTAGTCTGTGAGCCTGCAAGCAGGGGCGCAGCTACTTTCCCTCACCTTCAGCGGCGCGGAGACGCGAAGCGGGAGGTTCAAGCGAGGCGAGGATGGAAGCGAAGCCGCTGCGTGCAGCGGTTTTGTCGTTGAGAAGGAGGAGCAGAAGAGCTTGGTGAAGAGCCTTTGAGGCCACGGCGGTTCGCCAGACCGGAGCAGCCACCGCCCGAACCCCAGACGAGGATCAACGAGCGGATCCGCGTCCCCCAGGTTCGGCTGATCGACGAGGACGGCGCCCAGGTCGGGATCAAGGACACGAACGAGGCGCTCGACTACGCCTACGGCAAGAACCTCGACCTCGTCGAGGTGGCGCCGCAGGCCCAGCCTCCGGTCGTCCGGGTCATGGACTACGGGAAGTACCGGTACCAGGAAGAGCAGAAAGCCAAGCAAGCTCGCAAGCACCAGTCCCAGGTTCACGTCAAGGAGATCAAGCTCAGGCCGAAGATCGCTGTCCAGGACTACGAGACCAAGAAGGGCCATGTCGTCCGGTTTCTCAACCAGCGCGCCAAGGTCAAGGTCACGATCATGTTCCGCGGGCGGGAGACCACCCATCCGGAGCGGGGCCGTGACCTGCTGATGCGGCTGGCGGAGGACGTCAAGGAGATCGGACTGGTGGAGTCGCCGCCGCTCCTCGACGGGCGGAACATGGTCATGGTTCTCGGGCCGACGAAGAACGCAGGAGTTTCCAGAGATGCCAAAGCAGAAGACACACAGACTCGCGAAGAAGAAGTTCAAGGTGACCGGAACCGGCAAGATCCTGCGCCGCCGGCGCCACCGGACCACGCCTCCGGGCCACCTGATCAAGAGCCGCCCGGGGAAGCGGAAGCGCGGGCGGCAGGGCAAGCTGGTCGCGTCTAGCGACCTGAAGGCCGTGAAGAAGCTGCTAGGGAGGGGCTGAAAATGCCGCGCGTCAAGCGGTCAGTTGCCGCGCGCAAGAAGCGCCGCAAGGTGCTGGAGCAGGCCAAGGGGTACGTCGGGATCAAGCACTCGACCTACCGCGCCGCCAAGGAGCAGGTCGAGCACTCGCTCAAGTACGCCTATCGCGACCGGAAGGCGCGCAAGCGTGACATGCGGCGCCTCTGGATCATCCGGATCAACGCCGCCGCCCGCGGCCATGGGCTCTCCTACAACCAGTTCATCGCGGGCTGCAGGCAGGCGGGGATCGAGCTCGACCGCAAGGTTCTCGCCGAGATCGCCGTGGTCGACCCCGAGGCGTTCGGGAAGATCGCCGAGCAGGCGAAGACCGCGCTCAACAAGAGCTGACCGCCGGGCTCGAGCAGGCTTTTCTCCACCAGGCGGAGCAGTGCGAGCGCAGCGGCTCGCCGCTCTACGCCGGGATGTGCCGTCGGCTCGCCGGGGAACCCGCGGTGCGCGAGATCGTCGAGGACAGCCGCTGGGACCGTCCGCTCCAGCTCCTCGGCGGCCTGCACTATCTCGCGCTCAGCGAAGGGCTCGACCCCTGGGCGGACCCGGTTGCGGTGCTCGAGGAGCGGCGGGATTGGCTTCGGGGCTTCCTCCGTGAGCGACGCGTCCAGACGAACGAGGTCCAGCGCAGTTGGGTGCTCCTTCCGAGCTTCCTCGAGATCACGCGGCTGGCGGACGTCGAGACGATCGATCTGCTCGAGCTCGGCTCGAGCGCCGGCCTGAACCTCCTCTGGGACCGGTACCGCTACCGGTACGCCCAGGGGACATGGGGCACCGAAGACTCAGCGCTCACGTTGTCCGGCGAGGAGCGCAGCCAAGTGCCCCGCGAGCTGCTCCGCCGGCAGCCACGGGTGCGGCACCGGCGGGGCATCGACATCTCACCGATCGACCTGACTCGACCCGACGACACGCTCCTGCTGAAGTCGTTCGTCTGGGCGGATCAAACCGCCAGGCTCGAGCGGCTCGACCATGCCGTCGAGACGCTGCGCTCGGACCCGCCCGACCTCGAGCGCGGCGACGTCGTGGAGCGCCTGCCGGCGCTGCTCGCGGCTAGGCAGCTCGGCGCCCTGACGGTCGTCTTCGCGACGGCGATCATCGGCTATCTCGGCAAGGAAGGCCACGACCGGATCGTCGCCGCGCTCGAAGACGCCGGCCGCCAGTTTCCGCTCGCCTACCTCTGGACCGCCCGGCCAAGGGAGGACGAGCACGGCTACTGGGGGATCTGGGCGCGCCTCCTTCCCGACGGCGAAGACCTCTTGCTGGCCCACGCAGGCTTCCACGGGCAGTGGCTCGAGTGGCTCGGTGTGCCCGAGTGATCTCCTCGCCGTCGAACCCCCGGCTCCGGCTCGTCCGCCGACTGGCGTCCCGGCCGCAGCGCGACCGCACGGGACTGTTCAGTTGTGAGGGCGAAGATCTCGTCCAGGCGGCGCTCGCGGCCGGGATCGAGCCTGTTCATCTCCTGGTCGATGCCGAGCGGCCGGTGGAGGGACTGCCCGGCGGGGAACTCGTCGAGTCGCGCCTCCTCGCCGAAGTCTCGACGCTCGGCCACCCGCCAAGGGTGATCGGCGTCTTTCGCCGTGAAGATCTTCCTCGTCTGGATACACGCACTTCACCTCCTGTCGGTCTCGCGCTCTGGAAGGTTGCCGATCCCGGCAACATCGGCACACTACTGCGGGCGGCGGACGGACTCGGCCCCGCCTTCCTCGCGCTCTCCCCGGGATGCGCGGATCCGACCGGGCCGAAGGCGCTTCGTGCGTCGTCCGGGTCGGTTTTCCGAGTGCCGACTGAGGCCTTCGACGAGGCTCCGGGCCGACGCGTTGCGCTCGTCGCGCACGGCGGGAATCCGCTCCACGAGCTGGTTATGGACAGAGAGACGACCTTCGTGCTCGGCGCTGAGCGGGAAGGCCTCCCGGACGATGTCGTGGCCGACTGTGACGAGATTGCAACGATTCCGCTCGAGCCCGGCGCGGAGTCGCTCAACGTCGGAGTCGCCGGCGCTCTCGCGCTCTACGAGTGGCGCCGACGCCGCAGCTAGGCTCTCAGCGATGGCGCGCGTTGCCGGATTGTGGACGTCGCCGGCCAAAGGCAGCGGCCGGATGGATGCACGCGACCGCGTTCAGGCGGTCGAGGAGCATGGTCTCGAGGGCTGCGCGCATGCCCGAGCCGGAACGAAGCGGCAGGTCCTGTTCGCGTCGGCCGAGCACCTAGATGCCGTCGGTGTCGAGTACGGCCGCATCCGCGAGAACTTCACGATCGAGGGCGACGACGTCCACACCTGGCCCGTGGGACAGCGGCTGCGGGTCGGCGGCGCCGAGTTCGAGATCACGATGGTCTGCGACCCGTGCTCACGGATGGACGAGATCCGTCCGGGCCTTCAGCAGGAGCTGGACGGCAGACGCGGCATGCTTGCCCGGGTCGTGCAGAGCGGCGAAGTCTCCAGCGGCGACGAGGTCGAGCTGCTCTAGGAGGGTTTGGCGGAGTAGCGCGGCCTGGCGGCACAGCCGGTATTTCGCCAAACCCTCCTAATCCCAGCGCCGCGCGACGAAGATCATGTCCTCGTGCTGCCGGTACGGCCGGTAGTCGAACCAGCCGAAGACGCGCTCGACCTCGAAGCCGGCCTTGGCGAGCGTCGTGCGCCACTCGTCGGCGCTGATCCACGCGAGCCGCATCGTCGACTCCCCGCTCTCGCCGCGAACAGACAAGGTCAGCGTCCGGTCCTGCTCGTTCCAGTCGGCGCGCTCGAAGATGCCGGGCTCGCGCTCGATCCAGCGCCCGTGCGTTTCCTCGATGTCGTCGTGGCGGGGGGCGAAGACGTCGAAGATGAACCGGCCGCCCGGAAGCAGAAGCTCACGAGCGGCCCGCAACGCGGCGAGGCGCGCCGCTGCGTCGCGTATGTGCAGGTACGACCGGAACGGACAGGTGACGAGCGCGACGCGCTCGGTGACCGGCGGGTCCGCGATGTCGCCGAGGCGCAGGTCGAGCAGCTCGCCGACGCCGGCTTCCTGGGCATGACGGCGGCAGACCTCGAGCATCCCGGCGGACGAGTCGACGCCGATCACGGGAATCCCGGCGGCCGCGGTGGGCACAGCGATCCTGCCGGTGCCCACACCGAGCTCGACGACCGGCCCGCCGGCCTTGCGCGCCTCTGCGACGTAGAACGGCACGTCCTCGGTCACGCTCAGCGACCACGGGTCGTAAAGCTCCGCGATCGCGTCGTAGACGCTCGCGCCTAAAGCTTCCGGGCGACCCATACGAACTCCCTGCTCTCATCGTCGAACGGGCGCTTGTCGAACCAGCCGTAGAGCGCCTCCACCTTGAGCCCGGACACATCGATCAGGCCTTCCCACTCGGACCGGGTCAGCCACCACAGCTGAAGGTCGCGGCGTCCCTGTCCGGGCTCGCCGACGTACGCGGTGATATCGATGCGGTTGTCCTCGGGCCGGTGGGCGACGTACTCCCAGAGCGTCTCCGAGTCGAGATGCGGCCGCGCGACCCCGTCCATCCGCACCGCGATGTGCGGGTCGAACACGAACGCGTTCCACGCGAACCGACCGCCCGCCTTCAGCGACTCCGCGACGCGTTCGAAGACCCGCCGCCGGTCGGCCCAGGTGGGCAGGTGAAGGAGCGACCGGTAGGGGCAGTAGATGAGCGCAGCCGGCTCGTCCAGCGAGAGCTCGCGCATGTCTCCCTCGCGCAACTCGAGCTCGACGCCGGCCGCGTCCGCCACCATCCGTGCCTTCGCCAGCATCGCGGGAGAGCGGTCGATCCCGAGCATCGGCCGACCGATTGCCTTCGCCACCGGGACGGCGACACGCCCCGTGCCGACGGCGAGCTCCACCACGGGACCGTCGGCCTCTTGCGCGAGGCCGACGTAGAACGGAACGTCCTCGGTCATCGGCGCCGACCACTCCTCGTAGATCTCCGCGAACGGGGCGTACGTGTCCACGCCGCCATTGTCCGTTATCGTGTTCGCATGGTGGAGAGGCGCCTGGATTCCCCGTTTACCCGGCCCCGGCTCGAGTCCGGGGACCGGCGCTGACGCCAGAGCTGCCGGCCCGACGACTCTCGACCCGGGGCCCTCTTGGACACTGACGCACTCGTCAGCGAGGCGCTGGACGCCGTTGCCGGCTCGGACACCCCCGAGCAGCTGGACGAGGCACGCGTCCGCTACCTGGGGCGAAAGAGCGAGCTGAAGCAAGCGCTGCGTGCGGTTCGCAGCCGCGAGACCGGGATGGCGCTGAACGCCGCCCGCGAGCGGATCGAAGAGGCCGTCGCCGAGCGGCAGGCCGCCCTCGAGGCCGACGCGGCCGCCGACGGCCGGCCGTTCGACCCGACGCTGCCCGGCGACGCGGTGCCGAGAGGCGCGTACCACCTGATCACGCAGGTGCGCCGACGGATCGAGGACATCTTCATCGGCATGGGCTACGAGGTCTTCGACGGCCGGGAAGTCGAGAGCGTCTACTACAACTTCGAGGCGCTCAACACCCCCGAGGCGCACCCCTCACGCGACCCGCGGGACACGTTCTACGTGGGCCCGAATGCCGTTCTCCGCACCCACACGTCGCCGTCGCAGATCCGAGCGATGGAGTCGAGAGAGCCGCCTGTCTACATCGTGTCGCTGGGCCGCGTCTACCGGCGGGACACCCTCGACCCGACGCACACGCCCGTCTTCTTCCAGGTGGAGGCGCTCGCGGTCGACCGCGACATCACGCTGGGCGACCTGCGCGGGACGATCGAGAACTTCGCGTCAGCGATCTTCGGCGGCGACCGCAAGGTCCGCATGCGGACAAGCTTCTTCCCGTTCACGGAGCCGTCCGCCGAGTTCGACCTGACCTGCTACCTCTGCGACGGCCAGGGCTGTGCGGTCTGCAAGCAGTCGGGCTGGATCGAGATGGGCGGCGCCGGCGAGGTGGATCCGGCGGTGTTCGAGGCTGTCGGATACGACCCCGAGGAGTGGCAGGGCTTCGCGTTCGGCCTCGGGATCGACCGGATCGCGTTCCTGCGGCACGGGCTACCAGACCTACGCCTTTTCTGGGAAAACGACATCCGCTTCCTGGAGCAGTTCTGACATGAAGGTCCCCGTTTCCTGGCTCCGCGAGTACGTCAGCTTCGACGTCCCGCTCGATGAACTGGCGGCCAAGCTGGTCTTGACGAGCGTCGAGGTCGATCGGATCGTTCGGCGCGGCGTGCCCGATCTCGACGGGAATCTCGGGCTGTTCCGAGTCGGCAAGGTGCTTGAAGCGGGCAAGCATCCGAATGCCGACCGCCTTCAGCTCTGCCAGGTCGACGTCGGTGAAGGCGATGCGCGCCAGATCGTCTGTGGGGCATGGAACTTCGGAGCCGGCGCGACTGTCGCGGTCGCCTTGCCCGGCGCCCAGCTGCCGGGAGCAGGCGAGCCGCTGGGCGAGGCCAAGCTCCGCGGCGAGGTCTCGCGCGGGATGATCCTCTCCGAGCGCGAGCTCGAGCTCGGCGACGACCACTCCGGGATCATCGTGCTCGAGGACGGCCCGGAGCCGGGGACACCGCTCGACGAGGTGCTGCCGCTCGCCGAGTGTGTGCTCGAGGTCGAGACGACCTTCAACCGCCCCGACCTCACCTCGATCTACGGCATCGCGAGGGAGGTGGCGGTCGTTTCAGGGGGAGAGCTCACGCCGCCGCCCGGTCGTGACCCGGAACGCGCTGCGGACGAGGTGGTGGACGTCCGGGTGGAGGACTTCGGCGGCTGTCCCCGGTACGTAGGCCGGCTCTTCCGCGGTGCGACGGTGGGCCAGGCTCCGATCTGGATGAAGGCGCGCCTCATCGCTGCGGGCATGCGGCCGATCTCGAACATCGTCGACGTGACGAATTACGTCATGCTCGCTCTCGGCTCGCCGCTCCATGCGTTCGACGTGGCGCGGCTCGACGAAGGACGGATCGTGGTGCGGCGCGCGCAGGCCGGCGAGAAGATCACGACCCTCGACGGAGAGGAGCGCAACCTCACGGGCGAGGACCTGGTGATCGCCGATGCGACCAGAGCGGTTGCGATCGCCGGGATCATGGGCGGCGAGGACAGCGAGGTTCGGCCCGAGACCACCGACGTGCTCCTCGAGGCGGCGAACTTCGACCCGCTGACCGTGCTGCGCTCCTCCCGCCGGTTGCGGCTTCGGACGGAGGCTTCCACGCGGTGGGAGAAAGGCGTGGATCCGCATGCCGCCGAGCAAGCTGCCGCATACGCGACCCAGCTTTTCGTCGAGCTGGGCGCGCGCTGGACCGGACACATCGACGAGCATGCAGTCCTTCCCGAGCGTCCGACCGTGCGGCTGCGGCCCGAGCTCGCCGATCGGCTCGTCGGCCTCGAATTCGCGGTCGAGGAGCAGCGCGAGACGCTCACCGCCTTGGGTTTCGAGGTCACCGACGACGGGACGGTGACCGTCCCGACCTGGCGAGCACGCGACGTCACCAGGACGGTCGACCTGGTCGAGGAGGTCGCTCGCTTCCGAATGGAGGACGTGCCGGCGACATTGCCCACTCGGGCCGCAGTCTCAGCTCAGCTCTCACGGGAGCAGCGCCTTCGCCGGCAAGTCGAGGACGTGCTCGTCGGTGCCGGCTTCTACGAGGCGTACACGTGGACGCTCGTGCCCTCCGCGGAGGGGAGGATCTCGCTGGAGGAGCCGTACTCCCGCGAGATGGCCGCCCTTCGAACCGACCTGGAGCTCGGGCTCGTCGAGTCGGCCGAGCGCAACCGGAACGCGGGCGTCGAGCGGATCGCGCTCTTCGAGGTCGCCCGCGTGTTCCTGCCGTCAGGAGACGAGCTGCCACACGAGCCGTGGCATGTCGCAGGCGTCGCGGAGGGCGGCTTCTTCCGGGCGAAAGGCGCCGTCGAGACCCTCTACCGCACGCTTGGCGTCGAGCTCGAGCTCGAACCGGGCGAGGGGAGGTCGGCGAAGACCCCGGATGGGATCGTGCGTGAGCTCGCCGGCGGCTGGGGGTACTTCGAGCTCGACCTCGACTCACTGTTCGAGCGCGTGCCGGAGCTCCAGCTCTACGAGGACGTCATCACCTATCCGGCGGTCAAGCAGGACCTCGCGTTCGAAGTCGACGAGGAGGTTCCGGCAGCTGCACTCACCTCAGCGGCACGCGAGGCGGCCGGCGCGGAGCTGCGCGAGATGACGCCGTTCGACGTCTACCGGGGCGAGCAGGTCGGCGACGGCCGCAAGTCGATCGCGTTCCGCGTCGAGTTCCGGTCGCCCGAGCGCACGCTCACCGACGAGGAGGCGGCAGTGCTCCGCGAGAAGGTCGTCGCCGCGCTCCGCGAGCGCTTCGGCGCGGAGCTTCGGGCCTAAAGGGTGTCGTCGGGCGAGAGCCGCGCAGCTCGGGCGCTCTGGACCTTCTCCTCGATCTGCGGGGAGTGCTCGAGCAGCGACCGAAAGCTCCGGTCGGTGATCACGAGCGCTCGGATCGGCCCGTCGGCCGTCACCGTGGCCGTCCGGGGCCGGTCCTCGAGGAGGGCGATCTCGCCGAAGAAGTCGCCGGGGCCGAGTCGATTGATCTCCTGGTCCCCGCGCCGCACCGTCGCCTCGCCTTCGACGATGACCATGAACTCACGGCCCGGATGGCCCTCGACGGTCAGCTCCTTGCCTCCCGGGAGATCGATCTCGTCGGCGATCGCAGCGATCTCGTCGAGCTCTTTGTGGCCCAGTTCGGAGAAGAGCGGGACGCCCTTGATGAGCTCCACCTTCGCGTTCTTGCGCAAACGCATGGTGCAAGTCTAAAACCGTCAGGCGCACGAGGAACGTAGGAGGGACATGACGCACCGCATTCGACTCTTCGTACTCGCCGCCGGAACGGCTCTGGCGGCGCTCGCTTCGCCCACTGTTGCCCTTGCCCAGACCAAGCTGATCGGGACGGTCGCCGATCCCGGCACGATCACGCTCCGGACGGAAGCCGGCGCGGAGGTCACCGACCTTCCGGCGGGCTCCTACACGATCGAAGTCCGCGACCAGTCCATCAACCACAACTTCCACCTGAGCGGTCCCGGGGTCGACCAGCGCACGGACGTGGAGACCGTCGAGACCCAGACGTGGACCGTCACGCTCCAGGATCGCGCGCGCTACACGTTCGTCTGCGATCCGCACAACACCGTGATGCGCGGCACGTTCACGACCGGAGGCGGGCCGCCGACGCCACCTCCGCCGCCCGGCGACGAGACCACCGACACTGACGGCGACCGTCGGCCCGGGAGCGACGATCTCGCTCCGCACGAGCCGTGGAGCCCGGGTGACGCGGTTGAAGGCAGGCCGCTATCGGATCGTCGTGCGCGACCGGTCGGCCATGCATAACTTCCATCTGTCCGGGCCGGGCGTGAACAAACGCACGACCGTGCCCTTCCGAGGCACGACGACCTGGACGGTGAGCTTCAGGAAAGGACGAACCTACCGCTTCGTCTGCGACCCGCACGCCAGGCGAATGAAGGGGAGCTTCAGGGCCACCTAAGGCACCGACTGGGCGGTGCCGACCGAGGGCGTGCCGGCTTTGCCGGTACGCCCGGCGGCTTCTGCCCTACGTCGATCGCCGGGCCGGCTTCACCAGGCCCGCGTTCTCCCCACCGGCGGCCCGAATGTCGGCCTGGTGATCGAGCTCCGCGTTCAGCTCCGCACCGAACAGGAGCGCCATCGCGGAGTAGTACAACCACAGCAGCAAGACGATCGCACCGGCGAGCGACCCGTAGGTCTTGTCGTACGTGCCCGCAAACGACGTGTACAGCGCGAAGAGGCCGGACAGCGTGAGCCACGCGATCGCGCCGACGACCGACCCGGGCGTGACCCACTTCCAGTCCCGCTGGTCGACGTTCGGCGCCGCGTAGTAGACGAGCGCGAAGAAGAAGAGCAGAACGGCGAATGCGAGTGGCCAGCGGAGGACGTTCCAGAGCACGGTGAATGCTCCGCCCAGTCCCGCCTTGTCCGCGATCGCCTCGCCGAGTGGACCTCCAAAGACGATGAAGATGAACATGCCGGCGAGGACGAGCCCGGTGACGACGACGAGGAGGATGGCAAGTAGCCGGCGCTTCCAGAACGGCCGCGTCTCGACCCGGTCGTACGCGCGGTTGACGGCCTTCAGCACGGTGCCCATCGCGCCGCTTGCCGCCCAGATCGCGACCGCGGCGCCAGCAACGAACGCGACGGCGGAAGCGTTCTTGTTCTGCGCCGAGCTCTCCTTCGCGATCTCGATCGCGTCGTTGACCTGGGTCGGCGCGACGCGTCCGATCAAGTCTCCAATCGCGTTGTAGGTGTCCTCACCGAAGAGGCCCAAGAGGCCGATCAGGAGGATCAGCGCTGGGAAGAAGGCGAGCAGCGCGCCGAACGCGACTTGCTGGGCGAGGCCCATGCAGTCGTCCGCGACGAACTCCTTGACTGCGCGCTTGAACGCCTGCTCCCAATCGCCGAACGCGAGCTTGCGCGGGCTTGGCGGAACATGGCCGACTTCCGGGGTGGTGTCAGTCGCGGTCGACAAAGGAGAAGCGGCCGAAGCGGGCCTTTTCCTTCCCCTCGCGACCCTTGCGTGCGAACAACCTCATCGTCGCGCCGATTCCTCCGGCCAGGAAGAACCCGGCTCCGGCGGCGCCTGCGACGACCATGGGCAGGTTCGCCCGAACCTTCGATCCGATGTCGGTTGCCTCCTTGACCTCGGCGCGGAGCGTGTCCACTGCGTTGGCGAGTCGCTCGCGCTCGGCCTCGAGCTCGCTTCGCACCTGCTCGGGTGTGCGCGGGTCAGCCGCGGCCATTGCTCTTGAGGGCCTGGGTCGTGAGCTTCGCCTCGTCGATTGCCTGCTGCGGCAGTGGCGGCGTCCCGCGGTCGACGTTCCTGAGTCCGAGGAACGCGAGCAGCCCGGCTGTCGCGAGCAGGACGAGAGTGACGATGAGGAGGGACAGCCAGACGGGCAGGAACGTGGCGAGGCCGGCGGTGATCGTGGCAAACAGGAAGCCGATTCCGTAGAGACCGATTGCGACGGCACCGGCGAGCAGCGCCAGACCGAGGCCAAGCGCCGCGATCTTCTTCTTGACCTCGAGCGTCGCGAGCTCGACCTCGAGCCGCGCGATCGTGCTCGCGTGCTCGGCGACCTCCTTCGCGGCCCCCCCGAGAGTCTGGTTCTCGGTGTCAGTCGCGCGGGTGTGCATGGCCTCTCCAGTCGATGACTTTGGCGATGACGATTCCTGCGACGAACGCGGCGCCGACGATGAGTAGCGGATTCGGGCCGTTGCCTTTCCGCTTTGGCTTCGGCCGGGAACCGAGCTGTGCCGAGGTCGGTGCGGCGGGGGCGCCGGTGCCGGTGCCTGGAGGCTGGTTGGTCGGAGCCTGTCCCTTTGCGCGAGCGATGATCAGGCTCGGCTTCAGCTTGCGGATGAACGCGGCGTCCTCGGCGAGCGGCTCGGCGAGCTTCGCAGCGACGCCTCCCTCGGTGGCGGCGCGGTCGGCGAACTCCCGCAGGCGGTCGGCCGCTTTGTCGATGACCTGATCCGCCTTGCTCATCATTTCTTCGCCGGCGGCTCTTCGCCGGTGACGATCCGATAGACGCGGGAGGCGGCGGTCCTGGCCGCGATCGCGGCCAGCGCGCCGAAGGCACTGTAGATCAGGGTCCAGGTCAGCTTGCGCAGCATCGTCGGGGAAACTTACCGCGCCTGGGCAACCGGAAACCTCCGCTCGGTTCGATAACTATGCTCGCCGTATGCAGCCGGACGCCCGTCCGTTCGGGAAGGCGGAGCGCCAGCGGCTGATCGCGAGCCTCGTGTCGCGGCGGCGGGTCGGTACGCAGCACGACCTCCTTGCGGCGCTATCTGCCGCAGGGTGCCGCGCGACACAGGCGACGGTGTCACGCGACATTCGGGAGCTCGGTCTCGAGAAGACGCGCGACCAGCTCGGCCGGCCGCGGTACATGCTGCCGCAGGACGGGCGGCGCACGGACCCGCGCGAGGCGCTCGCGGCGGTCCTGTCGACGTTCGGGCTCCGCGCGGTGGCGGCCCAGAACATCGTCGTCGTCCATTCCGAGCTGGGCTCGGCGCCGGCCATCGCGCGTGCCCTCGACCGGATCGAGCACCCGTTGATCGTCGGCACGCTTGCCGGCGACGACACCTGCCTCGTCATTGCGGAGGATCAAACAGGCGCCTCGGCGCTGGCCCGCGAGCTTGGAGACGTCATTGGCTGAGGTTGGACAGGTCGCCCGCCGCACGAGGCGGGTGAGGGAGCGGGACATCGAGCTCTTCACCGAGCTCACGGGCGACCGGAATCCGCTGCACTACGACGAGGAGGCGGCGTCCCGGTCCCGCTTCGGCGGGCTGATCGTCCAGGGCGGCGTCACCTCGGGGTTGCTGAACGCGGTCGTAGCGGAAGATCTGCCGGGGCCCGGCAGCGTCTTCCTTCACGTCGACTGGAGCTTCAAGGCGCCGGTGCGGCCGGGCGACGAGATCACCGCCGAGGTCGAGGTGGTGGAGGTCAGGGAGGACAAGCCGCTCACCCGGCTCCGGACGACGATCGTGAACCAGGAGGGGACCGTCGTCCTGGACGGAACGGCGCTCGTGTGGACCGAGCGGACCTGAGGCGCCGACTGGGCGGCGCCGACCAGGTAGGTCGTGGCGGCTTTGCCGATGCGGCCGGGCTTCGGGCTCTGGCGCTGCTGGCGGCGGCGCTCGTGCTCTCGATGACGACGTGGTTCTCGGCGACGGCGGTCGTGCCGCAGCTGCGCGCGGAGTGGGATCTCGGCAACACCGCGGCGGCGTGGCTGACGATCGCGGTTCAGGTCGGGTTCGTCGCGGGCGCGCTCGTGGGCAGCGCGCTCAGCGTTGCGGACGTCTTTGCGCCACGGTTGGTGATCTTGGTGGGCTCTCTCGGCGCAGCGGCGGCGAACCTCGTCCTCGTGGCGGCGGACGGGCCGGAGGTCGGGATCGCCGCGCGGGTGGCGACAGGGTTTTTCCTGGCGGGTGTCTATCCGCCGGCGCTCAAGCTGGCATCGACGTGGTTCCGTCGCGGGCGGGGGACTGCGCTAGGGATCGTCGTCGGTGCTCTCACGCTCGGTTCGGCCGTTCCGCATCTCGTGAACGGGATCGGCGGGCTCGACTGGCAGGTCGTCGTGTGGGTCACGTCTGCGCTGACCGCACTCGGCGGCTTGGTTGTGTTCCTCGGCGTGCCCGAGGGGCCGTACTCGTTCCCGTCCGCCCGGTTCGATCCGCGGCAGGCCGGGGTCGTGCTGCGCAACCGCGGCGTCCGTCTGGCGTCGCTGGGCTACTTCGGACATATGTGGGAGCTGTACGCAATGTGGGCGTGGTTCCTCGTTTTCTTCGCGGCGGTGGCGGCGGACGGGCGGGAGGCGGCGTACGCGACCTTCGCGGTGATCGGCGTCGGCGCAGCAGGCTGCTGGGTCGGCGGAGTGCTCGGAGACCGGTGGGGGAGACCGGAGACGACGGCGGCGATGATGGCCGTCTCAGCGGCGTGCGCTCTCGTGATCGGGCTCGTGGCGGACGCACCCGTTGCGGTCGTGCTGGCGCTGGGGCTCGTCTGGGGCTTCGCGGTCGTTGCCGACTCGGCGCAGTTCTCGACTCTCGTCACGGAGTTGGCCGAGCAGGCGTACGTCGGAACCGCGCTCGGGTTGCAGATGGCGGTCGGCTTCGCGCTGACTGTGCCGACGATTTGGCTGCTGCCGTTCCTCGAGGACGAGGTCGGCTGGCGCTGGGCCTTCGCGTTCCTCGTGCCCGGCCCGGTGCTGGGGATCCTCGCGATGCTACGGCTGCGGCGGCTCGAGCGCGCCGGCGCCCAGCTCTCCTAGGGTAGGCGCTCCCAGCCTCCTCCCCGCGGCGATCGTAACGAGCTTCGGCGCACGCGTGGCGCGCGGGTCCGTGCCGAGTCTGTGACTTCGACTAGAGGGTTGGTGGGCGGCATCTCAGCCTGCGCGCGGAACTGCTCGGAGGGTGGCTGGGGATCGTGGTCACCCAGCGCTTCCACGTCCTCCGTCGGCAGGTCGAGCTCGACACGGCCCTCGGTGATCGCCCGCACCCGCTCCGACGGGACGTACTTGGGCCTGGCCAGCAGGCCGGTCGAGATCGAGAGGCCGTTGAAGATGTCCTTGCCCGTGTCGCCGACGATCTCCTCGACCGTGCCGGCCTCGGTTCCGTCCTTCGCAACGACGGTCCACCCCGGCTCGATCATGAGCCAGGACACTGGGTCGCCGGACATCAGACGGGCCCGCCGTCGAGGTACCAGACCGGGCCCTGGGTCATCACGGGCTTCGTGTCGGCAAGGGCGTGGAGGATCTCCACGCGAGCGCCGATCCCCTCCGAGTCGAGGCGCTCCAGGCAGCGCCTGGCCATCCCGGGCGCGGCGCCGTAGCCGTAGCGGCCGACGCGGAAGCGAAAGCCGGCGGTTGCGCCGTACCGGGCCGGGTTCAGAGGCGCCATCAGCAGCGCCCCGCGGTCGAGGAAGTCGCTCGACGCGAGCTCGACCTGGGCGTAAACGTCCGTCCAGTCCTCCGGCAGCGTCGCGGCGGCTGCATCCCACTGCTCCGCGGCCGGGGCCCAATCGGCTCGAACCTCTTCGCGCTCCGGCGGCGCCTCCGAGGCGGTGATGAGCTCGAGGTTGCCTCCGATGCCCTCGCGGTCGAGCCGCTCCAGCATTCGCCGTGCCTGCTCGCGCTGTCCGCCGCGGCGCGGGACCGTGAAGCGAACCTGATCTCCGACCCGTCCAGGCTGGAAGGCCGTGAGCGTCGACGCCACGCGGTCGGCGTGACCCTGGTCCTCGGCGTTCAGGACGAATCGGGCGTCCGCCCACTCCGCGGGCAGACGCGATTCGAGCTCCCGGTACTGCTCGACAAGGGACACGCGCCGATCTTAGTGCCCGCCACTACACTGGCGCCCGTGGCCAAGGTGGAGAGGAAGGGGGCGGTCTCGCCTGAGCTGCTGCGCGAGTTCTTCCGCGAGATGCTGCTCATCCGGCGCTTCGAGGAAAAGGTCGAAGAGCGCTTCCGAGCAGGCGAGCTGCCGGGATTCCTCCATGTGGCGATCGGCCAGGAAGCAGTCGCTGTCGGCGTCTGTCGAGCGCTCGAGGAAGGCGACGTCATCGCCTCCACTCACCGAGCGCACGGGCACACCCTCGCGAAGGGCACGCACCCGAACGAGCTGATGGCGGAGCTGTACGGGAAGCTCGAGGGCTGCTCGCACGGCTACGGCGGATCGATGCACCTCTACGACGTCGAGCGCGGGAATCTCGGTGCGAACGCCGTCGTCGGCGGTGGGCTGCCCGCGATCGTCGGCGCCGCACTCGCGTTCAAGTTCCGTGACGAGCCGCGCGTCGGGGTCGCGTTCTTCGGCGACGGGGCGACGAACATCGGCACCTTCCACGAGTCGCTCAATCTTGCGCAGCTCTGGAATGTCCCGGCCGTGTTCGTCTGCGAGCACAACCACTGGGCCGAGTCGACGCCTGCCAAGCAGCACATGCCGATCGAGGACATGACCAAGCGCGCCGAGGCGTACGGGATGGAGTCGATGGAGGTTGACGGGCAGGACGTCGGCAAGGTTCACGAGGCCGCCGCCAAGGCGGTCGAGCACGCGCGGTCCGGCCGCGGTCCGGTGTTCCTCGTCGCCCAGACGTACCGCCTCACTGGCCACTACATCGGCGACCCGCAGGTCTATCGCCCGAAGGAAGACCTGCAGCGTCTCCGCGAGACCGAGGACCCGATCAGCAAGCTGCGCACCGAGCTGGAGCTCTCGGACGAGGAGTTCGAGGAGCTGGACAGGGAGGTCACCGAGCTGGTCGAGGCGAGCGTCGAGTTCGCAAAGTCGGGCACCGATCCCAAGCCCGAAGACGCGCTGAAGAACATCTATGCCTGACGCCCCTGACCGCGTGCCGCTCCCGGCGGGCGGAGCCCGCCTCCGCAGCACGCTCACGACGCTGACGGCACGTCGCTCTCCGGGGCCGTGCTCCCGCACTGTCCCCTCCGGCGCCGCACCGTCAGCGCCGCGTCAGGAACGCCAGGATGCCTGAGCTCTCCTACCGCGAAGCAGTCCGCGATGCGCTCGCGACCGCGATGCGCAAGGACGACGACGTCTTCATCATGGGCGAGGACATCGCCGAGATGGGCGGATCGATGGGTGTTACGCAGGGCCTGCTGGACGAGTTCGGCCCGGAGCGCGTCCGCAACACCCCGATCTCCGAGATCGGCATCGTCGGGACCGGGATCGGGGCCGCGATGCAGGGCATGCGCCCGGTCGTCGAGATCATGTACGAGGACTTCCTGACGCTCTCGGCCGAGCAGATCGTCAACCAGGCGGCCAAGCACCGCTACATGTCCGGCGGGCAGCTGAAGGTGCCGCTGACCGTCCGGACGCAGGGCGGCGCGGGCTGGTCGCCCGGAGCCCAGCACGCCCAGCAGCTCGAGTCGTGGTTCGTCCACATCCCGGGCCTCAAGGTCGTCTTTGCGTCCACGCCGACCGACGTGCGCGGGCTCCTCTACAGCGCGATCTACGAGGACAACCCGGTGATCTTCTTCGAGCACAGGACGCTGTACGGCCTGAAAGAGGAGATGCCCGAGGAGCTCGAGCCGATCCCGATCGGGCAAGCGCGGGTCCTGCGGGAGGGCGAGGACGTCACCGTCGTCGCGACCGGGCGGCTCGTCCACGAGTCACTGGACGCGGCGAATCAGCTCGAGGACCAGGGAATCTCCGTCGAGGTCGTCGACCCGCGGACGCTCCAGCCGCTCGACGAGGACACGATCGTCGAGTCCGTCAAGAAGACCAACCGCTGCGTCGTCGCGCACGAGGCGGTCACGAAGATGGGCTTCGGAGCGGAGGTCGCCGCGATCGTGCAGCACCAGGCATTCGACTGGCTCGACGCGCCGATCGAGCGCGTGGGCGCGAAGTTCACGCCGATCCCTTTCGCGCCGGTCATGGAAGAGTTCGTCGTGCCTCACGCCAAGGACGTCGTGGAGGCGATCCAGCGCACAGTGGCCCGCGATGGCGACTGAGGTCAAGCTCCCGCGCCTCGGCCAGGGCATGGAGTCGGGGACTGTCGTTCGCTGGCTGAAGCAGGAGGGTGACCGGGTCGAGAAGGGCGAGCCGCTCTACGAGCTCGACACGGAGAAGGTGACGCAGGAGGTCGAGGCCGAGGCCGCAGGCGTCCTGCTGAAGATCGCCGTCCAGGAGGGCGAGGTTCCGGTCGGGCAGACGGTGGCCGTGATCGGAGAGGAGGGCGAGGACCTCCCGCAGGCGAAGGAGACCGCGGTCGACGAGACCCCGCAGGAGGAGACCGAGGTCGACGAGACCCCGCAGGAGGAGGGCTCCAGAGCGCCCGAACGAGACGCCGAGCGCGAGGAGGGCGCCGCGGCATCCGCAGCGAGCGCCTCGGAGCAGGTCACCGAGGTCCGAGAGCCGGAGCGAGACGGACGCGTCAAGGCGTCACCGCTCGCCCGAAGGATTGCCCGCGAGCGCGGGATCGAGCTCGCACAGCTCCGCGGCACGGGGCCGGAAGGGCGAATCGTCGCCGAGGACGTCGAGCGGGCAGAGATGGCGCCGGCCGAGGCGCCCGCCCCGGAGGCGGCGCCGGCGTCAGCGCCCTCAGGCGAGGTCGAGGTCGTGCCCCTGACCTCGATTCGCAAGACGATCGCGCGCCGCCTTACCGAGGCGTGGCAGGCGCCCGTCTTCCAGATCTCGATGTCCGCCGACATGGCGAGGGCGCTGGAGCTGCGGAAACAGCTGGTCGAGCTCGCGAAGGACGGCCCGAAGCCGACGATCTCCGACGTCCTCACGAAGATCGCCGCCTCCGCGCTCATGCGGCACCGGCGTCTAAACGCGGAGTTCGTCGGCGAGGAGGTTCGGATCCACCCCTCGGCCAACGTCGGCATGGCGGTGGCCACCGACCGCGGGCTCGTCGTGCCGGTGATTCGTGGGGCGGACCAGCTGACGATTCAAGAGATCGCCGCGGCCCGTGTCGACCTCGTCGACCGCGCGCGCGGCGGGAAGCTGCAGCAGGCCGATCTCGACGGCGGCACGTTCACGATCTCCAACCTCGGCATGTTCGGCGTCGACCAGTTCGTCGCCGTCCTGAATCCGCCGCAGGTCGCGATCCTCGCGGTCGGTGCCGTCGAGGAGAAGCCTGTGGTGCGCGACGGCGAGCTCACAACGCGCCCGCTGATGAGCCTGACGCTGACCTGCGACCACCGCGCCGTCGACGGCGCAGACGCCGCCGATTTCCTGCGCACGGTTCGTTCCATGCTCGAAGAACCGGGCCTGGCGCTCTAGAGTTTCGAGTTATGCGCGTCTGGTACCGCGTCCGCGACCTCGACGCTGCGCGCCGGTGGTATTCGACGAAGCTCGGCTTCGAGGAGACCTACTACGACGATCCCGGCCGCTGGGCGAAGCTCGAGCGCGGCGCGATGCAGATCGCGCTCGCGGAGGGTGAGCCAGAGGACGGCGGGGTCGCCACGATCGACGTCACGGACGTCAAGGCCGAGGCCGAGCGCCTCCGGAAGGACGACATCGAGGTCGGCACCGTGCTCGAGCTGCACGAGGAGGTGCGGCTGCTGGACGTGTACGACCCCGACGGGAACCGCCTGCAGCTCGTCCAGGAGCTCCGCCGCTGATCCGCCGCGGAAACCGGCAGGACGTCCGGTTTTTGAAGGACATGCTGCGCCACGCCTTCTACTGGCGCTCGGGCGGAACCATCGAGGACGCGTCGCTCTGGCAGTACGTGTCCGGCTGGGGGCGGAGCGGGGACACGGCGGTGATCGCGCTGGAGGACGGCTTCCCGATCGGCGCCGCCTGGTTCCGGCTCTTCACGCGCGACGAGCCCGGCTTCGGCTTCGTGGACGAGCAGACGCCCGAGGTCTCGATCGCCGTCGTTCCGAGCCGCCGCGGCAGGGGCATCGGCTCCGAATTGCTCGACGCGCTGATCGACGCAGCGACGGAGCAGGGCTACGGCTCGCTGAGCCTCTCCGTCGCGGACGACAGCCCCGCGATGCATGTCTTCGAGAAGCAGGGTTTCGAGAAGGTCGAGCAGACCGACGGCTCGTCGACGATGCGGCTCGATCTTCCGGCCGCATAGGAGGGTCGTCCGACCAGGACACGTCGGTCCCGATTAGACAGCGCCCTTCGAGCCATCACGAGTGTCAGACACTCGTCATGGCTGCGAGAGACAGGCCGAATCTCGCTACGTGCGGACGTTTCGCTGTTTCGCACCGGCCTTTCGAGACGTGGCGAGCGTCTGGCACAGGACATGTCCCGGCCGGGGCTCGGTCGGCCATGCCACGCGGCGCCAGTAGGATCGAGCCGGAAATCAACCGAGGAGCAGAAAACGATGGAATGTGACGTTGCCGTCCTGGGAGGCGGCCCGGGCGGCTACACGGCCGCGATCCGCGCCGCGCAGCTCGGCGCCAAGGCCGTCTGCATCGAGAAGGAGCCCGAGCTCGGCGGCACCTGCCTCCGCGTCGGCTGCATCCCGACCAAGGCCTGGGTGCAGACCGCCTTCGCGATCAAGGAGGCCGAGGAGACCTTCGGCAAGCTCGGCGTCCAGGTCGGCGAGCCGCGGCTCGACTTCTCGACCGCGAACGAGTGGAAGGACGGCGTCGTCAAGCAGATGACCGGCGGTGTCGCGCAGCTCTTCAAGGCGAACGGGGTCGAGTGGGTCAAGGGCGCCGGCCGGTTCAAGGACGCGAACACGATCGCCGTCGAGGGTGGGGAGGACGTCACCTTCCGCACCGCCATCGTCGCGACCGGCAGCTTCCCCATCCTCCCGCCGATCGAGGGTCTCGACTCACCGCGCTGCGTGGACTCGACCGGACTCCTCGCGCAACAGGAGCTCCCGAAGCGCCTCGTCGTCCTCGGCGGCGGGATCATCGGCTGCGAGTTCGCGTCGATCTTCGCCCGCTTCGGCTCCGAGGTCACGATCATCGAGATGCTGCCCTCGCTGATCCCGCAGGAGGACGCCGACGCCGCCAAGGAGCTCGCGAAGCAGTTCGCCAAGCGCAACATCACGCTCCACCTCGAGAAGCAGTGCACGAAGGTCGAGGACTCGGGCTCCGCGCTCACCGTCCACTTCGGAGACGGCGAGACCGTCGAGGCCGACCTCATGCTCGTCTCCGTCGGCCGTGCGCCTCAGGTCGAGAACCTCGGACTCGAGGAGATCGGGGTCGAGCTCGACCGCCGCAAGGGGATCGCCGCCGACGAGCACCGTCGCACCACCGTCGACCACATCTACGCCGTCGGCGACTGCGCCGGCTACTGGCAGCTCGCACACACCGCCTTCCGCGAGGGCGAAGTCGCGGCCGAGAACGCGATGGGCCACGAGGCCGTCGTCGACAACCGCGCGATCCCCCGTCCGATCTACACGGACCCGGAGATCGCCGCCGTCGGACTCACGGAGCAGGAGGCCCGGGAGCAGTACGGCGACGACGTCGAGACGGGCGTGTTCCCCTGGGTCGCCAACGCGCGGGCCGTGATGCAGAACGAGACGACCGGCTGGGTGAAGTCGATCCACGAGAGCCGGTACGGCGAGCTGCTGGGCGTCGTGATGGTCGGCCCGCACGTCACCGACCTGATCGAGGCGGGCGTCGTCGCGATCGACGCTGAGGCCACCGTCGAGACGGTCGCGGACGGCATGACCGCCCACCCGACCCTCTCGGAGGGAATCAAGGAAGCGGGCTTGGTGGCGCTGGGACGGGCGATTCACCTGCCGAACCGGAAGCGAGAGAAGGCAACAGCGTAGGGCCGTGCCTGATTCCGCGTAGGGGCAGGACCGCGAAGCAGGGGACGGCGATCAGGAGGGCCGCCCCGACGAGGACGGTGTCGACGCCGACGACTTCGGCCAGCGGGCCGGCGAGCGCCTGGCCGACCGGCATGAAGATCAGCGAGACCATCCAGTCGAACGAGTTCACGCGCGAGAGTCGCTCTGCCGGAATCTCGCGCTGCTGGAGTGTCTCCCAGATCGTGTTGCCGACGACGATTCCGAGCGCGAAGATGCCGCTTGCCGCTGCGATCGCGAGTGCCGGGAGAGGCGGGACGAGCGCAAAGAGCGGCAGCGACCCGAACGACCAAGCCACCAGCGCAAGCGGCACGGGCCGGCTCGGCCTGAAGCGCAGCGCCAACACCCCGCCGAGGAGGCCGCCGATCGCACCGCCGGTCAGGATCACTCCCCATGCGGCTGCGCCCCCGAGCTCCTCGGCCGCGATGATCGGCCCAAGAACGGCCATGACGCCGATGCCCAGGTTCGCCAGCGCCGCGGCCAGGAAGCCGGCCCTGAGCCAGACGTGCGACCACGCCTCCCGGGCTCCGTCGAGCAGATCGGCGAGGAAGCGCTGGCGGGGCGCTGGCTGCCGGGGCTTCAACCGCAGACGCGCCAGGAAGAGAGCGCTGACGGCAAACGTCAGTGCATCGACCGCGTAGGCCACTCCGGGCTCGAACGCGGCCACCAGGACGCCGGCGACGGCGGGGCCGGCGACGTTCGCGGTGCCCTCGGAGACCTTTAACAGCGCGTTCGCTTGCTGAAGCCGCGCGTAGCTGATCGTCTCCGGGACGAGGCCTGTCGACGCCGGCCCGAAGAACGCCTGTGCGGCACCGACCAGCGCCGACGCCACCACGAACATCCAGATCTCCATCGAGCCCGTGAGTAGTGCCACCGCGACGGCACCCTGGACGACCGTGCGGATCCCGTCGCAGGCGAGCATCACGAGCCGGCGAGGAAGCCGGTCGGCCCAAACTCCGCCGACCACGATGAATGCTGCGCGTGCAAGCGTGAACGAGGCAAGAACGATGCCCAGTTCGGCGGCTCCACCGCCGGCCTCGATCACGGCGAAGGGCAGTGCCACGTAGATCAGCGAGTCGCCGAAGGCGGAAGCCGTCTGCCCCAGCCACAAGAGCCGGAATTGCCGCTCCTGAAGCGCCCCCAGCCTGCTCACGCTTCGAGCCTAGACACGTTCCCGTGAGGCCTGGAGGTTCGTTTCGGTATTCAGCGGGGAAACAGGCCGCAAGGAACGACTGCGTGACGCATCTATGAGACAGAAACCGTGAGCGACGCCGCACTCCTCACCCGGCCGAAGACCGACCGTGCGTTCGAGCGCCTCTACAAGCGCCATGTCCACGACGTCTACCGGTACGTCCTTGCCGTCCTACGGAACCCGGCCGACGCAGAGGACGCCACTCAGGCGACCTTCCTCAACGCCTACCGAGCCTTCCAGCGGGGGGACCGGCCCGAGCTGCCGCGCAACTGGCTGCTGAAGATCGCGCACAACGAATGCCGCCAGCGCTTCCGGATGCTCGCCCGACGGCCTAAGGAGGTCGTCTGGGACGAGCGTGTCGCCGCGCCGCCTGTCGACGAGGCGGTTCCGACCGCCGACGAGATCCGTCACGCGCTCGGCCAGCTCAACCTCAACCAGCGCTCGGCGCTCGTCATGCGCGAGCTCGAGGGCCGCTCCTACAGCGAGATCGGCGAGATCCTCGACGTCTCGGTGTCGGCGGTGGAGACCCTGATCTTCCGCGCGCGGCGTGCGCTGCGCGAGCAGCTGGAGGGTGGCCTCACCTGCGGCGAGGCCGAGGCCACCCTCTCCAAGCGCCTCGACGGCACGCTCTCGGCCGGCGAACAGCGCACCCTCCGCGCCCACCTGCGCGAGTGCAGCGAGTGCGCCACGCTCGAGCGCAAGCAGCGGGCTCAGCGCGCGGCGCTGAAGCGGCTCGGCGTCGTCCAGCTCCCGCCGTCGCTTGTGAGCTTCTTCGGCGGTGGCGCCGGAACGACCGTCGGTGGAGTGATCGCCGGCTCCGGCATTGCAGCGAAGGCCGCCGCGATGGTGGCGGCAGGTGTGATCGCCGGGGGTGTCGGCCACGAGGCGGTCGAAGCGGTCGCCGCGAGCGAGCCGAACCGGACCGAGCTTCCCATGCTCAAGAAGGTCCCGCGCACCTACCCGAAGGTCTACGTCTCGACCGCGGCCGGCGGAACCGGGCGCGAATCGAGGCAGGCAGACCTCGACGCGGTCGCGTCGTTCGGTCCCGCCGAGCCCTCCGCCGTCCGAAACGCCGTCGCCAACGCGCTGGCACGCGGTCGCGCAGGCGCCTCGACATCACAGCCGTCCGCAGGCCAGGGCGCCGGTCAACCGGTGTCGGCCGGTCAACCGGCGTCGGCCACGTCTCCGGCCGCCAACGCGCCGGAGCCCGTCCGCGACGTCGTTGAGACGGCGAAGACGGTGGTCAAGGAGGTCCCGAAACCGCCGCTGCCGCCGCTGCCTCCTCCGCCACCGCTACCGCCGCCCCCGGTCGAGATCCCGCCGGCACCGCCCGTCCCGCCGCTGCCGCCACCGCCCCCGCTGCCGCCACCGCCCCCGCTGCCGCCACCGCCCCCGCTGCTGCCACCGCCGCCGCCGCCGCCACCACCACCGTTTCCGGGGACAGGAGGCTGATTCCCCCGGCACCGACGGAGTGCCGGTTGGAAATCGTCGTCAGGGGAAGCGCAAGGAACGGGGTCTCGCGGCATCTACCTGGGCATGAGCCTCCTGCTCGCGCGGGAGCGGGCCTGCGAATGGTTGTACCGGCGGCGGCTGCTGCCCGGGCAGCGCGGGAGCTCTCTGACCTGTGACCAGGCCGAGCGCGCCGTCTCCCGCCGGCTTGACGGAGAGCTGCCGCCGTCCGAGCATGAGCTCCTGGGCGTACACCTTCGGTCCTGCACGGACTGCGTCCGCTTCGAACGGCTGCACCTTCACTGCCGAGCCGCTCTTCGCGCCTTCGCCTTTGCGCCGGTGCCGGACAGCCTGCTGACGGGAGCTTCACGGCGACCGCCGGGCCGCTAGTCTCGGCCCGATGAGCATCATCAACAGGAGAAATGCCGTCCTCGGCTGGGCGACGTGGCAGGTCGGCAAGACCGCCGCGAAGCACAAGGCGAAGCAGTCGGTGAAGCCCGGCAACCGCCGTCCCGGGAAGGGTGCGATCGTCGGAGCGCTCGCCGCCGTGGGCGGAGCGCTCTGGTTCTGGCGCAGCCGCCGCGGCGACGACGACGAGAGCGAGTAGCCCCCGCCGCCGCCGCGCGGCAGGCGTTGCGCTAGGAGGGCTGCGCCGTCCGCACGCGGACGAGCCGCCGCGTGGAGACGCCGGCGAGAAGCGTGTCGCCTTCCCTCCGGGCCCGGATGAACTTGACCATCGAGCCGCCGCGCACGAGGCGGAGGCGCGTGGTCGGCTGGATCTGGATGGTCGCCAGGCCGTCGACGTTCGTCCGCACTTCCTGCGGAGCCTGGATCCACCCGAGCGGGACGCCGGTGACGAGCACGATCGCGTCACGGACGATGTAGCCGCGCGTGTCCGTCACGCGGAAGCGGCCCGTGTAGGGAGCCCGCGAGCGGATGACGCGGGGCACGAACTCAACGCCCGAGATGATGAGGCGGTGCGGGAGCCGCATGCTCGACGCCGGAATCGAGTAGCGGCCGTCAGACAGGCGCGTCGCGCCTTCAGGCGGCGTCACGACGGCGGTCGGCTGCGAGTTCGCAGTCGTCGAGCCGGTCGCGTTCGTCGCGGTCACCGCGACACGGAGCCGGTTGTTCACGTCCGACGTCTGCACGGCGTACGTTCGGCCGGTGGCGCCGGCGAGATTGGCGCAGTTGAGGCCGTTCCCGTCGCACCGCTGCCACTGGTACGTGTACGCGATCGGGTCGTCGCCCGTCCACACACCCTCGCTCGCGGTCAGCGTCTCCCCGTCCCTCGGCGTTCCCGAGCTGGACGGAGGCGTCGTGTTGGCCGGGGCGATGTTCGCCTGGGCGTCGGCGAGCCCGGCAAGGGCGGCCAGTGCGGTCAGCGCGGACGCCGCCGCTGCGGCCCCAAGGAGCTGAAGCTTCTTCATCTGCTTGTAACCCCCTTCACTTGCATCGGTATCCGATGTGTGTGAGGGATACACGACCGGTTTGAGGTGAATCGCAGGAGTCGGTAAGGATTGTCTGAACACGCTGAATGAGGAGGGTGGGGATGAAAGTCGAGAAGGCCGTCACAGCAGTGACCTGGATCCCGTCGGAGGCGATCGAGGGGATGCCGAAGCTTCCGTTCGAGCTGGGGATGACGTCGTACGACGACCCGCCGCCCGAGCGGCTGGGGCATGGCGAGCTGGAGGCGCTCCGCGACCGCGACGGCTTTCGCGAGGCGAACGAGCTGCGCGCGTGGATCGAGGTCGACGAAGGCAAGATCGTCGACTCGGGCTACTCCGGCGGCGCGGTCATCGGGACGACGCACGTGAAGGTCGGCCCGAGGACGCTCTCGTTCCCCGGCGTCGGATATCCGCTCATCCAGGCCGAGCCCGAGGTAGGCCCCGACTGGGTCAGGTTCGTGCAGAGCGCGGGCGGCCGGATGGGGCTTCCGGCGCCGCGCAGGGTCAGCGGCAAGCCGTACTTCCAGATCGCGTCCGCCTCGGCATGGACGACGCTCCAGCTGATCATCTATGCCGACGGGACCTCCAAGCACCGGCTGGTCGGCGCCTCGCCCTTCCCCCGACATTGGCTCTACGACGACAGCGGCGCCCTCGTCGAGAAGAGCGGTGAGATCGACTTCGAGCGGTGGTGGCGCGAGTCGTACGGCCCGAACACGCCGTGGGGCGGAGACGACTCGCCGACGCTCGTCGCTGCCGTGGAGTCGGAGCTGGAGCGCGAGCTCTCGCGGATCGTCATGGCCGACGCCCAGGCCTTGCCCCGGCACGAGCTGGACGAGGGCAAGACGCTCGTCGAGCAGGACCAGCCGGGCACGAGCCTGTTCCTGATCCTCGACGGGATGCTTGACGTGGAAGTGGACGGCGACGTCGTGGCCGAGGTCGGCCCCGGCGCGATCGTCGGCGAGCGGGCGTCGATCGAGGGCGGAATGCGGAGCTCGACGCTCCGCGCCGCGACAAAAGTGCGAGCCGTCGAGATTCCTGCCAGCGCGCTCGACACGGGTGAGATCGCGGCCCTCGCGTCGAGCCACCGGAGGGAGATGTCGTAGAGCGGGTAGCGCTCGTCACCGGCGCCGGCAGCGGGATCGGCCGGGCGATCGCGGAGCGGCTCGCGGCGGACGGCTTCGCCCTGGGGTTCGCGACCCACAAGCAGGGCGACGAAGAACGCGAGGTCTACGAGGAGCTGGCGGCCCGCGGGCCGGTGCACTGGGCGGCGGGCGACCTGTCCGATCCCGCCGTGCCGGCGCGGCTCGTCGCCGAGGTCGCGGAGCAGTTCGGACGGCTGGACGCCCTCGTCAACAACGCCGGGATCACGGTCTCCAAGCCGGCACTCGAGCTGACGGCGGACGACTTCGACGCCGTCTTCTCCGTCGACGTCCGTGCCGCCTTCCTCGCGTCGCAGGCGGCGGCACGCGTCATGGGCGAGCACGGCGGCGTGATCGTGAACATCACCAGCGTCCACGAGCACGTTCCGCGTCCGGGCTTCGCGCTCTACGCGCCGGCGAAGGCGGCGCTCGGGATGCTGACGCGGTCCCTCTCGATCGAGCTGGCGCCGTCGATCCGCGTGGTCTCGGTCGCGCCGGGCGCGATCAAGGTCGAGCGCAACGAGTTCGACTCCGAGCGGCTCCGGGCGGAGATCCCGCTGCAGCGGGCCGGCAGGCCGGAAGAGGTCGCGTCGCTCGTCTCCTGGCTCGTCTCGCCCGAAGCGGAGTACGCAACGGGCGCGAGCTTCCTGCTGGACGGCGGCATGGCCCAGCAGGTGGTCGACTAGGAGGGTTTGGCGTGAAAGCGCTCGTTGCCTGGCGACACAGCCGCTTTTGCGCCGAACCCTCCTAAGAGCCGGGAAGGTGAGGTGCGAGCGCGATCCAGTCGCGCATCGTGATCCTGGCCTTCGAGTCCTCGAGAAGCTCGCGGATGAAGGTGCTCCGGACGAGCTGCGGCTTCCGCTTCAGGATCGAGAGCTGATGGCGGCGCACGCCCTCAGCGAGCCGCTGAAACTTGAAGAACGCCGGCTTCCGTAGGCCGGCCGCGGAGACCAGCCCCGACTGCCAGCCGGTCGTCCGTCCTTCGTCCCGCACGAGGAACCACAGGAGCATGTCGATTCGCGGGTTCCGCCTCGCGATCGTGTACGCCTCGTGCATGTACGTCGCCTGCCGGTCCCAGGTGACGCCGAAGATCCTGTCCGGCGGGCTCGTCTCGTACGCGTACTCGGTGATCCAGATCGGCTTCTCGCCGTAGAGGATCGTGACCTCGTCGATCAGCTTGCCGATGTTGGCGAACGTGATCGCGCGTGGGTTGCGCGGCCGGGCGGTGGGACGGTATTTCGGGTCGCCCGCGTACGGGTGGTGCGCGTAGGCGTCGAAGTTCCGCATGCCCGCTGCGTGCGCGGCGCGGAGGAAGCCGATCGGCGAGGTGGACGGCCGCTTCGTGGCCGGCGCGTTGTTCCCGCGCGCCGCCGTGACGCCGCACGCGACCTTCTGGCCCCGGAGAAGCGTGAGGTGGACGCCCTCGTAGATCGCGTTGCAGATCCGCGCGTAGTCGCGCGCGGACTGGATCACCCAGCGCCCTTGGATCTTCCGCCACTGCGGCTTCAGCCCGAGCGGCAGGTTGGGCTCGTTCCAGGCTGTCCAGAGCGAGACGCGGGGGAGGACCACGCCGTCCGGGCGCCGGTAACGCCCGCTGTAGCGGAACGCGGCCGCGTACGCGAACTCGCGGAGCCGCTTCATGTTCTGCGGCGCCTTGTTCTGCGGCTCACCGCCGTTCGCCCACCAGGGCGTGCCGAAGATCGTGAAGGCGATGCGGACACCGCGCTGCGAGGCTGCGATCACCGCGGCGTCGTAGCGCTCCCACTCGTACGCCTTGTCCTCGGGGTTCGTTCCGTTGTCCGGCCGCTCGCGGGCGACGCCGAGCACGCCGCCCCAGGACAGCGTCACGCGGACGATCTGCGGCCGCAACGTCTGGAGCGTCTGGGAGAAGCGAGGCGTGTTCCCGATCGCCTCGGTGGTGTCGACAAACCCGATCTGGAGCCAGTTCGACGCGCTCGCCGGCGCCGCCACCACACAAGCAGCAAGCACCACGACGAATGTCATGCGACGCATCACAAGAGAACGTATCGGGTCGGTGTTAGGACACTCTGAAGCGGGTACGAGGGCAATTCAACATCGCGAACGAGAGGAGTCGCCATGGGCGAAGTCAAGAAGTCGATTGAAGTCGAGGTCCCGGTCTCGACCGCGTACAACCAGTGGACGCAGTTCGAGGAGTTCCCGCAGTTCATGGAGAACGTCGAGTCGGTCACGCAGCTCGACGACACCCACCTCCGCTGGGTCGCCGAGATCGGCGGCCGGCGCGAGGAGTGGACGGCGGAGATCACGCACCAGGAGCCCGACACTCACATCGCGTGGCGGTCGACCGAGGGCAAGGAGAACTCCGGCGATGTCCGGTTCGACAGCCTCGGCGACGACCGGACGCGGATCCAGGTCGTCATGAACTGGGAGCCCGAGGGCATCGTCGAGGCGACGGCCGAGAAGCTCGGGCGCGACGAGGGCGCGGTCAAGGCCGACCTCGAGCGGTTCAAGGAGATGATCGAGAACCGCGGCGCCGAGTCCGGCGAGTGGCGCGGCCAGGTCGCCGAGGGCGACCGGGTCGACTAGAGGGATTTGGCGGGCGGGCCGGCAACCGCCGGCTCGCCCCTGACTGTAGACCAGCACCGAGGTGTCGACAGTCCAGAGGACGGCGACAACTCCGGTCAGCGGCGCCGGACCGAGGAAGCCGGTTGGGACTCCTTGTGGGGCTGCGTCTTCAGCTCGTGCTCCAGCTCGTCCAGCGCCGAGCGCAGGATCTGGATCCGCTCAAGCACCGGGACCGCCTCGCCGGGCCGGAGCGACTCGCGCCGCTCGAGCTCCCGTGCCTCCTCGAGCGAGTTCAGCACGATCCCGATGAACACGTTGATGACGATGAACGCGGCGACCAGGATGAAGCTCACGAAGAAGATCCAGGACCACGGGTGGATCTCCATGCCGGCGTCCATGTACTGGGGGAAGTCCTCGAGCGTCAGCATCACGAAGAGACTCAGCATCGCCTCGCCGATCGTCCCCCAGTCCTCCGGCAGCTCGTCTCCGAAGAGCTGCCAGCCGACCATCCCGTAGACGAAGAGGATCAGCGTCGTCAGGATCGCCATCGACGCGAGCGGCGGCAGGCTGCGGATGACCGCGGTGATCAGGATCCGGACGTCGGGCAGGAGGTGGACGACCCGCACGATCCGGGCCAGGCGCGCGAGGCGGAGGATGGTCGTGTTCTCGCGCAGGCCTGGGACGAACGCGAGCCCGACGGCGAGGAAGTCGAAGACGTTCCAGCCCTCGCGGAAGTAGTTCCACGGCCGCGGGAAGTAAGAGGCGACGCGAAGGCTGATCTCGACGACGAAGAACGCGAGGCAGAGCGCATTCAGCGTGTCGAGCACGTCGCCGTAGTCCTGCTCGAGGCGCGGGTAGGTCTGCAGCCCGAGCACGAGCGCGTTCAGCAGGATCACGGCCACGACCGCGCCGGTGAAGCCGGGCGAGTCGACGATTCGTCGGAGCTGGTTCACCCGCGGGAGCTTGCCCGAAGGGCGGGACGTGCGCGCGAGCTAGGAGGAGGGCTCGCCGGCGAGGCGGTCGCGCTCGGCGATCCAGGCGGCGAAGCGTCCGCGCGCCGTCTCGAGCCAGGAAGCAAGCTGCATGTCGAACGCGCCGATCTCGCCGCGAAGCTGGAAGAGGCGAAAGTCGAGGACGCGCTCCCTGTCGCACACATGTTCCTCGGTTTCGTCATGCGGGACCCAGGCGCCACACTCGACGCAGGGCCGGAAGCGAGACTCGGGGATGCCGAACACCGGAGACTTTGACGCGCGTCGACGGCGTTAGTTCGGGGACCTAACGAAGTTCTTAGAAGCCCGTTTGCAAGTGGGAAGCCGGCGGGCCGGGCGGCCCGCCGGCTTGCAGGCTCAGGCGTGGACGAGCTCCCGGTCGGGCTCACGCTCAGGCTCCGGCTCGGGCTCGACGGCCTCGGGCTCGGAGGCAATCACGCGCGGCTCCACGTCCTCACGCCGCTCCTCGTCCTGGAGGAGCTCCCATTCCTGCCATCTCATCGAGTGGCACATGCGGTGCTCACCTCCTCGGCTTGAACGGTAGCGCTAGGCACTCATCCCCGCCATCGCCGTCTTGGCTCGCTCCTCCATCTCCTCGGGCGGAACGTCCTCGACGTGCGTGGCGATCTGCCACTGGTGGCCGAACGGATCGGTGACAGTTCCGAAGCGATCGCCCCAGAACTGGTCCTCGGGCTCCATCGTCGAGGTCGCGCCGGCTTCGACGGCCTGCCGGAAGACTTCGTCGACGTTCTCGACATACAGGAACAGCCCGACGGTCGTGCCTCCGAGCTCCTTCGGCGGCTTCGCCTGGAACTGCGGAAACGGATCGGCGAGCATCACGATCGAGTCGCCGATCGCGAGCTCCGCGTGGGCGATCTTTCCGTCGGGCCCGTCCATGCGACCGCGCTCTGTTGCGCCGAACGCGCGCTGGTAGAAGTCGATCGCCGCCGCGGCGTCGTCGACGGAGAGATACGGGGTGAGGGTGTGGTAGCCCTCAGGGACGGCCTGTGCGGCCAATGTCCTCACCTCCGTGAGTTGGGGTCGAGACGGAGACTACCGAGGGATTCGCGGTGTGCCCTAGAAAGCAACCCACCCGACGTGCTTCACTCTGTGAGCCGCATTTGCCCAGCCCAGAAAGCGTCCCTCACACTTGACTCGGCCCCGGATCCTCCTCTTCGCCGCTGCGGTTGCCGCAGCCGCTGTGGGCTGGCTGCTGAACTACCTCTTCGTCGCGGACCAGTCCCGCGCCGGACTGGTCGCGCTTCCCGTCTGGCTCGTCGCGGGCGCAGCGCTCGGATGGCTGGCGATCCGCTGGCGCGAGCGGTCGAGAGACCAGCGCCTCGCTGAGAGCCGGCTGGACGGGATCGCGGCCGCCTCGACGGACGCGATCCTGCGCGTCGACGCCGAAGGCGTCGTCGCGGGCTGGAGCCCGGGCGCGGAGGCGCTGTACGGCTACGACGCCGACGAGATCGTCGGGCGCCCACTCGCCGACCTGTTCGGGGATGCCGAGGCAGACCGCATCGCCGAAGCTATCCGCGCAGGGAAGGGGCTCGACGAGGTCATGGAGCAGCGGAGCCGGGACGGCGACGTCTTCAACGCCGCGGTCAGGGCGATTCCGAGCCCAGACCCGCCCGAGGCGATCGTCGTCGCCCGAGATGTCGACGAGGCCCGGAGGCTCACCCGAGAGCTTCGCAACGCCGAGACAACCGACCGCTCGCTCAGGGAGCACCTGCCGCTCGTCACCTACGTCCGGTCCTTCGAGACCCGGGAGACGACGTTCGTCAGCCCGCAGATCGACCGGCTCGTCGGCTACACCGCCAATGAGTTGCTTGCGGATCCCGGCCTCTTTGCCCGGCTCGTCCACCCGGACGACCGGGACGAGGTCCTCGCCGAGCGGGACGCCGTTGACGCGGCCAAGCCCGTCCGCCTGAGCTACCGCATGCTCGCGCGCGACGGGCGGGTCGTCTGGGTGCGGGAGGAGGCTGTCGCGGTGCTGGACGAGTCGGGCCGGCCGCTCTCCATCCAGGGGTATCTGCTCGATGTCGGCGAGCGGAAGGCGGCGGAGGAGCAGGCGAAGGAGCTTCGAACCGCAGAGGCCGTGACCGCCGAGGAGGCGCGGGACCGCCAGCGGAAGATCGAGTTTGTCGCCGAGGCCGCATCGGTACTGGCCTCCTCGCTCGACGTCAGCTCGACGGTGGGAGAGGTTGCCGTGCTGGCGACCCGCGCCCTTGCCGAATGGTGTGTGGTGGACGTGCTAGCCGAAGACGGCAGCGTCACCCGGTACGCAGTGGCCGGTGGCGAGCCCCCGTCGGCGGCGACCGAGCCCGATTCCGAACCGGAGCCTGCCGTCCGCGAGGTGATCCGAAATCGCCGGCCTGAGCTCTCGGCGACCCACATGCGGCTTCCGCTTGCCTCTGGAGGCCGGCGGGCGCTCGGGGCGCTCACGCTCGTGGCCGGCGAGCGCGCCGCTCCGTACGAGGGCACCGATCTCCCTTGGGGCCGTGCGGTTGCGGGGATGATCGCGCTCGCGATCGACAACTCGCGTTTGCACGTCGAGGTCGAGGCGCGCTCGGACGCGAACCAGGTGCTCACCCACGTGGGCGAGGGCGTCTTCCTGGTCGACCGGGCCGGCGCCATCCGCCTCTGGAACCCTGCGTCGGCCGCGATCACCGGCATCTCGGCTGAGGCGGCGGTTGGCACGCCGGTGACGGACGCGATCCCGGACTGGCACGAGCTCTCCGCCCGGGTTCCGCTCGCCACCGCTGGGGAGCCTGTGCGCCCCACGACGCTGCCGCTGGACACAGGGCACGGCGAGCGTTGGATCTCGATCTCGGGCGTGGAGTTCTTCGGCGGCACGGTCTACGCGTTGCGGGACATCACCGAAGAGCACCGGCTCGACGAGCTCAAGGCTGAGTTCATCGCCGTTGCGTCACACGAGTTGCGCACGCCCCTGGCGGCCGTGTACGGCGCAGCTCAGACGCTGCGCCGCCACGATTTCGCACTCGACGACGCCGGGCGCGAGCGCTTCATCTCGCTCATCGTCGACGAGTCCGACCGGCTGGCCACGATCGTGAACCAGATCCTGCTCGCCAACCAGCTCGAGGTCGGGCGGGTCGACCTGAACACGGAGCCGTTCGACGGCGTGGACATGGTCGAGCGGGTGGTCGAGTCGGCGAGGACCCATGCGCCGTCGCACATCACCTTCGACGTCCAGGTCGCGGAGGGCGTCCCGCCGGTTGCCGCGGACAAGGACCAGGCACGGCAGGTGCTGGTCAACCTGGTCGAGAACGCCGTGAAGTACTCGCCGGGCGGCGGGAGGATCGAGCTCGGCCTGGAAGCCGCGGACCGCTCGGTGCGGTTCAGCGTCGTCGACGAGGGCATGGGCATCCCCAGCGACGAGCAAGCCAGGATCTTCGAGAAGTTCTACCGCCTCGACCCGAACATGACCTCCGGCATCGGAGGAACCGGTCTCGGGCTCTACATCTGCAGGGAGCTCGTCGAGCGGATGGGCGGCCGGATCTGGCTCGAGTCGGAGGAGGGCAAGGGCTCGGCGTTCTTCGTCGAGCTCCCGAGCACAATGCCTCGACCGACGCTCGTGAAGACCCCGGAGCTCGACGAGAACGAGCAGGCCGCAGGCTAGGCCGGCTCGACGAACGCCCCTCCGCGATAATTGGGCGACGGTGGGGAGCAGCCGCGCCGTTCTGAGATGGCTCAGGAAGCACGACTCGACGACGTGGGCTCGGGACTTGCGCCCGTCAGTTACGGGTGGTTCGTCGTCAACGTTCGAACTGCCGCCTGGCTGACGAACGACGCGTTCGGTGCCAGGTGCGTCTTCGAGGGCGGCATGCCCGTTCTTCGCCGTCGTCCCGATCTACCCGCCCACAGGTTCTCCGACTTCGGGGTCACGGTCCAGGTCATCCAGCCCGGACAGCCAAGCGGGCTCTACCACGCTGAGTCCAACCAGGAAGATTTCCTGGTCCTTGCCGGTGAGTGCCTGCTGCTCGTCGAGGGCGAAGAGCGGCGGCTGAGGGCGTGGGACTTCGTGCACTGCCCGCCCGGCACCGCCCACGCCTTCGTGGGCGCTGAAGACGGACCGTGCGTGATCTTCATGACGGGCAGACGAACCGCGGACAAGACCATCGCCTATCCGCGCTCCGAAGTGGCCGGCCGCCACGGTGCAGCTGTGGACACAGAGACGAGCGCGCCCTCCGAGGCCTATGCCCGGTTTCCTCACTGGCAGCCCGAGCGGCCAGAGAGCTGGAAAGGCATGCCCTGGACCTAGGCGCCGTAGCGGAGGAAAGCCATGCCGTTGCCGAACCTGCGCTCGTCCAGCAGCTCGAGTTCCACGCGGACGTTGGCAGGAAGCGCCTCGGTGCCGCCTCCGACCAACACGGGCGCGACGACCAGTTGGTACTCGTCGACCAACCCGGCCTTGATCGCCTGGCTCGCCAGCTCTGGACCGCCGACGGCGAGGTCACGTTCGGCCGAGGTCTTCAGCTTCAGGACCGCCTCGGGGTCGAAGTCTCTCTCGAGCCGCGTTCTCGCGCTGGACACCGCCTCCAGCGTCTTCGAATAGACGATCTTGTCGGCGGCCCGCCAGATCTCCGCGAACTCCCGGATGACGGGTGGCTCGTCGGCGAGCTCGAGCGTCTCCCAGACGACCAGCACCTCGTACATCCGGCGTCCGTACAGGTAGGTGCCGACCGGCCGGGCGAGGTCGTTGACGAAGGTATGCACCTCCTCGTCCGGCTCGCCCCAGTCGAACTTGCCAGTCTCGTCCGCGACGTAGCCGTCGAGCGACAGAATCGTGAGGTAGATGAGCTTGGCCATGAGTCAAGCGCGGCCCGGCCTGGCAGTGCAGGCCGGGCCGCTAGTCCCTCCTAGGAAGCCGGAACGAACCTCAGTCGCAGCGCCACGTCGATCTCGCCGCGGCGCGTCGTGGCCTCGTGGTAGTCGTTCGTCAGCCAGAGGCCGAGCTGGTTGCCGAACCACGGCCCGGCGGGGTTGCCGCTCTCGCCGCCCGGGATCACCTGCACGGCCTTCGGATGCGTGTGCCGCGCCTCCGCGACGAAACGCCGCGCCGGCCCGCTGCCGAACATGAACCCGTTCAGGGTCGACGCGCGCGGGTTGTGCGAGGACGCGTCGACGGCGCTGAAGCCGCCGTCGGTGGCGATGCCCGGCAGGCCCGCCCCGAGGTCGGTGAAGCCCGCGCCGGTCGGGATCGAGAACGGCCCGCCGAGCGGATGCCGGAACACGATCCGGTGCAGCTTGCCCCAGCGGTAGTCGGCGAGGTTCGTCGAGCCGCCGAAGGCGGGGGCGAAGGCCGGGCTCGCGGCGAGGTCGAGCGCGCTCTTGAGCGCCCCGAGGACGGCGGTGTCACGACCGACGGGCCCGGCGAAGAAGACGATCCCCGAGGCCCCGGTGCCGCCGGTCTCGAGCAGGTGCCGGAGCGCCGTCATCGCCTGATCGCCTCCCGGCAGGAAGCTGCCGAGGCCACGGGCCTGGAGCGGGCCGTCCACGATCGCCGCCAGCGCGCGACCGCGCCAGAGGCTGTAGATCGTCGTGGCGACGCTGGCGTCGATCTCCGCCTGGGTCGGCGGGAGCCGGAGCCCGAACGGATCGGTCGCATCGAAGCCCTCCGGGATGCCCGGTCGGCGTCGAGAACTGCCAGGCCGCGAGGCGGGCGACAGCCTCCTGCACCTTCGGGTCCGCCCCGAGGGCGGCGAGCGCCGGCGGTGCGCCCGGCGTCTGGGCCGCGCGCAGAGCGGCCGTGATGTAGGGCGTGAGCACCTCGGCGTCGTGGAGCCTCTGATCCGCCTGGATCGACGTCATCTCCGAGAACGAGACGTCGCCGCCCGCGAGCGTCTCCTGCAGGCGCCTCGTGACCCGCGCGTTCCGATTGCCGTCCGAGTGCCCGGGCGTGATGTAGCGGATGCCGCCGCCCGGCCGGAGCTCGTTCAGCGGGTCGTTGTCGAACGTCTGGCCGTTCGGGATCCTGGTTCGCATTCGAGATCCAGCCGCGCTTCGGGTTGACGAGGCCGTCCATCTCGGCGAACGGGAGGAGCTCGTAGGGCGACGCCTGGTCCTCGGCGGGCGTCGGGTCGGCGATCCACTCGTTCCCGCCGGTGCCGTTGCGGAGGAAGTACGGCGGCAGGCCCGCGACGGTGCCGGCCTGGAGGTCCTCGCGCAGCGGGATCTCGCCGCTCGTCTTGTAGCCGATGTTGCCGCGGTCGTCGACGTACATCCAGTTCTGCGCCCCGAAGTCGAAGTAGCGCTGGGCGTCGATCGCCTCGGCGACGGTGTCGGCGCGCGAGAGCAGGCGGAAGTAGTCGACCTCACGGGTCGGGCTGAAGCCGGTGAACTGGACGGACAGCCCGGTCGTGCCGGTGACGCTGATCAGCGGCCCGTTGTTCCGGCGCGGCACGACGACCGTCGCGGGCGGGACGCCGGCGGCGGGCGGCACGACGACGACGTCGTCGGCCGTGCCGTTGCCGGGCTGGTTCGCACGGAACGTCTCAGGGATGATCTGCGTCGGCTCGAGGTTGCCCTTGTACGTCGTCGCGACCGGAACGCCGCCCGCGATCGTGAGCTGCTCCTGGTAGATGTCGGTGACGTCGGTCGGGTTGACGGTCGAGCCCCACGAGACATGGCCGTTCGTCCCGTGCACCACGCCGGGCGAGCCCGGGAAGGTGACGCCGTAGAGCGTCAGCCGCTCGCTGCGCCGACCGTTCGACGTCGACGCCGACCTCGTAGAAGGTGGCCGGCGACCCGAGCGACAGGTGCGGATCGCTGGCAACCATCGGACGTCCGCTCGCCGAGCGCTTGCCCGAGACGACCCAGACGTTCGAGCCCTGGTCTGCGGGCGCCGTCGGGTAGGTCGACAGCGTCGAGGTTGTCGAGCGCCTCGCGGGCGGCCGCGCCGATGTCCGGTGCCAGCGAGGAGGACGACAAGGCCGGCCCGCCGTGCTTCTTCGCCGGCTGGGAGGTCTCGCCGGGGAAGATCGAGGGTGCGTGCGCGAACGGCTCGATGCGCGTTCACGTCCTCGAAGAAGAGCTTCCGCCCGTCGAAGCCGAGCGCGGCGCCGGCGGTCTGGTAGGCGATCAGCCGCTGCGTGTTCGTGATGTCGTTGGTCTCGAACGAGAGGCCGAACGAGAGGAGCTTCGAGAGCGCCAGCGAGTCGAGCGCGGTCCACGGCGGCACGTTGGCCTTGGTCAGCTCGAGCGCGGCGTACTCGGAGGGAAGCGGGTTCGCGGCGAGCCAGGCGTTCACGCCGTCCGCGTACGCCTCGAGCATCGCGCGGCTCTGAGGCGAGATCGCCGCCTGCGAGCGCAGCGCCGCGCGGCGAAGGCCGAGCGTCCGCAGCTGGGCGTCGCTCGCGAGTGCGCTCGGGCCGAGCAGCTCGGCGAGCGTGCCGCTCGCCTGGCGGCGGCTCGAATCCATCTGGAACAGCCGGTCCTGCGCGTGCAGGTAGCCGACCATGAAGTACGCGTCGTGCTCGCTCTTGGCGAAGACGTGCGGGACGCCGAACGTGTCGCGCAGCACCTGAGCCTTTCGCTCGAGGCCCGCGACGTTCACGGTCTCGCTCTTGGATCGGTGTGCCAGCGACGCGCTCGGCAGGGCGAGCAGTGCGGCGAGTGCGAGGAGCGCAGCCCTCGTCTTGGTCATGTGGAGATCCCCCCTCCGTTCAACGGCCGTTGTGAGGGGCGATTCTGCCGTGGATCTGTGCGAACATATGTTCGTGTCAGGCGGAGCGACGATCCTGCACGCAGACCTCGACGCCTTCTTCGCGTCGGTCGAGCAGCGGGACGATCCTCAGCTGCGCGGGAAGCCGGTGATCGTCGGCGGCGGTGTCGTCCTTGCGGCGAGCTACGAGGCCAAGGCCTTCGGCATCGAGACGGCGATGGGCGGCAGGCAGGCTCGCCGGCTCTGCCCGCAGGCGATCGTCGCCCCGTCGCGGTTCTCGGCCTACGCCGAGGCGAGCAAGGCCGTGTATCGGGTCTTCGACGACATGTCGCCGCTCGTGGAGGGGCTGTCGATCGACGAGGCGTTCCTCGACGTGCGAGGAATGGAACGGATCGCCGGCACGCCGGTGGAGATCGCCGCCCGCCTGCGGCGCCGGGTGCTCGAGGAGGTCGGGCTCCCGCTGACGGTCGGCGTCGCGCGGACGAAGTTCCTCGCGAAGGTGGCGAGCGGCGTCGCGAAGCCGGACGGCCTGCTCGTCGTGCCGCCCGAAGGCGAGCTGGCGTTCCTGCATCCGCTTCCGGTCGAGCGGCTCTGGGGCGTCGGGCGGGTGACGGCCGCGAAGCTCCGCGAGCGCGGGATCGAGACCGTGGGCCAGGTCGCCTGGCTCGACGAGAAGGAGCTCGTCGGGCTGCTCGGGCGCGCAGCGGGCCGCCAGCTCCACGCGCTGGCGCACAACCGAGATCCGCGGCGGGTCAGGGTGGGCCGCCGCCGAGGCTCGATCGGATCGCAGCGCGCGCTCGGCCGCTCACGCACGCCGAGGTCGCCGCGCGAGATCGACGCCGTCCTTCATGGCCTCGTCGACCGAGTCACGGGGCGGATGCGGAAGGCCGGCCGAGTCGGCCGCACCGTCGTGCTGCGGCTGCGCTTCGACGACTTCTCGCGGGCCACGCGCTCGCACACGCTGGCCCGCCCGACCGACGAGACGTGGGCGATCCTCGTGACCGCGCGCTGGCTCCTGACGACGGCGCTACCGCTGATCGAGCGGCGCGGCCTCACGCTCGTCGGAGTCACGGTCGCCGAGCTCGAGAACGCCGACAGCGTCCAGCTCCGACTCCCGGTCGAGGCTCACGGGAGCGCCCTCGACGCCGCGCTCGACGCGGTGCGGGAAAGGTTCGGATCGAAGGCGATCACCCGCGCCGTGCTGCTCGGCCGGGCAGACGGCTTCTCCCCGCCGCTGCTGCCCGACTGACCGCGGCTAGGCGGAGGCTTCGCCGGCGAGCCGGTCGCGTTCGGCGATCCAGGCCGCGAAGCGTCCGCGCGCGGTCGAGAGCCAGGCGGCGAGCTGCTACCCGGGTGGTCTAGTTAATCAAGTCCCGGGCGGGTATAGGTCCGCCCACAGTGGCAGTCGACATCCGCAGAATCGAAGAATTTGGGCGCATCGACGCTGAATCGGAAGATCTCCTTGCCGAGTTCTTCATCAGGACCGACGCGTACGGGCGGATCAAAGATCAGGAGCACATCGTCGTTGTCGGGCGGAAGGGCACCGGCAAGACAGCCATCTACGAGATCATCCGTCAACGCGCCGCCAGTCACGCGGACGTGTTCGCTACCGGGTTGAAGTTCCGGGACTACCCGTGGGGCATCCACGAGCTGATTAAGGACAGCGACGCAGCCCCGGTCGAGCGCTACACGCACTCTTGGGTATTCCTGATCCTCGTTGAGCTCTCGAAGCTTGTCCTCGCCGACGAGAGCCACGCGTTCCCGCCGACATCCGACGCTCTGCGCGCGAAAGACGCCCTCACGAACTTCATTCAGAACAACTGGGGCAGCGTCGGGTTTGAGTTCAAGGACATCTTCCGCAAGAACAGCTATGAGTTCGAGTTCAACCCCCAGTTCGGTGGCACTGGGGTCGGTTCCGTAACCCGCCAGACAGTCCCACGTGGTGAGCTCGCGTCGAAGCTGGTCGAAGCAAACCGATGGCTTTACGTCTGCCTAGAACGAATCCTGAGCGAAGACAACTGGTACTTCGTTCTGTTTGACGAGCTCGACACCGGCTTCGGTCCAAACGACGACGAATACAAGCACCGACTAATCGGGCTTCTCCTCGCTGCTCGCGAGGTTTTCCAGTGGGCCCAGGAAAACGGCTATGGAGTCGCGCCCGTTGTCTTCCTCCGAAGCGACATTTACGAGGACCTCAGCTTCCCCGACAAGAACAAGATCACGCGGAACTTGCTGGAGACACTCAGCTGGACGGACGAGCTCACCGGCGAAAGTAGCCTCAAAGTCCTGATCGATCAGCGGATTCGCGTTCTCACAGGGACGGAGGCCCAAGATCCCTGGGGACAGGTCTTCGATGCGGCGGTTATGCGCGGTACGCAGCACAAGGCGAAGCACATCGCAGTTCGTACCTACCTGCGACCGCGGGACATGATCCAGTTTCTGAACCTCTGCCTCGTGGAGGCCAAGAACGCTGACAATGACGGCATCACCAACCCGGACATCACCAATGCTCGCCCCGCGTACTCGGAGTACCTCGTCCAGGAGTTGGACGACGACAAAATCCACGCCGCCCACCCTGAGTGGAAGCGATACCTCGACGTCCTTCGCCGTCTCCACAGAGTCCGCTTCACCCGCGAAGAGTTCGAGCAGGCGTGGGCATCGCTTCGGCTCGACAGGCGCAAAACCCTGGACGTCGATACGGCATTGGAAGTTCTCTACAGGTACGGAATCATCGGATTCACCAAGATCGGTGGCGGCGGGTATGGCGGATCAGCTGTCGCGTTTTCCCACCGGGACGAGAGCATCAATTTCGATCCGGAGGCGCCATCGTTCACGGTGCATCCTGGACTGAAGGAGGCGCTCGAGCTGATCGAAGCGGGCGACCCGTCCTAGTCGATCAGGCGTCGCTGTTCGCGCTAAATGGGCATGCGCGGGAGACAGTTGGCCACCCGCCAACAGGCAGACGGCCACCATCAGATCTCGCTCGTCGATTTTCGGCCGCGCGATGTGGCCGGCGCGCCACGCCCAGACGCGTCCAGCGTTCCGGAGGTTGCGCATCGTGCACCCGTCACAGAGTCACAAGGCGACCAACCTAACACGACGAGTTTCGGCAGATCCCCGGCCATGACGTTCTCGGTAATCGGCGCCTTGCGGCCTCCGCCTCGTACGAAGTAGCTCGACAAAATACGCTCCCGCCTGTTCGCCTGGCCAGAGCTTGCGCCCACTTTGTGCCATCCATCTACGAACCCAACCCATTGGCCGGAGCAAGCTCGCGAAGCGCCGTCACGTACGCACGCGCCCACCGAAGTTCCTCCGGCGAGCCGGCAGCTAGGACGCCGTGAACGTGCGCCAGACCCCGCTTCTGCTTCTCCAAACCCGGCAAGGATCCTGTCCTTATGACCCGTCGAGCGGTCTGCGCGCAGCTTCGAGGCGCGGTGAAGCTCGCTCCACCACTTGCCGGTGCGCCGATTGAAGTCTCTCGCCGCCTCCGGGTTCACCCGACAGCCGATAGCGCCAGAGCATCTATGTAGTGGGCGACAATGACAGAGCTCGGGGTCAAACGGATACCCCTCTGCCCCGGGAGCCGTCCGTTGAACAGACCGCATACGGAACAGTGCGGAGGTTCTCCAGCAGACGCCGGCGAGTGTCCCGCGCCCAGATCGGCGCAAACTCTGGACACGTCCGCGACGAGCATCGGGACACGCCTTCCGGAATCGGCCGGCCGCAGGCGCAGCGATGGAACACACGGCCCCGGCGCGGGAGTCCGGCCGCGGTGAGTTCGACGCACCACGCGCGCCCGACCTCCCGCGCGAGACGCGTTCAATAGCCCGCCGGAGCTCGGCAGGGTCTTTCGGGGAGCGCCAACCGCTCCTGGCGGCGGCTGCCTCAAAGGACGACCGCAACAAGCTGGCTGGCAAGTGAGCTTGGGCTCTGTCCGCCGCTGGTGCCCGACTGACCTCGGCTAGGCGGAGGCTTCGCCGCCGAGCCGGTCGCGTTCGGCGATCCAGGACGCGAAGCGTCCGCGCGCCGTCGAGAGCCAGACGGCGAGCTGCGCGTCGAACGCGGCGATCTCGCCGCGAAGCTGGAAGATGCGAAAGTCGAGGACACGCTCGCCGTCGCAGACGTGCTCCTCCGTTGTGCCATGCGGAACCCAGGCGCCGCACTCGACGCAGGGCGTGAAGCGAGATTCAGGGGAGATGCCGAACACCAGACTTCTTCGACGTCCGCGGCCCCCGTTGGTTCGGTGATCTAACGAACTTCTAACGAAGGCAGTTTGTAAACCAGCTGCTCCAGATCGGCGTTGCCGGCTGAGGCGGGCGCGCCGCCAACGACGGAAGATCGTGTCGCCGGCGCTCCAGGACGTTCCCGGCGAGCTGCGAAAAGTCGGCGGTGCGGCGGGTGTCCCGTCCTCTTTCGACGACGGATCACAGCCGCTGAGCCAGAGCTCGAGCCTCGTCAACTGATGTGTCCGCACCGGACCCGGCGGGCCTACCGCTCCCCGCGGCCGACGTTCGCCCCGAGGGCCCTGATCGCCCTGTTCACCCTACTCGGAGCGCCGCCGTGCTCCGGCGTCGCGCCAAGGGTCTCTTACGAAGTTCGGCCTCGGTCCCGCGGAGTCACCTTCGAGTTCGCCGAGGCCAAGCTCGACGAGGCGAATCAGGCCAAGACGCTGGAAGGGCGGTCCGCGCTGCGCCGTTTCGCGAACACCGCCCACCACGTCCAACCCTCGTTCGGCGCACGCGCACCTGTTCTTCGAGCCGTCGAATGTCGTCGCCGCCTGCGGCCCCTGCAACTTCGGCGAAGGCGCAGGCATCGCAGCCGGCAACCGCCGCGCAGCCAGCGAACGGATCGCCGAGCTCCAGCAGCGGAACTGGCACCTCGAGCAGGCCGTCGAAGAAGCTGGAGCGCAGATGCGGGGAGTGGAGTCATCAGCGGGTGCCTAAGAAAGAACGGCTCAACCCCCCGTCATGCTCCCACCGACCAAACGAGGCGAGGAGGAGACGATGCGCAAGCCCAAGCGCGACGTGCACGGCTACATCGACAAGACGATTGAGTACGAGCGCGGGAGCGACACGAAGGCCCCGCCCGGCGGATTCTCCAGCGGGCTCGACAGGGCCGAGGCGGACCTCGTCTACATGTCGGTGCGGAGGACGTTGGAGGCGGTCGGGGTCACGCTCAAACCGCTGTGGTCCCCAGCGGGCCAGGGTGGAGAGAAGAAGCTAGCCGACGCGTATCGCAACCGCAGCCTCAACCCGAAGTTGCTGGACCTCTCAGGTCAGGGGCGCGACTCAGAGAGGCGGATCTTCTAGCAGCTCGGCCTCGCGCTTGCGGCTGCGACAACAACCCCACGGGCAAGCCGGCCCGCAAACGGGCGCAACCGGCGATCCTCTAGCCGGCTCGCCGCTGGGGCTTTCGTGAGGTGGGCGGTACTGGGCTCGAACCAGTGACCCCTAGCTTGTCGATACTGAGCGGACGTTCGCGTGCGTTCGCTCACGTTCGGTTGTCGCTGCAAAACCGCGCTTTCCGACTCGTGCGCGTTCGCTCGCGTTCGCTTCGACCGAACGCTCGGCGTGCACACCGTGGACACGAATTCGGGTGCGGCCACTAGACCGCCTGCTGGAAGCCACGCTGCTGGAAGGCTTTCGCGAACAGAAGGGTGTTAGCGTCATTCACGGCGTATGGAAGGGATCACGAAGATCGCAACGGTCAACGTGGTGCGCTCCCAGAGAGCGCGCTGGCAAAGTGGGCACCTCGCTCAAGAGTGGAGAACCAGGTTCCCGAATCTCTTCGATGACGATGACCTTCGCCTCGCCAACTCGCAGCCCGCCATCCACTTCTACGAATGGTTGGGGGCCGTTGTGCTTCACCACACGACTGGTTATCTGTCGCTAGTCGAGAAGTACGAATTCGCGACGCATCCCCGGAAGCAGCACATCGTGGCTCAGCTATTGCCCAGCCCCGTTCGGAACGCGCTCCGCGACCGAAGCCAGGGCCGTGCGCAGGCACCCGACCTTTTGATGTATGCGGAGGATTTCTCGAACTGGTTCTTCTGCGAGGTAAAAGGCCCGCGTGACCGCTTGCGGGACGAGCAGGTTCGGAAATTCGGGCTGCTTGCAGACATGACGTCAAAGCCCGTACGGCTCATCGAGTTCCGTCTGGACTGAGTCCCGCAAGCGATCGGCCCGCGGCGGGCGGCGTCACGAGCACGATCCCCGCGTCGACGAGTTTGCTCACGATCTTTGCCTTGCCGCTCTCGCTGACCCCGGCTTAGATCGCGCCCGTGGGCCTCGAAGACTCGCACCTATGCCTGGAGGGGTCGCATCCCAGGCCCAGCGCCGGCGGGCGCATCAGGCTCGACATGCCGTCGCCGATCGAGAAGCGAAGAGACACCAAGGAGGAGGGCCGCAACGTCTACTGGATGAGCGCCCCAACCGCAGCGCGCATCCTGCGGATAGTG
>CAWDIJ010000007.1:0-20818 GCA_963802375.1 uncultured Actinomycetes bacterium
TCGTCCGTTCAAGGACATGTACCGCCAGGTCGCCCGCGAGGAAGAGGCCGAACTCCATTTCAAGGTCGGCCGGCCGCTCGCCGAGCGGGTCGGGTATCCGAGCGACCTACTCGATGCGATCTCCGCATCGAGGTGGTGGCCGAGGCGAGCAACGGGCTCGAGGCGATCGCCAAGGCGGCCCGCTTTCAACCAACCGTCGTCCTGATGGACATCCGCATGCGCGAGCTCGACGGGCTCGAGGCGACGCGCCGGATACTCGCCGCCGACGACACGGCCCGGATCCTGGTCCTGACGACCTTCGACCTCGACGAATACGTCTACGAAGCGCTCAGAGCAGGCGCCAGCGGCTTCGTTCTCAAGGACGAGCCACCCGAACAGCTGATCGCCGCGATCCGCACCATCGCCGCCGGCGAAGCCCTGCTCTCCCCCGCGATCACGAAACGCGTGATCAAACGATTCCCGCGCATCCCGCAACCTGCACCGCCGAAGGAGTTCGACGAGCTGACCACGCGTGAGCAAGAGGTGTTCCGCCTGATCGCCAACGGCCTCTCCAACGCCGAGATCGGCCGGGAGCTCTACATCAGCGACACGACCGTCAAGACGCATATCACGCACATCCTCCAGAAGCTCCACCTCCGCGACCGCGTCCAGGCGGTCGTGCTCTCGTACCAGACCGGGCTCGTCGAGGCGGACGCGCAGCGACCAGGCGATCACGACGAGCCTGCCGCCGGCTGACTGCCGCGCGCGCCGTCCTGTGCGATTGTTCCGCGGTGAGCCGGACCGCGACCGACACACTCGCCCCCGAGGTCTTCGACGAGGCGTACCGACGCGTTGCTCCGCTTGTGCACCGCACGCCGTTGCTCCATTCGACCTCGCTCTCGAATGAGACGGGCTACGACGTCTGGCTGAAGGCGGAGATGTTCCAGCGGACGGGCTCGTACAAGGTGCGCGGCCCGAGCAACAAGCTGCCACAGCTGTCGCGCGAAGAGCAGCGGGCCGGCGTCATCTGCTCCTCGGCGGGAAACCACGCGCAGGGCGTCGCGTACGCGGCCGCGCAGCTCGGGATTCCGGCGACCGTTCTCATGGCGAGCAACGCGACGCCCGCGAAGATCGCGGCGACGAAGGGCTACGGCGCCGAGGTCATCCTCCACGGCACGATCTGGGACGAGGCGAACGCCGAGGCGTTGCGCCTCATGGACGAGCGCGGCCTGACGTTTGTCCATCCGTTCGACGACCTGCAGCTGATCGCGGGACAGGGGACGCTCGGGCTCGAGATCCTCGAGGACGCGCCCGACGCGCACACCGTCATCGTCCCGATCGGCGGCGGCGGGCTGATCTCGGGCATCGCGGCCGCGATCAAAGGGCGGCGGCCGGAGGTCAAGATCGTCGGAGTCGAGTCGACCGGCGCACCCGCGATGACACTGAGCGTCGAGCATGGCGAGCTCATCACGCTCGACGAGAATCACTGCGCGATCGACGGGCTCAAGGTGATGCGGGTCGGCGAGCACACGTTCTCGATCGTCAGCGAGCTGGTCGACACACTCGTCACGATCGACGACGAACGGATCTTCGACGCCGTGCTGTGGACGATGTCGCGCTGCAAGCTCGTCGTCGAGGGCGCGGCGGCAGCCCCCGTCGCCGCACTGCTCGAAGGGCGTGTCGAGGCTGAGCCCGGGTCGAAGGTGGTCTGCGTGCTCAGCGGCGGCAACGTCGACCTCGAGCAACTGCGCGGCCGTGTGCTGAACTAGTCGCGCGGGGCCAGGAGCGGCAGCCGTGCGCGCACCCGGGTCCCGCCGCCGGCGGGACTGTCCACTCGGAGCGTGCCTCCGAGCGCCTCGACCCGGTCGACGAGACCGCGTAGGCCCTCGCCTTCGGGATCCGCCCCACCCGTGCCGTCGTCAACGACCTCGACGAGGAGCGAATCCTCGCCTGCGGTCGCGGTCACAGTGACGTGCCCCGCGCCGGCGTGCTTCTGGGTGTTCGCGAGCGCCTCGGCCACGACGTAGTACGCCGCCGCCTCCACCTGCTCGGGAAGCCGACGGGCCGGGACGGCAGCGAGCTCGACCGGGAGTGGTGCCCGCATCGCGAGCGCCTCGAGCGCCGGAACGAAACCCCGTTCGGCGAGGACCGACGGATGCAGTCCGCTCGCCAGTTCTCGCAGGTCCTGGAGCCCGGCCGCAAGCTCGTCGGCCGCGGCATCGAGGAGAGTGGTGGCCTGGCCGTCGTCGATAGAAGCCCGGAGGCGGCCGATGGTCAGGAGCACGGCCGTGAGCCGCTGCTGGGCGCCGTCGTGGAGATTGCGCTGGATCCGGCGGCGTTCGGCATCCGCGACCTCGACGAGCCGAGCTCGCGACGCACGGAGTTCTGCCTCGGCGCGCTTCCGGTCGGTGATGTCGCGCAGGTAGCCCGTGAAGGTCGGCAGGCCCGGCAGCCCGATCCTCGTGATCGTCAGCTCGACCGGGAACTCGGTCCCGTTCTTGTGCAGGCCCGTCAGCTCGAGCCGCTTGTCGAGCACAACCGGATGCTCGGTCTCGAGGAAGCGAGCGAGACCGTTGCGGTGCGCGGGCCGCAGTGCCGGGGGCACGATCAGGTCGGCCATGTCATGACCGATCGCCTCGTGGGCGCGATAGCCGAAGGTCGCCTCGGCCCCGTGGTTCCAGTCGAGCACCCGGCCGCCGTGGTCCATCGTCACGACCGCGTCCAGCGCTGCTTCGAGCATGGCCCGCAACCTGGACTCGCTCGCCCGTACCTCCGCCTCCGCGTGCCGGCGCGCGACGAACTGGCCCACCTGGCTACCCAGAACCCCCATCGTCTCGAGCAGGCGTTCGTCCGGGTCGCGAACCTCCCGCGAGAAGAACTCCATCACCCCGACGATCCCGCGCGCACTGCGGAGCGGGAAGCCGAAGGCGCCATGCAAACCCGAGCGCCGCGCGGCGTCGGCGCGTGGGAAGTTTCGATCGACCGGCGCATCGACGATCCAGACCGGCTCCCCGTCCTCCAGCACGCGGCCCGGCAGGCCCTCTCCCGACTCGAGCGTGAGCCGTTCGCTGAGCGCCTCGAACTCGGGCGCACCGTCGCCGGCGCGCCAGGTACAGACGCAGCGGAGACGCTCGTCGTCCGGCCCGGTCTCCCAGACGGCGCCGAGCTCCCAGCCGAGGGAGCCGCCGATCGAGTCGAGCGTCGCCAGATAGACCTCGACAGGCGCGTCCGTTTCCGCGAGGATCCGAGCGACCTCGTGCTCGACGCGCTGCAGGACCTGCGCGTCAACGATGACCGTCATGGGCACCACTGACGCTACACCCGTCGAAGGTGGAACGGAAGGCGCCGCACGGTCGCTCCGTGTCGTCGTGGCAGACGACAACGCGCTTCTGCGGGAAGGAATCGCATCCCTGCTCGTCGAGGCCGGCCACGATGTCGTCGGCCGCGCCGTCGACGCCGACGATCTGCGCCTACAGGTGCGCTCGCACTCACCCGACATCGCGATCGTCGATGTGCGGATGCCTCCGGGGAACGCCGACGACGGCCTCGTCGCGGCGGCCGAGATCCGGAGGACGTCTCCGTCGGTCACCGTGCTCGTCCTGTCGCAGCATCTCGAGCCCACGTACATGCTCGAGCTGGTCGGCGACGACGCGTCCGGAGTCGGCTACCTCCTCAAGGACCGCGTGCGCGATGTCGCCGAGTTCGTCGACGCCGTCGAGCGCGTCGCAGCGGGCGGGACCGCATTCGACCCGGAGGTCGTGAAGAGCCTTGTCGGTGGTCACCGGCGCTCCGCTCTCGATGAGCTCACCGACCGGGAGCGCACGGTGCTGGGGCTGATCGCCGAGGGACGCTCGAACCGCGCCATCGCAAAGCAGCTCCACCTCAGCCCTCGCGCCGTGGAGCGGCACGTGCAGGGGATCTTCCAGAAGCTCCACCTCCCCGAGACGGAGGACGACAACCGCCGGGTACTTGCAGTGCTCGCTCTGCTCGGGCGCTGAGCGTGGCGGGAAACCGACAGCAATCAGGCGCCTGACCGACACGAGCCGTGCGGCTCGCTCCCTACCGTCCGCGCCCGAACCCGGTGAAGCTCTGTCTGTCATTCCCACGCGACAGGAGATCCCGTGAACCTCAACCTGGAAGCGCTCGAGACGAGCTTCGACCTCGTCGCCCCGCGTGGCGACGAGCTGATGGACGTCTTCTACGGCCGGCTGTTCGCCGCGGCGCCCGCGGTCAAGCCGCTCTTCGCCGCGACGGATCTGAAGAAGCAGAAGACAATGCTGCTGGGCACCCTGGTGCTCCTCCGCAAGTCGCTCCGCGACCTCGAGGCGATCGTTCCCAAGCTCCACGAGCTCGGCGCCCGGCACGTCGCCTACGGAGCCGAGCCGGAGCACTATCCCGTCGTCGGCGAGGTTCTGCTCGCCTCGCTGGCGGAGATCGCAGGGCCGGCTTGGACCGCTGAGTACGAGCAGGCGTGGGGCGAGGCGTTGACGATCGTCGCGGGCGCGATGCTCGAAGGTGCGGAGAGCGCCAAGCTCGAGGCCGCGGCCTGACCTCCTGACCTCACGTCCCGACGTCGCCGAGCGTTGGTCACTGTGACCACCGACAAGGAGACGTCGACATGAGCGCAATCGCCGCACACCGGTTCACCGTCGAAGCACTGCCGCAGGAGCTGGCAACCCACGTCCGCGAGAACGGGCACGACCCGGTCTGGGGTCACTCGGTCCTGACGCAGCCGGCGACAGGTTTCGGACCGTGTCGGCTGTGCCTACGGACGTTCGGGGAGGGCGAGCTGCGAACGCTGTTCACGCACGACAGCTACGCCGGTGTTTCCGAGTTCCCCCAGCCGGGGCCGGTCTTCATCCACGCCGACGGCTGCGTCCGTTACGACGGCGACGGCTTCCCGCCGGATCTGCGCGCACTCGCGCTGACGTTCGAGGGGGTGGCGGCCGGGCCACGAGTCGTCGCTCTGGAGCGCACGTACGGCGAGGGCGTCGAGGACGTGATCGAGCGCCTGTTCGACCTGCCCGACGTCGACTACGTCAACGTCCGCAACACGGAGGCCGGCTGCTTCGTCGCCCGCGTCGACCGCGAGGGGACGCGTTCTTCCCCCTAGCCGGCCGTCAACCGCTCCGCGGCAAGTTCCTCGGCGGCCGCAGCCGTAGAAATGCCTCGTCCGTCGGCTCGCTCATAGATCTGCCGTAACGTCCCGCCGATCCGCGCAAGCGCCGCGTCCAGCTCGGATCGGCTCCAACCGAGCTGCTCGAGGCCGACGATTGCGATCGCGCCGCCGGCGTTGATGACGTAATCCGGTGCATAGAGGATCCCACGCGCATGCAGCATGTCGCCTGCTTCCGGCTCTGCGAGCTGGTTGTTCGCTGAACCTGCCACGATCCGGCAACGAAGCCGCGGCACGGTCTCCACGCTCAGGATGCCGCCGACCGCACAGGGCGCATAGACGTCGCAGTCGGTCTCGAAGAGTTCGTCGGCGGGCAATGCGACGCCACCTACCCGCGCGGCAACGGACTCCGCCCGCCTCGGATCGATGTCGGTAACCAGAACCGAGGCGCCTGCGCGCGCCAGGTGCTCGGCGAGCGGCGAACCAACTCCACCTGCACCCTGGACGACGACGATTCGTCCTTCGAGGTCATCTGACCCGAACACTTGGGAGAGGCTGGCGCGAATGCCGTGGTAGACGCCCACGGCAGTCGGCGGGGCAGGGCTCCCCGAGCCGCCGGCATCGGCCGATCGACCAAACACGTACTCGGTTCGCTCGCCGATGACGTCCATGTCAGCCTCCCCCGTGTTCAGGTCGGAGCTCGTCCGGAACGTGCCACCCAACGACGCGACGAGTTCGGCGTAGCGCAGGAACAACGCGCGACGCCGCTCCCCGCTCGGGATCTCAGGAACCGCGATCACTGCCTTGCCTCCGCCGAACGGAAGCCCGGCGACGGCGAGTTTCCGCGTCATCGCTGCCGAGAGACGCATCGCATCTTGCAGCGCCTCAACGTGCGACCCATACACCTTCATCCGCGTGCCGCCTCCCGCGGGACCGAGGCGCGTCGAATGGAGGCACACGAAGATCCAGGCACCGCTTTCCGGGTCGACGTGTATGACGACGGTCTCCCCGTCCCACCTCTCGAGCAGTTCTTCCAAGCTCGGCACGCGCTTCGCGATCACGAGCCACACCCTCTCACGGGCGGGCCCAGATCATGCGCGGCCGTGCGCGCCGCCACCAGCGGCAAGCTGGCGACGCGTTACGGCCAACCGTTGAGCGTCTCGCCACCCTGAGCCAAGCGCCAGCAAACGCCGTTCCAACATGCAAGATGTCCCGATGCGGCGGATCCTGGTCGGGTACGACGGCTCAAGCGCCGGCCTCCGGGCGCTCGACCGCGCGGTCGCCGAGGCTCGCCACCCGCACGGGCGCCTCACCGTGCTCAGCGTCCTGAACGTTCCGCTCGACCCCAGCGAGCCGCGCAACTTCGGCTCGCTCGGCGACATCTCAGCTCGCGAAGGGGCTGTGCTGCCACCGCCGCCGGAGGTGGTCGCGCACCTCACCGAAGCCCGCGACCGGCTGGCGGCGGCGGGTTTCGACGCGGACCTGCTCTGGGCCGCCGGCGAGCCGGCCGGCGAGATCCTCGAGACGGCTCGGCGGATCCGAGCTGACGTGATCGTGCTCGGCGAGCACCATCACGGCTTCCTCGGGAAGCTCTTCGGCGCCGACGTGGACGCCGAGGTGCAGCGCGCGGCCGGCTGCGATGTGATCCTCGCGTAGCGGCGGGCTCTCAGCGCGACTGCGGCCAGCCGTTGCGCCGGTCGTCGAGGCGAGAGTCCGCGCCGTAACGAACCGCGAGCGGGCCGATCACGACGACGAACAGAAGGACGATCAGGACGGTCAACGCCATTCACCTCCTTGCGACATGCGTCACATGAGAGAACGACGGAGCGACCCGTCTCATTCCGAGTCTTTCCAGAAAGACCGATGGGCCGCGGCGAACCGCGGCCCATCGTTGCCCGATCTGGGCTCGAGGATGTTCGGTCTACTTCGCCGGTGCAAAGTGGTGGTCGAGGGCCCAGTTCGCCACCTGTGCTCCGATTGCAATCGAGACCTCGTCCGCGGTGCGGAAGTGAATGCCGGAGAAGACACGCGCGTCGACCGCGTCGTGCTGGATGTCGGCGGCGAAGTCATAGTGCCGGGTGACTCCCGCCGCAACGGACGTGAGGGTCAGGTCGACCCGGCCGTCCGCATTCAAGTGTGAGAGGACCGTGCTGGCGGCACCGATGACGACACACAGACCGCTCGGCCAGTCCGGGTAGGGCGGCGTGGCCAGCAGCGGAGTCCAGCCCGGAACTCCGGCGGTGTTGGGATTGCCGTCAGTGTCGGCCTCGCGAATCGCGGTGATCGGACGCCACCACCCGTAGTGGAATTTGCCGTCCCACACCGCAATCGCCCCGTCGGCCACGCTCAGATCGACCGCCGCGAACAGACGTGCGCTGTCGCTGATGTCCAGCCCTCGCCGCGCGGCCAGATCGCGGAGACCAGCCTGCATCGGGCCGAGCGTGACGTCGGAGAAGAAGCGGGCCGTCTCCGTCTGCTCTGCGGAACGCAGGGACCCGACGCTCACGCCGTAGTCGCGGACTTCCTCGAACTCCTCGACGTAGAGGTCGGACATGATCGGAGGCGGCGGGCCCGGCCGGAACTGGCTGGGAGAATCGAGCAGGAACGGCTCGACCTGACTCAGCCAGGTGCCGAAGAACGGTGCCATCGCCGGCGGTGTGGGCCGCCAGACGCCGGGCGCCAACGGCATGTCGAACACGACCGGGGCGAAGCGCCCGTCGTCCTCGCGAAGCTCGATGATGTGCTCGGCGGCACGCTCGCCGTAGCGGATGCCCTGCTCCTTCGGCACGCCGTCGGGGACCTGCCCCAATGACGTCTCCAGCGCCGCGTTCAGGTTCGCCGCGATCGTCTCGCTGTTGACGAAGTCGCCCGTACCGAAGTACTCCATCAGAATCCCGTGCGCCGCCACCGCCGCCGCGGCCTGCGGCGAAGCGCCCTTCGGCGCTTTCGCATCCCACTTGTACAGCTCGTACTTACCCGTGATCCCGTTGACCGCGTTGTAGACCGCCGCCTGGACGAACGGGAACCAGAAGAACGCCTCCACGTTCGCCTTTCCCGCTCCGTTGGGCGCCGGACCCACGATCGTGGTCACCTTCATCGCGCTCCAGTCGGAGATGACAGCCGGGTCGGCTGCCGCCGGCGGCTGGATATCAGCGCGGGCCTCGGCGCTGCCCGTGCTCGCGCCGCCGAGCACGAGCACCCCCGCGACGAATGCGAGCACGAGGAGCCCCCTCTTGCTCGTCGCATGTCGGTCGTCTTGCATCGTCTCCTCCTCCACGAGAGGTTCCGTCCGCGCCCCCCAAGGGGCGCGTTCCTCGACGGCACCGAGCATCGACCTCGTTCGTTTCAGCGCCGTTTCAGGCGCGCAACAGCTGTCGCTACTTGGCCGGCATCCGGAGCGCGAAGAACTCCACGAGCCGGGAGGCCGCCGGCGGATCAAGGTTGCTGAGGCCGACGACGATGTAGCCGAGCCGGGGATAGACACGGAGCTCGCCGTTCATGCCGGGTGCGCCGCCGCCGTGGCCGTAGCTTCGCAGCGGCCCTTCTCCCTGCACGCCGAAGCCGTAGCCGTACTGCTGCCGGTGCTCACGGGTCGCGTCCGCGAGGCTCTCCTTCGAGATCAGCTTCCCGGAGCTCAGCGCCTGTGCGAACCGCATCAGGTCGCGCACAGTGGAGTAGCCGCCGCCGGCGGCCGTTCCCCGCCACGGCAGCGTGTCGGTGTTCGGCTCCCAGGGCGCGCCGGGGCCGAACCGCATGTACCCCGTCGCCCGTTTCGGGACGTCCGTGGATTCCGGCAGCGAGTCCGTCGCGGTCATGCCGGCCGGGCGGAAGACGTGCTCGCGCACGTAGTCGTAGTACGACTGCCCGCTCGCCGCTTCGATGACCGCGCCGAGGAGGACGAAGCCGTAGTTCGAGTACTCGAAGCGCGCGCCCGGCTCGAACCCGAGCAGGTTCGAGCCGTAGAGCTTCACGTAGTCGCCGTGCCGGCGCAGCTTCAGGCGGTTCTGCTCGAACACCGCACCGAAGATGTCGCCGGTGCCTCCGGTGTGCGTGAGCAGGTGCCGCACGGTGACCTTCGCGGCCACTTCCTTGTTCGGATAGTCGGGCAGGTGCTTGCCGATCGGATCGTCGAGTGCGAGCTTCCCCGCCTCGACGAGCTGGAGGGTCGCCACCGCGGTGAACATCTTGTTCATCGAGCCGAGGCGGAACTTCGTCTCGGGCGTGTTGGGGGTGCGGGTCTTTCGGTCCGCGAGACCCCACGCCTTCTCGAGCAGGACGTTCCCGTCCCGGGCGACGAGCACGGCACCGGAGAACTGATCTGCACGTGCGAGCTTCTCGGCCCGAGCGGAGAGCGCCGCCAGCGCGTCCGCCTCGCTCAGCCTGTGAAGGACGAGATCGATCGCGCTCGAGGCCTTCGGCGTTTCCGGAAGCTCGATGCGCGCCATCGCCGTCCGCATCGACCGGCTCGAAGCGAATGTTGTCGACGCCGACGCGCAGCGGTCCTCGATTGTCGGTCGCGGCGAGGCGGAGGCGCACCACCTTCCCCGCCCAGCGCGACACGTCCACTCTCACAGGGGTCGGCGGACGGGCGACCTCATCCTGCGGCGAGGTACGGAAGACATTCGCCAGCACGTCGCCCTTCGCCACGGAGTCGATCGGCGCCGAGGGGTCGAGCAGGTCGATCCGGAACTGCTGGTTCGCCTGGGGCCCGTCCCAGGCGAGCGTCCTGGGGCTGCTGAGCGGGGCACTCCCTGCGTAGAAGACGGTTCATCCGCACGGCGAGGCGACCGTTCAAGCCGAACGTCGCGGTAGAGGATCCGCGTCCCCGGGCCATTCGTGTCTGTCACGGCCGCGAACTTCCCTTGGGGCGGATCCGGCAGAAGGAACGGAAAGTTGTGGTCGCTCCGAGCGGGATCCGGCGCCTTGTGCCCATCGCTGTAGACGAACCAGCCCCCGTTTCCGCTTCCGACCGTCCGCCAGCCGGTGAGCGCGCCGGACTCGAAGTCGTCGACGAGCGTTCGCACGGGTTGGTCGTCGCGCAGGACGAGGAACGCACCGAATGCGACGACCGCGACCAGTGCGGCCAACGCCGCAGCAACGGCTGCGCTCCTGCGTGCGGAGATTGGTCTCATCTCCTCTTAGAGACGGTTCCGCTCATAGTAGTTTCGAGTTCGATCGTCAACCAGAGTGTTTTCAGGGCTGTAACAAGTGCGCAACAGGTGTTAGCGTCTCGGGCCGGGAGGAAGGCGGATGGAGTTCCGGATCCTGGGGCCGCTCGAGGTGTCGGATGGAGGCGTCGAGCTTGCCCTGGGTGGGCCCAGACCGCGCGCTCTCCTCGCCTTGCTCCTGCTCCATCCCAACGAGGTCGTCGCCGCCGACCGTCTGGTCGACGAACTGTGGGGGGAGTTCTCCGTTGGGAGCGCCGCGGGCGCGTTGCGGGTCAACGTCTCGCGACTGCGCAAGGCGCTTCCCGAGGGCATCCTGACGACCAGGGCGCCGGGCTATGTCGTCCGCGTTGAGCCCGACGAGCTCGATCTCCACCGCTTCGAACGGCTCGTGGACGAAGGGCGGAGCCTGCTCGCACGCGGCCTGGCCGCGGAAGCAGCGGAGCGGCTGCGCGACGCGTTATCGCTTTGGCGCGGCCCGGCGCTCGCGGACTTCACCTACGAGGCTTTCGCCCAGGCGGCCATCGGCCGGCTCGACGAGATCAGGTTGGCCGCGGTCGAGCTCCGGATCGACGCCGACCTCGTCCTTGCCCGCCACGACGAGCTGATCGGAGAGCTCGAGGCGCTCGTGGCCGAGCACCCGCTCCGCGAGCGCCTTCGGACGTCTCTGATGACGGCGCTGTACCGATCGGGCAGGCAGGCGGAAGCCCTGGGCACGTACAAGGACGCGCGGCGAATCTTCGTCGAGGAACTCGGCATCGAGCCAGGCCCTGCGCTCCAGGAGCTGGAGCGCGCGATCCTGCGACAGGACCCGGCGCTGGATCTCGAATGGGCCGCGCCTTCAGCCGGACGGGACGTCGCGGAGCGGTCGATCCTCGTCGCGATCACCGACGAGACACGCGTCGAAGCGCTGCTCGCGGTAGCCGGGCCGCTCGCGCGGTGTATGGCCCGCGTCGTGATCCTGGCCCGGCTCGTCGCGGATGCGGCCGAGCTCGGGTCCGCGTCCGCGTGGCTCGAAGAGCACCGGGCCGCGCTCGACGCGCGCGGAATCCTGGCCCGCGCGGCCTCGTTCACGTCGAACGCACCGGGTGAAGAGCTGGCCCGGCTCGCGACCGAGCTCGATGTCGAGCTGCTGCTCGCCGACGCCCCCATCGAGCTCCTGGCCGACGGGGCTCCGGACGCGCAGCTCGCCGCCGTTCTCGAGAAGACGCCCTGTGACGTCGCTCTGCTCGTTCCTCGGGACGCGACCCTCGTGGGCCCGGTGCTTGTTCCGTTCGGAGGAGCCGAGCACGACTGGGCCGCCGTCGAACTCGGCGCGTGGCTCGCGCACGCCGAGGGCGCGCCGCTCCAGCTCGCAGGTGCCGCAGCGATGCCCGAGCAAGGGAGGCGCGACTCGAGCCGTCTGCTCTCGCACGGCGCGCTCGCAGTCCAGCGCGTCCTCGGCATCTCGGCCGAACCGCTGCTGACGCCGCCCGGTGAAGAGGGCATGCTGGAGGCGAGCCGCAACGCTGGCGTGCTCGTCGTGGGTCTGTCGACGAGGTGGCACCGCGAGGGCCTCGGCGCGGCCCGGCTCCGCCTCGCGCGGGAGGCCGAACCACCGACGCTGCTCGTGCGGCGGGGCCTCCGCCCGGGAGGCCTTGCTCCTCCGGCTACCCTCACGCGCTTCACATGGTCGATCCGGCCTGTGAGCCCGACTCAGGCGCAGGCAGGAGCATAGGGGCGGCCCGGCAGGTAGCGCTCCCACTCCTCCCGCGTCAACGCGCGGTTCGCGAGCGCGCAGGCCCGCCGCGCCCACGACTCCGGATCCACATCGAAGACAGCCCCCTCCCCGTTCGCGAGCGTCAGCAGCAACTGGCGCCCGTCGGCGGACAGATCCAACATCGCCGTGCGCCGCCCCGCGGTGAGGCTCGGGCCGATCTGGGTGCCCGTGTCAACGTCCCACAGGGACGCCGCGGGCTCGCCGAAGCCGGAGACCGCCAGGATGCTGCCGTCGGCACTGAACTCGAGCGACGTCGCGCCGCCGCGGCCGGTGTCGAGGACGTGGATCAGCTTCCGCGTACGGACGTCCCAGAGGCGGACGACCTTCCCATAGCCACCGAGGGCGAGTCTCTCGCCGTCCGGGGTGAGGGCGACGGAGAGAGCATCCCCTTCGGGCCCGCCCTCCATCGTGGCCACGCGCGAGCGTCTGGCCACGTCCCAGACCTCTGCCCGCGGCACGCCGCCTCCTCCAAAGCCCACCGCGAGGAGCGTGCCGTCGTCGCTGAACGCGAGATCGCCTCCGAAGGGAAGGTACGCGGGGATCTTGCCGATGCTCTCGCCGGTCGCGGCGTCCCACAGCCCGATGCCGGACGAGCTCGCCGTCGCGAGCGTCGTCCCATCCTTGCTGAAGGCGACGCCCACCTGCAGCCCGTAGGCCGAAATCCCGCCGTGACGCAGCGATCGGGACTCGACGTCCCAGATCGACGCCTGGCCGTTTCCGGTGACCGCCGCCAACGTCCGTCCGTCGGACGTGAAGGAGAGCGCCTTCACCTCGCCCCCGGTCTCGAGGAGTGGCGACCCTTTCGGCTTCAGCGTCCTTGCGTCCCACAGGCCGATTCCTTCCCGCTTGAGACCGACCGCGATCAACCGGCCGTCGGGGCTGAACCTGCCTGGATGGCGGTCAAACGACTCGTCGAAATCGCGGTCGTCGGTGAACCTGAAGGTCCGCTTGACGCCGCCGCGGCCGGTGAGGTCCCACGCGATCGCAGTGCCGTCGCTGCTCACCGTGTAAAGCGTCTTTCCGTCGCGGCCGAACACGAGATGCTGCACGGCGTTCGAGTGCCCGCGCAGCGTCTCGAGTGGCCTCCCCGACCGGGTGTCCCACCGCGTGACGGTCCCGTCGAGGTTGGCCGACACGACAGACGCCTCGTCCGGGCTGAACCGCAGGGCGTTCGGGCTCCCGCTGAAGCCCGCAGATGACGTCGTCAACCTCCCGGTGCGCACGTCGACCAACTGAATGCCACCGTCGATGCCGACGGCGACAAGGCGACCTTGCCGGCTGAGCGTGAGCGCGTGGTAGTCCCTCGCGATCGCCAGGCTTCGCACTTTCCGCCCGGTCTGCAGATCCCACCAGGCGAGCTCGCCCTCATCCGACGCCGTGATCACCGAGTGGCCGTCCGGGGTCAGCGCGAAGTGGGCAGGCCGGTAGTACGACTGGATGAAGTTCGCCCTGAACCCCGTGGGCGAGATCGGTGAGCCGACGGGCCTCAGCGTGTCCGCGTCCAGCATGCGGATCGTCGGTTGGCTTCCGGCGAGCACGACGAGCCGCGAGCCGTCACCAGTGAAGGCGAGGCGCGCGGCCGACCCGAAGACGCGCGTCTCGGCGAGCTCCTCACCAGTCCGCGCGTCGAGCACGCGTACCAGACCGTCGTTGGTACCGAATGCGAGCGTCTTGCCGTCGGGCCTGTACGCGACGCTGTCGAGCCACGTAGCAGCATCGAATGGGCGGCCGATCGGTTGAAATGTCCGGGAGTCGAAGAAGAGGATCCGGTCGTAGAAGTCGATCACGGCCAGCGTCCTCCCGTCCGGGCTGAGATCGGCCTGCCCGAGCAGCGCGTCCGCCGGCGCGTGCATCATGCCGACCGCTTTCGGCGCCCGCTGGAGGGCGGCGAGCAGGTAGCCGCGCGTCTGCGGCGTGTCGTCGATCGCAGCGGCCTGGCGGGCCAGGAGGAGCGAGAGGTCGAGGTCCTCCTCAACGAGCGCCTGCGCGCCGAGGCGCTGTGCTAGTTGGGCGGTCTCGGCGTCGCGCGCCTCGCCGCGCTGGGCCACCGCGAACGTCCCACCCGCGACGGCCGCGACGAGCAGGAGCGCGACCCCGGCGAGCAGCGCCCGCAGGCGCCGGTTCGTGCGCCGGGCGCGCTTCGCCTCTCGTTCCGACACCTCGCGGCTCTCGGTGACAAACTCGCGCTCGAGCTCGTTGACGTCGAGCGCGTGGTCGGCCGTCCAGTCGAGGGCGGCCGCAAGGCGAGCGCCGCGGAAGAGCTCGCCCTCGTCACGCCCGGCCGTGTCCCATTCGGTCGCCGCTTGAGTGATGTGACGACGAAGCCGGCGCCCCTCGGCGTCCTCCTCGAGCCACTCGCGCAGGCGCGGCCACTCCCGCAGCAAGGCCTCGTGCGCGACCTCGACCGAGCCACCGCCGACGGTGACGAGACGGCTGTCGGCCAGCGCCGCGAGCACGTCGGCCATCCATCTGTCGCGCTCGAGGTCGAGCTCGGCGAGCGAGGCGCGCCGGCGCACGGGCGCGTCGCCCTCGCCCTCGCCGACCAGGCGCAACATGAGCGCGCGCACGAGCGGCTTGCTCTCGTCCGGGATCCGGTCATAGGCGCCTTCGGCCAATCGGGTGACGGCACCGTGCACGCCGCCCGATTCGCGATAAGCGGCGAGCGTGAGCGTGTTGTCCTGGCGCTTCTGCCAGAGCTCGAGCAACGCAGTCGACAGCAACGGCAGCGCGCCCGGCTCGCCCTCGACGTCGTCGACGAGGGCATCGGCCAGCTCCGGCTCCACCCGCAGGCCCACGCGGGCTGCCGGCAGCTCGACGGCGCGCCGCAGCTCCGACGTCTGCATAGGTCCGGCCAGCACGTGGTTCGCACCTAGCAGCTCCGCCAGCGCCGGGTGCGCCGCGAAGCGGCCGTAGAAGTCGGCGCGCAGCGCCACCACGACGACTGCACGACCCTCCGGATCGGCGGCCGCGCGGGCAAGCGTGTCGGCGAATTCGGCGCGCTCGGCGTCCGAGCCGCACGCAGTGTAGAGCTCCTCGAGCTGGTCGACGGCCAGAAGGAGGCGTGCGCCCGAGGGCAGCGTCTCGAGCGCCTCGGCGAGAGGATCCTTCGCCCCGGAGACGAGCACGCGGCGAAGCTCGTCGAGCGGGTGCTCGCCGGGACGCATCAGGAGACGCCGCCAGCCTCCGCTACCCGGCAGCACCCTTCCGGCGAGGGCCGGGAGGAGCCCGGCGCGCAGGACCGACGACTTGCCGCTGCCCGACGGCCCGACGATGCCGAGGAAGCCGGCGCCGACCAGGCGGGCGACGAGCTCGGCGACGAGCCGCTCGCGACCGAAGAAGTAGTCGGCATCAACCGGCTCGAAGCTCGCCAGACCCTTGAACGGGCAGAGCCCCTGTGCCGCCACGCGCGCCGGCGTCGCCGGTCCCGAGAGAGCTCGGGCCTGCTCGCGCACCAGCTGCAGGTCGGTCACCTTGCCTGCGAGCTCGGCCTCGACCTCGCTCAGGTCGCTGCGGCCCGCAGCGGCACGCGACGCGACCTCGGCGAGCAGGCGACTCGCCTCGTCGACGGTGACCGCCAGCGCCGCCTGGGCGAGCTCACGGCAGCTCGCGTAGCGCTGACCCGGTTCCTTCGCCAGCGCCCGCGCGATCACCGCGTCGAGCGCGGCCGGCACGTCCGGCCGTTGTGCAGCTCAGCGCCGGCGGTTCCGCATCGAGGTGCGCGAAGACGACCGCGAGCTCCGAGTCGCGCCGGAAGGGCGGCTGCGCCGTCAGACACTCGTAGAGCACGCAGCCGAGCGAGTAGACGTCCGCCCGCCCGTCGATCTCCTCCCCGGCGATCTGCTCGGGAGCGACGTAGTCGATCGTGCCCAGCAGGGGGCCGGCGTCGCCTGTGGCCGTCCTGTCCGAGACCTGCTTCGTGAGGCCGAAGTCCGCCAGGTAGACGTGGTCGGAGCCGTCCGGGCGGGCGCCCGTGTCGAGCAGCACGTTGGAGGGCTTCACGTCGCGATGCACGAGGCCGCGCGCGTGGGCAGCATCCAGTGCGCTCGCGACCTGCGCGAGGATGCCGATCGCGTCCGCCGGGTCGAGACGGCCGCGCTTGGAGCCGCAGCTCTCAGGTCCCGTCCTTCGACGTAGCGCATGGCGATGAAGAGGAGCTCGTCGGTGGTCCCGGCCTCGTAGATCGGGACGATGTGCGGGATGGTCGATCGACGCTGCCAGCTCCGACTCGCGCAGGAAGCGGTCACGGAACGACTCGTCCTCGGCGAGGCCCGTCGCCAGCAGCTTCAGCGCCACTTTCCGCTTGAGCCGCAGGTCCTCGGCGAGGTAGACGACGCTCATGCCGCCCCAGCCCAGCAGCGACTCGATCCGGTAGCCGGCGAGCTCTGTGCCGACCCGAGGGTCGTCGCTCACTTGCACGTGCCCGTGTCCTCGCTTTCGGAGGGCCCTCGACGAACGATATGACGACTCGGCCCTAGTTGTAAGGGGGCGGCGTTACAGCGCCGTTTCAGGCGCGTGACGCGTTGTCGCGCAGGACGGTGAGGGCGTGCACCGTCGCGTAGCCGCGCCACTCCAGCGCCGCGGCCGGTGAGTAGGCCGGGAAGTCGACCGACCAGCCGCCGTCATCGCGCTGGCCTGCTGCGAGTCGCGCGAGATCGGCTGCGACCGCGGCCTCGTCGACGATGGTCCGCGCAGGCCGACCGGGCTCGGGAGCGAGGTCGAGCGGGCGCAGGGCTTCGTCGGGGTGGCCGCCCGAGACGCGCAGCCGGCCGTCGTCCGGGATGAACTCGGCGAGGCGCGCCAGCAGTCGCGGCGCAGCGTCAGCACGGTCGTGCACGGCGTCGAGGAAGCGTACGGCGAACGCGAGCGCGTACGCAGGAGGAGCGGCCTCGAGCGCGTCGATCGCGGCGAGACAGCGCTTCGTCGCCCGGGCGAGCCAGCGATGACCGGCGACCGCCGGGTCGTGCGCGGCGACCCGAGTGGCGTACGCCGCGACGATCGACGTGATCTGGAGTGAGAAGGCCTGCGGATCGGCCTGTGCCCAAAACGGGGCGCACGCGCTCGTGTCCTCGACCGGGAGCGCAAACGGCAGCCCCCCATCCGGGAGTGAGACGGCGTCCAGCCAATCGCATAGCTCCGCCGCCTCCGGTGCGGTGGCGGGTGCGACCTCCGCAAAGACCTGGAACGCGTGCAGCGCCGCCGCAGGCTGGCTCTCGGGCGCGCGCAGGTCGGGCTCGAGGCCGTGCCCGTAGCCGCCGTCGCGGTTGCGATACGCGCTGAGGGCCGCGAGAACCGGCCCGACGTCCCCGGCGTCGAAGAGCAGCTCGAAGCGCCACCGGTCGAGGACACGTGCGTGGCCGGCCATGAAGCTGCGCGCGGCAGTGATGCGATCGCTCATCCTCCGACCCAATCTAGACTCGGCCGAGGTCATGGCGCTCGAGCTCTACATGGTCGGCGTGATCGTCGAGGACATGCCGCGGGCAGTGGAGTTCTACCGGCGGCTCGGGGTCGCGGTGCCGGAAGGGGCAGAGGAGCAGGAACACGTCGAGGTCGCGATGAGCGGCTTGACGTTCTTCCTGAGCACGAAGGGTGCGAACGCGCGGTGGGACCCGGCGCCGAAGCCGGCCTCGGGCGGCTACCGGATCATCCTCGAGTTCTACGTCGAGAACCCGGAGGCGCTCGCCGCGAAGTACGAGGAGCTCACCGGTTTCGGCTACGTGGGCCACGGTGCCCCGTACGACGTCAACCCCGAGCTCCGCTTCGCGATGGTCGACGACCCCGACGGGAACACGATCCTCCTCTCTGCGTCGGTCTGAGGACGGGCTCCGCGAAATTTGCGGTTTTGGTCGACAGGACCGTAACTCTCTGCTATAGATAATAGTCGTGGCGACCAAAACCAGCGGTGCGGGAGTCCCGCCAGGCTACGACCCGTCGCAGTTCCCCGCCTTCGCCGTGACGGTCGACGTCGTGATCTTGACCATGTCCGAGGGGTTGCTTCACGTCCTGCTCGTGTGTCGTGGTGAAGCGCCGTTCGAGGGGATGTGGGCGATTCCCGGCGGCTTCAAGCGCCCGACGGAGACCCTGGACGAGGCGGCGAAGCGCGAGCTGGTCGAGGAAACCAGTGTCGACGGAGCGAGCTTGCTGACCCAGTTCGGCGCGTACGGCGATCCCGGCCGCGACCCGCGTATGAACGTGGTCACCGTCGCCTATCTGGCGGTGCTGCGCGACGTGGGGTCTGTCGAGGCCGGGTCTGACGCGGCAGCAGCCGCGCTGATCCCCGTGTCCGACGTCCTGAACGGCAAGGTCGAGCTCGCGTTCGACCATCTCCGGATCGTGCGCGATGCAATCGAGCGTGTTCGGGTGGAGCTCGAGGTCACGGGCATCGCGACGGCGTTCGTCGGAACGACGTTCACCCTGGCCGAGCTGCGCGCGGTCTACGAGGCCGTCTGGGGCGTGCAACTCGATGCCGCGAACTTCCGGCGCAGCATCGTCGCGGAGGACGGGTGGGTGATCCCGACCGGGCGCCGAGCCCGTCCCGGCCCGGCCGGCGGAAGGCCCGCCGAGCTCTATCGGGCGGGACGGGCCTGGAGCCACGGCGGCCCGATCCACCGGTTCCAGCGAACCGAGAGGAAGTGAGCATGAGAGCTGTCGTCCACGACAGGTACGGACCGCCTGAGGTCCTGCAAGTCGAAGAGGTGGAGCCGCCGGTCCCCAAGCCCGATGAGGTCCTCGTCAAGGTCCACGCCACGACGGTGACTCGCTCCGACTGCGGCTATCGCGGTGCCGACCCGTTCTTCTCCCGCGTCTTCACGGGATTGCGCGGGCCGAAGCGGCGAATCGTCGGGATGGAGCTCGCCGGCGTCGTCGGGGAGGTCGGCAGCGGGGTCAAGGAGTTCGAGGTTGGTGACCGGGTTTTCGGCCTCCGCTCCGGGGCGAACGCCGAGCTCGTTTGCGTCCGCGAGCAAGGCGCCCTGGCGCACATTCCCGGCCAGCTGAGTTTCGAGGAGGCCGCAGCGCTTTCCGACGGGCCCGGCATCGCGCACGCGTGCATGAAGGCGGGCGGCGTGGGCCCCGGGAAGAGCGTGGTCGTCTACGGCGCGTCGGGGTCGATCGGTACGGCCACACTCCAGCTTGCCAAGGCATTCGGCGCCGAGGTCACGGCCGTGTGCGACACGGCCCGCGTCGACCTCGTGCGCTCGCTGGGCGCGGACGAGGTGATCGACTACACGCAGGAGGACTTCACGCGGAACGGCCGCACCTACGACGTCGTGATCGACGCCGTCGGCAAGCACTCGTTCCGCCGCTGCCGCCGGTCGCTGAAGACCGGCGGGACCTACGTCGAGACTGATCTCGGGTTCATGTGGCACGTCCCGCCACTCGCGCTGCTGACGCGGTGGCTCGGGGACAAGCGCGTCCGGCTCCCGATCCCGAAGTACACGAAGGAGGACGTCCTCCTCGTCAAGAGGCTCGTCGAGGAGGGCAGGTACCGACCCGTGATCGACCGCACGTATCCGCTCGAGGAGGTCGTCGAGGCGACGAGGTACGTGGAGGCGGGACACAAGACCGGGAATGTCGTGCTCACGCTCGGCGCAGCCTGACCGTGACCGCTCCCGCGAAAGGGGCCGAGACGATGCGCGCCGTCGTCCACGACCGCTACGGGCCGCCCGAGGTCCTCCGGCTCGAGCGGGTCGAGCGGCCCGTGCCGGGGGACGACGAGGTGCTCGTCCGCGTGCGCGCGACGACCGTGACGCAGACGGACTGCCACATGCGCAGGGCGAGGCCGTACCTCTGGCGCCTCATGCTCGGGCTCCGGCGGCCGAAGCGGAGGATCCTCGGTCTCGAGTTCTCGGGGGAGGTCGAGGCCGTCGGCTCGGTAGTTACGAACTTCGCGCCTGGCGACCGCGTCTTCGGGATGGCGAATGGCGCGCATGCGGAGTACGTCTGCGTCCGCGAGAGCCGCTTGGTGGCGCGCATGCCCGACGGCGCGACCTTCGAGGAAGCGGCCGCCGTCTGCGACGGCGCGAACCAGGGGCTTGTCCACCTCAGACGGGCGAACGTCGGCGAGGGGACGCGTCTCCTCGTCTACGGCGCGTCAGGGGCCTGCGGCACCGCAGCCGTGCAGCTCGGGAAGCATTACTTCGGCGCGCATGTGACTGCCGTGTGCAACGGGAAGAACGTCGAGCTCGTGCGCTCGCTCGGCGCCGACGAGGTCGTCGACTACGAGCAGGAGGACTTCACGCGGAGCGGCGAGCGCTACGACGTCGTCCTCGACGCCGTCGGCAAGCATTCCTTCCGGCGTTCGCGGCGAGCTCTCGCCGACCACGGGCTGTACGCCGCCACCGACGGCCTGTACAACATCCCGCTCGCGCTCCTGACGTCCCGCAGCAAGCAGAAGGTCGTATTCGCGATCGAGCCGCGCCCTCCGCGCGAGAACATCGCCCTGCTCAAGGAGCTCATGGAGGCGGGCCGCTACCGGGCCATCGTCGATCGCACGTACCCGCTCGAGGACGCCGCCGAGGCGGCGAGGTACGTCGACAGCTGGGAAAAGACCGGCAACGTCGTCCTCACCGTGAACGGCACGCCGTGACACACGGACCATGACGCCCTGCCCGCTCAGCTCGACCCGCCAGGGTCACTCGCCCCGGGCATCGTCAGCGTTCCGTGCAGCAGCGTCCCGTCGTAAGCGGCGAACTCGAGGATCTCGGCTGCGCTCATCATCACCCCGGATGGTTGTCAATCATCCGACGCGACGACGCCGATTCGATCGTCCGGCCGACGCGGTCGAAGCTTCGGCGCGGCTAG
>CAWDIJ010000008.1:0-28792 GCA_963802375.1 uncultured Actinomycetes bacterium
TTGCCTGGACCGGCCAGCAGGGCGACGGCGACCGCCACGCCGATGACAGGAAGGAACACCTTCTCAAACGCATGCGAGACCCCCTCGTAAAAAAGCGGACAGGGGCGGCTTTTCGGGGCGACTAATGATTCTGTGGGCCCGGAGCATGAAAAACGCCGCTTGACCGGGCGGCAGCAAGCCCGGCTAGGGCTGTGAAGCCACCGGAGCTGGCACCGGGTCGGTGAGCGCTGCGGCCCGAGCACGCGCTAGGTCGCGGCTGATGTGCACCGCGGCCGATGTGAGCGGTGCCCCGAGGACGAGGCCGACCATGCCGAACAGGCTTCCCGCTCCGATGGTCACGATCAGGACGACGAGCGGGTTCAGATCGAGCGTGGCGCCGAACGCGATCGGCTGCACGATGTTCTGGAGCATCCCGTTGGCGAGGATGACGACAACGAGCATGATGAGCGCGACGCTCGTTCCCTGCGACGAGAGCGCGAGGATCACCGCAAAGGCACCCGAGACGAAGGCGCCGATGAAGGGGACATAGGCGGTGACGAACGTGACGACGGCGATCGTGCCCGCGAGTGGCACGTCGAGCACGAGCGCGGCCAGCCCGACGACCACGGCGTTGAACCCAGCGACGATGCTGACCCCGAGGAAGTAGCGCCTCAGGGAGGCGAGAACGTTCCCCGTCGCGATGGTCGCCACTTCCGACGGCACGCCGAGATGGGTGTCGATGAAGCGGCGGATCGTCGGACCGTCCTTGAGCAGGAAGAACGTGCTGAAGAGCGCGAACGAGACGAAGAAAGCCAGCGAGGCGAGTCCCTCGATCCCATCGGCCAACCCGCGCAGGAGCGTGCTCCCGCCGTTCGAGACCGCCTTCTTCACATCCGTCTTGACGTTCTCGGTCCCGCTCGCGCCCGCGTCGTTCACCCAGCCTTCGATCTTGTCCGCGGCCTGCGACGCGGACGCCTCGATCTCGCGTCTGTTCTCCACGAGGCCGCCGACGACGAGCAGGAAGACCAGGACGACGAGCGCCAGCAGACCGAGGAGCACGACCGCCGCGCCCGCAGCCCGCGGCCAGCCGCGCCGCTGCAGCGCGGCCACAGCCGGGCCCCCGACCGCGGCGACCACGGCGCCCACGACGACCGGCACGACGATCGTGGACGTGACGCCGAGAATCCAGATCAGGCCGAGGAGCACGATCCCGACTCCGACGAGGAACCAGGCGAGCAGGCCGAGATCACGGATCCAGGACGGCGCCGCGAACATGTGGGCGAGCCGGCTCGGATCGAGCGCCGCATCTTCGGGCGCCGCCGGCTCGGCTACGGGGCGGGCGTGACCCCGCCGCAGCCGCCCGAGATTCATCGGATCACCACGCCTTCATCGGGGCGAAGTTTGCGTGCCCCACCGGACAGGCCGCGCGCACCGGCGGACGCCCGCCTCAGGGCCGGACCGGGCGGTGGTGGAGCCCTCCGACGACCACCGCCACGACCGTCACGAGGTAGAGCTGGCCGACAAGCGCCTCCACGATCGCCATCGTGTGCCCGAGGTCGCTGGCCGGGGTGTAGTCGCCGTAGCCAAGCGTCGCGAGCGTCACGTAGCTGAAGTAGAGGCGGAGGGAGGGTGTCCCGTCCGTCCCCTGGGCGAAGAAGTCGCCCGAGCCGAGGAACGCGACGGCGCCGTAGGCGAAAGTGAACAGCATCCCGATCAAGACGTAGACGCAAACCGCTCCGAGAATCGACTGCTGGTTGACCGTCTGCTGGTCGAACACGCCGACGGCGATGACGACCGAGATCGCGACGACGAGCAGCCCGTTCAGCACGGCCACCATGCCGGTGAGCGTGTCGCCGCCGCTCGCGATCTGGATCGTCGCGACCACGATGCTCGCGACCGCGAGCGCAATCGAAGGCCGCACCGCGGCACGCCCGAGGCCCGACGTCCAGAGCGCCGCGACGAGCGTCGCGCTCTGTAGAAGCAGCAGGACGCTCTGGCCCCACTCGGCTGTTGGGCCCGCCGCGGTGAAGAGGAACGAGACGACGATCAGGAGCAGCACGAAGCCGTAGCTGTGGCTCGCCCGCCGGCGCGCCATCCGCTCTCCCGGGTACCAGCGGCCCGGATCTGACGTCGACATCCGTAGCGATCCTAGTCGCCGGACCGGTCGTCAACCGGCCGGCTGCAACCGGCCCGGCTCCGGGCTCTCCGGCGAACCCGCTCCGGAACCTTCGTCCTCGCGGTTGTAGCGGGCGAGGAGCTCCTCCTCCTCCTCCTTCTTGGGGAAGATGAAGAAGACGAGCGCAGCGCCGAGCAGGATCGCGACGATCCCGGCGGTGTAGGCCCAGTCGTCGCCCTGCAGGAACGCGGTCTTCGCTCCCGAGACGATCGCGTCGGCGTACTGCGGGTGCTGTTGCGCGACCGCCTCCGCGCCATCGAACGACTTCGTGAGCTCCGCCTGTGTGCTGTCGGTGATGCTCTTGCTCGACTCGCCGATTTGCGCGGTGACCGACGCCGCGTACCCCGCGGTCAGGAGCGCACCGAAGATCGACTGCATGATCGCGCCGCCGAGATCACGTTGGAGATCGGCGGTACCGGACGCCATTCCCGCACGCGTGACGGGGACGGAGCCGGTGAGCGAGTGTGAAGCGGGTGTTCCCGCGAGACCGACACCGGCGCCCATGAACATGTACGCGAGGGCGATCTGCCAGTACGGCGCGTCCTCGTTCCAGACGAGCAGCATCCACAGGAACGCGAGAAAGAGGAAGACGTACCCGGACAGCAGTGTGAACCGGGCCCCTCGCGCCTCGACCAGCTTCGCCGAGCGCGGGGCGACAACGACCATGACGAGCGCTGCCGGCAGGATCGCGGCGCCGGCTTCGAGCGTCGAGTAGCCGTTGACGTTCTGCAGGTACTGCTGGCTGACGAATGCCGCCGCCATCAAGGAGCCGAAAACGATGATCCCCGCGCAGGCGGCCACCCAGAAGATGCGACGCGAGGCGACGTTCAGGTCGTACAACGGATTGGCAGCCCGGCGCTGTCGGATGTAGAAGCCGATCAGGGCAGCGGCTGCAATCGCTGCGAGTCCGAGCACGAGCGTCGTCTCGTTCGGCACCGGCGCGAAGTTGATCGACAGGATCAACGCGCCCACGAGAACGACGGAGAGGATTCCGCCGAGGTTGTCGACTGGATCCGTCGTCTCGTTGACATGGCTCGGCACGAAGAGGACGGCCATGACCAGCGCCACGACCGCCAGTGGGATCGTGACGATGAACACCGAGCCCCAATCGAATTCCTCGAGGAGCGCACCTGACACGAGCGGGCCGAGTGCCGCGATCGCACCACCGAGCGCCGACCAGAGCGCGATCGACTTCGTCCGCCCCGGCCCCGACCAGAGCGCAGCGATTATGGCGAGCGTGGTCGGATATGCCATGCCGGCAGCGAGGCCGCCGCCGACCCGCGCAACGAACAGCACCTCGTCCGAGGGCGCAAAGCTAGCCAGGAGCGACATGGGGATCGCGAGTGTCGTCCCGAGCACGAGCAGCAACTTCCGCCCGTAGCGGTCCCCGACCGCACCGAGGTAGAGCACCGACCCGGCGAGGCCGAGCGAGTAACCGACCGCAATGAGGTTCAGGGTCACCTGCGACGAGTCGAACGCCTCCCCGATCGACGGAAGGGCGACGTTCGCGACCGACAGGTTGAGGTTCGCAACGGCGGCGACGAGGATCAGCGAGCCGAGGACGAGCCCCGCGCGCGCGGGCGCCGTCCCGGCCTGGGCCCCACTGGGTGCCTCGCTCACGAGGCGTCCACCCGTTCGTTGCGCGCGCTCACGCTCCGAACACGCTGCCATAAGCGGCGGCGCGGACGCATCGTCCGAAGCGGGTGAAGAGCGAGCCGCCCCGCCCCTGCGAGACTTGCACCTGCCGGTGCCGATCGGGATAGTCCCGAAGGGGGCCTGGAAGGAGCAGTTCGTGTGCGGCAGAAGACAACACCCGAGTTGGACCGACCCGCACACCGATGAGTGACGTCTCCGCCGCCGATGCCGTTCTGCCGTTCCACGATCCGTCGCGCCGCCGGCGGCTGGTCAAGGTCGTCGCCTGGCTGGTGGGCATCGCGCTGGCCATCGTCGTCCTGAACCTGTTCGGCATCGACGTCCGCGGATGGCTGTCCGACCTCTGGGATCAGATCAAGGCGGTTCCCGTCGGCTATATCGTGGCGGGCCTCGCCTTCCAGACCGCACAGACGCTTCTCGCGGGCCTCTCCTACTACGGCATCCTGCGCGCCGCCTATCCGGGACAGGTCTCGTTCTGGCCGATCGTGACGGCATACGCCGTCGGCGTGTCCATGAACAACTTCCTGCCCGCGAACATCGGCACCTTCGTGACACTGGTCATGTTCGTAGCGATCATCCCGGCCGCGACCTTTGCAGGATCGATCGCCGCCTACCTCGTACAGAAGATCTTCTTCACGATCGCGGGCACCTTCGTCTATCTCTACCTCTTTCTGTCCGTGCCGGGCTCCTTCAACGAGAACCTCGGCAACCTCTCCGACAATCCGGTCCTGACGGCGCTGATCGTGGTGGGCGCCGTGGTGCTCATCGTCATCGTCGTCCGCGTCTTCAAGCGCCAGGTCAGGAACCTCTGGGAACAGGCCAAGGAAGGGGGAGCAATCCTCTCCCGCCCGACGCAGTACCTGACCCACGCGTTCCTCCCGTCGCTGCTCTCGTGGTTGTGCAAGCTTGCCGTGGTCGGGATCTTCCTCGCGGCCTTCGCGATCCCGGTGACGTTTGAGTCGATCATGTGGGTGGTGGGGTCGGGATCGCTGGCGAACGTCGTCTCGTTCACGCCGGGCGCCGTCGGGATCACGCAGGCGACGAACGCGCTCGCGCTCGACACCTGCTGCAACGTCGCACGGGACGTCGCGGTCGACTACTCGACGGCGCAGCAGCTCATCACCACCGCCTGGAACATCGTGGTTGCGCTCGTCCTCGTCGTGCTCGTCTTCGGCTGGACCGGAGGGAAGCTGCTCGTCGGCGAGTCGTACGCCGACGCGAAGGTCAGGGTCGCCGACCAGAAAGCGCAGCGCGCGGCGAAGCGTGAGGAGAAGCGGGCAGAGCGCGCAGAAACGGCGCGGAGCCGCTTCCGTCGCCGCGGCGGGGTCTCGAACGGGCGCGGCCCGGCCGATGAGGAGGGCGAGGCCGATCGCTGACGCGACTCCGACCTACGGTCAGCGCCCGTCCTGGCAGCCCGAGCTTCCCCGCCTGCGCCCGCTGAAGCTTGTCATCGCCTGGTTCGTGAACGGGGTGGCGCTGCTGATCGCTGCCGGGATCGTTCCAGGCGTCCATATCGACAGCTTCTGGGGCGCGCTCGTCGTGGCAGCGGTCCTGGCGGTGCTGAACGCGATCGTGCCGCCTTTCTTGGCTGCGCTCCGCCTGCCGTTCACGCTCGTGGCAGGGTTCCTGCTCGTCCTCTTCGCGGATGCGCTGATGCTGCTGGCTGCGGCGAGGTTGACCGACGGCGTCATCCGGGTCGACAGCTTCTGGTGGGCGCTCCTCGCCGCCCTCGTCGTCGCGGCGGTGAGCGTCGTCCTCGATGTCATCCTCGGTGCGCAGGACGACACGTACACGCTGCGGGTCGCGCGCCGCATCGCACGGAGGCAGGGGCCGATCGAGGAGACCGACCAGCCGGGGCTGATCTTCCTCGAGATCGACGGGCTAGCGCTGCCGGTGCTTCGCCGCGCGATCCGGGACGGCAACGCACCGACGATGGCGCGCTGGGTCGGGGACGGTTCGCACCGGCTGACCGAGTGGGAGCCCGACCTCTCCTCGCAGACCGGCGCGAGCCAGGCAGGCATCCTGCTCGGCTCGAACGAGGACATTCCCGCCTTCCGCTGGGTCGAGAAAGAGACGGCGACGCTGATGACCTGCTCCGCTCCTCAGGACTGCGCCGAGATCGAGCGGCGGCACGCAACCGGGCAGGGGCTGCTCGTGAACGGCGGCGCCAGCCGCGGCAACCTCCTTTCCGGCGAGGCCGCCGAGGTGATCCTCACGGTCAGCCGGATGGAAGCGGAGAAGAAGGCGAACCCCGGCTACCGGGCCTTCTTCGCGAACGGCGAGAACGTGACGCGCACGCTCGTGCTCTTCGTCTGGGAGGTGCTTCTCGAATGGACGGCGGCGCTACGCGCGATCCGGCGCGACGTCCAGCCACGCGGGCACCGAGGCGGCATCTACCCGTTGATGCGCGGAGCGATGTGCGTCGTCGTCCGCGACCTGATCGTCCACGGCGTCCTCTCGGACATGATGCGGGGGCGGCCAGCCGTCTACGCGACCTTCTCCAGTTACGACGAGGTGGCGCACCACTCCGGCCTCGAGCGCGCGGACACGCTCGAGGCGCTCCGCAAGCTCGACGAGGCGTTCGCACGGATCGAGCAGGCCCGCTCGGCAGCGCCGCGGCCGTACGAGATCGTCGTCCTGTCCGACCACGGGCAGACGCAGGGCGCCACGTTCAAGCAGCGGAACGGCTACGCGCTCGAGGACCTCGTCCAGCGCTCGCTCTCCCGCGGAGACGTCTCAGGCATTGCCGGCGGGGACGAACAGCACGCCATGGTCGGTCACGCCGTCAAGGAAGCGACCGGGCGGGAGCCGGGCAAGCGGGCGAAGAACGACGTCTCCGACCGGGACGTGGTCGTGCTCGGCTCGGGCAACCTCGGGCTCGTCTACCTGATGGAGGAGCGTCGCCGGCTCACCCGCGAGGAGATCGACGAACGCCATCCAGAGCTGATCCCGGCCCTCCGTGCGCATCCGCACGTCGGCTGGCTTCTCGTCCGCTCGTCGGAGCACGGCCCGGTCGCGCTCGGCGCGGAGGGAACGCATTACCTCGCCGACGGCCGCATCGAGGGCGACGACCCGCTCGCCGCGTTCTCGCCGACGGCGCCGCAGCACCTCCTCCGGACCGACGGCTTCGAGCACGTCGCCGATCTGATGATCGGGAGCTTCTACGACCCGGAGGTGGACGAGGGCTGCGCCTTCGAAGAGCTGATCTCCTTCCACGGCGGCATCGGCGGGCCGCAGACACGTCCGTTCGTCTTCCACCCGTCGTACCTCGAGGTGCCGGCGGGGCCGATTCTCGGGGCCGCTGCTGTGCACGGCATCCTCGTCGAGTGGCGGCGGCAGCTCCACGGCGCCCCGAACGGCCGCGTCGAGGCGCCCGAAGAACAAGAGGTCGCCACAACACGCGCGAAGAGCTCGCCGAGCTAGTCGCCGCGTCTCGTGGCGGAGCCGGGCGGGATGTTCTGGTTGAGCCGGAAGACGTTGTCCGGGTCGTACGTGGCCTTGATCGCCGCGAGCCGGTCCCAGGTGGGGCCGGGGTAGGCCGCACGAACGCGCGACTCGTCCTCGTCTCCGAGGAAGTTGACGTACGCGCCGGCGTCACTCTGCTGCAGCGCCCCCGCGAAGTCGGTCACCCAGGCCTGGCGGACATCCCGATCCTCGGCGCCCTCGTAGAACGCAGCGATGTTGACCATGATCCGGCTCCGGCGATGCGCGAACGCGGTCGCGTCGTCGGGCACGCGCGCCACCGCACCGCCTAGCACGCGCAGCTGTGCGACGCGCATCGCCGCGTCGGACGCGCGCAGAAACTGGTCGATCCTCTCCGCCGCGTCCTGGTCGACTCGGTCGATGAACATCGTGTGCGCGACTGCAGTCGGGTGGTAGTCGCCCTCGTCCGGCGGATAGATCTCCGGATACGGCATCGGCCGGACAAGGTCGGCGATCGGCGGAGCAAGCGCGCGCAACGGAGCAACCGCGCGTTCACCGGCCTCGAGATCGCCGGCGTGCACGAGCAACGCCAGGATGACCAGCTCGCCGTGGTGCTCCTCGGGCACGAACGGCATCGGCGGCGCCGGCATGACGTTGGCGATCGTCGACAGCTCCTCCGGCGCCGCCTCCGCCTCGGCGATGAAGCCATGGATCACGTCAGGCGTCGCGGGCAGGACGAGCATCCCGCCCGTAACCGTGCCGACGGGGTGGAGGCGGAACTGAAGCCTGGTCGCGACACCGAAGTTGCCGCCGCCGCCGCGGATCGCCCAGAAGAGATCCGGATGCGACTCGGGGTCCGCGCGGAGCACCTTGCCGTCCGCCGTCACGACGTCGGCCGCCAGGAGGTCGTCGATCGTGAGGCCGTGCTTGCGGACGAGGTAGCCGACACCACCGCCAAGCGTGAGCCCGCCGATACCGACCGAGCCGGTATCGCCGAACCCGGTGGCGAGACCGTGCTCGGCCGCCGCGACCGAGTACTCGCCGGCGGTCAGTCCCGTCTCGGCCCATGCGGTGCGGCCGTCGGCGTCGATCTCGAGCCCGCGCAGGTTCGCGAGGTCGAGCACGATCCCGCCTTCGGAGACGCTGTGACCGGCGCCGCTGTGTCCGCCGCTTCGGACGGCGAGCTCGAGACCGGTCTCGCCGGCGAGCGAGACCACGCGGGAGACGTCGGCGGCGTCTGCGGGCCGTACGATGACCGCCGGCCGGCGGTCGACGTCGCCCATGAACACGGTCCGGGCGGCGTCGTACGCGGCATCGTTCGGCGCGATCACCTGACCCCTGACGAGGTTCCGGACCTGCGGGATAGAGATCGTGTCCTGCGAGGGCGAGCGCAGTTCCATGCGGTACTCCTGTCTGTCTCGTCGTTGAGGGAACGGTGCGACGCGGCCGCACTACAAGTGAACGTGAGCCGTGCCGGCGTCGTCCGTTCGGTCAGCCCGTGCACCACGGTGCGGGTAACCGAACCCCGTCCGCGGATGGTGGCAATCACACAGCCTCGCCGTACTCGTCGTGCAGGTTCCACCACTGGTAGGGCGGGGTCTGCGGATAGCCGTCGGGCGAGTCCTCCCACTCTTCCTGGCGCCCGAGCGCGCTGACATCGAGGTAGCTCCAAGGGGGTCTCCCAGCCCATCCGCGTCTTCCAGCGCTCGATGTCGGGCTGCGGCGCGCGGGAGACAAACGCGAGTGTGGTGTCGCGGGCGTTCAGATGCGCGAGGTGGGCGACCTGATCCGCGAGGAACGAACAGCCACGGCAGCCACCTTTCGGCCAGTCCGCCACGCCGGGCTCGTAGAAGAAGCGGTAGACGATCAGTTGACGGCGTCCCTCGAACAGGTCGCGCAGGCTCGCCGAGCCGCGCGGGCCCTCGAACCGGTACTCCTTCTCTACGGCCATCCTCGGCATCCGACGGCGCTCGGCGGCAAGTGCATCACGGGCGCGAGTCAGCTCCTTCTCCTTCACCAACAATTCCTGGCGCGCGTCCTCCCACTCTTGCGGCGACACGATCGGCGGCATGTTCATTCGGCTTCTCCTCGGTATTCGTCGACGAGTTGGTTCCGCCGCCCCCACGGACACCTCCTCTCGGCGGACGCTGCGCTCGTTCCCAGACCGCATTGATACCGGGCATGGTCGGGAATGCCTTGCTACCGTGCGCACGGTCGCGGGGCGTGGCGCAGCCTGGTTAGCGCGCTAGTCTGGGGGACTAGAGGTCCCGAGTTCGAATCTCGGCGCCCCGATCACCGGAAAGCCCTGCTCAGGCGGGGTTTTCGTCTTTCCGGCCGGTGCCGGCCAGGTCCCACTAAGTCCGCAATCAGTCCGCAAACGCTTCTGGACGCGTGCTCGCGTCCCTGCGGGCGCGTCGACCGTGTCGCCGTCGAGCTCGAAGGTCGCGTTCCCGTCGAGCACGATGTACAGCTCCTCCTGGCCCGAGCCGGACTCGGCGTGCTCACTGATCAGCGTGCCATCCTCGCTGGGCGTGTAAGCGTTGATTCCGAATGCGTGGATCCCGAGGTGCTCGCGCACCGGGATGTCTCTGCCGCGCCGCTCGATCTCGTCGAGACGCGCGACCTGCCACTTCGGCTTGTCGCTCATCGAATCTCCTCCTGCTAAGCGCGGGTCGTTGGGAAGCGAGACTCAGGCAAGTGCATCAAGTGCGGCAGCACGGAGAACCTGCACTTCGATCACGTCATCCCGTACACGCGCGGCGGCTCCTCCCTCGTGGCTGAGAACATCCAGCTTCTCTGCGCCAAGCACAACCTGGCAAAGCACGACCGGATCGAGTAACTAGGAGGGCTCCCGCGCGATCCCTTCGGAGGGCTCGAAGGCGTCGATCTCAAGGTCGTAAAGAAGGTGCCTTCGTCACCGAAGACAGCCGACGCGGGCAGGCCCGCCCGCCGCGAACGTCCGAAGGGGGAGGGTAGTCCGACGGTTGGGGTCAGCGACGGCTGCCCCGACTCGCTGAGTCGGGGGTCGCCCGTGATCGGCGACGAACACTGGGCTCTGACGCGTGTCAGACGGATGTCAGATCGTGCCGGAGGCTCAGGCGAGCTCGGCGGGGACACGCGTGAGGGTTTGGCGGGTTCCGGGCTCCCATCGTTCGAGCCCGGTGTGGAGCACGTCGTCGCCACGATCGACGACCGCGCGGATTTCCGACGCATGCGAGATCGCGATCACGATCTCTCCCGGCTTCGTATCGTGACGATGTGAAGCGTCTATTCCTGCTTCGTCACGCGAAGTCAGCTTGGGACGATCCGACGCTGCGGGACCGCGACCGCCCGCTCGCGCCACGGGGCCGCAAGGCGGCAAAGCGAGTCGCGCGTTGGGCAAAGAAGCACCGCGTTCGCCCTCAGCTCGTGGTCTGCTCGAATGCAGTGCGCGCACAGCAGACACTGGAGCGGGTGCTTCCCGGGCTGGGCGAGCCCGCCGTGTGGTTTGAGGTGACCCTGTACGCGGCCGCGGTGGACACGCTGCTCGCCCGTGTCCGAGCACTTCCCGACGAGGTCGACGAGGCGATGCTCGTGGGGCACAATCCGGGTCTCATGGAGCTGTTGCTGCTGCTTGCCGCACCGGGTCCGCTGCGCGAGCGGGCGTACGAGAATGTCCCGACCGGCGCGCTCGCGGAACTCGAAGCGGAGGTCGAGCGCTGGGCTGACGTGTCGCCCGGCGGGGCGCGGCTAAAGGAGTTCGTGCTGCCGCGCGAGCTCACCTAACCATGCCCGACATCAGCGTCCGTCCAGCTGGCAGGTGAGGCTCCGACCATCGACTACACCCGACGGGGTACCCGTGGTCCGTTCGCGGACGGTAACTACCGGACCCCCCGAGAGAGGCTCCGGCTACGAGAGAACGACGACGGGGGTACCCGCCGTCTGTACGGAAGCTTCGCGACCGCGCCAGATCGCTCTCCCGCTCGAGGACCTGCGCATGCGGGAGAGCAGGGTGCGGGGCAGCGGCGTCAAAAACTCGTCGTCTACGATCGCGAGCCGGTGCACGGCCGCACGCTTATCGTTCTCGTTCCCGTGACTCTCGGCTTCTAGCCGTGCACGTTCCGCCACTGCTGCGCGGACCTCTGTGGGTGCGCTTCGTCGTCCTCGTCTGCGGCCTCCTCGTCTTCGCTTCCGGCATCGTCGCCTTGCTCGAGTCGGATCTGGGGCTCTCGCCCTGGGACGTCCTCCACCAGGGGCTTGCCGACCAGACGCCGCTCTCGTTCGGGGCGGCGAACGTGGTCGTGAGCGGGGTCGTCCTCGGGCTCGCGTGGGCGTTGGGCGCTCGGATCGGGGTCGGCACGGTCGCGAACGCGGTCCTCGTCGGGCTCTTCGTCCAGCTGCTCGCGTCCTCGGAGGCGATCGCCGAGCTCTCGAAGAGCGACCTCAGTGCGCGCATCGCGCTCCTTGCGGCCGGAATCGCGCTGATGGGGCTCGGGACCGGCCTTTACATCGGCGCCGGGCTCGGGGCCGGGCCCCGCGACTCGCTCATGGTCGTCGGCGCCGCGAGGACGCGTATTCGCATCGGCGCGGTTCGGGGTGCGATCGAGGCCGCGGCGCTTGCGGTCGGGTTCGCGCTCGGAGGAACGGTGGGCGTGGGAACGCTCGCGTTCGTGATCCTGATCGGGCCGGCGGTGGAGGGGTCGTTCTGGCTCCTTGCCCGTTCGCCGCTCGTCGAACGCGAAGCAACGCAGACCGTGCTCGGTCCCCCGGCACGAATGCCAGAGGGCTCCGGCTAGCGTCCTGCGGCAGGTGGCTCCCCCAAAGAGGGACCCGCGCTCTCACTTCCGGTGACGGGGTTGGGGGGTGGCGGTCGGCCTCGCGCGCGAGAAAAACGCGGAAACTGGTGATCCTGCGGGACAGGACCCAAGCGACTCGCACCCTCTGCGGGGGTGGGGGCCTGGCGTTGCGTAGGCCATTGCGTGGATTCGCGCGCGCGGCGCGGACCGGGTCGATCACATTCCACGGCACGATCAACTTCTCGCGAAGGAGTGGCTCGGTCGCAGAACTGGGGTCGTGCTCTGCGGGGACGCTGGGGCGATATGGTCGCGTCGCGTGGACGACCTAGAGCACGCCGAGCGCAAGCTGCTGGACGCGCTTCACCGTAGTGACTTCTCGGCGGCTGCAGAGGTCCTGCGCGAAGACTTCCTGATCACGACCGCCGGATGGTTGACAGAGCCGGTTGGGAAGCGCGAGTGGCTGGAGGCGCTCACGGGCCGAATGACCCTCACCGAGTTCGACCTCCGTGTAGTTGCGACGCGGAGGTACGGCGACGTCGCGGTCGTACTCGCAGAGTCTTCGCAGGCAGGAACTCACAACGGCGAGCCGTACTCGATGACCTTCCGTTACACGGACGTGTGGGTGCGTGAAGGCACTGACTGGGGCCTGGCCGCTCGCCACGCCTCGCATGTCCCCTCTCGCCAGTAGCCCGCGCGCTCCTGAACCCCAACTCCTGCAGTCGGGATGCATGCTTGCAGGCAAGCATTCATGCAGGCTTTCAGCACTGGTCAACCGATGGTCAACCTGCATGACTGCTATGCGCCTTACGTCGACTGCGCCGACTACGTCGACTGCTGCAACAGTGTCCTGGGCGACCGGTGAATGAGTGTTCCGGTCAACCAGCGAATTCGCGCGCGTGTACGGGGAGTCGCGCTCCGACGCCGAGGGCCGCGGCCTGCGCTGGAGGCCGAGAGCAACCTCTACGCCGAGCCGAAGAAGCTGATCGCCCACGGCTTCGCCTCCGCCCACTCCGAACCGCGCGGCAAGCGGCGGCGGACCGTCTACTCCATCACGCCCTCCGGCAAGCGCGCCCTCGCCGACTGGCTCGGGACAGCAGCGCCCAGCAAGCTTGAGCGCCGGGTCTCGCCGCGGCGCTGACTGCGATCGACCGGGGAGAGGCACAGGGTCTGATCGCGGCGAAGCTCGACAGGATCACGCGCTCGGTAGGCCACCTCGGGAGGCTGCTGGAGCAGGCAAGAACGGGCGGTTGGAACCTGATCGCGGTCGACCTTGGCCTCGACCTCTCGACGCCGAACGGAAAGCTCGTCGCCAACGTCTTGGGCTCGGTTGCCGAATGGGAGCTTGATCGGAGACGTGAGAGTTGAACACGCGTAGCAGGCGCGGCTGCGCCGGGGGGAACGGCGGCGCGTGCGCGATGGGCCACAACGAGGCGTGTTGACAGGTTTTAGGCCCTAGTGGGACGATCGCCCGTGTGCCCCTGATTCCTCGTCGGTTGATGCCAACTCGGTGGTTCGAACTTGACATCGACTGGCGATTGACATGGGCGGCGGACGGAGCGAATGCACCGGATCGGCCTGTCGTGTTCACCGGAACGAAGGTCATGCAGGTGCCCGCGGGCGCTGGGCAAGCAAGCGTCGGACACGAAGTGTTCCTCGTGAGTGAGCAAACGGGCTTCGACTTCTCCGCGCCTTACCACTTCAGCTTCAACTGGTATGCAGCGATTGACCCTGCGGCGAACCGAGACGGGGGAATTACGCTCCACCTTGAACTCTTGCTCGGTGAGGGTCCGAGTAAGGAATCGGTCACGGTCCCACCTTCGACGCAGACACCGTTCCTGATCAGCGTCACCGGCAGCGGCGAAGCAACCGGCACCGTCCTTACGTTCGAGGGCATGGCATTCACGAAAGCAAGGCGGGTCAGCGTAGTGTCCTCTGCGGCGGAAGCCATACGCCGCCTATTCGGCCGCCTTTTCCACTGAGCGCCTATCGCGCGCCGCGCCCCAGTCGCGTTGCAGCTCGCGGCGCCAGCGGGCGTGCGCTTCGTCGGTCTGCCTGCGCTGCTCGGCCTCGTCGACGCAGCAACTCGAAGACGCCGGAATGATTGTTCGGCTGGGCGAGCCCGGAGTCGACGAGCCAGCCAGCGAGCTGGTCGCGGCGGCAAGTGTGCAAGCCGTCACCGTTGGGGAGCTGGTCGAGCGAGAACGTCCGGTTGGGGCCCGTCGTCGTCGCTCACTCATTCGATTCTAGGAACGAGCCGGCGAAGCCGCGAGTCTCAGGGAGCGAGCCGGACGCCTAACCCATCATCGTGCGCACGGCCGACCCTTACCGTGCAATCAGCTCGCGGGCTGGCGGCGCGTGATGTGCCACGCTCGGCAGACCGGACAGTGATACGTCGAACCCACGATTCCGTTGCGAGCTCTCGAATACATCGCCTGTTGTGCTGCGAAGCGGCTCGCGTGCTTCACCTTGCCTGTAGGGCATGCCTTCATCGGACTACGGCTATCGGCGCGGACCGGCGGCGCTCGATCCCCCGATCGGTTAGAGCGTCGGGCCAGTCGCCGGCGTCGAGCAGGTTGACCTGTGTGGGAACGACCGTCAAAGGGCCGGGCGGCGATCCAGTGCCTCAGGCGAAGAAGGTTCGCTTGCTGTTGCCTCCCGGCCCCGCTCGAACCCTAGGCTGAATCCGTAACGACGAGCGACGGCGCCCTCGCGAAAAACAGGTGCGGGTGGTGCGCCTAGCGGGTCATCACAAAAACCCGCATGAAAACTGGGTTTGCGACGCAGTCACGCTGCCACAGGCTCGCGGCTCGAGAGACTGAGCATGGCACAGAGCTCACCGGATTGCCCACGCATGAACTGAACGAGGAACGCGCCATCGTTGTCGCCGATCACGCTGCACATTGACTCTCCGGCAAACGACGGCCGGCTGAACCACATGCTGGCCTGATCGGGGGAAGCCGCATCGAGCTGCGCGTCGGCCAGCGCGTTCTCCGCCCGCTCCAGGTAGGCAGCGAAGGTGACGTGATTGTTCATGTCGGTTTCGCGTAGCGCCCAGCGAAAACGATGCTCGGCCGCGCTGCGGGAGGATGCATCGGGCCGCGCCGGTGCGGGCGGGAGCTCATCGGTCTGATCGATCTCGAGTCCAGGGGCGGGCCGCTCGAGGGGCGCACCATGCTCCTGTGAGAACCAGAGCCAGTGCTGGGTATACCACGCGAGCGTCCGCTCGGCGTCGCTGAACTCGATCTCGTCGTAGCCGCCGTAGCGACGCAGGTCGCTCTGACGCCTATGCACGAAGCCGAGCGTGACGCCGTAGTCAAGCTCGATTTCAGTGTCAAGCGGCGCGCTGCGCGACGCTCTCTCCAGCTGCACGTAGGTCGTGATCGGTGTCAATCCGTGGGTGGTGAAGTAGTCGGCACGGTCGACAGTCCTAAGCTGCGAGAAGAGACCGGCGTAGCCTGCTGCGACGAAGCGGATCATCGACGTGAACTTGATCCGGCGGCCCTGGTCGATGTCCAGAAAGCCGATTCGCTGTCGATCTGTCCAATGCACGGCCGACATGGCGTCCTCCATGATGTCTCATGGCCGGGCTGATCGTTCAGGACGCACGCTCCGAGATCGCCGGCATCAACCCTTGCGGGCGGCGCGGCCCGACTTTTGTCGGCGCGATCATGACAACGGGTCGAGCCCTTCGCGCCGCCGCCACTGGTGATCGGTCATCAGCACGCCGCGCAGCTCGGCGAGCCCGTCCGGCGGGTCGTCGAGCGCCGTCAGGATGATCGCGCGTTCGTCGATCTCGAGGCCGAGCAACTTGACCTCTCCTCGGTCCGGGAACCGTGAGCTGAGCTCCTATCCGAGTGGCGGCCGACGATCCCCAAGTTCGCGAGTTATCTGCGATCGAGGAGCGCGAGGCCGAGGCGGGCGGACTGAACTAGCCCGCCCGCCTGACTCCGTTACATCAGCGCAGTGCGGGCACTGCGGCTTCGCAGAAGTCGTCGCTGCGACCGGTGGAGCTCTTCACGAGCTCTTCGGCAAGAAACACGTCGTCGGACGGATCGGTCGGCGTGCCGCCGTGGTCGACGAGGAACTCGAGCCGGATCTGACCCGGGTCCCTGCCGATCACCTCGCCGTCCGGTCCGTAGAAGACGTCGTTGCCGGTTGCAAGGAAGAGAATCGTCAGCGTACCGTCGCCGTTGTCGGTCACCCGCAGGTCGTGGTTGACGCGTACGACGGTCAAGGTGACGGTCTTGCCGTTGGCACGGTTCGTGAACACGACGGTGATAGTGAGGTGCTCGAGGAAGTAGGCCAGTCCATCAGGCCCATGCGCAACTACGAGGAGGCTGCCGTCCGTGACAAACGTCCCGTCCATCGTGAGACCGGCGCCGCAGAAGTCTTCGTCGACGAAGGTGCCCTCGTCATGGAAGCGCTCCTTGAAAGGCGGCTGGGCCGCGGCACCAGCGGCCAGCATGGCTGCCGCTGTTACACCCAGCGCCAGCAGCGCGCCGAGCCGAAGCTTGCGTGAGTGTCTCATCGCCCCTCCCGAACATGTGACAAACCGCACTTTATAGGGTCGGGGCCGAGTCTCTCCGACGGGGAGAACGGAGTCAAGCAGGCGGGCTCCTGTATGGGAGCATGTGTTCGTATTGACTGCGGAAGCACGTCCCGCAGGGGGCGCTCGAGCCGGTCCGCCAGCTTGCGGTCGCCGGTCGTCCGGACGATGTGTGCGAGTTCCGCGACCGAGTCGGAGGATACGGGGACGCCGGCGAGCATCATCGGCCTGAGCATATGGCCGGCCGACTTTGCGGCTGTTATTGCGCAGACCCTTGAAGGCTCTCGCGTAGCAGCGCATAATCGCCGGTGATGTTGCGTCCTGTGTTGAACCTCGCCTTCTCGACGCGCCGCTAGGCGCGTAAAGCGCGTTTAGCGCTTCGAGCGTTGGTGCCCGGCGCACGTGCGCCGGGCTCCGTCACGTTGAGGAGGGACTGTCATGTCGAGGTTTGACCGTCGAATCAGGCTTGTATTGAAAGAGTTGTGTCTGATCCGGGCGTGGTCTGCGGCCAAGCGTGGTCACGGGATCGCCGGCGAGCGTCATGGGCTAGCTGGCGCGGTGGAGGCTTGCGAGTTCTGTCAGAGCTGTGAACGGCTGGAACGGCGGCTGAACGCGGTCTTTCCGGTAGGTGTGCTCCTCGAGGCAGGCGACGTAGTCCTCGACGCGGAGCATCGGACGTCTGTTGCCGGGGAGGATGCTCGCTCGAGCCGGTCGGCGAGCTTGTCGCCGCCGATCGCCCTGACCATGCTCGCGAGCTCCTCGGTCGCGGCTGCGGAGACAGGAACCCCGGCGAGCATCATTCCATGTCAGATGGTTACGGACGAGCAGCGTGTCGTCTGCGATCGGTACGGAGCACAGCCGATGGACGCGCCGAGCGATCTGAAGGTCGGGCTGGCGCTGGCGTCCGTTGGCGAGCCGATCAACGGACTGCGTCACCCGCCCGAAGGAGACACGACCGGCTGGTATCTCTGGCGTGGCGAACTGTCCCAGGCGGACGACTTCTTCTCGCCGCTCCACGCGGGTCATCTCAGCACGCGGCTTCCCGAGGTCCTCCCGTATCTGGCGCTGCCGCCTGGCTGGCGCTTCCTGATCGCTCCGGGCTACGAGGACGTGTGGTATGACGCGTCGCTCCTCGACATCTCAGGCGACTGAGCCGACGCCTGGTCCAGGATCGGATCCAGGCTTTGAGCTCGCGGACGCTGGCGGCGACCTCGAGGCCGTAGGCGGTCAACTCGAACGCATCGAACGATCCGTTCGGCCGGGCGATCCCGGAGTCGACGAGCCAGCCGGCGAGCTGGTCACGACGGCACGAGTGGAGGCCGTCATCGCAGGGAGCTGTGGAGCGAGAACGTCCGGTTGGGGCCCGGACTCAGGGTCAGGATAGGGTGGGCGCCGTGCTCGAAGCGTTCGGTCTCGCGTGGCTCGCCGGGATTATCGGGAGCGTTCTGACGGATTCGTTGAAGGAGCGGCTGAAACCAGCCGACTCAGACGAGAACGCGCGCAACCGTGGATTCGCGCTCTTCGAGCGCCTTCGGGACATCAAGTCGGCGACCGACTCGTTCGTCGTCGCCCTGGGCGAGTACGCGTCGCTTGTCGAGTTCGGCGTGTCGGACGCTGTCCAACAGCTCGGCAGGATGCTGGGGTCAAAAAGAGGGTTCCGAAACTCGCAGTCCCAACTCACGGTGGAGGAGGCCGCAGCCGAGCGGGTCCAGCTGCTCCGCAGGGCGACGGGACCGGACGGGCCGACCGCGGCCGACGTCGCGGTCGTGCGATCGCAGGCGACACTTTGGAAGACGGCGTCAGACCTTCGTCGGGCGCTCGAGGCACTCGAGCCGGCGTTGCGCGGGATCGACCCGCAGTTGGCGATCCACCAGCCCGACGTATCCGTCGCGATCAGCAATTACGTGCAAGCGCGCGGCGGCGTGCTCGCGCAACTCGAGGATCTCGCCTGGCATACGTCGGCCGAAAGCTCAGGCGAGCTCCGCAAGATCGTTGTCCAGGCACAGGACAATCAGCAGGTGATCGACGGCGCGATTCAGGAGTTCCGTGCTTTCCTCGCCTCCGAGTTCGCGTTCAACGAGAGCTTCTAGCTTCTACTTCGTTTAGTAGCACCGCGTGTCTAGGAGCGGGTTGGTCAGGCCGCGAGTCTCAGGGATCGAGCCCCTCGCGCTGGCGCCACTGATGCTCGTTCCACGGGTTAGGCTGGCGGTGCGTGGTGCTGCGGCTACCGGAACCGATGCTCACCCAGTCGGGGTCGATTCCCCGCGGGCGCGGCTGGGTGTTCGAGCCGAAACTAGACGGGTTCCGCTGCATGGTCTGCACGCACGCTGGGCTCCGCGCCCGCTCCCGCCGTGGTTGGGACATGACGCATTTGCTCCCGGAGTTTCGGCGCGGCCTCCCGCCGGGTGTCCAGCTTGACGGCGAGCTCGTCGCGCTCGACGGGACGGGCCGGCCCGACGTTCACCGGCTCAGCTCGAGGATGCTGCATGGCCGGGCTGGGATCGCCGCGATGCTGTTTGTGTTCGACCTGCTCGCGGTGGAGGGGTTGCCGACGATCATGCAGCCGTACGCGGAGCGGCGGGCGCTGCTCGAGGAGCTGCTAGTGGAGAACGAGCGGGTGAGGCTGGTGGCGACGTTCGAGGACGGGGAGGCGCTGTTCGCTGCGGTGTGCCAGCGCGGCCTCGAGGGTGTGGTCGCGAAGCGGCCGGTCGACCCGTACCGGCCCGGGGAGCGCGGCTGGGTCAAGACCAAGAATCGGGCGACCGCCCGCTTCGCCGAGGAGAGCCATCGCGCCCGCCGCGGCGTCCGGATTCATCGATAGATGCCGTTCTCGACCCGAAGCAGTGATGTCGGCGTGATCGCTGGCTCAAAGCACGGGTTGCAGCGTCTGATCGTGCGAGTGCAACCTGTTGCGCCCGATGACGTCGGACACCTTCATCGCCACGACAAGGCCGACCAAATCCTGTGCGTCCTGCAAGGAGAAGTGCTCATCGAGGTGGACGGGGATGCGAGGGTGTGCCTGCCCGGCGAGATGGGCGTCGTACCGGCGGGAACCCCTCACGGGTTCCTTGGACTCGGGGCTCCCGCGCTCCTAGAGGTCTTCGGGGAGCAGCGGCGCGGAACAGTTTTTCTCCTCGTCGGCGGCGAGGAAGTCGAGGTGCATCGTCCCGGTGTCCCCTGGGATCGGCCCGGCCCAGCAACGGATATGTCCGCACTCGAGCCGCGTCTGCTGGCTCCGCGCCGGCCGACGGACGGTTATCACCGCGGAGAATGACGCTGGTCTGTATCGAGTGCGGCGAGACGAGCCACGACGGCGCCGGCTGGAAAGCCGAGCTCGCCCCCGACCTGCTCGACGAAGTGGAGCCGGACGAGGTCGCGGTCTACTGCCCGGAGTGCTGGTCGCGCGAGTTCAGCGACGCTGCAAGCGACTAGTCCTCGTTCTGCCCTAACTATCCACGCTACTCAGCGCGGCAGGGCCCGACGAGCGATGTCAGGCGAGAGCACGCTGGCCCAGGCGAGTGTGTTCTGGCCTATTAGTTCCACGCTACTGGCGTGGGCTGGGGGACTGGAGGTCCCGGAGTTCGATTCTCGGCGCTCCGACTAGGAAGCCCTGCAAAACGGAGGGCTTTGTCGCCTCGAGGACGCTCGTCTCGAGCGTACGTCGACGCGGTGGCAACCCCGGTGGCAACTATTTCGGACCGGCGAAGAGCGCAGACGGTGAAAGGAAATGGTCCGCAATCGAGTGTCGGAGTGTCGCCACGACCCTCGAGGGCCGCCATCGCGCCGTCGATCCACGTTTCCAGGGGCGACCAGTAGCGGCAAGTTCCGTCTTCGGCTGCAGCCGGGGCCCCGTCGGAAAGACCGGGGCCCCGGGGACTGCGATCAACGGCGAGTCGGCGTTACTCCTCGCCGCCGCCCGCCAGGAAGCCGGTGTGGCCGTTGCAGGAGTTGCCGGGCTGCATCTCGGCCGGCATCATGTCCCGCACGCTCTTGGGGATCTGCCCCCATGACTGGGTGCGGCCGGGCTCGAAGTGCTCATCCGAGGCGTCGAGGAACCGCTCCGGGTTCTGCCCGCCGAAGGAGCAGATCGACGATGCGACGTAGTTCGCGATCGGCGTGGTCTTGCCGGTCCTGTCGAAGTTTCCGGTGGCCTCACCGGCGAAGGCCGACGAGGCGCTGACGAGCGTGGCCGCCGCCATGCAGGCGATGACCGTCATCCGTGACTTGGTGACCAATGAGCTCTCCCCCTTACTTCATCGTGAACAGACGCTCGAACCTAAGCGGGTTCAGATGAGCCGGTCTACAACCCGAAGGAGCCGATCTACGACCCGAAAGTCGAGTCCTTCGCACGCGTGCCATTGCTCGTGAGGACCAAATCGGGGAAAGAAATGAAATGAGCGATGCTGCCATCGCCCAACGAACCAATTGGTAGTCGGGTGTGTGGGCGCGTTGGCGGCTGGCTGGGGGCGCCGCGCTCGGTCAGCTCGAGATGTCGGAATTCCGGTTCTTGGGTAGCTCGTCGCGGCTCCAGCCCGCGCCTGCCGCTCAGCCTCGCCAGGCCTCTTCCGCGGCGAGGGAGTGACATCAGAGCCCCCGAGCGTTACGATCGTCACGCCCAGCTCGCTGGTGAGACGACGTAGGGGGGATTGGAGGAAGGCCATGCGGCACCTTCTGCTCAAGCCCTCGGCGTGCGGGTTGATGGCTCTCGTGATCGTTGCCGGCCTCGTTGCTGCCTCGGCGGCAGCGGGCAAGCGTGAGATCCCCGTAGCTGCCGAGTTGGCGTTTTGCAACGGTCAGCAGGTAGCGGCGGTCGATGGTGTGCTTCATCTCAACGCCACAGACTGCGTGCTCAACCTGCAGATCCTCTGGGTGCGCGGGATGCGGAGCGCCTACTTGGAGTTCTCGTCGGACGGTGGTTCGACCTGGGCACCAACCCCATTCGACCGTCCGTTTCCGGTTGTCGACGTCGGACTGGTCGCGGGAATCGCAATAGGGACATGCGACGAGGGCCTCCCAAGCGGCACGTACCTGTTCAGGGCGCACGGATTCAAGTCGCGGAATGAGCGCGGCGATTTGTTCTCTGACGCCTTCCCCGACGGCGTCAGCTTCGTCTGTCCCTAGCCCTTGTCGAGGAGGACACCTATGCTCATTCGCCATCTACGACGGAACGTCGTCGCGTACTGGGGCACGAGTGGAGGCCGTCGCCGGCGGGGGAGCTCGACCAGGCTAGCCATGGCCGCGAACGCGCCAACCACGGGCAGGCCGAACTAGGGGACCTGCGCGACGCCACCGCTCACGATTTCGTCGCTGTTTCCCGGCCCCCAAGCCGACGCGAATAACATCGCGGCCAAGCCGTAGGTCACGAGCAGGCGGCGATAACGCCGCGCCAGATAGCCGTCCAGTGCGGCTCTGGTCGCTCTGGTCGCTCTGGTCGCGATTGCGATCTGGCCATTGCGGACACAGATACCCAACAAGACGGCGTACGATCCAGCCGTTGAGGTTGGATCTGCGGAGGGGTTGAGACCAATGCGGCTGGTCTGCATCGAGTGCGGCGAGACGAGCGATAACGGCGAAGGCTGGAAGGCCGAGCTCGCCGTCAAGTGGCTCGAGGGGGACGAGGTTGAGGGGGAAGGGCCGGTCGAGGTCGCGGTCTTCTGCCCGAGGTGCTGGTCGCGTGAGTTCAGCGACGCATGACCGCTCAGGACGCTTTCTCGAAATGTCAGACCCACGCTGGCGCTGCGCCCATTCTTCACTACTTGCGAATCAGTCCACCTACGCCGAGCAGTCAAGCGTCCGAGAACGGGACGAGCCTTTGATGCGCGGAGGCTGACGCGTAAGGTTGTCTCATCCGACAAGGAGGCTCTGATGGCGCTCGCACGTGTGGTGTCGTTTGAAGGTGTCAGCACGGACCGGATCGAGGAGATGAAGCGCGAGATGGCCGACCAGGAGCGTCCGGAGGGACTGCCCGCCTCGGAGCTCGTCGTGCTTCACGACCCCGAGACGGAGAAGTCGCTCGCGATCGTGTTCTTCGAGACCGAGGACGACTACCGCCGCGGAGACGAAGTGCTCGACTCAATGCCAGCTGCCGAGACTCCGGGCAAGCGCACGTCGGTGGCCAGGTACAACGTCGCAGTACGAATGAAAGGCTGACGACTCTTTGGCCTCCCCCGCGAAGGGGGTGGCTAACTGGGACTCCTGCTGGTCAGCTCGGCGCAGCGGGCGGCGCTGCCCGGTGCGCGACGGAGACGACTTCCTCATGCCGGATCCAGTCGTTCGTGAGCTCTATGCCGCCGGCCCGGTCGACCGCGTCGAGCATCGGTTTCGCCCATAGGTGCTCGAGGAGTACGAGCACCGCGCTCATGTTCTTCGGTAGCGCCTGGGTGACACGGAAGACATCGTCCTGGTCGAAGAGGTGGCCGTCGGCGAGCTCGGCCGCGCCGGCTATCGCCCCTTTCTCGATCCCGGCCGGTCCGCTCGCCGCGTAGCCGGCGAGAGCGCCGACGTAGGAGCCGAACGAGACGGCCTCCTGCCAGTCGAGGTCGCTCGCGGTCGTCACCATCACGTTACCGAGCTCGTCCTTGCGCACGAGCAGCAGGTCGACGATGCGCACGACCGCCGCCTTCTTCAGCTTCTCGAGCTCCGGCAGGATCTCGCCCTTGAAGCGGTTGCCCGGGAACGCCAGGGTCGTCATCTGGATCGGCCCCATGGACTCCACCACGGGCGGGTCGAGCGGGAACTCCTGCGTCGAGTCGTCGCCCGCGCCGTCGGTCTGTTGCTCGCTGTCTCCCATAGCAGTGAAACCTAGATGGATTCCGAAGTCACGTGCTTGCGGGTCGTCTGACCAGCACGCCACGCAAGAACGCGCGGAGAGGGAGGAGACGCACTCCTCCCTCTCCGTACACGAGTTGACTAGCGCCGCACCGGCGCCGACGCGAGCCACGTCTCAGGCGAGATCTCGCGCAAGATGAACTCGTCGTAGCCGAAGAGCGTCGCAGTGATCGACGAGATGAGGCGCGCGCCGTCGAGCGGCGTCAAGTACCCCTTCTCGACCGATACCTTGACCTCTTTCACGAGGCGCTCCCCGACCTGCCACTTCGGCTCGATAGTCGGTCCGAACTCGTTCGGCTTCATCGAAGCGAACTGCTGGACCAAGGAGTGTGTGACCGTCGCTGCCATTCAAACCTCCTTTGACTGGAGGACGGTTACCGACCGGGACCCTAGCGCCGGAAGGAGCCCGGATTTCCGCTATTTGCGGTTTTCCAGGAAAGCGCTCAACAGACGCTTAACTGTGTCTCCTCGCCCGTCAGAACAACCGTTTAGTCGTTCTCGACGGCCACGGCCGCGCAGCCGCACCCAAACAGACGTCGCCCACGTTGTCTGTATCGGACTGCACCAGGGTGGGCGGGGACGCGCGATGACCGCTCGCCGCGACCGGTCCATTCGGGTGCGGTTCGCCACTCTCATGCCGATACTCGAGCCAGGACGCCGGCGGCGACGCCAAAGACCAAGCGCAACCAACGTTCTCTGGCTGTTAGCGCTCGGCCTGGCCGTCGCGATCGCCATCCAGGTCGTCCTGCGGTAGCGCGAGCACTATGAGTGGGGGACGTGCTGTGCTAGCGATCTCGCAGAACCGCGAGTAACACGCGCAGCACCGGCTCACCCCGCGCCGGCAACGCGGCCAGCGACACGGCCGCGAGCTCCAGCTCTGCCAGCGTGACGCGGTCCGCCTCGAGCGCGAACCGGGCGAGCCAGCGGACCGCGGCCTTGTCGAACTTCCGGTCACCGGCCGTGGCGTAGAGCGCGGTCAGACGGAGCGCGTCCTCGAGCGACAGCCATCCCTGCTCGTGCGCGGCGAGCTCGGCGAGCACGACGCTCTCCCGATCGACCGCACGCCGAAAGCGGGTCAGCGGCGAGCCCTGCGCGGTCACGAACACATGTTCGCACGGATTCGCCGCGGACCTAGTGGACCGGCCCGGACTGCACCCGGGTGGACGGGTCGCTGCGAGCCCCCACATGTCGCGCGCCCCCGCCCGCCCTGGCACAGCCGGGATAGCCAACACGCACCTCGATGCGCTCGGGGTCGCCAGGTGGTGAACGTCCGACAACGGAGTGGTGGAGACCGACAGGCGCCAGCCGAAAAAGTGTGGTTAACCCCTTCACGCGCAGAGCCGTCACTGGCAGGCTGTAGCGACCGCCCCCGCTGCAAGGGCGGCCACACCATGATTCGCTTCGCGCTGAAAAGCCTGGCCGGACGCAAGCTGCGCACAACGCTGACCGCGCTCGCGATCGTGCTTGGCGTCGCGATGATGAGCGGCGCCTACGTCCTGACGGACACGATCGACAAGGCGTTCGACTCGATCTTCGTCGACTCGTACGCGGGCACGGATGCTGTCGTGACCGGGAAGGACCCCGGCTTCAGCTTCGAGGGCGAGTCGGCTCAGCCACCGCCGATCCCGGAGCAGACGCTCGAACAGGTGCGCGGCGTCGAAGGGGTCGAGGCCGCGGCCGGCTCGGTGCAGGACTTCCAGACGAAGCTGCTTCGGCCGGACGGGACCGAGATCGATTCGGGTGGCTCGCCGTCGTTCGCGTTCGGCGTCGAGACCGCACCGGAGTTCGACCGCTTCAACCCGCTCAACCTCGTCGAGGGCCGGTGGCCCCATGGTGGGGAGGAGGTCGCCGTCGACAAGGGCGTCGCAGACGACGAGGACCTGAAGCTCGGAGACCGGATCGGCGTCGCCGCACTCGGGCCCGCGCAGGAGTTCCGGATCGTCGGGATCGCGAGATACGGGGATCTGAGCTCGATCGGCAGCGCCACGTTTGCGATCTTCGACCTGGCGACTGCGCAGAAGCTCCTCGACAGGGAAGGCAAGCTCGACGCGGTTCAGGCCGCAGCGGCGGACGGCACCACGCCGGAGCAGCTGACGGAGCGAATCCGCTCGGAGCTCGGCAGCAACGTCACCGTCCGGACAGGAGTCGAGGAGGCTGACGAGCAGTCGAGTGAGATCGCGACCTTCACGACGATCATCCGCTACTTCCTGCTCTCGTTCGCCGGTATTGCGCTCTTCGTCGGGGCGTTCGTCATCTTCAACACGCTCTCGATCACGGTTGCACAGCGGACGCGGGAGTTCGCCACCCTGCGCACGCTGGGCGCATCGCGGCGGCAGGTGCTGAGGTCCGTCATCCTCGAGGCGCTCGTGATCGGACTCGGCGCCTCCCTGGTCGGTCTCTTTGCGGGACTCGGGCTCGCGGTGGGGCTGAACGAGCTCTTCAAGGCGCTGAATCTCGAGCTGCCTCAGACCGACACCGTCTTCGCGGCGCGCACGGTGGTCGTCTCGCTCCTCGTCGGAACGGGCGTGACGCTCGTGGCAGGCCTGTTCCCTGCGATCCGCGCCACCCGCGTGCCTCCGATCGCAGCCGTCCGGGAGGGCGCGACGATGCCGCGCGGACGGTTCGCTCGCTACACGCCCTACATCGCAGCCCTGATCGTGGCGCTAGCCGTCCTCGCGCTCGGCTACGGGACGCTGGCCAACGACATCGCGATCGGCGACCGTTTCGCCCTGCTCGGGGTCGGCGTCCTCGCGCTCTTCGTCGGGGTCGCGATGCTCTCGTCCCGCCTCGTCCGTCCGCTCGTCCGGGTCGTGGGCATACCGGCGCGCCGCGTGGGTGGCGCCGCCGGCAAGCTGGCCGAGCGGAACGCGCAGCGCAACCCGGGCCGCACCGCAGCGACCGCGGCCGCGCTGATGATCGGGATCGCGCTCGTGACGTTCATCTCTGTCCTCGCCAACGGCCTGCGCGTCTCGAACAGCGACGCGATCGAACGCCAGATCCAGTCGGACCTGATCGTGACGTCGCAGGACGGCTACTCGGAGTTTCCGGCCGCGGCCGGCGACGCCGCAGCCGACGCACAGGGCGTCGAGGCGGCCAGCAACGTCCGACAGGACATCGCGCAGATCGACGGCGACGGCGCGAACCTGACGGGCCTCGACGACCGGGTCACCGAGGTATACGCCTTTCGCTGGGAGGAGGGCTCCGACGAGGTACTCGCGCAGCTCGGTGCCGACGGCGCCGTGTTGCCGAGCAACGTTGCCGAGGACCGGAATCTCGCCGTCGGCGACTCCTTGACGGTGCGCTCTACCGGCAACGTGACGAAGGCCTTCGTCGTCCGAGGGATCTACGAGGGGAGCCCGTTCTATCCGCTCCTCGGCACGGCGAGCATCTCCCAGTCGGCATTCCACGAGCTCTACGAGCGTCCGCGCAACCGCTTCACGCTGCTCAACGTCGCGGGCGACGAAGCGGCCGCGAAGCCGAGCGTCGAGGCGGCGCTCGCAGACTTTCCCGACACACGGGTCTTCACGCGCCCGGAGTGGATCGACAAGGAAGACCAGGAGATTCAGCAGTTCCTGTTGCTGCTCTACGTCCTGCTCGCGCTCTCCGTGATCATCAGCCTCTTCGGCATGGTGAACACCCTCGCCCTGTCCGTCTTCGAGCGCACGCGCGAGCTGGGCATGCTGCGCGCGGTGGGGATGACCAGGCGGCAGACGCGGCGGATGATCCGCCACGAGAGCGTGATCACGGCGCTGATCGGCGCGGCGCTCGGGCTCCCGCTCGGAATCTTCCTGGCTGCTCTCGTGACGCGGGCCCTCGGCCAGTACGACCTCCGTTTCGAGCTGCCGCTCGGCCAGCTGCTCGTGCTCACGATCGTGGCCGTCATTGCAGGGCTCCTGGCCGCGATCACGCCAGCCCGCCGGGCGGCGAAGCTCGATCCGCTGCGCGCGCTGCAGTACGAATGACGAACGGCCTCCAGGCTTAGCCGCGCGCGGCTGCCCGCGTCTCCGTCTGGTCACTTCCGCATGCTCTTGTCGATGGGGGCCGTCGGATCGCGAGCGAGGCGTCGGTGTTCTTCCGGCTGAGCAGCCTCGAGCTCGGCCTGCTCCTCTTCGGAGTCATACTCGGGACGACGCTGCTCGGATCGTTCCTCGGCAGCAGGCTTCGGGAGCACGCCGACACGTTGCGCGAGCCTTTCGGCGTCCTCCAGGCTGCATTGCTCGGACTCGTTGCGCTCATCCTCGCGTTCGGCCTCACCATGGCGGTCGGCCGCTACGACACGCGACGGGCGGCGGTCGTGGCCGACGCGAACGCGATCGGCACCACGTATCTGCGCGCGCAGATGCTGCGCGAGCCGATCCGGACCCGCTCGTTGGACGCGCTTCGCCGCTACACGGACGCGGTCATCGCCTACTCGAACGAAGTGCCCGGCACCGACGCGCAGCTCGAGCCGATCGCGGACGCGGAACGCCTGCAACGCATGCTCTGGCGTCTGGCCGGCGAGGCCATCTCCGGCGCGCCGACCGACAGCGCCCCACGTCTCTACGTCGAGACGCTGAACGAGATGATCGACATGGAGACCGTCCGGATCTCGGCCCTCTCGAACCGCGTCCCGTCAGCCGTGCTCCTGATCACGATCGTCGGTTCCGCGATCGGACTCGGCCTGCTCGCGATGTATCTCGCGATCCTCTCCCGGGGCGTGGTGACTGTCGTCCTCGCAGCAGCATTCGTCTCGGTGCTCCTCCTCATCACATTCGACCTCGACCGCCCAGTCCGCGGGCTGGTGCAGGTCCCGGACACACCACTCGTCAAGCTCCGCGGTTCGATGGAGCTCCCGCCGGCCGCCGAGGGCCCGAGCGGGCGCTAGCCGCAACATGGCCCGATCAGGGCGTTCGCAGCGCCTCGATCGTCGCCGTGGGGACGATCCCTTCCACCCGGCGTGCCAGCTCCGCGTCCAGGGTGACGAATGCGTCCGCCTGGAGCTGAGTGAGTGCAACGTACTCGGCGTCGTAGGTCTCGGCCCATCCGAGCTCCTCTGCTAGCTGCCAGGCCCGACGCCGCAGAACGGCGTCGCCGAGGAGGCGGATCGGCATGGCCCAGATGCGGGAGAGCAGGTCGAGAGCGACATCCGACGGGAGCTCGCCCCTGTGCACTGCCTCGTGCAGGGCCGAGAGCGTCTGGGAGCGCAAGAGCGTCGGTGCAAGGAGCTCGTGCTCCGCCGGTACCTCGGTCTCCTCACTCGCCAGGCGGAGGACGACGCCGCAGTCGACTACGAATCTCGTCACCAGCCGTCCACGCTACCGCACGAAAGTCGGTCGGCTTCGCGCAACGCCGCCTTGTCCACGGAAGTCAATCCGACTACCGTGGAACTGGTGCTCATCGGTCGGGAAGCCGCCACTGCCCGCGTCGACGAGC